>JBCCWO010000021.1:0-62714 GCA_039193455.1 Pseudomonadota bacterium
GACACAGCGGCGCCGGCCACAGGGGCGAGCAGACGAAGAACGTCTGGTGGCGGACATGATTGAATTGGCCCGGCACTACGGCCGCTACGGCTATCGGCGGATCGCAGCACTGCTGAGGGACGCCGGCTGGCAGGTCAGCGAACCGGTGTCGATGTTGGATGTATCCGTTCAGGCCGGTGTTCTCGAACTGCTGGAAACATTGTCGCGCGAGCTTGGCCTCGCAGTGCTTTATATCTCACATGACATCGCGACGGTTGGCTATATCTGCGACCGCGTTGGTGTGATGTACTTAGGACAGGTGGTCGAGGAAGGCCCGACGCTAAGCCTCCTGAACCAACCCCTTCATCCCTACTCAGAAAGGCTCTTGGCGGCCATTCCCAAGGTTGATCCTACCGCTAGGCGCGACCGTGTCGAGATGAAGTGCGAGGTTCCATCGCCCCTGAATGTCCCGCCGGGGTGCCGTTTTTCCACGAGGTGTCCGCACTCGACGGACAAATGCCGCGCTGTGGAACCTGAACTGGTGGAAGTGAAACCGGATCACCGGGTGAGATGCCATCTGTATTGACCGTCGGTCGCTACGCGATCGCTGACCAATCGCATTTAAGATATCCGAGAGGAAGTTAGACGGATGCCGAGAAAAAAGGTCATCATCACATGCGCCATCACGGGTGCCGTTCACACACCGACCATGTCGGAAGCGTTGCCGCTGACGCAGGACGATATTGCGACCCAGGCGATCGAGGCGCACGAGGCGGGTGCGGCCATTCTGCACCTTCATGCCCGGCGGGAAAAAGACGGCTATCCATCAATTGACCCCGAGGATTTCTCGCGCTTTCTTCCCAGGATTAAGCAAGCAACGAATGCTGTCGTCAATATATCCACAGGCGGCAGTTTGCACGCGACCATCGCAGAGCGTATTGCCCCCGCGGTCCAGTATTCGCCGGAGATGTGTTCGCTGAATATGGGATCGATCAACTTCTCCTTTCATCCATTGGCAGACCGATATCACAGCTACAAATACGACTGGGAAGAAGAGTATATTCGTAGGTCGGCGAGCAATATCTTCCGCAACACTTTCGCGGATATTGCGGAAGCTGCCACCGCAATCGGGGGCGATGCCCACTCCGTAAAGTTTGAACACGAATGCTACGATGTGGGGCATCTTTATAATCTCAGATTCTGCATGGATCAGGGTATGTTTGAGGCCCCGATCTTCTTGCAGTTCGTCCTCGGGATTCTTGGTGGGATCGGCCCCGATGTGGACAACCTAATTTTTATGAAGCGCACTGCTGACAGGCTGTTTGGCGCCAACTATCACTGGTCCGTGCTTGGCGCTGGGAATTCTCAGATGAAGCTTTCCCTGATTGCTGCGCAACTTGGGGGCAACGTCCGCGTCGGTCTTGAAGACTCTTTGTTCTTGGATCGCGGAAGTCGCGCAACTTCAAATGCAGATCAGGTGCATAGAGTTCGCCGCCTTTTGGAGGAGCAAGGATACGAAGTTGCCACTTCAGAAGATGCACGCGAAATGCTTGAGCTCAAAGGCGGCGATCGCGTTTCGTTCTAACCTTTTGCAAGTCTCGCCTGCAGTGTGAAGTCGGTACGGTCTTGCAATCGCGTTCCGGTTGCGTTCAGCCAGATAGCCCCGCGGAACGCAGCTTGTCGGGGCAAATATGTCCCGGAGTGGCGGCAGTCGACCTATGAAGTACCAAGTGGACTTTGGCTGCACACACAACATCTCAACGCACTGACCTCGAAAGCGGACATCTAACGTTGCGCGAAAGCCTTAAAAATGCAAACGGGACATGTGCGTCCAAGGGAGCTTGAATTGAGTAAGGTTCACTGAAAGCGACCAGAAACGCTTTACTACTTTCCTCTTTGGGAAGCGTCTGCTCTTGCTTCCAATCCCTCAAAAACTGGCGAAACGCCTTGTGCACAAAAGTATAAGGGGCACTCAATGTGTAGGCCCAATCGTCCGTGCAATTGCCCATCAATTAGGAGGCAAGGTTTCCAAAAAAATCGGGGTTTTCTCTTGTTGCTAATACCGCTTCGCTCCGTCGCGCCAGTCCGCGCAACCCTGATTTGGAACCTAGGTCAAGCCCGCGCCTGATATGACCACGAAAAGATTCATTCAAAGATTCTGATCAAGCCGTATTTCTGGTATGGTCTGCCCCTTTAATAAATGACCAGAGAAATTGGCTTTTCAGGAAGGGCAACGTCTCATTCGAAAGAAACGCGACCTTGGGCCTAATGAGCCATCAACACTGGCAACACAGATTTATTAAGAACATCGGTTGTGGCGCCTCCGATAATATCGTGGCTGAATTTGCTATGCTCAAATGCTCCCATCACCATGAAACCCGCTCCCATATCTTTCGCCCGGGCAAGGAGAGTACTCGCAACGGTGCCGTCTTGCTTTTCTGTCGCGGCCGACGCATCGACATTATGTAGAGAGAGCGTGCGCAAAAACCGATCCGTGTTCCTGGGCGTCGTGCCTACTGAAAGCAACACCACGCGCGCGCGTGCCTCGAAAAGGGGCAACGCTGCAACGAGCGCCCTTGTCGCCGCGCGTTTGCCGTCCCAGGCGACGAGGACCTTGTTGATTGATGCAGATGGTTCTGGGGCATCTTGTGGAATGATCAGGACAGGTTGGCCACTTCGTAGCGCGATTAGGTCGGGGTGGGCGGCGTAGTCATCCTCGTAGGGTGCACCACGGGAGTGACCGATCACAGTCAAGTCGAAGGCGCGCGCGAAACTGGCAATCGGCCCGTCCCGCTTGGGGTCCAGTTCGACGAATTCAGATCGCTCAGCCAGACCGGCGTCTCGCGCCGCAGCGTGGAAGCGCTCTCGCGTTCGGGCCATGACCTCGCGTCCGTTGGCATCAAGTTGTGCGCGAATGCTTTCGGGCACCTGCGCCGACAGTTGGCGATGCAAAAATCCTATCCCGCCGGTCTTCGCCACGCAGGTGAGATACGCGTCATGACGTCGTGCAAGATGGATGGCGTAGCGCAATCCGCTGCCTTTTTCCGGATCGCCGCTGTAGGCGCATAAGATGGATTTCAGACTCATTGACTCCTCCGTTCAACATGCTGCATGGGTTCCCGCTAGGCGGCCAAAAACCGCCCCCGAGGTCAGGCCCGACCCGCCGGGGTAGCCCTCGAAAAAGACACCACCGACCATTTCGCCACAGGCATAGAGATCTGGAATTTCAGCGCCGGCCTCGTTCAGCACAGCGCCCCGATCCGAGACAGCGACGCCGCCATACGTGAAGGTAATCCCGCCCGTCACAGGATATGCGCGGTAGGGCGGCGTATCGAGGGTTTGCGCCCAGTTCGACCGGGGAACCTCGAGCCCGAGAGCGGACTTCCCGTCAAGAACAGTCGGGTCAAACGGCTTAGATTGATCCACCGCGTCGTTGAAGTCGGTCAACGTCGCAAGAGCGGCGGACGCGTCAACCCCATTGAGCTTTTCGCACAGCGCCTCCAGGCTTTCTGCCTCCACGAAATGCGCGTCGTCGAACCGATATTCGAAATAGAGCAAGTCCATGACCTTTGCGTCGAACACCTGCCAGGCGAAGTGACCCGGCTGGTCGAGAACGGCGCGGCCGAATTGGGCATATGTATAGTTGCGGAAATCCTTGCCCTCATCGACGAAGCGTTCCCCGCGCGCATTGAGCATGACGCCCAGGAAATAACAGATCTTTCTGTAGTTTTTCCGCTCACCCGGCGGCAGATGGAGCCCCCCGAAGTCGGCCATATGCAGATCCATCGGCGTGGCGTGGCAACCGTCATAAAGCCCGTGGGCCTTTGCGCCGATTTCGCGTGCCATGACGAGGCCGTCACCGGTGTTGTGAGGTGTGCCCCGCACCTTGGCGTGTTGCCAGTTTCCGCACATCCAGTCCTGCCGAAGCGCGTCGGAGGCTTCAAATCCGCCGCAGGCGAGGATGACGGCGTCCGCCGCCAATGTCATGTCCCCAACCATGACGCCAGCAACCCGGTCACCCTCCATCGTAAGCCCGGTGACACCCGTGTCGTAGCGGATCTCACCTCCGAGCCGCAGGACAGCGTCGCGTTCCATGTCAAACAGGCCGACGCCCTCGTTTTCCGCCGCAAGGGTGAGACCGCCCCAAAACACGATCTTGCCGTCTTTCTCGAAGCTCTGGCGCGACCAGATCGGTTCGAACGTGACGCCGTTGCCTGCCAGCCATTGCAGTGTGTCGAGTGAGCTCTCGATCAGTCTCGTTTGCTCCGGCGAAAGGGGGCGCCCACCGTTGAACGCAAGCAGATCGTCACCGAACTTCTGCCGCGGGTAGCTGCCAAACTCGGTTCGGGCCAACCGGGGGTCATTCGGGTCCTTTAACAAAGGCAACAGGTCTTCAAATCCATCATAGGCAAAACGCATAGCGCCAGCGGTGTACTTTGTGTTGCCGCCAGCGAGGGCTTCATCGGCTTTTTCAAGCACAAGAACCTCGGCACCGCTTTCCAATGCCGCGATCGCCGCGCACAAGGCTGCGTTTCCCGTTCCGACCACGATCACACGTTTTGACATCCGGATATTCTCCCTTTACGAGTATTGTATCCAATTGGATACAATTTGTCAGAGCAGATGTCGAATCCAAACCAAGATCCCCTGTCTCAAGGGCAGGCCACATACGACGTTTTGGTGGCTGCGATCCGCTCCGGGGACTACGCGCCGGGGGATCGGTTGCGCGAAACTGAGATTGCCGAACGCCTGTCGCTGTCGCGGACACCAATCCGCGAGGCGCTGCGACGGCTCGAAGCCGACGGAATCGTCGAGCACCGACCGCGCATCGGGGCAGCCGTCCGCGCCTTGAGCTACGCGGAGGTAGTCGAACTCTACGAAATGCGTTTGGTCCTGGAGCGGACCGCTGCGGAATTGGCTGCAAGGCACGCTGTGTCGGCCGAGGTGGACACGCTTGACGCGCTCAATGCCCAGATCGCCGAATGCCTCTCTGACAGTGCGCAGGCTGCCGCGATCAACCAACAATTCCACCAAGGGCTCTACCGCGCAGGCCGCAACCGGTTCCTGATGGAGGCGACGCGGGCCATGACCAACGCCTTGCTGCTGCTTGGCCCGACGACGTTGGCCGATGAGGAACGTATTGCGGTCGTGTGTCATCAGCATCAGGCCATCATTGACGCGATCCGGTCACGCGACGAAGAGGCTGCGGGCGCAGCCGCAGAGGCGCATCTTCAAACGTCTCTGCGGCACCGTCTGACCCTCTTGCAGAAATGAGGCGCGTCGCCGTCACGTGGGTCATCTCGGCACTGGGCGTGGCCATCTTCAAAGTCTCCGATCTGCCCCCGCCCTGGCTTCTGGGACCGATTTTTGCCTGTCTCTTTACGGGCCTCGTGGGGGTAGAACTGCGCGGGTTAAAGCCGCTCAATGATGGGATGCGCGCGATCTTGGGCGTGGCGATCGGCGGCTCACTTAGCCTGTCGGTTGTCCTTGGCATGCCCAACCTCTGGCCAACCCTCATCATGATCCCGGTTCTGATTTTTCTATCCGGGCTTTCCGACCTTCCGTACTTCCAACGCGTTTGGGGGTTTGATTTCGCCACGAGCTTCCACTCCGCCATGCCCGGAGGCTTGCAGGACATGCTGGCCTTTGGTGAGGAGGCGGGGGCGGGCATTCGCGCCCTCTCGCTTACCCATGCCACGCACATCATGCTGATCGTGGTCAGCCTGCCAGTTGCGTTGTAGGGGTTTTGGGATGTGGACCTGTCGATCCCGCCGGGGGAGCCCGCCCTCGATATCCCGGCCCCACAATTGGCGCTTATGGTCGTCGCGGGCGCCGTCGCGTGGCGCGTCGCCAAGATGGACGGTCTTTTTGGGGCGACGATCCTGGGCCCGATGATCGCCGCAGGTCTCCGCGCGATTGCCGGCATTCTAGGGCATCGCTCCCCGGCATAGGCGATCTGGGCCGCGCAGTTCTTTATGGGCCTGACCGTCGGATCGAAGTATTCCGGCATCACGAGCAAAGAGATGCGCCGGGATGTGGCAGCCGCGCTCGGGCGCTGCCTGACTCCTCTGCTTCTTGCCACGGTCTTCACCGAGGCGACGATCCTCATGGGTCTGGCCCCTCCGCTCGATGCACTCCTCGCGTTTGCCCCGGGCGGACAGGCTGAGATGACCATTTTGGCGCAGATTGCCGGCGCGAACGTGGCCTTTGTTATCACCCGCCACATCCTGCGCACCGTGGTCGTCATCATCGGCGCCCCTTTGCCCGCACGTGTCATGGGCCCAATGCCTCCGGATTGATCACGTGGATCGGTGCGCCGTTGGCAAAAGCCACGACCTGATCGAAGATGTCACTGAATTGCAGGTCGAACTCGTCCTCCGTCACGTAGCCCAGATGCGGGGTTGGCAGGACGTTGGGGTGCTGCAAAAACGGATGCGCTGTGTCGGTGAGGGGTTCGGTCTCGAAAACATCGACGGCGGCAAAGATGCGACTGCGCGCAATCTCCGCCTCGAGCGCGCCGGGTATGATAAGTCCGGCCCGTGACGTGTTCACAAGAAGGCTACGGGGCGCCATGCGCGCGAGGTCATCGGCGGATATGATCCCGCGCGTGTCGGGTTTTAGCCGCACGTGGAGGCTGACGATGTCACTGGTGGCAAAGAAGCTCTCGCGGGTTTCAGCGAGACTTCGCCCATCCGCGTCTGCCCGTGCGCGACCGCTTTCGGAGGCCCACCATTGCACCGACATCCCAATTGCCTCGGCATAATCGGCGACGGCGCGCGCGATCCGACCGTAGCCATAGAGCCCGAGTGTCCGTCCGCGCAGCGTTCGACCAACACCGGCCTGCCAATCCCCGGCACGGATCGAGGCGACCTGCTCAGGGATCTGTCGGTAACTTGCGAGAATAAGGGCCAGTGTCATCTCTGCCGCGGCATAAGACGGCGTATCCGAATGCATGTTAGAACAGAGTAGCACGCCGTTTTCGGTGCAGGCCGGGACATCGATATGGGGATGTACGCTGCGCTGGGAGATCAGCCGCAGCATTGGCAGCCGCCGCAACAGATCGCGCGTGATCATCGTGCGCTCGCGAAACAGGACGAGCGCCTCGGCGTCTTGAAGACGCTCAGCAAGGCGAAAGGGGTCAGGTTCATGATCCGTCCAGACAGTTACGTCGTATTTCGCGAGTTTCTCAAAGCATGGCAAACCGCGCAGCGTGTCGAACCAATCGTCGAGGATATGCACCTTCATGGGCACACCTTTTCGCGCCCTTGGCGGCTCATGCCATGGCCTCGGAAGGGACCATGACCATGCCTTGGGCCAGCAATCGGGCTGTTCGCACCAAACCGGCGGAGCGAAGCGTGATTTCGTTCCCGTCGCGCTCGAAATCAACGATAACATCAATCGTGCCGGTTGGGTGTTCCAGCGTCACCGTCGCAGGACCCACTGTCGGGACGGGCCCAAGACCATCGGCGACGGTCCCCGGTGTTAGAACGCAAGAGGCGAGGCATTGTGCCCCCGTCACAGCCATCGTGGGATGCGTGCGCCACGGCATGAAGTATCGCGTGGCGATTGTTCCCCCGGACTGGGCAGCCGAAAGAAGCCCGAATTTCGGGGTGACGGACTTCGAAACATCGCCCATGCCCATCGCCTTGCCCGCCGCGATACGTGTGGTCTCCATCTTCGCGAAGAATGCGGCGTTGTCGTTCAGGTCAGCGACCATTTCCTGACCGCTGAGCCCGAAATCTGAGGCGCGCGCGATCACCATCGGCATGGCGACATCCATGCAGGTCACCGGGATCCCCTGGATCACGTCGAGCGGTCGGCCCGTGGGCAGGAATGCCCCCGTGGCGCCGCCGACGGTGTCCATGAATTGCAACGCCACCGGCGCGGCCTGGCCCGGCACGCCGTCGATCGCGGCCTCGCCGCTGTAGCGCACCATGTGCTCCGGGGTCTCGACAATGGCTTCAACCCGCGCACCGGTGTTAACGGCGCGAATGCACACGCGTGTGGCTGGGCTGGTGGGCTCGATCAGGCCCATCTCGATGGCAGCGGGACCCACACCAGACAGGATATTGCCACAAGTCGGTTTGAAATCGACCAAGCGGTCTTCGACGCCCACTTGCGCGAAGAAATAGTCGATGTCAGCCCACGGATCGTCTGATCGAGATAGCATGGCGACCTTCGTGGTCACCGCATTCCCGCCGCCGATCCCATCGATGTTGAGCGGATGTCCCGAGCCGAGCGCCGCGAGAAGAATGCTCGACAGGGCATCGAGATCCTGCGGCAGGTCGGTCCGACGGAAGTAGGGCCCGCGCGACGTACCACCGCGCATAAACCAGAACGGAATTCCTAGCTGCGTCATGTCAAAGGCCACGGCAAGTCGACCACGGACTGCAATTGACCCGGCGGGAAGTCCCGGTTGAGCGTTGCGGCCATCACGCAGATGAAGGCAATGCCCGCCAAGGTATAGAGCGCGGCATAGCCCCAAGGCTTCCCGGCCCGGAAGCGGATGAACAACAAGAGGAAGAGGGCAAGCGCCAGGATGAAGCCAACGAGTGAGGTCAGGATCAGCAGACCCGCAAACCACGCTAGCGTGGGCCAAAGCCCGTAGGCATTGCTATCGCGATCTTCCACCTCCCGGTCGGCGAAGAGCGCGTTTGTCTCCGGTTTGAGCCGCATCTGGATCAGCAGAATGGCACATCCGATCAACGCCACAGTGCCCACGAAGACCGGGAACACACGATCGGTTCTGGCAAAGTCGGGGATCAGATTCGCGTCGATGTAAGCTACGGCGATGTATGCCGTCACAGCCAGAAGGAAGATCAGCGGCGCTCGTTTGCCGCCGGAATTCACATCCCCTTCCGCCTGGATGTTCTTGGCTTGGCGGAGGCCGAAAAAGACCGAAAGAACTGTGACGATGATCAACACGATGACGATCGGGCTGAACATGTAGTCGAGCCCTTCCTCAAAACTGCGCCGAAACCGAGAGTTCGCGATTTGGAACGCTTGGTTGGTGTATCGCTCCGCCGGCGCCGACAGAACAAATCCGATCAGAAAGGCCGGGCGAGACCAATCAAACCGCCGCATCAAGATACCCAATAGGCCAATGCCAAACAGCGCGACCAGATCCCAGATCGACTGCCGCGATTGAAACGCCGCAAACGCTATGATCATGAACAGAAAGGGTGCCAACAGCGCGAAGCGGATGTTGGTCAACCGGGCAATGCCGCCCGCCGCTCCAATACAGATCAGCGTGCCGACGACATTGGCCATCGCCAGAAGCCAGACGATCGCATAGGTGAAATTTAGGTTGTTGTTGATCATCGAGGGGCCGACCTCGATCTGGCCCGTTCCGAGTAGGGCAATTCCGGAAATAAAGATTGCCATCGACCCCGACCCTGGGATCCCAAACAATAGGGTCGGAACCAGGCCGCCGCCCTCTTTGGCATTGTTAGAGCTTTCAGGCCCCACCACGCCGCGGATATCGCCCGAGCCAAATCTCGATTTGTCCTTGGAGGTTTGTACCGCGTGGCCATACGCGATCCAGTCCACGACCGAGCCGCCGAGGCCGGGGATCACCCCAACGCATACCCCAATCAGGGAGCACCGGATCGAAAGCCATTTATTGGCCCACCAATCCTTGACCCCCGTCAGCCATCCGCCGCCGAGAACCTGACGGTCAGCAATCGCCTTGTCCTGGCGGAGGAGCGCGATGATCTCTGGAACAGCGAAGATGGCCAGGCCAACGATGACCAGCTTGAAGCCATCCACGAGATACGGCAGGTCATAGCTGGCCATCCGCAATTCGCCCGAGGCCGCGCCTTCGCCAATGGTCCCGATCAGAAGTCCCAGACAGGCTGCGACGATCCCCTTTATCGCGACGCGCCCCGCGAGAATGCCGACCATCGATAACCCGAAGATCGTCACCATCAGAAGCTCCGGCGTCTGAAAAGCTAAAACAATCGGACGGGCCGCAAGGATAAAGAACGTCAGGAATGCAGCGCCGAGAAGACCGCCAAAAAGCGACGACGTGAAGGCCGCTGCAAGGGCGCGGGCCGCCTGACCTTTCTTGGCCAACGGAAAACCGTCGAGCACCGTGGCTTGGCTCGCTGATGATCCCGGTATGCCCATCAGGACGCTGGCGAAGGTGTCGGATGTGGGCACGACCGCGACCATCCCGACCATCAAGGCCAGGCCGTAAAGCGGCTCCATCCCGAACATGAATGGCAAGAGGAGCGACAGTCCAGCGATCCCGCCCAATCCCGGGAAGATGCCAACGCACAGCCCCATAACCACACCCAGGACGAGATAGCCTAGAACGATCGGGTTCAGAATCATGCCAAACGCTTCGCCGAGCGCGGGCATGGCGGTTGCGAAGAGGTCCATGGTGGCCTCCCAGTTTGATAAGGGAATTTGGAGGGACGCCCCCGG
Source organism: Pseudomonadota bacterium (assembly GCA_039193455.1). Lineage (GTDB taxonomy): Bacteria > Pseudomonadota > Alphaproteobacteria > Rhodobacterales > Rhodobacteraceae > JBCBGF01. Next base: position 10,408 of record JBCCWO010000021.1, read on the forward strand.
ACATCGTCCGGGGGCGAGGGTCTCTCTCCTAGTTCAGGACGACGCCGTAGCGCTCGGCCAGCCAGTCAAGGACGAAAGTCTGCGCCTCTTCGGGGACTTCGGTCGCACTGGTCAGCGCGACCGTCGCGGCGTCCCCAGTCATCTGGGGATATACGCCGAGCCGAGCTTCGGAGATTTCCGCGAAATCAGCCCGTTCGGTAATGGCGCGGAACGCGTCCGAATAGGTATCGATCGCCTCCTGCGGCGCGCCGGCGGGTAGGAACACCATCTTCTGTGCCGGGAAGCCGGCCGTGAAGAAGGCAAGCCATGCGTCCCAGGCCGGGCCGGACGTTTCGCACGCCGGCGCAGCTTCGCACACCTCGGCAAAGCTAGGCATGTCCGGGAATGTCGGATCACGCACAACGTTGCCGTCATCGTCCAGCGCGCCGAACGCAAACCATGGCACGGCAGTGCCTGCCTCAACCAGCGGCGTCACACCGGATAGGAACGAGGACGATGTCTGATAATCGATGTTCGCCTCTCCGCGCTCGAACATCAGGCGTCCATCGCCGCGCCCCTCGATGCCGAAGACGGGCTCAACATTCAGACCAAGCATTTCCCACGCCAGTAGCGGGACGAGATCGAGGCGCGTCGCACCTTGGCTGCCATAGATGAAGTTTTCGCCTACGATCGCGTCAACACCGCCCGACTCGAGTGTGGCGGAGACATCCGCGGGCAGATACACCACCCCGCCTGTGCCGGACGCCAGCACGACGTTCCAGTCGCCGTACTCATACCGCACGCGCGGATCATTCAGCAGATAAGGAAACTGCGTCGACCCTGAAGAGCCAAAGATGGTCGTGCCGTCTTCGTATTCCAAACCTTGGAAATGGTTGGCTCCGCGGGTCGACCCGGCCCCCGGCATGAAGGTGACGACTACGGTCGGATTTCCCGGCAGTGCTTCGCTCAGTAGGGGCGCGTAGAAGTTCGCCCAACGTGCCGATCCGCCGGTCTCCGAAAACGGAATGATCCATTCCACGGTTTCGCCGGATAAATCCAGCCCTTGGGCTGTGGCCGGCGCTGCCAGACCAAATGCTGATACAGTTGCAAGGAACGCCGCAGAGCGCTTGAAAAGATCGTTCATGATTTCCTCCCTTAGCACAGGGCCTCCCAACCCTGCAGTCTCTCGTCAGCAGCGCATGGCACTGCCTTGATGCTGCGAGAGTTCAATGCCAAGCTTTCACGAACCTTTCATTGTCAGAAAAATCGTCATGCGCATTGTCATTGTGGAGGACAACGTTTCGGTCGCTAAAGGGATCGCATACCGTCTGCAGGACGAGGGTCATGCTGTCGACCTGATCCATGACGGGAGTGAGGCCGAAAACTACTTAAAGGACGATGGGGCTGATCTGGTGATACTGGACATCAAGCTACCGGGTGTGGGTGGCCTTGACGTTTTGGCAACCATGCGGTCGCGGGGCGACGCCCGACCTGTGCTTATGCTGACGGCGCAATCGGAAGTCACCGACAAGGTGGCCGGGCTTGATGCAGGCGCGGATGATTACCTGTCAAAACCATTCGAGATGGACGAGTTGAGTGCGCGGGTGAGGGCCCTTTCCCGCCGAAGACCAGATACGGGCTCGGGGCATCTGACCATTGGATCACTCACCTTTGATCCGGTGGCGCGCGCGATCCTTGGCGATGAAGGTGACCTGTCGGTCCCGCGCCGCGAGGTCGCCCTTTTCGAGACGCTTCTCGACGCCAATGGTCGGTTCATCTCGAAACAAGCGCTACTTGATCGCATGTACGGAACCGGCAGCGATGTGGAGGAAGCTGTCGTTGAGGTTTATGTCTCCCGCCTTCGGAAAAGACTCAAGGCCTACGGTGTCGAAATCACTGTTCGTCGCGGCATCGGCTATTCAATGATCGAGGCCACGCCATGACACGGGCGTTTTCCCTGCGATTGCGTTTAACTGCGATTATTCTCTTGCCACTTTTGGCGATCTCGGCTGCCGTAGCGATCTGGGCATCCCGCGACGCACAAGTTCGAGCTGCCGACCGGTTTGATCGGTCTCTATTGGTCACAGCCCTCGGCATTTCCCGTGATACAGCGATCAGTGGCGGGGACGCACTGAGTCGCGAGACCCGAGATCTGTTGCGGAACACATCTGGCGGACCAGTATTCTACCACGTCTATGCGCCCGACGGTGCTTTCGTCACAGGCTATGCTACGCCACCGACGCCCACGGCAGCGGCAGCGGCAGCGGCTGAGCCGGATGGGTACGCCTATTACGAAGCCAAATACCAAGGGCGTGACGTACGCGTAGTTCGGTTCTCGGATCGAATGGATATTGATGGGTTATCAGGGGAATTCACCTTTACCGTCTGGCAAAACTTGGCGTTGCGGGACGGGTTTGTGCAAAGCCTCTCACAACGCACATACGCTGTTATGGCCACGCTGGTCATCGGTGTAGCGTTTATTGTCTGGTTCGGCGTGCGGCTAGGTATGGGGCCACTCCTGGACTTGGAGGATGCCATCGCACGACGCTCCGCACAGGACCTGACGCCGATTTCGCGGCCGATCCCACAGGAGGTGCAAGGCATCGTCGGTCGGCTCAATGCGCTTTTGTCGGACATGTCCGCAACGATCCGCGCGAAAGACAGCTTCATTTCGAACGCCGCGCATCAGTTGCGAAACCCAATCTCTGGCGTCGTCGCCCTGTCCGAAGCCGTCGCCGCCTCAAAAACAACAGAGGACTTCAAAGTGCGCAGCGCTGATCTGACGGAGGCCGCCTCTCATGCCGCTAAGCTGACCGAGGATTTGTTGGCGTTTGAACGGGCGCGCTCGGCGCCGCCGCCGCAAGAGCTGCCGATAGAGGAAGTCGTCACCATTGTCAGAAACGCGGTGGCTCGTCAGCAGCGTTTGGCTGAGGCAAACGGTGTGACCGTGCGTCTAACAACCGAGAGCGACGAAGCCTACGCACGAGCCGACACCCTCCTTCTAGAACAGGCGATTGAGAACCTGATTGCCAATGCCCTTACCCATGGCGGCGCCGACCTGAACCAAGTGCACGTCGGCATTTCTGCCGGGCAACAACGCCTCACTATCACCGTGGCAGACAATGGGCGTGGACTGGAGCCCTCGCAATTTGAGATGGCGCTGTCCCGGTTCGGCCAGGTCACGCCCGGTAGTGGCAGTGGCTTGGGCCTGCCGATTGCCCAGGCGGTCGCCGAGGCGCTCGGCGGGGCGCTGGAACTGACACCCAACGCATCAGGGCTTTGCGTCAAGATAGTCATTCCGACCGAGGACATGATACAACGCGATTTGGCTGCTGCGTCCGCCTAATAGACGGCCAATGCCAGCACTTTGCAGGTGCAGCGAACGGCGGCTTCGACGGGCCGCATCGCAGCATCGCAATCAAATGGTGAACGGCAGGTTTGCGCCGATCTGACAACGCGAGAGATTTCTGCAATAGCAACATTCTGCGGCCTTGGTAGTTCTGGGCTCTCTGCGGACCTCCGATGCACCGCGGCAGCCTGACAGTTGAGTGTTTTGGCGTCCGTCACTCGCGGCCCAAAGCTGCCGTTGATCCAGGTCACCGTCGCTGCCGGGTGTCCCGTCAAACCGGACGTTCGCTGAGTTGGCAGCGTTTGAGTTTGATCAATGGTCTGGTTTGCGGACAAAGCGGTCATTGCCGATTTAAAGGCAGAAGTCTTCTACGGTCACGTTCATCTGGCGTTCATGTTTTTGCTTGGGCGCCGTTCATGTGATGCTGGCATGAGCCTCGGCTTGACCTGCTCGACAACAACAGTGTGTGCCTCGTTTCAGACATGTCAGATGTACGCTCAAGTTGCTCGCAGTGAATCGCGGGCCCGGGCAGGGCGCGCACTGCGCCATCAGTTTGGGGTCTTAGTCTTCATTCTGTTACCCGTCCTTATGCTTTCGCCCGACTTTGCATTTGCACAATCTGCAAGCTTCCGGTCCGTGGATACCAATTCAGATCGCGTATTGACCTTCGACGAACTTGCCGCAGCTTTTGGGCGCGATGGGGCAATCCGGCTTCTGCGGTCAACAGACCACAACGGGGACGGTCGCATCACAATTCCGGAACTCAGGCGCCGACCGGAGAGAGACGATCAGGATAGTGACCAGAAGCCTGGCTCCTCTGATGATCACGGCGAGGTCAGTGATGAAGAACCGGCTGACAGAGATGACCGTGATGGCGATGAGGACGGCAGCGATGCTGATCAGGACCAGAGTGACCACGGTGGGGATGAAAGCGATTCCGGTGACGACGAGGGTGGGGATGAAAACGATCCCGATGACGACGCGGGTGGAGAAGATGAGAGCGATGACGACGGCGCAGATGATGACGGGGACGACGGCGAGGATGATGATTGACCGGCTTCCGGCAGCCCGTGCGGCCCCCGAAAAGATCTGCGGCGGTGTGCATATTCATTTGCCGTTCATCTGATTGCACGGCGGCGGTTCATTGGACTGCCGGACAACGCTCACACACACCCGTCAGATAAGGCGCATCCAAACGCTTCGTTTCAAGGAGACCAGCAGATGACCAATATGATGCGCTTCACCCCCCCTATGTGCGACAGCGCAAAATGGGCATTCACGACACGCCGCGTCGATCGCAACGATGTGCAGGGCGCATCGACCGATTACATAAGCGCCAGTGCCGGTGATCTGGTGCTGGCAGAGATCACCGAGATCGGACAGCACAAGAACATCCAGTTGGCTGATCGCCGCATGTCCAAGAGCTATCCTGGCGATCTGGTCGTGCTCTGCCTCGGCGACCGCTATGCGCCAGACCAGTTCATGGCCAGCGCTGTGATCCACGATGATATGATCGACCTGGTGGCCGGTGGTGGTGTCGCCGGGCGCGTCGACGTCGCGCATTCCCTCATGCGGAGCCCGACACGCCTGAAGCCGATCGGTCTTTTGACCGGCGCGCGGGGTCAGCTTCTAAACGTGGCGGATTACGCGCTGCCTGCCCTGCCTGCCAATGATCGTGTCACGGTGATCGGTGTCTTTGGTGCGTCGATGAACTCGGGCAAGACGACCGCCGCGACCAGCCTGGCTCATGGTCTAGTGCGTTCGGGATATGCGGCGGCGGCTGTGAAGGCGACGGGCACGGGCGCCTTCGGCGACTTCAACAGCTTTGAGGACGCTGGTGTGCCGGCACTCGACTTCACAGATGCGGGCATGGCGACGACGTTCCGGATGCCGCTGGAGCGGATCGAGGCGGGGTTCGATACACTTGTCGCCACGGCTGCAGCGCGCGGGGCGGAAGTCGTGGTGGTGGAGATTGCCGACGGTGTCTTCCAGCAGGAAACCCGGAAGCTCCTCCAGTCCCCGCGGATCCGCGATCGGCTGGACGGTATCCTCTTCGCCGCGCCCGATGCGCTGAGCGCCCTTGGCGGTGTGACGGTTCTGAACCGGATTGGACTGGCACCGTTCGCGATCTCAGGCATGGTGAGTTGCTCGCCTCTGGCGACGACAGAGGCCGCTGAAGCGACCGGCGTGCCAATCCTGTCGCGGCAGGATCTTTGGTCGTCCGAAGCCATTGCCCTGCATGTCGCACCGTTGATGCGCCGGTCGCCGGAAAGCTTGGCTGCATGAGGTCTCTCCCATCTCTCGCAACCAGGGGCCGCGCTTTCAGCGCGGTCCTCGTCGTGGTTTACGGCATTGTTCAGGCCGTCGCTCTCGCAATTGCTGCTTTTGCCACCCGTGATGCCTTTGCCGCGCTGCACATCAAAGAGCCTTTGGCGTTGCGGACTGTGGTGGAGTTGGGGCTTGCTGGAGTGATTGCCGCAATTTGCCTTTTCCTGTCGCGCCGGCAGGCCGAGGCCCTCGGGCAAAGCTATGCCATTGCATTGCGCCGCACGCTTTACAAACAGATCGCGAGCCTGCCCAAGTCGCGGCACGAGCAACGCCGGACCGGTGCCTTGTCACTGCGCTTTGTTGGCGACCTATCCGCTGCGCGACTGTGGTTCGGTCGCGGTCTGCCCGACGTGCTGACGGCGCTGGTTGTGCTGCCAGGCGGAGTTGCGATCCTGGTTCTGCTCGACCCAAACCTCGTATGGGCCGCGCTCGCGCCCCTCGGACTATCACTGATGCTGATGGCGGCCGCGGCGTGGCACCTCGAACATCGGCATCAGGGGCTGCGACAGCGCCGTGCCAACATCGCCGTAGCTATGATCGAGCGCATCGCTATCGCGCCCGAACTCGACCTCATGGGCCGGACAAACAAGGAACTCCGCGCCATTGATGAACAGGGTGCTGCATTGAAAACCGACGCCGTCGCCCGCCGTTGTCGCACCGCTGGCCTGCAGTCCATTCTTCAAGCTGGCGTCACGCTCGCTGGGTTGATGATCCTCTGGCTTGCGAGTCAAAAAGCGACAGAACCAGCGACTGCCGCGGCAAGTCTGTCGGTCCTCGCCCTGGTGTCAATGCCGCTGCAGGATCTCGGTGCCGCCTGGGACCGTTACTGTGCATGGTCAGTCGCGCGCGGGAAAGCAGAACGCCTACTGAATGAGCCAACGTTGTCGCGCCGAGCCAAGCCCCGGCACAAGGCCGTGCCGGTGACTGTATCAGGCGCGGTCAATCTAACGATCGATGCGGGTGAGGTGATGAGATTGAAGGGTCCCAGTTCTGGAAAGATTGCCCGCGTCATTGCCGGGCTGGACTACGATCCCGACATTCATGTCGCTTTTGGTGACCATAGTTCGTCACCTCGTATCGCCTTCATCGGTGATGCCCATGTAGGCCTACAGGGAAGCCTCCGACGCTCCATCACGCTTGGGACGCGCAAACGCCCCAACGACGCGCGAATTGCCGAGGTCTTGAACGCGTTTGGGCTGAACTGCTTGGTAGACGCACCGCAGGGCCTCGATCAGCGGGTCGCGGAGAACGGTAAGGGTCTGGGCCTCGGCCAGACCGTGCGCCTCGATCTTGTGCGCGCGGTTCTGGGACAAGCGGACCTCATCGTCATCTCCTCCCTGCGCTGGGAGGCAGAGCCAGATCAGACAAGCTTGCTCGCAACGCTTCGACGCCTTTGCTCGGCAACCATCCTGCTGGCCGACGGTTCAAATCACTCTAACTCACTAATGATGGCGAAAGTCTCCTGACATGCGCTCCACAACCCTATTTGGCGTGTACGCTGTTGTGATAATCGGCCTGATTGGGGGCCTCGCCGGAATAACGCTCTATAGTATCGACAAATCCCGGTGGTGGGACGCACGAACGCAACTCGCGCAGGAATCCTATGGCCTCCACCTGAAGCTGGAAGCCAACATCTACCGCCTGTTCAAACAACATGGTGACGCCCTCCTGATCGGGGACCGAGACGGGGGTGCCGAGGAAGCCGACCTGCGCGTTCGGATTCAACAAAACCTTGCCGACATTCGCGACGTGATCGCTCGCGAAATCCAGATGGTCGGAGAGGAGGAAATCGAAGAGCTGGCGCTGCTTGACGACATCGAGAACGATATTCGTGCGGTCAATCGGGCAATTGCGACACTCACCGAAAGCGGCGAACCGATTGAAACCTTTGTTCAGATCGAAAGGCTTGCGGCCCTGCTAGACGGCGAGATCGACGTGGAACTTGACCGCAAGATCGAAGACGCCCTCGAAGAAGAACTCGAAGAGATGGAAGAAGTACTGGTCGAGGCAGCGGCATTTCGGGCGGGTAATGAGAGACTAGTCTACGGAATCCTCACGGCATCCCTAGCCATGCTTTTCGTCGGAGCATTGTCGTTTAACGGGAAGATCCGAGGTCCGATCGTCCGATTGAAAAAAAGCATCGATAAACTCCGCGCAGCACACTACGGCGACAAGATCGAACTTGGCGGCAGCCACGAGTTTCGCGAACTCGGCCGCGTTCTTAGCAACATGAGCGAAGGATTGGCCGAGCGCGAGGCAAGCGGGGAGGAGCAGAAACAGATCCTCGAAGAAACCGTTTCTGCACGAACAGCCGAACTGCAGAAACTCATCGACAAGCTGGAGATCGGCGAAGAAAACCGTAAGCAGTTGATGGCAGATATCAGCCATGAGTTGCGTACGCCGCTGGCGATCATCCTCGGCGAGGCGGACGTGACCTTGCGAACTTCCCCCAAACTCGCGGACGAGGTGTCCGATGCACTTGCCCGCATCCGTGACAGTGCCAAACACACGAACCAGATCGTGGACGACATGCTGACGGTTGCCCGGTTCGAAGCCGGCCAGCTGCGCCTCGACCGTAAGGAAACTGACCTTCGTAGGATCATCCATGACGCCGTCGCCATGTTCCCCGGCGAGGTCGTCATCAGAATTCCGGATGCCCCGGTCACCGCGCCCGTGGACGAGGTTCGCTTACGGCAGTCCGTCCTGTCCCTGTTGCAGAATGCCCGTCGGTATGGTGGCCCGACAATTACCGCGGCGCTCGAATTCAATGATCGGGCGATTGCGGTGTCAGTTGAGGATGATGGGCCCGGTCTGAGTGCAGCCGAGAAGTCCCAAGCCTTCGACCGCTTCTTCCGGGGCTCTAACACCTCTGGCCAAGGCGTGGAGGGAAGCGGGCTGGGCCTGCCCGTGGTAAAGTCCATCGTCGAGGCCCATGGCGGTTCTGTCGAATTGCAAGACGCGAAAGAAGGTGGCCTTCGTGTGCTGCTGACCCTTCCGAAAGAACCGCGCATGAAGGTTGTGAGTACCTCCGCAGTGCGCAAGAGCGCGTAAGGCTACACACCGTGGTGGGTCGATAAGATGAACATTCTTTTGGTCGAGGATGAAGCGCGTGTAGCCGACTTCGTTCGGCGCGGATTGGCTGCCGAGGGCTGGACCGTCGATCACGCCGCGGACGGAGAAGATGCCCTCGCGTACGCCGCGTCGAACACATATGACGTGATCCTACTGGATCTGATGCTGCCCGGCGTCCAGGGTCAGGACGTCTGTCGCAAGTTACGTGCACGCAAGTCGACGACACCGATCCTAATGCTAACGGCCCTCGACAGCCCCGAGGAAAAGGTCGACGGCTTAAAAATCGGAGCTGACGACTACCTCGCAAAACCGTTCGACTTCGACGAGCTGATCGCCCGCGTCGAAGCATTGCACCGTCGGGTCAACAACTACGCTTCGAATCCTAGTGAAAGCGTACTGAAGAGCGGCAACCTCACCTTCAATCGCTCTTCGCTTCAAGTAGCGGTCGATGGTGCAGAGATTGAGCTGTCCAAGAAAGAACGGGATCTCCTGCTCTTGTTTCTGACCAATTTGGGCCGGGTTCTTTCCCGCGAACGCATCCTCAATTCGGTCTGGGGCCTGAACGCAGACCCTCTGACAAATGTCGTCGACGTCTACGTCGGGCGCCTTCGCCGTAAAATCGGATCTGAAGGCGAAAGGATCGTCACGCTGCGAAACGTCGGCTACCGGATGATCTAGCACTTGCGGACGTCAAAATACCGGACCAGAGAATTAGTTGGCAACCCCTACAAAAATCTCGCGTTTTGGGCTCGAAGCGGCCTTCGAGCGACTTACACCCAACGTCCGCTTGGCGGACAATGCCGACACTGGCCTTTGTTACCCCAATGGCCGCTTTTCCCGAGAATTTATTAATTTAAGCGATCAATGCCCGCATCTCACCATTTTCTATAAACGCCGATGTTCGGTGATCACCGCTCGCGGATCTAAGCATAGCTTGTGCGAGTTTATCGGCTGTCACACCGATGGATGGGAGCAAGCGCTGAAGGGGAGTGAACAGGTAATCTGCCGGTTTCCATTTGCGTTTTCCCGACGGGGCGATGTAGCCGGGGCGAAAGGCGAACTTTCGACTGATGCCAGAAGCAAAGAGCGCGTTCTCGGCTTCACCCTTGATCTTCAATGCAAAGGACATACCACCGCCGTCCGGGCGCGCGCCCTGCGCTGAAAACAGACAGAACGTCATATCAGGCTGAACGGATTCGCAAGCCCGCACTAAGGCGTGCAGCCAGTCGAGAGTGATCATTTGGTAGTCTTCCTGGCTCACGCGGGCCGAATAGGTCGCCAGGCAGTGGAAGACCATGTTGATCCCTGCGACATGCGGCGCGATTGCATCCGCATCGCCAAAGGCGGTGAAGTCGACTTCGGTCAGTTTGGCGTGCTGCCGCCCCGATAATCGCCGCCCGAGCGAGACGATCCCGGTCGTGCTGGCATCCTCGATCAGGGCTGACAGAACCGAAGACCCGACCATGCCGGTGGCACCGGTCAGCAATACACGTCCCAATGGCCTTTGTGCTCGCTCAGCCTCCATTCGCCCGGCGTTCCGCTTCGGCTTTGAGGCCTCGGTTGAAAGCCTGGTAGCCTTCCACGTACATCTTCGACAGACGCGCGCCCATCAGGAAGGTCATGCCGCCCATGATTTCGTCGGACTGGATAAACCGGGACTTGCCATCCTCGGCGGCTTCGACCTTGAAATGGTGATTGTCGCGGATACCCCCGGGTCCTTTCTCTGCCCAAAAGAATTCCTGCCCGGGCACGACCGATATCGCATGGTCGATCTTGCTCAGCTTCTTTTTCTTTGGATCGAACTGAAAAGCGGCAGTGATCTTGCCTCCATCCGTGATCTCGCCTTCAATGCCCACGAGGAAGGCCGCCCAGCGGCCGTAATTCTGTGTATCTGCCAGGACCGACCAAACGACATCCGGGAACGCATCAATCAGTACATCCGTGTAAATCTTGTGATACGAGAAGCTGACCTTCTCTGATCTTCCAGTTTCCATTTTGGTCCTTCCTGTTTGGCCTTAGGCGCGCCGGTGCATCGCAGCGCCTGTGGATTGCAACGTGAATAGGCCGAACCGGTCACGCATCCGGCGCGAGCGGAACAGGTAAATGGAGATGATGGTGTAGTTGATACACTCCATGACAAAGTTTCGGTAGCGATCGGGGTTCTCCAGCATGTCGAAGGTCTGGATCGCACACATCGTTGCAAGCGACGCAAAGAGCACAAGCATCGCAATCGGCGTGTAGCTCCAGCGCAAGGCGTAGCCAGTCAGATAGGTTGCACCTGTCGCTGTAATCAGAAGCCAGTGGACCGTCTGCATGCCCATTGGGAAGGTCGAGTTCTGCAACGGCATGAGCGGGGCGAGCCCGGTGAAATACTCCAGAAAACCCAGAAGCCCCCAACCCAGCATGATGACAGAGGCCAGCAGGATCAGATAGCTTAAGACCCTTGAAACGGTCGCCGTCATGCTTCGATCTCCTTTCGAATTACCCTGCTGATGCTGCGTCTACGCCTGCACGCAGGTAGTTTCGAGATAGTGGCGAATGTCGTATTCGTTATCGCCGTCATAGCGTGGGGCATAGGTGTCGTAGGCGCGCGCGAGCGCGGCGTATCGGTCGTCGATCCGAACCTTGTTGTAGGCGTGGCTGACCGCGAAAAACTCACCGGCCCTCAGTTGCTCCAGAATGCGCGAGACAAACTGGTCCGTCGGCATGCCAAGTCCCTGGCTCATCTCGGACACCACGAGCCCCGGCATGATGAGACCTACGTCCATGAAATCCGGCGTCTCTTCGGCCATGAGTTCGGTGATCGCCAGAAGCGCATGTTTGGAAGACACGTAGGCGTGGGAAGAGGGCACGGCCGCGAAGACGCTGTTTTCCGAGCCGAGATTGTAGATTGCGCAAGGCACCTTGCGCGCCAGCATGCGCTTTCCAAAGACCTGGGTACAGTTCAGCGTGCCGTAGATGTTGATCTCGTAGACGCGGCGGAAGATGCTCAGATCCATGTCAATGATCGGCGTTGGATCCTGACCGATGCCCGCATTGTTGATGAGAACATCCACCGGCCCGAACTGCGCCTCGGCGAAATCCGCGAGGACTTCGACCTGAGTGCGGTCAGCCACGTCGCAGGCGGTTCCGGCAACGATCAGATTTTCGGCGGTCAGTTCTTCGACCGCCTCTTCGACGCGGTCTAGACGACGTCCGCAGATGAGGACCCGTGCTCCCTCATTGCCCATTTGGCGCGCCATCTCTCTTCCAATTCCTGTGGCGGAGCCGGTGATCACGACGGTCTTGTCTGCATAACTTTGCATTGTGCTTCCTCAGTATTGGGGAACTGAAAATTCTCGAATTCAGATGGTGAACGGCTGCGATGTCAGGTCTTCGGAGACCGTCCAAAGCCGTTCGGCGACCGCCAGATCACTGGTGATCGGATCACGCATTGCCCTGCCCACTTCACCGTTCAGTTCTTGCGGGCCGATAGGGCCGTAGTACTCTCCGCCCATGGCATCGGGGGATAGTGCTGCGTGCAGGCTGGGTTTGGCAGCGTCTTCGCTGGATTGCAGCAGATGACCGACCTGCTCCTTGATGGCACTGAGTTGTTCCGGGGCCATTTCCACCGCCAGGCCAGTCTCGGACCCACCGGGATGAACTGTGACCGACTTGATCCGCTTGCCGGATGCGCGCAGCCGCCGGTCCAACTCATCCCCAAACAAGAGCGACGCAAGCTTGGATTGTCCGTAGGCAACACCACCGTCTCCTCCGCAGGTGAAATCGTCGAAGTGCATCTTTGCGCCTTTATGCGCCAGGCTCGACAGCGACACCACCCGCGATGCCGGATCATCCGGCATCAGGTCGATCAGCAGTGCTGTCAGCAGGAAATGCCCCATGTGGTTCGTGGCCAGTTGCAGTTCGATCCCGTCACCATTGACCTTGGCGGAGTAAAGCAGGATGCCCGCGTTGTTGATCAGCACATCGAGCCGCTCATGTTTTCCGCGGAAGCTCTCCGCAAAGACTCGAACCGAAGCGAAATCGCCTAGGTCCAGAAGCATTACTTCGAGCGACGCGGACGGCAGCAGTTCCAGCACCTTCGCCTTTGCTGCTTCGGCCTTATCGGCGCTCCGACAGGCCATGATGACATGGCAACCGGCCTTGGCCACGCCAAGTGTTGTGTCAAAACCAATGCCATTGTTGGCGCCGGTGATGATAGCAATCTTCTTTGTGCTGTTCATTCTTAATTCCTGACGAGTGGACATATGGTGTTTGATTGTCAATATTGACATACAATCTTCGTTTGTCAATATGTCAGATATGGAAAATCGCCACGCCGACATTATCGATGCCGCAAAGGGCTTGTTCCTGCGCTACGGGGTGAAGCGGACCGGCATGAATGATATCGCCGAAGAGGCCGGTATCTCGCGGCAGACGCTGTACAAGGCTTTCGCAAACAAGGAAGCGGTGCTTCAGGCCACAATCCGCATGCTCGCCGACAAGGTGGTCGCGGACATCGAAGCCGGGATTGAGAAGGCCGATGGCCTTGGCACAAAGCTCGATGTCGTGCTCAAGCACATCGCGGTCGAGCATTACGATTTTCTGCAATCTTCGCCCAATGCAGAAGACATCGTCGCGGGTGTGAATGCGTCAAGCCAGGAAGAACTGGAAGCGGGCGCCAAGCGTAACGTTGAGCTCATCGGTCGAGTGTTGGAGCCGCACGCCGACGCGATCGAAGCCAACGATCTGACGGTCACTCAACTCGCCGACTTCATTCAACGGTCAGCGACGGCAGCAAAGCACGACGCCAAAAACAGGAAGCACTTCCTGGAGCTTTTAGCTGTCCTGCGAGTGTCGGTCTTGAGGCTTACCGGTGCTTCCTGAATCATCTTGCGCGCCTATCAAAGTTGACGTTCATGCAGGCCACAGCATTGGTCAAAGTGGGCTCGAAACGGCCATTCGCTGCAAAAGCATGACGCGATAGACATTGGCGTCACTGGTGTTCGTTTATTACGATATCACGCGACCTGATCCGGTGACTGCTTTCTGCGCGCGGTACTTTGTGTCACCATGATCCAAGATCGCTCTTTCCATCGACATCGTCAGCCGTGGAGCGCGTAGGAGCTTTTTCCTGCGCGCTCCATCGGAAGGAGATGTACATGGGTATTTTGCAAGACGACATCGAAGGTGACGTGGGGTCTGTTCCCATTTGTCAAAACTGCGCGTCAGAATGCGTGGTGCGGGACGCCTGGGCCAACTGGAACCCAGAGACCGGATTGTGGGAGTTGGAAACGGTCTGCGATGCCGCGTTTTGTAAGGCATGTGAACAGGAGACCAAGCTCAAATGGGTCCGGCAAGAGGCTCCGCCGAACCGGCGCATTCGCGAGCTAAACGATCGGTTTCGCCGCAAGGGTCTGGGTAACGGCTCAGTCTTCGTTACCTCGGGAGTTCAAGGGCAGGGCGCTGAATTTGTCCTCGCCGCTGTCGAAGCCGTGCGGATGTTCGACGGGTTCAGCGAAGACAATGATCCCTGGGGCGAACACGATTTTGGGGCCGTCGCGGTCAACGGTGAAAAGGTCTTCTTCAAGATCGACTACTACGACCCATCGCTCGAAGCGGGCTCGGCCAATCCGCCAAAGGTCGGCGCCTTCTTCCGGACGGGCTGACCTAGGAAAACGACTTCGGTAAGCAATAGCTACTTCTGGTCCAGAAGTTCGCGTCCTGCAGCGAGCCCTCCCGTTTTGTTGCCCTAACTCAAGTAGACCAATCGAAAGCTTTGATGGGAGGTGGAGCTGTCCTGCGTGGTTCCGGTTCGGGCAGCTATACGGTATCTGTAGCAATAGCTTACATGACACAGGAACGATCCGCCCTTGGACAGTTTGAACCCTTTGCGATCCTTGGCCGCGCGGCGGGTTACTTTGCGAAGGGACCGGAGCCGAAAGGGCTCTGCCGTGTAATCCCAGGCGTTGCCGACCATGTTATAGAGACCATATCCATTGGGCGCGAAGCTCTTGGCGGGAGCGGTGGCAAAATAGCCGTCTACTTCGAGGTTTTGGTCAGGGAAACTGCCCTGCCAAATGTTGCAAGGAAAGAAGCTGTCATCGTCGGGCTCCTGATCGCCCCACGGAAACCGCACATCCTCCAGCCCGCCGCGAGCGGCGTGTTCCCATTGCGCCTCGGTCGGTAGGCGCCCCCCAGCCCACCTGGCAAACGCCCTTGCGTCATTCCAGGTAACATGGACCACGGGGTGATCGTCCAGAGGCACTACATCGCTTTCGAGCCCACATGGCCGGTGCCAGCACGCGCTATCGACCATGCGCCACCACGGGGCATGCGCGACAGCCCGGGTGGGCGCGGCGTTTTTGGGCAGAAGGCCTGCAAATACGAAGCTGTTGCCCAGCCGTTCGGCATCGGTGACGTAGCCCGTCGCGTCGACAAAACGCCGAAACCGGGCGTTTGTGACCTGCGCTTCGTCGATCGCGAAAGGCGCGATCTTCTGGTGCTTGAGTGGTCCTTCCTCGTCGACGGTTATGATCGGCTGGCCAGTGCCTATCAGTGCCCGCCCGCCGGGGATGTCCACCCGGGCCGATACATCCAAGGCGCCTGTCTCGACCGGAGACGTGGACGGCGGTGTCTGCGTCATGATCCTGCCAGCGCGCGCGGGAACACAGCAACCGGACGTACCGCCGGTTGCCTTGTCAGTCATCATGGTTCCGAAGCCAGCTCAGCGTTGCACCGGTATCGCTTAGGGGTTTGTATTCGGCCCCAAGAGGGCGTTGCCAACCAAGCGCGACGATGCGGGCAAAGATAGTTGGATAATGCAGTTCTCCGTGATCGGGCGTGCCGCGATCCGGGACCGAGGCGAACTGGATATGGCCAATCTTGGGCATCAATGCCTCGACGCGGGTCAGAATGTCTCCTTCAGTACGGCCGATGTGATAGCAGTCAAACATCAGCTTCAGGGTGTTACGGGCGGCATCCGCGATGATCCCGGCGGCCTCGTCGGTGGTCGTCAGGAAATAGTCTGGCGCATCGTGGCGATTGAGGGGTTCGATCAGGATCATCCGGTTGGTGCCGTCGCAGGCGTAGCGGAGGTTATCGAGGAACGTTTCCCGTGCCTCTGGCCCAGACGCGAACCCGGCCATGACGTGGATCCCTTGCGCATCGATGGCCTCGGCATATGCGATGGCCTCGTCGATAGCGGCCCGTGCCTCGTCTTCACGACCGGGAAGCGCGGCAAGACCGTTTTCGCCCGGCGCCCCGCGCCGTGTGTTTAGGCCCAGCATCGGAAGGCCTGTTTCCTGCAAAGCCGCCCGGACGTCCGTCGCGTTCTGATCGTATGGCCAGTGACATTCCACAGCGTCAAAGCCTGCAACCTTGGCCGCGCGGATCGCGTCCGGCAAGGGAAGCTCGGTCCACAGAAAGCTCAGATTGGCCGAAAACCGCATCAGTCCCACTCCACGTCGAATTTGGTCACCACGGCGCGGATCTGATCGGTTGCAAGCCCACGCGCTGGAATTCCGCGCAGGATTAGGGCCAGCTTTGCGGTGGCTTCGAGTTCCTCAATCGCGTTGCAGGCGGCCTCAACCGACTTACCCGCCACCACCGGCCCGTGGTTGGCCAGCATCACGGCGGACCGCTTGCCCGCCAGCCCTAGCACTGCCTCCCCCATTGCAGGGTCCCCTGGCACGAAGAATGGCAGAAGCTTCACGCGCCCCAGTTGCATAATCGCGTAGGGCGTGAGTGTAGGTAGGAAGTTGTCTGGGTCCACATCCGATGTCATGGAAAGCGCCACAGAATGGCAGGAATGCAGGTGCACCACCGCCCCGGCGGTGGATCGCGTGTCATAGAACGCCGTGTGGAGCGGCATTTCATTTGTTGGATCGTCGCCCTCCACATGGTGTCCAGAGGCGTCGAAACGGCTGAGCCGTCCGGGGTCGAGTCGCCCGAAACTGGTGCTGGTGGGCGAGACCAGAAGGCCCCCATCGTCGGTCCGGGCAGAGATATTCCCAGTGGAGCCATGGGTCAGACCACGTTCATAAAGCGAGCGGGCCAGATCGCAAATCTGCTCTCTTAGCTTTACTTCACTCACCCGCGTAGAACCTTGTCGGCATCCTCAAAGAAGTTCTCTCCACCAAAGTTACCCGATTTGAGCGCGAGCACCAGATCGGGACCGGCGCGGAGGGCGGGAACGCCGGGGGCAATTTCAGGCCCGATCTCCAGCGACCCGAGGCCCAGACCTTCGACCACCGCGCCAGATGTCTCCCCACCCGCGGTGATGAGCCGGGTCACGCCCCCGTCGCGGCAAAGGGCCGCTAAATCTGCGAAAAAGCCTTCCAAGGCCTCTGCCGCCCTCTCGCGGCCAAATTTCTCCTGCACGAGGGCGACCTCGGCCGGGTTGGCTGAGCTGTAGGCCAGCGGCAGGCCGTCCTGCACCAGAAGCCAGTCGCAGATATCGGCGGGCGTGAGCGCGCCGTCGATTACCTCCGCGGCCACGATCTCGCGCGCGGGGTAGGTCGTGCTGTGGCGCGCCACCTGTCCCCGTGTGGTGATGGAGCAGGAGCCCGACAGGACCACCGCGCGTCCGTCTTGTCCCTGCCACGGCACTGGCGCGGGCTGACAGCCGAAGTTCGCGGGAAGTCCCAGCGCCACACCCGAGCCACCGGAGATCAGCGGCAGTCCCTTGGCAGCGGCCCCGATTTCCGTCAAGTCGACATCGCGAAGGGCATCAACCACGATCATACGGTGGCCCTCTTGGTGCTCAGCCGCCAAAGCTTCGCCAATGGCTGCGGCCCCGGCGAGAACCGCCGCCGCACCGACATGGCCGACCTTGTAACGGGTCTGTGGCGCCAGCCAGCGACGAATGTCGGGGTCAGTCATGGGGGTCAAGGGGCGGTTCTGCATACCGCTTTCGCTGAGCAGCTTGTCATTCACAAAAAGATGCCCCTGATAGATTGACCTTCCCGTCCCGGGAAAGGCCGGGCAGAGGATGACCTTGTGGGCGTCAAGAGCGTCGGCCAGCGCATCCGCCACCGGACCGATATTGCCGTCCGGCGTGCTGTCGAAGGTAGAGCAGTATTTGAAGAAGATCTGGTTGCAGCCCTGCGCGCGCAACCACTCCAGCGCGGCTAGGGATTGCGCGACCGCGTCAGCAGGATCAATCGAACGTGACTTAAGCGCGACCACCCCGGCCTCCACATCCGCGGCCGCAGGCGCATCCGGCACTCCGGTATACTGCACAACCCGCATGCCCTGCTTGGCCAAGGTGTTGGCCAGATCGCTGGATCCTGTGAAATCGTCTCCGATACAACCGAGCTTCATGCCGGCGCGCTCTTCGGTGCGTCATCCTTGGGGAAGGCGGCAACAAATTTTTCGAGCTCAGCTTCCACTAGTTTTGTACAGACGAGGCCACTCGCGCCGTGGATAAGAACCCGCATTCGTCACCCTCTTGTGTCGTCCGAGTTGGGCAACGTAAGCCCCGCGTTGCGAGCATAGACCTTGGCAATGGCGGCGTCATCCTCACGTCCCAGCCCCATGCCCACGGCTACCATGTATTGTTGCAGAGCCGCTGCTGTGATCGGGGCAGAGAAGCCCGTGGATTTGGCGATTTCCAACACGATTCCAAGATCTTTGGGCCAGATGTTGATCTGGCTCAGTGGGGTGTAATCGCCGTTAACGATATGGGGCGCGCGGTTTTCCAGCATCCAGGAAGTACCAGCGCATTTACTGATAACCTCGACAAAGCTTTCGGGGCTGACGTCTTGGGTCATGCCAAAGGTCAGCGCCTCGGCCATGGTGGCAATATGCACCCCGGCGAGAAGCTGGTTCACCGCCTTCATGGCTGACCCAGGCCCGGCGCTGTCGCCCAGTTCAAAGACGGTCGTTGCCGTAGCCTCTAGCACCGGTTTGGCGGCGGCGAAGGCCTCGGGCGTGCCGGAGGCCATTATCGACAACTCTCCGGAGGCCGCCTTTCCCGCGCCACCTGAGATCGGAGCGTCGAGATAGTGGACGCCGTGGTCGCGGCACCGGGCCTCCATCGCCTTAGCAAATTCGGGTGGCACAGTGGCACACGCCATGACGAGCGCACCCGCGCGCAAATGCGGAACTACCCCGTTGTCGCCAAAGAGCACCGCCTCAGTTTGCTTCGCGTTAAGGACCACCACCACGACGGCGTCGAGACTGCCCGCGATATCGCTGAGCGTTCCCTCCGCGCCGCCTTCGAAGTCAAATCGGGCCATCGGCTCTGGCGCGATGTCAAAACCATGGCAGACATACCCCGCGCGCAAGATGCTGGAGGCGATACCAAAGCCCATGGCACCGAGACCGAAGACGGCGATTTTGCTGGCCATGAGCGTTCTCCTTCAGACGCAATAAGGATTCGACAAGTCCCGTCTGTGCTGGGGTCGATACGGGCCGCTGGATAGGCGGGCGCGGGTCTCATCCCAGCGCTGTTTTTCGGTTTTCCAGTTGGTATCTACCCTGGCGGGCATCTTGGCTGAGCGGACAATAACCTCCGGGAATTGGCTGCGCCCGATGGGTTGGCCGGTCACGTGGAAGCGCAGGTCAAAGGACCAGCGATATTCATCCGAGACAATCGGGCGCGAACAATGGGGCGTGAGCGGGCTAAAAATCACCGCGCAATCAGACCTGTCGGGCCTGGGTTGGATATCCTCAGGCCTTGGCAGGTGCTCCTCGGTAATCGCCACCTGCTTGCGGCAGCAATGGGGAAGAAGCCTCTCTGTCGGACCGGTCCGCGCCACCTGCAAACATCCGTTGTCAAGCGTGGCGTCGGTGATCGCCACCCAGACCGTGACCATCGTTGTGTCGTCGGCCTCGGCCAGCGTCACGCCCTTGTCCTGGTGCCAGTCGGTGGCCACAACGTGAGCGCGCAGCTCGTCGTTGCGTGCGGCCCCTTGCGGTGGCTTGATGCGCACATGCTGGATCGGGCTTGCTGTGATCTCCAGGCCAATTAGGTCTTCGACCGCATCGAGAATGCGCTGATGCCGGACAAGGCCAAAGATCGCTGGGCCCATATGCATGGGGCTGTCGGCCTCTACAGCGCAATCGGGCAGACAGATGGTCAGCGGTTGATGCACATCCAACTGGTTAACCTGGCCCTGATCAAGCTTTTCCCAGAACGATAGCCCCTCGGACGGAACGGAGACCTTTCCGTCGGCGTACCAACCTTCGTAAAGATTATTCACCACCGTCGCATATTCCGAACGGATCGCGTCTAGCGCCGCGTCGTCGATCAGGCTTTCAATAGCTAGATAGCCGTATCGTTCGAACTGGTCCTTTTGGTTATGGCTTAGCATCACTGGATCCCCTCTGTTTCGGCGGCGCCTCTGGGAAGAAGACCATATCACCTTTTTTGTTCACCGGAGGCACCGGCCATTGGTGACCGCGCGTGAGGTTGAGGCCGCGGTTTGGACCGGGGTGAAACGTTCGGGCCTCTTCGCCGATGGGCGTATCGCCTTCCCACCATTTCTCGTCAGACCCGTAGGTTTCGGAGCGCATGAGCGCCATCAGGCGGGCTACAGTCTCGGCACTGGCCGGGTCGCGCCCGAGGTCGGTCATTTCTTGCGGGTCCGCGACGAGATCGAAGAGCTGGATTTGGTTGCCACAAGGGTACCAGATCAGCTTCCAGCGGTCATCGCGGATCATGCGGGAGGAATGGGCGTCTTCGCCGAACTCGCCGTAGATGTACTCGCGGCGCGCGTCCGCTACCATGGAGCGACCGTCGCAATGCGGGGGCGTCTCGATCCCGGCCAGGCCCAGAAGTGTCGGCATCACGTCCTGAAGCCCGGTCACGCGGTCATCGGAGCTGCCAAAGGGCAAGCGATCATCGCCTGCTTCGCCCACGACGATCATCGGCACATTGGCGGAGCCTTCATAAAAGTTCTGCTTGGCCCACATGCCGTGATTGCCGAGGTTGTCGCCGTGGTCCGAGGTGAACATGATGATCGTATCGTCGAGGATGCCTTCCTCGCGGATCGTTCCGATCAGAGCCCCGATCTGTTGATCGATATGGGTGCAGAGCGCATAAAACGCGCGGCGGGCCCAGCGGATTTCTCGCTCTGAATAAACTGCGCGGGCTCGAACGCCTTGCAGATTGTAGGGCAGATCTCCGCCCGCCCACTCCCCTGCATAGGGCATATCGATCTCGATATCGTTGTAGTGATCGAGAAACCGTTGCGGCGGCACAAGCGGTGGGTGCGGGTGGCGGTAGCCCAGATACCAGAAGGCAGGTCGGTGTGGGTCGCGGCGACGGATGTATCGCGCCATCGTGTCGGTCGCCCAGTTGCTGGCATGCACGCGTTCAGGCAGATGCCAGGGTGTCGCTTGATAGGCGTTGTTGGACATGCCGTGGCCGAACTGCTGACCTATAAAGCCCTGCTCACCTAAGAAAATCTCGTAATCATCCGTAACGCCATAAAGCGTACGCCCTTCGTCATCGAGCTGGATATCGTCAAAGCCGATGCGGTCACGTTGCGGGTATGTGTGGGTCTTGCCGACGGCATAGGCCTGATAGCCAGCGTCGCGGAAACACTGGGCCATGGTGGGCAGCTGCGGCTCCATCGGTCGGTAGGGTTGGAAGGTGCGGTCCCCGTGCTGTTTGGGAGTACAGCCTGTCATCAGCGTGCGCCGTGCTGGAAGGCACACGGGCGTCTCTGAGTAACAATTGGTGAACCGCACCCCATTCCTACAAAGCTGATCAAGCACCGGTGTATGGATTGCGGGATGGCCCGCGGCGCCCAGCAGAGCAGCCGGCCAGTGATCTGTGACAATGAGCAGTACATTTGACTGGGTCGCGGTTTGGGTCATGGGCGCCTCCAAACGCGAGAGATGAGTGGCCAGACCACGACAATTGCCGTGATTGCGAAGAACACGCTCGCGATCGGGCTTTCGAAAAAGCGCAGCGGGTCCGAGCCTTTGAGGATGAGGCTCTGCCGGAGGCTCGACTCCAAGGTCGGGCCCAGAATGAAGCCGATCACAATTGGGGCCGCAGGCACATTGGCGTAGCGCAGCAGCAGACCGATAAAGCCCGATACTACCGCGACCCAGACGTCGAGAATGGACGCGCGGATCACGTAGGAGCCAGCCAGAGCAAGAGCCACCACGCCACCCATGATAAGGGCATGTGGCAGCTTCAGGATCCGGGTAAAGAGTTGCGAGGTCAGGCCGCCCACGAGCAACATCATGATGTTCACGATGAAGAGTGCGATGAAAATGAAGCTGACCAGGTCACCGTTCGAGTTGAACAGATCCACTCCGGGCTGGATGCCGTGGATGATCAGTGCCCCAAGCATCACCGCCGTCGCCGCATCGCCCGGGATACCCAACGCCAGTGTCGGCACCAGCGCGCCGCCGGTGACCGCGTTGTTGGCGCTTTCGGAGGCCACAAGGCCTTCGGGTTCGCCCTTGCCGAAACTGTCCTTTTTTTTGGATCCGGCCCTCGCCTGCGCATAGGCGATCAGAGACGCTGCCGTGGCGCCGACGCCGGGCAGGATGCCGAGGAAGGTGCCGATGGCCGAGGACCGCAAAAGTGTAACGCGCAGCCGCCACCACTCGCCCAATGGCGCAACTTTGAACCCCGCCTTGGCGATGCTCTGGACCGAAGCCGTAACGCCTTTACCGGCGCTAGCAAACACCTCGGACACGGCAAAGAGCCCGATTAGGATGGGCACCACATGGAACCCGGCGGTCAGGGCAAAGACATCGAATGTATAGCGCGGGGTGAAGCTCATCTCATCGGTGCCCACGGTTGACAGCCACAGACCGATGATACCGGCCAGCAGGCCCTTGAGCGGGTTGCCTGCGCTGACCCACGCGATCGTGGTCAGGGAAAAGACAATCAGGGCGAAGGTTTCGACAACTCCGAATTCCAGCGCCAGTCGCGCCAGTTGCGGGGCCGCCAGCATCAGGATGACGGCGGAGAAGAGGCCCCCGATGGTGGAGCCGACGGTCACCCAGCCCAAAGCCTTTGGCGCGTCGCCCTGCTGGGCCATCGGGTAGCCCTCGAACGAGGTCGCGGCGGACTGGGGCGTGCCGGGTACGTTGATCAGGACCGCGGGGATTGCGCCGCCAAACACGGAACTAACGTAGATCGCCAGCAGCATTCCAATGGCATAAGCGGGCGGCAGGACGAAGGTAAAGGGCAGGACCATGGCCAGCGCCGTCACCGTCCCAAGGCCGGGAAGCGCCCCCACGACCATGCCAAGAAACGTGGCCAAAAGCATGATTGCGAGGCCTGTGGGGTCGAGCGCGAGTGCGAAGGCGGCGCTGAAGTTCTCCATCATCATCGCGTGTCACCCTTGCCAGAACGCGCGCGGTAGGGTCAGACCGGCTATTTGCGACAACATCAGATACAGCAGAGCCGAGACCGTAACCGCCACAACTAGATTGACCAGATTGTTGCGGTAGCCAATGAGCCACACGCTGACAAACACCGCCACGGGCGCAACGACCAGGTATCCAAGCGGTTTCATCAGACCGGTCGCAAGTAAGGCCACGACAAATGTCCCGATGATGGCGCCCCAGTTCCGGTGCTCCATTTCTCCCGACCATTTGCGGAGGGTGACAAGGCCTTTGAGCATTATCGCGAGCGACAGCCCGATCCAGGCGAAGACAAAGATCTTCGGTGCAAAGAACGGAGAAATGTCGCCAGGCAGAAGGAAGACGTTTTCGCTCTCCCTGTAGGTTGGCAACAGCAGCGCCAAGCCGATGACCCCGGAGACCGCGCCAAGCGCAATATCGCTGCGTGGGTTTTCCATCGAAGCGGTCTCCGGTTAGCTGTCAGATCACTCGATCAGACCAATATCGACGAGAAGTTGCCGATTGTTGGCAAACTGTTGCGCGTAGAAGGCCTGGAACTCCTCGCGGCCCTGATAATCGATGACCTGCCGGGCCGCGGCCATGCCGTCTATGAAGGCCTGATCGGTCACGGCAACGGCACAAGCCTCGGAGAGGGTGTTGAGCACGTCTTCCGGTGTCCCGGCGGGGGCGACGAGGCCAAACCAGACCGAGAGTTGCACGTCATGGCCCAGCTCTTTGAGCGTCGGCACATCGGGCGCGTCCGGGCGGCGCTCATCGGCGAGGATCGCCAGTGCTTTGAGGCCACGGTTGGCAGCGGCGGAGTAGAGGTCCGTGGACATGGTTGCATCGCCGCCAAGGACCGCAGCTGCCGCGTTAGACCCGCCGCCGACGGGCAAGTAGGTGATGTCTTCGATCCCGTAGGCCTTGATCGCCGACATTGCGGCGATGAAAGGGAGCGAGCCCGGCGCGGGGCCAGCGCCCACCACCTCTCCTGCGCGGGCTGCTTCGATGAGCTCCTCCATGGTCTGGATCGGCCCGTTGGGGTCGACCATCACGGCGGACGGGGTCTCGGTCACTTTGCAGATCGGCTCAAAGCTGTCTTCGCCGTAAGGCAACGGCCGCAGGTGTGGCTGTATCGTTAGGGTTGCAATGGGGTTGTAGCCTAGCGTGTAGCCATCCGCCGGGGAGGCCGCGAGCTGTGCGGTCCCTATGGTTCCGCCAGCGCCCGCGACATTCACGGGAACGTAGTTGGCACTGTCACCCAGTGCCGCGACCATGGCATTCATGAATAGCCGCCCGCCGGTGTCGGTGTTCGAGCCCGGTCCGTAGGAAATGATCACTTCGATGTTCTTTTCGGGGTACTCGGCGAGGGTCGCAGTCCCTGTCACGGCCAACGCGATGGCTGCAATGGTTCCAGTTAGTTTCATGGTATCCTCCCATAAATGGGGCACTCTCGCCCCGGCTCAGGTGTCAGGAGTTCGCGGGCCAGTCGCCCGTCCGTTCCTTCGTCCATTCGATTTGCGGAATGTCGACGATGGGCCCTGGGGGCCAGCTGTCGCCGCGCTGCGAGTTCAGGCTGCGGTGCGGCGCCCAATTGTATTCGCGGTTGGGTTTGCCGACAAAGGTCTCGCCGTCCATCCAGTCCAGATCGCTGTCGTAGAGCTCATCCCGCAAATGGGACTTGAGCCGATCCAATGTTGCGGTATGGGCCGAAGCACCTGCAAGATCGGTAAGCTCCTGCGGATCGTTTGCCATATCAAAGAGTTGGAAGTGGTTGCCCGTGGGGTACCAGATCAGCTTCCAACGTTCTTCACGGATCATCCGACTGGCGTGATCGTCCTCACCGCATTCGCCATAGAGATACTCCCGTCCCGGGGCGAGCATGGACTGGCCCTCGACCGTCTCTGGCACGTCAATGTCGCAGAGTTCCAGAAGTGTCGGCATGACATCGGCAAAGCCCACTAGTCGGTCATCTACCACCCCTTCCGGCACCCGTGGGTTGCCCTTGTTGGGCATCAGAATCATCGGGATGTTGGCGCTCGATTCATAGAAGATCCGCTTCGCCACCATGCCATGGTTGCCCAGCATGTCACCGTGATCGGAAGTGAACATGAGGATCGTGTTATCGAGGATCCCCTCCAGCCGGAGCGTCCCGATCAGGTAGCGGATCTGGTGGTCGATCTGAGTGCAGAGCGCGTAGAAGGCGCGCCTGGCCTCCATGAGCTGCGCGTCCGAATAAAGCGTCCGGCGCGCCTTGAGCGCCTGGATCGGGAAGGGCAGGCTATCGGATCGGGCCCAGTCGCCCACATACGGCGCGTCGATCTCGACCCGGTCGTAGAGGTCCATATACGCCTGCGGTGGCACCAGCGGCGGGTGCGGATGGCGAAAGCCCAGATACCAGAAGGCGGGCCGCGTGGGGTCGCGCCGTTTGATGGTGCGGGCCATCTCGCGCCCTGCCCAGGTTGTGGCGTGATGCGCCTCGTCCAGGTGCCAAGGCCGCCAATGATACTGGTTGTTGGACATCCCATGGTCGAACTGGCGCCCAGCCAGCCCCTGATCGCCAAGGTAGATATCGTAATCGTCCGTGACTCCCCACTGCGGACGGCCCTCATCGTCGAGGATCACATCGTCAAACCCGATCCGGTCGCGCTGCGGGTGGACATGCAGCTTGCCCACGGCTTGCGCCTGGTATCCCGCCCGTTTGAAGGCAGTGGCCAGAGTTGTAACCTTTGGAAAGGTCAGGTGGTCCTGAAACACCCGGTCGCCATGGCCTTTGGGCGTCATGCCGGTCATCAACGTGCGGCGGGCCGGAATACAGACCGGGCATTCCGAATAGGCGTTGGAGTAGCGCACGCCACAAGAGGCGATTTCGTTGAGCCCGGGCGTCAGGATTCCCGGATTACCTGCAAAGCCGAGATGTTCCGCTGCCCAGTGATCGCACACGATCAACAGCACATTTGGCTGGCGCTTGGTCAATCGTCGTCCTCCCTTTTGCGAAGCTAGGGCTTTCGCTATCGGAAGAAAAATGATACCTTTGAATGACAAATAACAAAAAGGAATGCCTGTGCCCCAAACCCCCAGCCTCAGGCAACTCCGGGCCTTCCGCCATGTGATGTCTTTGGGTAGCATGAGCGCTGCAGCGCAGGCGCTTCATCTGACCCAGCCCGCCCTCAGCAAACAGATCGCGCAACTGGAAGAGAGGCTGCAGATCCGGCTCTTTGCGCGCCGCCGCGGCGGCCCAATGGTCCCCACACAAGAAGGCATTGCGCTATTTCGGTCGATTGAAGGCACGCTTTACGGGCTCGACGCGATCCCCGATATCGCCCGTGGGATTGCTCAACAGGTCCGGCGGCAATTGCGCATCGCGGCGACCCCTCCGATCATCAATTGCGGGGCCTTTACCAGGGCCCTTTCCAGCTTTCGCGCCAAATCGCCTGATGTTCAGGTGTCGCTGTTTTCCCGGTCACGGGTGGATCTGGAGGATTGGGTGCGCAGCAGGCAGGCAGACCTGAGCCTTGGTCTCTTGCCGTCGCGCGCTTCCGATCTGACAAGCGTCACCTTTGCGTCCCGCTGCTGCGTTGCGGTCATGGCGCCCGATCATCCGATGGCTGGCCGCCCGACCATCACAGTCCGCGAACTGACCTCCGGCTCTTTGATCCTGCCAAGCCGGCAACCACTGAGAGACCGGATCGATGCAGCGCTTCCGGGGCTGAGTTGCGATGTAGAAACCTCTTCTTCGATTTCCTGTGTCAGTCTGGCCCTGTCGCAGAAGGCGATTGCACTGTGCGATCCCTACAGCCCCACAATGTACCCTGATGGCGCCGTCCGCGCGCTGCCATTCGACCCCAGGATTCTACTTAGCTACGGAGCGCTCTTGCCACGCGGCGCGGAGACAGAGCACCTGATCGAAACCCTTCTCTCCGAGCTGAAAGCCAGTTTTGCGGCACTTCAGGATTAGGTACTTGGGTGCCGTGCGATTGGCATTGAAGCGTGTGCCCGGTGCGGATGGATGTCAGCTTGCAACATCAGCCCGACTTGCCTTTCAAACGGCGGCGCAGCTACAAAACCAGCCGTTCAAGAAAAGCGCAGCGAGGGCACCGACCTCATTGTCTCCAACGGATGCCTCAAACCCCGCAGCTATGTCCGTGTCTTGGTTGAGATGACCTGCATGGACGTCGCTGTGCCGATGGTGATCGGACGGGCGGCAGATTTCGGCGTTTTGGGCGCGGATCCCGCAAGAGAACTCACCGGCTTCTCCGGTGATGAGGGCTCGCCCCAGCGAAGTCGTAAAGCGCTTTCGCATCCAGCTTGTATTGAACTTCGATTCGTCCAGACTGCGCTCCACGGCAGTAGGAAAGGTTCTTAGTGGCAACACTTGCAGATATTGCGCGAAAGGCGGGCGTGTCCCCGGCCGTTGTTTCACGGATTATCAATGGCGATAAGACACTCAGGGTCAGCCTAGAAACAAGGGCCCGGGTCGAGGCCGTCGTCCGGGCTATGAACTTCGCGCCCAACGTAGCCGCGCAGTCGCTGCGATCGTCGAGATCCGGCACCATTGCATTTGTTGTGCATGACGTCGCCAATCCGGTTTACGGCGAGATACTCCGGGGAGCTCAAGAAGAGGCTGAGCGCCAAAACAAGGCGATACTGCTTGGAGATGCGGCGGCGAGTAATGTCAGCAATTCAAGGCTCGCGCAAATGATCGGCGGCGGAGGCGTCGATGGACTCGTTCTTCAGGCGGCCGGGTTACAGTCAGACAACCTGATTCTAGGTGCTGCCCACGAGAAGGTGACAGTTGTCCAGTTGCAGGCCGATCTTGGCATGGGCGACCATTTGATCCTGCTTCCCGATAGAGATGCCGCAGCATTGGCGACCCGGCACCTACGAGAGCTCGGACATCGGCACATTGCATGCCTCGCGACCTATCCTGGACTGACCTTCACCGAGGATCGATTGCGCGGATGGCGGGAGACGATGGGTGAGGATGCTGACGAGGCCTTGGTCGTACATTCGGGCCCTCTGGCCGTGGAGGGAGAAGCTGCGATGCGCGACCTGTTTGCGCGTCGACGAGATTTTTCCGGACTTGTCTGTTTCAACGTGGTGTCAGCAATTGGGGCACTCCGCGCGGCAAGGGCGCTGGGCATCTCGGTTCCCGACGAACTTTCGGTGATTTCGATACACGATGTGAAGTTCGCACAGGATCTTAGGGTTCCGCTGTCGGTCGTTCGCATGCCCCTTTCCGAATTGGGACGGGCCGCGATTCAAATGGTCAGTGAAGACAGCGTCGCATCGGCAACTCGAGTCTCAATCGAGTCACCCCCTGAACTTATCGTTCGAGCGAGTACTACGCGACCGCCGTGACTAGTTCGATTTGCTTCTTGGTAATACGCTTTACCAAAGGCCAATTATGTGATTACTTGGTGCCTGACAGGATGGGGCGCCGGTACGCGGGCGTCTGAGCGGGGAGCGAGATGTAGCATGGCCGGCGGAGTGATCCTGAAGGATGTCGTTAAGGCCTTTGGCGATGTCACCGTCATCCCGGAACTGAACCTCAATGTGACGGAAGGCGAATTTGTCGTTCTGGTCGGTCCCTCAGGATGCGGCAAATCGACGACATTGCGGATGATCGCTGGGCTGGAAAAAGTGACCAACGGATCGATCTCGATTGCCGGGCAAGATGTGACATGGGAACGGCCCAAGAAGCGCGACATCGCGATGGTCTTCCAGTCCTACGCGCTCTACCCGCATATGAACGTGGGCGAGAATATGTCGTTCGCCCTGCGATTGGCTCGTACACCCAAGAATGAAGTTGCAGAGCGTGTAAAACGCGCCGCAGACATGCTGGAGTTAACGCCCTATCTCGACCGAAAACCCAAAGATCTTTCCGGCGGCCAACGGCAGAGGGTTGCGATGGGGCGCGCGGTGGTGCGCGACGCCTACTGCTTTCTTTTCGACGAGCCCCTGTCAAATCTCGACGCCAAGTTGCGGGCGTCGATGCGCACCGAGCTCGCGCTTCTCCACAAGCGCCTTGGACGCACGATGATTTACGTCACGCACGACCAGATTGAGGCGATGACGATGGCCGACAGAATCGTGATCATGAAGGACGGTCTGATTCAGCAAGTCGGAACACCGCAAGAAGTCTACAACGATCCAATCAATACCTTCGTCGCGACGTTCATTGGCTCGCCGTCAATGACGTTGCTGGACGGCCAACTCGTCGACGCAGGTGGCCAACTGTCGGTGCGCGGTAGCGGCTTTGACTTGCCGCTTAGTAATCGCATCGCGTCCCGTGTGCAGAATGCCGCGAGTCGCGAGGTGCTTGTGGGTCTACGGCCCGAACATTTCGCCAGCCGTGCGCATGATGACGGCTTTGCGCCATTAGACCTTGAGGTGAAGGTCTCCGAGTACATCGGCTCCAGCCAGTTTCTGGCCGCTCAGCTTGGGGGTGCCGACATAACTGCCGCCGTCGATGTGGGACCGGAAGCGGCCCTGCTGAGCGACGGCACTTACTACTTTGACACCCAGCGCATCTATCTATTCGACCGCGCGTCCGGACAAGCAATCTGACCCGGAAAGACCAACGCAATCAGGGAGGACTACATGAAAATATTCACTACCGCAAAGGCGACTATTGCGGCGCTTGCGATCGGCGCGGCCTCCGCTGTTGCCAATCCATATGAGCCCTATGCCGGGACCACAATCGTCGTATCGTGGCCTTCAAACAATCACTTCCAGGTCGCGGAAACTCTTGTGAATGAATTCACAGAAGAGACGGGTATCGAGGTCGAAATCGACTACCTCCAGTATCTCAAGCTGCGTGACCGGCAGCTATTGGAGATGTCTCAGCCGGAGGGGGAATATGACGTCGTGTCGTGGGTCGTGATGTGGAAGGGCGAGTACGTCAACAAAGGCCTCCTCACACCGCTTTCGGAGATGTACACGAACACCCGGCTCGTCGATCCCGACTACGATATCGACGACATCGCTGACGCCTATCTGCAGAACGGGGGCGTCGTCGGTGGCGAAAAGGGGTACCTGCCGGGCAGGTCTGGCGCGCTCTATGGCATTCCATTCGGTGCCGAGACGTCCATCCTGGCCTACCGGAAGGATATCTTGGAGGAGCAGGGCATCGAAGTGCCGACAACCTATGATGAGCTTTCTGCCGCAATGACCGCGCTGCACGAAGCTGGAATTCCGGCCCTCACGTCACGTGGTGCAACCGGTCACCAGGTGACGGCCGCATGGCTGTTCCACTTGGCGCCGATGGGTGGACGTATCTTCGATGGCAAATGGAATCCGATTGTCAACTCGCCCGAAGCCGTAAGGGCTGCCGAATTTCTGCGTCATGTGGTGAAGACCGGCCCGACCGGTATTCCGTCCTATGGATTTGGGGATGCGACGACGGCATTCTTGCAGGGCGACGCGACGTTCTGGCTCGACTCATTGAAGATCGCCGCACTTTCACGCGATGCGAGCCGCTCGAAGGTCGATGGCAAGGTTGGCTACGCGTTGCATCCGACCGATGTGCGTTGCGGGGCTGAAACCGGTGGCTTTGCGATGGGCATCCCAGCAAACTCCCAGAACAAAGAGGCCGCATTTCTGTTCATCCAGTGGATGACGTCGAAGGCCGCAGACCGCCGTATTGTTGAACTGGGCGGCGATCCGATCAGGATTTCGACTCTAGAGGAGAATCCGATGGGATTTGACGATTATCCTGTAGTTGCCGAGCAGCTGCCCTGTGCCGATCCCGACTGGCGCCCCCTTATTCCGGAATGGAATGAGCTGAACGTTGATGTGCTTGGGCAGGCGCTGACGCAGGTCATCACGACCGATGACCCGGTGCAACCGATCATGGACGAGGCGAACGAGAAGATCCGAGCGATCATGGAACGCGAAGGGTACTACGTCTGGCAATAACTCCATGGGAGGCCCGGGGGCGCTTGTCGACCCCGGGCACACCGAAACTGGAGCCTCGAGCAAAAGAGAATGACCACCGCTTCCGCCAAACCTAAATGGGAACCCGGCACGTTGACGCCCTACGCGTTCGTGACGCCGGCGGTCATCCTGATGGGGGCTGGCCTACTTTATCCCATCTTTATGGCATTTTACCTTTCGTTCTTCGACTGGGAGATCGGCCGCGACTTGGCGGATGCCGAGACAGTTGGATTCTCGAATTTCCTTCGAATGCTGCAGGACCCTCAGGTCTGGGAGGTTTTGTGGGTCACTTTGCGATTTGGCTTTTGGGTCATTACCCTTGAGATGATACTTGGGATCGGATTGGCGTTGTTGCTGGAGAAGCCAATTCGGGGCGCCTCCTTCTTTCGCACCATCTTCATCCTGCCCCTCATGGTCTCACCGGTCGTGGTCGGATTGATTTGGCGGTACCTGTTTGACGCTCGGGCGGGCTGGATCAATTACTACATAAGCAACTGGTTCGGTTTCGAACCGCAAGTCTGGCTGGGCGATCCCCAACTGGCCTTCTTTGCAATCGTCTTCACCGATATCTGGCAGTGGACGCCCTTCATCTTCATCATCATTATTGCTGGCCTCCAGGCGTTACCGTCTGAGGTAATCGAGGCATCGGAGATCGATGGCGCCAACTGGTGGCAGCAGGTTTTCCTGGTGAAGCTTCCAATGATCAAATCCATCATCATAATCGCGCTTCTGATGCGCATCATTGATGTCTTTCGAGGCCTTGAGGTAATGTTGATCATGACGGGCGGTGGCCCGGGGCGATCGACAGAGCTTTTGTCTCTCCATATCTACAAGCGCGCATTCGAGACGCAGCAATTGGGATATGCCTCGGCGATCGCAGTGCTTCTAATCTTTGTAGTTTTTGGCTTGAGCCTGCTGATCCTGAAGCTTTCAAACCCAATGAACACGCGAGCGGACGTGTAGTATGAAGAACGACGCTGTACGCCTAACCTACTACTACACGGCATTAATCCTTCTGGCCTGCATGTCGCTTGCGCCGATCTGGGTAATGATTTCGACGTCATTTAAAGACGAGGTGACGCTGCAAGGCGATACACCTATCTGGTTCTTCTTCGTTCCCACTTTGGACAACTATCAGACAATCCTGACCGGTCGCGGCAAGTTCGATACTTATCTGATCAACTCAATCATCGTTGCCGTTTCGACGACGTTCATCACTCTGCTCTTCGGCGGGTTTTGCGCTTATGCACTGGCGCGGGCAAGGTTCGCGGGTCGAACCTTTTTGGCCAACGCCACTTTGTTGGTTCGAATGGTGCCGCCTGCTGTCATAGCCGTTCCGGCTTTTGCATTCGTGTTGTTGACTGGTATCGACAACGACTTGGCCGCGCTCACCTTTCTCTACACCGCGATCTCGCTGCCCTTTGCGATCTGGCTACTCTTTGGTTTCTTTAAGCAGATACCTGTTGAGCTTGAAGAGGCGGCGGTTGTCGATGGTGCGACACCCTTGCAGGTGTTCTTTAGGGTCCTGCTGCCTTTGATGTCCTCAGGCTACGCGGTTGCTGGCATCTTCACCTTCCGCATAGCCTGGAATGAATTCATCCTGGCGTTGTTGTTAACGGGGCGAAACACACGGACGCTTCCTGTGGCCGCTGCGAGCCACATCACCGAGGAAGGTGTGGAGTGGGGACGGATAATGGCGATGGGAACGCTGATTGTGATACCACCGCTGATCTTCACATTCTTCGCCGCAAAACAGATTATCGCCGGAATGACCGCAGGCGCGGTGAAAGGGTGATGTACCGAAGCACTTATTCACAGCCCAACGTGCTTTTGATCGTCACCGATCACTGGTCCGCAAGCTTGCTCGGGGCTGCAGGGCATCCGGCGATACGCACTCCGACCCTGGACCAGCTTGCGCAGTGCGGGACTCGGTTTACAAACGCCTACTCCGAACACCCAGTTTGCATTCCCGCCCGTCGCACGATGATGACGGGCACATCCGCATGCCAGCATGGAGACCGGACGTTTCAGGCAAAGCTCCCAATGCCGACGCACTTGCCGACCATGGCGCAAGCTTTTCGCGATGCGGGATATCAGGCCTACGGTGTAGGCAAGACCCACACCTACCCGCAGCGGGACCGTCTCGGTTTCGACGATATTCTGCTGGATGACGAGGGCCGTACCCATCACGGCGTCACGGACGATTACGAGCTATTCCTGGGTGACAAGGGCTATCTTGGTCGGCAGTTTGGACATGGCATCTCAAACAATGGCTATGCCGCGACGTCCTGGCATTTGCCCGAGGAGGCCCATGCGACGAACTGGGCGACAGAGCAGATGTGCCGGATCATGCGTCGCCGCGATCCGACACGTCCAGCGTTCTGGTACCTTGGCTACAGGCACCCTCATCCCCCATTGGTGCCACCGCAACGATTCTTAGAATACTACCGCGACGTTGACCTCGACGAGGCTTACTCAGGCGACTGGGTCGAGGACGACGACTTGCCGCTCACGCTTCAGGCATTCAGGGCACGCTACAAGCTTAGCCACGGCGAAGCACAATGGGCACGGCGGCACTTCTATGCCCTCTGCACCCAAATCGACCAGCAGATCGGCTTGCTGATCGGAACACTCAGAGAAGAAGGCCAGCTCGACAACACAATCATCATGTTTACCTCCGACCACGGCGAGAGCTTCGGCAATCATGGAATCTGGGCAAAGCAAAACTTCTACGAGTCCTCGGCCAACATTCCGATGCTTATTGTGGGGGCTAAGGAAGACGCGAGGGTGGGCTATGGCCAAACCGATGACCGCCTTGTTTGCCTTGCAGATGTGATGCCGACGCTACTTGGCCTCGCAGGGGTGAAGGTGCCCGAAACAGTCACCGGACGCTCAATGCTCGACGCGCCGCGCGAGTTCCTCTACGGCGAGTTCGGAGAAGGCGAGCTTTCCAGCCGCATGATCCACGACGGTCGGCACAAGCTCGTCTATTATGCCGCAGGCAATCGTTGTTTTCTTTTCGACCTGGCCGACGACCCGTGCGAACTCACCGACCTCGCGGAGGATCCAATGTACCGCGACACGCTCGGCCATCTAAAGGCTCTGTTGACGCAGGCACTCTACGGCACGGATCTCGATTGGCTGGAAGATGGCGAGCTTGTCGGCCTGCCCAACCGGCGCTACCGGCACGCCCCAAATCGGTCTTTGGGGTTGACGCGAGGCCACCAATGGCCGGTGCCCCCGGTCAACCCTGGCGGGCTGATGAACTTTTTTCCCGAAGTGCCCGAAGACAGGGATGCCGGCGAATGAGACGCATGGATCGTGCGTTGGTCACAGGCGCCACAAGCGGCATCGGAGCGGCCACGGTTCGGGCTTTGCGTGCCTCACGGCGCGACGTGCTTGCTATCGGACGGCGCGAGGAGCGGCTTGCGGCATTGGCCAAGGAGACAGGCGCAGAGGTTTTCGTTGCCGACGTGCGGGACATCACACGCATCTCCGCCGGTATTGAAGATTTCGAACCCGATATCCTGGTCAACAATGCCGGTGTCGGTCACGGCATCACCGGGATCGAAGGGCTCGACTCGGAAAAGGTTCAGGAAGCCTTTGACATCAATGTCACCGCACCAACTCAACTAATCGCGGCGGTTCTTCCAAGGATGCGTGCCCAAGGGCGTGGACACATCGTCAACATTGGGTCAATTGCCGGTCTGCACACCTTGGTCTCCGCTGTTTATGGAGGGGGGAAGTCGGCGATCCACCGGATCAGTCAGAACCTCCGATACGAGCTATCAGGCTCGGGCATAAGGGTCACTGAGATCTGCCCGGGTCGTGTGTCGTCTGAGTTCTACTCGGCAGCCGCCGATGAACCGGGCAAGCTATCCGCTCTGGCGGACTTGGGCATAACGGAGCTGGCGCCCGCGGACGTCGCATCGGCGATCCTCTATGCGATCGACACGCCGCCCCACGTCAACGTGTCCCTGATTGAGCTTATGCCCACAGAGCAGTCAGTCGGCGGCGTCAGAGCAGAACCAACCATCAAGAGGTGAGCATGGGGCGTCTTTCAGGAAAGACGGCGCTGGTGACCGGTGGGGCCAGCGGAATCGGGCGCGAGAGCGTACGCCGCTTTGCGGAAGAGGGCGCCAACGTCGCAATTGCGGATTTCAATCATCGAGCGGCCGAGACACTGGCTGAAGAGATCGTGGCCTCCGGCGGATCGGCGATCGGCGTGGCTTGCGACGTCAGTGACGAAGGAAGCGTAGATGGCGCGGTGGCCCGCGCCGTCTCAGAGTATGGAGCGGTGGATGCGCTGCTGAACAGCGCGGGGGGCGGCTCGACGCAAGACGGCGCCGTCACCGATCTATCGCTTGACGAGTTTTGGCGCACGATCCGGGTGGACCTCTTCGGTACGCTTTTGTGCTGCCGGCGGGTCATCCCGGAGATGGTCAAGACGGGCGGCGGCGCGATCATCAATATCTCGTCGCTCCGAGCCGTTATTGGGACCGACGGGGCAGACGCCTATACCGCGTCGAAGGGCGGGGTGCTGGCCATGAGCCGGGCGATGGCGATGCAGTGGGCCGACAAGAACATCCGCGTCAACGTCATGGCCCCCGGTGTGGTTCTGACCGAGCGGGTCGCCGCCTTCATAAAACCAGACAATCCAATATACCGGAAATCTCTTCTCGGGCCTTCCGAGCCCACGGATGTGGCCAGCCTCGCCCTCTACCTGGCCTCGGACGAAGCGCGTAAAGTCACTGGGACGGTCTTTCGTCTCGATGGCGGTGCGAGTTGCTATTGACGTTTTGCGGGCGCCGCCGTCTTGGATAGAGGGAAAGGATCGCGGCAGTGCTAAAGGCTAAGCGTTTGACATCTCGCGGTTGCTGCCCGGGTCCGGTACGGCAAGGCCTCCCGGTGCCGGCGACGCCGCCGCAACCCCGACCTACATGGGTGGATCGCCCGCAAGCTGAAACGGTAGACATCCCCGGCGGGTGGGCGCTGGTCGGAACCGACGCACCGGATTACGCCGTTGACGGCGAAGGACCCCTTTCGAAGACAAAGGTCAAACGCTTCCGAATGGACGCCTGCCCGGTCACCAACGCGCGGTTCGAGGCGTTTGTCGAAGATACCGGCTTTACGACCGACGCGGAGCGGATCGGGACGTCTTTTGTTTTCGAGTCGTTCCTGCCCGTCTCCCAGCGTGATGTGCCGCGTGTCGCCGCCGCTCCCTGGTGGTGCGAGGTGGCGGGCGCCAATTGGCGCGATCCCTTTGGACCCGGCAGCGCGCCGCGGTGCGATTCCGATCATCCGGTGGTCCATATCTCTTGGCATGACGCTCGCGCCTTCGCTACTTGGGCCCGTGGGCGCCTGCCGAACGAGGCTGAGTGGGAGCATGCGGCCGGGGGCGGGCTCGGCGATGTTCGGTTTCCGTGGGGCGACGACGAGCCCGACGATGCCGGCGATTTTTTTCCTGTAACATCTGGCAGGGCGAGTTTCCCGGGACCGATCTCGCGCTGGATGGCTATGCCGGGCTTGCTCCGGCGCGGTCTTTCGCGCCCAATAGGTACGGGCTTTTTAACATGGTCGGCAATGTGTGGGAATGGACATCCGAACCCTTCAAGGTGCGGTCGCTAAAGAGGTCGGTAAAAATGCTGCACGTTGGCAAGAAGGGATTCAAGCTGGTGAAGGGCGGGTCGTTTCTTTGCCATAGCAGTTATTGCTATCGCTATAGAATCGCTGCGCGCAGCGGCACGTCACCCGACAGTTCCACGTCGCATACCGGTCTGCGGCTTGTCTACGACACGGTTTGAGTCGCTGTTCAACGATTGCATAGTCAGCTTGTTTTGGTAAAAGCATTTACCAAGATGTAATTTGGGATATTGCTCCGAATATGCTCAAGCTGAAGGGAATGACTTGGGACCATCCACGTGGCTATGCCTGCCTTGAAGCTGCCGCCAAATGTTACGGGTCGGATCATGGCGTTTTTGTCGAATGGGACCGCCGCAGCCTTCAGGCGTTTGCAGATGCGCCGATTGACGCTTTGGCCAGGGAGTACGATCTGATTGTATTAGATCATCCCCATGTAGGTCTTATCGCCGAGAGCGGGAGCTTGATACCTCTCCCGATGCCAGTGGATTCCGCGGTGAGCTCCATCGGTGGCAGCTTGGAAAGCTATGTCTGGCAGGGTCAACTTTGGGCCTATCCGATCGATGCGGCCAGTCAGGTGGCTGTTAGGCGGCCAGATCTGTGCGAGGCCAGTTTGTCCTGCTGGGAGGACGTGCTGAGCGCCGATCGGCGAGACTGCCGGTTGGTGACACCGCTGCTGCCGGTCGATGCCTTCGATATGATGATGACACTCGTTGCGGGGCGGGGGGAAGAAGCGCTGCCAGTGTCGGAGACCAATTTCGTCTCTCAGGAGTCCGGCCTGATGGCGCTGCACGTTCTGAAGGCGCTCTATCGGATGGGACCTGCCGAGGCGGTAAACTGGAATCCGATACACGTACTCGAGGCGATGGCGACGACAAACGATTTCGCCTACTGCCCATGTCTTTTCGGTTACATCAATTACGCGAAACCCGGGTTCAGGCCGCATGCGCTGACGTATTGCGATCTGCCGGTTTTTCGGAGCGCGGAGCGCCGCCGCGGCATTCTTGGCGGGGCGGGCATTGGCGTGTCAGCTCAAAGTGCCGCCGCCGACGCGGCAATCGACTTCGCTCAATGGGTCTCGTCGGAACCAGTGCAGTCGACCGTCTATCTTGAGAATGACGGGCAGCCATCCCATCGATTGACATGGCTGAAGATGGGTGATGACCCCCGGTACTCGGGCTTCCTATCCGGTGCCCGCAGCACAATGGATGCGGCCTGGACGCGTCCGAGGTCGCCCTGGTTTCTCGGATTTGTCGATGCCGTATGCAAGATCATGCCGTCCTTCTTCCTGAATGACCGGTCTGAGGAGGCATTTTTGTGCGACATCAACGCGCTCTACCGGAAGTACAGAGTTAAGGAGGCGGCGTGAAAACTGCGGTGATTACTGGCGGAAACAAGGGACTTGGCCTTGCCCAAACAAGACGGTTTCTTGAAGCTGGCTACCGGGTTTGCGTTGTATCGCGGACCGAGGGCGACATCTCCGAATTGTCAGGCGACGTGCGTTTCGCCGAGGCAGACCTGTCGAACTGGTCAGACACGTCTTACCTTGAGGACATCCACCGGGCAGAGGACGGCATTGACGTTCTTGTCAACAACGCGGGCATGCATCTCAAGAAGCCAGCTTGGGAGGTTGAGCCTGAAGAGCTGGACCAAAGGCTCGACATCAATGTAAAGGCCGTGTTCGCGGCGTGCGGGCGTTTCGTAGAATTACAGCGAAACCGAGGAGGAGCGATCGTTAACATCTCCTCCATGGGCGGTCTCTTGGCCCTTCCCTCCGCGGCCGCCTACGTGACGGCAAAAACGGCGGTCATTGGCCTGACGCGCTCGGTCGCGATCGATGCCGCGCAATTTGGAATTCGTTGCAACGCTGTGGCGCCCGGTTTCATCGATACGGATATGACGCGTGCCATTCTGGAGAAAGACCCTGAGCGACGTGTCAAGATTGAGGGGCGGATCCCCGGCGGTCGCTTCGGGCGTTCTGAAGATGTGGCCAACGCGGTGTATTTTCTCGCCTCGGACGAAGCGGCCCATATCAATGGGATTGCCCTGCCGGTAGACGGCGGTTTTTCGGTCGGGTTCTGAGAGATGTATGCGAAATCCCTACTGACGAAGGCCCGAACAGTCGAGATTGAGCAGGCGGTCATGCCCGATAAGATCGCCGCCGACCACATCCGGTTGCGGCTTGCCACGGCCAGCATCTGCGGCACAGACATGCACTACTTCCGTCATTTCGCGAACGCTGGGTTCTCGCTGGAAAATCCGGTGACCCTTGGCCACGAAGCTTGCGGCTGGGTCGAAGATGCCAACGGTCACGATTTCGAGGCGGGTCAGCTTGTGGCAATCAATCCTGTCATCGAGTGCGGCGTGTGCGAGATGTGCCTGTCCGGCGACACAAACATGTGCCCGACAAAGCGGTTTCCCGGCTCGGCGACGACAAAGCCCCACATCGACGGGTTTTTTAGAGAGTGCTTTGACTTCCCCGCAAGATGCTGCCGGAGCGTTGGCGCGGGTGTCGCGCCCGATCATCTGACATTTGCCGAGCCCTTGGCCTGCGCCATGCATGCGGTCAATCGCGCTGGCATCACGTCAGGAGATCAAGTGTTGGTGACCGGCTGCGGGCCGATGGGCTTACTCGCGACGGTGGCAGCCGTCGCCAAGGGCGCGGAGGTCAAAGTCACGGACCTCAAATCGGCGGCGATCTGTGCTGCCGAAGCAGTAGGGGCCTCTGGCGGCTACGTATCGGGAGAGGCCATGCCGCCCGACAGCGCCTTCGACGTGGCCATAGAGGCCAGTGGCTCGCCGCACGGGTACAATCAGGCGCTCAACGCGGTGCGAAAGCAAGGAACGATTGGAGTTCTGTCACTGATTCAGCCGTCGGAGGTGCCGATTAACCTGCACCTAAACGCATTGAAGGAGATTTCATCGGTCGGCTCTATTCTCTTCACCGGAGAATTCCTCGACGCGGT
Source organism: Pseudomonadota bacterium (assembly GCA_039193455.1). Taxonomy (GTDB): domain Bacteria; phylum Pseudomonadota; class Alphaproteobacteria; order Rhodobacterales; family Rhodobacteraceae; genus JBCBGF01. The sequence goes on from JBCCWO010000021.1 coordinate 49,978, forward strand.
CGCGCTGATCGAAGGCGGAGAGGTTGATTTTGAGGCGATCACCGCCGCGCGTTTACCTGTCACGGAACTGCAGGCCGCGTGCGAGATGATGGCGGATGGTCGCGCGGTCGGCAAAATGCTGATTAAGCCCGCATGACGGCAATCCTGGCCCTTGGCGAAGCGCTCATCGAGTTCGTTCGCTTGCCCCAGCCGGTCGATGGCCACCCGACGTACAGGCAAGGCTTTGGTGGAGACACGTCGAACACGATCATTGCCGCTGCTCGTCAAGGGGCGACGACCGGATACCTCTCTGCTGTAGGTGAGGATTCATTCGGCAAGGAGCTTCTGGAGCTCTGGTCGCGGGAGGGTGTCGATACCTCCACCGTGATCACCCGCGAGCGCGATCCAACCGGTGTTTACTTCGTTGAGCCCCACGCTTCTGGTCGCAATTTCACTTATGCTCGCCGAGGGTCGGCGGCGAGCGGTTACGGTCCCGACGATCTGCCGCTTGATGCCATCCGCAAAGCGGAGGTCCTTCATGTTTCGGCCTTGAGTCAAGCGATCAGTACGACGATGTGTGCGGCGGTGGAACGCGCCTGCGAGGTTGCGCGTGAAGCGGGGACGATGGTTTCCTTCGACACCAATCTCCGCCTCAACCTTTGGAGTCTTGCCGATGCGCGCGAAGCGATCTTCGGGCTTCTGCCGCTGGCCGACATCGTTCTGCCAAGTGACGACGAGGCAGAGCTGCTGCTGGGAACAAGCGATCAGGACGCGGTCCTGAACCGTTTCGCCGCGCACGGGGCGCGCCACGTGATCCTGAAACGCGGCTCTCGCGGGCCGGTGTTGCGTGCGAATGGAGAAGATATGGCATTCGAAGCGCCTAGTGTAGAGGCCGTCGACTCCACGGGCGCGGGGGACAGTTTCGCGGGCGCGTTTCTCACATATTTTCTTGAAACAAAAGACGCCCGCCTCGCGGTCGAGCGCGCCGTCAAAGTTGCCGCAAGGACCGTCAGCGGCTATGGCGCGGTCGATCCCCTCCCGTACCGCGCCGACATCCTCTAGCCCCAAAGCCGTTTCGACGCTATCCGAGCGCCTTCGCCCAGTGAATTGAGCTTGGCCCAGACCACGCGATTCTCAACTTCAGTCTTGTAAATCGCCTGGCTTGAGAAGCCGCAATCAGTCGACGCGATCACGTTCTCACGCCCGCAGCGGTCCGCGAAACGGACAATGCGTTCGGCGATATACTCAGGATGTTCGACAACGCTTGACGCGTGAGTGATAACGCCTGGCAGCACAAACTTTCCGTCGGGCAGTTTGACCCTTTCCCAAAGGTGATACTCATGCTCGTGCCGAGGATTTCCCGCCTCGAAGGAATAGGCGCCGGCGTTAACCTTCAGCACTTCGTTCACCATCATTGGCAGATCCGGCTCGTGCACGCGCGGCCCCTGATTGATCCCGTAGCAGGTGTGATAGCGGATCTTCTCGGATGGGATGCCCTTGATTGAGTGGTTTACAGTCTCGACATAGAGGTTCGCCTTGGCCAGCCGTTCCTTGTCCGAAAGCGACGTGTCCATATAGACGTGGGGCAAAAAAGGATCGTCAACCTGCAGGAGAAAGCCCGCGTCGACTATGGCATTATACTCGACCGAAAGAGCGTCAGCGACGGCGTACATATACTCTTCCTGAGAGCCGTAGTGCTCATTGTGGCCGACGCCGGTAACCGCCGCGCAGGGCATGAAGGCTTCTTCGACGCCGTGCTTCTCGCAGGCTGTTCTGAGATTAGCCAAATCCCGCTCTAGATCGTCGCGGCCGACGTATTCGACGGGCCCGACGCAAATGACCGGATGAGCGGGCGCGATCGCTCCGCCGAGGTGGGCGCGAGCGAAGTAGTCCGCATAATACTCGGGGAACGCTGCCTTCTCCGCCCGGTAATATCCGGTATCGAAGCCTGGGCGCTGCTCATAGCCGGTCAGACGTTCCTCGATGTAGATCGCGTGTCCGGGCTTGGACATTTCACCGTCGGCCACGATGTCAATCCCGGCATCCACCTGTCGCGCCACCATCTGATCGACGGAAGCGGCGATCTGAGCCTCCAAGGCGTCCGCGTCATAGGCCTCTCCATCCATCTTAAGCTTAAGGATGTCCAGAAGGGCATGAGGGCGCGGAAGGCTGCCCACGTGGCTGGTCAGAATACGGTTCTCGCTTGATCTCATGGTCTACTCCCTTCGGCGCTGCGGAGATCAGGGATATTCCTGAGTTGGAAAATCGACGTGCACGTGGTTGCCGTCGCAGTCATGATAATTGATCTGCACGATCCCGATTTCGGTGACTTCGACCGGGTTGTTGTCGACCTCTCTGTCGGCAAGATGCTTGAGGAACTCTGGACGGTTTGTGGCCCGAAAGGCGACTTGCTCGAGCGCGGGAACCGTGCCCTGGTCGGGCCGCTGGACACTGACCGCTGCATCCAGGTGCAAGATGGCCTGATCCCCTGGGAGTAGCCAGATGCCGTCCGCACCGAGCCCGTTGGGTCGAGGGCCGACCCGCAATCCGAGAACGTCCTCATACCATTCGACCAGCCACTCAGGATCTTCGCTGTGAATGTTGACATGATCGAAGGCGTGAACCGGCATTGTGACTTTCCTAGCTTGGATTGGTTCTGCGGTTGACCTTCAAGCGACGAACGATCTCTGCGTCCCGTTTCGCTTGGAAGTCCGCCGGGTCGCGAATGTTCCAGTCGTAGAAACCCTCGCCGGATTTCATGCCAAGTTTTCCCCCTGCGAAGAGTGCGCCCACGGGCGTGTCGGCAGGGTCGGAGACATTGGACAGATCGGCCCAAACGGCTTTCGCAGCGTCGGAGTTAATGAGATCGAGCCCTGCGAGGTCCGCATGTTCAAACGCGCCCATAGCGGGTAGGCGGGACGCATAGCCGACTTTCAGGATTGTATCGCAGGCTTCGGGCGTGACGAGACCCTTTCCGACGAGCGAAGCAAACTCGCGCAGGACAGCGTGCTGAATGCGTGCCCACAGAAAGCCGGGAATATCGGGACAAAGGACCGGTGTCTTTCCGGTCTTTTCTAGAAGCCGTGTAGTTAGGTCTGTGGTCTGCGCCGCGGTCGCTTCGCCCGGCACAACTTCGACCAACTCCACCAGATGAGCGGGCTGCGCGTAGTGCGCGACGCAGAAGTTTTCGGGCTTTGGCAGCGCTGACTGGATCTCGGTCGCCGACAGCGCTGAAGTGGTCGAGGACAAGACCGCCCCTGGAGCCGCCAATTCTCCGGCCTGGCTGAGGAGGCTTTGCTTGACCGCAAGGTCCTCGGCAGCCGCCTCGATCATGAAAGCTGCATCCCCTACCGCATCGCCTAGGTCGGAGAGGATCGTGATCCGACCAAGCACCGCCTCGCGCTTGGTGGCATCGGCCAGACCTTCGCCGGCCATGAAATCGAAACCCGCCCCGCAACGTTCCATTGCAGGAGTGAGGCTTGCCTCCCGCCGCGCCCAAAGCCGGACTCTCGCACCTCCTAGCGCCAATGACAACGCAATCTGCGCCCCCATTGTGCCTGCCCCGAGCACAGCGCAGACGGGTAGGTCACCCGACATAGAACCAGCCGCCGCCCTGATGCTCGGCCAGACCTTTGGACGCAAAATCCTTGAGGCTTGCGTCAATCGACACCAGCGCCCGCCACTCGCGCACCATGTTCTGGTCATCGCAGCACTTATCGCGCAATTCGGCGAACGAAATGCCCGGATTAGCCTTCATATGCGTCACGATTGACGCTTCCACCGTGTCGACCCTTCGTCTGCAATCGTTCACCAATTCCACTGTCTCGGCAGCAGTTTTCACGTCGTCATGTGCGAACAGTACAGCCTGCACCTCGCGCTCGCTCAGGAACCGTTCGATCGTGTCGAAGGTTGCCCGCATGACGTTTGGGTCCTCGTAGAGGTAAAGCACCGGGTTGAAAGGCGGAAGCAAGGGGTCCGCGATGACCAGCGTTCTTGTGGAGCGTTCGAAGAATCCCACTTCGGCCATCGAATGGCCAAGCACTTCCACAACTTCCAGTTCGACGCCGCCGCCGAGGTCGATCACATCGCCGTCTTTAATAAACCGCTCAATTGGTCCTTCAGTCGGGCCCATCCAGTCGAGGTATTCCTCATTCAGGTCAAAATGCTCGCCCTCGGGAAATGCATGCACGATTGCTTTGGCATTGAGCATATTGTCGGCCACCCTGTCGGCTCTTCCAGCGTGCCCCATGATCGTGCAGCCAGTCTTCGCTTTCAGCCAGCCGTTGTTGCCCACGTGGTCCATATGCTCGTGTGTCAGAAGCAAGAGGTCGAGGTCGCCATATTCGATGCCGAGTTCGTCGAAGGCCTGTTTGAGATCGCCAAGCCCACCGTAGAGGCCGCTGTCGATCAGGGCGGTTTTTTCTGCGCCACGAACAAAGAAGACGCGTGTCGCGGTCTTGCCCTCATGGTCGCCGGGCAAGCCCATGGACACGACCGAGAATGGTCCCGACTGATAGGATATGACTGATTTTGTCATGTGGCGTACTCTCACCGTCCGTTGAATCTTGGGTCGCGTTTTTCAATAAAGGCGGCAATGCCTTCCTTTCCGTCTTCGGTCGCGAATAGTGCGCCGAGCACCCGCTGCTCCATTGTGAGGCCAGCCGACAGGGCAGCGTCGATGCCATCATCGACGACGCGTTTGGCCTCCGAGAGCGCGACCGGCGCCATTTTCGCGAGTCCTTCAGCGAATTCGATCGCACGGGACATCAGTGCTTCGGGAGCGCACGCTTCGAGCGCCGCGCCGTAGTCAACCGCCTCAGCCGCGGTGATCATCCGTCCGGTCATCAGCATTTCCTTGGCGCGCATCGCGCCGACGAGGCGGGGCAGGCGCTGGGTTCCGCCGCCACCCGGCAACAGACCGAGCTTGATCTCTGGCAGGCCAAGCTTGGTCTTTTCGTTTACGAAGACGAAATCGCAACAGAGCGCCAGCTCAAACCCGCCACCAAGCGCATATCCGTTGACGGCGCATATTGTGACTTGCGGCAAGCTCGCAATGGCGTCGAATGTCTCGCGTGAGCGGCGTTGGAATCCGTCAAAAGCAGTCTGACCGACGCCGTGATACCCGGCAATGTCCGCCCCCGCGACGAAGCCGCGCCCGGTGCCCGTCAGTATCAGCGCACGGACCTCACCGCGCCGCTCGGAAAGGCTTCGCGCATAGATGCCAAGCGCTTCCATGATCTCGAAATTGAGCGCACCCAGCGTTTCCTCCCGGTCAATGCGTACGATTTCGATGGCTCCGCGACGATCGAGGACGAGGTTCGGATGCAATCGCTCCTCGGTCATCCGATGGCCCCGGCGTCGCGTAGTTCGGCTAGTTTCTCAGTGTCGAAGAGATCGCCCAACACTTCGTCGGTATGCTCGCCGACTTGGGGTGGCACAAACCGGAGGTTCACCGGCGTCTCGCTCATCGTGACCGGGTTGGCGATGGCCCGGATTCGTCCCGCTTTGGGATGGTCCATTTCCACGAGCCGGGGCGAGTTCAACCGCACAAGCTCGTCCAAAGCCTCGGAAGCGGTGCGGATTGGCGCCGACCAAACATCCGCTTCCTTGAAAACGCCCATTATATCTTCGGTTGTCCGCTTTCGGGTGCTCTCGTCGATCCGGAGCTTGACCGCGTCGCGCTCGGCCCAGGCGTCCATTTCCGACAGACCTTCGTCGCCCAGAAGCGCCCCGAGCTTTTTGAGTGGACACATCGCGATCGCGACCCACCCATCGGATGTAGGATGCGCGCCGTATGGCGCGTCATTCCAGCACGAGGCCACCCCTGCCTCGGACCGCTCAAGTGTAATGTCCTGGTTCAGGATCGCGAAATTCTCCTGTCCCATCATGTTGAGAGTGGCAGAATAGAGATTGGTCTCTACTTTCTGTCCGACGCCATGCCGTTCTCGCGCGATCAGCGCGCCGAGAATCCCGACAGCCAATGCCTGACTGGCTGCAAAGTCAGCGACCGGCGTTCCGCAATTGGTTGGCGGGTCGCCCTTGCGGCCGGTGTTCATCATCAGTCCCGACATCGCTTGAACCAAAAGGTCTTGCCCTGGCATACCTTGTTCGGCCATCCAGCTGCCTGCGCCCCAGCCCGAGCCACTAGCATAAATAATCTTTGGATTTGCGGCCTTGAAATCCTCGTACCCAAGTCCCAGCCGATCCATCACACCGGTGCGAAAGTTTTCGGCCACAACGTCGCTGGACTTCGCCATCTCCAAAAGCAATGCGCGACCGTCGGGGTGTTTGAGATCCACCGCGACCGAGCGTTTGTTACGATTGAACGCATGAAACGCAGCGCTGTCGCCGCCAACAAGCTGGCCGATCATTGGCATCGAGCGCATCCATTCGCCTTTGCCGGGGCGTTCGATCTTGATGACATCGGCCCCCATATCAGCGAGAGACTGGGTGCAGAGCGGGCCCAGCATCATCTGAGTGAAATCGATTACTCGGATGCCTTCCAAGGCGTTCTTGGGGCTGGTCATGGCAGTCCTCTCGATAAGAGATCGAATCGGATTTATTGATGGTAATACGATTTACCGAAAGAGTGAAATACAAGGTCCGCTCCCGGCCAGAACCGAACGGACAGATTTGGATGCTGCGCAAGCTCCATGGTCCGTTCAGAGCCCGATATAGCCAATGCTGCACCGTTCACCAATGACCGCTACCCTTTAGATCGAGGATCAGTCAGTCCTCACCCGCCGCAAGAATTGTGTGCAACTGTGTTGCCAGCAATCGCTTCATCTCTGCTTGTTCGTGATCATCGATTAAGAGTTGCGACATGATCCGAAACCGGAGGACAAGGCCTGCAAGTTGCGTGGAGATGAGAGTTGCGCGAGCAAGTTTGTTGGGCCCTTCGAGAATGTTCATCAGCGGCTCCAATGCGTGATCTTGCAGGCGGGCCATCAAGAGGGGGCCAGCGTCTTTGCTGGCAATCGAGCGAACAAGCACCACAAATGCGTCAAATCCTTCCTTTGGTCCGGTGTCGACGTAGAGCTCTGCCAGTCTTTTCGCAACGTCGTCTGGCGTGCCCTTCAGAAGCGGCTCTAAATCAAGGTGTGGAAGGACGGCCTTCTCAAACAACCCAAGCTTTGATCCGAAGTACCTGTTGATCAGGGTCAAGTTGATACCCGCGAGGTCGGCAATCTCTCGGGTGGTCGCCCCGTCGTAACCCTTCTGGTGAAAAATCTTCTGTGCGGCGAGAACAATGCGGTCCGCCGTTGCCTCTGCATTACGGGGAGATTTAGCGGGTTCGTCCATTGTTCCTGCTCTATGTAATCGGCTGTTGACTTTTACTAAAGGCAAGGTATGTAATCAAGTGATTACAGAATTCTAAACAGGTTGATTCTTCAGACGGCATGGCCGCTTGGTTCGATGCATTCACTTGAGTCCACACATCTAGAACGGAGAATAGGCTCATGACAGACGACACTGATACATCATCCCCAACCCGTCGCTCGGTTCTCGCAGGAGCCGCTGGTGTTGGCCTTGCGGCAACAGCATTTGGGACGCAGAGCGCACTTGCCGAAGGTCACTCTAGCAAGTTTGCCGGGAAGACCGCTTTTGTGACTGGAGCGGCTCGTGGTATCGGCTTGGCTTGCGCCGAAGAGCTGGCGAAAGGTGGAGCCAACGTCGTGCTTTATGACATCGCCGCACAGCCAGCAGAGGTACCGTATCCACTAGCGACACCTGCGGACCTAGCTGCTGCGAAATCTATAATCGAAGGCCATGGTGTTGAGTGCCTGGCCATCGCTGGCGACGTCCGTGATGCGGCCGCCCTTGCGGCAGCAGTCGAGCAGACAGTCACGCAGTTCGGATCGCTGGATTTCCTGGTCGTCAATGCAGGCATCACACAGCCGGGTCGGTTGGGCAGGTTCACCGAAGAACAGATCAAGACGATCATTGACATCAACCTCGTCGGGTCCATCCACACGCTTCAGGCCGCGTTGCCACAGATGCAAGGCCAGAACTCGGGACGGATCGTCCTGATGGCTTCTGTTACCGGACGACAGGGAAGCGACAACTTCCCACTCTATGGAGCGACGAAGTGGGCTATGGTTGGCTTGGCCAAAAGCACTGCGCTGACAGTTGCTGAAAACAACATCACCGTGAACGCACTCTGCCCGACGCTCGTGAACACCAAACTTCTCGACAACGAGTACGTCCTGAACGCACTCGCACCTGGCCGGCGCGCGACCTTCGAGCAGTTCAATGAAATGGCCAAGACTATTCATCCGATGCCTGTCGGTTTCTATGAGCCAATTGAAATCGGTCAAGCTGTAGCGTTTCTTTGCAGCGACGGAGCAAAGTATATCTCTGGCGAGGTTATAGATGTTGGCGCGGCGGCAAACGCGCGTTTCCCGGCCTAGAAACCCAGCATCCGGATCTTGACGGTTGCATGGAAAGTGGCAGCTGAAACAGTCTGATCGAACGGCATCAGAATCCCGCGACCTGTGAATTCAAACCAGCCTAGGTTTCGCATCGGCTGCGAATGACAAGAAAGCGGGCCGCGAAGGTGCGGCGCAGGTCATGTAGTGTGTACGGTTGGATCTCCACCTCTTGATCGAACGCTTTCTTGCACTTCGAGAAGCCGTTAAAGGGTTTTTCTTCGTCAAAGCGGGAGGGAAAGAGCAAGTCTGTCTCTCCTGACTGCGCTTCGATCAGTTCGATCGCTTGCGACCCGAGTGGGATTGTGTGTGTCCGCTCGTTTTTTACGAACGCAGACGGGTAAACGATCCGTCCGTTCTCAATCCAGCTCCGCCGCAAGCCTACGATTTCGCCTTTGCGCTGGCCGGTGAGGATGAGTAGCTGCACTATCCGACCATATGGGTAGCCGAAGCCCTCAGCACGATGCCAAACCGCTGCAAGCTCTTCATCTGACAAGACGCGTTCGCGGGGCTTAGATTTGAACGTCATGGGCGGGACCGGCGACACGTCGAGATACCCGCGCTTCACACACCAATTCAGCATCGTGCGAACGGCGACATAGGCATGTTTCTGTTCAGATGGCCGGTCCTTCAAGCCGTCAATCACTTCTGCAATGTCTTGCCGGCTAAGCTCACTGAGGTTCTTGCCGAAGCTGAAGTGTTTGTTGAGCAAGCGGGTGTACTCGCCAGCGGTACGAGGACGTGTGCGGGTCTGGCTATCCTCTAGGAACTTGGCTCGGGCGGCTCCGAAGGTCACCTTCAGTAGGACGCTAGAGGGCTTCTGTTCATCTAGGATGATATCGACCTGGGCTTGCTTGGCGAGTGTTCGCGCCTCTGCAAGCGAGAGTTCGGGGTACCTGCCATCCTCGACGAGTTCAGCCGGGAATGCCTGGGGATCCGGGTGAAGCGAAATCCAAACCCGACCGACGTGATCGAAGCCTTGACCGCCCTGTTCATCCGAAGCGGACCTCCAACGTGTTTCAGACGCGATAGCGGCCCTTAGTTTGTCGCCCAGGCCGTGCCGGAACGGAGCGCAGCCGTAGGTGCAAGGAAGGCGAACATCGGGCCAGGATCGCCATGGGAGAACGGTCGTGTTTAGAGCTTCAATGCCTAGCTCCGCGACGTACTGCCCAACCGTTAAAATCTTCTACTCACTCAGGGCGGCGCAGACCGGCGTCGAAGGCGGGAGAATACGTTAAAACATAATTTTGCCTCACAGTGCCCTGGGATATCGGCCACCCGCACAAGAAACCATCGTTCAGATGGAAACTAGGCCAATCATGCACTGAAAAGCAAACCGGACCAATCAGATTAGGCAGCCCACGATCAGGCGTCTTGCTCGCATTCGGCCCATCAGAGACATACGGCAGCATCTCGCCATTGAGCACTCGCGGTCTGCTTTCTAGCTATTCGCTGCGAGCGCGCAGTTTGAGGTAGGTTTAGCTCACCAAGGGCACTTCGACATCGCTAGACTCCGGACACAGTAATCGTCTCATGTAGCCGGTTTGAACTTAGATTTGACATGATCCGGTGCAAAACACCGGTGACTTGAGCGGTGTTGGAGGGCTTGCCGGCCCGCCAAGCCATCGGCAAACTGGATTGTGTTGAGCAAAGAGCGCATGATTAAGGTCACGAACTTTAGCAAGCAGTACAAAGGCTTCACGGCCGTAAAGAACCTCAGCTTTTCGGTCGAACCAGGCCAAATCCTTGGATTGCTCGGGCCGAATGGGGCGGGCAAGACGACGACCTTGCGGACTTTGTGCGGGATTGTACCGCCGAGCTCAGGGAGCCTCGTGGTTGCGGGCCATGACGTTGTCCAAGCGCCCATCGCGGCCAAACAGAACCTTGGCTATATTCCTGACGATCCGCGCCTCTTTGACACCATGACGGTTTGGGAACACCTGGCCTTCACGGCGGCGGCTTACAAGCTGACAGGTTTTGAGAAGGATGCCGAAGCGCTCCTTGCGTCGTTTGAGCTCACACACAAGCGCGATACGCTCGTCCACAACTTGTCACGCGGTATGCGGCAAAAGGTGGCCATCGCCTGTGCCTTTTTGCACGATCCAAAAGTGATCCTGTTCGATGAGCCCCTGACGGGGCTCGATCCCCAAGGTATTCGGGGCATTCAACAAGCAATCCGCGACCGCGCGCAGGCTGGCGCGGCGATTATCATCAGCTCGCACCTTTTGAGCCTGTTCGAGAATTTGTGCACCCATATCATGGTGCTGAACCTGGGCGAGTGCCGCCGATTTGGCACGATGGAAGACCTGCTGAGCGAGGTTGGCCATACCGACAGCACGTCGGCCCTTGAAGAAGTGTACTTCTCGATCACGCAAGCTCCGGACCAGGCCTCAGAGACGGCGGCGGTCTGAGCGATGGATGCTGCCCTGCGCCAACTTCTGATATTGCGACTGCGTGGCGGTCTACGCCAGCGCTTGCTCCAGTTGGCAAGCGTGCGCGGTCTGCTCTTCTCTTGTGCCTTCGGGGCGATCATTTGGTTTCTGATCGTCTCAAACAGTTCTTCGGACGCGGGCTTGTTTGGCTCCGCCGCACTGGATCGGCAAGCATTTGGCGAACAGATCATAACCTTCATGCCGCTCAGCATGCTTGGGCTGTCGCTCCTCACCGTCGTAATGACGACCGGCCCTACGTTTCATTTTTCGCCGAATGAGATCAATTTTCTCTTTACCGGGCCGTTTCGCCGACGGGATCTGATCGTCTATAAGTTTGTGGCCTATCTCGCCGGCGTCATCTTGAGCAGCGTGTTCGTCACGCTCATTGCGCCGCCGCAAGCAGGACCGGCCCTGTCTGTCTTCCTCGCAACGCTCCTGACGCTTGTGTTCGTTCAGTTGAACAGCGCCGTCATCAGCATGACGGGGCAGGCCCTCGACGGCGGTCGGTTCGCAAAGATACGAAGGCCCGTGACAGTGTTGCTGTGCGCAAGTGTAGCGGCGACCGTGATTTACGCATGGGTCACGCCCGACCGTGGGATCATCGACCTGCTGTCCGAGTTTCGGCACTCCTGGATCGGGACCATCCTCTTGATCCCCTACATCGTGTTTGCCGAACTGTTCGTGGCGCCATCGCTCTCAGACCTGGCGATCTGGGCCCTTGTCGCGGTCGCAATCAATGCGGCGCTGTTGTGGGCTGCGATCGTACTCGATGCGCGCACGACCGACCGCTCGCTCGCAGAGAACGCCCGCCTCAGCAGCCGGTGGGAGCGCATCAAACAAGGTGGATCCTTCTGGGCGACGGAACGGACCGAGGTGCGTTCGATCCGTCGTGCACCCAGTCTCGGCGGCCTGGGGCCCATTGGCGCGCGGCAGGCCCTCAACGCATTGCGGAATTCGTTCAAGCTTATCGGCGTATTTACTGGTCTCGCCGCGTGTATTGTGCCGATTTCCCTGGCCCTCGGCGCGCCGGTCACGGACGCGCAGACTTTGATGATCATCTATGTGTTCATCGCATTCATCCTGCCGCGCAATCTGGTTTGCGACTTTCGCGGTGACCTGAGCCGGATGGAAATCTACAAAACACTGCCCATCGCACCCTGGCGCATTTGCGCAGGCCAACTCGTTGTTCAGGTGCTTCTTGGCTATGTTATTGCTTTGACAATCATTGCGAGCGCGCTTGTCTTTGATGAGGGGGTCACGACACAAGTTGCGCTGATATTAGCAGTTTTCGCGCTTCCGTTGACGTTCCTTATCTATGCCGTCGAGAACACGGTACATCTCCTGTTCCCGACAAAGCTCGTTGCGATGGGGCAGGCAGACTTTGAATTTCTTGGCCGCTCAATTGTCGAGTTCATTGCGAAAACGGTTTTCGTGTTCGCTGCGATTGCGGCGTCAGGTGCCGTGGGGCTGGTCACGTTCAGGATGATGGGAACCACCTTGGTGCTGCCCGGGTTGGCTAGTTGGCTAACTCTGACATTGATCGGACTTCTGACATTGGTCGCGTTGCAATTTGCTTTCCGACGCTTCGCGGTCGCAGAAACCATCGACTGAGGTAAGAAACGAGGAACTCCGGTTGAACCGCGCTTTCAGCCTTCATACTGCAGAATGTACAACCCGGCACTGTAGTCTGACGCGTAAACCAGCCCCCTCCTTGGAAACCCACACGTCGCAGGATTGGATCACCTGCGCCCAGTTCGTGGAGTGCCCCATCTGAACGGGTCCACCGTTATGTTTAGGAAACGGAGGACAGAGAATGGCGAACAAGCGGCACAAGCCAGAGGAAATAGTTCAGAAGTTGCGGCAGGTTGATGTGCTTGTCGGACAAGGAATGGCGCGC
>JBCCWO010000022.1:0-61562 GCA_039193455.1 Pseudomonadota bacterium
ACATTGAATTGTTCCACGCCAAAAGGTTTCGAGACGGGAAACAATTCAGTTAAATTTCGTGGCTTATTTCCGGTAATCCAAAGGCCGGAATTAGATATCAATCGGGCAGAATTGGGGCTAAACGCCTATTTCATGCGGGAACATGCGCGCACGCCAATTGATTGCGCGATCTACCGCTCACTTGCGGTGAATTGACATCCAACCAGCCCACAAAATCGCGCTTACGCGTGTTAGTGTGAGAATCCAATTTAGAGGAACGTCCTGAGAATTGACCTTGCCAGAACAGAGTTTTGGTGATCTTCCCGTCGCGACTCTGACTTATTCGTCTTGACAAGAGTAGTGACCGCCAAATGCTGATGACTGACAAATGGACATAAACCCAACATTCCTAGTTGCCGCACGGAGGTCCGGCACAACGCTCTTTAGACTGATAATGGATGGCCACCCTTCTGTGCACTGGCATAGAGGTTGGGAGCCAGTCGCAGACGCAATATACAACCTAGTATCGAATGCTCCGAAGCCTCAAAACATGTCTGTTGAGGGTCTGGGCACGGTTTCGGCCAAGTCTTTGCAGGAATTCAAAGCACAGATCGACGGACAAGTGAGAGAAGCATTGATGGCCGAACAGAGCCAGATTTTTGGAGCAACGGTTCATGTTGGCTTCAAATCACTGCGCGAGGCTTGGCCGCACGCGCGCTTCATTCATCTCATCCGCGATCCAAGAGATATTGCAATATCAAACCTGAAACTTGGTTGGGCTGGTCATCCCTTCGAGGCGGCCGAAACGTGGTCCACAGCGGAACGACATTGGGACAAGATGCGCAAAACGCTGTCGAACGATCAGTTCATCGAGTTACGGTACGAGGACCTGGTTGCGCAGCCTCGAGCGGAACTCGGTAGAGTGTGCGATTTCCTGCAGATTCCTTTCGATGAAAGCCTGTTCTCTTATACACAGAGCAGCAGCTACACATATCCAAAACAGGAGCTAGCTCAACGTTGGCGAGGTCGACTGACTGACAGAGAGATCAGTCTAATCGAACATGGTCTCCACGAGCAGATGCTTTCACGTGGGTATCAGCCGGCGTCCAGCAAAACCAATGTGCCCAATGTGGTCGCGGCGGCCTACCGACACTTAGGGAAGTGGAAGGTCCGCCGCATGTCGCTGAAGGAACACGGTCTCAAACACTTGATACTAAGGAAGACAGCGAACGTGTTGAAATCAAAGAAACTACAAGAACGCGTATTGGCCGCGGAGGCCGGCAGGCGCGCGGAACATATCAAGAAGTTGGAAAAGAACTACTAGTAATCACCTAAAAGTCCGGGAATCTAAGCAATGCTGAAGGTTCTCGTAAGGAGCAACAGACCTCGAAGCTATCTTTGAGCAATGAAGCAACGCTTGCGTCAGTGTTTTGGCTCGACCGTGAGACTGCGGCTAAGGCTACCGGAACGGTTGTGCGAACGTTACACAACTGCGATAGCCACGTCGTCGAAGCGATTTTTGACGTGCGCGCGAACAAACTCAGATGAAAGATATGCAAAAGTACCTTGTCATTTCCGGTTCTGGTCGCTCAGGAACCAACTTAACGCTAGATCTGTTGGATAAACATCCGCAGACAGCCTGTCGAAACGAGCCCTATAGCTTAAATGGCGGCATGATGAGCGCTCTGCCCGGGCAGCTGGAACCGTTCGAAGTTCCAGAGCACTTTGTCGCCGATTGGAACGAAATCATCGAAAGACTGAAGTTCGCAAAGGGTACTCGAGACCGCAGAGCGCGATACTACAAGTCTTACTACTCCTCGGGTCTGTCACGATGGCTTGCTGAGGGCGCGCTCACGCATCCGAAAGTGCAGAGGGCGCTCAGGGTCATCCGCGTTCGTAGCGCAGCTGAGGAAATCTACGTTGAACCATTGTTCGATCAGTCCGCATCGATATTTCCTGTATACAAGATCAACTTACGCCCTCACTGGCTTGAGGCAACACACCATGTAAACACGTCGCAACTGATCCTACATGTCGTGCGAAATCCCATTGATGTCATGAAGTCTTGGATGAACCGATACGTGAAAGAAGCGTCGGAAACAGTTGAAGAGATAATTAGACGGGATCGCTCGACACTTCAGCATAAGCTCGATTATTTCAATATCGAATTGGCGCAACAAACGAACTTTGACGACACGGCACTACTGGAGCTTCAGCTGGTGCGATGGCGCTACATGAACGAAAAGATGATTGAGAACTTTTCCAAGTCTCCGAGATATCGCCTGCGAACCTACAAGGAAGTGAAAAACGACCCGCTAAATTTTGCGGAGGAAACATTCGAGTGGGTTGGTCTTGAATTCGATGGCGCGACGGCCGATCGCATCCGACATAACCAGAACAATCTCTTCACGAAGCCCCATGAGGTAGAAATCGATGTCAATCAAGTGCGTAAGATGTGTCGAAGATTAATGACCGGAAGCCCTCTTGAGCGGTACTTCGATCTTTGAGCGTCCCATGACTCCATGGACCCGACGATTTCGGATCGGGATGTATTTCGTATCCTGCAAAGACTACCCCTGCCATTGTACTTGGCATGTTCCCAGGGATCTCGGCGTGTAGATCGACGAGCAACTCTGCATTTTTTGGTGCGAGGTGAAGCTACAAAACTGCTCGGAGCATTGCATTGGACATGCATTGTGGACCCGGTCACCACGCAGCTTGTCATTCCGGATCCAAAAGCCGACGATGATAGACAAGCACTGTCCCAAAAGGCGTAGACAATATGGTCTCCGATCGCGCGATCATCCAAACGGCGAATAGTTGGCCGCCAGTCGATACTGTGTATACTGCCGGACTGTGGCACCGAGATAGGTTTACGATTGATGGGTATTTGGTCGAAGCAAAGGTGCGCGCGCTCGCTGCCACAAAATCGGAAAGTCCGGATTTGAAACGATTTCTGATTATTTCTCGCGCGCGCTCTGGTACGACGCTGCTGACCAAGTTGCTGGATGCTAATCCTAAAGTTGAATGTGACGGGGAAGTCTTGCATCGGGGCAAGGTGTTTCCACTTGCGTACCTGCGTGCTTTGGCAAGGAAGTCCCCTGCGCACGCCTATGGCGCCAAGTTACTTAGCTATCAGATGGTGCAGGTCCAGCGGCTGCTTGATCCCATCGCATTTCTACGTGCCGTGCACAGCTCCGGATTTCGACTGATCCACCTAAGGCGGCAGACATTCTGGCAAACCCTCTCACTCGTGCGTGCGCACGCCACAGGCAAGTATCATAGCAACAAAGGGGCCAGATACACCGGACCGATCGTTATCGATCCCGAACGCTTCGTGCGAAATCTCGAATGGAACGAGTTGCTGCTGAAATATGAATCTGAGTGCCTCAGAAATTTGCCCCACCTTCAGGTAGACTACGAAACTGGTCTAATGCATCAGGACCGCCATCAAAACACCGTTGACCGGATATTCGAGTATGTTGGCATTGACAGTGCGCTCGTCAGTACCGGCCTGCAAAAGATCACGCCGTCCGACCCTAACCTCATAATTAGCAACTATCCCCGCGTCCGCCAGGCAATGATTGACGCTGGATTCGCAAAACTGCTGCCAAGAGAAGACACCATTCACAGTGTCCAACATCGAGTGATCTAACGAGTGATGCAAAGTTGCGGCCAATGAGACTCCCTTACGAAGAGTACGTACTTGATATAGCTGAGCGTGTTTCCGATGATACAGGTCGCACATTCAGTTATGCTTCAGTTCGTTGGATCGAACGACCTGTGATTAAGCAGTTTGTCGCTGATACGACTCTCATGTTCTTCGTTGATGGAAGATCTCGAGCCGAGGATATCGTCCTGACGATTTCTAACCCTCAATACCCCGACCAGGTCTCTCGCGCGGTAGAGCGATCTTTTGAAGTAGCTGATCGTCTTTCGCGGCCAACTCGTGAGCATGTCCTGCAACCACTGTCTCATGGCACATACGGAAAGCAGTCGTACGCAGCGTACCAGAGGCTATGTAGCCTGTCCTCTAGTCGGGCTGTGCGTTATCTGCAAAAGAAGTCGCATCTCCATGCTGTCGTCGACTGGCTGGCAGATTTGGCCAACGAAACGAAAAAAACTCCAGACAGCAATGGTCCGTTCATTGCTGAGATCGAGGCAGTCGCGGAGAATACACACCTTTCGGCGCACGTTAGACAACTCGCTTCGGCCTGCCTAACGCGAACGCAAGATCGACGAGCGTATCCTTGGACATGCGTCGAGCACGGCGACTTTTGGTGCGGGAACATCTTGTTTGAAATGAGTGCTGTACCGTGGCTGGGGCCCATTCGCGGGAACTTCTATGTGATCGACTGGGGTGGGTCAGAATTGAAAGGCTATCCTGGGCTGGATGTTGTTCGATATGCAATGTCATTGTCGGACAACCAGTTGCTCACAGGAGAAATCTTGGCCCAGTTTAGACGGGGCACCGGACTGCTAGCGGAAGAGATGGCGGCATCTTGCCTTGCATCCCTGGGGCGCATCGGGCGCAACCGAGGCGAGTTTCCGCTCGAACGGTACGCAGAGCTTTGCGAACGCGTCTGCGTGACACTGGCTGGAGACCTACAACGATCTCGCAATGGGAAATACCCAACATGACAGAACCTCCACGCTTTCGCGAAACCTGCCGGAAAACGGGCCTCTGAGCGGTGTCTTTCGTGTCTAAAATTGGGACACTTGGTAACCTGAGGGAAAGTCTGGATTACGCGTCGGCTGTACCGAAACTCCGCTACACGCCTAGCAACTGCAGCGAGTGACCGATTCCCGCCAATTGCAATCATGGGTCCGCGAACGTGTACTGATCCGCGTAAAGCTCGTAGCCGTCATTCGTTGCGATACGCACCGATGGCAGCTCTGGGTCCAAAAAAGATACTTGTTCCATTGAAGTCTGAAAGCAGTGCCAACGATCATAACTACCGATTGTCGAGATCTAGTTTCTGACCCATGACCTCCGCCGCCGCCCGTAGCGGATCATCCGCCAGATGGGCGTAACGTTGCGTCGTTGACGGGTTGGTGTGGCCCAGTAGTCGTCCGACGATCGGAAGGCTAAGCCCACTGGATACAAGGTGCGACGCATGCGTGTGCCTGTTATCGTGGATCCTGTAATCGTCCAGCTCGGCCGCTTTCGTAACCGATCGCCAGAAAGCTTTCAGGTCCTTGTAGGGACTTCCAGACTTTCGGCCCGGGAATAGCCAGGGTCCAACATTGCCACGGTCTCTGCGCATCGCCTCAACCAGGGAACAGGCAGCCCTTGAGAGTGGGAGATGCTCGCGTCGTTTTTGCTTTGTGTGATGCGAAGGCTTGGTCCACACGCCACGCGTGAGATCAAAGTCTGTCCACTGTGCCGTCAGCACTTCCCCGATCCGGGCGCCAGTCAATAGCTGCAGTCGGATGGCATCGGCCGCGACCTGGTTGGGGTGGTTCGAAAGGGCCTCGAGAAGCCCCCGGAGTTCATCGTCCGACAACCAACGGTCCCGCTTCTCTTCGGCGAACTTCTCGACACCGTGGGCCGGATTGTCTGTTCGCATTCGCCAGCGAATTGCCAGTTCGAACATCTTCGACAATAGGGCGAGGGTTCGATTGGCTTGGTAGGGCGTGTCTGGCATAGCGTTATGGAGCCGCTGGACATCCCCATGGGTCACCTCTGCGACGCGAAGCCGACCCATCCTTGGCAGGATTTGCCGATCTAGCATCGACCGGTCGTTGCGCACGCTACCTGCACGCTTCTTCGGAATGGCGTGGTCGGCCATGTAGTTTTTAGCGAGTTGCTCAACGGTGGGTGCCTCGCGCAGGTCACGCGCAGTGGCCACCGGATCGCCACCGCGAACAACATCCGACAGTAGTTCGCGGGCCATGGCCCTGGCTTCGTGCAGTGACAGTGTTGGGCCGTACCGCCCGAGGGTCTTGCGTCGGGACCTTCCGGTCTGCCGGTTCCGGTACTGAACCACGAAGCTCTTCACGCCGGTCGCTTTCACGCGTAACCCGAACCCCGGCAGCCCCTGATCCCAATAGATCGTATCCCGGTTCGGCGCAGGGAGCCGGTCAACGACTGTCTTAGTTAGATGCTTGGTTGGCATGATGCGGGGAGCCAAGTTACACAGTAAGCCAGAGGTAAGCAAATTCTGACGAATTGTTAAGCAGCAAAAAGAAAGGGCGTGTAAGTATTGTCCAATAAAAATTGGGTGTTGCGCACTATTGCGAGCGATCTAGAAGTCTCAAGAGGCAGCACGATTAAGACTTTTAATCAGTGGGTCGCAGGTTCGAATCCTGCACGGCTCACCACTGATCTCCATGAACTAGCTATGAAATACGCCCGCGTCGTCTGACAACGCGGCTCATCCCCGACGACTGCACCCGAAGCTTCGGAGCGGATCATGCCTCTCGCGGCGGGTCGCCGATTTCCAATCCCCCTGGCTCAGCGGCATCCCCGTGCGGCGGCTCATCCAGCACAAGGCGAGAAATGACACTCTCCGGCGTCACTGTGCCAATGGCGGTCCCGGCCTCCTCCACGACGACCTGGCTTGCGCCGGCCGCAAACATCTCCATCAGCACGCGCACTGGCGTTTCCGGGTCCTGTCTTGGGCCCGGCGGTTCGGCACGATCTTTGGTTTCACGCATCACGTCACGCGCCGTAAGGACGCCCAGTGGGTTCATGTTGGCGACGAACTCCGCGACATAATCGCTGGCGGGATCGGAAAAGATGTCGCGCGGGGTGCCGCTTTGCACAATGCGCCCGCCTTCCATGATCGCGATGCGGTTGCCGATCTTGAAGGCCTCGTCGAGGTCGTGACTGACAAAGATGATCGTCCGCTTCAAGTCACGTTGAAGGTCCAGCAGTTCATCCTGAAGCTTGGTCCGAATAAGCGGGTCGAGCGCCGAGAACGGCTCATCCATCAACAGGATCGGCGCATCCGTGGCAAAGGCGCGGGCCAGTCCGACGCGCTGCTGCATGCCCCCCGAAAGCTCCCCCACTTTGCGGTCAGCCCAGTCGGACAGACCCACAAGCGACAGTTGCCGGTCGACCCGCACGGCGCGCTCGGCCGCAGGCAAGCCCGACAGCTCCAGCCCGAACCCCACATTCTCGCGCACGGTCCGCCACGGCAGAAGGCCGAAGGCCTGAAACACCATGGCGACCCTGTTCTGACGGATGTCGCGCAGCGTGCGCGCATCGGCATGTGTCACATCGACCATGCGTTCGCCGGCGTTCACCTCGACCGAACCGCGCGCGACGGGGTTCAGGCCGTTGACAGCCCTCAGCAGCGTCGATTTGCCCGACCCTGACAGGCCCATGAGGACAAGGATTTCCCCCTCCTCCACCTCAAGGGTGCAGTCGTGAACACCGAGGACATGGGTCGTGGCGGCTTGGATCTCGGCCCGCGAACTGCCTTCGTCGGCCATCCCCAGCGCCTGGGCCGGCGCGGGGCCGAACATGATACAGACCTCGTTGAACCGGACGACGCTGGTCATTTCGACGGCACCCGCAATAGCCGGTCAAGCAGGATCGCAACCACCACGATGATCAGCCCGGCCTCGAACCCGAGCCCGGTGTTCACCTGGTTGAGCGCACGCACCACCGGCACGCCAAGCCCGTCGGCGCCCACCAGTGCCGCAATCACCACCATGCTGAGCGACAACATGATTGTCTGGTTTAGCCCCGTCATGATCTGCGGAAGCGCGTAGGGCAGCTCGACCTTCCAAAGCTTTTGCCGCGGGGTGGCGCCAAACGCATCCGCGGCCTCCATCAGCGCTGTGGGGGTGGACGAGATGCCCAGATGCGTCAGGCGGATTGGCGCGGGCAGGACGAAGATCACCGTCGCGATCAGGCCCGGCACCATGCCGATCCCGAAAAACACGATGGCCGGAATGAGATAGACAAAGGTCGGCAGCGTCTGCATCAGATCGAGAACGGGCCGCAGCGCCGCGTACAGGCGCGGTCGATGGGCCGCCGCAATACCGATCGGAACACCAAGGCCCATGCAGACCACGCAGGCCGAAAGAACCAGCGTCAGGCTTTCGGTCGTTTCGTCCCAGTACCCCTGATTGATAATGAAGAGCAGGCCCAGAGCCACCAGAGCGGGCAGGCGCCAGCTGCGATGCAGCCACCAGGCCAATCCGGTAAAGATTGCCGCGATCAGGATCGGGTGCCAGGGCTCGGGATAAAGATACTCCACCTCCGAACGGCGCAGATCGTAAAGCCAGCCTGTGTTCGGAGGTTCCTGCAAAACCGCGAGGATTGCCTCGATCATCACTTCAAGCACCATGGCCATGGCGTCGAACACGCCCGACAGGTTCTCTTGCAACCAGTCGAACCCGGCCTCTGCCGCATCCCCGACGCGCAGCTTGCATTCGGTGAGTATGGTCAGAGGGCCGCCGTCTTCCGGCAGGCCCTCGTCACACTCGGTGAGCCAGTTCAGCATTGTCTCGCCCCCCGGAACGCAGAGTGGCGGCGGGCCGTTGCACGCCGCCGGTCGTGTCCTCGTTCAGTCGCCTAGAGGCCGAGCGACTCGGATACGGCCGCCGCGGCGTCGCCGCCATCGACCGTCGTCACACCATCAAGCCAGCCCATGACCACATCCGGGTTCGAAGAAAGCCAGGCTGTCGCGGCATCCGCCGGGTCTTCCCCGTCATTGAGGATCGCGCCCATGATCTCGTTTTCCATGGCGAGGCTAAACTCGAGATTGTTGAGAAACGCGCCCAGGTTGGGGCAGTCCCCCGAAAAGCCTGCACGGGTGTTGGTGTAGACCGTCGCGCCGCCCAGATCGGGGCCGAACCACTCGTCGCCGCCGGTCAGGTAAGTCAGCTCGAAGTTCGCGTTCATCGGATGCGGCTCCCACCCGAGGAAGATGATCGGCTCGTCGCGGTCGGACGCGCGCGCCACCTGCGCCAGCATCCCCTGTTCCGAGCTTTCGACCACCTCGAATTCCGCATCGCCAAGGCCAAAGGCGTCAGCCGCGATCATGTCCATGATCAGCCGGTTGCCGTCATTGCCCGGTTCGATCCCGTAGATCTGCGCATCGAGCGCATCGACCTCGCCCGCGATATCGGCGAAATCCCCGATGCCGAGTGCCGCGCCCGCGGCATTGGTGGCAAGCGTGTATTTCGCACCTTCAAGGTTGGCGCGCACGGTTTCTACGGTGCCGGCCTCGCGATACGGCGCGATATCCGCCTCCATCGTTGGCATCCAGTTGCCGAGAAAGATGTCGACGTCGCCTTCAGCGAGGGATGTGTAGGTCACCGGCACCGACAGGACGAGCGTTTCGGTCTCATACCCAAGTGCCTCTAACACGACCGAGGTCGCGGCGGTCGTCGCGGTGATGTCGGTCCATCCGACATCCGAGAAGGTCACCGTTTCGCATTGAGCGATCGCCGCTCCGGCGCTCAGTGCGCAAACGGCGGTCGCAGTCATCAGGCGTGTCATGTCGTATCTCCCTCTTTGTCATGTTCTTTTTCTTGTCCGACTTCATCACCCGGGCGTCCGGGTGACAAGTCCCGATCGGACCCGATGGACCGATCCGGGCCGTGATCGCGTGCGGCCCGCGCGTTGAAGAACCATTTGCGGATGCGGCAGGACGGTGCAAAGCTTTGGCGATCCTGTTCTGTTGCGTTTTGGAGGCCTGCTGTGCGACGTCATTTTCTCTGCAAATTCTTGACCTGCGTTTCGCTGTCGCTCGGATCGACAGCCTGGGGCGACGAGAACGTGATGGTGGTTTTCGATGGGTCGAACTCGATGTGGGGTCAGATCGAAGGCGTCGCAAAGATCGAAATCGCCCGAGACGCGATGGGCAGCCTTCTGGGGGAATGGGTCGATGGACGCCAGGTTGGTCTGATGGCTTACGGCCATCGGCGCCGTGGCGATTGCGGGGATATCGAGGTGCTCGTGGAACCGGGCGAAGCGTCCCGGCAGTCGATCCTGGACCGCATCAACGATGTGACACCGACGGGCAAGACACCCCTTACAGATGCCGTTGAACAGGCGGCCAACGCCCTGTCCTACACCGACCAACCGGCGACAGTGGTTCTGATTTCGGACGGTCTTGAGAGCTGTGAGCGCGATCCCTGCGCGCTTGCGCAGGCGCTTGAACAAAGTGGCGTTGGCTTCACGGCACATGTGGTGGGTTTCGGTCTTGGAAGCGACGAAGACGCACGTTCGCTGTCCTGCATCGCCGAGAACACGGGCGGCCAATACATCACGGCGACCAATGCCACGGAACTGGGTGCCGCCTTCAGCACGGTCAGCACGGCAGTCGCCGAGGCCGCGCCCGACCCTGCGCCGGAACCGGAACCAGAGCCGGAACCCGAAGCGCCCCAGGTCGCGGTTGAGGCACCCGACACCGCCGTCGCCGGTTCGAACGTTGACGTCACCTGGACACCAACGGTGGCCGAAGCGGACTATATCAACATCGTGCCGGTCGGAACCGACGACAACGTCTTTGGCATCTATGCCCGGATCGGCACGGCGACCGGGGTCACTTTGATGGCGCCGGGCGACGCCGGGTTCTATGAAGTGCGCTACCTGCATAATGCGACCAAAGAGGTGCTGGGCCAGGATACGCTCGAGGTGGCCGAGGCAAGCGTCGAACTGACCGCGCCGGACAGCGCAGAGACGGGCGCACGGGTTGGTGTGTCCTGGACGCCGACCATCAACGAGGCCGACTATGTCGCGATCGTTCCCGCCGGTTCCGATACCGGCACGTTCGGCAACTATCAGCGGATCGGCGGAAATTCCGAAATCAACCTGACCGCGCAAGCCGACCCTGGGCTGTACGAAGTGCGCTACATCCTGAATGTAGACAAGAGCACCGTCGCCACCCGCCAGATCGAGATTACCGCTCCGCAGGTCACGCTCCAGATCCCGGACTCGACACTGACGGGCGCGGATTTCGAGGTCAGCTGGTCGGCGTCGGTGAGCAATCAGGACTATATCAACATCGTACCCATGGGCGCGGCCGAGGGGGAATTCGGTAACTACATCGTTGTCCGTGACGTTAATCGCGGCACGCTCAAGGCCCCCGCCGAGACCGGCATGTACGAGGTGCGCTACGTCCTGCGCGAAGGGGCGCGAACGGTGGCGCGCGAGACAATCGAGGTCGCGGCCCCCGAGATCTCCATCGCCGGGCCGGAACGGGTGTCGACCGGTGAGAAGTTCACTGTGACATGGACCGGCGCCGTCCACCCGCAGGACTATGCCGCCATCGTGCCCGCCGGGTCCGATGAAGGCGTGTATGGAAACTATGTCGTTGTGCGGGACGACACGTCCGGAACCCTCACGGCCCAGGCCGACCCCGGCCTCTATGAATTGCGGTACATCCTGCGCGAAGGTGCCAAGACGATGGCCACCGCGATGATTGAGGTCACCGAGCCGGAGGTGACGCTCAACGCGCCCGAAATGATCCTCGCCGGCAGCAAGTTCGAAGTGTCGTGGACCGGAACCGTGAGCGATCAGGATTACATCGGCATCGTGCCCATGGGCGCTGACGAGGGTGAGTACGGGAATTACATCGTGGTCCGCGACGACACGAGCGGTGATGTGCAGGCACCGTCGGCACCGGGCCTGTATGAAGTCCGTTACATCCTGCGCGAAGGCGCTCGAACCATCGCCAGCGTGCCGGTCGAGCTTACCGAGCCCGAGGTGACCATCGAAGCCGCGGGTGAAGTCCGCGCGGGGCAACCGCTGCGCGTGACATGGACCGGAACGGTCGACAGCGGCGACTACGTGAACCTCGTACCGCTGGGCACACCAGACGATGAGTTCGGTCTCTACACGCAGGTCAGAGACACTGCCGCGCATGATCTGACGGCCCCCGAAGAGACCGGTCTTTACGAGGTACGGTACATGCTCCGCGAGGGTCGGCGCGTGTTGGCGAGACAAACGGTGGAAGTTCTGGCGGCCGACGCGCAGCTGAACACCGGGGGCGAGATATCTGCACCCGATACTGGCGCGCCGGGCGCGACTATCGAAGTGAGCTGGAGCGTCGAAAGCGAAAGCGCGGACCGGAGAATAACGCTTGCACGTGGTGATCAGGCCATCTTCACCTGGATTTCGGCCGAGAAGATTACCGGCGCGCCGCCGATCTCGATCACGCTTCCCGACGAACCCGGTGTCTATGAGCTTCGTTTCCTCGACCTCTCAAACCAGGAAGTCCTGTCGAGGAAGACAATCGAGGTGAAGTAGCGCGTTACCGGCGAACCGGCTGCTTTATGGAGCGTTTGGCAGGGTCGGCTTTGAATAGCCGCTGAAGGTGTTCCACCAACTGGGATGTATTGTCTCTTGCATTGGGGGATCCGCGGTGGCTGGGGACCGTGCAAAGCCCGAAGAGATTGTATGGAAGCGTCGGCAGGTTGAAGTTAACGACGGACAAGGCGCCACGGCCCCTTCGATGCGCCTGATCGCGTCAAAAGGCAAAAGCTTAGGAGGCTTTCACGACCGCTCCGACGGCAATTTTTGACGCCAGCGGTACACTCCCATCAGAACGGACAGAAACCAACTGTTGCGGCGCCAACAGGACGCGTTTCAAAGACCGGATTGAAGGCCCATTTCGGCTCTACTTCGCGTAGATCAGATCCGCCCTATCGCTGAACGCTTCGACCAGATGATCCACGAAGGCAGTTAGTTTCTTCGGTGCAAACCGTTTTGATGGATACACTGCGTAGAGCCCCCGACTTTGCACGGCGGCGTCCGGGAAGACGATTTCCAATTGCCCATTGGCGACCAGCGGTAAAACGACGTTGCTGCCAACTTGAGCCAAACCCATGCCGAGGCTTGCGGCGCGCGCAGCGCTTTCGGGATCGTTCATGATGCAGGTCGGTGAGATTTCGACCCGCTTTGGCTGGGGTGAGGCAGCGTCAGCAAACTCCCAAGCGAAGACACGTTGCGATGGATTGGACCGCATTCCGATGAGGCGGTGGGCGCCCAGATCAGCCTCGCTTTCTGGCCTGCCAAACCGTTTGAGGTAACCGGGAGATGCGCAGACCAATGGTGTCACCGGAACAAGCAACCGTGCGATGTAATCGCTGTCTGGGAGGATGCCGCCCCGGATGGCCAGATCGTATTCCTCGGCCACCAGATCGACAAAGCCGTCTGAGAGCGACAGCTCGATTTCTAGCTCGGGATGTGTGTCTTGAAAGCGCGCGGCCAGCGGCAGGATTTCCGCGCGGCCAAAGGCCGTCGTCGAGGTGATCCGCAGCCGCCCCTGAAAGGCCTCGCGTTCTTCCTGGATGGCGCTGGCCGCAGTTTGCAAGGCTTCGACCGCTGGTGCGCAGCGCTGGAGAAATCGCTGACCCTCAGGCGTGAGCTTCACTTGGCGGGTGGTGCGCGTGAACAGGCGCGTCTGAAGCTGTTCTTCCAGCGACTTGATGTTCTGGCTGACCGCGCCTGGGCTGACACGCAGCGCCTTGGCCGCCGCGGAAAAACTCTCGCGGCGCGCGGCTTGGATAAAGGTCTCGATGAGGCGCAGGTCGATCATCTCCAATTAGTCAGTCAGGCTAATAGGTGATGTCAATGCTGGTCGTATTCTAAAAAACAGCCGGGTCGCACATCTTCATCCCATCGAAGACAGGAGATGCGACATGCACCTGACAGCCCAAAGCGCAAGACTGCCGAAACGGTTCGCCCCGGTTCTCTTTGCCTTCATCATGTCCGCCAGCCTTGGCGGCGTGATGTCCGCGATTATCACCGTCGTGAATACGGGGCTCGACGCAGGATTTTGGGGCCGTTGGCTGCAGGCCTATGCCCTCGCATTCTCCCTGGCTTTTCCAAGCGTGACCCTCATCGCGCCGGTTGTCCGGCGCGTTGTGGATCGCCTCACCGACTGACCCAAGGAGACAAACCCATGAACGCTCAATCCAACATCTCAAATGATACCTTCGCCATTGGCGGCGACCTTATCGTCAATCGCATGGGCTATGGTGCCATGCGCCTGACCGACCAGCCCGCCAACTTCGGCCCTTACCCCGAATGGGAGCAGGGCAAGGCACTCTTGCGCCGCGCGGCCGAGCTTGGCGTCAACTTCTTCGATACGGCGCGCGCCTATGGCCCTCAATGGAACGAAAAACTGCTCGGCGAGGCGCTGGAAGGCCTGCCAAATATCGGGTTTGCCACAAAGGGCGGGATCGACAAGTTGTCGCCGACCCACATGGTCAAGGATGGCCGCCCCGCCGTTTTGAACCGACAGATCGACGATGCGCTTGTGAATCTGCGTGTCGATCAGATCGGGCTTTTCCAACTGCATTGGGTGGATCCCAACACACCCATTGAGGTGTCGGTCGACGCGCTGGCAAAAGCCCAGGCCGACGGGAAGATCCGCCACATTGGGTTGTCGAATGTCGATGTAGACCAGTTGCGCGCGGCCCAATCCGTCGCCCCCATCGCCTCGGTCCAGAACCGGTACAACATCCTGGAACGCGATCAGGATGCGATGATCGATCTGACGGCTGCGGAGGGCATAGCATTTATCCCGTACGGCCCGCTCGGCGCGCATCCGATGCAAAAAGGCTCGCCTCTGGCGGCTCAGGCCGGACAAGGTAACCGCACCGGGGCGCAAACGGCGCTGCGGGCGCTGCTCGATCGTTCGCCGAACATCGTCGTGATCCCGGGCACCACATCCATCAAGCATCTCGAAGAAAACATCGGCGCGTGAACCGCGGGCATCCGAGAAAAAGGAACGGAAGATTGAAACGCAGGGCCTTCCTCGCCGGGACCGCAAGGCTCCCGGCTGGGCTGGCCGCCTGTGCACCTTGTGCGGCTCGATCTAGTCTCGTAGCCTCACCGCTGTTTTTTCAGATGTTCAACACAGCCGTTCCAAGCAAAGCGTCGGCTCGGGTTCGCAAGCCGACGTCGCAAAACGCACGCGGACGCCACAGCAAGCGAGTTGCGGAGGCGAAGGCCTTCACACGGTCTCAAGACGAAACTTGAGGAACGTTGCGCCGTCATAGTCGATCTCGCCGACGGGGCGGGCGCCCAGGCGTTTAAGCGCGCCGAGGTTCTTTCTGGATGGCGGCAACAGGAAGGTCACGTACGGGATGCGCGCGTCGGCGACGGCGAACTCAAGTGCCTTCTGCGAGATGCGCCGCCCGAGGCCAAACGCATCCGGCCGCAATACCAGGCCAAAGTCCCACTCATCCCCTTCCTTCTGAAAACCGCCCCAACCGACATAGTCACCGTCTGCAAGAAAGGCCCAATGGCCAAGCCCGTCGCGGGCCCAGCACTCTTCCTTCTTGGCCACGAACCGCGCCACTGCGTCGGCGTCCCATTCGAACGTCAAAAGCGGCATGTGCTCTGCGACGCGGGGGTCGGACATATGTGCCGCGATCGCGGGTGCATCAATCTCGGACAGTCGGGCGAAGGTAATCTCCGGTTTCACGGTCGTCTCCTTATCTCAGGTCTCAAGCCGTTTTCAGAGCGCCTGCCTGCGGGATCCATCAGGCAACCGCGTTCGACACGCCGAACGCGGCGCGGCCCGTCTCGGGGTTTTCCAGGGAATCGAGCAGGAAGCGCGCGAGCGCGCGGCGCGATACGGAGGTGCCGTTTTCTGGAAGACCGTCCTTTTGGGCCCGGTATGACGCGTCGGTGGCGTCGTTCAAAAATCCCGGCCGCACCGATGTCCAGCTGAGTGCGGAGCTGTTCAGGATCTCTTCCATACGCGACGCGCTGTGCACAATGTTCGGGACCAAGCGGCGCAAGAGCTTTCCGATCACGGTCTGCTCGCGAAAGAGAAGCGCCGTTGAGGTCACAAGCACCCGTTTGAGACCGGTCTCCCAAGCCGCGTCGACAAGCGCATCGGCTGACCGGTAGTAGACGGATGTCGCGTGCTTTGTGGGGCGCCGCCCGCCCAGCGCCGAGATAACGGCGTCCTGGCCGCGCAGCACCTGCTTCAGGAACGCAGGGTCGCAGGGGTCGCCGACACGCACGTTCAGCCGCTCATGCCGAAGGGCGGGGCTTTTGTCGGCAGAGCGCACAACCGCGGTCACATCCATGCCTCGGTCAAGCGCCGCTTCGAGCACAAGCCTCCCCGTGCGCCCATTCGCGCCGAGTATGACAAGTTTCATGACTGAGCCTCTCTTTGGTAAGCTGCGTGTTCGTTCAGAACGGGCGCGTGATATCCATACAGGTTTCACATGTGAACTGTGCAAATTCGTTGATTTGGTATTCGAAAATCCATGGTATCTGGGCGTATGAACTGGAACGCGATCTCATTTGACTGGAACCAGGCCAGATCTTTCCTTGCCGTGGCCGAGGAAGGATCCCTGTCGGCGGCGGCAACCGCGCTCAGGGTGACCCAGCCCACGATCTCGCGACAACTTGCAGCGCTGGAAGCCGATCTGGGCGTGATGCTTTTTGAACGCACCGGCAGAACCGTCTCTCTCACCCAAGCAGGTCTCGATCTGCTGGATCACGTTCGGACCATGGCCATGGGCGCCAACGCGGTGTCGCTGTCGGCCTCTGGCCGGTCACAAGCGATCGCAGGTCTGGTTCGGGTGACGGCTGCCGAGATGACGGCCGCCTACGTTCTGCCGCCCATGCTGGACAGGCTTGCCGCCGTTGCCCCCGACCTCGAAATCGAGATCGTGACAGATAATGACGTCCGAGACCTGCTGAGACGGGAAGCGGACATCGCGATCAGGCACGTGCGCCCGGAGCAGTCGGATTTGATTGCCAAACGCGTCAGCGAGGATGCGATGCGGTTCTACGCCACGGACAAATACCTGGACACGCACGGGATGCCCAAGATCGGCGAGAGCGTGGAGGCACATCAATTCGTCAGCTTTGGCGATTTCGAACGGGTCGCGGCCTATCTCAAGCCGATCGGGCTCGAACTCGTGCGCAGCAATTTCCGCTACACGTCAAACTCGCAGTTTGCCGAATGGGAAATTGCGAGAAACGGGCTTGCCATTGCGATCATGACGGATCGCATCGCAGCGGGGTTTCCCGAGTTTCGTCCGGTGCTGACCGAGCTTGACCCGTTCCAGATGCCCATGTGGCTCGTCTCGCATAGAGAGCTGCACACCAGCCGCCGGATCAGGCTGGTGTTTGAACTTCTGGCCGAGTGGCTGAAGCGCTGAGGTTATGGGGGTCCGCGTTGCCGGGGAAAGCGACGGTGGTCGGGACCGGCGCGCCGCTATCGGGATAATGGGTCAAATAAGCCCGCCAATCCCCGTGACCGGCGGGCTGAAGTAAACTGAAATCGTCCACTCACGGACCGGCCCAAAATACGGACCTTTGTAACTGTTTTGTGACAGAGCGGGCTGAAGGCATCGGCATCTTCGCCTGATGTGCCGAAACCTGCCTATTCCAAAGCGCGGATGCGGTTGTTGCGGGCCTGATGCTCCAGCTCTGCGATCCCAAGCATCTCCAACACCGGCGCAACATAGTTGGCAAAGCGCCCGCGGTAGCCCTTTCGCAACCCATAGTAGCCCCCGAGCGGGTTGTCCGGGCTGCGCGCCCAATCCTCAAGCGTCCCGGGCTTGGTCGGCTTGCCTTCATCCGCGTTCCCAAGCGGCATCCAGTCTCCGTGCGCCTTGAGCATGGCCTGCGCATCTTCGATTGCGCGCAGCTGGTATGACAACCTTGTCTTCCCGACCTGCACCACCAACGCGGGCGGATCCGCCGTTTCGTCTTTCCAGACTTCAAACTCGGACGTCAGCGGCGGTGTTTTCAGAATCCAGGGGTCGCCTTCAACGCCTGTGCCATAGGTTACGCGGTTCATTTGGTTGCCTTCTCATCTATTGACGGACAAGGGCTTACCACCCCTAATATGACGTCTTCTGTCATGTTTGGAATGCCCCGATGCGCGCCTCGCGATTGCTTCAAATCCTGCTGCTTCTGCAGAACCGTGGGCGAATGACGTCGGCACAGCTAGCTAAGGAAGTTGAGGTCACGCCACGCACGATCCTGCGCGATGTCGATGCGATGACAGAAGCGGGGCTGCCCATCGTTATCTTTCAAGGGAACCAGGGTGGCATTGAGCTGGGCTTTGACTACCGAACGCGCCTGACCGGTCTTGATCAGGACGAAGCGCGGGCGCTGGGTGTTGCTTTGGGCACCAAAGGCCCGGCGCTGCGTGCTCTTGGCATGGAACGCGCCTTTGAGGCGGCGCGGCGTAAGCTGGTGGAAAGTTTCCCAGACAGGGTTCGGGTCGTGACGCAGGATGCGATGTCCAAATACGCGATTGAATATAGTGGACCCTCGGACGACCCCCGCGTGGGCGCCCTGGCACAGGCGGTGCGCGACCAAAGGCTGGTACGGATCAGGGCAAACACGGACGCGGCACAGACGATCGAGCCGGTGTCACTCTGCCTGCGCGCGGGACAGTGGACTGTCGAGGATGGCATGACCGGACAGAGCCTTGAGCTTCGGGAGCTGGGGGATCTGAACATCTCGGCGCACCGCTTTATGTAACACACCGTGGCATCAATGGGCGGGAGACGTTTGCCGGTATCGGCCAGGGCACCGTAAACACGGCTCTTGTAAGGACCGCCCTCGTGCGCGCAGGGGACCCGCGACCTGCGCCATCTCGTTAAGCATCTGCAAAAGAACCGGAAATCACCCGGCTTTGCCCCAAAAACTCTGCAATTGCGCGAAATCTTTGCCACATTCCTTCGCAACAAGCCCTTCCGAGGTAGGGAAACATTCCCTATTGATCGAGCAATTTGAACACGGAGTGAGCACAATGGCCACTAAGACGAAACCGGCGACCAAAGCCAAGGCACCCGCCAAGGCGACGGCAGCAGCCAAACCCAAGGTAGCCGCGAAGGCAAAGGCTCCCGCGAAACCGAAAGCAGTTGCCAAGCCGGCCGCTGCCCCCAAGCCCAAGACAGCCGCCAAAGCACCGGCAAAGGCCCCGGCAAAAGCAAAAGCCGCAGCGAAGCCGAAAGCAGCAGCCAAGCCGAAGGCAGCCCCCAAGGCAGCAGCCAAGCCGAAGACGGCGGCCAAGCCAAAGGCAGCTGCAGCGTCGCGCAACGTCAAGAAGTTCGACGCCCCCCAAAGCCAGGACTTCAAGATTTGCGACAACTCGGGCCTGATCGGCCAGATGCGCATCAAGCCGAACGCTGTGGCCTGGAAGCCGAAGCGTGCGAAGGCGTTCCACCAGATATCGCTTGAGCAGCTGGCCGCCTACGCGGTTGAGCACGGGCGTCAGGTTCAGAACTGATCCCACCCGGGTCAGACGACCCGCGCGGCGACCAGCCGCCATTGCGAATTCAGTCAAAGCGCTCGCCCATCAGGGCGGGCGCTTTTGCGTCTAAGGTGCGGTGCCTCCTGGTCCTTCCCGTCGCCGCCTTGGACCCCTGCGTTCTTTTGGTTGACTCACGTGTCGATCTGCCTTTTTGTTGATTTTATCAACTTAAACGTCACAGCGGCTTTTCCCTGAACGACTACCCCTCAGCGGGCCATCGGTGTCGGAGCGTTCCGGCGGAGACGCCACTGCCGGAATTGCCGACGATCGCCCCGACTGAAACCTGATCCTATCGAATGACCGCAAACCGTTTGGCCCAGACGCGGCCACACCAAGGGAAGGATACCAAAGATGACGATCCTGAACCGACGCGAGACGATGATTGGCGGGGCGCTTCTTCCCGCCGCCCTGATGGCAACGGGACCGGGGCGTGCGCAGACCCAAGACGGTTTGCAAACCAGCGCGCGCCTGCGGACCTTCCGCCTGGGTGCGTTTGACGTCACGACACTGTTGTCGGGCACCGCGCCCAATGATGACCCGCAAAGGATCTTTGGCAGCACGGTGTCGGAAGAAGAGTTTGCGGCGGTGAGCCGCGACAACTTCCTGCGCACAGACACCCTGCAGTTCTACTACACACCTACGCTGGTCCGCACGGGCAGTGCCGTCATCCTCTTCGACACCGGGCTCAGCGCCGAAAGCATGGCCGGCCCCCTGGCCGATGCCGGTGTGACGCCAGATACGATCACCCACGTCATCATCACCCATATGCACCCCGACCATATCGGCGGCATGACACGCGAGGATGGGGAACTGACCTATCCGAATGCGACCTATCTGACGGGCGGGATCGAGTTTGATGCCTCGGCCAGCGGCGAGAACGCCATATTCGACGCAAGGGTGCGGCCCTTCGGGGACCGGTTTGGATTTATAAACGACGGCGATGCGGTCGTGCCCGGCGTCACGGCGATGGCGGCCTTCGGACACACACCGGGCCACATGATCTACCGGCTCGAAAGCGACGGGCAGCAACTGTTGCTCGTGGCCGATATGGTCGGCCACTACGTGTGGTCCTTTGCCAATCCCGATTGGAACATGTTCTTTGATGCAGACAAGGCGCAGGCCAACGCAACGCGCCGCAGCGTTCTGGATATGCTGGCCACCGACAGGATCCCGATGATCGGCTATCACATGCCCTTTCCAGCCGCCGGATTCGTCGAAACGCGCGGGGAAGGCTTTCGCTTTGTTCCCGTCAGTTATCAGATGATGGGCTGACCTCAGGCCGATATTGGGCAGTCCGTGGGCGCGTCCGGGACTTAGGATAAAGGACGCGCCCTGCCATGCGCAGAACCATCAGCGCTGTTCGGTGACGGCAACGACAAGAGACCGCACCCCCGTCAAAAGCTCTGCCAGATGTCCCTCGTCCTGTGCCTGATGTTTCAGTGCCGCCGCACTGCGGCGGACGATCTCGGCCAGAAGCGCAGGGGTAAGCGCACGTTTGGCAAGCTGATCTGCATGCGGTTCAAAAAGGCGCTGAAGCAGGTTCTGGAAAGCGAGGTAGTTGGCCTCCATCTCGCTGCGACCGGCCGCATTGTACCCTTCGATCAGATCCTGGGCGTTGGGCGAGGCATGCAGGAACGCAAAGGGCTTTAGCGCCATTTCCCGCAGCACAAGATCGACTTGATCGGCGACGGTAGCGGCCTTTGGCAACGCAGCCTCGATGGCAGCCATGGCGTCGAGCCCGTACAAGCGGATCGAGCCGCGCAGGATATCGTCCTTGTTGCTGTACGAGTTGTACAATGTCTGCCGCGCAACCCCGGCCTCGGTTGCGATGTCACCCATGCTCGCACGCTTTACGCCATAGCGCAGAAACACCTGCGTCGCCGCCTCAAGGATCTTACGTTCACGCATTTCCATGGGCGACATATTGACATTTGGCTTCCAATTGTCAAATTAGACAAAACGACAGAATTTGTCACAACGCTTGCAGCGAAGGAGACCCCCAATGGCTGACAGAACGGCATTCAATAAAGACACCACCACCGACGAGGTGCTGGACGGCATCGACCTGAGCGGGAAGACCGTGGTGATCACCGGCGGGACCAGCGGACTAGGCCAGGAAAGCGCGCGGGCGATGGCCGCGAAGGGGGCCAAAGTCGTGCTCACAGGTCGCAACATGGAAAAGGCGCAGGCCGTCGCCGACGCAATCGACGGCGATGTGAGCGTGGAAGAGCTTGAGCTTGGGTCGTTTGCATCGATCCGCGCCTTTGCCGCACGCGTATTGGACAAGCATCCAAAGATCGACATCCTGATCAACAATGCCGGGGTGATGGCGAGCCCCTATATGGAAACCTCCGACGGGTTCGAGCTGCAGTTCGGCTCGAACCACCTTGGCCATTTCCTGATGACGACACTGTTGATGCCCGCGTTTGGCGAGGGCAGCCGTGTCGTGTCACTGAGTTCATCCGCCCATCACTTTGCGCCTGTGATGTTTGATGACATCGGGTTCAAGTCGACGGATTACGACAAATGGGCGGCCTATGGGCAGTCAAAATCGGCCAATGCGCTGTTCGCCGTGGGGCTGAACAAGCGCCTTGCCGACAAAGGGGCCGAGGCGTTTTCCGTGCATCCCGGTGTGATCCAAACCGAACTGGCCCGCCACATGACCGAAGAAGACATAGCCATGTTTGCCAGCGGCATTGAATCCGGCGCGATCCCCATGAAGTCGATCCCACAGGGCGCGGCGACCCAGGTCTATGCCGCGACCGCGCCGGAGCTTGCCGGCAAGGGTGGCGCATATCTGGCAGATGTTCAGATCGCGCCCATCGAGCCCGACACCGAGGACATGAGCAAGGCGCGGCCCTATGCCATCGACCCCGACGCCGCCGAGCGGCTTTGGGCCGTCTCAGAAGAGATGATCGCCACGGTCTGAGCCGCAGAGGCACATTTCTTGAACTAAGACAGGGGCCGTCGCGCGAAAGTGCGGCGGCGGCGTAGGGTCCCAGGACAGGGGATCTTGTGAAGCGGATCGCGGCTGGTTTTGTGATAGGGTATGCTGAGTGTCAGCAACCGCCCTGTGAACACCGCCGACCATGACGATCGAACTCCTCCAACTAGACATGGACCGCTACTCCCTGCGGCTCTCTGGTGACGAAAAGAGGGACCTTCGGCGAAACGCGAAGGCGATCGCGGTAGGGCGTGGCGCGGTGATCCTTTCGCAGGCGCGTGTCGCCGATCGGATCATCTTTCTGTCCGAAGGGATCGCAGCCTCCGAACAGACCTGGAGCGATGGGAAATCGACCATCGCACGGTTCTTCGAACCCCGCGACCTCTGCACCAATGTCAGCAGCGCCTGGACTGGAGAGATCGCCGCGGATGAGTTGATCGCGATCACCGATGTGAAGGGTCTGTCCATCTCGCTGGCGTTCTTCATGCGCGAGTACATTCAGGGGCGCGAGTTTGGCATGTATCTGCGCCATCGCATGATGGAGGCGCACCTGTTTGCCAAAGAGCTGGCCTGCGCCAAAACCTCCGGAAATACGAAGACCCGGCACGACTTCTTGAGGACCCATCACCAGAAGGTTCTGGATCAGGTGCCGCAGAAAGAGATCGCAAAGTTTCTGGGGGTCACCGCACAGGGCCTGTCCCGGTTCAGGCGCAACAGCGACCCGGCGCGCTGAGATACCGATCCTGGCAACGCCCGTGTCCAGTTAACCAAGGCGAAGTGGATCGCGCCCGCGGTGCGGTATCAGGGGACAACCCCACTGCGTAGGTCGCCATGCTCGGAAAGCTTGCCACCCTTAGGGCCGCCTGGCCCGTTTTGCGCCGCGCCCTCGCGCGCGGTCAGGTGTTCAATCCGCAATGTGAACTCATCGATCCGGATCCGGACATCGAAGCGCTCTATGACGTGAAGATCCCGATGGCCGAGGGATTTGACCTGACCGCGAATGTGTTTCGCTCGCGCCGCCGGCACGCCAATGGCCAGGCCGACCCGGTGGTGATGTGCGCGCATCCCTATGACAATCACCACATCCCCGCCCTTGGCGGCACTCCGCTGGGCGGCCCGCCACAGCAATACCGGCTATTGCCACAATCCGGCGGCACGCCCGCGTTTTCGACCCTAACCAGCTGGGAATCCCCCGATCCGAACTTTTGGGTGCCCGCGGGATACACGCTGGTGAACCTTAACCTCCCTGGTTTTGCCAATAGCGGCGGGCCGGCATCGATCATGTCCCGACATCAGGGTCAGTGCTATCGCGAGGCGATTGCCTGGATCGGGGCCCAGGACTGGTGCGATGGCGGCGTCGGTCTCTGCGGCGTCAGCTTTCTGTGCATCAGCCAATACCTGGCCGCCGCCACACCCGATGGCGACGCGGCACCAGAGGCGTTGAAATGCATCATCCCATGGGAGGGCGTGTCCGATCTCTACCACGATCTTGCGTGCCGGGGCGGCGTGCCGGACATCGGGTTTCTAAACTTCTGGTGGCATACCGAGGTCAAGGAGTCGCTCAATGTCTCACTCGACGACTACCTCGCGACCGAAGAAGCCGTCCCGCTTGAGGCCTTGCAGCGGCACCCGTTCTACAACGACTACTGGAGGGCAAAGGCGCCGCCGCTTGAAAACATCAAGGTGCCAATGCTGGTCTGCGCCTCGTTCTCGGACCATGAGCTGCATACCTTCGGCTCGTTTCGCGCCTATGAGAATGCGGGCTCGGCGCAAAAGTGGCTCTATACCCACCGCAGCGGTAAATGGACCGAGTTCTACAAGCCCGAAAGCCTTTCCCTGCAGAAGGAGTTTATGGATCACTTCCTGCGTGGGGCATCAAACCGGTTCGATACCTTGCCCTCGGTGCGCGTGGAAGTGCGCCAATCCCGCGATGCGGTAAAGGAGGTGCGGTGGGAACCGTCCTGGCCGCCGGACGCAACCACCTATCGCACATTGTATCTCGGCGAGGGCGGGGCGCTCGTGCCCGCGCTGCCGCAAGACGCAGACGAGGTCGGCTATGACGGGCGCGGCGGCAAGGTCGCGTTTGACCATGTCTTTGCCGAAGACACCGAGGTGACGGGGTACATCAAGCTGAAGGTCTGGGTGGAGGCGCGGGGCGCGCCCAGGCAATCAGCGGCGCCCGACGACGCGATCCTGTGCTGTTTCATCGACAAGCGCGATGCGGCGGGCCAGTCGGTGCGGTTCTACGGCGCCGTGGGACAGTCGGACGACATGGTGACCCGCGGCTATGGGCGCGCCTCACGGAGAGAGCTGAACACGGAGCGCTCGCGGCCCTTCCACCCCGTGCTATCGGGGCTGACGCATGAACCGCTGGCACCCGGACAGGTCGTGCCACTGGAAATCGCCTTTTGCCCCAGCAGCACGTTCTTCGAACAAGGCGCGCGCCTGCGCCTGATCCTGTCGGCAACGGATCTCGTCCATGCGCCCATCTTCAAGAAAGACACCGGCACGAACCGGGGACAGCATGTGCTGCACTTTGGCGGTGCCTACGACTCGCACCTTTTGGTTCCGACACTTCCGGTCTGAAGCGGGTTCCTTCTTGCGGCGCGATTGGACCGTGATGGGACGGGCCGCGATCACTCGCGAACCCTCAGGATGACCGCACCGCGCCGATGCCGCTTCTCGACATGCGCATGCGCCTGACGGGCCTCTTCAAGCGGGAAGACCGAGTCAATCACGGGCACCAACTTGCCCTCTGCGACCATCCCTGCAAGCGACGCCAGATCCTCTGCCGTGTCCGGGTTGACGGCAAGGCGCACTTTCCGGGACCGGAACGGATTTTGAAGGCCTGCCGCGACCTCGCGCAGCCCCATGTTGAGCGGCAGGAATGTACCCCCCGGACGCAAAAGCGAACGTGCCACGCGGGGGTGCATCGTTCCGATTGTGTCGAGGATGACATCGAAACGGTCCGCGATCGCGCTCAACTCCGTCTGGGTATAGTCGATCGCGATATCGGCCCCGAGGGACTTGAGGAAAGCCTGACTATCCCGGCCCGAAACGCCTGAGACATGCGCGCCAAGAGCCTTGGCAATCTGCACGCCATAGGCGCCGACGCCACCGGTTGCGCCGACGACAAGCACTCTTTGCCCTGACTGGACGTTGGCAAACTGCGCCAGAAACACCAGCGCCGCCAACCCCCCGAAAGGCAGCGCAGCCGCCTGCTCAAAGCTCGTGCCATCCGGGATACGGGCGATGGCACTTTGCGCAGGTACAGCAAGATACTCTGCCGAGGCCCCGCCGCCTGTCGTCATCCCAAACACCCGATCGCCAACCGCGAAACGCGTGACCCCGTCCCCCACCTCTTCGACGACACCGGCATATTCGCTGCCCAAGCGCGGGTTACGCGGCCGCAAAAGTCCAAACATCACCCGCCCTGGCAGCGCGGTGATCCCGGGAAAGGCGGCAGCGCGGATACGCCAGTCGCTTGTGTTGACTGCGCTGGCGTGGACCCTGACCAAAACCTGCCCGGAAGCGGTTCGTGGGCGCGGAACATCGCGGATGTCCACGACCTCGGGTGGACCATAGCGGCTGTAGGTCAGCGCCTTCATCACGGTATCTCCCCTGCCAGAGCAGCGCCGTAGCGCCCGGGCTTTGTGCCGTTCTGCAAGATGGCCGAACGCAGCCGCGCCCCCTCACCCGCCGCTTAGACCAGGAACAGCTTCGGCACGCTGTCCGACAAAAGCCGGACCGCCGTCAAGGCCAGGAACACATAGACCAGGCGCACAAACACGGTCTGGTCAACGCGGGAATGAAGCCAGCCGCCCACGAACACACCCACAAGCAACCAGGGCGCCAGAAAAAGGCTGACCGAGACGCTGTCCCAATCCATCGTGCCGGTCGTTCCGTAGGCCACGGTCTTGATGCCGTTCAGGGCAAAGAAAAAGACAGTGTTCGTGCCGACAAAGGCCGACTTCTCCATGCCTTGTGCCAACAGATAGCCTTTGA
The DNA here is from genome assembly GCA_039193455.1 of Pseudomonadota bacterium. Taxonomy (GTDB): domain Bacteria; phylum Pseudomonadota; class Alphaproteobacteria; order Rhodobacterales; family Rhodobacteraceae; genus JBCBGF01. The sequence goes on from JBCCWO010000022.1 coordinate 26,140, forward strand.
CCGGCGGTCCCCCGGCATGTGCGATGTAGCTGGCAAAACCAGACGTTGCCGCCAGCCCCCAGACCACCGGCCTTGGAAAGCGCGGGCTGGCCGTACGCCCAGCGCGCAACTGCAAGACGTATTGCGTGACAAACACCAGCGCCATGATCCCGATTGCAAATCGCACGACATCCGCCTCGAGCGTTTCGAACAGCAGGCCGCCCAGCGCCAGCCCGACCATCGCCCCCGGCAAAAGCGCCAGAACCACGGATCTGTTCCAGCTTTTGCGGTAGCGCACCACGATCAGCACATCCATCGCGATCAGGATCGGCATCATCACTGCCGCCGCAAATTGCGGTGCAGCGAACAGCGACATCAGCGGCACGGCCATAACCCCCAGTCCCCCTCCAAACCCGCTTTTGGAGATGCCGGTGATCAGGACCGCGCAGACCGCGGTGACGTAGAATGCGAGGGATATGTCCATGGTGCCTTCCAACAGCTCCGCTGGGCGTAGCCTAGTTGTCAGAGACACAGAAACAGTTTTATTTTTTCCTTAAAATCTGCGTTGATGATTTATGGTCGATCCCAACGCGCTCGTCACCTTCACGCTGGTTGCCGAGCACCTGAATTTCACCGCCGTTGCCGACCGCCGCAACACCGTGCAATCCGCCGTCAGCGCGCAGGTCAAGAAGCTTGAAGCGGCGACAGGCAAAACGCTGGTGTCGCGTGGCCGGGGCGAGGGCATGTCGCTTACGCCCGAGGGTGAGGCTTTTCTGGTCTATGCCCGCCGGATCTTGGCCCTGTCGCAAGAGGCGCTCGCATCGCTGGACACAGCGGGCCGTCCTGTCACCATCCGGCTGGGCACAACGGTGACGCTTGCCATGTCAGTGGTCAGCGACGTGTTGAGGGCCTTTGCCTTCAGGCACACAGGCGTGCAGATCGAGATCATGTGCAATCGCAGTGACGCGCTTCTGGCCCATCTGGACCGCGGCGACATCGATGTTGCCTTCATGATGGATCAGGGCCGGCACGTTGGCCGATCCTTCGTGCATTCCCAACCCTTGGTCTGGGTCGGTTCCGGCGGCTTCGAGTTGGACGACAGCGACAGTGTCCCGCTGGCCTTTCTGTCCGATGGCCGCGATCTGCGGCGCTATGCGCTTGCGGCGCTGGACGAGGCGGGCCGGTCTGGCCGCGTGACCCATCTCAGCCAGCATCCCATTGGAGTCCGGGCCTTTGTCCAATCCGGGCTGGCGGTGACCGTCATGCCGCAGATCTCTGTGGTGCCGCCGTTAGAGATCATCTCCGACGATGCAAACCTGCCCGCGCTGACCCCGATTGCGCTGGCCGCCTATACCCGCGAGGGTCGTTTGAACCCGGAGATCTCAGACTTGCTGGGCCTTCTGGAAGACGCGGTCACGTGACATCGTCAAAAGCGGCAAGCGCACCGCAGCCGTCAGAGACGGCTAGACAAAATTGAACTCATCGAAGAACGGCATGTCCCCGGGTTCAGCGGTGCCATTGATGAACTCCTGCGCCAGATCATACGCGTTCTTGCCCACTTCGCGGCCCAACAGTCGGCTGTTTACATCGCCATCGGTGAAATGGATCCCACCATAAAGCCGTGACAATCCCGCCTCATCCGCAGCTTCCGAGAATGTGTCCCAGGCGAGCGTCACTTCCTCCTCGGGAACACCGTCTTCAAACTGGATCGTGTCGGGTTCAAAGGTGACCGAGCCGCCGAACGCATCAGATCCGGTGAACAGGCGCAATACCTCGGCCCCTGCCGCCGAGAATGCGGAATGGCCCGAGGTGTACTCGGCAAAGGGTGGCGACGGATCAGCGCCAGGGCGCTGAAAGGTGATGAAATTCTCGGCCAGGATGGATTGCGTGCCGCGACCGGTGCCATCCCCATTGAACCCGCCGAAGGCTGTGATCACATGCCCGGTTTCGCCCGTATTCTCATCCTCACCGGGCGCGCCGATCAATTCCAATTCGCCCAGATCGCGGATCAGCCGAACGGGCCGCACATAGTCGTACTCAACCTTCGCCTGCCAGGTCGCGATCCCGGCGTCCATTACGGCGTTGCCCATCGCCAGAAAGATCTGCGCGTCCTGATCAAGCGAGTGATTATCACGCGCAGACACATACTGGGCAAAGGCCATGAAGGTGCCCGGGGGAAAGGCCGTGCCCCCGCCATCTTCCCAGAACTCGGCAATGATCTTTTGCTCGTCCGTCAGGTTTGCCGAGTAGTCGACCACCTCTTGGGCCTGTTCGATGAATTCGGGGTTGATGATGCTGCCGATCAAGGCCTGGCTCACCGGAACGACATCCCCCGCCGCATAGGCCACGCCGCCGATGACTGCGGGCGCGTCCAACGTGATCTCACGTGCGTCGAAGTCGAGCGTGGATCCGGCATACGCTTCGGTAAAGAACGGCTTCGGCGGCATCGGCAGGATCGGGGAAAAGTCGGTCGATCCATCCGGGTTCTTCGGCAGCGCGAAGCCTTCGACCTCTAGCCAATGGGCGGTCAGAAAGGATTGCTCGGGTGATCCGTCCTCTGGATCGATCGGCACATTCTCAGGCGTCCAGCGCGTGATGTCGTTGATCTCAAGCGGGCTTGGGTTGAACGGCGTATACCCCGTCGTATCCGCAAATCCCCCCGCCTGGTTGGCCCCGTCATCCGCCCGAAGCGCGAGCAGGTCCTGCGCGGCATCGATCCCGATATGGGCCTCGCGGCTGCCATCATCGGCAAGCGAATAGCCCAGCCGGGTTTCCATGACCTCGCGGTACAGCGCCTCTTGCTCGGGGTAGAGATCCAAGAGCACGGTCAGCGCGGCAAAGCTCATCGCCTTGGCCTTGTCGGCATCGCTGCCAGACACCTTGCGGTTGTCACCCTCTTGATCGATCGACACGTGCATGGCGTGGGCGTCATAGGCGGACCAGGCGTCATACATGGCCGTGTGCATCATCGCATAGGCACGCGACGCGATCGTCGGGCCGTTGGGACCATCGTTTTCGATGATGACCTGTTGCACCACGCGGTCCCAGATCACGCTCACCGTCGGGTCGGGATCATTGACCGAAAGGACCTGCGTCCCACCGCCCACCTGAAAATAGGGAACGTCGGCGCCCCGGCCAAAGAACGTCTCGATATCGGCTTTCGAAAAGGTCCGGTCCGCGAATTCGAAGGTCTCGAAGTTGCGGGTCACCATCTCTTCGCCGGAGAAGCGGTCGATCAGGATGACTTTCTTGCCAACCACTTTCACATCGACATCACCTGCATTGAAGTCGAAGGAGATCGTATCCTTGCCGCGGCCCCCATCGGCATGATCGATGAGCTCTGAAAGCTTCAGCGTATCGCGGCCCCGCCCGAGATCGACGCTCGATCCGCCCGCGTTGAGCGAGACGCTATCGTTGCCGCGGCCCGCATCAACGGACCAAACGAAGTCATCTGCGACAAATCCATCTGCGCCGCGCCCGAGGGAGGCGAAAACGACCGGTGCGGAGGCCTCGACATGATCTGCGCCGCGGCCCGTCGATACCAGAAGGGTCGGCGTCTCGATCTCGATGTCGTCTCGTCGTCGCGTACCGAAGACAAAATCGTTGGCGTTGTTTTTCGAGAACCCGAATTTTTTCAAAAGAAAAGGAGGGATACCAAAACCTGAATACTTCATGGAGACTTCTCAACAGACACAGACAAGGCACGCGCAAAGGACTGTTGCGCTGTGTGAAACAGTATCACGCCCGCCGAGACGCTCTAAAATCAATGTGATTTGGCCAGCGTTAATAAAGTGTCCGGTGGCGTTTTGCGGCTCTGCTCAGCCGGAGATGACTGATTTTTGGGCCGGGGTTCGCATTCAACTGCAACGAAAAAAGGTGAAGGCGCTTTTTTTCTGGGCAGGGTGCCGCCACTTTCAGCTAAGCCCCAGCATTAACGCTAGAATAACGGCTTCGGTCGGTCCGGTGGCCGCGTTGCTCGCTTGTCAGACCGCAAGCGCACCGCGAATCAATCCACCAATCCGCGGATTTCTGGGCCCCGGCCTTCGCCCTTAATCCTGCAAATTGTGCTGCACCCGGCGCACGTGGCGCAGCGTGTCGGTCAGCATTGCAGTCATGACACCAAACATCAAAAAGCCGTTCGCCCCGGTCATCCCCCCCAACAGCCGTTGCTCTCGCGGCACCACAATGTCGCCCAGGCCCAGGGTCGTATAGGCGACGAGCGAATAGTAGACCGCCTCCTCAAAATCACCGAAAACCGCCATCTGGCGGAACACCAGCGCCCAGAGCCCGACCCCGAATGCCGTCATGACCATCGTCATAACGGCGACCATCAGGATCACGACAAACGACTTGGGCTGATGCGGCGACCGGCGCAGCCACGGCTCCATCTTCACGAGCAGCTCATTGAGAAACCACCAGATCGACGCGGCACCGGCCAATGAGACCAGTGTGATCGTGGCGCCTAGGATCAACTGCTCAAACACGGCTGGCTCGCTCCTGCGTTACACGTGACCGAAGGCATCCCATTGACGGAGCTGCCCCCAGGCAAGGGTCATTGTGATGCCCTTGCGCAGACGTGGGTATGTCACCGTCGCTCGGCAAGGTGAACGCGCGTTTCGACGCCAACCGCGGCCGCTGTGGGCGCGGCCCGGTTTCTCTGTGTCGATGACCCTTCCCCGGGTGTCGGTCGCAGCCCCTTAAGCAGGGGCCTCGGCCATCCGCTGTTTCCGGCGTTCCCCGAACTCGAAGAACAGGTGATAGAACACCGGCGCTGCGACCAGCGTGAGGATCGATGCAAAGGCCAGACCACCCATGATCGTCACCGACATCGAGGCAAAGAAGGCATCGCTGAGCAGGGGGATCATCCCCAGGATCGTGGTCGCCGCCGCCAGAAGGACCGGACGCAAACGCGAAATCGACGCCTCGGTGATCGCGTCGCCAAGCGGCAGATCCGGCGCCTCTTCCCGCCGCAGATCGATCTCTTCCACCAGAACAATCCCATTCTTGATCAGCATCCCCGACAGCGACAAAAGCCCCAGAAGCGCGGTGAAGGTGAAGGGCAGGCCAGTGCCCACCAGGCCAAGCGCCGCGCCGTTGACCGACATCGGCACCAGCAGCCAGATGATCGCCGTCTGCCGGATGCCATTGAACAACAGGATGGTGATCAAGAGCATCACGAGGATCGCGAAGGGCAGCTGAGAGCCAAGCGACTCTTGTGCGTCAGACGAGCTTTCAAGCTCTCCGCCCCACTCGAACCGGTAGCTGGGGGGCAGTTCCATCGCTTCGATCGCTGCCTGAACCTCGACCATCACCTCTGCCGCCGTCATCGAACGCGGGATATCCGCACCGACGGTAATGACGCTTTCGCGGTCGTGACGCTGGATCAGGGTGTCCTGCGGCTCGAATATCAGGTCGTCGATCACCTGTTCGAGCGGCACGAACGCCTGACCCGCATCCGAGTAGATCAGGTAGTCGGTCAGCCCAAGACCATCGTCTTGCGGCGCGCGCAACACCAAGGGGATCTGGCGATCGCCTTCACGATAGGTGCCCGAACGGTTGCCTGTTGTGGCGAACTCGAGGATCTGGGTGATGTCGGAACGCGATATCCCCGCCTCTTGCGCCCGGTCATCCGAGTACATCGGCTTCAGCACCAGCTCCTTCTCGCCCCAGTCGATCCGCAGGGCCAGCGCGTTGTCCGAGGCTTCCGCGAACCGCGCCTTGGCCTCATTCGCGAGTGAACGCAGAACCGCCGGGTCAAAGCCGTAGAACCGGGCCTCGATGGGTGCATCGCTGCCCGGGCCAAAGGCCAGACGCTTGGTCCGGAACTGCCCGGCGGGCAGCGCTTCGGCCCCGAACGCATCGGCTGCGGCCATCTCTTCTTCGATAAAGTCGATGGACGGCACGCGCACGATGATATGCCCGTAGCTCGGGTTCGCATCCTCGGAGTTGTAGGTCAGCATAAAGCGCGCTGCCCCATCGCCCGCGAAGGTGGTTGTCGAGACGACATTCTCTCGCCCGGCCAACCACTCTTCGATCACCTTCAGATCTTCAGAGGTCTGCTGGATCGAAGCGCCCTGCGGCAGCTTGTAGTGGATGAAGTAAAGGGGCGTGCTGCTGTCGGGAAAGAATTGCTGCCGCACCTGACCGAACACCACGAAACACGCCGCGGTAATGGCGATGAGCGCGATGGCCACGATCCAGCGCAGCCGCAGCATCACCCGCAGGAAAGAGCCATACATCTGGAAGATGGCGCCCTCGTACCCGCTGGACCCATCATCGGTGCCCTGCTTGAAGCAGTAGTGGCCCAACAGCGGCGTCACCGTCACGGCCAGCACCCAGGACAAAAGCAACGAAATACAGATCACGGCAAAGAGCGAGAACATGAACTCCCCGGTCGAATCCGGACTGAGCCCGATACCCGAAAAGGCCATGATCCCGATCACCGTCGCCCCAAGCAGCGGGATCTGCGATTTGTTCGCCGCCTCTGCCGCCGCCTCGCGCGAGGTTTTTCCGCGGGACATCGCGTTCTGCATGCCTTCGGCCACAACGATCGCGTTATCGACCAGCATCCCCATGGCAATGATCAGCGCGCCGAGCGATATGCGCTCCATTTCGATCGAGCCGAGCGCCATGAAAAAGAGCGAGCCCACGACCGTCAGCAACAGCGTGACACCAACCACAATCGCGGCGCGCACGCCCATGAACACCGCCAGAACAGCGATCACGATGGTCACCGATGTCGTCAGGTTGACCAGGAAATCGTTCACACTGTCGGCCACCACCAGATGCTGGCGGTAAATCGGCGCCACCGTAATCCCAAGGGGCAGCACCGACTGTAATTCTGCGATCCGCGCATCCACGCGTTCGCCAATGGTCACGATGTTCTCGGTACTGATCCCGGCAACGGCAAGCGTGAAGGCCTCGAGCTGGTTGTGTCGGATGATGACTTGGGGGTCCGGCACACGCTCACGTTTGACGACGGCAAAATCGCTGAGCCGCAACACTTCACCGCTGGCCCCGATCGACAGCGTCTCGATTGCGGTGACCGTGTCGCTGCCATCGGGTCGCTGGATCAGTGTGCGCCCATCCGATCGCTGGATCGATCCGCCATCGACGACCTCGTCCGCCCCGGCCAGCGCGGCCGCAATGGCGGCTGGCGACACACCAAGCGACGTTGTCAGCGCCAGGTCGGGCTCCACAAAGATCGACTCTTCAGGCAGCCCCTCAAGCGAGACATCCTTGACGCCCTCAACGGCCAGCAATTGTCGTCGCAGGAAAGACGATAATGTGTGGATCTCGGAATCCGAGAATCCCGGGGCCGACACCGCGTAATAGAGACCGTACACATCGCCAAAAGTGTCATCGACAATTGGAGACAGCGCCCCCTCCGGCAATTCCGCCACGGCAACACGGTTGCGCAGCTTGGTCCAAAGCTCGGGCAGGTCCGCGCCGTCATAGATGTCCTGCATCGTGACTTCGATGACAGAGACGCCCGGCTCGTTCACCGTCTCGATCTCGTCAATCTCGCCCATCTGCTGGATTTCGGATTCGAGCTTTTCCGACACCTCCAGCGCCACCTCTTCGGCGGACGCGCCGGGATAGGGCGTGATGACGACGGCGGTTTTGATCGTAAAGGCCGGATCCTCGAGACGGCCCAGCGTCAGAAAGCCCCAATACCCGCCGAACAGGCAGCCCAGAATGATAAGCCACGTGTAGATGGGCTTGTTGATCGATCCCCGTGCGATATCCATCGGACTACCTCGAAAATCCGGTAAAGCGCTCCACGGCGTCGCCATCGTCAAACAGTGAGGCCCCGGCAGCGATGATTTCCATGCCCGCCTCAAGGCCAGAGATCACGCGCACATCGCCGTTGCGGTCGGGTTCAACCTCGATCGCCTGGCGCGTGACCGTGCCGCTATCGGCGCCTGCGGGCTCGAACACCATCACCCCGGCATTGCCCTCGGCGTCAAACACAACCGCCGCGCTGGGGATCACGATGGGCGATTGTTCGTCCAGCATCTGCGCATAGACCGTGGCCGATGCCCCGGGCAGAACGAACAAGTCGTCCGGCGGCGCCATCCCAAGCGTCAGTGTAAAGCTCTGCCCCACCTGCGTTGTCTCTGCCGTCACCTCGCGAAATTCCAGCGGGTAGCGTTTCGACGAAGATGGGAACTCTGCCTCAAGGACCACATTGGGGCTCTCACCCACGCGTTGGAACAACAGCTCGGGGATCTCGATCTCGATCCGCAGGTCGGACATGTCGTGCAGGCGCACGACGGGGGTGCCCGCCGACACCATCGAAAAGATCGGGATGGAGCGTCGGGCCACGATGCCGTCAAAGGGCGCCCGCAAGGTCGCCAGCCGCAGGGACCGCGCCGCTTCGCGTTCCGCAATCTCGGCCAGCTCATACGCCGTTTCCGCATCGTCGACCGTGACCTGGCTGACGGTACCCAACAGGCCCTGCAGGCGATCAAAGTCATCTGCGGCTTGCTCACGCTCGGCCACGCTGCGCGCCAGGCTCAGTTCAAAGGGTTCCAGATCCAGCTCGGCAATCAGATCACCTTTCTGGATCGTCTGCCCCTCTTCAATCGGCAGCTTGTCGATCTGGCCGCCCACCTGAAAGGCGAAATCCGTTGTCTCGCGCGCCTTCACATGGCCAAAGAACACCCGGTCGAGCGCCCCTTCTCGGGTCTCAACCGTGGTAAGCTTGGCCAGCTTCGGCTGTGCCTGCAGCGGCGCGGAAAAGAGCAGCGTGGCACAGAGAGCAGTGGAGAGAGCTTTGACGCCAATGGCGTGTTGGATCGTCTTACGCATAGCCAAGGATCTTCCGATATTTTGAAATGAACAGGTCTTTGCCCTTGGTTGTCTTTGTAACCCAATCACCGAAGGTTGCGATCATCAAAAATGAGTTCCCGCGCTGGGGACCCAGCGGCACAAGAATCGGCGGCGACCCCCACGGGGCGTAGGGTTTCAGACTGTCGAGCGATTTGCCCCCGGCCAGCGCCTTGAGCGTTTTGGCAAGCCAGGGCTGCTGGCGGCTGGCCGCGACGATGGTCATCGCGTCGCCTGCATCAACCGCGTCCCCCGCGGCAAACACGTTGGGCATGGACGAGGGGCGAAGATAACCATCGACCTTCACGCGGCTGTCTGGGGCCTTGGTTACACCGGGCAGGCCATCGAACAAGGCCACCTGTGGTTTCGAGCCAATCGCCGGGATCACCAGATCCGCGGCAATGGTGCGCCCATCCTCCAGCGTGACTTGGCCCGCATAGGACTCTGTCGTGCTTTGCAGGTCGGTCACCCGCTGGCCCAGAACGACATCGACCCCCATATCCTTCAGCTTTGCCGCAAGGCCCGAGCCCAGCTTTGCCGGGAAGTCCGGGAAAAGCTTGGCGTCCGCAGATATCAGTGTGACCGATGTATCGGGCTGGATATGGGCGATTTCCCCGGCCAGCTCGGTGCCCACCGCGCCCGCCCCGACGATTACAATGGTCTTGGCCGCGTTGATCTGCGCCTGCACTTTGCTTTGCGCTTCGCGAAATGCCGCGACACTTTCATCGCCCGGCTTGAATATTCCGCCGTTCGCCGCCCCAGGACACAACGCGATGTAATCGGCGCTCAACGTCTCGCCGCCTTCAAGCGTCACGCTCCTCTCGGCAACGCCCACCGCACGGGCCTTCACCAGCTTTCCCGATTTCAGAAGCCGGTCATAGGGGATCAGCGCCTGGTCGCGCACCGTGGGGTCCACCAGTGCGCGCAACATGGCAGGCGCATGCACGAACGCTTCGCGCGGCTCAACCAGCGTCACGTCCAAATCGCTCTCAAGGGATTTTGCGAGCTCTATGCCAATGTACCCGCCGCCAACAATCACCACGCTGCTTTTTGCCATCTTGGACCTCACCCGTGTTTTTTGGCTGCACCGCACCGCCGAAGGCGACGCAGTGCCGTCTAGGGGTCGCGCACATTTCGCGCGCGCCAGAATGTTGGACTATGTCCATTATGTAGGCAAACTAATCCGCTGGCGTCGTGGGTCGTCAACACGGCTGCGGCATTCTGCGCTGTTTGAGCGCGGGCGGGCGGCGGCGGCCCGCCCGAATTTGCGGCACTCCACCTTAGGGTGCTGGGGCCGCGCTTTCCGGTTGCGCCGCCGCAATCACCTTCGTAATCAGCGCAGGCAAGGCATCGAAGCTGTCAAAGGTGGCGTCGCACGGCAGCTCCGCCAGCGGTTTGCGCGCATAGCCATGGGCAAAGAGCAGGAATGGCACCTGTGCCCGCACGGCAGCGTCGGCATCAACATCGCTGTCGCCCACGAACACCTTGGGGCCCGTGCCAAGCGCGGCAAAAGCCGCGTCGAGCGGCGCGGGATCGGGCTTGACGGTCGGCAAGCTGTCGCCGCCGATCACCGCATCGAAATACTGCGCCAGCCCGGTGTGGTCGAGAACCGCCTGGGCCGGGGCGAGGGGTTTGTTCGTGCAAATGCCCAGGCGATGGCCACCCGCGCGCAGCGTCGCAAGTGCGTCTTCCACACCGGCAAACACCTCGGTCAAATCGACCGCGGAACTGTAGCCCGCCACGAACCGCGCCAGCAGCCGATCATGATCGCTGTCGGGCAAACCACGCGCCGCGCGCATCCGGGTCACAAACATCGGCGCCCCGTTGCCGACGAACGTGCGGGTCTGCGCCAGCGTCAGCGGCGCAGCGCCCTCTTCCGCCAGCACGGTATTGGCCAGGGCGTGAATGTCGGCCGCGCTGTCGATCAGTGTGCCGTCGAGGTCAAAGACGATGCGCGCCATCAGGCGGCGGCCCACTTGATCGAACAGCCCATCGACGGGATCTGGTCCACAGGCCCGCGACCGGTTTCTGCCACAAGCGTCATCGCCTCGAACAGATCGCGCCGCGCGTCAGCCGGCCCCGGTCGCGCGCCCGAGGCGTCAAGCCTGCCACGGTACTGAAGCCCACCGGCGGCATTGAACCCAAAGAAGTCCGGCGTGCAGGCGGCCCCATAGGCGCGGGCCACGCTTTGATCGGCATCGTGAAGGTAGAGGAAGGGAAACGCCTTCTCGTCGGCCATCCGCACCATGTTGTCGAAATTGTCGGCCGGATAGGCCACCGGATCGTTCGAGCATATCGCGGCCGTCCCAATGCCCAGCGCCGCCAGATCGCGGGCGTCGCGGGCGATCCGATCAAGCACCGCCAGAACGTAGGGACAGTGATTGCAGATGAACATCACAAGCGTGCCCTTGGGGCCCGAGATGTCGTCAAAGCTGTAGGTCTTTCCATCCGTCGCGGGCAGCGCAAAGGCGGGCGCGGGCCAGTCGAACTCACACACGGGGGGCGTTGCGGCCATGATCGGATCTCCTGCTTCTCTCGCGTGGGGGACACCGCTTGCGTTATGTGCCGCAGCAGGCGCCCTTTGCGCTGGGTGAACCATATCGCTGGCCGTGGTGCAAACTCTTCGCCCATGCCGCGCCACGGGAGCACCGCGCGCGCAAACGCTGCTGCCCTGCGTAACCCGCGTTTTAGGCGCGAAATGTCCGAAATTGCGAAGCAAACAGCCTCAGGCTGGTGTGGTAATCGTCAGGCATATATGCGATTCGATGTGGCTTACCGGGTGGGCCAACCGGCGCTATCGCGCCGTCCCCTCAAGCCCCACCTATGATTTTTCTCGATTCCGGCACGGTCTTTGTCCGCGCCCAAAAAGACTGATGGCTCTCATATGCCCACTCCGACCAATCCCCCATCTCACGAACCGACAGACACCAAGGTCCTTGGCTCAATCGTATCCACCCTAGTGGCCTACGCCATGTCACGGGGGCTGACGCTTCAGGACATCGAACAGATTAGCGGCGTTAAGACCGACGACCTGTTCATCCCCGAAAAACGGCTGCCGGAACGAAAGATCCCCGATCTTCTCCGCGCGATCCAGGCGCGAAACCCGTCATACCCGATGAGCATTGATCTCGTCCGCGGCGCCCCGCTCTCCGGTGTCTCGACCCTCGCTTATTCGGCACGGTACGGGCGCACCTTCCGGCATTCGATCGAACTTATCATCCGCAACCGCAAGTTCATCTCGGACGGTCTGGCCTTGCATCTGGAAGAGACCGAGGACGAAGCCGCTATCGTTTCGTCTCACACGCTTGACGCCGCCTCAAAAGGGTTGATGGGCGAGGCGGGCATGGGCTTTGCCCTGCGCGGCGTGCATGAAATTCTGATGCTCGACATCACGCCGCTGCGGGTCGAGTTTCTCTGGCCGCCAAACGGCCCGATCTCGGTCTACGAGGATCACTTTGGCGCACCGGTGCTGTTCGGTCAGGAGCGGAGCGCGATCGTGATCGACCCCGCGTGTCTCAACATCGAACTCGATCACGCCAACGACGACCTCTACACCTTCGCGGACATCTATTTCCAAAAGATGATGGCCACCTCCAACCTGGAGAACCCCCCGTCCGAGCTGACCGGGCTGGTTCGGGCGATCACGGAAAACGCGGCGCTTGGGGAATTCAGTGTCGCCGCCGCGGCGGAGAAGGCGAAGATGAGCGTGCGGTCGGCCCAGCGCATCGCATCGCTGCACGACACCACGATGCGGTCGCTGATCCAGGAGGCGCGGATTGTGCGCAGCAAAGAGTTCCTGCTCGATCCTAACATCAGCATCGAAGAGGCCGCCTATCTGGCGGGCTACGGCGATGACCGCGCGTTCCGCCGGGCATTTCGATCCTGGACCGGGCAGGCCCCGTCCGAGTTTCGGCGGGCGGCCTTTCGCGGGTAACCGTCGGCCAGGCCGGGCGGCCCTATTGGTAGTAAGCGGCCTCTAACACGCCGAGCACGGCCCCCTGCCCGTCCAACAGCGTCAGCGTTGCGCCGTCCTGAAGATGGGAACGCGCGGCGCCCAGCACCTCGGCCAGCTGCTGCTCATAGCTGTCAAGCGGCGGGGGGCAGGCCATCATCGTCGTGGCCGCCGGGCCAAGCGTCAGCGCATCGTCGGCCAGCGTATAGCCCCCCATAAACCGGTTGCACCCCACGGTCGCGGCAAAGCGTGCCTCGGCCTCGGCCTGTCGCAGCAGAAGATAGGGCTCTTGTCCGTCCGGCTGTGGTGTCAGGGTCGCATCGCCCAGCGACACAATGCGCCAAAACGTGTTCTCTAGCGGAATATCGACCGTTGGCGTCACGCACGCCCCGGTCGGATCGGTATTCCCAACCCGGGCCACCACGACATGGCGACGCGGCGGACCCTCCATGCTGGGCCGTTCCAGGATACCGCCTTCGATGGTTGTATAGAGCGGCGCGGCGGGGGGCAGGTCGGCCTCCAGATAGGCCCGCTCAAGCGCAAGGTACCCCCCCTCCATCGCCACGGGATAGCTGCGGCCCGAGAGGCATTCGCTGAAGGACGCGGCATCGGCCATGTACCTGAACGTTCCGCTCATGAAGAGGTTCTGCAATTCGACGGGGTCAAACACCTCGGCCCGCGTGAGCGAGTAGTTCAGCGACGACTCGATCCGGTTGCCCGAGATATCGCGCATCCGCACCTCGTCGGGCCCCTCGATGTCCCAAAAGAGCGGCATTTCAGCCGCGCCATGCAGGATGATGGTGCCATCCACCGGATCCGCGAACCAGCGCCCGATCTCATCCCGGGCCAGCGGTTCGTCCCCGCCGAGCCACGTGCGGCGCATGTGATAGGTACGGTCCGGCCAGAGATCGAGGTGATGCGATATCCCCTCGCAATCGGCGCAGGGCAGCGTACCGATGAACGATCCCGGCAAGCGAAGACCGGGCGCCGTCAGCAGTGTCTCAGGCGCGCTCTCATCGCTCGCGGGGGCGGCTACTGGCGCGCATACGGCGGCAACGGCAAGGACGGACAGAAGCTGTTTGAACATGGCGACCTCTTCGGGATCCGGCACCCCGACACTACCGCATCACGGGCGGGGCAACACAAGCCCTCAGTCGTTGTCGCAGCCATTCTGAAACCCGTTATCGCAATGCGCCTTCAGGCGGGCCGTATCCTCGGCGATCCAATTGCGCGGGGCCGTCACCTCAACCCAGGGCCCGATGTAATCCTGCGCAACGTAGGCATGGCCGTGACCCGCCGGGGCCCCAAAGGCCAGCGCCATGTCGAGCGCCAGTTGAAACTGGGTCACGATAGGCACGAACCGCAAATGTTCCGAGGCGTCGGGCGCGGGCGGATCGTTCATCCATTGCGGCGCCCGCCACAGCGAAAACGGGTCGTAAAAGACGATCGGATCGCTGGAATACTGCAGAAACACGATCCGCATCTCACCCCAGTCCCCGTCCGCCTCGGACGCATCAGCGTAATGCGAGGCGTACCGCACCAGCGAGCCATCGCCCACAGTCGGCAGGACCCAGGGGCTGCCGGGGACACGGGCCTCTTGCACGTAATTCCAGAAGTCAGACGGAAACGGTGGCCCGGCCCAAAACGCACCATCGATCGGGTCGTCGACCAGACGGAAAAGGTTCGTGGCAAACATCGATGACCAGGCCCCAAGGCTCAGCCCATGGGCATAGAGGCGCGGACGGCTGTCGCGGGGCAGAGTTTTCCAGTAGGTATGCACCACCTCCAAAAGCGCGGTGGCCTGTTCAAGGCCTGCATCGGTTTCAAAGATCAACGCCAGCGGGGACTGCAGGTAGGAATACTGCGCCCCGACCGTCGCGATATCGCCGCCGTGCATGTACTCCAGCGGATCATGCGAACCGGGATCCATCCAGCCGGTGCCGGTGGGACTGGTCACCACGAGAACCTCGCGTGAGAACGCGTCGCGGCGCTTCAACTCGGCCAGGGCAAGCTCAGCCCGTTCGCGCGGACTGTCGCCGTTGGCGCGCCCCACATAGACCCGGATGGGATCGAGCGCAGGCGCCCCGGTGAAGGCCGAGATTGCCGATGCGTCCGGACCCGAGGTTAGAAAATCCCGCCCGGGCTGGCCCATGGTGGCCCAGTCCACAAGCGAGTTCGCGCCCCCCGGCGCATCCGGATCTGCCGGCGGCGGCGGCGCGGTGTCAAAGAGGTTCTGCGCGGCGGCATAGCTTGCGTCGAAGCTGGACAGCACATTGTTCACGATCCCGTCGCGCGTGATCACAAACAGGATCAGCACCACGGCGACGGCCCCCAGAACATTGGCCCGCCGGGGCGGCATGATCCGGTAGAATTTTGACCGGATCAGGCGGAACAGCGCGGCAATCAACGCGCCCAGCACAAAGGCCGCCGCAAAGGTTGCCAGCGCAACCGCAACGATGATCACGATCTGAAGCGCATCGGAGGGCGGCAGCCCCATTTTCGCACGCAGATCGTTCTGCCAGGTCAGGCTGAAGGCGATCGCAATGCCCAACAAAACCAGCACCACCAGCAGCGCGGCCAGTTCGGCCAGCTGGGCCAGCCGCCCACGCAGGGTCGGCATATCCGCCGCGCGCCAGAAAAACAGGATGATCTGCCCGGCCAGATACCCCAGGGCGGTGACCACACCACCAAGCACGCCCTGCACCTCGGGCCCGCGCGGGATGAGCGACGGCGTCAGAGAGGCGGCAAAGAACACAAGCCCCAACAACAGACACGGGATCGAAAACCGCGCCAGTAGAGCTTTCAGAATTCGCATGGTGTGATCCAGTTACCCCCGACTCGCGGCACTCTTCAGCACATTGGACGGCAATGCAAAGGGGATTGGTGTGGCACCGCGATGCAGCGCCGAAGCGAGTCAATCCGGCGTGGCCCCGGTTTTCAGACTGGAGCCGACAGCCGCCCTTCGCTATGCCTAGGGGGAGCGTCACAAAATGCACGAGGGCTCCCCATGCGCGGTCTCTTCGCACTTCTCGTTGGCTTGGTCGTCGCCGCCGCTGTTGGGCCGGGCGCCGCCAAGGCGGAATCGCTTGGCCAGATCCTTTCCCGCACAGGGCTGGTCCAGGAAGACATCAACATCATGGTCCGCGCCGCGTCCGGCCTCTACCGCACCGGAAATGCCGAGGTTGGCGCCGACACGGTATGGTCCAACCCCGAAACGGGCGCCTATGGCCTGGCCGAAATCTTTGAGGTCGAGGACAACTGCGTCCGCATCGCGTATCGCTTCCGGGTGGGCGGCCAGACCGAAACCCAAACCCGCACGACGCGGCGGTGTTTGCAAGGCAACGAATGGGTTCTAGCGTTCTAAGGCGCTTTTGAATTTGCTGAAGGCAATGCGCAGGTCGCGTGACGCAGGATTATCGCGGCCGCCAGGACAGCGTTGACTGCCAGGCTGGCGACGCCGCGCCGATGGGCCGGTCAAACAGCCCGCCGGGGCGGTTCCCCGCCAGATCTTCGAGACGCTCGTCGATGGAGAGGGCATAGTCCCCCGCCTGCCACGGCGCCGATGGCACAAACTTCCAAGACGCTTCATCCGGCCCCAGATCGATTGCACCCGGCACCACGGCACCACCGCTGTCATGCACCCGCAGCCGATAGGCCAGCGACAGATGATCATGCGCGGATCCAAGATCGACCGCGAGCGGCTCACGCGTTCCCAAAGCGGGCCGTGTCAGGACCCAGGCACCCGGGCGGGGGCGATCCATGTCCGCCGCACCAGCCATAAACTGGAACACCACCTCTTCACCCAGCGGGCACCCCTCTGCATCGGGCAGGGTTGCACCCACGCGCAGGGCGTACCGCTCCCCGTCCTCAAGCGCGCGCCCCAACGCGTCATGCGCCGCAAGGTTCGTTTTGACCCGCCCGGGGTTCAACAACAGCGTCAGGCGACGGCGATCTGGCGACCACAGGTCCACCCGGTTTTCAAGGAACGCGCCGGTCACCGGCGTGCCGGACGCATCCAGAAGCGCGACGTGTTGCCATATCTCGCCCAGCCCCATCGCCCGCGGGAAGTAGATGTACATCCGCAAAAGGTTGCTCGGCAGAACCCGCGCGGTTGGGTAAATCTCGACATCCACCGGTTGCTCCCGCACAGGGCAGGCGGCCAGCGGGCTGGCCATGGCCAGACAAGCGACGATCAGGGCGAGGGCGCGCATTATCGCATCTGATCGGGAAAGCCCTCGTCCGTCTTGAGCATGTTCTGGAACATGCGCGTCTGCTGGGCGAATTGCTCATCCGTGTACTCGTAGTCGGGGAAGTTGTACTCGCTGATAAAGTCGCTCAGCCGGAAGAACGCGCCCTTGCGAAACGACACCAGCTCCATCGCGCCCGTATCCAGGTTCCGGCGCAAGGCCAGAATGAACTGCGTGTCCTGATCTGCCGCGTGCACCACACCCGACAACGGCAAGGGCGTGGTGGTCACACCGGATGTGGCACCCAGATACGGGACAGGCGATGTGATCCCGGGCCCCGCCGCCGCGGCGCCCAGCGCATCATAGGCAATCAGATCGGCATCCATTTCCCGATTGACGACCAGAACGAACTGATCGGTCCCGCCCTGCATGTTCTGGGCCGCGAAAGAGATGACATCCAGCGGTGTGTTGCCATAGCCCAATTCGGCGATGGTCTTGCCGCTGATATTCGCACCATCGGCCAGTTCGCCAACCGGAATGGTCACCAGCGGCGTGCAGGTATAGGCCGCCACAACCGTCGGCGCGCCATCAAGATCCACCACGGTCATCGCCCGGATCGGCGCGCGCGTTTCCGTCTGACCATGCGCGGCGTGAAAGATCTCGATCCCCGTCGCGCTTGCCGCATCGGTGAAGGGAAACGGCACTCGGCGCAGGGTTGAGGCAAACTCACCCGTGGACAGGCCGGACACAAACAGTTCGCCATTCACGTAGTCCAGATCGGTGACCGTCAGCGACGGCGCGGGGATGTCGCGCCAGAACGACACAGCCGCATCGGCCTGATCCGTCAACGTGAAGGTCTCTGGCGCAAGCGCGGCCAGATCAACCTCTGCGACCGAGCCATCGCGCTGGACGGCGACGATGGCCGTGCGCAGGGCGCCGTCGATTTGGGCGCTCAGGCCGATATAGGCGTCCCGCGTGACGGGATGCACGGCCAGATCGGTGTAGACGATTGTCCCCCGCTCGGCCCCAAGCGCATCGATCACCGCACCATCGAGATCAAGCAGATTGTAGGGCGCATCCTCGGATGGCGGGCTTCCCACATCCGGCAGGTCGACAGCGTGAATCATCCCTGCGGCGGAATCCGCCACAAACAGCGTATCGTCTAGGCCAAACTCAAGAACGCTGGCCGATTGCAAGGAGGCCGCCTGAGCCATGTGCGTGCAGAGAGCCAGACAGGTGAACGAGGCGGTCAGTCCATTGATGCGCATTGCAAAATCCTTTCGCCGGTCAGTTTTGGCCGCGTGTGGCAGATACCCGTAAGGCTGCCCCCGGGCGCGTGCTGCGACAACGTCTCGAGAATGGCATAGGCTGCAATTTGAAGACCCATGCCACTGCGGCTACGACGCCGCGACACGCTCAGGATGATCGATGAAGTACTGGACCGAAATGCGTACCGCGCTTGTGCTTGCCCGTGCCGGCACGGTCAGTGGCGCGGCGGCCGAACTTGGACTGCACCGCGCTACGGTAAACCGCCACATCGATACGCTTGAGGCGGTCTTTGGTGGCCCGCTGTTTCAACGCCACGCGCGCGGCTATTCCCTGACCGAAGCGGGTCAGGACATGCTTGAGGTGGCGTCACGCGTGGATGAGATGCTCGGCGATCTGGAGGGGCGCAGCCGCAACCGTGCCAGCCAGGTATCGGGCAAGCTGATCGTCACCGCCGTTCCCGGCGTGGCGCCGCGCATCATGGGCAGCGTTGCGGCCTTTCGGCTGGCGCATCCCGATCTCGATCTCGAGTTTCGCGCCGATACCGACCTCGCCCGCCTGGAATATGGCGAGGCGCATGTGGCGGTCCGCACCGGACCGAAACCGACCGAGCTGGACTATGTCGTCCGCCCCAGCCAGCCGATCCGCTTCGGGCTGTATGCCAGCCAACGCTACATCGACCGCGAGGGGCTGCCATCGCTCGACACTCTGGACGGGCATCAGTTTGTCGTCCCGATGCGGTCGACCTCGGCGACGCCCTATGCCGACTGGCTGTCCAAGCATGTTAGACCCGAGGCCTTCGCCCTGCGCTGCAACGACTACACGGTGCGGCGCCTTGCGATCTGCCACGGTGTTGGTATCGGCTTCATCGATGCCGAAGAGGCAGAGTTTCAATGCGACCTGGTCGAGCTTATGCCGCCCAGCGATGACTTTGCAATCAACGTGTGGATCGTCACCCATGTCGATCTGCATCGCTCGCTTAAGGTGCAGGCCTTCCTCGACTTCCTCAAATAGCGCCAGTGCAAAACCGCGGGTGGGTCGGAATCTGGCACCCCACGCGCAGGCATTGCGTATCTGAGGACCTCCACCGCATCGCCGACCTGCACTAGCGTCAGGGCCAGGCGCCACCGCCATGCAGCGCTGCCGCATGGCCAAAAGATGTGCCCGCGCAACGTTCGGCCCGACAATTCAGACGAGGACATGACATGTTGGCAAGACCCGCCGTGCTGATCCTATGCCTTGGCTCAGCGCCTCTCGTCCCCGCCGCGTCCCAGGCGCAGATGCCCCCCGCGCCGCCCGCCGTTGACCAGGCCATGCCCTATACCGACCGCCACCTGATCGACATCAGCAACCTGCGCTATTTCTACGAAGGCGCCCTGATGGCCGACGCCATGCTGCACGCCGACGGGATGTTCGACGCGGTCACGAAATGGCGGCTCACGCTCTATCAGATGATCCTGTCCGACAGCGGCCACCACCAGGCCCGCAGCGCCTATCAACTGTCGCTCATGGGCGTCCCGCTGGATGAGATCCGGGCCACCTGGGCGCCCGACTTCGTGGACAGGGTCGAGGATCCGCGCCTGCAGGCGGCCTTCCGATACCTCGACGCAGCCGCAACCCTGCCCGCCCGTGTCACGGCGGACACCCATGCGATGCTGCGCCAACACTTCATCGACCGCCAGATCGCCGAACTGATGGAGCTGACTGCTTTCAACGCCTCGAACGCGTTGCACGACAACATCCTGCCGATCCCTACGGATGACGCCCTGCTGGCCTGGGCCGCAACCAACCTTGCTGCGGTCGGATGGACGCCCGGTGCGAACGCAAGCCAAAGCGCCGACGAACAGCGTGACGCCGCCTTTGCAGGCCAGGTGCTTGAGGATGCGCGGGCCGAACTGATGGCCAAGTGGCAGCCCGACGACCTCAGCGCGCCAGACCCCGATTTCGACAGCGATTGGATCCGCATTCTGACCGGCTATGACGTATCACGCGTTACCATCGACAGCGATGGCGACGGTGTCGAAGATCCCTATGACGCGTTTCCCCTGGATGACGACCGGTGGGCCGATCCGGCCCAGACCACCCAAGCGGACCCCACGCTGCCCCCCTTCGACGTCGCAGCCTATGACTTCGCGTATTTCCAGCCAGCCGAACTGCCCGAGACTAACTATCCGTTCAGCGACCGCCTGCAGTTTGATACCGAATGGACGCGGCAGGATTCCATGGGCACCAGCCGGATCGAAGATTACTTTGCCGCCGGCGACCGCGCGCTTTCGGCCAAGTTCATGTGGCAGATCTTCTTTGTCTACCAGCTCGCGTCCCAGTGCGTGCACTGTCAGGTCCACGGCGCGTATTCGATGCTAGCCTATATCGAAGACGACTATCCCGACGGCGCAATCCCCGAGGGCGAGCGCGACACAGCGATGCGTCAGTTGTTCGACTTGATCGACTTTGAGCGATCCGAGCTCTTCAACCCGGTCCAGAAGGCCGCATTTCGCTTTGCCCGCGATGCGGGGCCCCTGCCCTCGCGCACCACCGCCGCGCATATCGCAGAGCTGCGGCGGCACTTTTCCAATCGCGAGATACAAGAGGTGATCATGACGCTTTTGGCGGCGGGGCGTTTGTCGGTCGGCCAGCAATCCAACGTCACAGTGACCGACAGGCTGAGCATGGCCTGGGCCCTGCGCACGCTTACACCTCTGGGCTGGCGGCCCGAGGGGCATGTTGGCCGTCCGCAAGAGCAACGGCGCTACTTCATGTCCGAGGCCGGCGCAGCGGCGGCGATGGCCTTCTTCTCTGGCGAGACCTTCGATTTCGCCTCTGAATGGGTCGGTCTGCCGGTGCCCCTGGCCATCGACCGCGACGGTGACGGCGTGGATGACGCCTTCGACGGTTTCCCCGACGACGCAACCCGTTGGGAAGACACCGATCGCGACGGCATCGAAGACAGCCGGGATTCCGACATCGACGGCGACGGCCTGTCCAACGCCCTGGAACAAGAGGCCGGAACCTTTCCCTACAAGGCGGATTCCGACGGCGACGGCATTTCAGACCCGGTTGAGTTGCGCGACGGCACCGACCCCGTCGACCCGGCCAGCCTGTAGACGGCGGCGCATCGGGGGGCGCGAGCGGTTACTGGATTGGTGGGAAGAACAAAACCCGCACACAATAGGCGTTCGCCACTAAGCAGATCTCATTATTGCATCCTTCCTCAAGAAAAGTGTGACTCGTATTCAAAGGCTTAGAAAACTGAACACACTTTTTCGTTGCGAATATTTCGATTGGGGTCATATAGAGAGTGACTGAGGGAGACATAAATGGCCCAGATTCAAGCACTTGACCATAGCTTGCCGACCGAGGTGGACATGCAAGTTGCAGACACGCTCCGCAAGGTTTTAGCGTCACAGCTCGAACGTGGCGAAGGAGCAGGCGCAACGGTTCAGTTTACGAGCGAGGAAGGACATCCTGGCGAAGTCGTGCTCTCACCACAGCTGGCGCGGAAGTTTTTGGACATCTTGCGCCTAATCTCAAGCGGCAAAGGCTTCCACGTGGTGCCTTTCACTGCTGAGCTTACAACTCAGCAAGCGGCTGACATGCTGAACGTCTCCCGACCGTTTCTTATCGGTCTTCTCGACAAAAAGGCCATACCGCATCATATGGCTGGTCGTCATCGCAGAATACGTGCCGAGGACCTTTTCTCCTACATACAGGAGCGAGAGCAGAGCTGTGACAGTGCATTGACTGATCTGATTAAGACAGATTTCGATGAAGGTCTTATCTAGTTGGTCCCAAACCGATTTACTGTTGTTCTAGACACAAATGTTCTCTACGGCGCGCTCCATCGCAATGTCATCCTTTCTTTGGCTGCAGGTGGTCTGCTCCGTCCAAGGTGGTCACAACGCACCTTGAGTGAGCTGTCCTTACGTCTTGCAGACCGTATCGGTGAAGAGCAGTCCGAAAAACAGGTGGCAAGAATTCAAGAAGCGTTTCCGGAAGGTTCAATACTTGTTTCCACAAGCGTTGAAAGTTCGCTTGAGTTACCTGACGCTGACGACAAGCACGTTCTTGCCGCCGCCATACAAGCGAAGGCGGCACAAATCGCGACTGACAATGTCAAAGATTTCCCACCAGCAAACGTTGCCCCGCATGACATCGAGGTCGTCACGGCGGACCACCTAATTGCTCATACCGTCGCTCTTGCTCCGACAAGAGCCGTCGCATCGATCAGGCGAATGAGAAAAAGGCTTAACAAGCCAAGTTTTGATGCCGAACAATTGCTCCTCAAACTCGAAAGCCATGGATTACCAGAAGCAGCTTCAGAGTTGTCAGAATACGCAGACCTACTTTAGCCCAAGCCAAGTGGGGGACCAAAAAGGAGACACAAACGAGGAAAAGCAGAGATGTCCTTTAAAAGCAAAACCTTGGGCGAGATTTGGTGGTGCCGATGAAGGGACTCGAACCCCCGACCCACGCATTACGAATTTTGCCGTCCATGAGTTGGACGTAACCGTAGTAAACCGTCTTACGTCATCTAAACCATTACAGTTAAATCACTATTTTGAGCATCAAACTTGGACTGTGTTAGACGGCGTTGGTGAACGTTTGACGAACATTCCCTACTAATCCCCTACTAACTGGCATACCCCACCCTATGAACGGCCGCTTAGAGGACCTTGCGTTGACGGCCGCCTGCTTGACCCTCTCTCAATGGCTTGCCCGGAAATCTGCGATCCGCGGAGCCTCGCCTAGGACTCACGATTTCATCGTGTCGTCGACAATTGATACCATTCGCAACAGCGCCGTACGAAACTCTGACAACAGGATACCCGCATTGCTGCTTTCGCGATCAGCGATCTCGAGAACAGCAATAAGCACCTCGTCGGAACACCGCATGAGATTGATAAGGTGCTCGCCGGACGGCCCATGGCTCCCAGAAAGCCAATTCTTAGCAGTACGCTCCGAAACATCTGTCCATTTGACCAATGTCTTGATCGCTCGATGAGATCCGCCGAGCTCCCGCTTCAGCGCGTTTGCAATGGCCATTCGGTATTCTAGACGATCGAGCTTCCGTTCGTCGTCATCTGGAATAGTCTTGCCCATCTTAGGAAACATTTTTCCGAACCTCCGCGTCTATGCTTCGGCCCCATGGAATCACAGGCATTCCCACCGATTTGGCGAAGGCAAAGGATGAAGGGCTCGGCATTTGAGCTGGAGGGACGGACATGACCAGAGCGTAATGGCTCGAAAGGGAGCGCCACCCCGGCGCGCCGCTCAATACGTCCGCATGTCAACCGAGCACCAACGCTATTCGACCGAGAACCAGTCTGACGCGATTGCACACTATGCGGAGCAGCGCGGGATCGAGATCGTCCGCACATATTCGGATGAAGGAAAGAGTGGTTTAAGAATCCAGGGCCGCGATGGGCTCAAGCAGCTCATCGACGACATTCAATCCGGTCGCGCAGATTACGAGGCCGTGCTGGTGTACGACATCAGCCGCTGGGGACGGTTTCAAGATGCGGACGAAAGCGCCTACTACGAATACATTTGCAAACGCGCCGGTATCTCCGTCATCTATTGCGCCGAGCAGTTCGAAAACGATGGCAGTCCGGTCTCCACGATCGTCAAAGGCGTCAAGCGCGCCATGGCGGGCGAGTACAGCCGCGAGCTTTCGCAGAAGGTCTTCACAGGCCAATGTCGCCTGATCGAACTCGGCTATCGCCAAGGCGGTCCACCCGGCTTCGGCCTGCGGCGCATGTTGATCGACGAGCATGGGGTTGCGAAAGGCATCCTAGAGCGCGGTGAACACAAGAGCATCCAGACAGATCGCGTTACTCTCGTTCCGGGGCCCGCCGAAGAAATCACCATCGTCCGAGAGATCTTCGTTGCTTTTATCGAAGAGCGTAATTCCGAGACCGAAATTGCTGAGGTGCTCAATGCCCGCGGCATTCTAACCGACCTAGACCGCACCTGGACCCGGGGAACCGTTCATCAAATACTGATCAACGAGAAATATATCGGGCACAACGTCTGGAACCGTAGCTCCTTCAAACTGAAGAAGCGACGGGTCCAAAACGATCCCGACATCTGGGTTCGCGCCGAGGGCGCGTTCGAGGGTATCGTCGATCCTGATCTATTTGCCGCCGCAAACGCCATCATCAACGCGCGATCGAGCAAACTCACTGACGATGAAATGCTCGAGGGTCTGAAAGAGGTTTTTGAGGCCCAGGGCTTTTTGTCGGGTCTCGTCATCGATGAAGCCGAAGCGCTTCCCTCAAGCAGCGCGTACCGATCACGGTTCGGGAGTCTGCTGCGCGCCTACCAGCTGGTTGGGTTCAAACCTGATCGTGACTACAGATACATCGAGATCAATCGACGCTTGCGCGAGCTTCATCCCGATATTGTCCGCAAGACGATTGCTGGCATCGAAGCTTCGGGCGGCAAGGTAGAGCGACGCCCCAGAACGGACTTGCTCACCATCAACAATGAATTCTAGGCATCCCTCGTCATTGTCCGGTGCAGCGAAACGCATGCGGGTTCTCTCCGGTGGAACATCCGCTTTGACACTGGTCTCAAGCCCGACATCACCATCGCCGTGCGCATGGATCGGTTAAACCAGAAGCCGCTGGACTATTACCTGTTGCCGAGCCTCGACATGACTCTCCCACGCATCCGCCTGGCTGAACACAACGGCTTGTCGCTCGATGCATATCGCTTCGAAACGCTGGACCCCTTGTTCGACATGGCGGTCCATGTCCCAGTACCGGAGGTGGCCTGATGAAAAAATTGCACCCGCAAGCAGCTGAATTGATCCCGATGGATCGTATCGCCGTGGTGAACCCGCGCATCAGAAACAGAAAATCCTTCAGAGAGATCGTCGACAACATCGCCGAGCTCGGACGGAAACGGCCGATCACCGTCGCAGCACGAACCAATCAGGATGGTTTGAGTTACGATCTGATTTGTGGACAGGGGCGATTTGAGGCCTTTCAGGAACTCGGACAAACAGAAATCCCGGCGATCGTCATCGATGCCAGCAGCGAAGACTGTTTGGTGATGAGCCTCGTGGAAAACCTGGCACGCCGACAGCATCGCGCCCTTGATCTTTTGCGCGACATTAAAGGCTTGAAGGAGCGCGGCTATTCAGGTCCTGAGATCGCACGCAAGACCCAGCTTTCTCCGAAATATGTCCGCGGCGTCCTTCGGCTTCTCGAGAGCGGCGAGCATAGACTGCTCAGAGCCGTTGAGAGCGGAAAGCTTCCCGTCAGTGTTGCCGTAGATATCGCTGAAGCAAAAGATACAGAAGTTCAGGACGTTCTGCGTCAGGCCTATGAGAACAACCAGCTGCGCGGTGGCCGACTGATGGCGGCGAAACGCTTGGTCGAGGCACGCCAGCAATATGGGAAGGGACAACCGAGCGCGGACCGAAAGAAGAGGCGAACGCTTTCGGTCGACACCTTGATCCGCACCTACCAAAACGACGTCGAGAAGAAACAAGTCCTATTGCGCAAGGCGACGGCGACCCGCAACGAGCTGATGTTCATTACAGAGGCCCTGCGCAAACTCCTGAATGACGAAAACTTCGTCACCCTTCTTAGGGCCGAAGGGTTAGCGACGATCCCGAAGAACCTTTCTGACCGCTTGGCCGCTCGAACGGGGGACCTCTGATGGAACGATCCGGACCCGCCAAATCGATCAACATGGCGTTTGAGAAAGACCTCATCCAGCTGCCACTCGATCAAATATGCCCGCTCTACGCCGTCCGCAAAGAAACCAAAGATACGGTTAAGTTCCGCCAGGTCGTCGCTTCTATCAAAGAAGTTGGTCTCGTCGAGCCCCTCGTCGTCGTCCGCGACCAATCCGATCCCGAGAAATACGTGCTGCTCGATGGACACGTACGTCTCGCGATCCTGTCGGATCTCGGCGAGCCCGATGCGCTGTGCCAGGTTTCAACAGACGACGAGGCCTTTACATACAACAAGCGCATCAGCCGCCTTGCCACAATTCAGGAACACAAGATGATCCTGACGGCGCTCGAGCGCGGTGTTCCCGAAGAACGGCTGGCGCGAGCCCTTAATGTGAACGTCAAATCCCTACAGGACAAAAAGCGTTTGCTGGATGGGATCTGCCCAGAGGCAACAGAGCTCCTTAAGGACAAGCAGATCGCACTCACCGGGTTCCAAATTCTCAAGAAGATGAAACCGCTGCGTCAGATCGAGGCTGCGGAACTGATGGTGACGATGAACAAATACACCGTCAATTATGCCCGCTCGCTTTTGGCTGCGACGCCGGCCAGCCAGCTCAAAGATCCGGAAAAGCCAAAAGCTGGGAAAGGGGTTTCCCGGCATCAGCTTGAACTGATGGAGCGCGAGTCTGCGAACCTTGAGAGAGAGCTGCGCCTAGTCGAGGACACCTACGGCGGTGATCACCTCGCTCTGGTTCTCGCGCGCGGCTATGTCTCCAAGCTCATAACCAACGCTCGCGTCACGCGTTATCTCGAGATGTATCATCCCGAGTTTCTGCCTGAGTTCGAAAAGATCACGGAGACCGAGGCCTTGGCCTCCTGATCCTAGCAGTTCGGCCAATTTCGGCTGATCTGCGTTCGGGGACCCGGACCCATAGAAGCGCGGGGACCGCAGGAGAAGCCGCACAGTGGGGCGGATCAAGTGCGGCGGTGGGGATGGCGGCGAACCCGTGCGGGGCCCACCAAACCGGAATTATCCATCCGGCGACAAGACGTGAATATTTATCACAAAGGCGGCGCGCCTCACCCGAGGCTCAGGCGCGTCGCAACCCAATACTCACAGAACTTGCCATTTGGCGTAACAATCAATATACTTACGCCAAATGGCAGGAGAAATACATGCCGCATCTGGAACTTGTTACTCAACCACCTGCGCCTCAAGCACCTGATATCTCTCTTGAAGAGGCACAGGCTATGCAGCGCGCAATCGTCAATCTTTTCGCCAAGTGGGAGCTAACCGACGATGAAGCATGCTCTCTGTTGGGAGGCATTGGCTTAAGGACGTTCTCACGGTGGAAGTCCGGAGACCTCGGCCGAACAAGTATCGACCTTCAAGCTCGGATGTCTAACCTGCTTGGCATTCATAAGGCGCTGCGATTGCTGTTCGACGATCCGGCGCGGGCTTATGGTTGGATCAAACGACCAAACAGTGCTTTTGGCGATCTAAGTGCACTCCAAATAATGCTCGGTGGACAGCTGACAGATCTGATGCGCGTAAGGCGATATCTTGATGCGCAAAGGGGGGTGTGGTGACAGCACCATTCCCCCCGATAACCCATGTTATCTGGCCTAGCGCACATCGCATCATCAACAGTAAATACCCGCCAGTATCTCTTTTTGAGGACATTGCCGATCCAGCCGATTGGGAGCTTTTGGCCTCTGCTGAAAGCAAAACAAATCCGAGGCTGTTCGAAGGGATCGGAAATTTGGCACTTGTTCCGAATGAGAGACGTGTGGCTGGTTCAGGCGCAAGTTGGGTGATGGCGCCATTTGTACATGCCAGCCCGGATCGTCCGGGCAGATTTCACAGTGGCGAAGAAGGCGCGTATTACGCGGGCGACAGTTCTGAGGTAGCGCTTTTTGAGACAATATACCATTTTGAGAACTTTCTAAGGGCTACAGACGAGCCACCTTGCTCAGCAACTTTCCGGGAACTTGTTGGTCAAATCGAAGCTGACTTGCATGATCTAAGCGATCCAGCGTTTGCCAACTGTTTGGATCCCGACTCATACAAAGCAAGCCAACGTATTGCGACTGAACTGCGCGGACAAGAATCGAGCGGAGTCCTTTACCCCAGCGTCCGCTACCCAGGTGGTTTGTGCGTCGCACTATTCTATCCCAACGTGCCGCGCATTCCTTCGCAAGCCAGTCACTATCGCTATCATTGGGACGGCAGCAGGGTTACCCACGTGACCAATCTTTCAGAGGGCGGCGTTTTCGCGATAGTGCCGTAATTCCCAGACTCCGTCTGATAAGGTCCATTATGTTCTACGCTCCTCCCGCGTTGCCGAGGTCTCAGCCCGTCGCTGATACAGGCCAGTGCTTCCAGTTCGGTGTCTTCACGAATGAGTTTTTTCCGCGCAACTAGGTCCAATTCAGTGCTGTCTGGTAATATCCCCACAGTTCAGTGAAAGCTCATACTCCCACAAGCCGGTGGTCACACAAGACAATGCGCTTGCATCGATGCAAAGCGTCGAGGAGTGTTCTCGGCATACTCAGTATCCGCTAGACCTATGGAACCTAGACGATGTCCGCGACGATCTTCTCAAATGCCGACTTGATTGCTGCATGGAACTCTGGGGAACTGAAAATCGAGCGCATGGAGAGCGGGCAATACGTCCCAGTTCCGCAAACCAGTATCGCTGAACTTAACCGTGCATCAGAAGTTCAGCCCGCTTCGCTTGACCTTTCGATCGGTAGAATCTTTCAACCGCCGGAAGAACAATGGGATCCCTCAAAACTGCCAGAAGAACCTCCGTTCAAGACGGGTCATGAGATCGCGGTGGGAGGCACCGTGGTTGTCGAAACGAGAGAACGACTTTCGCTGTCTGGGAAAATTGGCGCGTTCGGATTTCCTCCCGCTTCGATGGCGAAAAACTCAATCCTAATGACGAATCCGGGCCACGTTGATCCTGGGTTTGAAGGGCATTTGACTTTCACGATCATAAACATGGGTCGGGTGCCATACGATCTGAAGTTCGGCGGCAACCTGGCGACTCTTTTGGTCTTTGGTTTCGATGCGCCCGTAGTTCCAGACTACGCCGCATTGGCTAAAACAGCAGACCCCGAACCCAATCTTATGGCCAAGGTGCTGAACCGGCTATCACCCGATTTCGCAGATTTCGAAGCTCGCTCGGAAAAAAGTGCGATCAATGCGGCTGAAGTTGCGATTGCAGCACGGACGAAAGCGCTCGGCGAAGAAGTCGAAGCAGCGAGGACGCAGTATCAGAACGCCGAAAGGAAGTACAATATTCATGCGCTGGTTTGGCCGGCTGTGACAGCACTAGGTGCAGCTGCTATTACCGCCACGGTCAGCTACTTCGTGGCCGCGAGTGGCTTTGCAAACAAGGACACGCTTGATGCCGTAGACGAGCGCGTGGAGACGCTGGAAGAGAATCAAGTCTTGCCAGACAACATCGACGCCTTATCGGATCGTATCGACGATCTACAACGTGCGGCCGTGGCTCCGGAAACGGTAGCGTCGCTCAACGAGAGGATCGAGAGATTGGAAGGCGAAGAGCTGCTCGAAAGCCTCGATGAACGCCTGCAAGCGCTGGAAACGGCAATCGAAGTACTGGGTTCCGGCGCGGAGACGCCCGAGGCGAGCGAATGAGCGGTCCACGTCTTTATTGCCTCGCGAAGCCAACGTTTTCAGAAGAAGCCTTGCAAAAGTTCCTGTCCGACCGAAAGCTCGGCTGGCGGCGCGACCTGGCGGCAACGGAAGCCGAATGCTTGGTCGAAACAGCTGGTCGAGTTTGCTATCTTTCATTCTCGGAGAACACAGAGCGCGTTCGATTTCCCAATTCATCTTACCTTAACAACCTAATCGACCGGGGTCATGAGAGCGTGTTAGAGCATGCTTCCTGGACATTCTTGATCGACCGTGTCAGCCGCGCGTTTACGCATCAGCTGGTTCGCCATCGCCCCGGATTTGCCTACAGCCAACTCTCACAACAGTATCACGACGAGAGCGAGGCAGGATTTGTAGCACCTGCCGGCCTGGATCGCATGAATGGCGCACAGGAAGCCTGGGAAAGAGCGATGGCAGGGACCAAGGAGGCATACCGTGAGATGTTGGCCGCTGCGGAAGCCTCTGTCGATAAAGATGGTAACACAGTCACTCGAGAGGAGCGCCGCTGGCTGCGTTCCACTGCTAGGAGCATACTGCCAAATGCAACCGAGACGACAATCGTTGTTTCTGCTAATGCTCGTGCATGGCGCCACTTTCTAAGCTTACGAGGTAATATCGTTGGCGACTATGAAATGCGCCGAGTATCAGCACTTCTACTAGAAGCTCTCTCTGCAGACTCCCCCGCTTTGTTTTCTGACTTCACTCTAGATCGGGATGCCGATGGTGAACCACTTGTAAAACGTAATCGAGAAAATGGCGCACAGGAAAAGTGAACCGCGTCTTGACCGATAAGATAGTCTTTTACGCAGACGGTCTCTTGATGCGGCAAAATCCTTCTCGGCAGTACTCTAACAAAGTGACGGCTTCGAAGAGTGGATTTGAACCGCGGAAAGGTCGCGATCTTCAGACCGGAAGTCTTTTCTTTGCGACTAAAGATGAAACTCCTGCGGCTTTGGACGCGTAAGCGCCCTTATGTTAGCTGCCCGCCGTCTGGCCGCAGCGCTAGCAAACCCGGCAAACACCGTAATCCCGGCTCACCCCACCCCACTAACGGCTTCTTGCGGCCTGAGCACGCCCGTAGCCGGGTGTCGCGAAGCATTGGTGGATCGCCCGGAAATTCGCTAGATCCTTTTCCTCGATTTCCCGTGCTTTGACCTCGGTAGGTTTGCAGCCGAAGGATCGAACTCGGTGTGCACCCGGAAGACCACATAGGGTGTTATTCGCACACCAACGATATGGCGACCGTCCGGGGCACGCTTGGTCACCCGCTTAAGTGACCAGCCCCGGCTAGCGACATACTCCACCAAGTCCTCGACAGTTTGGACCTCTCCTCCGTCAATCAGCTCCTGCAATGCTGACTGCTCCAGGTCCTTTATGTCAGGTTCTGACATATCTCCCTGCGCACCCGGGCGGTCGGATTTGCTTTGGGCTTGAGCATTTCCACTGCGGCCTCGCGCTCTTTCCCCACGGTCTGTCTTCTTGATGGTCTTCTGTCCATCGCAGTCCGGATACTTCACGCATCCAAGGAATGGCCCCCACTTCCCCTTGCGCTCCACCAGCCATCCGTCAGGGCATTCCGGGCATGCCGCAAACTCTGCTCCACAACTGCAAACAAGCGTGTCCGGCTTAGCCTTTTGCGCGACCGGCAGATCTTTGCCGCAAGCACTACAAGGGCGGAGCATTTCGCCACAGAGGTAACGGTGTTCGCACTGGAAGTACGTCGCGCACTTCTTTGATGTTTGGGCTAGCATGCGACCTCTGCAAGCGCCGCAGCGATGGCCCGCCACGCCTGCTTTTCCTAGCTCAACGACTCCGTACTCCGGCTTCTCAACCAACTCGCGCGCGAACACCGACGGTTTCTGCCTGTCGGCCAAGACGGTTACGGATTTTCGGGCACGGGTCAGAGCCACATAGAAGAGACGGCGCTCTTCCGCATGATCGTACTTCTCGGGCTCAGGCAGAACGAGATCGAGGAGTGGATCATCCACGATTTCAGATGGGAACCCCAAGCGATCCGAAGAGGTACGGAGGATGACCACGTGATCGGCTTCAAGGCCCTTAGATGCGTGGACGGTCATGAACCGGATATCGAGATCGGGGTATCCACGTGCGATCTGCGGAAGTCTGTCTGGCTTCACGAAGTGATAGCGACCGAGCAGAAGGACGCTCGTCTTGCTTCTACCTGTCGAGCCACGAATGTCATCTAGAGCCGCCGTGATCGCAGCCTCTTCTTGTCCCCAGGCGTAGTGTGCGACCTTGATTGCCGGGGCATCTGTTGTGCCCGCGGGAATGACTTGCTTGGTGATCTGGGATGGATTCTGGAGAACGAATGCCCGGGCAGGCAGCGCGATCTTGTCGACGCTTCGGAAGGTACGACCTAGGTCCACCGAGCTGTGCACGGCTGACTTGCCGTCAAAGGTTCCGCCGAACTCTTGCCCGAAGTTCCGCATTAAGTGGATGTCCGATCCCGTGAAGCGGTAGATCGACTGCCAGTCGTCTCCAACCGCAAAGATACGCGCATCTTCGTGTTGCGCCTTAAGGGCCAAGAGCAATCGTGCACGACCCTCTGAGATGTCTTGGAACTCATCGACGAGTAGGTGGCGGTAAGGGCTCTTATATCGTCCCGCCTTCACATACTCAGTAGCCCGAACGATCATGTCCTCAAAGTCGATCCGGCCTTCTAGGCGTTTCTGGTAGGCCTCCAGAAGAGGTTCGAAGATCCTGAGATACGCGCGCGCCCTGGCTCTGTCTTTCGATGCTTCAGCGCGAGACCGGCACTGTTCGATGGTCGTCCCCGAGCTCTTGTAGTGCCGCAGGAATGTCCCAAGCACTTGGGTAAACGCATCGACTTGGCCCATCTCAGAAAGCTGGTCGAAGACCTGGTCAGACGCGATCGGGTTGGGTGTGACGTAGGGGGCTAGCTTTTCCTCGAGAGCCTCCGTCAGCCGACCCTCCACGCGCTCGAAGCTAAAGGTCTCGATCAGAGTGGTCTCGTGCTCCTCATGGACTTTGCGCTTCCACGTCATGCCCTCAATATAGCTTTCACGATCAACATATGGCGCAGTGGTAAGCCGTTCCTGTCCATCTGCGCTGTGAGACTTTCGAACGCCGAAATGCTCGATGTAGACGCCGCTCTCGGTTAGCCGGAAATCTGGCGTGTAGGCCTTCCGATCATTCTTGGGCAGTTCGTGTTCGTAGTCCGGCTCGTATTCGTATGCGATGCCGTTCAGGTACAGCCAGTTGGCGATCTCCCATTCTTCGAAGCTCTTCACCAACTCCCCCTGCACGGTTCGGAGTTCATGCGCCTCTACGTATTGGAAATACTCGTCCTTTGTCTTGAAGTCCCACTCGCTCCTATAGGGCCAGTAGAATTCCGAGAACCATTTCAGGAGCAGCGCGGCCAGTTCGGGCTTTGCTGCAATGTCGTTGAACAAGATGTCCCTCAGGAGGGCCACGAATGCTTTGTCATCGCTCGCATGGGCCGCCAAGGCCGGCGTGCCGTTCTCGACCTGGCGAATGATGTCGTAGCCGAGGGCATGGAAGGTCAGCGCATTAACCTTGGCGCCAGCGCGCTCCTCAATCCGTGTTGCCATCTCGGCAGCTGCACCATTGCCGAAAGCCATTAGGAGAATTTCCTTGGGCTTCCTGATGCGACGTTGGATCAGGTAGGCAGCCTTCGCCACGATCACGCTGGTCTTTCCCGAACCTGCCCCAGCAAGCACAAGTGTGGCGTCTTCATCTGTGACCACCGCCTGGCGTTGTTCTGGCGTCAGCGGGTTCGACTCGATCGTGTCAAAGAAGTCCTTCATCTCTGCGAGTTCGTTTTCAACGAAAGCTCTGATCGCGTCCGAACGCATCTTCTCGGGCACGCTGCCGAAGCGAATGACCCTGTCCAAAAGCTGCTGTTGTTCCGCCAGAAGCACCCCTTCGGGGATGCTCTCCGGAAGACGGTCGAGGAGAAGCCGCGTGCGTTTGAGGAACGGCTCGAGCAGGCAAGACGACGGGTAGCGATCACTGAAATCCCGAGGCGTTCCAAGTGTTGCCCGTGAACCGTCTCGGCCATAGCAGGTATCAAGAACAACTCAGCGGGGCCTTCGACCAGCATGACTTTTCTGGCAAACAAGAGATTGCTCTTGGTCGCGTCCAAGTACCGTTCAAGGTCGGCGATGTCACCGTCATCAAGCGCTTCATTGTTCGACAAGTTGCAGGACGAGATGCTTGAATCCGGACGCTTTGTCAGCGCAATGAAGGTTTCGAAGGGTGCAAGAGACGTCACTTGCGTTGAATGACTTGTCAATACGACCTGCACGCCTTTCCCGCGAAGTGCGATCAACAATGACGCTTGAAGCTGCGGATGAAGATGTGCCTCCGGTTCCTCCAACAGTATGAGCTGTCCAGCCGACTGCGCCTTTGCGATACGGCGTTCCAAGTACTCCATCAGGATCGCAATATAGAGGATGTTGTTCATTCCCAGGCCATTTCGGCCGGGTTCAAAATCCTGGAGGGAAAGGTCAGAAAGCAATATCTTGAGATTGCGAACGATAGCTTGAAATGTTGCAGCCGAAAGGCCGAGAGTGGCATCCATTTCAAACGCTGGACCTGATACGTCCTTGAAGGACGTGTCGATGGCTTCGGCGATGTCGGCAATGGTATCCGAGGCTTCGATCTTCTGATTGGCTCCATCAAGGATTGCAATCAGTGTGTCCTGTTCTGCCTGATCGATTTCGCACGCTTCGATAAGTTTCACCAAAGGCGAGGTTCGTGCGTGCCGGAGATCGGATTCGACGTCCCGCAATGCCGGGAGATTGACCACCAAGTAAGATTGAAGATCCGAAAACCGGACGGTCTCGC
The DNA here is from genome assembly GCA_039193455.1 of Pseudomonadota bacterium. GTDB lineage: Bacteria > Pseudomonadota > Alphaproteobacteria > Rhodobacterales > Rhodobacteraceae > JBCBGF01. Next base: position 60,582 of record JBCCWO010000022.1, read on the forward strand.
CAATGTCGTCGTCGTCCCAGGTGATGTCGCTAAGGTCAATCGCGGGGTCGCCACCTCCTTTGATCTCCCAAGCGTAGTCTTCAAGGGTGAGCTGCCCCGGTTCGATCTCTCCGCTTTCAAGCTGCTCACGAACGCTGAGCCGGGGCCGGAATCTGTAGAAAATGCGGGCGCGATCTGCCTCCATCTTCCATGTAGCAACCAGTGCTTCCTCATTCACTTTGCCTTGGAAGTCCGTTAGCTCAACGCCAATCAGGACCTGCTCAGGCTGCGAGATGTCCAGGGCTGAGTGGATGTCTTCCCGGATCAATGATCGAAAGTACGCCGGTAGCGTAACATCGAGGCAAATCTGGATCGCCCGCAGGACAGCGGTTTTGCCAGTGTTGTTCTCACCAATGATGCAGGTGAGATCGTCTTTGATCTCTACGTCAAAATCCTGAAGGGCCCGGTAGTTCTGAATTACAATTCTCGAAAGTCTCATGTTCTATGATCCGCATGAATTCTGTCCCATCCTGAATCGGAATATCGCTGCTTCTCCGCTTGTGGTGCAAGGTTACGTCAACCGTGGGTTGTTCGGAAAAGTGAATACGTTCATTCGAGCAGCGAGAGAACCAGCAATCCTAGAGCGGTCGCGGAATTACAACAATTCGCCAACGTCAGTTTTTGGCCAAAAGCCACGGTTGGCCGAGATCGATGCTTTGCTTGCGACGCGGGTGTCTTTTTTGGGGCTGATGCCGCGCAAATGCTCGATGTCCGCTTTGGCTGGCCGCAACGCCGCATCGTGATGGCGCGCTCAATGTCGGCTACGGGCCGAAAGACGACTAAGGTTTTGATTTTTCTGAAGAACTGGTGCCGCTGAAGGGACTCGAACCCCCGACCCCATCATTACGAATGACGTGCTCTACCATCTGAGCTACAGCGGCTTCTGGGACCCTACTATGGCCCTACTAGTTCTACTCCTGTGCCTCGAACCCTTTGGTTTCG
>JBCCWO010000023.1:0-60353 GCA_039193455.1 Pseudomonadota bacterium
CAGCGCTGGCATAGTCTATCGGAAGGGCCCATGGATGGGCATTCTTTCCGGTACATATCGACCTCGATACGTCGAAGATGGCGAAGACTTTGAGGATTACTCCATTCAAATCTCCGCCGAGTATGACCTTGGGAACGGATACTCGCTGGCCATCGCGCATGAGTTCAACCGAGACGAAAACGCAGATAACAAAAGGCTGGGGTTTCGGTTTGCGAAACTGATCGACTTCGATGGGTAGCTTTGGCTGGCTGGGCCGCCTCGAGGTATTCCAGGGAGCGGCCTGTTCCCTTCGCCATCGGCTTTTGGCTTTTAGAGTGCCTTCCAGTTCCCTGGCGCCGTGGTGCTCAGGGAGCCTCGCGTGAGATTGCGGCCAGGGGGCTTGTCGAAACGCCTCGGCAAAGCCTAATCACCATCCGTGCGCACGTTCTCCTTGCCGCGACCGTGAGTGGTTTTCTTTGGCCCCAAGGTAAGCCATCCCGCTATTTGCTTCATGCCGCCAAACATGAGCCAGATCAGAAAGGTGAAGCCCGCAAGGCCGATAACTGCTTCCATGCTTTTTCCTTTCCAGGATCAAAGCGCCCGGGCACTTACTTTCGCTGATCTTGGCAATGGTTAGCGGTCAGCCCAAGTCATGGGGCGGCCACTCATGAAATTGGCTGTCCACGCGATGTCTTAGTTCTGAAAGGCTGCCGCTCTGCTTGGACCAATCAGCGCAGGGTGCCCGCAGTTTCGCGCCGCGACCCTCGGTGTCTCTAATGGCTAGCTGGACTGCGTATTTGCCTTTAGGACCGCGAATACATCCTTAATATCTTCCACAGAAGCGCGTTCAACGGCGCCGTTCGCAACGTCTTGTTCGGTCCAAAACCACGACTTTGACGGGTCATGAAACATTGCCCAGTCACCAAACATCCGATCCGCCACAGGTGCCGAAGTGCGCAGCGCGACGCCTATATGACGATCATCACGGGAAATTCTTTCGAATGCGGAGTAAACCGCTGCCTCAGGTCCCTCTAACAGCTGAAGATAAATGTCCCTGCGGCAGATAAGTGCGCCTGTGATCCCGTCGCGTTCATTGCATCGCCGGGCGTCAAGCAGCACACCGCTCAGGATGGCGGCGTCGTAGCCAAAGGGCTGCGAACTGTAGATGATCTGATGCAGATCCAAAGGGTACCTCGTACCAGAGAGACTTCAGGGACAATGAATGAGACCGTATCGACCAAGTTCGCGCCTGTCATCCCGAGGTGCCGGTAGTTTGCGGCTGACACCGATGGGGTGGCGCTAAAGGATGAGGACAGACAGCAACCCGGATAGCGGTGGAAGGACTTCTATGACCGAAAAACCAGATGCAGCCATCTACGCTCTGGCATTGATGGCACAGCAATACTTGCAAACTGACGGCGGTGAACTTGACCACCTTTACATGTCTGCGGGAGAGCATGCCATCGACGTTCTGGTAGATCATGGCTTCGTGAACCCACATGGACGTGGCGGTTCTTGGACCGAGCGTGGTCGCAACCTTCTGAAACTTGCCTGACACCAGGACGCGCGTGTGTGCGGGTGAAAGGCAGAAACGCGGACAAAACTGCCGTTCCCGCTGCTAAGCCCAAGGTCCGGTAGTGCGCGACTGCGGCCGTTCGATAGGGCGCCGCTTAACAGTTAGTGATGATTGGAGTTCGATCGTTCGAGTGCTGTTTCACGGAACAGAATAAACAATGCAAACTGACGATGAGCCTCAGGTATGCCTATACTAATCAGCTGTCGTGGAGATCGTTGGGCGTTTGCGCGATCCACCCACCTCGGTCGTAGGCGATCGAGCTACGATGGGTCATACTCAAATTTGATCGGCCAACGGTCGTCGTCGGCACGTGCCGCCCTCCTTTGACCAAGCGCGTTTCCATGTTTAACTGAACTGGTCGACATAGTGCGTCACAGGAACAGCTGGAGGGAGGAGTATGTTTGATCCCATCGTAGGATCGAAGACCCACTTCATGGGCCCTCTTGTGAATGGAGACTTAGGCACGTCGCTCAGCTACGATGATGGCAGTGGTGCAGAGTTCTGGACACCGGTTAAGTCCCAAACGCTCAGGCGAGCGGCGTTGACACTAGGGCACCATATGTGCCGTGGTTGCGGGTTCAAATCCCGTAAATATCAGGAGGTTCTGGCACCAAACGGCCAAGTATGGGCACTGGATCAGATGCAGGTGGTCTGCATCTTTTGTGCCGGAGTAAAGTGCATCGATCTTGTCGCACCTCAGCGATCAGGGGTGGCGCTCTATCTTCCAGAATGGAGCCAAAAAAAGCTCGTTGTTGTCGCAAAGGCCATCTATGTGGCGCGGATTTCGCAAGGACCTATCGCGGATCAGGCGCGTGAGTTACTGGATCTATTCATGCATCGGCGACGGCGTGCTGAGAAGATCGTGGGCGGGGAGGCCACAGCAAACGCCTTGCTGCAACATCAGAGGGCCATGGGGCCGGATGATGTTGAGGCAGGCGGATTGCGGGTTTGGCCCTTAGATCGCCGGATCATCAAAGAGGCCGATCTCGAGTTCAATCAGTTCCCGCAGATCTTAGCTTATTGGCGCAGCAAAGACGGACCATTTGGCAGTATCGCGCCGCCGACTTGGGACCCAGATGCGTTTATGCCCTATCTTACGAAGATGCGCGCGGCGTCACCGCTGTACCAGAGCTAGTTTGATCACGTTTTTGATTGCGCCACCCTTAAGCAGAGCGAAGTGAACATTTACTGCGGTGCGAATATTGACCCCTGAGCGATTTGATATTTCATATCCAAAGCTTTGCATGCGGCCATCGTCATAAACAAGAGTCAGGCTGCGGTCCGTGTGGTCATATTCGACCCAAGCTAGTCCGGAGATGTACTGATCATGCACCAGCAACGCATCGCCTCTCGAATTGGTGAATATTCCACAACGCATCACCTCTGAAAGCGGCAACATCGTATAAGCGGAGCCGTTCAAGTTTGGTCACGCCTGGACGGAGAGCGGGGCTTAGCGGGTTCCGGCGGTGTCGCATCTGCCAGATCGGAAGCGCTTAGGGGTGCCCCGCTTGCAAGCTTGTCGAAGAGGGCTTTCACATTGCCGTCTGTTCGAGACTCGTTACCCCAGATCTCCAGTTCCGCCGCCTGTCGGGCGTTCAGAAGCTCGACCGCGGATGCAACATCCTCTGCGTCTATCGTGTCCGCAGCCACGCACGCCCGGAGCACCGACTTGATTGTCGTTAGATCACCCGATTTTGCTGCAAGCGCCAAGGGGCCGTACTGGCCTTTCCGCGCCGAGGAGATAGGCTGGCCGAGGCGCAGGAGTTCGGCAAGCGCGTCATTTGCGCCCACCTCAATCGCAATCGCAAGCGGCGTCATCACCGGATCGCCTGCTGCGCGCGCCGGGTCTGCGCCAGCCGAGATCAGTGCCTTAAACACATCCAGCGCTCCTGTCTGGGCACAAAAATGAAGCGCGTTCCAGCCTGTATTCGCCTCACAGTTCACATCCGCGCCAAGCCCTAGGAGGGTTTGCACCGCTTCCAGACGCCCATTCTGCGCGGCGGTCATGAGCGGGGTCATGCCGTTGAGATCGGGCGTATCAACTGAAACCTGCGGGGCTACCTGCATAATGGCGTTGAGCACAGAGGCGTCCTTCACATGGTGGAGCAGGTTGCGACCCGCGGGATCAAGACCGTCGAAGCGCTGCCCGCGTTCTGCCACACACGCAATTAGCCAAGGCGCAGCAGGGGACATCCCGTCAAGCAGATAGTCCAAACCCAGAAAACTGTCACAGCGGTCGAGCACAGCGGAGAAGACCTCCGGATGGCCGATTTCCGCCTTGCATGCTAGAAGGGAAAGACTTCGCCATTCCTCTTCCGTAAGCGAGACACGGGGATCTCGAACTGCCTCTGTGCGCAATGGAACCGAGCTGACCTTCTTTAGAAACTCAAAAAGGATGTGTTCCCCATTCTTAGAGTCAGAACAGCGTCGATTGGGATCAAATCGTGGGCTGCGCCAAATCACGGCTACGGTGTCGTCAGAGGTAGCGCGCAGGGCCAAAGTCATGGCGTCGCGTCCGTCTCCGTCCTCATCCGTCAGATTTAGCTCAGGGACCTCCAGCAGGCGCGTGACGGTCTCGACAAAGCCCTTCTGAGAGGCGGTTAGAAATGGCGTGGACTTGTGGGCACGCACATTGACGTCGACGCTAGCCTGAAGGAGCATCGTTACCGCTTCAAAGCAGTTATGCGCGCAAGCTATATGCAACGCTGTGTAGCTGCCGGGCTTGACTCGGAGATCAGCTGGGACGCCGTAACGAAGAAGAGCGGGAATGGCGTTGGGATGGTCTTGCGCAGCAACATGCACTGCGTTCCAACCTTCATGCAAACGGCGAGTGATATCTGCACCAAGCTCCGCCATAAGCTCGACGATCTCTGCATGGCCATGATAGGCCGCGATATGGAACGGGGTGTACCCATTGTCCAGAACTGGGTCGATTTCGGGAGCATTTTCGAGCACTTGCTCAAACAGGAGCACGTGCCCACTAGAGGCGGCAGCGTGCAGAACGCTCCATTTGCCAGGTCTTTGGGTGGGCCATTGCCCACCTTCTGCAAGTAACAAATCCACGATTTCGCTTCGCCCAGCGGCCACCGCCCAAAACAGCGCCTCCGCACCTCTGGTGCTTTCGTTGTTAATTGTGGCGCCTTCCCGGATCAGCGTACGGATTACCTCTTTGTGTCCGTAGTAAGCCGCCCATGATAACGCGGTAAACCGGTCATTGTTGCACGCGTCTAAGTCGGCATCACGCCTTATCAGGACTCGCAGCAGATCGTCGTGGCCAAAGGCGGCCGCGAGGCTCAGAGGCGGAGTCCCGTTTCGGGTCGGCACATTGACGTCCATGCCTAGGTCGAGCATTGCCATAACGAGATCAACCTGATTGCGTTGTGTCGCGATGTGCAACGGAAGCAAACCATCAGGATCGAAGGTTTTGAGAAGCGACCGGTCTCCGTCGAGCAACGCGAGGGCTCGTACTGTATCGTCCCGCGCCAATGCCTCGAATATGGGATGACGCTGCGCAGTGTTTTCTTCTTCGGCTTGTTCAACGCCTGCACTGCTTGGAGAGCTAGGGTTTAAGGTGCCAGGGCTCGTCAACAGATCTGTGCTGCCAGGTTTCTCGCGGTGCTCCTGCGCAGTTCCCAAGAGCTCGGCATGGGAGGGCAAAACAACGCCGCCCACTGTTAGGGAGCTTTTCGATGGGGCCGGGCCGGCCAAGCGTTCAGCCTCATCTAGATCGCGATTTTGCAGGGCATTGGCCATCTTGGCCAAGCGAATGAGCTCAGTATGGCCGCCCAGGGGCAAAGTAAGTAGACTGGGCAAGGCCGAAAACCGCACCCGGATTGCTCCCCCCTCCGAAAGCTGAGAATGCGTGTCGACGATCGCCTCGGCCAAGCGCCGCGCAGCGGTGTCCGGTTCATCATACCCAGTTGCCACCCAATCAAGCATATTGAGGTAATCATCAAAGCTTTGTCGACCGGAGCTCGGGTTCGTTTTGCGCAAATGCGCCACATAGTGGCGAACGAAACGCGCGGTTGACTGGGTCGGCGTCAGCGGCGATGATCCGGAGTGGAGTATCGGCGGGCGGCACCAACGCTCCAGATAGAGACGCAGATAGCGCCGCACCTCCGTGTCCATCTCAAAGTATCCACTGCCGAGATGCAGACAGAGCCCTCCAAAGAGCACTTGGCCATCAAGTGCTGCGTTGTCGAAATGCTCGGAGGGCAGAAAGTTGCGCCGTAAGAGTCCGACGCTCTCGAAGCTTAGGCGTTCTAGGATTGAGCAATGGCCCGCAAGCCGCATCGCGGGGGCGCCAAAGGCTTGAGCAAAGTGGGCGATACGCTCAAAAGCCTCCTCAATCGAGAGCGGCTCCCCTTCCCAGTCCTGCAATGGTGCCAGCGTCATAGCTGCCCTCGCAGATGATCCATCGCTTCCATCAGCGACTCTTGCCCCAGCTCCATAGCGCGAAGATTTGGTACATCGGCAAGTATGTCCATCATGGAACCGCCCCAGTTGCGTTCTGGCGCAGGGTTGATCCAGACAATCGGGCCATATGCCTTGTACGCAAGTGTCTCGACAAAGCCTTCGAATGCGGTTGCAAGGCGGCGCGACGGTTTTTGAACGGCCCCTGCCTCACCCCAAATGAGGATCGGGATATCCGGCGCGATCGCTAAAACGTCCTCGAAATCAATGGGCTGGCCGAGATCGCGACGGCCGTAGACTTGTGGGCTGGGGGCAGTTCTGAAAAAGAACCGCCGGGTGCTTTCGAATCGCCACGCCTCCCGATCATAGGTCTCCAGCAGCGCCTCTCGCACCGTCTTCCATGGCGTGGTAGCGAAGCTCAGATCCACCAAAAACAAAAGCCGTGCGGCGTTCTGACGTTTCCGGCGGAATACTGGGGCCACGACGCGGCCGGTCTGGGCGGCAAGTTCGACGGTACGGTTGAAGTCAATCTCTCCCCATCCGGGGCTGGTCTGCGGAATGTAGAACTGGCGCCAGGTGTTTAGCAGCCAAGAGTAAGTGAAGCTGGTCGCCGGTTCAAAGCTGTAGGGCGACAGGCCAAGTGTGCTTGTCTCCTCAAGTCTCGGTAGGGGTAAGTTACCGTCGCGGCCCAGATCGACATTGGCCGTTTGGGTGCCGGGCTCCGGCTCCGCATGGTCCTCGTTTTTTGACTTTGCAGGCGTATCCGCCGCCTCTTTGGCCGCCCCCTTGCGCTCGTCAGTTGCCTTTTGCTTTTCGGCCTTTGCTTGTCTATCGAGATCGGGATTGCTGGGCAGCGGGTCGCGAGGCGAGGATCCTGAAAACGGCGCGCCGTGAGTGATGAGGCGATGCAAGCGCAACGTCTGGATCGGTGCAGCGGGCGGCAGAATTCGGGAGACAACAGTCTGGATCAGCCGCCGCTCGGGCTCGGAACGGGCAAAAAGTAGGCATAGGAACCAGGCGATCTCTTTTCTTTCGCGTACGCGGGAGTAGCCAATTATCCCCCCTTCGTTGGCCGTGTCGTCGCTGGTCAGCGCCAGCTTATCAAACGTCTCGAACGGGCGGTCAAGCAACGACAGAGCAAGCAAGGCGTCCAGATAGTCCCGGGTCGACAGCTTCAGCCCTGCCTCCCTCAACGCCTTGAAGAGTCCCAACAGAAGGACCTGATCCCCTGGATCGCTGGGGGACGAGCGCGCGAGCGTAGCCATTCATTCTTTGCCCGAGGAAATGCTGCGTTCATAGTCTGCGATATCACGAGCGGTGGAAAAGAGGATCCGCCAATGGGGCGGATCACCCGTCTTGATGGCGTCGGGGCTTGTCCCCTCCCAATGGAGCACATGGACCCAATCAATCAGCTCTGCAGTGGCTGGCAGTTTAATTGCTTTGCGGTCCTCGGCAGCCTTGCGGATCTCCAGAAAGGACGCGACTGCGGCATCAATAATCTGAACCGAAAGGTCGGAGCCTCTGGCGGGGTGATCGACGCCCGAGCGCTCTAGCCGCAGGTTCTTTTGTACAATCTCGGCCAAATCACTCGGATCGGTGGGGAAGGTCAACTCCAGATAGATACAGCGGCGGAGGAAGGGTTTGGGCAAGGGGCGTTCGCGGTTGGAGGTAAAGATGATGATCGGCCGCGCGCCTTCACCGATCACATTGCGATCGAAGCCCTGGAAGGTCTTCGATGCTTCGCGTTCCACATCCGGGATTTCATCGATCTGGAAGGCGAACTGATCAATGACATGCAGGAGGTCATTGGCAAAATCCGGGTCGGCCTTGTCGATCTCGTCAATCAGCACGACACTAGGTTGCGGCTCGAAAATCGAGCGGCCGAGGTCTTGCAAGCTGACATAGCGATAGGCGGAGGCGGCTTTCTCGACAAGCTCGGGGTTCTGTAGCTGGCTTTCTTGCAGCCGGCGCACCGCGTCATAGCGGTAGAGCAGATCGACGGCGCGCGAGGTGCTCCGTATAGTAGCTAAACGCGGTTGCTCTCCCAGGAGCTTATGCGCTATGGCATACGCAAGCCGAGTCTTGCCGCAGCCTGCCTCCCCCTCGACCAGAAGAGGCTTGCCTAGCAAGATCGCGAAATCGATGTGCTTCTGCTTGTCGTAATCCAGCACGTAATCGAGGTCCGTATCGTACGGGCCTGTCTCGGTGTAGAGTCGATAGGAAAAACTGGAGTCAGTCATCTCTTTGGCAAAGTTCCTTTTTGCGCCTCAGGCAAGCTGAGGACTAGGAGTTTACGAAAATCGGGTCGGGTCTTTTGGGTGAGCTTGCTCAAATACCCGGACATGGCTTTCTGGTCGCCAAAGACATCGCCGCGGTAGCTCATAATCAGCGTGAGCTGCTGGACCATCTGTGGCGTGGCGGGTTTGGCCTCAAGGAGAGCCGCGGTTAGGGGGATGAGGCACTCCTCCATCAAGGCCTTCAGCTGTCCAGGGTAGCGGTTGACGGCTTGCAACTCCAGTACAAGACGCGCCTCCCGTGCGATCACGTGCTCCGCGAGCTCGCGGATCTGCGCAGCGCTGTCCCCACGGGGCGGGGCGAGATCGAGCATGTTCCACAGTGCCTCTTCAACCGTGTAATGCGTTCGTCGGCCCTCATCAAAGGAGGCCTCATCCTTGTGAGAGACTCCCCATGGTATGTGATTGTCGGCAAGCTCCTTCACCGTTTTGGCGAGGGGGGCCGCTCGGTGTTGCGGAGCTTGTACCAATATCGCGAGGAGTGGGGACGCCTTGTAGCCGTCTGTCTGATAGGTTTCGAAAAGGGCGTTCGTCTGGCGGATGAGCCGTGGTTCGCCTAACACTTGTGGGGCGGGTTCAGGCACGCTGGTTGCGGCAAAGGGACTGGCAGAACGGGGCTGCACCTCTAGAATTTCTGCAATCATCGCAAGATCATTGTAGTAATTGAACAAAGTGGTCTTAGCACGCTGCGGGATCTCAGCGCGGGTTTTCACCGGCAGGATTTCATTGCTCGCAGGCTTGCCGTCGTAGACCCCGCCTTCAACTTTCTTGAGAAAAGCGTCTTGCAACTTTAGGTCAGCTGCCTGTTCTCGTCTGCTCAGCTTCTTTTCTGCAATCACCTCCCCCGTACGCGCTCGGATTTCGTGCCAGAGTTCGCTGCCCATGTCGGGCATCATCACAAAGATGGGCGGCGGGCGGCCGGGCGAACAATAGGCCTCCAAGGCTAGATCGAACTCATACTCTGTATAGGAGCGAGCGTCCTCGTCGCCTTCGCTGACAGGGGTTCCGTATCGTTCTCCAAAAAAGCCGAAATAGGCTTGGCAATGGGCCTGAATCTGGACAGCGAGTTTCGCGCAGAGCGGCCAGAGAGCGCCGCCCGTATGATGCGGCTCCACCGGGATGTGGCCAGCTGCCGCGATGCCCTGGGCAAGATGCTCACGATAAACCACCAGTTCTTCATAGGTGCCACTAATGAAGACATTCTGCGGCACCGTCATTAGCGCAAGCGCAGTCTTCTGGTCTGAGGAAAGGGTGTTGGGCATGTGGTCCGGATCAGATGTTACGGTTGGTGACAAATGCGTGGTAGAATCTGCCGAGCTCGGGCAGCCTAGTCTTTTCCGAACTCATGGCCACACCATAAAGATCCATTTGATTGGGATCGACCGGGCTGAGCAGGCCTGCGGTTTGCGACTTCTTCATCTGCTTGAACACGGTGAACTTGTCTCCGACAGCGACGTCTGTGGTCTCTTCATGTTCCTGGCTAGGGGCGTATGTGTCTTTCGGGTCGAGGAAACACGTCACGATTTCCCGCAGTTCCATATCTGTACATTGCGGCGCGCAATTGCGCCGCGGATCAACCCGTTTGGCGTGGGATTTGTAGATCGGGCGCTGTGACCATTCCCCAAGAGAGGCGTCTACATACGCGTAGATGGAGGAGGCAGAGACATGGCCCCGAGTATTGGCCGCCCCGCCTTCGAGTGCAGCTACCACAGGGGAACTGAATACGCTCATGCTGTTGGGCGACATCATCGAGGCTCGATCGCGGGTCGAGGAGCCCATGAGAGTCATACCATCGCTCATAGTGGTGACCTGCTGTGCGCTTTCCCCAAAGGCGCCGCTGTTGCAGCTCTCGATAATGATGGTGTTGGTCGGAACCTTCGAACTTTGCGCCATCGTTTGGATTTCGTTCATGTATCCTCCTGACCCATTCGGTCGCCCATTCTGCATCACAACATAACCGCCAGCGTAGTCGAGGGTGTCGTGCCCAGAAAAACTAACGAGAAGCTCGTCTCCATCAGAATTGAACACATTCTTTAGCGCCCCCCGCACTTTAGCGGTATCCGCGGGCTTGCCCAGGTTCGAGACAGGCGCTTCACCGTCAAAGTTCCGCAGTTGGCCCTCGGTGTTGTTAACCTAACCACGCTTCATCTCTTCGACATCCGTCAGACAACCAGCTAAGCTGGGCATGGTAAGGTCGGAGTAATGGCCAATTCCAATCAAAAGGGCGCGTCGTTTCTTCACTGCCGCGATCACCTCCTCACAACCTTTATAATTACCCTAAAGCTTGCTCTGAAAAAGCCCGAGCCAACCCCTCGCCAGCCAATATGGCTCTAGAGCGTGTCGCTCTTGATCGGATTCGGGGTTCCCCTGGCGCGACGGTTGTGATTCCCTGGCCTTGAGGCAGATGTAGGGGATCAGAATGGGCAAACCGCATCCCATGGCGCTCCGCGAGCGTGTCGTGGCCTTGGTGGAAGACGGGCACACCCATAGTCATAAAAAACATCTGCAGGCGGCTGAGCTGAAACGCCCCGATGTCGCGCTCGCGCGCCAGGTCTGGATCGCTCGCCGACAGCCCTTCATGCGCAATGCCCTGGAACGGATGGCGTGTATAGACGAGACCTCCGTCAAGACCAACATGGTCAAGACCACAGGATGGGCGCCGGTGGGCGCTCGGCTCCCAGATCATGCGCCGTTCGGCCACGGGCGCACGCAAAGCAATGCGTCCAGTTCGACGAGGACCGCTCCGGCGACGCCGATCTGAAACGGCTGGAGCAGAAGATGATCGCCACGTTCCGCTGGACCGTGCTGGCGCTATGCCGCATGCTTGGCGAGGAAGCTGCGATCCGGCCAGAGTTCGTGCCGCTGGAGAAGTTCTTCGAAGAGGCCGGCGCCTGAGCGCGCGGCCGCGCCATCAGATCACGAACCTCGCCGCGTTCGCCTCGCGCAGGAAGTCGATCATCTCATCATAGGCGGCGCGCTCGACATCCTGGGCCGAGGCGATCTTCGCGGGCGGCGTGGTCGCTTCCCGGAAACGGTCACGCGTGGCCAACAGTTGTGACTTGTAGCCGAGGAACCGGCCCAGATGCGCTTCGGGCCGCAAGCCCCGGTCGATCGCCGTTACCGCCAGCGCGGCCAGCGCCATGGTGATCGCAATTGTGTGGACGAAGACCGACTTGAACGCAGCAACGTCTGCCAGCACGCCCAGCACCACCAGCAGGTGGGCGAAGAGCACCAGCACTACCAACGCGGTCTCGACCTCGTGCAGCAGCGACTTCTGCCGGGCCGGATGCGTGCCGAACCGTCCGGACTTCTCGGTCAGGTAGGTCGCGTACCAGATCTGCCCGCGGATGCGCACGTCATCGTAGGCCTTGAGCGCGAGGGCGAGCCTCTCGCCCTTCGGCCCGGACTGCGGGGTGGTGTCGAGAGGAGGCTTGCGGATCGGCGTCTCGTCTTCCCCAAGGTCTATGCGTCCATGCTCGATCGCATGTTCCAGACGGGCTGGGAGGTCGGCCTCCAGGTCCCGAAGAAACGCATCCAGCGCAGCGTCCTGCGCCTCCTGATAGGCGGTCTCACGTGCCTCGTTCCCGGCAGCCGCGACCACGTCTTCCAGATGCTCAAGATAATAGCGCCACCGCCACTGGCGGATCAACTCGCAGCACATGCGGGCGGAGAGCCAGCGGCGCTTGCGGCTGCCGAAGCCGCCTTGCCAGAAGCCCGTCACGAAGCTGAGCACGCCGAGCAAGGCGGCGGCGCCCGCGACGACCTTTACGAAGGTCTCGGCAGAGTCCGCCGACATGACGCTCAGCAGGAATGGCGTGCACTGATCCGGCCTGGGACCTGCGTCCAGAAGCTTGCACAGGACTGCGAACTCCAGTTGCGGGGCAAGGTAGGCTATGTCGATAGTCGCAAGCGCCAGGGCGAGAAGCCCGAGCACGATGCTCCCAATCCCGAAGCGGTAGATCGCCCTCTTGGCTCCCCTTGCCACGGTGTCCCGTGTTCTGAACTCGTCCCAGATCTTCTGGCTGAACAACGCGAACATGAGGGGCCCGAATACTTCGGTTGCGCGCGCGTGGTCGGCTGTGCCCGGTGGGAGGAATTCATCGTTGTAGTTCGCGTCGTCGGTCAATTCTGTGCCCCACAAAAGTCTGCAGTCCAAAAAAACGATGCGGATCAAGGCTAAACTATGGGTCGCACCCGTCCAGAATTCACGAAGTGTTCTCACAGACTCTCGCGATAAAGCCGAGATCATGCAAGAGATACCTTTCCGCGGCATCGCGCTCTCTGCACTGGAAGCTCCGCCTACGCTACTGCGTAGACGCCTGCAGGCGGGGAGGCGCGACCTCCTACACCGTCGAGCGCTTCCCCCGGTTGCGCGCTTCCAGTGTAGGAAGCGTGCGTCGGGTTTTGGCGCATCACGGACCTTCGTGCAACTCGCAGCATCGGTCAAAGTGGGCTCGGATTTGCCGTTCGCCGCAATCGAGACCAACGTCTGCTACGCGGACTTTCCCGACCTTCGGCCGAAGTGGCTCACCAGCCACTTCCGGCCCAGACCGGACCTTCGACCGACCTAAGAGTTGCTGCCGCGCGGCCCGTCGGATCGGCCATTCGCTACATCTGAAAATCTGGCGATCGGTAAACCCACATGTTGCTACTTATGTTCAGCCATACGCGTTGAAGCTACGGTCAAGCACCAATCCCTCGCATCACCAGATCAAGGTGCGCCTCTGCGAAAGTGTCCTCGTCGAGGTTTTCAAGCGCCCCAAAGACCATGGAATGGATCGCGTAGAACATCGCCGGCGCTATAAGGATTTGTGGGATGCTGGCGACCGGGCCCGGCCTAACCTCTCCGCGCGCAATCCCGCGGGCAATGATCCGTTCCAAAAGGGTGCGCCCCGTAGTGAGGATCTGTGAGTGGTAGGCTTCTACGAGATGCGGCATTGCAGGGCCTTCTGAGATGAGAATGCGCAAGAGAGCGCTGTTCTTTGTGCTCGTCATAGTTCGATAAAACTGGCGGAAGAGCGCGCGGAGCGTTTCTTCCGTTGAATGATCACCGATCTCTATCTTTTGGCTGGCGGCGCGTGTAAAACCCGCCATGGCTTCCCCGGCAACAGCGAGAAACAGCGCTTCCTTGTTCTCGAAATAGAGGTAGAGCGTCGCCCTGGACACTCCCGCGCCCTTGGCTATGCGGGCCATGCTGGCTCCGGCAAAGCCACGGTCGTGAAACTCGCGCAGGGCAGCCGCAATGATTTCATCGGGGCGGTCGGCTTTCCGGCGGCGATAGGCGGGGCTGTCGCTTGGGGCAGTCGTTTTCATTATCTTGCGGTCCCAAGATGCGACAAAATCCTGCATTGTGCGATTTCGCGCTCAATACGTTCAAAAAAGCATAGTCGAGCGGGTTGAAGATTGCCAATTCGTCCTAATTACTGACACTATTGTCAGCAAGGAGGTGCCCATGCTTCGCAAGGCTTTAGCAATTGTGCTCACAATCGCGCGGGAAGCTTTCTGGCTGCTCGTGGCCGCAGCGATTGTTGCGGGTGGAGTGTTTGGATTCCGATACCTAGGTGAGAACCGCGAGGTCGTGGAAGCGGCGCCAATCGAGCGGCCCGTGGCGCTGGTTGAAACTGGTGCGTTAACACGGCATGAAGGCCCGCTACCTATCCGCGGTGAAGGTTTTGTGCTGCCGTTCCGGCAGGTGGCGGTGGCCGCACAAGCCTCGGGCCTTGTGACGGACGTTCACCCAGCAATCATTAATCGCGGTGCCTTCAGGGAAGGTGACGTTCTCGTTCAGATCGATGATCGCGCGCAGCAGACCACGTTGGCCCAGACCGATGCCAATATTGCCGCGTCCCATGCGCGGTTGCGTCAGTTGCAGGATGACTTGGAGCGCACAGTGGCGCTCTTTGAACGGCAGGTCGCATCGCGCACGCAGGTGGATCAACTGCAGTCTCAAATCACCGAGTTGGAGGCCAACCTGGAAGGTCTCCGGGCGGCCCGCGTCGCGGCGGAGATCGCGATCGAGGACCGGCGCATTCGGGCACCGTTCGATGGCTCCATCTTGACAAAGGCGGTGGAGGTTGGCGACGTGGTCAACCCCGGCCAGGTGCTTGCAGAGGCGTTCACGCCAGATGAACTGGAGGTCGACATCGCCATCAGGCAGGCGGATGCAGCTTTGATCCCCGGCCTTTTTGCCGGGGCCGAACCACGCGCCCGGATAGACATCCCGTTTGCCGACTACGTGTTTCAATGGAGCGGGTACGTCGACCGGGTAGAACCACAACTGGATCGTGCGACCCGCACACTAACGGCCGCGGTGCGTTTGGACACCCTGATAGGTGTAAAGGGCAACGGCGATGAGACCCATCTTGCCTCGGGCGCGCCGCCAGCCCTGATCAATGCCTTCGCCAATGTGGTGATTGAGGGTGCCGGGCGCGAGAACATCTATCGCGTGCCCTCGGTCGCGGTTAGGGGCGGCAATACGCTGTGGCTAAACGACAGGGATGCGCTGCAGATCATTCCGGCCCGCCGGGTGCATGTGGAAGGCGAGTGGTCATATGTCGAGGTGCAGGATCCACCGCAGGCGGCGGCCGTCATTCTGAGCGTGCTGGCCGCGCCCGTGCCCGGAATGGCCCTGCGCGATGTGGAAAGCAGTGCTGATCAGGCGGCCCTGGCCACGGAGTCTTCGCAATGAACGCCGCGATCCGCTGGTGCGCAGAGCACCCGGTTGCCGCGATGCTCACCATCATCCTGGTCGGGGCACTGGGCGCTCTGTCGGCCATTTCCATCGCGCAAAAAACGTTTCCCGAGATCACCCTCGACAGTGTGAACATCTCGGTCAGTTATCCCGGTGCCTCGCCGACCGAGATCCAGGAAAGCGTCGTCCGGCCCATCGAAGATGAACTCACCGCCGTCGACGGGATCGATGAGATCACCGCCAGCATATCGGAAGGTCGCGGCGGTGTGACGGTGACGTTTCTTCTTGGCGAAGAACTGCAGGAAAAACTTGACGAGATCCGCACAGAGATCGACAGCATCGACGTCTTCCCCGAAGACAGCGAAGAGCCGGTGGTCACGCAATCCACCAATTCTTCGCGCGTGCTTGAGATCGCTGTTCACGGCACCGCCAGCGAGCGTGTCCTGACCGAAGAAGCTGAACGCCTGCGCGATGAGTTGCTGCTTCTTGATGCGATCTCCTACGTCGAGGTCGCAAATCGGCGTGAATACGAAGTGACGGTCGAGGTCGATCGCGACACCTTGCGCGCCTACGGGCTCAGCATGACGGAGGTGGCCAACGCGATCCGCCAGAACTCGCTGGAATTGCCCGGCGGGGCGATTGATACTGATACGGTAAGCTTTCCCATCCGAACGGTGGGCCGAAACTACACACAGGCCGATTTCGAGAACATTGTACTTCGTACGGGTGAAAACGGCGGGCGGCTGTTTTTGCGCGACGTTGCCAATGTTACCGACGGGTTCGAAGACACCGATCTGTCAGCCTCGTTCAATGGCGAACGCTCGGTTTCGGTAAATGTCTTTCGCGTGGGCGAAGAGCAGGTGCTGGAAATCGTCGATGCTGCACAGGCATATCTGACCGAGATCTTTCAGCCGTCCCTGCAGGAAGGCATCTCAGCCTCTGTCTGGCAGAACGATGCGCGCGAATTACAATCGCGCCTGGACCTGCTGCTGACGAATGCGGTGATTGGCCTCGCTCTAGTTGTGGCTTGCCTCGCCCTGTTCCTGGATTTCCGCCTGGCCGCCTGGTCTGCCATAGGCATCGCCGTCTCGTTTTCGGCGGCACTTGCGGCGATGGCCGCGCTTGGCATGTCGATCAACATGATCTCGCTTTTCGGGTTCATCCTGGCCATCGGGATAATCGTCGACAACGCCATCGTCGTGTCCGAGAACGTCTATACCTACAACGAACGCGGGATGTCGCCGCAAGAGGCGGCGGTGCGCGCCACCCAACGCATCGCCGTGCCAGTTGTGTTCTCCACCGTGACGACGCTTGTGGCGTTCTGGCCGCTCCTTGAACTGCCCGGCACGCTGGGCAAGTTCCTCTCGGACATCCCGCTGGTTGTTATGATCGTGCTGGTGATGTCGCTGTTGCAGGCGCTCTTCATCTTGCCGCGCAACCTCTCAACGCTCGATGTGTCGCCGGACTACAAGCCGAACCTCGTGTTGCGGGCGCTGCGCCTGGTGCGCGCGGGCGTTGACCGCGTTCTTCAGGCCTTCATCCATGGCCCGCTCGACGCAATGCTGCGGTTCACCACGCGGCGTGTTCTGGTCCCCATCGCTGGAGCCGCGGCGTTGATGATCGTAACGTTTGGGCTGTTGACCCATGGCTACGTGCGGTTCAACTTCTTCCCCTCGATCGACGGTACCTTCGTGACCGCGAGCATCGAGATGAGCGACGGCACAACCTTCGCGATGACCGAGCGCGTGGCCGAAGACGTCCGCTTGGCCGCGGAAAACGCCGCGGCGACCATTCAGCAACAGCTTAGTGTGAGTGCACCACCCGTTTTGGTGGGGCAGAACGTTGTGGTGGGCCTTGGCCCCGCGGAAGGTGGGCCCGGTGGAGGGCAGGCCTCAAGCGGGGCGACGGTTGCCAATGTCGTCGTCGAGATCACCGACCCCGAGCTGCGCGACTGGCCGACGTCAGACTTCGAAACGGCGTGGCTGAACGCCATCGGGGACGTGCCGGGGGTCAACAGCCTGACCGTCTCGGCGCAACTCGTCGGCGCAGGCGATCCGATAGCCGTCGAGTTGTCGCTGCCCGATGGGCAAGACATCGCACCCGTTGTGGCCGACCTTCGCGAGAGCCTGCGGGCGATACCAGGCGTGTTCTCAATCCGCGATGACAACTCTGCCGGCCTCACAGAATACCGCCTCGCGCTGCGGGAAGACGCGCGCATCTGGGACGTGACGCTCGAAGACCTCGCCACGCAGACCCGCGCCGGTTTCTTCGGGTTGGAGGCCACCACTGTGCAGCGCGGGGCCGACAACGTCGCAGTGATGGTGCGTTATCCGGCGCAGGATCGCGACAGCCTTGCCGACTTGCTCGACAGTTGGGTGACCACGCCATCGGGCGACATTATCCCACTTTCGGCGGTTGCTCACGTGGAAGAAGGGCTGGCCCCTACCGAGATCCTGCGCAGAAACGGCCGGCAGATCACGACCGTGACCGCAGATGTGGACCCTGCGGTGATCACAGGGCAAGAGGCAAACAGGATTATTCAAGGAGACATCGTTCCCGTCCTGACCGAACGCTATAGCGGCCTGATCGTAGATTTCGGGGGCGAACAACGCACGCAGGGCGACGCCGCTGCCGCACTAGGCCAAGCAGTTGCAATCGCGCTCTTCGTGATCTTCGCACTTCTTGCGTTGATCTTCCGGTCCTACATCCAGCCGGTTGTGGTTATGCTGGCCATCCCGTTGGGACTAGTAGGTGCTGTAGCAGGCCATCTGATCATGGGGCTGCCCCTGACCCTGTTGTCGATCTTTGGGATCATTGGTTTGGCGGGCGTTGTCATCAATAACTCCCTGGTGATGGTCGATCTCTACAACGAGTATCTTGCCGAAGGGCTTGACCTCCAAGAGGCGGTCGTTCGCGGCACAAAAGAACGAGTCCGACCGATCCTGCTGACGTCGCTGACGACCTTCCTTGGAGTGTTCCCGTTGATCATGGAGACATCACTCCAGGCGCAGTTCCTGATCCCGCTGGCGGTATCTATAGGCTATGGCGTGTTGTTCGGGACATTGATTGTGATCGTGTGTGTCCCGGCGGTGTTTGTCCTGCAGGCGCATGTGACGAACGCCATTGGCCTACTGGGCCGGGCTCTAGCGCAAGAAGCCGGTAGAAAAACTCCAAACTCGGATCCAGGTGTCCTTCCGATGACAGCGCCCGCCGCCGCGGAGCGCAAGGTGGCGGCAGAATGAGGCAGCGATGAACGAGAAAGAACGCGGCCGCGACACGGCGCGAGATGATGATCTGCCACTTTTGGTCGTGGATCGCAGAATTGCTACGGGATAAACGCGAGTAGGTGGCGTTGCCAATGTCGACTATTGCAGTCTCATCCCCGTTTGCTCGCGCGCGCAGAAGACGTCCACTTTCCGCCCTAACTGTCAAAGCTGCTGGTTCACTATGAGCCCTGCTTACAGGGCTGCCGACCCGCCTCGATGCTCGAAATCTATCATATCGACAGTGTGCAGAAGCGGCCTGAAGTGGGTTTGGAACAAAGCAATGAGCGACTCCCTGCAATTCATTCCATAGCCAGAGACCAGGGCTTTGCGTCCGGAAGGGAGGGGCGGGTGAGTGCGAATGCATAAGTGGGAAATCCACCGCTGGGGATGGTCAAGTTTTTGCGTGTCCGAAACAAAAGGTCAGAATAACTGACTCCAATAAGGTAACTAATTCTGATCTTTCTTGTCCCCGCGGCTTTCAAATTGAGCGCGTAGGCGCAACCCAGTGTAAAGATAAAAACCATGTGCTGAATATTGAGGTTTTGAACCTCTGTACGTCCCAAGAACGATTACTACCGCGGTGGCGCCATGGCCAAAAAACTCGCGCAGTTCAATTTCGCCAAGACGATCTTGATCCCCTTTCCGTTGAGAATTGACGCGGCATTAACTTCAACGCGCGCAGCTCAGAAGGATTGAAACATGAAGTCTCGTGACTGAATCTAGCGGCCACGAAACTCAAGCAATCCCCGCCACGCCTGAAGGTGAGAACGGCGATCTCACAGAAGACCAAGAGAAATGCTTTTACGAACTCTCGGCTGAAGCGGACACCCTCAAGTTACGCATCGATCGCCAAACTCGAGGCGACGAAATCGAGGGTTACGATCGTCGCGGAGCGTTGTCAATTACAGCTTGACGAATCACCATTTACAGTAATAGTATATGGATGAGTAGAGTTAGGAGTTTGACGTCATGGGAATCAATGTGACGTTCGCCGCAGAAGAAGTCGCTAGGATCACCGGACGTGATCCCAACATCATGAAGCAAATCGTTCGCATTGCGAAGATCGAAGGATTTCTCACGACCGGATCTGGACGCGGTAGGAGCGCTTCCGATGCGTCGCCAAGCGACGTAGTTCGCGCCTTCGTCCTTGCCTCAATGACGGACTACAAGAAGAAGGAAAGCGTAGCGCAGGCTGAAACACTACTCGGGCTAACATGCGGCGCTCCGAGCGAATTCAAATCGATCGGCATCGAAGAGGGTGACACACTCGAGTTGGCTTTGATTAAGCTGTTGCGCTGGCTCGTTGACGCAACCGACGAACTTACAACTGATGGCGGCTTCTACGATCTTTCTGTCGAACTCAATCTGACTAGCGGAACCGCATCTTTCTGGTCCACCGGTGAGCTCGAATTCGGTGAGAAGCCTGAAGATGCGAAGCGGACCATGCAGACTGTCGCAATTACACCTCTGCACGCACTGCGCAGGCTTAGCTGGCTCGTGGCACGCGACTGATCCATGACTCAGCGGGCAACCATATCTCAGGCCGACGTCGCGCGCACCATCAGGGGCGCGGCGCAGGCCTATGGAGTTGCCCCCACTGATATCGAGGTCGAGCGCACACCCGATGGCCGCCTATTCGCACGTGTCCGCAATATCAGCGAACCTGCCACACTCTCGGACGATTGGGGAGATGTTCTCACATGAAGTCCAAGCTTCCAAAGGGCGTGAGCTCGTACCGTGATCGCCATGGTCGGCGGCGGTTCCGCTTTCGCGGCAATGGCGGAACCTTCCAACTCGGCACAGAGTACGGCACCGAAAGCTTCTGGGCGCGGCTGGCGGCTGCACAAAGCGGCGAGAAGACGCGTGGAGTTCCGAGCCGAGTGGCGAGTGATAGCCTCGAGGCGGTCGCTCAGAGCTTCGTAAAGTCGCCTCGCGTACAGGCTTGGTCTACCAACACCCGGAAGACATACCTGGGCGTGCTCGGCGAGCTCCGGCGCGAGCACGGGTGCCGCAGCATGGCGAGCCTCGAGACACGCCACATCGAGGCAATCATGGCGACGAAGGCAGATCGTCCGACAGCGGCAAACCGGATCCGAAAGGTCTTCGGAATGCTGTGCAAGCATGCCATGCGAATGGGCATCGTCGCCCAGAATGTGGCGGCGTCTGCGGAGTCCTACCGCAACAAGGGTGAGGGCTATCATACTTGGAGCGAGGCAGAGATCGCGCGCTTCCTTGATTTTCACCGGCCCGGCACCGTTGCGCACACCGCGTTTACCCTTATGCTCTTCACCGGTGCGGCGCGGATAGATTCCGTCAAACTCGGCTGGCATAACGTCGTCGGCGATCGGTTTGAATACCGCCGCCAGAAAACCCGAATGCAAGGCGGTGTGCTGATCTCGATCCCGATCGGCGGCGCCCTTGCCACGCTACTAAGCTCCCTGCCCCGCGACCGGCTACTCTTCCTTCAAACCGCTCAGGGAAAAGCCCGAAAGGAAAGCGGCCTGGGCAACCTCATGCGCGCAGCGTGCGATCGCGCGGGCCTGCCGAATTGCTCCTCCCACGGCTTGCGGAAAGCCTGTGCGCGCCGTTTCGCCGAGGCCGGTTGCACGCCGCACATGATACAGGCGATTACAGGGCACAAGTCTCTTGCCGAGGTCGAGCGCTACACCAAAGCCGTCGTCCGTGCCGATCTAGCGGATGACGCGATCGGGCTCTTGAGCGTGAAGAAAACAAGAACGAAAAATGGCTAACCCTCCCGAAAGGTTAGCCAAAATGAACGGTAAGTATATGTAATGAATACAGAAAAATCAAGTGTTAGAGTCCCTCCGGGCCTACCATCCCTGCCCCAAAGAGAAAGCCGATGCCCGACACTGTCCTTCCCCTACCGCAGCCAACGCTTTTGCCGATCGCCGGACGCACCGAGCAATTCCCCGTGCGGCGCGTCTATTGTATCGGGCGGAATTATGCGGCCCATGCGCGGGAGATGGGCCATGATCCGGACCGCGAGCCGCCGTTCTTTTTTCAGAAAAACCCCGACAATCTGAACCCGACCGGGATCTTCGATTATCCCAGTGAGACCGCGGATGTGCACCACGAGATCGAGATGCTCGTGGCCCTGCAATCCGGTGGCACGAACATCCCCGAAGCGGCGGCGCTTGAGGCGGTTTTCGGCTATGGCGTGGCGCTCGACATGACGCGGCGGGATCTTCAGGCCCAGGCCAAGAAGGCCGGGCGGCCGTGGGAGACTGGCAAGGCGGTTGAGGGGTCGGCGCCCGTGGGACCGCTTTTGCCGGCTGAGGCGGTCGGGCACCCCGATCACGGAGCCATCACACTTGCGGTGAACGGAGAGGTTCGCCAGTCCGGTGACCTGAACCAGATGATCTGGTCGGTGCCCGAGATGATCGCCTATCTGTCGCGCTACTTCACGCTGGCACCCGGCGATGTGATTCTTTCGGGGACGCCTGCGGGCGTGGGCCCGATCGTTGCGGGTGATCGCATGGTGGGCGAGATTGCGGGGCTGGGCGTTTTGGAGGTCGATGTACGGGGCGCCGAGTAGGCCCCTCTGCGACCAAAATCTACACAAGATGCGCTGTTTCAGGGGCTTGGCGGAGCCAAAAGCGCTTGTTAGGGTACCGCGGAAGAGGACTTGCACGCCGCGATGCGCCACACGCTGCCCATAGCGCCACAGTTTTATGTGACGGCCCCACAGCCCTGCCCGTATCTGCCCGGGCGGATGGAGCGGAAGTTGTTTACCTCGCTGCAGGGCGAGTTTGCCGAAAAGCTGAACGATACCCTGTCAAAACAAGGCTTTCGCCGGTCGCAGAACGTGCTTTACCGCCCCTCGTGCGCAGAGTGTTCGGCCTGTTTTTCGGCGCGCATTCGCGTGGCGGATTTTGTTCCCACGAAAAGCCAGCGCCGCACCGACAAACGCAACGCGCTGCTTGAGCGTGAGGCGACATCGCCCTGGGCGACCGAGGATCAATACGCGCTGTTCCGGACCTATCTTGACAGTCGCCATGCCGATGGGGGCATGGCCGATATGGATATCTTCGAATTTGCCGCGATGATCGAAGAGACCCCCATCCGGAGCCGGGTGATCGAATACGCGGCCCAAACGGATGAGGGCCGCTCTCTCGCCGCGGTGTGCCTAACCGATGTGCTCGATGACGGGTTGAGCATGGTCTATTCGTTCTACGATCCCGATCTGGCGGCGCAAAGCCTGGGCACCTACGTGATCCTCGATCACATCCGGATCGCGCGCGAAGCGGGGCTGCCCTATGTCTATCTCGGCTATTGGGTGCCGGGCAGCTCAAAGATGGGCTACAAGGCGCGGTTCTCGGCGCTTGAGGTCTATAAGGGCGGGCAGTGGCAGGATATCGGCGACCCGGCCACCTACTCTTCCGCGACACACCCGCTGTCGACGGATCCGATTGCCGAACAGGTCGCGCAGATCAGCCTGCCGGATACGCGGCCGACGTGAGCGATTGGGGCGCTGCCCCAAACCCCGGGATATTTTCGGACCAAAGAGGCGCACGCCCGCGCCCTTGATTTAGTTCGGGATCAGGTCGGGCACGATCGTCACGATCCCCGGGAAAGCCCAGAAGATCCCCAGCCCCACGATCTGGATCAGCACGAAGGGCGCGACGCCGCGGTAGATGTGGCCGGTCGTGATGCCCGGCGGTGCCACCCCGCGCAGATAGAACAGTGCAAAGCCGAAGGGCGGCGTCAGGAACGAGGTCTGCAGGTTCACCGCGATCATGATCGTCACCCATTTGGGGTCCATCGTCCCGCCATAGATCACCGGCCCGACAATCGGGATCACGATGTAGATGATCTCGAGGAAGTCGAGCACGAAGCCCAGAATGAACAGGACGAGCATGACGATGAGGAACACCACCATCTCGTTGTCGAACGAGCGCAGGAACTGCTGGATATAGTGTTCGCCGCCAAAGCTGATCACGACGAGGTTCAGAAGCTGGGACCCGATGAGGATGGTGAAGACCATCGAGGTGACCTTGGCCGTTTCGCGCACCACCGGCGGCAGGATCGCCGTGCGCCACAGAACCCAGACCGCGAAAAGCAGGCCGAAGAAGGCGGCGTGGTAGGCGAGGTTGGCGGCGATGATCGCGACCCAATCGGCGAAGGTGATGCCGTCGCGGTCTGGCCGGAGGTCGAAGTTGATGCCCAGGAGGATCATGATCACGATGGCGAAGCTGGCCCAGATGATGATCTTTCCCGATTTCTGTTCGTCCTTGAGCCGGCGATAGGCCGCCAGCATGATCGCGCCCGATGCGCCGAGCGCGGCAGCGGGTGTCGGGTTGGTGATCCCGCCGAGGATCGAGCCCAGCACCGCGACAATCAGGATCAGCGGCGGGAAGACGACGCGGATCAGTTCGTTCTGGGCCAGGCGCGGCACGGCGGCGGCGGAGCCGAAAAAGATCAACGCAAAGGGCAGCGCCATGAGCGCAAAGGTGGCCCCCGGCCCGGTGAGCGGGCTGATCAGCGCGGCATCGACAACCAATGCCAGGGCAAGGCCCCCGGCCCCGATGAGAAGCGGCGACTGATCGGCCAGCGGCGCGACGCCGCGCGCGATGGCCAGCATCAGCCCGAAGAGGACCAGCAGCGTGACCACACCGCTGCCGATGGGGGATGCGTTGGCCAGCGCGATCGCCCGGGCCTCTTCCATCTCTTCCGGCGTCAGTTCGCGCACCTCGCTTGAGGTGCCGGCGGCGGCCATCGCCTCGGTCTGGGCGATGGCGCGGTCCCATTTTTCCTGGCCGTGCAGCTCGATCATTGCCTCTTGGCACTGGGGCGAAACGTTGGTGCGCAGCTCGGGCGCGGCCACATCCTGAACGGTGCCGCCGACGGTGATGTTCTGGCTGCCAATGATCCCGGAGCTTGCGCCCAGGATCACCACGCCGATCAGGGCAACGGGGGCGATGAGGAACCATGTCAGCGCCTCGCTGCGGGTGACGGCGTGGCCGGTCTCACCATCTTCGCCCAGAACCGGCGGCGCTTTGGCCGGGTTGAGGAGCGCGAAGCCAAAGGCATAGGCGGCGTAGAGCCCGGCCAGGAGAAGCCCGGGGATGAGCGCGGCCTGGAACAGCGTGCCGACCGAGACGACGGCGGGTTCGCCGAGGAAGGTCAGCGCATCGGTGCAGCCCGCAAGCTGCGCCCGGTTTTCCTGGGCGCTGGAGTAAAGGTCACCCGCCAGCGTCCCCAAGAGGACGATGACGATGGACGGCGGGATGATCTGGCCCAGCGTGCCGGAGGCGGCGATGACGCCGGTGGACAGTTCCGGCGAGTAGCCGTTGCGGAGCATCGTGGGCAGCGCAAGCAGGCCCATGGTCACCACCGTGGCGCCGACAATGCCGGTGGAGGCGGCCAGGAAGGCGCCCACGACCACGATTGACACGGCAAGGCCACCGGGCAGCGGGCCAAAGACGCGGGCCATCGAGGTCAGCAGGTCGTTGGCGATCTTGGAGCGTTCGAGCGTGATGCCCATCATCACGAACATCAGCACGGCCAGAAGCGTCTCAATCGACTGTCCCGCGATGACCCGTTCGTTCATCCGGTTGACGATGAAGCTGATATTGGTGTTGAGCGCGTGTTCCCAGCCGCGGGGGAACAGTGCCTCTTCAACCCGCGGCAAATCCGGGTATCGGAAGACCGAGATTGCGTCGCGCGCCACGCCTTCAGCCAGGAGAGCAGAGTATTCTGCCGATCCGGTATCGATGGCCTGGTGGATCAGGAGCCCTGCCCCGTCGAGCCCGGCGATGATCGCAAAAGAGATGACGGCAGAGCCGCCGATGGCAAAGGCCACGGGGAACCCCGTCATGATCCCGCCGAAGAGGCAAAGGAACACAATGATCAGGGCGACCTCGATCCCGTCCATTCCGAAAGGCATTTCCGTGGCCCCCTAGTGTATCTCGGCCACGCGCTCGGCGGTTTCGTCGCCGAGGCTGTCCTTGTCTTGGTGTTTGTTCGCCGCCTCTGGCCCTTCGCGGAACTCCAGATAGCTGCGGAAGAAATGCGCGCAGGCCTGCATGATCATCATCACGCAGAACAAGACGATCAGCACCTTGAAGAGGAAGTAGGCGTTAAAGCCCGAGGGGCTGAAGCTGATCGTTTCGACATTCCAGCGGAAGGCGAGCGCCTTCATCAGCGTGCGGTCCAGCGGATCGGCCGCGTTGACCGGGGGATTGATCAGGTGCCGCCAGAGGAAGAACCAGGCGTAGAAATAGGTCAGAAGCATCGCGGGCAGCATGAAGAACAGCGAGCCGAACATATCGACGATGCGTTTGCCGCGATGGCTCATCCCCGCATAGAACAGGTCGACGCGCACATGCCCGCCCTGCGTGAACGTCCAGGCACAGCACAGGCAGACGACGATCGCGTTATAAAACTTCAGGCTGTCGGAGTACCAGCCAACGGTTTGGGTGAATTCCAACCCGAACGGCCCGACCGAGATTTCGGCGACGCGGAAGATAGACTGCAAAAACACGACCATGGTTTGCTGCAAGACCATCAAGAGCCCTGCCCAGGCCGCGACGCGGCCGACCACATTGGCGATGGTCTCAAGCCCGATGACGACCTTCCAAAGAAATCCGTTGAGAAAGATGCCGACGATAAAGACGATCAGGAACGTATTGAAAAAGACAAAAAAGAGCTCAACCGACGCCCCGTAGAACACCAGTTGCAGGACATTTGCGGGTTCCGAGAAATTGAGGACGGTTCCAAGATGGGTCAGCACATAGAGCAATCCGGTCACGCCGGACCACATGCCAGATAGAAACCAAACGATGGCGTCGCCCATTGCCCCGGTCCTTCCCCTTAAGTGCACGGAACCGCGCACATCTCTGCGCGCGGCTCCTGTTCTTATAGACCGTTTTTTTAGAGCGCGCCTAGCACGCGGTCACGCTGGGCCGTGTAGGGCGAGTCAGCAAGCGACAGCCAGGCCGAGGTGTCGCGCATCGACGCCATGGCGCTGTCGCTGACTTTCTTGAAGAGCGGATCGCCCATGTAGCCACCCAGCACCTCGGTCGCGCCCTGACCGAACGCGTCCCAGACGTCGTCCGGGAACTCGCCCGTTGTGATGCCGGTGCCCAGCAGACGCTGCAGCGCCGGGCCGTTGTTGGCGGTGAAGAGCGCGTAGTTGTGCTGATGCGCATCGGCACAGGCCACTTCGATCGCACGCTGGTGGGCGGTCGACAGGCCGTTGAACCGCTCAAGGTTGGTGCCAACCGACAGCGCCGCGCCAGGCTCATGGAAGCCGGCGGGGTAGTAGTTCTTGGCGATCTCTTGCAGGCCGAGGCGTTCGTCCGACCAGGGGCCGATCCATTCGGTGCCGTCGAGGGCGCCCGAGGACAGGGCCTGATAGATTTCGCCGCCGGGGATGTTCTGCACCGACACACCCAAGGTCGACAGTGCCTGACCACCCAGACCCGGCATGCGGAACTTGAGGCCCTGCAGGTCGCCTGCGGACGTGATCGGGTTGCGGAACCAGCCGCCGCCCTGCGCGCCGGTCTGACCGGCGATGAAGCCGCGGACACCGAAGATTTCGCCAACCTCGTGGTGGAGGGCCAGACCTTCGCCACCGTAGTACCAGGTCATCAGTTCCGGAACGGTCATGCCGAAGGGCACGGCGGTGAAGAACGCCCAAGCCGGGTGCTGACCGACCCAGTAGTAGTCGGCGCCGTGATACATATCGGCCTGACCCGAGGTCACGGCGTCAAAGCTTTCAAATGCGCCAACCAGTTCGCCGGCGGCTTTCGCATCGATGGTGAGTGTCCCATCGGTCATGTCGGCCACATTGTTCACAACGCGTTCGACCGAGTCCCAAACACCGGCCAGCCCGCGCGGCCAGGTGGTGACCATGGTCAGAACTTCGCGGCCCTGGCTGATCGCTGGTGTGGCCAGCGTGGCTGCCGCAGCAGCCGACCCGCCGAGCGCGGAGTTACGAAGAAAAGAACGACGATCCATACAGATAACCTCCCTGGTTTGTACTGCCCACCCTGTTTGAGCGGGCGGATCGTTAAGGTGGCGGGAACTTATACACAGGTTCTCGAATATGAAACTGCTAATGCGCGCGGGCTGTGCACAAAGTTTCGCCATCTGTGCAGCGGTGCAGAGGGGGTTTGAAATGTGCTATTTCGAAAAAAGTGTCGGCTGAGCGCGGTAATTTGTAACTTCTGGAAAGAATTTTGACGTCCCGCGACAGAAAAACCCTGGAAAACGCGGTTGACGCCCCCAGAACCCCGCCCTAATGTCCCCCGCACGCGTAAGGAGACGCATGTGATGAAACAGATTGTCGTCCTTGTAGGAACATGGCGCATGGGCCGGTAACGGATACCATAAAGGTTCCCCATGCGCCCCCGAGTAACACCGGGGGTTTTTTTATGCCGGAACGCTGGAGAGTGAGAGACAGATGGCACAGATGACAGGCGCGCAAATGGTGGTGAAGGCCCTCAAGGATCAGGGGGTCGAGGTGGTCTTTGGCTACCCGGGCGGCGCGGTGCTTCCGATTTATGACGAGATCTTCCAGCAAAACGAGATCCGGCACGTGCTTGTGCGCCATGAACAGGGCGCGGTGCATGCTGCCGAAGGCTATGCCCGGTCGACGGGCAAACCGGGTGTGTGCCTGGTGACCTCGGGCCCGGGGGCCACGAACGCGGTCACCGGTCTGACCGATGCGCTGATGGATTCGATCCCGATTGTCGTGCTGACCGGTCAGGTGCCCACGTTCATGGTGGGGACAGATGCGTTCCAAGAGGCCGACACAGTGGGCATCACCCGGCCCTGCACCAAACATAACTGGCTGGTGAAAGAGACCGACACGCTGTCGGACGTGATCCACCAGGCGTTCCATGTGGCGACGGCGGGCCGACCTGGGCCGGTGCTGGTCGACATCCCCAAGGACGTGCAATTTGCATCGGGCACCTATGTCGCCCCCGCCAAGGCGCGCACGCAGCATTATCAGCCGAAGGTGAAGGGCGATCTGGAGCAGATCACCCGTCTGGTCGAGATGATGGAGACGGCGAAAAAGCCGATCATCTATTCGGGCGGGGGCGTGATCAACTCGGGCCCGGCGGCAAGCCAGTTGTTGCGGGAACTGGTGGAGGCGACCGGCTTTCCGATCACATCCACGCTGATGGGGCTGGGATGTTACCCTGCCTCGGGCAAGAACTGGCTGGGTATGCTGGGGATGCATGGGCTTTACGAGGCCAACCTGGCGATGCATGGCTGCGATCTGATGATCAACATCGGCGCGCGGTTTGATGACCGGATCACCGGACGGGTGGCGGACTTCTCGCCCAATTCGCAAAAGGCCCATATCGATATCGATCCATCCTCGATCAACAAGGTGATCCACGTCGACGTGCCGATTGTGGGTGACGTCGCCCATGTGCTGGAAGACCTTCTCAAGGTCTGGAAAGCGCGCGGCCGCAAGACCGATGGCGCGGCGGTCAAGGCGTGGTGGGCGCAGATCGACAGTTGGCGGGCGATCAATTGCCTGTCCTACAAAAACTCCGAGACGACGATCAAACCGCAATACGCGCTTGAGCGTTTGGAGGCGCTGACCAAGGACCGCAAGGATCGCTACATCTGCACCGAAGTCGGCCAGCACCAGATGTGGGCGGCGCAGTATCTGGGCTTTGAAGATCCGAACCTGTGGATGACCTCGGGCGGTCTGGGCACGATGGGCTACGGCTTCCCGGCCTCGATCGGCGTGCAGATGGCACATCCCGATGCGCTGGTGATCAACGTGGCCGGCGAAGCCTCGTGGCTGATGAACATGCAGGAGATGGGCACGGCGGTGCAGTACCGCCTGCCGGTGAAGCAGTTCATCCTGAACAACGAGCGCCTTGGCATGGTGCGCCAGTGGCAGGAGCTGCTGCATGGCGAGCGGTACTCGCATTCCTGGAGCGAGGCCCTGCCCGACTTCGTGAAGCTCGCAGAAGCCTTTGGCGCAAAAGGGATCCTCTGCAACGACCCCAAGGACCTGGATGATGCGATCATGGAAATGATCACCCATGACGGTCCGGTCATCTTCGACTGTCTGGTCGAGAAGCACGAGAACTGCTTCCCGATGATCCCGTCTGGCAAGGCGCATAACGAGATGCTGCTGGGCGAGGCCGAGACGCAGGGCGTGATCGACGCGAAGGGATCGGTGTTGGTGTAGGGAGCATCTGTGGCATATATTGCCATAGTAGGAGTGAGATCATGCCGACGCGGAACGTGTTGCTGACCGAACATCAAAGCGCCCTGATCGACCGGCTGGTCGCAGACGGGCGCTACCAGAACGCGAGTGAGGTTCTGCGCGACGGCCTGCGCGAGGTGGAACAGCGTGAGGATGCGCGCGCACGCCTTGCAGATCACGTCGACGATCTTCTGGCCGAGGCGGATGGGACGCCCGATGACGCTCTGGTGAGCGTCGACACGGTGCTGGCGCAGCTGCGCGCGAAACCTGGCCCTGAGTGACCCGCGATGTCCGTTTCACGCCACGCGCCGTCCGGGCGCTTGATCGGATTGACGACTGGACGCGCGAGCGGTTCGGCGCCCGCCAGGCGCGTCTTTACCTGGATCTGTTCGCGACCCGGCTATCGGCCTTGGCGGAGGGCACGGCGCACGTGCGCCAGCTTTCCACGCTTACCGGACGGGCCGACCACGCCGCTGTCGCGCTTTTGCGTGTTGGCGAACATTTTCTCATCCTCGACCTGCGGACCGAGATCATCCGCGTGGTCGATATCGTGCACACACGCAGCGATCTGATGCGGATCGTTCCAACAGATAGAGAGACCCGGTGATGTCAGCCCTGAAACTCAAAAAAGGCGCCTCGAAGCATTCGGCGTACGACCTGCGCGATCCCAACGCCGAGGCGATCGAAAGCCATACGCTGGCGGTCCTTGTGGACAACGAAGCGGGGGTTCTTGCGCGGGTGATCGGGCTGTTTTCCGGGCGCGGCTACAATATCGAGAGCCTCACGGTCGCCGAGGTGGATCATGAGGGTCACACCAGCCGGATTACCGTGGTGACCACGGGAACACCCAGCGTGATCGACCAGATCAAGGCGCAGCTCGGTCGGATCGTGCCGGTGCATGAGGTGCATGACCTGACGGTCGATGGCCCCGCCGTGGAACGCGAGCTTGCGCTGTTCAAGGTGGCCGGGTCGGGTGAAAAGCGGGTCGAAGCGCTGCGGCTGGCCGATATCTTTCGCGCGAATGCGGTGGATTCGACGCTCGACAGCTTTGTGTTCGAGGTGACCGGCACCCCGGCCAAGATCGATGCCTTTGCCGATCTGATGCGGCCCCTGGGGTTGGTGGAGATGGCGCGCACCGGTGTGGCGGCGCTGTCGCGCGGGTCAGATTAGCGCGAGATCCGCTGAATGCGGTTGTGGCCCTTGTCGCCCCTCGGCTCGGCCATCCCCTCGGGCAGCAGGAACACCACCGCATGGGCCCCGCTCATCCCGGCGGGATAGGTGAACGGGCGGGTCACGAGGTAGACCTCGGGCGCGCGACCGACCCAGGTTTTGGGGCGTTCTTCGATATAGGTCAGGTTGTTCATGCCGATGGCGTCATCGCCGAAGCCGGGGATGAAGGTTTTGCCGCCGATCTTGATCTGGCCCGCATCGTCTTCCAGGACCGTTGCCGCAGAGTTCTTTTGCGGGATCCGCACCAGCACGCCTTGGTCCACCAACTGTGCAACACCGGCCATCTGGGGGCGTTGATTGAGCTTCACCGCCTGCCCCGCCGTGCGCACCGTAGCCGGGTCGAGCGGGATGAACCCGCCCGGATTGAAGATCTGAAACCGGCGCCAGGCCTCGGCCGCATCGCCGCCCGAGTTCATTTGCACCGCGCCGGACAGACGCCCCGTGGCGCGCGTGGTTCCGAGGCCGAGGTCCACCTGGGTCAGCGTCTCGCCCGTGACAGCACCGGCGAGCGGTGTGCCCAGGCGGTCGGAGAAAAAGGACCGCGGGTCGGGGTGTTGGGGGGAGACACCGCCCCAGACTTCGATGTGGCAGGCCGCCGGCGCGGTGGCAAAGGTGATCTCCTCCCCGCCGATGACGCCGATACGGGGGGTGGTCGAGACGACCGTGCGCACCCGCTCGGCAGCGCCACGCAGGCGCAGGATCGTGTCGCCGTAAAATGTGGTGATCAGATAGATCGGGGCATCGCCTGCGGGCACGGTGATGTCCAAAAGCTCGGCAGGCTGCGCCGGATCGCCAAGGTGGATATCGGTGAGCGCGGTGCCGTCATAGGCGCCCACGAAATAGGCCTGCGCGCCTTCGGGGGGTGATGGCAGTTCGCACCCGGCGCGCGCACCAGAAAAGCTGCGTCCCGTTTCCGCCAGGCCCGCACGCTCCAGGACCCGTCGTGCCGCCAGGGCCGCGCTTGTCACATCCGCGGCTGACGCGGCCGGGGGCATACCGCCACCTGCCTCACCCTCGAGCGACGCAAAGACCCGCGCGATCTCGGCGCGGTACTCTTCGGACGTGGTGATGCCGTCGTTGTTCACATCGGCCTGTGGCGGGAAGGCCGCCACCTCCCGGTGACGCTCAAGCTGGACGCGGGCTGTATTGTTCGCGTCCTCGGATATTTCAACGAGCGAGAGAGCCCCATCGCCATCGCTGTCACTCGCCAGCTGGCCCGCGATCAAGTCACTGACGATCTGGTCCACCTGCTCGGGCGTTGGCTCGATCATGGTCTGACCGCGGCGCAGGGGCCGCGTGGCGGACTTCAGCGCTTCGACGCGCAATTCGTCTTCGGACACCTGAAAATCACCGTCCAGATCGAGCGCCAGCCACCGGTTCAGAGTCGAGGCGCGCAGGCGCGCAAAGACGCTTTGGCGCCCGATCTCGAGGTCGGTGGCCGAAATGCCCGGCGTGCCATCCACATCAAGGTCGCTGAACCTGCGCATAAGCACTGCTTCGATGTCTTCCAGGGACCGGCCACGTTTAACGAGTGAGCTGATCTCGCTCCGAAACTGTAGAGCGATGTCGGCGTCGGTGGCCTGTGCATCGACGGATGTGGGCAGAAGAAGACTGAAGAAAAGGGAAAAACTAATCGCGCGCCGCATGAGCCTGTCTCGTTCGTGGCAATTCACGGGGCGCAGCATACCGCGAAATACGGCGCGACTATGGCTCAGCTATTGAATTTGGGGGGCCGAACGGGGTGACGGGGGCCCGATCAGGACCCCCGTCTGGCGAGCACATAGGGGTGCGGTGCTAGCCGGCTGCCGGAACGAGCCCGCTTTCCTGGGCGGCCACGAGCTCGGCCTCATCCACCATACCGTCGCCATTGGTATCGACCGCGGCGAAGGTATCTTCTGTGATCGTGGGCATGGCGGCCAGCATTTCGGCGTAGCTCAGCATGCCATCCCCGTCACTGTCGAACTCAGCCACGGCAAAGGCGGCGCCTGCGCCGATGAACAAAACCGCAGCGGCGGACAGGATGTGTTTGGTCATCTTGGGTACTCCCATGAGTTTGTGCGCGGGTCATTTCGTTGCCCGCACCCCCTTAGACGCGCAGCCCCGCGCCTTAGTCCCGCTGCCGGGGCGCCGCGCGATGGCTTGCCGACAGGCGCGGCGCACACGCGCGGCGATCTGCCGAAAACGCGGTCTTCACCGACGGGGCGGGACTCTGGACGTTGTCCGGGCACATGGTGATGGCTATCTACCGAAAGAGTCACAGGGGGCCCCGACATGACACGGCCCGATCTTGGCGCGGATCTTACCGCGTTGATGCCCCGCCTGCGCCGCCGCGCGCGGCGTTATACCGGCAGCGATGCGGCCGCCGAGGACCTGGCGCAAGAGGCGTTGCTGCGCGTCTGGGCGCGGCTTTTGGACGATCCACCGATCGAGGATCTGGACCGCTATCTGTTTACCGCGATGCGCAATATCGCGCGGCGGCGTCAGGCCGCGGGGGAAGAGTTGACTGACGCGATGATGCCGCAAACCGCGCCAGTGGCGGGTGACAGGCTGGCCGCGGCGGATGTGCTGGACGCCCTGGCGCATTTGCCGCCCGCGCAGGCCACGCTGATCCTGGAACATGCGGTCGATGGCGCCAGCCACGCGGAACTGGCGCGGCGGCACGGGGTGCCCCTGGGCACGGTGCTGAGCCGGGTGGCGCGGGGCCGGTCCGAGTTGCGTCAGCGGCTGGGACTGCGGCGGCGCGGCGCGGTGGCCGAGCTTTTGAGCCTGCGGGGGTAGAGCCACCCTGCCCTGCCCCGTATGGCCGTGCCACAGCATTGCCCCATTCGCGTGATTTTCCACGGGTGCCGTGCACCGTCGTGACGGGACGTGCGGCGGCTTGTGGATATCCGCGAGGTTTAGGGCATTTGACACGCTTTCTTCGGGCCGTTTTGGCCATTTCGATCCTGATGTGCGGGGCGGCGCTGGCATCCGCCCAATCGCCCGCGCGGCATTCCACGGCGATGGGGTTTACGCCCTGGCCGGTGGACTTCAATGAGGCCGGTCTCGACCGGACCTATGCGTTCATCCGGGCGCATTCTAATCTGGTGGCGCATCACTTTGATGGCGGGGTTCCGTGGGACGCGGCGGCGCGGTCCGTGGCGTTTCCCACCCATTTGCAGCGCGACTGGGTCCGGCGGAAGGCAAACACGCCGGCGGATGCGCAGGTGTTGGTGGCGGTCACACCGCTCAACTTCGGGCGTGACGGGCTGGCGCCCGCCTGGACCGATCGGGGCGACAATCAACGGCTGCCGCGCGCGTGGCGCAACAAGCGTCTGAACGACCCCGAGGTGGTGGCGGCCTACACCAATTACGTGCAGCGCGTGATCGCCTATTTCGAGCCCGATTACCTCGCCATCGGGATCGAGGCGAATATCGTGATCAGCAAGGCGCCCGCGCTGTGGAACGATTATGCCGCGCTGCATGCCGAGGTCTATGCCCGGATCAAGCAGGCCCATCCCGGGCTGCCGGTGTTTGCGACCGTGCAGTACGAGCATCTGCGCGGGATCGAAGCCGAAGCGCAGAAGTACCTGAAATATCAATTACCCGCCGTCGCGACGCTTATGCGGTCGAGCGATCTGCTGGCGCTGAGCACCTATCGTTATGGCACGGTTCACCCCAATCCGATGGGCCCCGGTTACTTCGACGTGGCAAAGTCGTTTGGCAAGCCCATCGCCATCGCGGAATCCGGGGCCATGTCAAAGTCGAACCGGATCTACGGGATGACCCTGCCGGCGAGTGAGGCCGATCAGGCACGGTTCGTGTCGGGCCTTTTGGACCATGCGGCGCGGAACCGGTTTGCGTTTGTCGTGAATTGGGTGGCGATTGACTTTGAGCCGGGGCTGAAGCGCCTGCCCCGATCGGTGCGCGAGATTGCGAAGGCGTGGGTGAATACCGGGCTGCAGACATCGGACGGGCGCGCGAAACCGGCGCTTGGCATCTGGCAGGGTTATCTGGCGCAGTCGCGGCCGTGAGACCTGTTGTGGGAGCATACGTCATGCGAGGCGGTGGCGCGCGTGTTGAAGCCGCGATGCCGGGCAAACCTTTCCGATGACGGCCGGTCCGTTTGGCCTTTTGACCGTTGCGACCCTGCTGACGGCCTGGGTGAGCTACGCCCGTTGGCGCAGGGTGTACGGGGAAACCCTGGCACTGCTGTCGGTGTTGTTCGCGCTTGTCCAGCTTGGCGTGATGTGGGCCGCGAACCTTGCAACGCTGGACTATGCGATTGGGACAGTCGCCTGCCTTGGCGGGGTTTTCGGATTCTTTGGCACGCTCCTGGTGGGCGGTGTGGACGTGATTGGGGTGCTGGTCCTGTCGGTACGCAAGCAGATGACATGGCCCTGTTTCATGGGGTTCTGGGTACCCCGGTTCCTGCTGCATGTGGTGTTCGGGGCGGGCCTTGCGTGGTCAATGCTGCGGTGCACCGTCTGAGGCCGCGCACAAGAAAAAAGGCCCCCCGAAGGGGACCTATTAAGTTTCGCTGATCAGGCTCGTCGTTTGTACCGCCCGGTTTCTGCCTGCGGCCTGACCCGCGTCGGGGGCGAGCGCACCCGCCCCGTGTACGTGCGGATTTCTGAAAAATCCGCCGCGTCGGATAGAGTGGATTGCGCAGCAATCTGCGGAATCCGACACGTATCCAATCTCGTGCGGGGGCACTTTTGGGTGCCCCCACGCTGTTCGTTCAGCTACACCCGCTCGTCGCCCCGCAGGTGTTGCACTTCATGCAGGTCCCGTTGCGGACCAGCGTGTAGTTTCCGCACTCGCCGCAGGCCTCGCCCTCGTAGCCCTGCATCTTGGCCTTCGCGACCGGATCCAGGGCGACGTTGCCGCGTGACACCGCCGCGTTGCCCTCGGTCAGAACCGCGGTCATGGCCGTTGCCGCCTCGACCGAGCCGTCGAAGGCCACGGCGCCACCTCCGCCCTGCAGCACCACCAGTTCCTGCGGCACGCGCTTGCGGAGGTAGCCCGTTGACGAGATCTGCTTGAGCACCTCCAGCGACTTGGTGGCTGCGGTGTCCGAGACATTCTCGAAGTTCCGCACACCCTCTTCCTCGCCGCGGCCCAGGTCGTCGAAGGCGGCGCCTTCGGGTTTCACATGGGCCAGATCGGTGCGGTCGAGATAGCTGACCGCCAGTTCGCGGAAGATGTAGTCGAGGATCGAGGTGGCATTCTTGATCGAGTCGTTGCCCTGCACCATCCCCGCCGGTTCGAACTTGGTGAAGGTGAAGGCGTCCACGAACTCTTCGAGCGGCACGCCGTATTGCAGGCCGACCGAGACCGCGATGGCGAAGTTGTTCATCATCGCCCGGAAGCCTGCGCCTTCCTTGTGCATGTCGATGAAGATTTCGCCCAAGCTACCGTCGGTGTATTCGCCGGTGCGCAGGTACACCTTGTGCCCGCCCACGATGGCCTTCTGGGTATAGCCCTTGCGGCGCTCGGGCATCTTTTCGCGGTGGCTTTTGACCAGCTCTTTGACGACGACCTTTTCGACGATCTTTTCGGCCAGTACGGCGGCCTTTTCCTGGGGCGTGCCAGTTTCCAGCACCTCCAGCGCGTCGTCATCATCTTCCACCAACGCGGCGGCCAGCGGTTGCGACAGTTTGGAGCCGTCGCGGTAGAGCGCGTTGGCCTTGACGCCTAGGGACCAGGACAGCTCGTACGCCTTCTGGCAGTCATCGATGGTCGCGTCGTTGGGCATGTTGATCGTCTTGGAGATCGCGCCCGAGATGAAGGACTGTGCCGCCGCCATCATGTGGATGTGGCTGTCGACCGACAGGAAGCGTTTGCCCTTCTTGCCGCAGGGGTTGGCGCAATCGAAGACGCTGTAGTGTTCCGTCTTCAGGTGCGGCGCGCCTTCCAGCGTCATCGTTCCGCAGACGTGATCATTCGCGGCGTCGATATCGGCCTTGGCGAAGCCCAGATGCTTGAGCATATCGAAGGTCGGATCATTCAGCCGTTCCGCCGGAATGCCCAGCGTGCCGGTGCAGAATTCCTCGCCCAGCGTCCACTGGTTGAAGACGAACCGGATGTCGAAGGCCGAGGGTAGCGCGGCCTCGATCTTGTCGAGCTCGGCCTTGCCGAAGCCATGGCCCACAAGCGAGGTGTGGTTGATGCCCGGCGCATTGCCCAGCGTGGCGTGTCCGACGGCGTAAGAGACGACTTCCTCAATATGGGCGGGAGAATACCCGAGGATCTCCAACGCCGCCGGCACCGACTGGTTAATGATCTTGAAGTAGCCTCCGCCAGCCAACTTCTTGAACTTCACCAGAGCGAAATCGGGCTCGATACCTGTGGTATCGCAGTCCATGACCAGGCCAATCGTGCCGGTGGGCGCGATCACAGTGGCCTGTGCGTTGCGGTAACCATGTTGCTCGCCGAGCTTCAGGGCTTCGTCCCAGGCGCCCTTGGCCAGTGCAACCAGACGGCTGTCCGGGCAGTTGACCTGGTCGAGCGCGACCGGGTTCACGTTCATCGCCTCATAGCCCGCCGTCTCGCCATGGGCGGCGCGGCGGTGGTTGCGGATGACCCGCAGCATGTGGTCGGCGTTGCGACTGTAGCCCGCGAAAGGCCCAAGCTCGCCAGCGATTTCGGCCGAGGTTGCATAGGCGACGCCGGTCATGATCGCGGTGAGCGCACCGCACAGCGCGCGGCCCTCAACACTGTCATAGCCGTAGCCCATGTTCATCAAGAGCCCGCCGATGTTTGCGTAGCCCAGGCCGAGGGTGCGGAAATCGTAGCTGAGCTGCGCGATTTCCTTCGACGGGAACTGCGCCATCATCACGCTGACTTCCAGCGTCAGGGTCCAGAGGCGCGTGGCGTGGATATAGTCGTCCGCCTGGAACTGCCCGTCGGTGTAGAAGGTGAGCAGGTTCATCGACGCGAGGTTACAGGCCGTGTCGTCGAGGAACATGTATTCCGAGCACGGGTTCGACCCGCGGATCGCGCCGTCTTCGGGGCAGGTGTGCCAGGCGTTGACGGTGTCGTGGTACTGGATGCCGGGGTCGGCACAGGCCCAGGCGGCGTGGCCGACCTTTTCCCACAGATCGCGGGCTTTTACGGTCTTGGACACGCTGCCATCGGTGCGATTGATCAGCTCCCAATCACCGTCGTCCTCGACCGCTTTCAGGAACGCATCGGTGACGCGGATCGAGTTGTTCGAGTTCTGGCCCGAGACGCTGCTATAGGCCTCGCTGTCCCAATCGGTGTCATAGGTCGGAAACTCGATCGAGGTGTGGCCCTGACGCGCGTAGTCGAGCACGCGCTTGATGTAGGTCTCGGGGATCGCGACCTTTTTGGCGTCGCGCACCGCCGTCTTCAGGCTCTCGTTCACCTTCGGATCGTAGGCGTCCTCTTCCTTGCCGTCCCAGGCGCGGATCGCGGCGAAGATCGCGTTGAGCTTTTGCTCATGCATCTTCGATCCGGCGACGATGGAGGCGACCTTCTGTTCCTCGATGACCTTCCAGTTGATGAAGTCTTCGATATCGGGGTGATCGGCATCGACGATGACCATCTTGGCCGCGCGCCGCGTGGTGCCGCCCGATTTGATCGCGCCGGCCGCACGGTCCCCGATCTTGAGAAAGCCCATGAGGCCCGAGGACTTGCCGCCACCCGACAGCTTTTCGCCCTCACCGCGCAGCAGCGAGAAATTGGTGCCCGTGCCCGAGCCGTATTTGAAGAGGCGCGCTTCACGGACCCACAGGTCCATGATGCCGCCTTCGTTCACCAGATCATCCTGGCAGCCCTGGATAAAGCAGGCATGCGGCTGGGGGTGTTCATAGGAAGATTTCGACTTGGTCAGCTTGCCGGTCTTGTAGTTGACATAGAAGTGGCCTTGTGCGGGGCCGTCGATACCGTAGGCCCAATGCAGGCCCGTGTTGAACCACTGCGGGCTGTTGGGGGCGGCGCGCTGGGTCGCCAGCATGTAGCGCATTTCGTCGAAGTAGGCGCGCGCGTCGTCTTCCGAGGTGAAGTAGCCGCCTTTCCAGCCCCAGTAGGCCCAGGCGCCCGCCAGACGGTCAAACACCTGCTTGGACGATGTTTCCCCACCAAAGCGTTCGTCTTCCGGCATTTCGGCCAGTGCGGCCTCATCGGCGACCGAGCGCCACAGAAACTCGGGCACGCCCTTTTCACGCACTTTCTTCAGACGTGCTGGCACGCCAGCCTTGCGAAAGTACTTCTGCGCGATGACGTCGGAGGCCACCTGGCTCCACGACGACGGCACGTCCACCGCGTCCAGCTTGAAGACCACTGTTCCGTCGGGATTCCGAATCTCGGACGTCGTCTGTGTGAACTCCACGCCCGCATAAGCATCTGCCCCTGCCGTTGTGAAAGCGCGTTCAATTCTCATATGCCTTGCCCCGTTTTTCGCCGTTCTGGCGTGTAGGCCGGCCCGCGATTTAAGCCGCGATGCTCGGCGGTCTGTCCGTGCTGGCGCCGCGCACAAGGCAAACCCCTACCGCCCCGCCCCGACGGGTGTGTCGGGTGCAGAATGCCATTTCGGCATGGTAGGATCGGTGTGCCGTCCGCGGTTGCGAGCCACTATATGTTGTGGCGCCCCAACCAGCCCACACAAATTGGCGTAGGACGACCTATCCGGTCAACGCAAATCTGCACGAATTGTGAAGTTTTTTAGCTTGACGTTGAATCGCTGGGCAATGGCGACACTGAGTACATATCGCAAATCAGGTATGTGAGGAGTGTTCACAGGTTTACGCACAGCCCGGGGTGGTCTCTTTTATCCATTATTAGCCGTGACTTACATCATATTGAACGCAGCTCGGGGCCGCGATTGTCACGCCGTGCTGACAGCGACGGTGTCAGACTCCCAACGACTCGCGGTGATCACGGATCGGCGCGAATCTGCCGAAGGGGGCACAGGCAAGCGTGACGAAGACGGACCGATCCGGAGTTGGGCGACCGTGGCACCGCCACCACTACATCTAGTAGCCGTCTATTCGCTGAGGAAGTGATGTGGTCGGGGCGGAGAGATTCGAACTCCCGACCCTCTGTTCCCAAAACAGATGCGCTACCAGGCTGCGCTACGCCCCGACGACGGCCCTTCTAACGCTCTCGATCTGGACTGAAAAGCCCCTACTCGCAGGGCCAGGCCGCTGTTTCGGCGGAAAAGAACGGATGGCGCAACGCATCGCCGACAGAGATACCGAAACGGGAACTGAGGCCCCCGTTGATCTCCAGCACCGCGACAACCCCGTCCCCGCCATCGATCCCGGTTTCATCCAGCGGAATCGCGTTTTCGTGGATGTGGGTAATCGTCCCGGTTGAGTCGATGAAAATCATGTCGAGCGGGATCAGCGTATTGCGCATCCAGAAAACCGCGCGTTGCGGCCGCTCGTACAGAAACAACATGCCCGCGCCCATGGGCATCGACGGGCGGTTCATCAGACCTTGCGATCGCTCGCCCGGCTCGTCCGCAATTTCGACGGAAAATCGCGCCTGGCCCCAATCGCCGCGCAGGTCGACCCGTTCTTCGCCACAGGCCGCAAGTGCCGGTGTCGCGCAGGCCAGAAATGCCGCGAGGGCCCAAACGAGCGTCACTGATCGCTTTTGTTTGCCGATTCCCAACTGGTCACCTGAACCGCCATCCGGCCCCGCGCGCCATCGACCACGCGCAATGTAATCGCCTCGCCCGGCTGCAGATCGGCAAGACCGGAGCGGCGCAAAACCTCGACATGCAAAAAGACATCTTCGGGCTTGCCAAAAACGTTTGCGAAGCCAAAGCCCTTGGCTTTGTCAAACCACTTCACGCGCGCCGGCAGGCGCGGCAGTGACAGATCCACCTGTTCGGAAATTCCGCTGCCGCTGTCCTCGTCGCTCTCTCCGTCGGCGTCGCCTACCGGGGGATCAATGCGAAGCACTTCGACCGCCTGCGCACCGCGGGCGGTTTCCTGTACGATGATCTCAATGCCGGCGGCGTCTGCGACAGAGCTTTGGCCGAAATTCCGCAGCACATTGGCGTGGAGCAGAATGTCGGGGCCGCCCTCGTCAGCGACCACAAACCCAAACCCTTTGGACGGATCAAACCACTTGACCCGACCCTGAACATTGCGCCCCCGCTCGTTCGCGTCACTCATAATCGTTCGCTTTGTCCCGATAAGCCTTGCGGCTTCTTTTTCCGTGATAGTGACAAGACCGTGCAGTCATGCAAGCGAAAATATTGAAAATTGGCATGTTTACCATCTGCGTATCGTGAGCGTCACGGGTAAAGGCGTTCAATTGACCAGTCCCCATCCAAGCTGTCGCGCCGCCATTGAAACCGATCATGTAGGCGAAAAGCGCCGTCTGCCCAAAATTCCATCTCTAACGGGCGCAGCCGAAAGCCGCCCCAATGCGGCGGGCGCTTGGGGATGGTGCCGTGCTGTGCGGTGGCCTTGGCCACCTCGGCCATCAACGCTTCGCGCGATGACAAGGGCCGCGATTGCTGCGATGCCCAGGCCCCAAGGCGGCTTTTGAGGGCGCGCGAGGCATAGTAGTCGTCGGCCTTGGCGCCATCCTCGCGTTCGACCACGCCGCGCGCCC
Source organism: Pseudomonadota bacterium (assembly GCA_039193455.1). GTDB lineage: Bacteria > Pseudomonadota > Alphaproteobacteria > Rhodobacterales > Rhodobacteraceae > JBCBGF01. The sequence continues at coordinate 41,225 of JBCCWO010000023.1, forward strand.
GAACCTGCCGGTGGAGCGATTTCCAATGCATCACGAAGGCCGCCTTGCCCGCGGCGTCCAGTTCCCGCCCCTTGGCGCTGTCATAGTTGGTGTAGAAGACAAAGGCGTCTGCCTCGATCTCTTTCAGCAAGACGGTACGCACGTTCGGCATGCCATCGGAATCGACCGTGGCGATCTGCATCGAGTTTGGATCGTTGGGTTCACTGCCCGCCGCCTCGTCCAGCCAACGCTGTGCGATCACGAACGGGTCGTCCCCTGCAAAAATACCTGACCGCTGTACCATCGCGACCTCTCTCTCACCCCGGCGGACCGGGCCTCTTTCCTGGCGGAAGCGCCCCCTCTACGCCGATCATCGCAGCACTGCAACCACCCGGGTTGATCTTGATACGCCCTACACAATCGCATACCAGAAACGGCGTTGAGAAGAGAGGCAGCAGAATTTCATGGCAAGCCAATTGATGAGCGGCAAGCGCGGCCTGATCATGGGTCTCGCCAATGACAAGTCGATTGCCTGGGGCATCGCCCGCACCGTCGCCGAGCATGGCGCGGAGCTTGCGTTTTCCTATCAGGGCGAGGCTCTGAAGAAGCGCGTCGACCCGCTCGCCGCGCAGTTGGGATCGGATATCGTGCTGCCCTGCGACGTGGCGGATGCCGCCTCGCTCGACGCGCTGTTCGAGGACTTGAAGGGCCGTTGGGGAAGCTTGGACTTCGTCGTTCACGCCATTGGTTTTTCGGATAAAAATGAACTTCGCGGTCGCTACGTCGACACCAGCCGCGACAACTTCGCGATGACGATGGATATCTCGGTCTACTCCTTCACAGCGGTCGCGCAGCGTGCGAGCGCGATGATGCCGGACGGTGGTTCGCTGCTGACGCTGACCTACTATGGCGCCGAGCGTGTGATGCCCCATTATAACGTCATGGGCGTTGCGAAAGCGGCGCTTGAAGCGTCGGTGCGCTACATCGCCGAGGACCTCGGTAAAGACGGAATCCGCTGCAATGCGATCTCCGCCGGACCGATCAAAACGCTGGCCGCTTCGGGCATCGGAGACTTCCGTTACATCATGAAATGGAACGAACTGAACTCCCCTTTACGACGTAACGTCACAACGTCCGATGTCGGCAAATCGGCGCTCTATCTGCTGTCGGATCTGGGCGACGGGGTGACCGGTGAGGTGCTCCATGTCGACGCCGGGTACCATGTGGTCGGCATGAAGGCCGTCGACGCCCCCGATATCTCGACGGTCTGAGGCATGGAGCTTCCTCATCTGATCGCGTTCAACATCGCTCTTCTGGCCTCGATGGCCAGTCCGGGGCCCGCCTTACTGCTGGCGATCCGCAATACGCTGCGCGATGGCCGGGCGGCGGGGATTGCGACGGGGCTGGGCCTGGGCATTGTCGCCTCGCTTTGGACGTTGTCGGCGTTGTTGGGCCTGAATGCCATCTTTGCGCTGTTTCCGTGGGCCTATACGGCGGTGAAGACGGCCGGGGCGCTTTACCTGCTGTATATCGCGTGGACGACCTGGAAAGGGGCCTCGGCCCCGCTGGCGGAAGCCGGCAATGTCGGACGGCGGGCGTTTTTCAGCGGGCTGGCGGTGAACATCCTGAACCCCAAATCGGTGCTGTTCGCTGCGGCTGTGCTGGTGGTGATCTTTCCGCCCGATCTGACGCTGGGTGAGAAACTCTTTATTACAGCCAATCACTTGGCGGTCGAAGTTACGGTTTACGCGCTCTTGTCCACCGCGCTGAGCCAGGCGTCGGTGCGCGAGGGGTATCTGCGCGCCAAGCCGGTGATCGATCGCATCACGGCCGTTATCCTGGGCGGGCTGGGTGCACGGCTTTTGGCAGAAAGGTAGGGGCGATGAACGACCGTCTTCCGCATGAGAAAGGCTTTCACGTCAGCTGGGATCAGATCCACCGCGATGCGCGGGCGCTGGCCTGGCGGCTGGATGGGCAAGGCCCCGACAACGGAGCCTGGAAGGCGGTGGTGGCGATCACGCGGGGCGGCATGGCCCCGGCGATGATCGCGGCGCGCGAGCTTGATATCCGCATGGTCGATACGATCAGCGTCAAAAGCTATAACCATCAGGAACAGTCCGAACCCAAGATCATCAAGACCCCGGATATGGAGGTTGTGGGCGACGGCACCGGCATTCTGATCATCGACGATCTGGTCGATACCGGCAAAACGCTTGAGGTCGTGCGGGCGGCCATGCCGGAGGCGCATGTCGCCACCGTCTATGCAAAGCCCAAGGGGCGTCCCATGGTGGACACGTTCATCACCGAAGTGAGCCAGGACACATGGATTTTCTTCCCATGGGACATGGCCCTGCAATATGTGGAACCCTATCGGGGCACCTGACGGCTGGGGCCGGGGGCGAAAGGGCGCACGCGGATGAGCGGATCACACAGCGGCTTTGACCGTGACTACCTGATTATCACAGGCAGCGGACGGTCGGGCACGAACATGTTGCTCGATCTGCTGGACTGTCACGACAATACGTTCTGCCGCAACGAGCCCCATGCGCTGGAGACGAACCCGGTTTTTCCGCTGTCCGAAGAGCTGGCCGAAGATCTGGTGCCCGACGTCACGATAGAGGCCTGGACCGATGCCATGAGGTTCTGCGGCAGCCATAATGGCGAGCGTGACCGGTTCGACCAGGTGGGCAAACGCTACTTCCGGCCCGGCCCCCTGCCCGCCCTTGGGCTGAACCTCTTCAAGCGTCGCCGGGTGCGCAGCGCCTTGAGCGTCTTCAATCCCGCCTACCGGACCCTCGAATGGCCCTGTCCGCCGCTCTACATCAGCCGCAAGCGGTTGGCGCAGTCTTACCCGGTTTTCAAAATCCTGCGCTCGCCCATCCCGATCACCGCGACGCATGCCCAGGACCCGCGCCAGCGCGTGGCGCATATGATCCGCGATCCCAAGGGCAATCTACGCTCCTGGTACAACCGCTATATCGTGACCTCTGTCGGAGACCCGGTGAAGGTCTTTAACGACAACATGACCCAGGTGCCGTCAATTCTGCGCCACTATGGCGAGGATCCCGATCAGTATCGCGTCTTCTCGGAAGATGCGCTGTTTGAGACCCAGCTTTGGCTTTGGCGCTACATTCAAGAGACGCTGATCGACCGGATCGGCACCTCCGACCGCTACATGGCGTTCCTTTATGCAGATGCTGTGAAGAAGCCGGTGCAAACCGCTGAAAAACTGTATGGATTCCTTGGGCTTGACTTCGATGAAGGGACGGCGGAAAAGGTGCGCTCGACCCGCAATACGCTGTTCGCAAAGGGTCACAGCCATGACGTGCCCGAGATCCGGATGGAGCGTGCCATCGAACGCGTCTTGACGGGCTCGAAAGCCATGGATGTGCTGGGCACCCTGCAAAGCAAGGCCGCTGCCTAGCATGGGCGGGAGCGCGCCCCTCAGCCCGCAGATCGTGTCGACGATGGCGCCCCCAGTGATGGAGGCGCGCCGCTGGATCGACGGTGTCACGTTCCCCCCGGAGCGTCCGCTGATCAACCTCAGCCAGGCCGCACCCGTCGATCCGCCCCCCGAGCCCATGCGCGCCGCTATGGCCGAGATGGTTCTGTCGGATCCCACGGCGCATCTCTACGGGCCGGTCCTTGGCCTGCCTGCCTTGCGCGAAACACTGGCCGCGCGATGGGCCGGAGAGTATGGCGGAGAGGTATCCTGGGAAAATGTCGGCATAACATCGGGTTGTAACGAGGCGTTCACGGCGATTCTGGCCACGCTTGCGGGGCCCGGCGATGCGATCATTCTGCCGACGCCCTGGTACTTTAACCACAAGATGGCGCTCGACATGGCCGGGGTGACGGCGGTTCCGTTGCCCACCGGTCCGGGCCTGATCCCCGATCCCGAGGCCGCCGCCGCGCTGATAGATGCCACAACGCGGGCGATTGTGCTTGTCACACCCAACAACCCCGGCGGCGCCGAGTATCCGGCCGACGTGATCGCCGCCTTCCGCGATCTGGCGCGGGCGCGAGGCCTGGCGTTGATCATCGACGAAACCTATCGCGATTTTCACAGCCAGCCCGGCGCCCCCCACGCCCTGTTTGACGATCCCGCCTGGGACGATGTGGTGATCCACCTCTATTCGTTCTCAAAGGCCTACAGGCTGACCGGCCACCGCGTGGGCGCGATCGTCGCGGCCCCGGCCCGGCTGGCGCAGGTTGAGAAGTACCTCGATACGGTGACGATCTGCGCGCCGCAGCTCGGCCAGCGCGCGGCGCTTTGGGGGATGCAGAACCTGCGCCAATGGCTGGCGGGCGAACGCGATGAGATTCTGGCGCGGCGCGCGGCGGTGGAAGCCGGTTTTCCGGCGTTGGACGGCTGGGAGCTGTTGGGATGCGGGGCCTACTTTGCCTATGTGCGCCATCCCTTCGATATCCCGTCGCACAAACTGGCCCCCACGCTTGTCCACGAAGCAGGGCTTTTGATGCTGCCCGGCACCATGTTCCGGCCCGAGAGCGACCGCGCAGGCCAGCACGAATTACGCATCGCCTTTGCCAATAGTGACGCGCACGGGATCGCGACGCTTTTCGAGAGATTGCGTAGCCTTGATCCCAGCAGGCTTGCGGCGCAGATCGACGTGACATAAACCGGCGCGCAACATCTTAGGAAGGGCAGTTTTTCATGGCAAAAGGCCAGGCTTCGCGCTTTTTCGTCTGGATTATTTTGGGGCTGTTGATCGTCGGTCTGGCCGGGTTCGGAGCAACGAATTTCGGCGGCTCGGTGCGCGTGATCGGCACCGTGGGCGACGAAGAGATCGAAACGGACGCCTATGCCCGCGAATTGCAGCAGGAGTTGCGCGCGCTGACCGCCCAGTTCGGCCAGGCGATCCCGTTCTCGCAGGCCCAGCAATTCGGGATCGACCGGACGGTCCTGTCCCGCCTGGTGAACCAGGCCGCGCTCGACAACGAGGCGCGCACCGTTGGAATTTCGGTGGGCGATGAAGCGGTCGGGGAACAGGTGCTGGAGATTCCGGCCTTCCGCGGGCTCGACGGATCCTTTGACCGCGACGCCTATGCCTTTACCCTGCAGCAGTCGGGGCTGAGTGTGGCCGAGTTCGAAGATGAGGTGCGGGACGACACCAGTCGGACGATCCTGCAAAGCGCGGTTGTAGGCGGTGTCAGCGCGCCTGAGGCTTTCACGCAGACGATCTTTGACTGGGCGCGCGAGCGGCGCGACATCACCTGGACGCGCCTGACCGAGGCCGATCTGGCCGAGCCCATTGCCGAGCCGTCGGAAGACGATCTGCGCGCCTATCACGACGCCAATGCCGCGCTCTTCACGCTCGCCGAAGAGCGGGCGATCACTTACGCCTGGGTGACGCCAGACATGCTGGTCGACACGATCGAGATCGACGAGACGGGGCTGCGCGCGCTTTATGATCAGCGGATCGATGAATTCAACCAGCCGCCCCGGCGTTTGGTGGAGCGTCTTGTCTACGGCAATACCGACGCCGCGACCGCCGCCATGGCGCGGATCGACGCGGGCGAGGCGACGTTTGACGATCTGGTCGCAGACCGTGGGCTGTCGCTGGAAGACGTGGATCTGGGTGAGGTTGATGAGGCCGCCCTGGGCGATGCGGGGGCAGACATCTTCGCTCTGGACGAGCCGGGTGTCACCGGCCCGCATGCCAGCCCGCTTGGCCCGGCGATCTTTCGCGTCAACGCCATTCTCAATGCACGCGCCATCCCGTTTGAGGAGGCGCGCGAATTGCTCGAGCCTGAATACGCGATGGACCGCGCCCGCCGGGTGATCAGCGACATGATCTTTGAGGTGGACGACCTGCTCGCAGGCGGTGCGACGATCGAAGAGGTGGCGCAAGAAACCGAGCTGGAATTGGGGACCATCGACTGGCGCCCGGATGTGGATACGGGGATCGCCGCCTATGACGGGTTCCGCGAGGCCGCGCTTGCCGTGCAAGACGGCGATTTCCCCGAGGCCGTCGAGCTTGAGGAAGGCGGGCTATTTGCGCTGCGCCTTGACGAGGTACGCCCGCCCGCGTTGCAGCCGCTGGACGAGGTGCGCCCACGGGTGATCGCGGGATGGGAAGCCGAAGAGACCGGACGCCTTCTGGTCGCACAGGCCGAGGCGGCCGCCGAACGGATCCGCGGCGGGGCCGAGATGGCGGGTGTCGAAGGCACGCTGCAAACCGCCCGCGGGATCCTGCGCGATGCGTTCATCGACGATGCCCCGCCGGCGTTCGTTGCGGGCGTGTTCGAGATGGAGCCGGGCGAATTGCGCGTTTTCGAAGATGCCGGGGCCGCCGCGCTTGTGCGGCTTGACGCAATCCTGCCGCCGGAAACCGGGTCGGGCCAGGATGCGGATCTTCTGGCGCAGCTGGCCAGCCAGGCGACCCAGGGCATGGCGGGCGATGTGCTAGACCTTTACACGCGCGTTTTGCAAACCCGTGCGGGGATCCGGATCAATCAACAAACGCTGAACGCTGTTCACGCGCAGTTTCCCTGATGGCGCTGACACCCGCCTTTGACGCGTTTGCCCGCGGCTATGACGCGGGAGAGAACCAGGTGGTCTATACCCGCCTCGCCGCCGACCTCGACACGCCGGTATCGCTGATGCTGAAACTGGCCGAGGCGCGCACCGACAGCTTTGTGCTGGAATCGGTGACCGGCGGCGAAGTGCGCGGGCGCTATTCGATCGTCGGCATGAAGCCCGATCTGATCTGGGAATGTCGTGGCACGACGAGCCGGATCAACCGCACCGCCCGCTTTGACCGCGACGCGTTTGAGGCGCTGGATGGCGATCCGCTGGATACGCTGAGGGCCGTCATCGCCGAGAGCAAGATCATCCTGCCTGCAGATCTGCCCGCCTCGGCCGCCGGGCTTTTCGGTTACCTCGGCTATGACATGATCCGGCTGGTCGAGCATTTGCCCAACGTCCAGCCCGATCCGCTGGACCTGCCGGACGCCGTGATGCTGCGCCCCTCGGTGGTTGCGGTGCTCGACGGTGTGAAGGGCGAGGTTACCGTGGTCTCACCCGCCTGGGTCGGCAGCGGGCTTTCGGCCAAGGCGGCCTATGCGCAAGCTGCCGAACGGGTGATGGATGCCGTGCGCGATCTGGACCGCGCGGTCCCCGGGGAGGGCCGCGGGCTTGGCCAGACCGCGACGGTGGGCGAACCGGTGTCCAACTTTACGCATGAGGGCTATCTGGCCGCTGTCGAGACCGCCAAGGAATACATTCGCGCGGGCGACATCTTTCAGGTCGTGCCCTCGCAACGCTGGGCCCAGCCTTTTGAGCTGCCGCCCTTTGCGCTTTATCGCTCACTCCGGCGCACCAACCCCTCGCCCTTTATGTTCTACTTCAATTTCGGTGGGTTCCAGGTGATCGGCGCCAGCCCGGAGATTCTGGTGCGGGTGTTCGGCGGCGAGGTCACGATCCGGCCGATTGCGGGCACACGGCCACGGGGCGCGACCCCGGAAGAGGACCGTGCGCTGGAGGCCGATTTGATGGCCGATGAAAAGGAATGTGCCGAGCATCTGATGCTGCTCGACCTCGGGCGCAATGATGTGGGGCGCGTGGCCAAGATCGGCACGGTGCGCCCGACCGAAGAGTTCATCGTCGAACGCTACAGCCATGTCATGCACATCGTCTCGAACGTCGTGGGTGAGCTGGATGATGCGCAAGACGCGCTTTCGGCCCTGCTGGCCGGGTTACCCGCGGGCACGGTGTCTGGCGCGCCGAAGGTGCGCGCGATGGAGATCATTGACGAGCTTGAGCCCGAAAAACGCGGCGTCTATGGCGGCGGCGTGGGCTATTTCAGCGCGGGCGGAGACATGGACATCTGCATTGCGCTGCGCACGGCGGTGCTGAAGGACAAGACGCTTTATGTGCAGGCCGGTGGCGGCGTTGTCTATGACAGCGACCCCGAGGCCGAGTATCAGGAGACCGTGAACAAGGCCAAGGCGATCCGCCGCGCGGCGGCGGATGCGGGGCTTTTCACCGGCGCGGGCAACGCCTAGGCGCCGCTGCCGTCCAACACAGCGGACAGGGGTGCAAGCGCCACCGTGGCGGATTGCGTCTCAAACGACCAGGAGACCAGCGCATTCAGCATGTCTTGCCGCGCTGGCATGACGACGATCACCGACCCGTCCCGCCGCGCCCGGAAGGCCGCCTGATCCAGCGCCCGGCCAATCGCCGGGGCTTCGGTCAGTTCGGGATCAACCGCGCGGAACACCAGACCCGTCGGCACGCCAGCCTGCGCCGCGATATTGCGCGAGCTGTTGAGACCGCGCGAATAGGTCACGACGCCAAGACCCGATGTCGCGGCGGCGGCCACAACCTCGGTCGTGGCCATCCGGTCGGTCTGGAAATCACTGCCGGTCGCGTCAAGGATCGCGACCGCGGTGGGCACGACCTCGATATTGAACGACAGCGCCATCGCGATGTCCTGCGCACGCCCATCGATGGGCAGCGTGGGGATCAAAGCAATCTCGCTGCCGACCGAGCGATAGAGCTGCGCCAGATCGTTGGCATTATCCGCCGCGGCGTCGACACCCACGGTGATCCGGAAGGGCAGCTGTTCGATCTGGTCCAGATCGAGCGCGCCATCGCCGGTGTCGACCATGATCACCGACAAAAGCGGCTGGTCCGGCGGCGCGTTGAAATCCACCGCGTTGCGCACGATGGCGACCTTGGACAGCGATTCAAATTCGAACTCGGTCGGCCGCTCGGGCGTGGTGCCGTCGGGTGCCGCGCTTTCGCCCGGCAGACCGGTCACGCTTTGGCCGGGCAGCGCATTTTCATTTGCGGTTCCGGGAAGACTGGGTGCTGGCGTCTCGGTCTGCGGTGCGGCCTCGGACGACAAGGCGGCAACCTCTGTCCCCGCGGCCGGCTCCGACGGGGTCTCAGGCGACGCGGCGGGGGCTTCGCCGCCGCCCACCGGCCCGCCGATGGTCGGCAGGCGATTGATCCGAACGGTTGTCACGCGCGATGTCGCGGGCGTGGTCACACGGGCCGGTTGCGTCGGCGTGGTGTCCGCCGTGGTGACAGGCGCGCGCTCAACAGGCACCGGCGCTGGCCGTGTGTCGGCCGTGACGGCGCGATCTGGCGTGGTGCCGCGCGGTGCCAACGGGGCCTGTGCCGTTGGCGTGCGGGGCCCGGCATCCGCCAGCGCGACGGGCGCCGTTCCGGTATTCGGTGTCGGGGCTTCGGTCTGGCGCACCAGCCCGGTCTCAGGCGCGGGCGCCGCATCCTCGAGCTCCGGCAAAGCGGCCACATCGGTGTCAAGCGAGGCAGGCCGCTGCAACGAACGCTGCGCGAGCTGCGGGGCAGTGCTGTCGGCGGGGGCAGCCGGAGCGGGCGCGGTCGACGGTGCAGCGGGCGGCACGGGTGCGTTGCCGGTCGCGACATCATTGCGGATCAACGGCTCGGGCTGCGGCACCGCGCGAGGCAGCGCCGGGGCCTCGGCCACCGGGCTGAGCGGTGTGGCAGTGATACCGGTTTCCGGCGTGGGCGCTTCGGCCACGACGCTTTCGGCGGACGGGGCCGTTTGCGCGATCGCCGTATCCGGCGCTGCCGGTGTCTCGGGCGGAGCGGTGGCAAGCGACGGGGCGGCAACCGCATCGGTATCGCCCGGCGACACCGCGGGCAGCGTGGCATCGGCCACGGGTGTTTCGGGTGCGGGCGCAGCGCCCGGCGCCTCGGTCGGCGCGGCGGGTGTCGTCACACCCGGTTCAGCCGCTGCGATATCTTCGGTGACGGCAGGGGTCAGGTCGCGCCAATCCGCGATCTGCGACGTCAGCGCGAGAACGACGACTGCGATAACTGCCCCCCAGACCCCCCCAGCGAGTAGTCCGCGTAACACCTGTGATCTCTCCGTATCGTTGCCTGTCTACTGCCTTTGGCGCGGGCCGTTCCCCGCGGACGTGACGCTTGACCCTTGGGCGCGCCTCTTTCAAGTATAGCGCGCACAGGGGGTCGGGGATATCCCCATTTGTGGGAAACACACGACATGCTGCTCCTGATCGATAATTACGACAGCTTTACGTACAATCTCGTGCATTACTTGGGCGAGTTGGGCGCGGAAGTGTTGGTAAAACGCAACGATGCGCTCGATGTGCAAGAGGCGATGGGCCTGCGACCGGACGCGATCCTGCTGTCGCCCGGGCCGTGCGACCCGTCGCAGGCGGGAATTTGCCTGGCACTGGTCGCCGCCGCGGCCGAGACCAGGACGCCGCTGATGGGCGTCTGCCTGGGCCATCAGGCGATTGGCGAGGCATTCGGCGGCAAGGTCGTGCGCGCAGGCGAAATCGTGCATGGCAAGATGGGCACGATCAACCACACCGGGAACGGGTTGTTTGCCGGGCTCCCCTCGCCCTTCCCGGCCACGCGGTATCATTCGTTGATTGTCGAGCGCGACACGCTGCCCGACACGCTGGAGATCACCGCCGAGCTTGAGAATGGCACCATCATGGGGCTGCAACACCGCGACCTGCCGATCCACGGCGTACAGTTCCACCCTGAGTCGATTGCCTCAGAACATGGTCATAAGCTCTTGCAAAACTTCCTGAACATCGTGCCGGTGGCAGCATGAGCGACGCGCTCAAACCGCTGATTGCCGCCGCCGTCGACCGTCCCTTGAGCCGAGGAGAGGCGGAAGAGGCGTTCGGCATTCTGTTCGACGGCGCCGCGACACCCAGCCAGATCGGTGGCTTTCTGATGACCTTGCGGACCCGCGGGGAAACGGTGGAGGAATACGCCGCAGCCGCAGCCGTCATGCGGGCCAAATGCAAACCGGTGCGGGCCCCGGCGGGCGCGATGGACATTGTGGGCACCGGCGGCGACGGCAAGGGCACGCTCAACATCTCGACCGCCACGGCCTTTGCGGTCGCAGGCGCGGGGGTGCCCGTGGCCAAGCATGGCAACCGCAACCTCAGCTCGAAATCAGGCGCAGCGGATGCGTTGGGCCAGATGGGGATCGACGTGATGGTTGGCCCGGATGTGGTGGAGCGCGCGTTGGAAGAGGTCGGCATCGGCTTCATGATGGCGCCGATGCATCATCCTGCCATCGCCCATGTGATGCCGACCCGGGCCGAGCTGGGCACGCGGACAATTTTCAACATTTTGGGCCCGCTGACGAACCCCGCCGGGGTGAAACGCCAGCTGACCGGCGCGTTTTCGCGTGAGGTGATCCGCCCGATGGCGGAAACGTTGGGAACGCTTGGCTCTGAAGCGGCATGGCTTGTACATGGCTCGGACGGGACCGATGAGGTGACGATCACGGGCGTGACCCATGTGGCCGCATTGCGCGATGGCGTCGTTGAAGATCGCGAGGTGCATCCCGAGGATGCCGGCCTTCCCGTGCATCCGTTCGACGCGATCCTCGGTGGCACGCCGGAGGAGAATGGGCGGGCCTTCGCCGGGCTGCTCGATGGCGCGGCCTCGGCCTATCGCGATGCGGTTTTGCTGAATGCGGCCTGTGCCCTGGCGATCGCGGGGAAAGCGGCGGATCTGCGCGAGGGCGTGGGACTGGCGGCAGAGAGCATCGACAGCGGCGCGGCGAAACGCGCCGTTGAGGGGCTTGCGCGGGTGACATCGGGGGGCGCGAAGGCGCCCTAACCCTGTCCCGCGCGCGTCAGGGGTTTCTGGCTGCGCGGCCTCCTTCCCTTTCCCCCCGCGCCCCGCTATCCAAGGCGCATGAGCACAATCCTCGACCGCATCAAAGCCTACAAGCTCGATGAGATCGCCGCCGCCAAGGCAGAGCGCCCGCTGGCCGATGTCGAGGCGGCCGCGCGCGAGGCCGAGCCCCCGCGCGGTTTTGCGCGTGCCCTGGCCCGCGACGCGCGCGAGGGCTACGCCCTGATCGCCGAGATTAAGAAAGCCAGCCCGTCAAAGGGCCTGATCCGCGCCGATTTTGACCCGCCCGCGCTGGCCCAGGCCTATGCGACCGGCGGGGCGAGTTGCTTGTCGGTGCTGACCGACACCCCGTCTTTTCAGGGCGCGCCGGAGTATCTGATGGCCGCGCGCGCCGCCGTCGATCTGCCGGTGCTGCGCAAGGATTTTCTCTACGACACCTATCAGGTCGCCGAGGCGCGCGCCTGGGGGGCCGACTGCATCCTGATCATCATGGCCAGTGTCGATGACGCCCAGGCCGCCGAGTTGGAAGCAGCTGCTATTGATTGGGGCATGGATGTGCTGATCGAGGTTCATGATGCCGCCGAGCTTGAGCGGGCGACCCAGCTGAAATCCCCACTTCTTGGCATAAACAATCGCGATCTCAATACGTTCGAGACCAGTCTTGAGACGACGCGCCACCTGTCGCGGATGGCCCCGGCGGATCGCACGCTTGTGTCGGAGAGCGGTCTTAACTCGCCCGATGATCTGGCGGATCTGGCACGCTATGGCGCCCGGGCGTTCCTGATCGGGGAAAGCCTGATGCGCCAGCCGGACGTGGCCGCGGCGACGCATGCGCTGCTGGCCAACCCGCTTGTCTCAGCCGGGGGCGCGTGATGTCGGGGCTTACGCATTTCGATGGCGCAGGTGCCGCGCATATGGTCGATGTCTCGGACAAGTCGGTGACGGATCGCGTGGCTCGGGCCGAGGCGTTTGTGAAGATGAGGCCCGAAACCCTTGATATCGTTGAAAGCGGCTCGGCAAAGAAGGGCGATGTGCTTGGCGTGGCGCGGCTTGCCGGGATCATGGGGGCCAAGCGCACCGCGGACCTGATCCCGCTGTGCCATCCACTGCCGATCTCAGGCGTTTCGCTTGAGCTGACGCCGGATCGCGACCTGCCGGGCGTGCGGGTTAGCGCCACGGTCCGGACGACCGGCCAGACGGGCGTGGAGATGGAGGCGTTGACCGCGGCCAGCACGGCCTGCCTGACGATCTATGACATGCTGAAGGCGGTCGAACGGGGCATGGAGATCGGCGGGCTGCACGTCACGCTCAAGGATGGCGGCAAGTCTGGTCGGTATGAGGCGGAATGATCCCTGTCTCTGAGGCCTTGGATCAGCTCTTTGCGCTGGTCGCACCGCTCGGTATCGAAGACGTCCCGCTGACCCAGGCCGCCGGGCGCACGCTGGCCCGGCCCCTGGCGGCCACACGCGACCAACCCCCGTTTCCCAGTTCGGCGATGGACGGCTACGCGGTGCGCGATGCGGACGTGGCGCCGGGCGCCCGGTTGACGGTTGTCGGCACGGCGGCGGCCGGGCATGCCAGCGATCTGACGGTTGGGGCGGGCGAGGCGTTGCGCATCTTTACTGGCGCGCCCGTGCCGGGCGGCGCGGACCGTGTGGTGATCCAGGAAGACGTGTCGCGCGACGGCGATACGATCACCTTGAACGCCAAGCTGGACGCAGGCCCCTATGTGCGCCCCGCCGGCGGCGATTTCCGTGCGGGCGCCGAGGTTTCGGCACCGCGTTTGCTGGGGCCGGCGGATCTGTCACTGCTGGCCGCGATGAACCACGCCACCCTGCCCTGCACGCGCAAGCCCGAGGTCGCCGTGATTGCCACGGGCGATGAGCTGGTGATGCCAGGTGAGACGCCGCGACCAGACCAGATCATCGCGTCGAACGGGTTTGGTCTGAAGGCCTTGCTTGAACAGGCGGGGGCCCGGGTGCGGCTGTTGCCGGTGGCGCGGGACACGGAGGCGTCGCTGCACAGCACCTTTGATCTTGCGGCAGGGGCGGATCTGGTTGTCACCATTGGTGGGGCCTCGGTCGGCGATCACGATCTGGTGGCCGGTGTTGCAGGCGCCCGCGGGATGGCGCCGGCCTTTTACAAGGTCGCGATGCGCCCCGGGAAACCGCTGATGGCCGGGCGGTTGGGGGATACGGCCATGGTCGCGCTGCCCGGAAACCCGGTGTCGACCCTTGTTTGCGGAACGGTCTTTCTGGTCCCGATGGTGCGCGCAATGCTCGGTCATCCGCCCGCCCCGGCCCCGCGATACAGCGCGACGCTGGCCGAGGATATCGGCGCCAATGGCCCCCGCGAGCATTACATGCGCGCCCGGGTCGACGGCGACACGATCACCCCCTTTCCACGGCAAGACAGCTCGCTTTTGACAGTGATCGCCAGCGCAAATGCCCTGCTCGTGCGCCCGGTGGGCGATCCGGCGCGCGCCGCGGGAGAGACCGTCGACTACGTCCTACTGACAGCGCGTTGACACAAAACAGGAACATCGGTAGAACATTGTCTGAACGCCCCAGAAGCGGGCGCTGCGATATCGGCAGAAAGGAACAGGCAATGCTGACCCGCAAGCAACTGGAACTGCTGGATTTCATCAACAAGCGAATGGCGCGTGACGGCGTGCCGCCGTCATTTGATGAAATGAAGGAGGCGCTGGATCTACGTTCGAAATCCGGGATCCACCGGCTGATCACTGCGCTGGAAGAGCGTGGCTTTATCCGGCGGCTCGCGCACCGCGCGCGGGCGATTGAAATCGTCAAGCTGCCCGAAGCGCTGGAAAGCCCGCCGAGCGGCGGCTTCACGCCCCGCGTGATCGAGGGCGATCGCGCCGATCCCCCCGCCAAGGCGATCCCGGTCGAGGCGCATGCGCTGGAACTGCCTGTGATGGGCCGGATCGCGGCGGGTGTGCCAATCGAGGCGATCAGCGAGGTGTCGCACACCGTGGCCGTTCCGGGGCAGATGCTGTCCGGCCCGGGCGAACACTATGCGCTTGAGGTCAAGGGCGACTCGATGATCGATGCCGGTATCAACCACGGCGACGTCGTGGTGATCCGTGAGGGCACCACGGCAGAGAATGGTGATATCGTCGTGGCATTGGTTGAGGGGCAGGAAGCGACGCTCAAGCGCTTTCGCCGCAATGGCGGCGCCATTGCGCTTGAGGCGGCAAACCCGGCCTATGAGACGCGCGTCTACCGGGATGATCAGGTAAAGGTGCAGGGCAAGCTCGTCGGGTTAATTCGCACGTATTGAGCCCGCAAACACGTCGTCGCGTCGTTCCGGTGCAGGCCCCTGCCAGGGGCGGCGGCCGCTGGGGCGTTGCGTGGGCATCAGTTCAACGCCATCCGGGCGGACATAGACCGCGACGGCGCCGAGCGTGCCAAGCTTCTGCCGATCAAGCATCAGGCACGTCGCAGCGGGTGGGTCCAGCGTGGCGGATGTGACCACGACATCGGCGGTGCGACATGCGGCCAGCGCCCGCTCTGCCGCGCCACGCCCGGTCTCATGCCGCCAGGCCTGGCCGTCGGGTTTCAGCGGCACCGCCTGCCCCCGCGCATAGGCGTCGGCTTGCGTCGCGCCATCACCATCGTGGGCCAGCCAGTTCAGCGCTGCAAAACTCTCCCCCGCCGGTTTCGACAGCGCCCGGCCCGCGGGTGTCATCCAGCCGACAAGTCCTCCCGTATCCGAGATGAGGACCGCAGGACGCTCTACCCCCGCCCAAAGCGCAAAGGCGGCGATCATCGGCAACGCACCCGCACCCCGCGCCCGGCCCTGCCACAGGATCAGCCAGAGGCCACCCAGCGCCAAGAGCGGCAGAACCACGCCGGAGGGCGCCGCAACATAGCTGACCGCCCCGTCCCAACCAGAAACCTCGCCCGCAACGCCGAGGATCCACGCCGTGCCCCGTTCCATCGCCCAAAGCGCCAGCCCGGACAGCCCGAAGGGCGCAAGAAGCACGGCCAAGACCGCCGCCGGCATCACAAGACTGCCCATGACCGGCACCGACAGCACGTTCGCGATCAGCCCGAAATGCGGCACCCGGTTGAAATGCGCAGCGGCCACGGGCGCTGTGGTAAGCCCCGCCACGGCGGATGACAGCACCAGCGCCGCCGTCCAGCGCAGCCATACGGGCCAGCTGCCCCAGGCCCGCGCGCGCAAGGCGCCAAACACCGCGATTAGCGCCGCCGTGGCGGCGAACGACATCTGAAACCCCGGGCCAAGCAGTTCTTCGGGCCGCCGCACCAGAACGATCAGGCCAGCTAACGCCACCGCGCGCAGTGTGAGCGCGCGCTGATCAAACAACACGGCCACCAGCATCACGCTGATCATGATAAACGCCCGCTCCGTGGCGACATTGCCCCCCGACAACGCAAGATAGACCGCCCCGGCGATCAGCGCCGTCGCCGCGGCCAGTTTGTGACACGACCACCGCAGGGCTACGGAAGGCCACAGCGCCAGCCCATAGCGCATGGCGGCAAAGACAAAACCGGTCAGCATCCCCATATGCATCCCCGAGATTGCCAAGAGATGAGCCAGGTTGGCGCGGCGCAGATCCTCCACCGTGGCCAGATCAATGCCGGATCGGTCGCCGGTCAGGATCGCCGCGGCAAAGGCCCCCGCCTGCCCCGGCAAAGCGGCCTGCACGGACCGAGACAGGGCCATCCGGGTGCGGTGGATCACGAGCGCTAGAGTACCGGGATCAGGGGGCCTGAGCGCGAGCACGGGCGTTCGGGTGTAACCGACTGCGCCCAGCTTGCGAAACCAGGCATGGCGCTGGAAATCGAAGCCCCCCGGCTCGGTCGCGCCGCGCGGCGGTGACAGGTGGCCGGTGAGGATCACCGTCAGCCCCGGACGCGGGTCGATAAATCCCTGCGCCCCGTGCAGCGAGATCCGGATGCGCGCGGGCGTGCGGGCAGGCGCCATGTCAGCCAAGACGACCCGGTCAAGCGTCAGCCGGATCTTGTCCGAGGCGGAGCGATCGATTGTCACGATCCGCCCTTCGACGGGGCCGTAATAGCGAAACCCCAGCACCGGCGCGGCCACCGCATGGGTGCGCGCCGCCGCCGCCCCGAAGCCGAGGAGCGCAGCCGTCAAAGCGATGAGCAGCGGCGCCCGTAGCCCCTGCCAGATCGCGCAAGCCAGACAACCCGCGGCCCCCGCCAGAAACCCCGCCCAGAACAGAAAGCCCGGCTCATCCGGTAAGGCAAAATACGCCCCGATCCCCACCGCAAAGGCGACAGGGACCCAGCCAAAGAGGTGCCCTCTCTGGCGGTCCAACACACCGGCCCCCCATGCGATCAGGGACCGGATCGGGGCGGCAAGGACTGTGGGCACTCTTGTTCTCTTGGGGTCGGGTGGCTACACGTCGCGCAACTTCGCTTCCCATGGTTTCCATAAGGTTAACGCGCCCATGTCCGACCGGCCCGTCGTCACCCGAATTGCCCCCTCGCCCACCGGCTATATGCATATCGGCACCGCACGCACGGCCCTGTTCAGCTGGCTTTATGCGCGCGGGCGCGGCGGCACGTTCCTCTTGCGGATCGAAGACACCGATCGCGCCCGGTCTACGCCCGAGGCGACCGAGGCCATCGTCGCCGGCATGCGCTGGCTGGGGCTTGATTGGGACGGCGATGTGGTCAGCCAGTTTGCCCGCCGCGACCGTCACGCCGAGATCGCCCATCAGATGCTGGTCGATGGCACCGCGTACAAGTGCTTTTCCACGCAGGACGAGATCGAGGCCTTCCGCGAAGCGGCCCGGGCCGAGGGGCGTTCAACGCTCTTTCACTCCCCCTGGCGCGATGCCGATCCGGCCACCCATCCCGACGCGCCCTTCGTGATCCGCGTGAAGGCCCCGCGCACGGGCGAGACCGTGATCAAGGATATCGTGCAGGGCGACGTCACCATCCGCAATGACGGGCTTGACGATATGATCGTCCTGCGCTCGGACGGGACGCCCACCTACATGCTGGCGGTCGTGGTCGACGATCATGACATGGGCGTCACCCACGTGATCCGGGGGGACGATCACCTCAACAATGCGGCGCGGCAGATGATCGTCTACCACGCCATGGGATGGGAGGTGCCGGTCTGGGCGCATATCCCGCTGATCCACGGCGAGGATGGCAAGAAACTGTCAAAACGCCATGGCGCACTGGGTGTCGAAGAGTGGATTGCCATGGGCTACCCCGCGGCGGCGATGCGCAATTACCTGGCCCGGCTGGGCTGGAGCCATGGCGATGACGAGTTTTTCAGTACCGATCAGGCACTAGACTGGTTCGATCTGGACGGGATCAAGAAATCTCCGGCGCGGCTTGACCCCAAAAAGCTCGACAATCTGTCCGGTCAGCATATTGCCGCCATGTCAGATGCCGAGGTCATCGCCGGGATCGACGCCTATTGTGCAGCTGCAGGAAAACCGGCGCTGGACGACACCGCAAAGGCCCGATTGGCCCGTGCGATGTATTGCCTCAAGGATCGGGCACGCCGTTATCCCGAACTTCTTGAAAAAGCTCACTTTGTACTCTCTGACCGGCCCATTGAACCCGATGAAAAGGCCGCCCGCGCGCTGGACAATGTATCCCGTGGTATACTGTCAGAATTGACGCCGCACCTGCAAAATGCTAGCTGGTCGCGTGACGCTTTGGAGCCGATCCTGACCGATATGGCGGGGGCCAAAGAGCTTAAATTTGGACAGCTCGCCGCGCCCTTGCGGGCCGCGCTTGCAGGCCGCAGCGTCACGCCAAGCGTCTATGATATGATGCTGGTATTGGGGCAGGACGAAACCCTCGCCCGCCTGAACGACGCGGCTGGCTGAACCGGCCCGACCCTCCGCCGCCCGGTGGATTCAGACACGACGGGGCAAAGGCCTTTGCCCCCGATATGGAAGGACCGCGAAGAGATGCCTGACACCCTACATGAACCCAAAACCGCGACTCTGACGTTTGGCGAAAAGAAGCTGGACCTGCCGATTTTGTCGCCGACCGAAGGCCCAGATGTCATCGACATCCGCAAGCTTTACGCCCAAGGCGACGTCTTCACCTACGATCCCGGTTTCACCTCAACCGCATCCTGCGACTCGACGATCACCTATATCGATGGCGACAAGGGTGAACTTCTGCATCGCGGCTATCCGATCGATCAGCTGGCCGAGAAATCGCACTTTCTCGAGGTGTGCTATCTTCTGCTGTACGGCGATCTGCCCACGGCCGAACAGCTCGAGGATTTCGAGAACCGTGTGACCATGCACACCATGCTGCACGAGCAGATGCAGAACTTCTTCCGCGGGTTCCGGCGCGATGCGCATCCGATGGCGATCATGGTCGGTGTGGTCGGCGCGATGTCGGCCTTTTACCCCGACAGCACGGACATCCACGATCCGTGGCAGCGCGAGGTCGCCTCGATCCGTCTGATCGCCAAGATGCCGACGATTGCGGCCTGGGCCTACAAGTATTCGATCGG
>JBCCWO010000024.1:0-56339 GCA_039193455.1 Pseudomonadota bacterium
CCCCCCCCCCCCCCCCCCCCCCCCCCCCCCCCCCCCCCCCCCCCCCCCCCCCCCCCCCCCCCCCCCCCCCCCCCCCCCCCCCCCCGACTCACTCCACGATCTCTGCCGTCTCGACCACCGCGTGAAACAGCACATCCGTCCCCGCGCGCGCCCATTCGGGGCTGATCTCTTCCGCCTCGTTATGGCTCAGCCCGTCAACGCAGGGGCACATAACCATCGCCGTTGGCGCCACGTCGTTGATCCAGCAGGCGTCATGACCGGCGCCCGAGACGATATCCATGTGGCTGTAGCCCAACCGCTCTGCCGCCGCACGGATCGCCCCGACGCAACCTTCGTCAAAGGCCGGCGGGTCGAACTGGCCGACGATTTCGCAGTCAAAGCTCACGCCGATCTCGTCGCACAGCTTTGGCGCACGCTCCATGAACTCGGCCACCATGGCGTTGAGCTTGTCGAGAAGATGCGTGCGCATGTCGACGGTGAAGACGACCTTGCCGGGGATGATGTTGCGCGAGTTCGGGTAGACGTCGATATGCCCGATGGCACCCACGGCATTGGGCTGGTTCTTCATCGCGATCTCGTGGACGAGCTCGGTCACCAGCGCCAGCCCCCGCCCCGCGTTCTTGCGCATGTGCATCGGGGTCGAGCCGGTGTGGCTTTCCTTGCCGGTCACCGTGCATTCGATCCAACGCAGGCCCTGGCCGTGGGTGACGACACCGATATCCTTGCCCTCCGCCTCCAGGATCGGCCCCTGTTCGATGTGAAGCTCGAAAAATGCCTTCATTTCGCGCCCGCCAACCGGTTCGCTGCCTTCCCAGCCGATCCGTTTAAGCTCATCGCCGAACCGCTTGCCCTCGGCATCGACGCGGTCCTTGGCCCAGTCTTCGGTATGCTTGCCTGCAAAGACACCGCTCGACAGCATCGCGGGAGCGTAGCGCGTGCCTTCCTCGTTGGTCCAGTTGGTGACCACGATCGGGTGCCGGGTTTTGATGTCGAGCTCGTTGAGCGTGCGAATGATCTCAAGCCCGCCCAAGACGCCCAGAACACCGTCGTATTTGCCGCCCGTGGGCTGGGTGTCGAGGTGCGAGCCGACGTAAACAGGCAGGGCATCCGGATCGGTCCCCGCACGCTCGGCAAACATGTTGCCCATCGTATCAAGGCCCATGGCGCAGCCCTCGGCCTCGCACCATTTCTGGAACAGCGCGCGGCCCTCGGCATCGGCGTCGGTCAAGGTCTGGCGGTTGTTGCCGCCTGCCACGCCGGGGCCGATCTTGGCCATCTCCATCAAGCTGTCCCACAGCCGATCGCCGTTGATTTTAAGATTTTCGCCGGGCGCAGCCATTATGGTTCCCTCTTTGTCTCGGCATTCGCCACATCCGTCGCGATGGGCTGTCTTTGTTATCAAAAATTAGCTTGCAACGAATGGCCAGCACCCGCAAGGCGGGCCATGCCTTGACGCGGCCAAGGTGGCGGTGACAGATGAAATTCGAGGCAACTTCCGAAACCCGCTCAGGATCGAATTTTCATGTCGCAAGAGGTCTGCATCGTCTTTGGCGCCTTGCGGTCGGGCACGACGCTGTTGCGGCTGATGCTGGACGGGCATCCCGGCCTGCACTGCCCGGGCGAGACGGATTTTCTGTTCGACACGATCAGGCGCGATGGCGCGGGCTGGGTCTATGACCGAGCGGCGCTTGAGGCAGATCGGATCTACCGGGCGAGCCTTGTGGACTATCCAGACGGCCTTGACGGGCGCGAGGCGCTATTGGCGATGATCGATCAGATCCGGCGGCCCGGTGTCATGCCCGTCCTGATGCTCCACCGCGGGCTCGAACGGGCGGCGCAGTTGCTGCGGGAGGCGCGCGTGATCCACCTGCGCCGCGATCCGCGGGACGTGGCGCGCTCGAGCATCGGCATGGGCTGGGCGGGCAACGTCTATTATGGTGCGAGCCACTGGATCGAGACAGCGCAAAGCTGGGATCGGGGCGCGCCGAAGCTTGGGCACGCGCCGCTGGATGTCTTCTATGAAGAGTTGATCCTGGATGCCGAGGGGCAATTGCGCGACCTCTGCACATACCTGGGCCTCGACTACGATCCGGGCATGATGTCCTACACCAACGGCTCGACCTACGACGCCCCCGATCCGAGCCTCACCTACCAATGGAAGCGCAAGCAGACGCCGCGCGAGGTCGGACTTGTTGAGGCGCGGCTGGGCGAGATGCTGATCAAGTACGGCTATGCGCCAAGCGATCATCCCGCGGTGCAATTGACCGCGGCCACCAAGGCGTCGCTCTACGTTGAGGACTGGATTGCACGGCAGCGTTTCTCAGTGGGGCGCTTTGGCCTCGGCACGGTGCTGCAAGAAAAGCTGTCGCGCTGGCTTGGCCTGCGCGGCCTTCAGGCAAGCGCGCAACTCCGCATCGACGAAATCACGCGCCAGCACCTGAAGTAGCGCTAGTGGATGCGTTTGAGCACCTCGCCCAGCGTGCCAATCAGCGTATCGATATGCTCTTTCTCGATGATCAGCGGCGGTGACATCGCGATGATGTCGCCAGTGGTGCGGATCAGGATGTTGTGTTCGTAGGCATCAATGAAGGCGCTGAAGGCCCGCTTGGTGGGTTCGCCCGCGATCGGTTCCAACTCCACCGCGCCGATCAGACCCATGTTGCGGATGTCGATCACATGCGGATGATCCTTGAGCGAATGCAGCGCATCCTCCCAATAGCTTTCTAACTCTGCCGCGCGCTGGAACAGCCCCTCTTCTGCGTAGGTCTCAAGCGTTGCCAACCCGGTCGCCGAGGCGATCGGATTGCCCGAGTAGGTGTAGCCATGGAAAAGCTCGATCAGATGCTCGGGGCCTTGCATGAAGGCGTCATGCACCTCCGATGTGGCCAGAACCGCGCCCATCGGCACCACGCCATTGGTCAACCCTTTGGCGCAGGTGATGAGATCGGGCATGACATTGAAATGCTCTGCCGCAAAGGCCGAACCAAGCCGCCCGAAGCCGGTGATCACCTCGTCAAAGATCAGCAGAATGCCGTGCTTGGTGCAAATCTGGCGCAGCCGTTCGAGATAGCCCTTTGGCGGCATCAACACGCCGGTTGAACCCGCCATCGGCTCAACAATACACGCCGCAACGGTGTCGGCGCCGTGCAGGGCGACAATGCGTTCCAGTTCATCGGCCAGGTGCGCCCCGTGTTCCGGTTGACCGCGGGTGAAGGCGTTTTCCGAGATATGCGTGTGCGGCAGATGATCGACGCCTGGCAGCAGGTGGCCAAAGACCTCGCGGTTCTTGACGATCCCGCCAACGGAGATGCCACCAAAGTTCACCCCGTGATAGCCACGCTCGCGCCCGATCAACCGGGTGCGCGAACCGTTGCCCTTTGCCCGGTGGTAGGCGATTGCAAGCTTGAGCGCGGTTTCGACGGATTCCGATCCCGAGTTGGTGAAGAACACATGTTCGAATGGCTCAGGCGCGAGGTCGCGCACTTTGGTAGCCAGTTCAAACGCCTTCGGGTGTCCCATCTGAAAGGCGGGCGCATAGTCCAGTTCACCCGCCTGCTGGCGGATCGCCTCGACGATCTTGGGGCGGTTGTGGCCCGCGTTGCAGCACCACAGCCCCGCCGTGCCATCCAGCACCTGACGGCCATCGGCGGTTGTGTAGTGCATCCGGTCGGCCGACACGAACATCCGCGGCGCCTTCTTGAATTGGCGGTTCGCGGTGAACGGCATCCAGAACGCGGACAGATCGTTCGGTACGGGACGGTCGAGTGCCATGGGAACCCCCTGGAGTAAGCGCGATGGGAAATGTTTGACCAAGCGGTCAGGTTCACGCTAGCAGAGCGCTAATGCCAGTCAAGAGACACGCCCCTGCGCACCGGTGCGCCCGCGCATGACATCTGTTCCCCCCAAAACCCGCATCCAGAAACGCAACCGCGAGATCATCCTTGAGGCCGCGCTCGAGGTGTTCTCGACCCACGGCTTTCGCGGCGCAACACTGGACCAGATCGCGCAGGAAGCGGGGCTTTCCAAACCCAATGTGCTTTACTATTTCGCCAGCAAGGAGGCGATCCATTCGGCGCTACTGGACGGGCTTATGGACACCTGGCTTGCGCCTTTGCACGAACTCGACAGCGCTGGCGAGCCGGTGGAAGAGCTGGTGGCGTACGTCCTGCACAAGCTGCGTCTTGCGCGCGACTTCCCAAGGGAAAGCAGGCTTTTCGCTAACGAGATCGTGCAGGGCGCGCCGCGCATTCGTGACCAGATCGAAGGACCGCTCAAGGCGCTGGTGGACGAAAAAGCCGCGCAGATCGCAGCCTGGGCCCGCGCCGGGCGGCTGGCGCCTGTGGATCCGCACCACCTGATCTTTTCAATCTGGGCCACGACCCAGCACTATGCCGACTTTGATGCGCAGGTCCGCGGCATCCTGGGGCCTGACGATCCCGCGCATTTCGACAATGCGGCGGCTTTCCTGACCGAATTCTACCGGCGCGCCCTAACGCCCGATTAACCAGACGGGCAGATTTGCCTGCCCATTAACCTTCTAACAACGCCGGATGGTTACGTCACTCTCATGGGGAATGATGAGGAGTGAGATTATGATACCGTTGACTGGACCCGCGCCGACCCCCTTTGCCGCGCCCACGCCCGAAACCAATGTAGACGCCGCCCGCCCTGCGGAGCAGAGCGAGGCCCCGTCTGCCGCTGATACCCGGATCACACCTCTGGGCGTCGTGGCACCGGAGCAACCGGCCGAGACGGCGGCGGTCCCGCAGGACCCGCGGCCTGACCTGTCGCCGCCTGACCCCGATGCACCCACCGGCCCGCCGCCCGCGTTCGAGGCAAGCCTGCTTGATCGTCAGCGCGAGGCGGGCATTAGCACGCCGCCGTCCGAGCCCGATCCGGTTTTGCCGTTCATCCCCACGGGATCGGCGACGCCGGCGGAAGAGCCCGCCGCCGGGGATCCTTACGATGTGCCCCCTGCACCGCTGGAACGCGCAGAATCCGACCTGGCCGCGGTGCGCCGGATCGAAACGCCCTATGACACCGCAACGGTAGACGTGGCGCGCTGATCGGGCGCCACGTCACAGACGCTGTGCCGCACCTCCACACTGGTGCGGGCCACCTCGCGAACACGACGGCGAGGGCCGGAGGGCGGCGTCGATCGGCCGGGTTTCAGACGTCGAGGATCGTCTCGAACCCCGCAAAGATCAGGCGTTTGCCGTCAAAGGGCATGTCGCGCATTTCCTGAAACCTCGGGTCCTGCATCGCGTTTTGAATGTGGGCGTCGTGGGTCGCCTTGTCGGGCCATTCCTGCCAGCCCGTGACGACCACCTCGTCCTCCTGAGCTTTGACCGCGAGCGGGAACGAGGTCACCTCACCGGGCGGGACCTGATCGCCCCAGCATTCCACGACACGCGTGGCGCCGTGATCTTTGAAGATCGCCGCGGCCAGTTCGCAATGCTGCACATACTCGGCCTTCTTCGCGGCGGGCACGGCGGCCACGTAGCTCATCACATAGGTCATGCTCAGGTCTCCTTGCGAAAGATCATCTCAACCGGGGTGATGCATCCGGATTCGACGTTGCTGAGATAGTTCTCGAACTTCACACGCGCCGTGTCGCCCATCATCAGGTGAATGCCCAAGGGCGCCGGGCCCTCGCTGGCGGCTTTGGCCAGAGCTTCGCTGACAAACTCTTGCGCGAACTGGCCCCGGTCTGTGCGCGCCACCAGGGTAAAGCCCGCGCCCTGCGCCGCGGCGCTGTAGACATCCTGCGGTGCCACAAACGAGGTGTCCGCAACGGTCGCCCAGGGCAGGGGAAAGCGCAGGGCGCTGGTCGTATCCTGCCCGCGCATGACATCGAAGATCGCAAAGGTGCCACCCGGCTTGAGCGCGCGCGCCGCCTCGGCAAATACCGCCGCCTTGTCGTCGATGTTCATGCCGACATGCAGCATCACCGCCATATCGAACGCGGCATCCGCTACCGGCATGCGCGTGGCGCTGCCTTGAGACAGCTCGATCTTTTCGGCCAACCCCACGGCTTGGTTCAGCGCCTCTGCGGTGTCGACGAACTCTTGCGTCAGGTCAAACCCCGTCACCGATGCGCCAAACCGCGTGGCCACGTAGCGCGAGGTGCCCCCAATTCCGCATCCGATATCAAGCACATGATACGACGCGGCGATCGAAAGCTGATCGAACAAATGCTCGGTGGCAAGGACGCCGCCGGTGTGAAACTCATCGGCCAGTTTCAGGTCGTCTGCTGTCAGGTGGTCAGGATCGGCCCCCATCGCAGCCGCCGCCTCCCGCACGCGATCGGCCAAGGCGCCTGTGGTATAGTGCGCCTCTACTTCTGTCTCGGTATCTTGCATACCATCCTCCCATGCTATGCCCTCCCACAAAGAGCATACCACATCCGGCGCTTTTCACGGCAAACCCCCTCGCGTATAAGCCGAAAAAAAGCAGGCACGGGTGAGGACAGAAATGACAGATAAACCCCACGCAACCGATGTGGAGTTCATTCAGGCGCTTGCGGGCATACTGAAAGAAAACGACCTGACCGAGTTGCAGGTCAAACGCGAATATGCCGAAGGCGACAGCCTGAATGTCCGCGTCAGCCGTGGGGGCACCGTTGTCGCGGCGCCCGTCGCCACACCTGCCCCGGTGCCTGTCGCGGGCGCGCCCGCCCCCACAGCCGAGCCTGCTGCGCAAGAGGCGGCTGAGGATCCCGCCGTGCACCCCGGTGCCGTCACATCGCCCATGGTCGGCACGGCCTATCTGGCCCCGGAACCGGGCGCCGCGGCCTTTGTCAACGTGGGTGACAAGGTCAGCGAAGGGCAGACCTTGATGATCGTCGAGGCGATGAAGACGATGAACCACATCCCGGCGCCCGCTGGCGGCACGGTGAAGCGCATCCTTGTGGAAGACGGCGCCCCGGTGGAGTTCGGCGCGCCTTTGATGATTGTCGAGTAAGCCATGTTCGACAAAGTCCTCATCGCCAACCGGGGCGAGATCGCCCTGCGTGTCGTGCGCGCCTGTCGCGAGATGGGCATCAAGTCGGTGGCCGTGCATTCCACCGTCGATGCGGACGCCATGCACGTGCGCATGGCCGACGAAAGCGTGTGCATCGGGCCCGCCGCCTCTGCGCAAAGCTATCTATCGATGCCTGCGATCATCTCGGCCTGTGAAATTACCGGGGCGCAGGCGATCCATCCGGGCTATGGCTTCCTTTCAGAGAACGCGCAGTTCGTGCAGGTCGTCGAAGATCACGAGATCACCTTTATCGGCCCCTCTGCGGAACACATCCGTATCATGGGCGACAAGATCACCGCCAAGGAGACGATGAAGGGCCTGGGCGTACCCTGCGTGCCCGGCTCGGACGGTGGGGTGCCTGATTACGAGACTGCGCGGAAGGTATCGGCCGAGATCGGCTTTCCCGTGATCATCAAGGCCACCGCGGGCGGTGGCGGGCGTGGCATGAAGCTTGCCCGCAGCGCTGATGAGTTGGAGACGGCCTTCCGCACAGCGCGGTCCGAGGGCAAGGCCGCCTTTGGCAATGACGAGGTCTACATCGAAAAGTACCTCGGCAAACCGCGCCATATCGAGATCCAGGTCTTTGGCGACGGCAAGGGCAATGCGGTGCATCTGGGCGAACGCGACTGTTCCCTGCAGCGCCGCCACCAGAAAGTTTTCGAAGAAGCGCCCGGCCCGGCCATCGACACGGCAACGCGCGCAAAGATCGGCAAGATCTGCGCCGACGCCGTGGCCTCGATCAACTATATCGGCGCGGGCACGATCGAGTTCCTGTACGAGGACGGCGAGTTCTACTTCATCGAGATGAACACCCGCCTTCAGGTGGAACACCCGGTGACCGAGGCGATTTTCGGCGTCGATCTGGTGCGCGAGCAAATTCGGGTCGCCGCGGGTTTGCCTATGTCATTTGCCCAAGACGAGCTTGAGCTTGGCGGGCATGCCATTGAGGTGCGGCTCAACGCCGAGAAACTGCCAAACTTCGCCCCCTCGCCCGGACGGATCAGCCAGTACCATGCGCCTGGGGGCCTAGGCGTGCGGATGGACAGTGCGCTATACGACGGCTACTCGATCCCGCCCAACTACGACAGCCTGATCGGCAAACTGATCGTTCATGGACGCGACCGGCCCGAAGCGCTGGCCCGATTAAACCGTGCGCTTGGCGAGTTGATCATCGACGGGGTCGACACCACGATTCCGCTGTTTCACGCGCTGCTCGCCGAGGACGCGATCCAGCGGGGCGACTATGACATCCACTGGTTGGAGAAGTGGCTCGACGCGGGCGCGGCCTGAGCGCGTCACTTTTTTTGCTAACGGGTCCTGCGGTAAACTAGGCCCATCATGTCACGCGACCTGACGCCAGAGACGTTGTTGCAGGCTTATGCCAACGGGATTTTCCCGATGGCAGAGCATCGCGATGACCCCGACCTGTTTTGGGTCGACCCGACCGAGCGCGGGATCATCCCGCTTGAAAGCTTCCACATCTCGCGTTCGCTCAGGCGCCGCATTCGCAAAGGTGCGTTTCGGGTCAGTTTCAACGAAGACTTCGAGGGGGTGATCGACGGCTGCGCCGAACGTCCGGAGACCTGGATCAACCCGACAATTCGGGCGTTGTACTCGGGCCTTTTTCGCCGAGGACGCGCCCATTCGTTGGAGGTTTGGGAGGGCGAGTTGCTGGCCGGGGGCGTCTATGGCGTCAGCCTCGGCGCGGCGTTTTTCGGTGAAAGCATGTTCTCGCGGCGCACCGATGCCTCGAAGGTTGCGCTTGCCTATCTGGTCGACCGGCTGCGACAGGGCGGGTTTCGCCTGTTCGACGCGCAGTTCTTGACAAGCCATCTGGCGACCCTGGGGGCCATCGAGGTCCCACGCGCGGCCTACCATCTGCTTTTGACCGAGGCGCTGCGCCTGCCGGGTGATTTCGACGGCGCCGGGGCTATCCCCGCGCCTCAGGAGTTATTGCAGCGGATGACCCAGACATCGTAGCGCGGATCGTCAAGCGCACTGAGCGCCGGGCTCGCCGCCATCATCCACCCCTGAAACGCAGGGTCCGACAGCCCCTCGACCGTGATGTCGAGCCAGGCGTAGGCGTTCCCGGCAGGGTTGGCGACGGGGTAGCGGCACTCCGTCAGCGATACAGATAAACGGCCAAGCTGCGCAGTTTCGCCCACCGACAGCTCGATATCGCGGACATCGCCGGACACCTTGTCGAGGCCGCGCAGCACCGCACCGTCCGCCCGATCCACGGCTTCCACAGGCGCCGCACGGGGGCGCAGGCCCAAAGGATCGGAAGCTGTGCTAGTCAGCGTTTCCACCACAATCGTGCCGCTGATGATTTCTTCGGCGGGCCGAAGCTCGGGCAACGGAACACCGGGTTGGGTGATCGTCTCTTCTTCGCGCAACGCGTTCAGCACGTCTTCGATCACGGGCGAAATGTTGCTGGGGGTCTCTGGTTCCGGTTCGTCCACAACCTCGATGGGCATGACCTCGATCGGGGGGGCAACCTCGATACCTTCCGGCAAAACCGCCGAGCCGCGTGGCACGGGGCGGGTTTGGGGCGGTGGCACGGCCTGCGCCTGAACAAACACGGGGCCCGGCGCAGGCGCGGGCAACGTCGCGGGTGTTGCATCCGCGGCGCCGGGGACAAGCGGCGCTGGCGCGACCGCGCCCTGAGCAACCCGATCTGTCAGACCGGGCAAGAGGTCGTCCACCACCGCTGCCACACTCTCAGCCGCCGCTTCGGGCTGTTCTGGCGCGGCGACCAAGGCGTCGCCTTCCACGGGGCGGGGGCGCGGGCGGGTGCCCCAGACCGACCGGGGCACGACGTTGATGCCGGGAAGCGTGTTCTGGCGCACCGTCGGCGCCTCGCGTTCACGCACCTGCGGCAGACGGTCGGACGGCGTGGGAAAGACCGGCAGGCTTGCTCCGCCATCCTGCGCAAGGGCAGGCCCTGCGATGAGACTGGCGATCAGCGCCGCGCGCATCACTCGCTGCCGTCGCCAGCGACGAAGTTCAGCAGCAGTGAGATGATCGATACCGAGCTCTCGGTATCAAGAACCTGATCGCCCGGCTCGTATTCAAAGTCCGAACCACCCGGCAACACCTCGACAAAGGTGCCGCCCAAAAGCCCCTCGGACGCGATCACGAGCGATGTGTCATCGGGCAGACGCACATCATTGTCGATGGCAAACTGCGCGGTTGCGCGAAACGAGTCTGTGTCAAGCTCCAGCCCTGTCACCGTGCCAACCTTGACCCCGGCAAGGCGCACATCCGTGCCCACGGTGACGCCCTCGGCCGAGCGGAAGCTGGCGGTCAGGTCATAGGATCCCGCAGTGGTCGACACGCTGCTGAACTGACTTGCATAGACAAGGAAACCCGCGGCGGCGGCGACAACCACCCCGCCAACGATCACTTCGGTTGTATGTGCGCTCATCCCCGTTACTCCGGTTGCCAGGCTTCATAGTCCGAACGCGGCTCGGGCTCGGTCCGCCGGATGGATCCCGGCGGCGCGTAGGCCATGGCCGTGCCCGTGAGGTTCGGCTGATGCGGCTTTTCCCACTCTTTGCGCTTGAGCGGCGCCTCTGTCGGCGGCTCATCCCATGTCCGGTGAAGCCAGCCGTGCCATTCGGGGCTGATCCGGCTTGCTTCGGCCTCACCGTTGAAAACGACCCAGCGGCGACTGCCATCGGCTGTCTCGTAAAACACATTGCCCTCGGCGTCTTCGCCGACGCGCTTGCCTTTGCGCCATGTGAAGAGCTGGGTGCCGAGCGTCTGGCTGTCCCACCACGTGACGGCGCGCAACAGGGTTCTGAGGATGCCCATCGGCTGTCTCCTGACCTAGTGCCCCAGCATATGGCCCAAGGGCGCGCCAACGTCCAGCGGTACGGGCGCAATTCGGGGGATTTGCGCCGTTCCGGGCACGGCCCAGCAATCCTAGCCGCGCAACTGTGCCGTCACGGCCAGCGCGCCGCGAAACCAGGCACGCTTTGCCTCGGTGCTGAGCCGCTCGGCCAGTGCGGGCTTGCGCTTGGTCAGCGTCGTGCCCCCCATTCGGTAGGACACGTCCCAGATGCCTGCGGGCATGACGACCATCGGGCATTCGCCGGTGACCCAGGTCATCTGAAGGAAGGTGTCCACCGGCCGATCAAACGTCTCGGTCGCGGCAAGCAGGCGTCGCGCGGCTCGCCGCCCGACAATCTGGCCCTGCATGCCCAGCGCGACGCGCCGGGGCCAGAACAGCCGTGCGCCATCCGCCTCTGCCACGACAGAGCGCGGTGTTTCGCGGGGTTTCCACGGCAACCTGATCCAGCTGTCTTCCGTCAGGTATTGCGTCGCCAAGGCATAGGCCCGGTCGAAGACGCCCGTCTCAAGCTCGACGTCATCCTCGACGATCAGGCCCGCCGTCGCCTCCCCCTCGGCGATGCGAGCCCACGCCGCGCGATGGCTGAGAAACACCGCGATTTCCGTATCGTTCAACGGAAACGGATAACGCGGGCGCCAAGTTGAGACTGCCGTGTAGCGCGCGCGATCCTCGGGCGTGAGCGTGCGCGCATCCACCGCGTCCAAGGCCACAGCGGGACAGGGAAAGGTCTCGATCAAGCCCGCGACATGATCCGCCCGTTCGACCGCGCGTGCGAGGTGAATGATCAGCCCCTGAACTGTGGTCTGCCCCATACGCGCCCTGCCCTATCGCTGCGCCGTTTCCCAATGCGGCGCGATCTCCGGTGCCCGATTGTCGCGCGGCAGCATCCCCTTGCCAAGGATGTGATCTGCCGCTTTCTCGCCCACCATTGTCGAGGGGGCGTTCAGGTTGCCATTTGTGATCTGCGGGAAAATCGCGCTGTCGGCCACGCGCAGGCCCTCAACGCCGATCACGCGGGTCTCAGGATCCACCACCGCCAAGGGATCGTCGGCGGCGCCCATCCTGCAGGTGCCGCAGGGGTGATAGGCGCTTTCGGCGTGGTCGCGAATGTAGGCGTCGAGATCGGCATCCGACTGCGCGGCGGACCCCGGCGCGATCTCATGGCTGGTATAGTCTTGCAGCGCCGGTTGGGACAGGATCTCGCGTGTAAGACGAATTGCTTGGCGAAACTCTTCCCAATCAGATGGTTCGCTCATGTAGTTGAACCGGATATCCGGCATGGCATGCGCCTGCTGCCCCGCCAGGCGCACGGTCCCCCGGCTGGCCGACCGCATCGTGCCCACATGGGCCTGGAAGCCATGCCCCTCGGCGGCCGCCTGCCCATCATACCGCACCGCGATCGGCAGAAAGTGCAGCTGGATGTCCGGGTAATCCACCCCGGCGCGCGTTCGCAGGAAGGCCAGCGCCTCGAACTGGTTCGATGCGCCGGGGCCGGTGCGTGTCAGCAGCCATTGCAGCCCAACCTGGGCCTTCCCGAAGATGTTCCAGTAGCGATAGAGCGACACGGGCTGAGACGCGGCGACTTGCAGGTAGAGCTCCAGGTGGTCCTGAAGATTGGCCCCCACGCCCGGACGGTCGGCGACCACTGCGATCCCCTGCTCGGCCAGGTGGGCGCCGGGACCGATGCCAGAACGCATGAGGATAAGCGGGCTGCCAATGGCACCGGCTGAGAGGATCACCTCGCGCCGGGCCTTAAGGCTTTGGCGCTTGCCGCCTGGCGCGACCAAATCTATCCCCTCGGCCCGACCGTCAGACACCCGCACCCGATCCACAAGCCCCCGCACCAAGGTGCAGGACTCTCGTCGCAGGGCAGATTTCAGATAGGCCCGCGCCCCGGACATCCTTTGCCCCTGCCAGATCGTCGCGTCGCCCTTGGCCACACCTCCTTGCGCGGCGCCGTTGTAGTCGGGCGTCAGCGGATAACCCGCCTCTTGCCCCGCCTGCAAAAACGCCTGGGTCAGCGGATGCGCCGCCGGGGCCTGCCGCACGTGCAGTGGCCCCGCCTCCCCCCGCCAACTGGACGCTTCCGGACCATGCCAATGCTCCATCCGCCGAAAGTACGGCAGGACATCTGCATAGGCCCAGCCGGTGGCACCCATCCTGTCCCACGTTTCAAAATCATGCGCATGGCCGCGCACATAGACCATACCGTTGATCGATGACGAGCCGCCAATCACCTTGCCCCGCGGGCAGGCCATGCGCCGCCCGCCCAGATGCGGTTCGGGTTGGCTTTGATAGCCCCAGTCGTAGCGCGCCATGTTCATGGGAAAACTCAGAGCGCCGGGCATTTGGATAAACGGGCCCGCGTCGCTGCCCCCATGCTCGACAACGATGACCGAGGCCCCAGAGGCGCTCAGCCGATAGGCGATCGCACAGCCCGCCGACCCGGCGCCGACAACGATGAAGTCGGCTTCCATCAATAGGGTGCCTCGACCTCGCCCATGCCAACATAGACCGATTTCAGGCGCGTATAGTGTTCGATGGCCGCCTTGGCATTCTCGCGCCCAAGCCCCGACGCTTTGACCCCACCGAATGGCATGCCTGAAGGTGTAAGGTTATAGCTGTTGATCCAGCAGGTCCCGGCCTCAAGCGCCGCAACCATCCGATGTGCCCGCGCAAGATCGCGCGTGAAGACACCTGCGGCCAGGCCAAAGGGCGTTGCATTGGCGCGTGCGATCACCTCGTCTTCGGTGTCAAAGTCGAGAACGGTCATCACCGGGCCAAAGATTTCGTCCCGCGCGATGATCATGTCATCGGTCACACCGGCAAAGACTGTGGGTTCGACAAACCAGCCCGGGCGATCTGCGCGGTTCCCGCCCGTGATCAGATCCGCCCCCTCTTCCCGGCCCCGCGCGATGTAGCTCAGCACGATCTCCATCTGGTTCTCGCTGACGAGAGGGCCAAAGTTCACGGCCTCGTCCAGAGGGTCGCCCATGACGACCCCGTCCAAACGGGCCGTCAGCCGGGCCAGAAAGGCGGGCCGAATGCTGTGATGCACGAAAACGCGTGTTCCGTTCGAACAGACCTGGCCCGAGGAGTAGAAGTTGCCGTTGATCGCACCCGACACGGCGGCATCGAGATCCGCATCTTCGCAGACGATGAGCGGGGATTTCCCGCCCAATTCCATTGTGACCGCCTTCATCCCCTCGGCTGCAGCGGCATAGACGCGTCGCCCGGTGGGCACCGACCCGGTGAGCGACACCTTGGCGACGCGATCATCGGCCACCAGCGCCGCCCCCACGTCACCGCGCCCCTGGATGACGTTGAAGACGCCGGGCGGCAGACCGGCTTCGGTCAGGATTTCCGCTAACTCCAAGGCCGATAGCGGCGTTTCTTCAGAGGGTTTGAAGACCATCGTGCTGCCGCAGGCCAGCGCCGGCGCGGCCTTCCAGCAGGCGATCTGGATCGGGTAGTTCCAGGCCCCAATCCCCACACAAAGCCCCACGGGTTCGCGCCGGGTATACGCCCAATCCTCGCCCAGCGGGATGTGATCGCCGGACAGATCGGCCGCAAGGCTCCCGAAATACTCAAGCGCCTCGGCCCCGCTCAGCGCATCGGCAATCAGCGTCTCTTGCAGTGGTTTCCCCGTATCGCGGGTTTCCAGCACAGAGAGTTCACGGTTGCGGTCGCGGATTATCTCGGCCGCCCGGCGCAGGATGCGCCCGCGCGCGATACCGGGCATCGCCGCCCAGTCCGCGCGCGCGGCGTCCGCCGCCGCCAGTGCAGAGGCCACGATGGCCGGTGTCGCGGTGTGGAGCGTTGCGATCACCTCGCCCGTTGCGGGGTAATGCGAAGTGAGCGGCGCACCGTCCGCGTCGTCCGCGTAGGCGCCGTTCACAAAGTGGCTGGCCGTGGGTTGGGCAATTGCGGTCATGGACGCCTCCGGCGGGAGTATTTGGACCAAGATGAAGGGATCATTCGCCCCTCGGAAAACGCTGCTGATCTTCAAGGACGTTGAGGTCCATGTGGTTGCGCATGTAGCGGTCCGAGGCGCGCTGAAGCGGCTGATAATCCCACGGGTAGTAGCCGCCCTTACGCAGCGCCTCGTAGACCACAAGGCGGCGCGCCTGGCTTTCGCGGACCTCTGCGTCGAACCGGGCAAGGTCCCATCGCGCCTCGGACTTTGTGCGCAGGGAGGTCAGCGTACCCTGGTGTGCGGGCAGCTGGGCGAGGTTGCTCAACTCATTGGGATCGGTGTCGAGGTCGAAGAGCTGGTCTGGATCGGCGGTGCAGCGGGTGTATTTCCACTTGCCATAGCGCAGCGCGACGAGCGGGGTGATCGACGCTTCGGCCGCGTATTCCATGGCAACGGGCGCCGTGCGTTCGACCCCGGTGGCCACGGGCACAAGGCTTTCCCCGTCGGTCCAGGGCTGCACCGCGTCCATCGAGACACCCGCCAGGTCGCATAGCGTCGGGCAAAGATCGAGGGTCGAGACCGGGGCGGTGACCGTCTGCGGGGCGAGGCCCGGCGCAGCGATCATCAGGGGCACGCGGGATGAGCCCTCATAGAAGCTCATCTTGAACCACAGGCCCCGCTCGCCCAGCATATCGCCGTGGTCGGAGACGAAGACAACAACAGCCTCTTGCCCGGTGGCCCCTAGCGTATCCATGATCTCGCCGATCTTGTCGTCGAGGTAGCTGATGTTGGCGAAATAGGCCCGGCGGGCGCGGGCGATGTGATCGTCGGTAAGTGTGTAGCTGCGCCAGTCATTGGCATCGAAGATGCGTTGGGCGTGGGGGTCGTGGTCGGCATAGTCGAAGGCCGCAACCTCGGGCGCGAGGTGGTCGCAATCCGCATAGAGATCCCAATAGCGCTTGCGGGCCACATAGGGGTCGTGCGGGTGAGTAAAGCTGACCGTCAGGCACCAGGGCCGGCCGCCCCCGCGGGCAAGGTCATAGATCTTGGCGCGCGCATGATGGGCCACCTCATCATCGTATTCGAGCTGATTGGTGATCTCGGCCACCCCGGCGCCGGTGACCGAGCCCATATTGTGGTACCACCAGTCAATCCGCTCGCCCGGCCTGCGATAATCCGGCGTCCAGCCGAAATCGGCAGGATAGATGTCGGTCGTCAGCCGTTCCTCGAAACCGTGCAACTGGTCGGGCCCGACAAAGTGCATCTTGCCGGAAAGGCATGTGTAGTACCCCGCCCGGCGCAGGTGGTGGGCGAAGGTTGGGATATCGCTCGCGAACTCGGCGGCGTTGTCGTAGACGCCGGTGCGCGACGGAAGCTGGCCGGACATGAAACTCGCGCGCCCTGGCGCGCAGAGCGGCGAGGCGGTGTAGGTGTTGGCAAAGCGGACCGAGCGTTCGGCCAGGCGACGCAGATGCGGGGTGTGCAGCCATGGGGCTGGCCCGTCGGGGAACAAGGTGCCATTCAGCTGATCAACCATGATGATCAGGATGTTGGGGCCGCTCATCAGCTTTCCTTTGCCAGACGGTCTGCCAGCGAGAGCGCGGTCTGACGCGCCTGCCCTGCGCCACCGCCGAGCGCTGCGCGCAGGTAGAGCCCATCGATCAAGGCGGCCAGCGTTTCGGCGGCGTGTTCGGGCGCGTTTGTCAGCGGGCGATAGGCATGGACAAGGTTGGATCGCAACCGCGCCTGGTAGATCAGCAATAGCCGCCGCGCCCCGGCATCCTCTTGCGCATGGGCGTAAAACCGCATCCATGCGCCGATCACAGGCTGATCAAAACACGACGGCGCAAAGCTTGCGGTGACGATGGCATGCAGCCGCCCTTGGGGATCCTCTGCCCCGGCGAGCGCGTCCCGCACCTCAGCCCCGAAAGAGCGCAGGATCGCGCGCATGGCCGCCAAGAAGATCTGATCCTTCCCACCAAAATAGTGGTGCGCCAACGCGCTTGAGACACCCGCGCGCCGGGCGATCTGGCTGACGGTGACATCAAGAGTGCCCGCTGCGCCGATCTCATGGATCGTTGCCCTGACCAACGCCTCGCGGCGCACCGGTTCCATTCCGAGTTTTGGCATCTGATCCCTTGCGCGGTTCGACAAGGTCTCGCTAGCGGGTTTTTGATTGACCAGTCAATTAAAAATCATCCCCTAGACTTTCGTCGCATGGGTTACCGGCGTGACCGCGCGCCGGTTCAGCACGTATTCGCGCCAGGCAATAAAGCTCACCGCCATCAGAACGATGGTGCCCCCGATCACGACCCAGACATCAATCGTTTCGCCAAAGATCAGCCACCCCGCCAGCACCGCCCAAACCAGTTGCAGGAACGTGGCGGGCTGGGTCACCGCGACAGGTGCTGCGGCAAAGGCCCGTGTCATGGTGTAGTGGCCAGCGGTGGCAAAACAGGCCACCAGAAACATCCACCCCACATCTTCCCAGGAGGGCGGCACCCAGACCGCCCAGGCAAAGGGTGCCAAGCCGATGGTCACCGTCACCGACAGCATGCCCAAGATGACCACCGGGCGAACCTCACCCGTCATCAGCTTGGCCAGAAGGTAGGACGCGCCGAGGAAAATCGCCGTGAACACCATCGCCAGGTGCCCCGGCCCCAGCTCTCGAAACCCGGGACGCAGAATGATCATCGCACCAAGGAAAGCGACCGCAATGGCAAGGATCCGGCGCGTCGCAAGCCGTTCCCCCAGAAACAGCGCCGCCCCGATCGTCACGTAGATCGGGTTCACATAGTTCATCGCCACCACCTCCGCGATGGTGATCTGGGTCATGGCGTAAAACCACAGGATCACCCCCAATGTGTGGACCATCCCGCGCAGCGAGAAGAGCCAGACTTGGCGTTTGGTCAGCCGGGCCGCAATCATCGGGCGGATCATCGGGATCAGGAAAACGAGCCCCAGCAGATATCTTAGGAACGCGGATTGCGCCGCGGGCAGGCTCGTCCCGACGTATTTGACGATGATCGTTAGCGACACGAAGCACAGACCGGTCAGAAGCATCCAAAGGACGCCGGCGACGGGACGATCAGCGGGGGGTGACATGCGGCGCAGATGACCGCAATCCGTGGGGGCCTTCAAGCAAGAACGAGTTTCAGCGCAATCGCCCACATAATGACCCCGACGAACACATCGAGGATGCGCCATGCGACGGGCCGCGCAAAGAGCGGGGCGAGCAGGCGCGCGCCAAAGCCCAGCGCGAAAAAGAACGTAAAGCTGGCCATCACGGCGCCCACCCCAAAGGCAAGCCGCGCGCCGTCATACTGGGTCGACACCGATCCCAGCAGCACGACCGTGTCGAGATAGACATGCGGATTGAGCCAGGTGAGCGCGAGACAGGTCAGCAGCGCTGCGCGCAATGAGCCCGTGCCGGTTTCCGCAGCGGCAAGCGCATCGGTCTGTGTCGTTGCGCGCCAAAAGCTGAGCGCGCCGTAGACCACAAGGAAAGCCGCCCCGCCCCAGGTCATCACCGGCGTGATCCAGGGCGCGGTGGCCACGATCCAGCCGAAACCCGCCACGCCGATGGTGATCAGGATCGCGTCCGACAGGGCGCAGGTCAGGCTGACCGCAAACACATGTGACTGTCGCAGCCCCTGGCGCAACACGAACGCATTCTGTGCACCGATCGCCACGATCAGGCTCAGCCCAAGGGCAAATCCAGCTGGAAACGCAAAGATCATTGGCGTGAGTTGACATAGTCCAACATCTTTCTCAAATTTAACTTTCTCAGGTTGAATTAGTCCGACTTATTTTTCTGCGGACCTCACCGTAACCCGTTTGGAAACAGTCCTATTTTGGCCATCTTTGGGGTGGGCTTTTGCCAGGAATGGGCACTGACCCATAGCCCGGCGCGAAACGCTCTATCATATTGATCATATTACAAAATATTACGAAATCTCTGGCCATTGAACCTCACAGCGGCCAGACCACAAGGATGGCCGGGATCGACACGGCGACCACAAGTATCTCCAACGGCAACCCCATGCGCCAGTAATCGCCGAACGCATATCCACCGGGCCCGAGGATGAGAGTGTTGTTTTTGTGCCCTATCGGCGTGAGGAACGCACAGGACGCGGCGACGGCCACCGCCATCAGAAACGGGTCGGGATTAACGCCAAGCGTCTGGGCCATCTGGATGCCCACAGGTGCGGCAACGATGGCCGTGGCCGTATTGTTCAACACATCCGACAACGTCATCGTCACCACCATCAACGCCGTCAGCACCGCCCAGGCTGGCCACCCCGCCGTCAGCCCCACCAACGCGCCAGCGATCAACTGGGTGCCGCCCGACGCATCAAGCGCCGCACCGAGTGGGATCATTGACCCCAAAAGCACGACGACCGGCCATTCGATATGGGTATAAAGCTCTTGCAGCGGCAGGATGCGGGTCAACACATAGGCGACCACCACGATGGCCATGGCCACCGGCAAGTAGATCAAGCCAAGCGCAGCCGCCGCCACGGCCCCGCTGAAAATGGCAATGGCCAGCCATACCTTCTGATACTCCGTCACCGCCAAGCCGCGTTCCGCGAGGGGGAGACCGCCCAGCCATTCGACCACATCCTGCGCGGCCTCGCGCGGGGCCAGCAGCAGCAGGATATCGCCCGGAAGGATGACCGTCTTGCGCACCTGGCTGGTGATCCGCCGCCCTTGCCGTGCAATCCCCATTAGCACCGTGCGCTGCCGCCAGGCCAGCCCCACCGCCTGCGCTGTCTTGCCCGCAATGCGCGCGCCTTCCGGCACCACGATCTCGACCAGGGTCAGACCATCGCCCGCGGCTTCTAACGCCTCGGTACGTTTTGTATCGGCGAAGTCGAGGGAAAGCGCGGCCCGAAACTCATCAAGCGCAGCGGGCTTGGCCTCGATCACCAGCGCATCCGCAGCCGCAATGCGGGTGTTGCGCGCCGTGCCAAAGCGCCGCTTGCCGCCGCGGACCAGACCCAGGATCGCCACATCGTTCTTCTCGGCCGTCTCGTAGAGGTCCTCTACGCGCTGGCCGATCAGCTTCGAGCCCTCGGGCACCGTCAGTTCCGCAATGTACTGAGCGATCTCGGCCAGCGGATCGCCCCCGGCATCCGCGCCGCCACCTTCGGGGATCAACCGCCAGCCGACGAGCGCGACAAAGGCAAGGCCGACCAGAGCGGTCACGCCCCCGACAGGGGCGAAGTCGAACATGGCAAAGGCCTCGCCCAACTGATCCTCGCGGATGCTGGCAATGATGATGTTGGGCGGGGTGCCGATCAACGTGACCATGCCGCCCAGGATCGTGGCAAAAGACAGTGGCATGAGCGACAGGCCCGGCGCCCTGCCCGCCTTGCGCGCGGTCTGGATGTCGACCGGCATCAGCAGCGCAAGCGCCGCCACGTTGTTCATGAACGCCGACAGCACGCCACCGACCCCCCCCATGATGGCGATATGCGCCCCAAGGCTGCGGCTGCTGTCGACCAGTGTGCGGGTGATCAGAAAGACGGCCCCGGACCGCACGAGACCCGCGGACACGACCAGCACCAGTGCCACGATGATCGTTGCAGGATGGCCAAAGCCGGAAAAGGCGTCCTCCGCGTCAACTACCCCCAGAACCACGCCCGCAAGCAGCGCCGACAACGCCACGATGTCATAGCGAAACCGCCCCCACAGCATCATGCCAAAGACGAGCGCGAAGAGCGCAAAGAGGATGGCTTGGTCCGATGTCATGGGATGCACCACGCCGCGATGCCGCGCGCCCAGCGGGCTGCCTTCTGTGTGAGAACATGTGCCAAGGTGAACGTCACTGCGGCTTCATCTTGGCAAAAATACTCACTGGCGCAACCGTTGACCGCGCACGCAGCGCCCACGCGGTGTTGCCCCGCCGCCGACGGGCTTCTATAGACCGCTGCAACTTGCAGACATCGCACCGGAGGGCACCATGGCGGGCCATTCAAAATGGGCAAACATCCAGCACCGCAAAGGGCGCCAGGACGCCGCGCGCTCCAAGCTGTTCTCCAAGCTCGCCAAGGAGATCACGGTGGCCGCCAAGATGGGCGATCCCGATCCCGACAAGAACCCGCGGCTGCGGCTTGCGGTGAAAGAGGCGCGGTCGAACTCGGTGCCCAAGGAAGTGATCGAACGCGCGATCAGGAAAAGCCAGGCGGGCGACGGCGAAGAGTATGAAGAGATTCGGTACGAGGGCTATGGCCCCGGCGGCGTCGCGGTGATCGTCGAGGCGATGACCGACAACCGCAACCGCACCGCGTCGACCGTGCGCTCGACCTTTGGCAAGCATGGCGGGAACCTGGGAGAAACCGGCTCGGTCAGCTTCATGTTCGAACGCAAGGGCGAGATCACCTATCCTGCCGATGTGGGCGACGAAGACACGGTGATGATGGCGGCCATCGAGGCCGGGGCCGAGGATGTGGAAAGCTCGGAAGACGGGCACATCGTCTATTGCGCGGATACCGATCTTAACGAGGTTGCGACCTCGCTCGAGGCGGAACTGGGCGAAAGCGACAGCACCAAACTGATCTGGAAACCGACCACCACAACAGAGCTCGACCTCGACGGCGCGCAAAAGCTGATGCGGTTGATCGATGTGCTGGAGGACGATGATGACATCCAGCGCGTGACCGCGAACTTCGAAGTATCCGACGAGGTTATGGCGGCGCTCTAATCCGCGCCTAGAGCGGCCAGATCAGCGGGATCATAGCCGACGCAAGCAGGCCCACGCTGAGGTTCAAGGGAATCCCCACCTTCATGAAGTCGGTGAATTTGTAGCCGCCGGGGCCGTAGACCAGCATGTTGGTTTGGTAACCGATGGGGGTGGCAAAGCTTGCCGACGCCGCCACCATCACGGCAACCACCAGGGGGCGCGGGTCGATGCCCAACGCGCTGGCCAGACCGATCGCAATTGGTGTCACGACCACGGCGACCGCGTTGTTCGACACAAGCTCGGTCAAGATCGAGGTCAGCAGGTACACCGCCCAGACGATCAGAAACGGTGGCAGGCTCATCAGCCCGGGGGCCAGCGCCTCGACGATCAGCGACACCGCGCCGCTCGCCTCCAGCGCCGCACCCACCGCGAGCATGGCAAAGATCAACGCCAACAGGCGGCCATCCACAAAGCCAAACGCCTCGTCGGCATCGATACAGCGGGTGATCAGAACGATGGCCACGGCGAACACCGAAAGGGCAAGGATGGGCGCCACGTTAAACGCAGCCAGGATCACGATCCCGAGCAGGACCGCGATGGCGAAGGGCACATGGCGGCGGCGGTAGGCGCGCGCCGATGGCTGGGCCACATCGACAAGCTCCATATCCTGGGCCAGTCGGCGAATGTCTTCGGGCGCGCCTTCCAGCAACAGCGTGTCGCCCACGCGCACGATCAGGTCATCGAGTTGCCGGCCGATGTTCTGATTGCTGCGATGGACGGCGAGCGGATAGACGCCATAGCGCCGCCGGAGACGGAGCGAACCCAACGACCGGCCGACCATCTTGGCGCCGGGGGTGATCAGCACCTCGACCGTGGTGGTCTGCACCTGGCTGAGTTTCTCGACCATCCGCAGCGCTTTGTTCTGCTGTAGTCCCAAAAGCTCGGTCATTGCGGTGCGCAGCACGACGCGGTCGCCAGCCTCGAGCGTGACCCCGACGAGATTCCGCCGTAGCGAGGCGTCGCCCCGCAGCACATCGATCAGCCGCACACCGTCGCGTCGGAACAGATCGATCTCGGTCACCGCCTCACCGATCAGAGGGCTGTCTTCGGGAATGGCCACCTCGGTGAAGAACTTCATCTTCGAGCGGGCCGACAGAAGGTCTGCCATGCTGTCCCGCTCTGGCAGTAGCTTGGGTGCGATGAACCGCAGATATATCATGCCCCAGGCCACCAAGACGACGGCAAGCGGCGTCACTTCGAAGATGGTGAACGCGGCCAGCCCGTTGGCCCGCGCGACACCATCCACAAGCAGGTTCGTCGACGTACCGATCAGCGTCAGTGTGCCCCCGAGGATCGCAGCGTAGCTGAGCGGGATCAGCAGCTTTGAGGCGGATCGCCCAAGCCGGCGGGCCAGTTGCACGAAGACCGGGATCATCACGACGACGACAGGCGTATTCGATACGATTGCCGAGGCGATCACCACGAACCCCATGAGCGCGCCAACGGCTAGGATCGGACGCGTGGCCGCCTGTGCTTCGGCCTTGGCCGTGAACCAGTCGAGCGCACCGGTGCGCACCAGGGCCCCCATCACCACAAACATCGCGGCAATCGTCCAGGGCGCGGGGTTTGACAGGACGTCGAGGGCGGCCTCATAGGGCAAGACGCCGAGGGCCAGCATTGCCGCAGCCCCACCGATGGCAATCACCTCGGCCGGGTAGCGTTCGCGCAAAAACATCA
The DNA here is from genome assembly GCA_039193455.1 of Pseudomonadota bacterium. Lineage (GTDB taxonomy): Bacteria > Pseudomonadota > Alphaproteobacteria > Rhodobacterales > Rhodobacteraceae > JBCBGF01. Next base: position 23,218 of record JBCCWO010000024.1, read on the forward strand.
CGAACATCAACGCGACCACCGCCAGCGTCACCAACGCGCCGGTTGTCGGTCCGAATGAAATCAATGCCATAGACGTGCCGTCTTGCCCCGATCAGCGGGCATCATCGCCCGCAACGACGGCCGGGGCAAGCGAGGGGTCACGCCTTGGCTGAACCAGAAACATTCCCACAAACATCAGTGCCATTGCTGCCCAAACCCAGCCCGAATAGCTTTCATCCAGGAACAGGATCGCCCAAAGCACACCAAATCCCGTGACAAGGTAGCTGACTTGCACCGCAAAAACCGGACCGGTGCGCCCTACCATCCAGACGTAGCCGGTATAGGCAAAGGCATGCAGCGACGCCGCCGCGACCATCGCAAATTCGGGCGGGCCCCATGGCAGGCGGGGATCGATGAATTGACCGGTCAATAGGGCAAACGGCAAGGCGAGGATCGCGCCGACGATGGAAGATCCGCAAAGGACTTGCACCGGATCGAGCCCGGCGGTTCCCCACCGGGCCACGTAATTGCCCTCGAACGCGTAAAAGATCGGTGCGATCAGAGCGAGCGGGATGAATATGATCATCGCGCGTTCGGGGAGGCTGGCTTCGGGCAGGACAATCAGCATCACCCCGATCAACCCGAAGAGCAGCCCCAAGAGGCGGCGCCAACTGAAATGATCGACGGCGAGCAAAAGAGCGATCGGGAATGCAAAGAGCGGCACCATCGATAGCAGGATCGACACGAGACCCGAGGGGATATGCCGGATCGCCTCGTATGAGGCGGTGTTTGGCAGAAGCGTGCCGATTAATGCGATGACGAGATAGACCTTAAGATGCGGACGTTCCATCGGCACGCGTTTGCCGCGCAGACGGGTAACGGCATAAAGGATGATCGCGCCAATCACGAACTGCCAAAAAACGAGACCCGGCGCGCGATACCCGGTGCTGACCGCAATCTTCGACAAGGGCTGTGTCGCGCCCCACATGGCCCCGAAGAGCGCGAGCAGAAACACGAGAAAGGCAATCTCGCGGTGTTTGGTCACGGCGCGGCCTGGGGTAAGAGGCCACCCTGCCGTATGGCGACGGCCCGCGTGGCCGCACCGGTGCTGTCATCCGTCTCAACATAGAGCCCGGCCAAGCTCGCCTCGCCCAGCGCGGGCTGGAACCGTTCCTTTGGCATGCCAGTGATGAAGCGGCGCATTGGTTCGCCCTTTTCCATCCCGATCACCGAGTTGTAGTCACCACACATGCCCGCATCGGTCAGATAGGCCGTCCCGCCGGGCAGGATCATCGCATCGGCCGTTGGCACGTGGGTATGGCTGCCCACCACGACGCTGGCGCGGCCATCGCAGAAATGGCCCATCGCCATCTTCTCGGACGTCGCCTCGCAATGGATATCGACCAATGTCGCCTGGACCTGCCCACCGCGCGGAAAGCTTTTGAGGGTTGCGTCGATGGCCGAGAACGGGTCGTCGAACGGCCGTTTCATAAAGACCTGGCCAAGAACCTGGGCGACGAGGATGCGCTGTCCACTCGGCGCCTCAAAGACGCGCGCGCCTTTCCCCGGGGCTTCCTTCGCGAAATTGAGCGGACGCAGCACCCGCGCATCCGAGGTGATGTACTGCAACATGTCCTTTTGGTCGAAGGCGTGATCGCCCAGCGTCACGGCATCCGCACCTGCCTTGAACAGCGCCTTGGCATGCGTACCAGACAGGCCATGGCCCGAGGTCGCGTTCTCACCGTTCACGACAACGAAATCGAGCGCCCATTCCGCGCGCAGGCGCGGCAGATGCGCGGCAACAGCAGCCCGACCTGCCCGCCCCACGACATCGCCTAGGTAGAGTAGTTTCATAGCGCTAAGCCGTATGGCCCGCCGCAAATAAGAGCAAGCCGGTTCGTGGCGCCCTAGGGGAAGGTCTGAGCGCCCAGTTCGGTCACAACCGCATCGAGCGGTTGATCGGTGGCCTCGCGCGGAAGTGCGGCTACGCGCTGCGCCTCATAGGCAAACCCTACGGCCCGGATCCGGCCCTGCCTGCGCAGCCCCTCAAGCGTTCTGTCATAGAAGCCCCCGCCATAGCCCAGGCGGTACCCGGCGACGTCAAACGCCACGAGCGGGACGATCAGAACCTGGGGCACGATATCAGACCCGGACTTTGGGACCTGGGCGCCGAACGGCCCTTCGACCATCTCGGCACCCGGGGTCCATGCGCGAAACGTCAGCGGATGACCCTTGCCCTGGATCACCGGCACGCCAACGCCACTGGTGCGGGTGGCCATGACCGGCAGCGGGTCAATTTCCGACAGGATCGGCATGTAGCCTGCGAGCGGCGCATCCGGCCACTGCGACAGGTACTCGGCCAGATAAACCTGCGCGACGGCATCCAGCCCGGTGGCGTGCACCGACTTGCGCCGCCCGAAGGCGGCCTTGCGTGCATCGGATTTTGCGTCGGCAAGGGTCACAGCAGGATCACCACCGCAAGACCCAGAAAGGCAAAGAAACCAACGACATCCGTCACAGTTGTAACGAAGGCCCCGGAGGCCAGGGCCGGGTCCACGCCCAACCGCTCAAGGACCACTGGAATGCCGATCCCGGCCAACCCGGCCACGACGAGGTTCACAACCATGGCCACCCCGATCACAACGCCCAGCATCGGCAACCCGAACCAGACAACCCCCACGATCCCCATCACGACCGCAAAGATCAGCCCGTTCGCCAGACCCACAAGCGCCTCGCGCCGGATCACACGCCAGACGTTTTCGCCGGTGAGGTCCTTAGTCGCGATAGCGCGCACTGCCACCGTCAGGCTCTGTGTCCCGGCATTCCCGCCCATAGAGGCCACAATCGGCATCAGCACCGCCAGCGCCACAATCTGGGCGATTGCCGCATCGAACTGAGCGATCACCAGCGAGGCAAGGATCGCTGTCACCAGATTCACGGCGAGCCACGGGAACCGGCGCTTGGTCGTGTCGAGCCAACTGTCTGACAAACGCCCCTCGCCCACACCGGCCAGTCGCAGGATGTCCTCTTCATGCTCTTCATCGAGCACGGCCATCGCATCATCGATGGTGATCACCCCCACAAGCCGGCCCGAGTCGTCCACGACAGGTGCCGAAATCAGGTGATACTGGTTGAAGGCATAGGCCACCTCACCCTCATCCTGCGCGATCGGGATCGTGCGAAAACTTGGTTCCAGAAGGTCAGCCAGGGCCACGTCGCGGCGCGACCCCATCAGCTTGCCAAGGGTCACATAGCCCGTGGGCCGGTGGCGCGGGTCGACGAGCACAATGTGATAGAACTGCTCGGGCAGATCGTCATGGGCGCGCAGGAAATCGATGGTGTCGCCGACATTCCAGTGTTCCGGCGCGGTCACCACCTCGCGCTGCATCATGCGTCCAGCGGAAAACTCGGGGTAGCTGAGCGCCTGCTCAACCGCCGCGCGATCGGCGTCTTCCAGTGCGTCGAGCAGCGCCTCTTGCTGCGGCGCCTCCAGATCTTCGATCAGGTCGACGACATCGTCGCTGTCCAGCTCGCGCACCGCCTCGTCCAGGGCCTCTTGCGGCATAAAGGCGATGACTTCCTCACGCAGGCTTTCGTCGAGGTCGGACAGCACTTCACCGTCCACGACGTCGGGCGCCAACAACAGAATCTCGCGCCGCTCGCCTGTCGGCACCTGTTCCAAAAGGTCTGCGATATCAGCGGCGTGCAGCGGGTCGAGCAGGTCGCGCAACCGCTCTTGGTCCCCTGTCGCAACCGACAGGTGCACCGCTGACACAACCTCGTTGCTAAGCGCGTAGTCGTGGTCGGACGCGGCGTCTTCTGGTTCGGCGATATCGGCCATACGGCACCCCGGGCGGAAAGCTCGGCGCGACCATAGGCGAAGGTCACAGCCGACAACAGAGGGCCGCGGGCGATTTACCTGTCTCGGCTGGCAGCCTACTGTGCGATGCTGGAACGAGGGGCGACATGCGGGCAACCACACTTCTGACAGGCCAGGTGCTGCGCTTTGAGGCCGACCCCTTCGTGGTCGGCATCGATGCCGCGCGCCACGACGCGCACGGGGCCGTCGCCCTGCGCGATGGCCTAATTCTCGGAGCCGGGCCGGTCGATGAGATTCGTGCCGAACACCCAGACGCGCAAGAGATTGCCTACGGCGACGGGCTGATCCTGCCGGGGTTCGTGGATGCGCATGCCCATTATCCCCAAACCGCGATCATCGCGAGCTGGGGCAAACGGCTGATCGATTGGTTGAACACCTACACCTTCCCCGAAGAGCTGCGCTTCCACGACCCGGCCTACGCAAAGGCGATTGCCGAGCGGTACCTTGACCTTTTGCTGGCCCACGGCACGACCACGGTGGCCAGCTATTGCACGATCCACCCCGAAAGCGTGACAGCGCTTTTTGAGGCGGTCGCTGCACGCGGGATGCGCGTGGCCGCGGGTAAGACCTGCATGGATCGGAATGCCCCCGATGGGCTGCGCGACACGGCGCAATCAGCCTATGACGACAGCAAGGCGTTGCTGGAGCGCTGGCACGGACGTGGGCGGGCGTCCTACGTCATCACGCCGCGGTTCTCGCCCACGTCGACGCCTGCGCAATTGTCCGCCCTCGGAAGCCTCTGGGCCGAGCGTCCGGACTGCCTGATGCAGACGCATCTGAGCGAGCAGACCGATGAAATCGCGTGGGTTCAGGAGCTCTTCCCCGAGGCCCGCGACTACCTCGACACCTACGAGGCGCACGGCCTTCTTGGCGCCCGCGGGATGTACGGTCATGCGATCCACCCCACCGATCGCGAGCGCGCGCGCCTGAACGAGGTCGGCGCCGCCCTCATCCATTGCCCGACATCAAACACCTTCATCGGATCAGGCCTGTTCGATATGGCCGGTCTCACGGCAACGGGCCAACGCGTGGGGTTGGCGACCGATACGGGCGGCGGGTCGTCTTTCTCCATGTTGCGCACAATGGCGGCCGCCTATGAGGTGGCGCAGCTCGCGGGCCACGCGCTGCATCCGGCGATGCTCTTATGGCTCGCGACCGAAGGGTCGGCCCGCGCGATGCACATGGAAGACAAAGTGGGGACGCTGGCGGCCGGTTCCGAGGCCGATCTGGTGGTGCTTGACCTCGCATCCACCCCTGCCATCGCTCAGGCCGCCGCACGCGCGGACACGCTATGGGAGGCGGTTTTTCCAACGATTATGATGGGGGATGACCGCGCGGTGCGGGCTGTTTGGGTAAATGGCGAAGAGATTCCGCAAGGCGTGGCCTAAGCCATCAAATCGCGCACCAACCGCTCCGCGCGCGCAACCACGGCACGTGGATCCACCGTCGTTAGATGCCCGTCCCGCACCACCTGCCGCCCCTCTACGAACAGGTCCCGCACCTGGCTTGGACCGGCGAGCAAAAGCGCCATCTTGTCCCAACTGCCCGCAGCATCGATGCCCGATACATCCCAAAGCGCGAGGTCGGCACGGTAGCCTTGGGCGATTTGACCGACATCCGTCCGCCCCAGCACCCGCGCCCCGCCGCGGGTCGCGATCTCTAACGCCTCGCGCGCAGCCATCGCATCGGCGCCGTGCGCGACCCGCTGCAACAACATCGACATGCGCGCCTCGCCGATCAGGTTTGCCGCATCATTCGACGCCGATCCGTCGACCCCAAGCCCCACAGGCACCCCGCGATCGAGCATCTGGCGCACCGGCGCAATCCCCGAGCCCAAGCGGCAGTTCGAGCATGGGCAATGCGCAACACCCGTCCCGGTTTGTGCAAAAAGATCAATCTCCTGCGCATCGAGTTTTACGCAATGCGCATGCCAGACATCGTCGCCCGTCCAACCGAGATCCTCAGCATACTGGCCGGGGCGACAGCCGAACTGCGCTTCGGAATAGGCAATGTCCTCGTCATTCTCTGCCAGGTGGGTGTGGAGCCGCACACCTGCGTCCCGGGCGAGAAGAGCGGCGTCCCGCATCAACTCACGGCTAACCGAGAACGGGGAACAGGGCGCAGCGCCCACTTGCACCATGGCGCCCGGCGCGGGGTCATGAAACGCATCAACCACGCGCTGGGTATCGGCGAGAATGTCGGCCTCAGCCTCAACAAGGCTGTCTGGGGGCAGCCCGCCCGCACTTTCACCGATGCTCATGGCCCCGCGCGTCGGATGGAACCGCAGGCCGATCTCGACCGCCGCTGCGATGGTGTCATCTAGCCGCGCGCCGTTGGGGAACAGATAGAGGTGATCGGACGACAGCGTGCAGCCCGACAGCGCAAGCTCACCGAGGCCCAGTTGCGTCGCTGCAAACATCTCATCAGGACCAAAACGAGCCCAGATCGGGTAAAGTGTTTTCAGCCAGCCAAAGAGCAAGGCGTCCTGTGCTTCGGGAACCGCGCGGGTGAGTGTCTGGAACAAATGGTGATGCGTGTTGATCAGGCCGGGCGTTACAACGCATCCGGTGGCCATGACGATTTCGGCATCATCGGAGGGCAGGTTCCGGCCGATGTCTTTGATGACGCCGTTTTCGCACAGGATGTCTGCATGCGTCAGCTCACGCCGCGCATCATCCATCGTCAGAACGCATTCTGCGTCTTTTATCAGGATCTTGGATGGCGCCATGCGTGTATCACAAGGTCCTAAGCCCGCAACAATTCGAGGGCCTGTGCATGTATCTCTGGGTTCGACGCCGCCAGCGCACGCCCGCCGCCATGCGCAGGCTTGCCGTCCCAGTCCGTTACGATCCCGCCCGCCGCCTCGATCACCGCGATCGGGGCGCAGATGTCATAGGGCTGCAGGCCGGTTTCGATCACCAGGTCAACCTGCCCCGCGGCGATGAGCGCATAGGCGTAGCAATCCATGCCGTACCGGGTGAGTTTCGCGCGCGCTGCCACACGTTCAAAGGCGACGCGGTCCGCGGGCGTGCCAACCTCGGGAAATGTTGTGAACAGTATCGCCTCGTCTAGGCTTGCCGTCTTGCGCGTGCCCAATTCGCGTTCGCCCAGGGGCCCGGTAACCTGCGCCGTCCCCAGACCGCCCAAGAAGCGCTCGCCGATATACGGCTGATCGACGACACCCAGGATCGGCCCGGTGTGGTCTGACACGGCAATGAGAACCCCCCAGGTCGGCGTTCCTGCAATGTAGCCGCGCGTTCCATCGATCGGATCAAGAACCCAGGTCAAACCTGTGGTGCCCGGGACATCAGGAAACTCTTCGCCGAGGATGGCGTCGTCGGGGCGTTCGCGCGCCAAAAGCGCACGCATCGCGCGCTCAGCGCCGCGATCTGCATCAGTTACCGGATCAAAATCATCGCCCTTGCTTTCCAACCCCTGCTCCGCCGCGCGAAAGTGGCGCAACGTTTCTGGACGCGCGGCATCTGCCAAGGCGTTGGCGACGCGGATCAGGTCTGAAGAGGGCAAAGAAGACGCGGTAGGGCTTGGCATGCCCTAGCGCTAAGAGCGGTGTGGCCCACCGTCAAGCGGGAAGCCTAACCTGCGTCGCTGAGGGCGCGGGCCAGGTCAAACAGACGGCGGCGCTGTGCCTCGGGGATCGCGTAATACGAGCGAACAAGCTCCAAGGCTTCCTTGTCCGCCATGAGGTCAGTCGGGATAGCTTCGGCCGTCTGCGTCGCCATCTGCGCGTCCGACAACCCCTCGAAAAAGAACGCGACCGGCACGCCAAGTGAATCCGCTATATCCCACAAGCGCGATGCACTGACGCGGTTCATGCCGGTTTCATACTTTTGGATTTGTTGAAACTTAATCCCAACCTTCTCGGCAAGTTGCTGCTGGGTCATCCCCACCATCCACCGTCTGTGGCGCACACGCTTGCCGACATGGACATCGACCGGATGTTTCATAGGAACTCAGGCCTCCTACTCTTCATGATCTACCTATCCGCGATTTCTTCAATTTCGCACAACCTGTTCTTTTGGCCATGAGGGTGCGTGGCACTCGAAGACAATGTGCTGACGCCTTCATAACCGCTATTCCACATACGTGAAGCCAAAATGAAAACTCTAACGCGAATGGGCGCGAAACTGCTCGCGCTTGACGTGTTTGACACAACTTTGTTTCAAATGCAAAGAAATACGGCGGTTTGGGAACGGGGCGTGCATGATGACTAGCCCTGTGCGGTGGTGACTTTGGCGCGACAATGAAGGCCCTTCAAGTTAACGGATTCGGCGATCCGCCAGTCTTGCGCGACATTGCGAAACCAGATCCTCTCCCCAGCGAGGTTGTCATTAGGATCCGCGCGTGCGGCCTAAACTTCGCGGATCTCCTTCTGATGAAAGGGCGCTACCAAGATCAACCGGCGGTGCCGTTTACACTTGGCATGGAGTTCTCCGGCGAGGTCGCTGCGCTGGGGCCGCACGTCACCGGGTTGCGACAGGGCGACCGCGTCGCGGTCTATTCGGGACACGGCGGATTGGCGCAATACGCCTCTGTGCCGGGCACCCGGTGCATCCCAATCCCGCAATCGATGACGTTCGAGCAGGCCGCTGCCTTTCAGGTCGCTTACGGCACGAGCCACCTTGCACTCGCCTACAAAGCCCGTCTTTTGGCGGTGGAAACGCTGCTCGTGCTTGGTGCGGCGGGCGGCGTTGGCCTCACGGCGGTTGAACTGGGCAAACGCATGGGCGCGCGGGTCATCGCCTGCGCCCGGGGGCCAGAGAAGCTTGCCATCGCGCAGGCTGCGGGTGCAGACCACCTGATTGACAGCGACACAGACGATCTGCGCAGCGCGGTCAAAGACTTAGGGGGCGCAGATGTGGTGTTCGATCCCGTGGGCGGCGCGCTTTTCCGCGAAGCGTTAAGCGCCACCCGGCCAGACGGGCGCATCCTGCTGATTGGCTTTGCAAGTGGCGATCTGCCCGAGATCAGGCCAAACCATTTGCTTGTCAAAAACGTCTCCGTGAAGGGCTTTTGGTGGGGCGGTTACCTGGATTTTGCGCCCGACCTCCTCGCCGACAGCCTCAAGACACTGTTCGGCTGGTTCGAAGAGGGTGGCCTGCGCCCGCATATTAGCCATACACTGCCGTTAGCGCGGGCGGTGGACGGACTGGAGTTACTCCGCAGCCGTCAATCGACCGGCAAAGTTGTGATCACGCCCTAGGCGGCTCACGAACGCCTGCCGGATCAGCGAGATCAGCACAGCCTGCGGCGTGTCCGCAGCCGCCCTTTCCGCATAGAGATTGATCTTTTTGGTTTGAAGGTCCGGCAAGGCGCCGTCATGGGCGACGTATTCCAGATATTGCGGCAACGTCCCGTCGATCACCGCGTGCACCGCCAAATCAGCGCTGACGCTAGCCTCGACGGTGCGCGTGCTTTCTGACTCCACGGCCATCTCCCAGGGAATGTCCATTTCGTCCAGCGCACGTTGCACACCGATGCGAAAGACGCAGTTCTGCTCGAACGCAAGCCGCAGGGGCCGCCGCCGCCAGGCGGATCCACCGGGCGCGCCCACCCATACAAGCGGGGCCTCCACCAGTGTCTCGCCGCCTGCATCCAGCGTGTCTTCGGTACCGAGGATCACCTGGCATTCGCCGCGCGCAAACATCGCCTTCAGCCCGATGGTGTAGCTTGAGACCAGGTTCACCCGCATGCGCGGAAACTCCGCATGGAACCGCTGCAGCACCTGGGGGATCGCGGGGTAGACGATATCATGCGGCACGCCCAGGACGATATCGCCCTCATGCGCGCAATCCGTCATCTTGGCATATACCTCGTCGTTGAGGTCGAGCATGCGGCGGGCATAGCTGAGCAGCTGTTCGCCCGCCGTGGTCAGCACCAGGCTGCGCCCCGTGCGTTCGAACAACCCAACATCCAGCGATTCTTCGAGCCGCTTAAGCTGCATCGAGACGGCCGACTGCGTAAGGTTCAGAAATCCGGCGGCGCGCGTCACCCCGCCGGTTTCGGCGATCGCGACAAAGGAACGAAGGGCGGTGAGATCAAGGTTCCGGGGCATATCAACTTTCGTGATGGATGACGTCAAAATCATTCGTTTCACAAATAAACCACGCGAGGGCATATAAATCAACATCGCTGATCGAAGGCGACCAACCGATCACTTAATCGAAAGGATATGCAGATGTTTGCCCTCTCTCGCGCCTTCTCTTCTCATGCCCAGCATCCTGCAAAGCGTGCGGGCCTGATGACCCGGATATTGCGCGCTCAGGAACTCAATGCGCAGCGGCGCGCCCTCTCCCGGCTCGATCCGCATCTACGCCGCGATGTCGGCCTCTCTGACCGCGAGGTCGAAGAGGAACTCATGCGGTCGATGTGGGATGCTCCGGAGTATTGGCGGCGTTAGGCCGTACCAGCGCCGAAACCCGATTGTTGCCGCCAAAATATCTTGAAATTGGCCCCGCCCTTGCCAATATCCATGGCTGAGGGCGGGTTCCGTACCGGGCTCGCCTACTGAGTTACCTTTTTGGAGGCAAAACATGGCTGACTATCAGACGGTTCGGACCCAGGGTGTTGCCCAGCCGACCGCCGCGATTGACGAGGGCCTTCGCGCCCATATGAGCAAAGTGTACGGCACCATGTCGGTGGGCATGCTTGTCACCGCAGGTGTGTCCTGGGCCGTGGGCACAAGCCCTGCCCTGCTGTCGATCTTCCGGGATCCGGTGACGCTGTCGCCCAACATCCTGGGCTGGATCGCAATGTTTGCACCGCTCATCATGGTCTTCGCCTTCGGCGCCGCCATCAACCGGCTGACCGCCGCGGGCGCGCAGACGTTCTTTTACGTCTTTGCCGCCGTCATGGGCCTGTCGATCGCCTGGATCTTTGCGGCCTTCACCGGCCTGTCGATTGCACAGACGTTCCTTGTGACATCGATCGCCTTCGCGTCGTTGAGCCTTTGGGGCTACACGACGAAGAAGGACATCTCGGGCTGGGGATCGTTCCTGATCATGGGCGTTGTCGGCCTGATCGTGGCATCGATCATCAACATCTTCCTCGGCTCGCCCGCAATCGCCTTTGCGGTGTCGATCATTGGCTTGCTGATCTTCGCGGCTCTCACCGCTTATGACACGCAGCGGATCAAGAACGACTATGTGCAGCATGCACATGCGATGGATCAGGAGTGGCTCGACAAGAGCGCCATCATGGGCGCGCTGAGCCTCTACATCAACTTCATCAACATGTTCATGTTCCTGCTTCAGTTCCTCGGCAGCCGCGAATAACGCGGACCGCATACGAGCGACGGTTCGGGGCCAGCGGAAACGCTGGCCCTTTTTCGTGCGGGTTTGTTTCTGAATTATCCACAGGTCCAGCGGCAAATTGGTCAAAACATGGCCGATCGGCCCCAATTTCACCGCAACCGCTTGTGGTCGCCACGCGCTAAGCGGTAATGTCAGACCGTGCTGTAATCGGCGCAGGGTGTGGGGCGGCTGCCGAATTTTAGTCCCTTCAGTCTCGCCGGCTTTGGATCGACGTGGCGTGTATCAAGCGCCGGTGTCGAAGTGTGTGGGGGCATGACGAAAAAGCTGCCGAACGCCGCGGGCGACCGCGGGGAAATTCAAGATGCTTTGGGTGCGATCAGCTGGGACAAGCGCATGGCCGATGCGCGGGCCCGGCGCGCCAAGGTTCTGGCCTCTCGCGCGCCGTCGCAGCCCGTTGCAAATGAGCGCCGCACCCCAAGCGCCGTGGCCGCATCGCCCGCGCCGGGAGACCCGGGTCTGACGGATACTCCGCCGGACTGGATGACCGATGGCGTCGAAACCGAGGCTGCGGTTGCGCCTGAGACAGACGCGGTTGCACCCATGGCCGCGGCCCGCGTTGAAGTAGAGGATCCCTTTGCCGCGCCGCGCCGCGCCCGGCGGGTTGCGATTCTTGGGTCGGTGGCGGGCGCTTTCGCTTTCGGGATCGTGGCCGGACTGGGCGCGCTGACGATCACGCGCCTGCAGGAAACCGACCAACTGCTCGCGGTGGCGCCGACCCCGCAAACCTCTATTGCAACGCCGTCCACCATCTCTGCGCCCGAGGTTGGGCTGACCACCGCTCCGCTTTCGGCAGCACAGGACAGTGCGCCGACGCTTGGCGCGCCCGCATCGCCCGCGCCGACCGCGGATGTGGAAACCGCCTCGCTTGGCGATATCGCTGCCGCGGCATTGCCGCCTGCTGAGCGGACCTCTGTCGCGGTGGCCCCGGAAACCGGCGACGAAACGGTGCCTGCGCTGACCGCAGCCCTGGCGGCCAGCATCCCGCAGCTTGCGCCGTCATCGCGCGACGGTGTTCCGGCAATCGTTCTGGCAAGCCGGGCGATCCCGTTGGATGCATTGCTGCCACCGACCTTAACGCCACCGGCCATCGATGCCTCGCTGCCGGGCGCAGTGTTCACAGATCCGCCTGTCTCGCAACCTTGGGAACCGCGTGGCCTGGCAATGGCTTTGGAACGCGATTTTCGCATCGTTCTGACGGCCGCGGGATCCATGTCAGGCAGCCGATTTGACGACTACGTGGCCGCCGCAGAAGCGACCGGCCTGCCGCTCGCGACGACCCAGCGCGTGGGATACACGATCACACGCGATCAGGTCCGCTTCTTCCACGATGAAGATATCGCCGCAGCAGGTACCCTGGCCGACGCCGTGGACGCCGAACTGCGCGACTTCACGGCCTTCTCGCCCAAACCGCCGGTGGGCAGCATCGAGATCTATCTGTCCGATAGTGCGGATGCGCCGCCCGTCGTCGATTCCGAAACTGCCGAAATCGAGCGTCTGCGCGACCGGCTGGTCAACAGTTTGCAACGGGGTGATCACCTGTGATCCCCGTGTCCGAGTAAAGAGGTTCCGCTTTGCCCAATCCACGTCTTATCGCTGTCATCACGGCGCTCGCCTTTCTCACCGGCAATTCCGCCGCGCATGCGTCCTTCGCGCTGGATGATCTGATCGAGATCGAGCGCCTTGTGATGAGTAAGGATTGCGGTGCTTTGCGCGTGTACCTTGCCGTGAACCCGTCGCTGATGGAGGGCGGGGACCCGCTTGCGCGCGAGCTGCGCAATTTCGTGACCGAGGTGGATTCGGGCGCGCTCATCCAGTGCCTGTCTGCTCCGCAGGATCAGGTGGTAGCGCGCGGCTCGGATCTCGCCGAAAGCCTTACCTCGATCTACTGATCGGTAACAAGGGACGGACCCAACCATCCATGGCAGCGGCCCGCCCCACCATCGCCTATCTGATTGAACCGCGGTTTCCGGGCGGCACGTCCGCGGCCGTCGCGCAGGAACTGGCCGTCGCCAAGACCCTGGGCGATGTCCGGGTTCACGCGGTCTCATCAGCCATGTTTCCCGGGCGCGCCGTCGCGCCGGTTCTGGAAGACGCGCTAGACCGCCTTGGGCTGTCGTTGATCTGGGATGCGCCCGAGATTTCCGCCGATGCGGTTATTCTACACAACCCGGCGTTCCTGAAGTTCGACACCTCGTTGGCGACGCGCGTTCTGACCAAGCACCTCATCGTGGTCACGCATGAGAACTTTGTCCGTCCCGGGGGCGCCGAAGGCTTTGATGTGCGTCACTGCCTCGACCTGATCGACCGCGCATCGCTTGCGCTTCAGAAATCGCTCGCGCCCATCTCGGCCCACAACCGCGATACGGTGCAATCATGGCTGTCCCGCCACCCGCAGGCGCGCTGGGGCGTGCTGCCCGAAGACTGGCACAACATCTGCGATTTTGAGCTGACGGCACCGACAGACACGCCCCGCGACCGGCGTGGGCGCCACTCGCGCCCGGGGTTCGAAAAGTTCCCCTCGCTTGACGTGCTTGATGCATGTTTTCCCGCAACAGCCGAGGCCAATGTGCTGCTGGGGGCCGATTTGTTACTGCCAGACGGGTCAATTCGGCCTCACTGGACGATGTTTCCGTTTCAGGGCGTTGAAGTTGAACGCTATTTCGAGATGATCGATTTCATGGTCTATTTCACCGGCTCAACATGGCGGGAAAGCTTTGGTCGCGTGCTTGCCGAAGGCATCGCGGCGGGCAAGCTTGTCATTTCAGATCCCCAGACCGCGGCGACCTTTCATGGCGCCGTCGTCGAAGCATCGCCAGATCAGGTTGACGGCATCATTGCGGGTTATCTTCGCGAGCCAGCGCGCTACGTCGCCGATGTCACGCGCGCGCAAGAGGCCCTTGGCCGCTTCGACCCAACGTCGTTTCGTGATTTTCTAGGCCGCGCCCTGTGGATGGATGCCCAGGGGGCCGCATGATCCTGATCGATGCGGGGCGGCGCGATCCCCGAAGCTATGATGCGCGGCTGATGTTTGCGACGCAGATGGCGGCGCACGGCTATGATGTGGGTCTCGACGATGCCACCCTGCCCGCCACAACGGAACGCACGCAGGTCTACGACGCCGCCCCCTTCCTCGTCACTGTCAGCGATGTGGATGTGAGCGGCGTCATCATCATCGGCGCCGAAGACGTCTCGGACGAGACGATTACGACTCTGCGAGGCTATAGCTTGGGGGCAGACGCCGTGCTCGCCGCCGTCGGGCGGTTTGCCTCGCATCAATCCCAACTCGGCGCCCAGTCCCGCCTGGCCTATGCCCTTGGTCATGAACCGCAGATCTTTGACCTGACACAGGTCCAGTCCGCGCCGCTTTCGGTGTCGGCCGTTTCGCCGCTGCTGGCGTCCGAACCCACGGTGGCGCCCGACCAAGGCGCCTTGCCACGCTTCTTCATTTATCTGCCGACAGAAACGCTGGAAGATCCGCAAACTCTGCCGTTGCTGGCCGCGATCAGCAACATGGCCGGGTTTCGCACCAGCATCATTTGCAGCGGCGCCGACAAAGAGCAGATCAAATCATCGAAATACGCGAGCCTGTCGGTCTTTGCCTATTCGGAAGTGTCGCCCTCGGCGATGGCGGGTCACGCCGATATTGCGGCGTTCTTTGGCCATGGCGTCCCAGGTGAGCGGATGGCGGCGCTTGCTATGGACATGATGGCGGTTGGCAAGGTTGTGGTCGATTGCACCGATACCGCCGCGTTTGCCGCAACCGGTGCGCCCGCCGTGCGCGGCCCACAGATCATCGCGGCGCTGCCGCCCTATCTGGAGCAGACCGTGCTGCCGAACCGGGCCGAGATCGCGCGGACCGGCACGACAAGCTCCTGGCTGACCAATCAATCCGTCACCCGACTGGCCGAAACGCTGGGCCTCACACGCATCTCAGAACCAGCGCCGGCGGATGCAGCGCCCCGCGCGGTCTTCGTTCCAACGAACGGGAACGGCTTGGGCCATGCCCAACGCTGTGCCCAGATCGCCAGCGTGATGGACGCGCCCGAGCGTGCCGCCTTCCTCGCCTTTCCGAGCTGTGTCGAGATGCTCAGACGCCGGGGCTTTCCGACGCTTCCGCTTGTTTCGGCCAGCCATGAGCATGCGGAAGAGTTCAGCAATGATGTCGTCAACTACCTGCGCCATCGCCGCGCGGTCCGGCCAGGCGACCATCTTGTCTTTGACGGGGGCTATGTCTTCGACTCGATCTTTCGCACGATCATCGAAAAGCGCCTGGATGCCACCTGGATCCGCCGCGGCCTCTGGCGGCCCGGTCAGATCGGCCAGACCCAGCTTGACCGCGAAAAGGTGTTCGGCCAGGTCATCGTCCCGCAAGAAGCGTTTGCCGAGCTGAACTCTGACTACACCTTCGGCGATCACATCCACCGCGTGGGTCCCGTGGTTCAAGAGGGCGGCGCCACCGACGCCGCGAAGACGCGCGGACGGCTCGCGGAGGCGCTTGGCATTGATTTTGACGAACTGGTCGTCACCGCACTGGGCGGGGGCGTGGCCGCAGACCGGACACCGCAGATCCAGCGGCTCTGCGCGACGCTGGACAGCCGACCGAACTGCTTGCATCTGGTCATCGCCTGGCCCAACGCCCGTGTCTCGGCGGGGTTGCAGGGCTGGCGATCGACCCGGGTTGCCACAACGCGCGACGCGCTGACGCTTTGCCGGGCGGCCGACCTTGTTGTCTCCGCCGCGGGGTACAACGCCTTTCACGAATGTCTCTACCACGCGGTTCCGGCAATCTTCGTGCCCCAGATCGCCCCCTATATGGACGACCAGGAACGCCGCGCCCGGGCCGCATCGGACCGAGATATTGCGGTGACCGTCCTGCCGCACGAACTGATGGTGCTAGATCGGACAGTGCACGGCCTCTTGGACAACGGCGGCGCGGCGGAAATGCGGGCCCGTATCCAGGAAACGGATCTGCCCGAACGCGGCACACGACATGCTGCCGAGCTTATCGAAGGACGGCTTCTATGACCCCAGAAGACGACTGGAAAACCATCATGTCGCGGATCACACCGACCGCACCGGTCGACCTTGACCGCCTGCTGGGGTCAGACAGCGACACTGCCGCGGCCCCGCCGCCCGCCACGGGCCAGCATCGCGCACCCTCGCCGCGGCTTTGGACAAAGCGCGACACCGGGTGCTCCTATCTGGGGATTAGGGTCACCGAGCCTGCCGAAAACGTCTCTCAGATCGCCGCACAGCTCGCCGCAGCGGCCATGGAGCGTCAGGTGATCCCCGTGATCCTGTCCCATTGCGAACGCAGCGGGTTTGAGCGGTTTGGCTTTCGCGTCGAACGCATCCTGGCCGACACGCCCGACGGCATGGAGGCGCTCGAAGCCGAGGTCGCGCGGTTCTGGGATATGGCGATTGTGATCGATTTGGCGGACGTCACCCGCCTGGGTTAATCCGCCAGAGGCCGCTGCATTCGCACCGTCGGAAAATCGATACCGGGCCGCAAACCGACGACAATCGTCCCAAGCGTTTCAAAACCCATGGCCTCGTAGAACGGTTGCGCCGTCCGCGTCGCCAGACAGTCGAGGCGTGTGACCCCCGCCCGGCGCGCCTCGGAAATGATGCCCATCATGATCCGCCGCGCGATGCCGCGCCGGATGTGGCGATGATCGGTAACGACATGGCGGACATCGGCCATCTCGGCGCTCTTGATCGACCGGGTCCAGCCACCAGCGCCGATGATCTCATCCTCGGGCGTCACGGCCACGTAATACGTTCCGCTTGCAAGGAGGCTGGGGTTCGCGCGCGAGATGATCGGAATGGCCGTCACCTGCACCGATGGCGGATAGTCCGCCTTCAACAAACGGGTGTAGCTTTGGGAAAGCAGACGGTCGACCGCCGACACATCCCGTGCCGTACTTGCTCTGAGCGTGACTACCTGCGTCTGCATGTCGCACCACATAGGTGCGCGATCCGGTCAGGAAAGGCCCCTTAGCTGCGGAATCGTGCAGGGGTGCTGAATTTATAGGAATTTTTGAATATTTTTTTCTCAACAAAGCCAAAACACAACGAAAAAGGCCGCCTGCACGATGCAAGCGGCCCCAAAAAACCGGCTTGGGAAGGCGTTACTTGATCTTGCCTTCCTTGTATTCGACATGCTTGCGCGCGACGGGGTCATACTTCCGCACGACCATCTTCTCGGTCATCGTCCGCGCGTTCTTTTTGGTCACATAAAAGTGCCCGGTGTCAGCGGTCGAATTCAGGCGGATCTTGATCGTCGTCGGTTTCGCCATCGTTCAGAACTCCTCGCGCTGGCAGAGCCCGTGGACCCTGCCGAAATCGGTGAAGCCCGCCTTTTACCGGTGCCGCCGGTCCTGTCAACTGGAAATGCCGCCTAGGCAAAGCCCATCGAGCGATGCACCCGTTCCTTCGTCTCAGCACTGAGCCCCAATGCGGCAGCCAACCCTTCCAGATAGTTAACTTCCGAATGCGTATCGACCTTCACTGCCATCAGCGACATGGCATAGACCTGCGCCTTCATGGCCTCGCCCGTATCCGCGGCCAGGGCATGAACATCGACCGGGGCGGCAAGCTCGGCCTCTACAAAGGCCTTCTCTTCGGCATCAAGCTCTCCCAGATGCTCCAAAATCCGTTCCCGTTCGCCCGCATCAATCTCGCCATCGGCCTTGGCGGCCTGGATCATCGCACGGATCATCAGCTTGGCGTTGGCCTCCATCGTGTCCGTCGTGGCCGTATTGCCGGTCAGCGTATCCATCATCTGGCCCGCCTGCGTGGCGCCTGCCGCGGCCGATCCCCCAAGTGCTGCCATCAAGCTGCCCATGCCCGCCGCGGCGTTCTCGGTCGCCTGGCCGGCCATGCCCGACCATTGATCCATCATGGATTTGAGCCCGTTCGCCCCGCCCGGCACACCCATCTTTTCCATCATCGCGCCCATCTGATCGGCCATGCCCGCCATCGCGGGATTGTCCTTCATCGCGTCCTGCATCCCGGCCATGCCGCCCATCTGCTTGAATTTTTCAACGCCTTTCGCGGCGGCAAAACCGACGGCCAGCGTGGCGAGTGTTCTGACAAAGCTCATTGGACAATCCCTCTTAATCCATCCACCGAATGCGTGTGCGTAGATCGTAGCAGCTTTGCGCCCCGCCCGGACGGGGAATTCCGTCGCATGCCGCCCCTCGCGGCCCGTCAGGTCTGCGCGGACGGCCTGTAAGCCGGATTCTGTCGTGGATGACCATTCCTCTGGGCGCGCCGTTGCCGACGCGCTCTAGCTGCCAACCCGGACCCCAGGGCCAAAGCCGCCCGCGCGAGGTCCCTATTTGGCATTGCTCCCGGTGGGGCTTGCCGTGCCGGTCCTGTTGCCAGTCCCGCGGTGGGCTCTTACCCCACCGTTTCACCCTTACCCCGGGAACCGGAGCGGTCTGATCTCTGTGGCGCTTTCCCTCGGGTTTCCCCGGCCGGGCGTTACCCGGCACCGTCGCTTTGTGGAGTCCGGACTTTCCTCTCACACCCCGAAGGCTGCAAGCGGCCATCCGGCCATCCGCGCAAGGCTCGCGTTTAAGAGGTGACGCCGCCCGGGTCAACGCCGAAGCGGGCGGCAAGATCGGCGGCCAGCGCTGCGTCCATGTCGACCAGCGGGCCAGTGGCCCCGGGACGAAAGCGGGCGCGGAAGGCCGCAAGCACCGCCGCCTCTCCGGCCTCAAGCGTGTAGCCGAAGCGGGCCAGGTCTTCGAACACCGCGCCGGGTTTTGACGGTGCGGGCCAGATCGCCCGCCCGCCCAGCGCGAGCCGCCGCCAGTCAAAGCGAGGCCCGGGATCGATCTTGCGTCCCGGCGCCATGTCGGAATGCGCAATAACACGCGCGGGCGCGATCCCGTGGCGCCCCATGACGCCGTCCAGCAGGCCCTCCAAAGCGGCCATCTGCGCTTCGGGAAAGGGCGAGGCCCCGTCATTGGCCAACTCAATCCCGATGGAGTGTGAGTTCACGTCCTGAATGCCGCCCCAGGCCCCGGCGCCCGCATGCCAGGCACGGGTGTCTTCGGCGACCAGGGAGAAGAGCGTGCCATCCTCACCAATCAGGTAGTGCGCCGAAACCTCTGCCGCCGGGTCGCACAACCGCTCCAGCGCGGCCGCGGCGCTTTCCATCGCAGTATAGTGCACAACCACAAGGGAGACCTGCGCCCCGTCCCGGCGCAGGCCGAAACTGGGCGAGGGATGGCTCAGCACGGCCCCTGCCCCTTCATCTTGGCTGAAATACTCTCGCCGGAGGCGGCATCGCCCGTGCGGATCGGGCTCACCGTCCCGAATTGCGGACCGTGCGCGCCGCCCGGAACGGGGTCGGATCCCAGGCGCAGGCAAAACCGTCCCCGTCAGGATCCATGCCACGTCGGTCGCGTTCCGGTCCGCCTTCGGCCAGAAACGCCTCTTGCGCCAGATCGGCCGAGGCATAGCGCCCGCAAGCCCGGGTGAAACGCGCCTCGGCATTGACCGAAGACCGGCGGTACACAGGCTCACCCAGCGCGTGGGTGGTCGTCAGCGCGAACTCCACGATGTTGGGGCGATCGGTATCGCTGCGCTCGGGCAACGCGGTGGGCTGAATGACCGTGTAGGCCTCACGCTGGCGCGCGATCCGTTCTGCGTCGCTCTCAATCGTCTCGCGTCCTGACACAGCCTCGAAATCCTGCTCATCTGAAATCCGCGCCGTGTCCACGGGCGGTCCGGGCAGCTCTTCCGTCGCGAAGGGGTCTCCGCCCAAAACCTCTTCCGAGATGGTCGGCCCAAGATCGATCCCCGGCTGGCCCTGCAGGGCGGCATCGCGGCGGGCGCGCTCTGTCTCGAGATCAGTGAAGCCGGGTCCGGCGCTGTTGGGCACGGCGGGCGAGCATGCGGCCAATGCCGCGGCGGTTGCGAGCATGATTAAGGTGCGGGTCATCTGCCAGCCTCATGTTTTTTGGCTGTTTACCACCATTTGGTAGGCTTGGAAACAAACCCGGCCGCGCCCTCAAGCGCATAGGCGGTGTTCAACAGATCGCCCTCTTCCCACGGACGCCCAATCAGCTGCAGCCCAAGCGGCAGCCCCGTCGCATCGAGCCCCGCGGGCACTGCGATCCCCGGCAGACCGGCGAGGTTGACGGTCACCGTGAAGACGTCGTTGAGGTACATCTGCACCGGATCGGCATCAGTCATCTCGCCCAACCCAAACGCCGCAGACGGTGTCGCGGGCGTCAGGATCGCGTCGACCCCCCCGGCAAACGCGTCCTCGAAGTCGCGTTTGATCAGCGCCCGCACCTTGCGGGCCCGGTTGTAATAGGCGTCATAGAACCCCGCGGAAAGCACGTAGGTCCCGATCATGACGCGCCGCTTCACCTCGGCCCCGAACCCTTCGGCGCGGGTTTTCTCGTACATTTCCGTGACGCCATCGCCCTGGCTCAGCTTGGCACGGTTGCCATAGCGCACGCCGTCATAGCGGGCGAGGTTCGAAGACGCCTCGGCCGGGGCAACGACGTAATAGGCGGGCAAGGCATACTTGGTGTGGGGCAGCGAGATATCGACGATCTTCGCGCCCGCCTCTTCCAGCATCTTGCAGCCCTCGGCCCAAAGCGCCTCGATCTCGCCCGGCATGCCGTCGAGGCGGTACTCCCTTGGAATTCCGATGGTTTTGCCTTTGATGTCGCCGGTGAGCATTGCCTCGAAATCCGGCACCGCCAGATCGGCACTGGTCGAATCCTTGGCGTCATGCCCGGCCATGGCCTGCAGCATGATCGCGGCGTCCCGCACCGACTTGGTCATCGGCCCGGCCTGGTCCAGCGATGATGCGAACGCCACGATGCCCCAGCGCGAGCATCGGCCATAGGTCGGCTTCAGCCCGGTGATGCCCACAAGGGCGGCGGGCTGCCGAATTGAACCGCCGGTATCCGTTCCGGTCGCGGCCAGGCACAAATCGGCGGCCACCGCGCTGGCCGATCCCCCAGACGACCCGCCCGGCGTCAGGGCAGTGTCGTCGTTCCCGCGTCGCCAGGGGTTCACCGCGTTTCCGTAGACGCTGGTCTCGTTGGACGAGCCCATGGCAAACTCATCCATGTTGAGCTTGCCCAGCATCACCGCGCCTGCATCCCAGAGGTTCTGGGTGACGGTGCTCTCATATTCCGGCGTAAAACCCTCCAGGATGCCCGAACCCGCCTGGCTCGCCACACCCTTGGTGCAAAACAGATCCTTGATGCCCAGCGGAATCCCGCACAGATCCGGGGCATCACCCGCCGCAATCTGCGTGTCCGCGGCCTGCGCCTGTTCCCGTGCACGCTCGGGCGTGTTGTGGACAAAGGCGTTCAGGGCGCCCGCACCCTCGATCGCCGAAAGGCATGCCTCGGTCAGTTCCGCCGATGAAAACGCGCCCGAACGCAGGCCGTCGCGCGCCTCGGCAATCGTCAGCGCATTGAGATCGGCCATTACTCCACCACCTTGGGCACGGCGAAAAAGCCCTCGCGCGCGTCCGGCGCGTTCGACAGAACAGTGTCGGCCATGCCGCCATCGGCAACCACATCTTCGCGCCGCTTCAGCCGCATGGGCGTAACGCTCGTCATCGGTTCGACATTCTCGACATCCACCTCGTTGAGCTGCTCGATGAAGCCGAGGATCGTGTTGAACTCGCCCGCCAAGGCCGGCAGGTCCTCGTCTTCCACCTTGATCCGCGCGAGCTTGGCAACCCGGCGCGCCGTGTCGATATCGATGGACATCAGATGCCTCGTTTCCCCATGTTTCGGGATGCGTTTAGACCGGGTCCGAACGGGTCGCAAGCATGTGGCGGCGGTAAACCTCGATCATCCAGCCCAGCATGATCCCGTTCAGGATATGCCACCAGAAATGCGTGCCGATCGGAATGGTCGCGCAGAGCGGCTCGTCGATCGACCGCAAGACCAGCGAGGCAATCAATATGCCTGTGCCGATGGCCAATCCGCGGGCTGTTTCAGGGTGGCGGCGCCGCAAAAGCCAGGCATAGGTGCCGATCAGCAGCGGGACGGGCCAGTAGCCTGCCGAAATCTCGAAGAAAGGCAGGCTTTGGAAGAGCGGCACGGTGATCAGGACGTAGGGGATGAACGCCGCCGTCCCAACCAGCGCGCCCCAGAGCGGCCAGCGCAGGTAGTGGGCGTTTGCGGCAAACAGATAGGTCAGGATGAACAGCGCGATGGGCGTGGTATCGGCGACAGCCGCCCAGACCTGGGCATGGGTGTGGAACAAGTACGACCCCGTGCCGATCGCCGCGAGGATCACGCACAGCGCGCGGCCCAGCGGCATTCCAGCGGTACGCCCCCACATCAGGATCGCCGCGATCAGAAAGGCGGCATTGGTGACGGCGTTGATCGGCTCCGCCCAATAGGACGGGTCGGTACGTTCGCAGTAGCCATCGATATAGCGGGTCCATTCCATCGTGACGGGGCGGCCTGTGCTGTTATGCTGCGTTTAGAGACTTAGGGAGGATGGCATGAAAATCATATGGCTGGGCCACGCGGGTTTTCGGATCGAGATTGAAGATCAGGTGTTGCTGGTGGACCCATGGCTGACAGGAAACCCGATGTTTCCCGAAGGCGAGAGAGCGGCGGCAATCACTGGCGCGACGCACATCCTTCTGACCCACGGCCATGGCGATCACACAGGCGATGCGCTGGCGCTTGCCGATGAATTGAGTGTGCCGCTGGTGGGCATCTACGATCTGATAAGCTTTTGGGAGGCCGCCCATGGCGTGTCCGCCATCGGATTTAACAAGGGGGGCACGGTCCAGTTGGGCGATGTCGCCGTGTCGATGGTGAACGCCGTGCATTCGTCGTCGCTGGGCGGCGACAATGGCCCGATCTATTCGGGTGCCGAGGCCGGGTACATGATCCGGGGCGAGGGCCACACGATCTATGTCACCGGAGACACGGATATCATGGCCGATATGGCCTGGATGGGTGAGCGATATGCCCCCGATATCGGGATCCTGTGCGCGGGCGGGCATTTCACCATGGACATGGACGCCGCGGCCTGGGCGGCAAGAACCTACTTCAACTTCTCCACCGTAATCCCCTGCCATTACAAGACCTTTCCCCTGCTAGCCCAGGACGCCGAACCTTTGAAGGCGGGTCTGCCGGGTGTCAGCGTCATCGAGCCCGAAGTGTTGGTGCCGATCGAAATCTAGGCCGGGATCAGCGACGCTCTACAAAGAACGCTTTCAGCAGCGCGGCCGATGCCTCGGCCCCGACACCGTCGATCACTTCCGGTACATGGTGGGCCTGGGGATGCGAAAATATGCGGGGCCCCTGCCCGATGCCGCCCGACTTCGGATCTGCCGCGCCATAGATCACCCGTGCGATCCGCGCCTGAGAGATCGCCGCCGCGCACATCGGGCACGGCTCGAGCGTGACATAGAGCGCGCAGCCCGGCAGCCGCGCGCTGTCCAGAACCTGGCACGCG
The DNA here is from genome assembly GCA_039193455.1 of Pseudomonadota bacterium. Taxonomy (GTDB): domain Bacteria; phylum Pseudomonadota; class Alphaproteobacteria; order Rhodobacterales; family Rhodobacteraceae; genus JBCBGF01. The sequence continues at coordinate 46,879 of JBCCWO010000024.1, forward strand.
GCACGGATGGCTAGGATTTCGGCATGTGCCGTGGGATCGTTCAGCTCAACCGTGCGGTTCCCCGCCCGCGACACCACATCGCCCGCCGCCGAGACAATGACCGCGCCCACCGGCACCTCGCCACGCGCCGCCGCGGCGCGGGCTTCTTCCAGCGCTGTCTCCATATGCGGTGCAAACCCCATGGGGCAGCCATGACCGGTTCGCGCAGACAGCTCAAGCGGCTTTCCCTTTGGCACGGGCCGCGATAAGCGGGCCTATGAGCCAACCCACGCCCCCCGGAGACCGCATTGCCAAGGTTCTGGCGCGCGCTGGCATCGCCTCCCGGCGCGAGGCCGAGCGCATGATCGAAGCGGGCCGGGTATCGGTGAACGGCAAGGCAATCACGTCGCCCGCGCTGAACGTCACAGGGGCCGACAAGATCACCGTCGACGGCCAACCGATTGCCGAGGCGGAAGATCCGCGGCTCTGGCTCTATTACAAACCCGTTGGACTGGTGACGACCGAACGCGACGAAAAGGACCGGCCCACGGTTTTTGCCGCCTTGCCAGAGGACATGCCCCGCGTCATCTCGGTCGGGCGGCTCGACATCGCCTCGGAAGGTCTGCTCTTGCTCACGAATGATGGCGAGACAAAGCGGCGGCTTGAGCTCCCGTCGACGGGCTGGCTCCGCAAATATCGCGTGCGGATGAAGGGCACACCTGAGGACGCAACATTCGATCCGCTGCGCAAGGGTCTGACCGTCGATGGCACCGATTTCCAGAAGATGACGGTCACGCTTGATCGCCAGCAGGGTGCAAATGCCTGGGCCACCGTGTCCCTGCGTGAAGGCAAAAACCGCGAAATTCGCCGTGCGATGGAGGCGGTGGGATTGACCGTGAACCGTCTGATCCGGGTGAGCTACGGCCCATTCCGGCTGGGCGATCTGAAACCCGGCCAGGTGGAAGAAGTGCGCCCGCGCGTTGTGCGCGACCAGCTCGGGCTCGGCGAAAAACGCGCCGTTACCCGCGCAAGGGGGAAAAAGCGGCCGCGCTGACCCTTGTTCGTCCCTGCCCTGTCTGGCTAGTGTATGCCGATCCCGGGGTTTGAGCGCTCATGGCTGCGAAAGTAGCAAAAAACCGTTACAGTCCCTATCTATGGACCCTCTTGGTGAAGGGCGGCGTGCATGCAAAGACTTGTTTTGGCGATCCTTGTGCTGGCAGCTCTGGTTGTCGTGCTGGCGGTGGTCTTGGCCGGTCTCCGCGCCGTTATGGCCCCGAAGCAGGGCGGTGAGGCCCGCGCTGATGACAGTCTCCAGAAGGTGGCCTTCATGTTGCTGGCGGGTCTGATGGTGTATGTCGCCGCCGTGGGCGCCGAATGATGGCACAGCGCTACGGCGGGAAATACAGCCCCGACGGCACGTCTGAGGGCCGTTCTGCGGCGCAAGCAGCATCGCCGTTGCGCGGACGCAAACCGCGCCGGGCCGGGGCACGGGTGAACTTTCTGTTTATCCTGCCCTTTGTCTTTGCGCTGATCGCCTTTACCCGCGATCCGCTGGGTCTGGCCACGCATCTGGCGGCCTTCGCGCTGCTTCTGGCCGCGGCCTATATGACGCGCGAAGGTCTGAAGGCCGAAGAAGCGTATGACGAACGCAAAGTGGCCAAACGCCCGGCCGTCCCGCGCAAGCTTTTTGGCAGTCTGCTGACAGGTGCCGGACTTTTTATGGCGGGCTTCGCGCCGGATGCGGGCCTGATCACTCCGGCAATCTATGCCGTTCTGGGAACCGTGCTGCATGCGTTTGCCTTTGGCTCTGATCCGCGCGTCGACAAGGGCGCTGAGGGCATCGATACCTTTCAAGCCGACCGTGTGGCCCGTGTTGTGGACGAGGCGGAGACGCATCTGAAAGCCATGCAGGACGCGATCCTGCGCGCCGGTGATCGGCGCCTTGAGGCGCGGGTGGACCGGTTTGTTGCGACCGCGCGCGAAATGTGCCGCCGCGTCGAAGAAGACCCCCGCGACCTGACTGGTGTGCGCAAATACCTTGGCGTCTACCTTCTGGGCGCACGGGACGCGACGATCAAATTCGCCGATCTCTATGGCCGCAATCGTGATGCCGACGCCCGCAGCGACTATGAGGCGCTTTTGGACGATCTTGAGGAAAGCTTTGCGGCCCGCACCGATCGTATGCTCATCGACGACAAATCCGATCTCGACGTCGAGATTGATGTCCTGCGCGAGCGGCTGGCCCGCGAAGGTGTTCGGACGGAACAGGAATTATGACCAGGGAGTTGACCAATGGCAGCTGACAGTGTGCGCCAAAAGGCGGAACAGGACCTCGCAATGGTAGAAGAGGTCTCGAAGGCGATTCTGCCCGAACCGTCGACCGAGATCGTGCCCTACAAAGGCGCCGAGGCCCCTGTTGCTGCCGAGATTGAGAAGCGGATCAACGAACTGGACATGTCGAACACCCAATCGATTGTGATGTTCGGCTCGACCGCGCAGGCGGAGTTGCAGGAAATCAGTCAGTCGATGCTGCAAGACGTCCAAAACAAGGATGTGGGCCCAGCGGGCGACAGCCTGCGCGAGATCGTGACAACGATCCGCGGCTTCTCGGTCAGCGAGTTGGACGTACGCCGCAGCCGGTCGTGGTGGGAATGGCTGACTGGAAAAGCCGCCCCAATGGCCAATTTTGTTGCCCGATTCGAAACAGTGCAGGGGCAGATCGACAAAATCACCGACAACTTGCTGGGCCATGAACACAAGCTATTGAAGGACATCAAGTCGCTCGATCTGCTGTATGACCGGACGCTCACGTTCTATGACGAGCTTGCGCTTTATATTTCAGCGGGGGAAGAAAAGCTCGAACGGCTCGACACCGTCGATATTCCTGCAAAAGAACAAGAGGTTGCGGACGCGCCTGAAGAAGAAGGCGTGATGAAAGCGCAGGAGTTGCGCGATCTGCGATCGGCCCGTGACGACCTGGAGCGCCGCGTACACGATCTGAAGCTGACCCGTCAGGTAACGATGCAGTCTTTGCCATCGATTCGGCTTGTGCAGGAGAATGACAAAAGCCTTGTTACCAAGATAAATTCGACCCTGGTGAACACCGTTCCACTGTGGGAAACCCAGCTTGCTCAAGCAGTTACGATCCAACGTTCAAGTGAGGCTGCGAAGGCCGTCCGCGAGGCCAATGACCTGACGAACGAGCTTTTGACCGCCAACGCCAAGAACCTGCGCGAGGCCAACAAGATCGTACGCGAGGAAATGGAACGCGGAGTGTTCGATATCGAGGCAGTTAAGGAAGCAAACGCCGAATTGATTGCAACAATCGAAGAAAGCCTTGCTATCGCCGACGCGGGCAAGGCAAAACGGGCTGCGGCAGAAGAAGATCTTCGCACAATGGAGACGGAACTGAAAAATACGCTGGCCTCTGCCAAGGCGCGCGGTGACGGACCCGGTGACAACATCGGGACAGCCGTGCCGGCCAGTTGACGATCGGGGGACGATAAACGATGCGGCTAGGAGCCTTCGCAATAGCGATGTTTGCTGGGTGTGCCACCGTTGGGTGCCAGTCGACCACAGCAGTGCCCGACGTGACCACGGCCGCCCGTGTGGCCCCCCCGCTCGTTGCCCCCGTTAAGTCCGAAGCCTCGCTGGAGCTTGAGCGCTACTATGCAAGCGTACAGGCGGGGCTGTTGTCACAAGGTCTGTTGCGGATTGATGGCGGTGGCCCGGACACACCGTTTACGTCCGATATGCTCGCCAAGAATTTTATGCGGATCGCTCTGTTTGAGGAGTACGCCAAGGTTGGCGGCCAGATGGTGGCCCGGCAGACCCCCAGCTACCTGCACCGCTGGGAAGAGCCGGTGCGCGTGAAGGTAGAGTTTGGGCCGTCGGTTGCCGCCAACAAGCGCGCTGCCGATCATGTGCGGATCAAGAGCCTCGTCTCACGGATTGCGCTGGCCACAGGTCACCCGGTCAGCGAAGTGTCCGAGAACCCGAACTTCCACGTCTTCGTCGTCAATGAGAATGAGCGTCACGCGCTCAAACCGCGGCTGCGGGAAATCGTGCCCGGGATCAGCGACGCGGCGGTGATGAAGGTCACGCGCATGCCGCGGTCGCATTACTGCATCGCCTTTGCCTGGGACCCCGAAGACACCGGAACCTATCGCAAAGCGGTCGCCATTGTCCGCGCCGAACATCCCGATCTGATGCGCCTGTCGTGCCTGCATGAAGAGATCGCACAAGGGTTTGGCCTGTCGAACGACAGCCCGATGGCGCGCCCGTCCGTGTTCAACGATGATGAGGAATTCGGGCTGCTCACGCACCACGACATGCTGCTGTTGAAGATGCTCTACGATGACCGTTTGAAACCGGGCATGACCGTGGAAGAGGCGGCGCCCATTGTCCATACGCTCGCCAATGAGCTGGTGGGCAGCGCGGGCTGACGATGCGCGCCGGGCCGCAACGCTCGGGTAACATGACATGACGGCTTTGCTGGCTGCCCTGCCCTTGGGCGTCGTTCTTGTGGCCATGACCGTACTGCACCGCCCCGCCGCGCAGGCGGGTCTGGTGGGTTTGCTCATCGCCGTGGTGCTGGCGGTGACTGTCTTCGACATCAGCGCGGCGGCACCGGACGGGCTGGCCCCCGCCGCGATGGGCACGGTGGCAGAGGCGCTGTTCTCAACCGGCACCATCCTTTGGATCATCCTGCCCGCCCTGGCGCTTTACGAGTATCAAGAGCGTTGCGGCGCGCTGGCGCGCATCAGGACAGCACTTGTCGGGCTGACCGAGAACCGGCGCCTGCAGGCCATCCTGATCGCGTGGTTCTTTAGCCTGTTCATCGAAGGCGCCGCGGGGTTTGGCGCCCCGGTCGCGCTGGCCGCGCCGTTGCTAGTGGGCATGGGGTATCCGCCGGTCCGCGCCGTGGCGCTCGCACTTTTGGGCCATGCCGCAGGCGTTGCTTTTGGCGCGGTGGGCACGCCGACGCTGGCGCAGGTACAATTGACCGGGCTCGACCCCCGCGATTTGGCGGGCACGGTGGCGATGATGCAGGCGCTTGCGGGTCCGGTGCTTTTGCTTGCGATGGTCCGCCTCGCCGATGACGGCCCCCTGACACGTGCGGACATCAGCTGGTCGCTGCTGGCCTGGGTCTGCTTTAGCCTGCCCTCGGTGGCATTCGCCCGCCTTGCGGGCCCCGAACTCCCCAGCCTCGGCGGTGCCCTTGTGGGCGTTGTCCTCTTCGTCACGCTTCTGCGCCGCCGCGACGCCCGGCCCCTGCCCGACATGTCCGGCCTGCTTCGGGATCTGGCACCCTATCTGCTGATCCTCGCACTTGTCCTGATCACGCGGCTGATCGGGCCGGTCCAGAAGGCACTGCGGGGCCCTGCGCTGGCCTGGTCCCTGCCCGAGGCGTTCTCAGGCCGGTTTGAGCCGCTGTATCATCCCGGCACGCTGCTGTTTCTCGGCCTCGCGCTGGCCGCGATCCTGACAGGGCGCATGGCCACTCTGCGCGACGCCATCGGCCCCGCTTTGGCGCGGCTCTTCACCGTGGCGCTGGCACTTCTTGCGATGCTCACGCTCAGCCGCGTGATGGTGCATTCCGGTATGATCGACACGCTGGCAGGCGCTGCCGCCGCGACGGGCGGCTACTGGCCGCTGGTGGCGCCGGTGATCGGGATCCTCGGCACCTTCATCACCGGATCGGCCACAACCTCGAACATCCTGTTTACCGAGTTTCAGACGACAGCCGCAACCACTCTGGCCCTGCCCCCACTCGCACTCGCAGCCGCGCAGGGGTTCGGGTCGGCCATCGGCAACATCGTCGCCCCGCACAACATCATCGCAGGCAGCGCGACCGTCGGCCTTGTGGGGCGCGAAGGCGCCGTCTTGCGCCAGACCGGGCTGATCTGCGTGGCCTGCGCCGCAATCGGAGGCGCTTTGGCGCTGGCCCTCGCCACGCTCACCTAGCGTTGCCAGCGCGGCGGGGCTATAACGCGTCCTAACCAACGGCCTTGTGGAGACCTTTCAGATCATGGGCATTTTCGACTTCCTGAGCGGTGAGTTCATCGACGTCATTCACTGGACCGACGACACCCGCGACACGATGGTCTGGCGGTTCGAGCGCCATGGGCACGAAATCAAGTACGGCGCCAAGCTCACCGTGCGCGAGGGGCAAGCCGCCGTCTTTGTCCATGAGGGACAGCTGGCGGATACGTTCACGCCGGGTCTCTATTTCCTTGAGACCAACAACATGCCGATCCTGACGACGCTGCAGCATTGGGATCACGGGTTTAAGTCGCCCTTCAAGTCCGAGATCTATTTCGTCGCCACAACCCGGTTCACGAACCTCAAATGGGGCACCAAGAACCCGGTGATCCTGCGCGACCCCGAATTTGGCCCCACCCGCATCCGCGCCTTTGGCACCTATACTGTCCGCGTCACCGACCCCGCCAAGTTCCTGGTGGAGATTGTCGGCACCGATGGTGAGTTCACGATGGACGAGATCAGCTTTCAGATCCGCAACATCATCGTGCAAGAGTTCAGCCGCGCCATTGCGCAATCGGGGATCCCGGTGCTCGACATGGCCGCCAACACAGCCGATCTGGGCAAGCTTGTCGCCGCCGCAATCAGCCCGACGATCGAACAATACGGGTTGTCCCTGCCCGAGCTTTACGTCGAAAACATCTCTTTGCCGCCCGCGGTCGAGGACGCGCTCGACAAACGCACGTCCATGGGCGTCGTGGGCGACCTGGGCAAGTTCACACAATTCGCCGCGGCCGAGGCGCTGTCGCATCCCGAAAGCGCCGCCTCGGGCGGGATGGCCGCGGGCATGGGCGCCGGAATGGGCATGGCGATGGGCGCGCAGATGGCCCAGGCCGGGCCTTGGGGCGCCGCCCCGGTCGCTGCCGCCGCACCACCGCCGCCGCCGGTGGAGCATGTTTGGCACATCGCCGAAGGCGGTGAGACGAAGGGCCCTTTTTCAAAGGCCGACATGGGCCGCATGGCCGGTGCAGGTGAGCTGACGCGTGAGACCTATGTCTGGACCGCCGGGCAAGACGGCTGGATGCACGCGGAAGACGTCGCGGAACTGGCGCAGCTCTTTACCGTGATGCCCCCGCCGCCACCGGGCGCGTAGCGTCGCGCAGGCCCCCGCACCCCGCCCAAAGCAACCCTCAGGCGCAGAATGAGCGATTTCGACACCCCAGCCGCCGCGCCCGTCGAAGAACACGCGTTCCCCTGCAGCGCGTGCGGGTCGGACCTGCGCTATGCACCGGGCACTGGGCGGCTCCATTGCGACCACTGTGGGAACGAAGAGGACATCTCAGATGTCGGCCCCTGGGCAGGCGCGATTGCCGAGCTCGACTTTCGGCGGGCGCTCGACAACCTGCTGCCCCAGGCCGAGATCGAAGAAACCCGTGTCCTGTCCTGCCCAAACTGCGGCGCACAGGTGGAGTATCGCGAAGAAGTTCACGCCAAAGAATGCCCGTTCTGCGCGACCCCGGTGGTCACGGACACGGGCACCCATCGCCACATCAAGCCCAAAGGCATCCTGCCCTTCGCGCTAAGCGAAGATGCTGCGCGCGACGCCATGACGGACTGGTTGGGCTCGCTCTGGTTTGCCCCAAACGGCCTGACGCAATACGCGCGCAAGGGGCGGCGGCTGCAGGGCATCTATGTGCCGTACTGGACCTTCGATGCCGACACACGCACCCGCTACACCGGTGCGCGCGGCACGGTGCGCAGCACGGGCTCTGGCAAGAACCGCCGACGCACAACATCCTGGCGCAATGTCAGCGGCCGGGTTGCACGGTTCTTCGATGACGTCCTGGTGCTTGCGTCCCAGTCCTTGCCGCGGCGGTTCACCGATGCGCTGGAACCCTGGGATCTGAGCGCGCTTGAGCCCTACCAACCCTCGTACCTCGCCGGGTTTCGGGCAGAAGGCTATCAGATCGACCTGCGCAACGCCTTCGATCTGGCACGCCAGAAAATGGACGCCGTGATCCGTCGCGATATCAAGTTCGACATCGGCGGCGACCGGCAACGCATCAACAAAGTCGAGACCGAGATCTCTGACGTGACCTTCAAACACGTCCTTCTGCCCGTCTGGATGGCCGCCTACCGCTACCGCGGCAAAAGCTACCGCTTCGTCGTGAACGGCCGGACGGGCCGGGTGCGGGGCGAACGGCCCTGGTCGGCCTGGAAGATCGCCGTGGCCGTCATCCTCATCGCTGTGCTCGCCGCTGCATTCGGCTATCTTTCGGCTCTTGCGGAACAATAGCCGCCGCCCCGTCTCGACACCCGGCGCGGTGCGTGGTTCTACTTCGGCAAACACGACAAAGACCGGCAAAGCCCGGCCATGTTTGGGGGACCTGTCACGATGATCCTGTGCTGCGGTGAAGCGCTCATCGATATGCTGCCGCGCGAAACCGGCGCGGGTGAGCCGGCGTTCGCCCCCTACCCCGGCGGCGCCGTCTTCAACACCGCCGTCGCCCTGGGCCGCCTCGGCGCGCCGTCGGGCTTTTTCAGCGGTCTGTCCACCGACCTTTTTGGCGAGATGCTGGAAGCAGCCCTGGCGGCCTCTGACGTCGACAGCGCGTTGGCGGCGCGCAGCGACAGCCCCACGACGCTGGCCTTCGTCAAGCTCGTTGACGGCCAGGCAAGTTATGCCTTCTACGACGAAAACACCGCTGGCCGCCTGTTGGGGCCAGATGATCTGCCCAATGTCCCCGAGACCGTCTCAGCCATGTTTTTCGGCGGTATCTCCCTCATGGTCGAACCCTGCGCCAGCGCCTATGAGGCGCTGATGCTGCGAAACGCCGACACGCGGGTGACAATGATCGACCCCAACGTGCGCCCCTCGTTCATCAGCGATGCGGCACGCTATCGCGCGCGGATCGAGAAAATGATTGCCGCGGCGGACATCGTCAAGATTTCTGACGAAGACCTGACCTGGCTGATGGGCGACGGTGACGTGGAAGATCAGGCACGACAGCTCCTTGACCGGGGGCCATCACTGATCTGCCTGACCAAGGGCAGCGCCGGCGCCGTCGGACTGACCGCCCGCGCCCGCGTCGCGGTGTCCGCCAGTCAAGTCACGGTCGTCGACACGGTGGGCGCAGGCGACACCTTCAACGCAGGCATCCTGGCCGCGCTGCACCAACACGGCGCGCTGAGCAAAGCAAGCATCGCATCGCTCGACAGCGCAACGATTGAGGCGGTGCTGACCCTCGGCACCCGCGCCGCCGCGGTGACCGTGTCACGCGCTGGCGCCAATCCGCCCTGGGCGGCAGAGTTATAGGGGGTTGGGGGCTACGTTGCATGTAGCTTGGGATTTGGTGCGTTCGAGACGGCGCGAACGCTGATTTCAAGCGGTGCCACTGCGTCCTATCCCCATGATTCTGTTGGAAATAGTCCCCGCCATGTGTTCCACCCGATCTTGCGATATCCCAAGGTATCGCGTATCCTCTGGGGGATATTTCGGG
>JBCCWO010000025.1:0-55214 GCA_039193455.1 Pseudomonadota bacterium
AGGATCAAACTCTCAAGTTGAAAAGCTCTTACGAGCTTATCCTTGACGTTCGAACCTCTGCACATCGAACCGGGATGGCTCCCGGTTCAGTCATCTGTTTGATGTGCTCCAGGTTTCATAAGAAACCAGAAGCCGTACAAACAGTGAAGCTGACACTTCCATCATCGTCCCCCGAATTTCTTCAAGGGTCTAGGAAGGCGATATACAGTTGTTTGTCCATCGAATGGACCAAACCGCCCGCATATCTCTTCAGTAACCAGCGATTTCAAAGAGCGCAGAGACAAAATCGACTGAGTGCGCCCTAACTTGTTCGGCGCGCCCCGCCTCAATTCTCTCTGTTGTTGTTACCGTCGCGACGTTCCCGCCGTCTCGGTGAAGGGGTATTTACGGAGAGCGGCCCGACACCGCAAGGGGTTTTTTTCGCAAAGATGACATTTTTTTAGCACCGGCGGAATCCCCCGCAAAATATGGGGTTTTAGGGCCTACCCCCCACTATCTGCGGCGCAGAAACCGGGCCCCGCCATCCGAAAGAAGACAAAATTCGTCTCAAACCTGGCCATCCACAGAGTCGTCCACAGACTCACTGCCCGGCGACGCGGTTCCGTCAGGCCGTCCCGGGGGCCGGTTGGCGTTTGCGCCACTTCAGCCGCATGGCCAGAAGAGCCGCGACGGCGCAAAGGTAGAGGATCGGCTCGATCTGCCAGCCTTTGACCAGCATCACATAATGCACACCGCCCAGGATCACCGCGATGTAGGTCAGCTTGTGCAAACGCCGCCACGCCGCAGCGCCCAGCTTGCGGATCGACCAGTCGTTCGAGGTCAGCGCGAGCGGCACCAACAACACAAAGCCGGCCATGCCAATGGTGATGTAGGGGCGTTTGACGATGTCCTTCCAGATCTCGCTCAGGATCCCGACATCCAGGATCAGCCAGACCAGCAGGTGCAGCAAGATATAGAAGAAGGCGATCAGACCCAGCGGGCGGCGAAACTTGATCAGGTTGATGCCGACATGGGTGCGCAACGGCGTGATGCACAGACCTGCGATCAGCACCTGCAATCCCCAAAGGCCCAGCCGATGCTCAATCTCTTTGATCGGCTCAACGCCCAGCCCCCCGGTGGCTCCGGCCCAGAACACCCAGACCACCGGTGCCACGGCCAGCAGATAAAGCGGCCACTTCGGCAACCGCCGCGCCAGCCCGTTGGTCGTGTCGACAAATCCCATTAGAAGTTCTTGGCCAGGTCCATGCCCGCATAAAGATCGGCCACGTCTTCTTCGTAGCCGTTGAACATCAGCGTCGGGATACGGCGGGAAAACAGGCCACCGCCGATGCGCCGTTCCGTGGCCTGGCTCCAGCGCGGGTGATCCACCGTGGGGTTCACATTACTATAGAACCCATACTCACTGGGTTGGCTCATGTTCCAGCTTGTGGGCGGCTCTTCCTCGGTCAGCGTCATCCGCACGATCGATTTGATCGACTTGAACCCGTACTTCCACGGCACCACCAACCGGATCGGCGCGCCGTTCTGATTGGGCATCGGCTCACCGTACAGTCCGGTCGACAGCATCGTCAGCGGATGCATCGCCTCATCGAGCCGCAGACCCTCACGATACGGCCACTCCAGCACGGGATAGCGCAGACCCGGCATCTCTTCGGGGCGCACCAGCGTCTCAAACGCCACGTACTTGGCCGAGGGCATCACCCCGACCTGATCGAGAAAGTCCTTCAGCTCGAACCCGTTCCACGGCACAACCATGGACCACGCCTCAACACAGCGCAGGCGATAGATCCGCTCTTCGATCGCTTTGTCGGCCAGGACATCGGCAATGTCATAGGTGCCCGGACGCTCGACCAGACCATCAACCTCGATCGCCCAGGGATCGGTTGTCATCTGCCCGGCATTGCGCTTGGGATCGTCCTTGCCGGTGCCGAATTCATAAAAGTTGTTGTAGCTGGTGATCTCTTCCCAAGTGTTGGGAACAAGCTCTTCTACCGCCGCATCCTGCGCACGCGCAGTCGGGGCCAGCCCGCCTGCGATGGCCAGCGACCCAGCCCCCGCCATCAACGCGCGACGATTCATGTAATCCTCGCGGGGCGTCACATCGCTCCACTTCAGCTTGCTTTTGTATCTGCCAGCCATCTCGGTCTCCTCTTCGACCCCATGTCTCGCTTACGCAAGGCGACAGGCAAACCCCAAACCAATCATGGTCACGAACCTGTGCACTCTTGAAATAGCGGGCCTGCCGGGCCCTTCTGTGGCAACAAAGTTAACAAGTTTGTTATTTGATCCCGCCCGGACCGCGCGCTTAGCGCGGCCGTTTCCCCGGTCAAGTCACACCCGGCGGGAATCCCCCACATCCAAATCGATCACGGCACCGTAAACGCCGCGATACCGCGAACAGGTATCCGACTTTTATGATTGGGAGAGATCAATGCTTCGCAACACACTCGCCGCGCTCGCGGCGACCACGGTTCTGTCCGCCCCCGCTTTCGCGATGGACAGCAAGGACATCGTCGACACCGCTGTCGAGGCCGGCTCGTTCGAGACGCTCGTCGCCGCCGTTCAGGCCGCAGGCCTGGTGGAAACGCTGAAGGGCGACGGCCCCTTCACTGTCTTCGCCCCCACGGATGAGGCGTTCGCCGCCCTGCCCGAAGGCACGGTCGAAGACCTGCTCAAGCCCGAAAACCTCGAGACGCTGACCGCGATCCTCACCTACCATGTTGTTCCCGGCAAGGTGATGTCCGGTGATCTGTCCAACGGCATGGAAGCCGCGACGGTCGAGGGCTCGGACGTGACCATCATGACCGAAGGCGGCGTGACCGTCGAAGGTGCATCGGTCGTGACCGCCGACATCGAGACGTCGAACGGCGTCATCCACGTGATCGATCAGGTCATCCTGCCCGAGTCCTAAAGCTCGGCACCGAACCACAGACAGCGGGGCAGGCACATCGCCTGCCCCGTTCTTCAAACGACAAGAAAGACCAAACTCATGAACAGACGTTTCGTTCTCAAAGCCACCGCAATCGCGGGTATTGCCGCTCTGGCCGCTTGTGCGCCGATGATGGATGACGGCGACGACATCGTTGATATCGCCGCATCCAACGAAGACTTCTCGACGCTCGTCGCTGCCGTAACGGCCGCCGGCCTCGTCGAAACGCTGAAGGGCGACGGGCCGTTCACCGTCTTTGCGCCCACGAACGACGCTTTCGCCAAACTGCCTGCCGGCACGGTCGAAAGCCTGCTCGAGCCCGAGAACCGTGATCAGCTCGTCTCGGTCCTGACCTACCACGTTGTGCCTGGCGCCGTGACGTCGGACCAGCTTGCCGGTCAGCGCCTGAACGTGGCCACCGTCCAGGGCGGCACCGTGCATGTCGACGGCACCGATGGTGTGAAGGTCAACGAGTCCACCGTGACCGCGGCCGACATCATCGCCACCAATGGCGTGATCCACGTGATCGACACCGTTCTGCTGCCGTAAAACGCGTCGATACGTCGTCGAACAACCAGCCTCGCTTTTTGCCTTCGAAAGAAGACAGAGACAGCGAGCAGGCCATTCAACGGAAACTCGACGCGGCACAAGCGCCGCAAGACACGGAAACCACAGGCCTCGCGGCATTCCGCGGGGCCTTTCTTTTTGTCTTTTGCTGACGCGGGCCTTCCGGCAAAAACGCCGAAAACGGCAAACAGGTACACACATGCCCTCGCCCACTGTCATCGTCACCGGCGCCGCACGGGGCATCGGATTGGCCACGGCCCAGCTGTTTCTGGACGACGGCTGGCAAGTTGCGATGATCGACCGCGACGGCCCGGCCCTGATGCAGGCGATCCGCGAACTGCCAACCGGCGCCTACCCGGTGATCTGCGATGTCTCGCAACAGCAGCAGGTCTTGTCGATGGTGCGCGAGGTGGTGATCCAGGCCGGTCGCATCGACGCGCTGATCAACAACGCGGGCGTGGCCGATTTCGGACCGATCGAAGAACACGACTTCGCCCGCTGGCGGCGGGTGATGGAGACCAACCTCGATGGGGTGTTCCTGTGCACCCAAGCCGCGCTTGAACACCTCAAGGACACCCGCGGTGCCATCGTCAACATCGCCTCGATCAGCGCCCTGCGCGCCTCGACCCTGCGCGTGGCCTATGGCACGTCAAAGGCAGCGGTCGTTCATCTGACCCGGCAACAGGCGGTGGAACTGGGCGAACACGGCATTCGCGTGAACTGCGTGGCACCGGGCCCGGTGCACACCAAATTGGCCGAAGCGGTGCATACGCCCGAAATCATCGCCGCATATCAAGACGCCATCCCCCTCGGCCGCTACGGGACCGAGCCCGAGATTGCCGAGGTGATCAAGTTCCTTTGCTCGCCCCTGGCAAGCTATGTCACCGGGCAGGTGATCGCCGCAGATGGCGGGTTTGAAGCGGCGGGCATTGGCCTGCCCGCGTTGCGCGGTGCGGGCGGTTCAGTCGATTAAAGCTGAGGCACCGTCGCTGCACTGCGCCTCGCCCTCGGCGTCCAACGTGCACACGGCATGTTCCGCAGGGGCGTCGTCGCTGGCCGTGACCGCCGCCACCTGAATCCCGACATCGCTGCCAAGATCCGTGGCTCCCGACGCAACCGCACCAAGCGTCATAAGAGTTATGCCAATCAGACTTGCCGTCAAAACCAACCAGTCTGTCGTGATCGCCCCACGTTCCTCTTCTAGGAACACCTTCAAACCCGTCAAACCCTTACTCCACATTCCGCCCCCAAGGTGCGGCCCCGCAAAGATGCGATCACCGCCCGTCACTGATTATGGCGCAGCGAACCGGCGGACATTCGACGCAAGTTTGAATTAAATCTGAATAGATTGCGGCGGCCCCGGGGAATTCGGGCGCACCGCCATAGTCCCGCGCAGCGGCTTTATTGGCAGGTCTCAGTCACCGGAACGGGCCGCACCCGCCCCGATTTGGAAACCGGCATCGGCGCGCTGGGATGTGCACATTCAACCGCATGGCCCTGCCGGATCAGCGCCCGTGCAATATCCTGCCCATCGACCGAGCACGCCGCCGCCCCAAAATTCTGCAAGCTTGCCCCAGCCAGCCGACACGTCACACGCTTACCCGCAACCATGTCTTGCACCATTTCGGTCGCCGCGGCGCGTGCCGGGCTGCGGGCCGGGGGAAGATCGACACCGTGCAGGCGGATCGCAGTGCCAGAGATCACCAATGTCCCGGCATCCGCGACATAAACATCTCCCTGTGGCGCTGTGATAAGCAGGGCAAGTGCTACGATAGGAAGCATGATCGATCTCCACGGTTGCCAAGTCGTTTTCTGAACTCACTTATTTATACTTTGGGTACAGTTTAGCCTCGTTGAGGTTGAAATTCAATTTCTTCGATGACAATTTCCAAACCGTGAAGATTGGGATCGTTATATCGCGGGCGCGCCGGGCCGCCGGGCTCAAGCAGAAAGAGCTGGCAGATGCCGCAGGCGTGCATGTCCAAACGCTCAAGCGGCTCGAAGGCGGCGCGGGCGCGGGTTACGAGACTGTGAAGGCGCTGGAAAAGGCGTTGAAACGTGCGGGCGCGCGCTGGGAAGAAACGGATACGGGCTACCGGATGACGGTCGATCTGGCGGGCAAGGACTGAAAGGGTCAGGCCCCTTAATCCGTCGGATCGGGGAACAGCGTCGTCAGCGTCTCGCTGATTTCAGTGCCCAGCTCGCCGACACCGCCGCGCACGGTCGCCACCACCGCGATGGCAATCGCCACCAGTGCGGCCGTCAGAACAACCCAATCAACCGTTACCGCCCCGTCGTCTTCCTGAATAAATCGCATGGCCAAGCCCGCTAATCTGCGCCGCCCGGGGCAGAAGTGGCGGCGAATACCGGCAGGAATATGGTCAAAAGGGACCAGCCCTTGGGCTGGTCCCCGTCGCATCTCACATCAATGCACGACCGTGTCTTCGGGCGGCGTCCGGCTCGATGACGAAATCCGATCGCCAACGATCAGCCCATCAACCCCCGCGCTGACGGGGACGCTGTCGCCATCCGCGATATCCCCGGCCAGGATCATCTCGGCCAGCCGGTCCTGCAGCGCACGCTGGATCACACGTTTCAGCGGCCGCGCGCCATAGACGGGATCATAGCCCTCATCGGCCAGCCACTTGCTCGCCGCCTCGTCGAGCGCCAGCGTGATGTTGCGCGCCGCCAACCGCCTCTGCAGCCCGCGCATCTGGATCGCGACGATGCCATCCATGTCTTCACGCGTGAGCCGGTCAAAGATGATCTGATCGTCCAGCCGGTTCAGGAACTCGGGCCGGAAATGCGCCCGCACCGCGTCCATCACATCGCGCCGTGCCTGGGAACTGTCTGCGCCCTCGGGCAACTGGCTCAGCGCCTGGCTGCCAAGGTTCGAGGTCAGGATGATCAACGTCTGCTTGAAATCGACCGTGCGCCCCTGCCCATCGGTCAGAACACCGTCGTCCAGAACCTGCAACAGCACGTTGAAGACATCCGGATGCGCCTTCTCGACCTCATCGAACAGCACGACCTGATAAGGCCGACGCCGCACCGCCTCGGTCAGCACCCCGCCCTCGTCATAGCCGACATAGCCCGGCGGCGCCCCGATCAGCCGCGCAACCGCGTGCTTCTCCATGAACTCGCTCATGTCGATCCGCACCATCGCGCTGTCGTCATCGAACAGGTACTCCGCCAGCGCCTTGGTCAGCTCGGTCTTGCCCACACCCGTGGGCCCCAGAAACAGGAACGACCCCAAAGGCCGGTTCTCATCCTGCAACCCCGCCCGCGCCCGGCGCACCGCGTTCGACACCGCGCGCACCGCATCGCGCTGTCCGATCACGCGCTTGCCAAGCTCTTCCTCCATCCGCAGCAGCTTCTCACGCTCACCTTCCAGCATCTTCGATGTCGGGATCCCGGTCCACCGCTCGACCACCTCGGCAATCTGCTCGGGCCGCACGGCTTCCTCGATCATCACATCGGTCTCGGCCTCCTCGGCCTCGGCCAATGTCTTCTCCAGCCCCGGGATCACACCATAGGACAGCTCTCCCGCCCGCTGCAGGTTGCCCTCGCGCTTGGCCCGCTCCAGCTCGATCCGCGCGCGGTCCAGCTCCTCACGCGCGCGCCCGGCCTTGGCCAGCTTGTCCCGTTCGTTCTGCCACTGCGTCGTCAGCGCGTCGGATTTCTCCTTCAGTCCGGCCAACTCGCCTTCCAGCTTGCCCAGCCGATCTTTCGAGGCCGCGTCATCCTCTTTCTTAAGCGCCTCCCGCTCGATCTCCATCTGCAGGATCTGCCGGTCCAGCGCGTCCAGCTCTTCGGGCTTGGAATCCAGTTCCATCTTCAACCGGCTCGCCGCCTCGTCCATCAGGTCGATGGCCTTGTCCGGCAGGAACCGGTCGGTGATATAGCGATGCGACAGCTGCGCGGCTGAGACGAGCGCGGAATCCGAGATCCGCACATCATGGTGCAGTTCGTACTTCTCCTTGATCCCGCGCAGGATCGAGATCGTGTCTTCCACCGTCGGCTCTTCGACCATCAACGGCTGGAACCGCCGGGCAAGTGCGGCGTCTTTTTCCACATGCTTGCGGTATTCATCGAGCGTCGTCGCACCCACACAGTGCAACTCCCCCCGCGCCAGCGCAGGTTTCAAGAGATTCGATGCATCCATGGCCCCATCCGCCTTGCCCGCGCCCACCAGCGTATGCATCTCATCAATGAACAAGATGATCTCACCCGCGGCCGCGGTCACCTCAGACAACACCGCCTTCAGGCGTTCCTCAAACTCCCCGCGATACTTCGCCCCCGCAATCAGCGCGCCCATGTCGAGCGACAGAAGCCGTTTGTTCCGCAGGCTTTCGGGCACATCGCCATCGACAATGCGCATCGCCAGCCCCTCGGCAATCGCCGTTTTCCCCACGCCGGGTTCCCCGATCAGCACGGGGTTGTTCTTCGTCCGACGGCTCAGCACCTGCATCGCCCGCCGGATCTCCTCATCCCGCCCGATGATCGGGTCAATCTTGCCCTCGCGCGCCCGCTCTGTGAGGTCCAGCGCGTATTTCTTCAGCGCGTCATAGCCTTCTTCAGCACTCGCCGTATCAGCCGTCCGCCCCTTCCGGATATCATTGATCGCGGCATTCAGCTTCTGGGCCGACACCGCCCCGGCATCGAGCGCGTCCTTGGCTTTTGATCGCACCATCGCCAGCGCCATCAACACCCGCTCGACGGGCACAAAACTGTCCCCCGCTTTTGAGGCGATCTTCTCAGCCTCGGCCAACACCTTGCCGGTCGCGCTGTCCATATAGATCTGCCCGGTATCCCCCGACACCTGCGGGATCTTCGCCAGCGCCGCATCGACGGCATCGACCACGCGATCGGGCGCCCCGCCCGCGCGTTTGATCAGGTTGGCCGCCAGCCCCTGATCGTCATCCATCAACGCTTTCAGCAAATGTTCGGGCGCCAGCTTCTGGTGGCTTTCCCGCATCGCGATCGTCTGTGCAGCTTGCAAAAACCCGCGCGACCGCTCGGTGAACTTCTCCAAGTTCATCGTCTTCTCCTTCTCCTAAGCCTTCGATACAGGGCGCCCGGCACGGCGGCACGACCCTCGTTCGAACCTTGCCCTTGATATGGGAAGCACAGCGGTCCCGCGCAAGAGAGCATCGGCCGTCTTGACGCCCGGGCCCCAGCCCCGCATGAGAGCGGCAGGAGGAACACCCCATGTCCGACGACCGCTTGATAGCCGCGCTTGATGTTCCCGATGCGCTGGCGGGCCTCAACCTGGCCGAGCGGCTTGGCGACACGGTCACGTTCTACAAGATCGGGTTGGGCATGCTGACCGGAGGCGGTCTCGCGCTCGCCAATGAGCTCAAGCAAGAGCACGGCAAGCGCATCTTCCTTGATATGAAGCTTTTCGACATCGGCAACACGGTCGAGGCGGCGGTGCGCGGGCTCACACAGTTCGACATCGATCTGCTCACTGTCCAGGGCGACCCGCATGTGGTCCACGCCGCCGCCAACGCGGCCGCGGGCAGTGCGACCAAGATCCTGGCCGTGACCGTGCTGACCTCGCTCGACCGCGCCGATTTGGATGCCAGCCTGATCAAACCGGGCGCCCTGCCCGACATCGTCGTTGAGCGTTGCGAACGCGCTTTTGAGGCGGGCGCTGACGGCGTCATTGCCGCCCCGCAAGAGGCCGCGTCGATCCGCACCCTGCCCGCCGCTTCTGGCAAACTGATTGTCACACCCGGCGTGCGCCCGGCGGGCGCGGACAAGGGCGATCAGAAACGGGTGATGACACCTGCGGACGCGATCGCGGCGGGGGCTGACCACATCGTTGTGGGCCGGCCAATCCATCAGGCACCCGATCCGCGCAAGGCCGCAGCGTCAATCCTGGCCGAGATCGGGTAACCGCCTCCGGCGGGAGTATTTTGGCCAAGATGAAAGACCGCGGCTTCATCTTGGCGCAAATACTCCGGGGGAGGGGCCCGGAACGGGCACCGGGGGCAGCGCCCGCTCAGTCTTCGTTGATGTCGCGATCCCAGATCTTCACCTGACCCTGACGGACCCCCAGCACCTTGCGCAGGACCAGCCAGGCCACCAGCGAGCAGATCGCAAAGAACAAAAGCGCAAACGGAAGAGAGCCCGAGAGCCATAGCGACAGCGGGCCGCCGACGCCAATCGCGACACCGGTGGCTGCCGCGCCAAGGGCAAAGCCCAGAAAGACATAGCCGGGCACCAGCACTTCCAAAAAGGCAAGCGACAATCCCGCGATCATCCAGATCCACCACGTGGCCCAGATCATGCGCGGGTCCCTTTGAGCATCTTGAACGCGTCCCCAAAGGCCTCAATGGCCTGCGCGGGAACAACGATGGTTTGCTTGCCCTGCCCCGCGCCCAGCGCGCTGAAGGCTTCGACCTGTTTCAGGGCGACCTGGTACTGCGCCGCTTCCAGCCCGTTTTGCTGGATTGCGGCGGCCACCACGCTGGTGGCATAGGCTTCGGCATCCGCCTCGACCCGGCGCGCCTTGGCCGCCTGCTCGGCCGCATAAAGCTCGGCATCGGCGTTCAGCTCCACCGCACGCTTGGCCCCCTCGGCCCGCGTCACCTCGGCCCGCCGCTCACGCTCGGCATTGAGCTGCTGCAGCATCGCATCGCGCGTCGCCTGGTCGAGATTGACATCCAGGATCTCGGCCCGCGTCACCTCGATCCCCCAGTCATCGACCGCGTCTTCCACCAGTTCCTTGATCCGCGCGATCAGCTGCGCCCGGTTCGACTGGACCTCGTCCAGCTCCATCTTGCCGATCTCGGCCCGCACGATCCCGGCCACGGTGGTCGCAATGGCGCCATCGATATCGCGGATGCGATAGACGGTGCGCTCAGGCTCGATGATCCGGTAAAAGACGCTGGTTTCCACCTGGACCAGCACGTTGTCGGACGTGATCGCGTCCTGGCTGGCATTGGGCAACTGACGCTCAAGGATCGAAATCTCGTGCGCAACCCGGTCCAGAAACGGGACGATGAAATTGATCCCCGGCCCCAAAACCGACCGAAGCCGCCCGAACCGCTCGACCACGTGTTTCTCGGATTGCGGGACGATCCGCACACCGAGGTAGATGCACAGGATGATAAAGGCGGCGAGCAGCAGGATGGTGATCCCGCCTCCGCCAAGGCTTTCAATCAGGTCTTCGAAACCCATGAGCGATCCTTCGATACGCCCCCCACACCGCGGATTAAGGCCCGCAGGCGTTCCGTTTCAATGAATTCCGGCCACGGTAGCGTGCCGCTGTTGCGGCAAAACACCGGGTCTCAGCGCAGCACACCCGACGCATGCTGTTCCAGAACCCCACGCAAACGCCCGGTATCGCGCACCGCGCGTACGATGTTGTGGTCCTGGCCCTCGATCCCGACAAGGTTGACGTTCGGCACCTCGGCCAGTCGCAGGGCATGCGCCCGGTCCAACCGGTGGCTCGCCGCGAAATAGACCGTGATCCCTACCGGCGGCGTCTGGCGGCGCAGGACGGGCAACAGGTCCCAGCACCGCTCGCGCCCGACCGAGCGCATCCAGGTCTTGGTGATCTGCTTCTGCCAGCGGAAATCGAAATAGGCCAGCCGGGTCATCGGGCCGACAAAGGTCTGAGGCGAAAAGGCAATTGCGCTGCCGATGCCCAGCAGGGACGAACACAGGATGGCCGCGAAACCGCCCATCGAACTGCCGACGAAGACCACCTTCGACGCGCCCGTCTCGGCGATGTAGTGCTTAATTCCTGTGCACATGTCCGAGAGCGTGTGCGACGAGGGCGGCGCGCCCCGCTGATACCAGCACTTTTCGACATCGCGCACAAAGAGGCGATTCACATCATCGATCTGCGCCTTGGCCGAATCGACGAACTGAAACTTTGTATGCGGTGAATTTCCACCAAGCCCTGCAAAGAACACGATCAGCGTGTCAGAGCCGGTTTTCGCGCCGTAGGTGATACCCGCCGATTGCGGGAGCATGCCAGCCATGTTTTACTTCCGGGCCCCGTCGTCAAACCAGATCAGATGCCAGGCACAGTACGATGAAATAAACCATTTATTTCAACACCATAGATACCGGGCGACGCGCTGCTCTGACACCGCGAACCAGACAAACGATCCCGCCATTCCTGCGGTTTTGGCCCATCGCACATCGCCCGGAATCGCCCGCCGCAGACCGACAGGCCCGCACAGACGCCGCGCGCGGCGCAAAAGGTTGATCGTTTCAGCAAATCCCTGCCCCAAGTTACGAAAGCAGGGCCAGCAACCCTGCAGTCAATGTGTATGAAGTAAAATTTGACGTTAAAAATCAATACCCTTGTTCAAAAATCGTTGGCATGTGCAATCATCCGCGCAAGGTGTCGCTGTACGGTCCATTCTGTTAACTGATACGGGATGCCCGCGCTTTGCCGAGATTGCTTTCACACGTTCGACGATGGACCCCGCTGCCCCGCCTGCGGGGGGCCGCGCGTCATAGCGCATCCCGAGCTCTTTGATCTGACGGTCGCGCATATGGACTGCGACGCGTTCTACGCCGCAGTGGAAAAGCGCGACAATCCGGAGTTGCGCGACAAGCCCGTGATCATCGGCGGCGGACGGCGCGGCGTTGTCTCGACCGCATGCTACATCGCGCGGATCAAGGGCGTGCGCTCGGCCATGCCGATGTTCAAGGCACTGGCGCTCTGCCCCGAGGCGGTCGTCGTGCGCGGACGGATGGACGCCTATGTCGCCGTCTCACGCGACGTGCGCGCGATGATGGAGGCGCTGACCCCCGTGATCGCACCCTTGTCACTAGATGAGGCGTTCCTCGACCTCTCAGGAACGGCGCGCCTCCATGGCGCCCCCCCAGCGGTGCTGCTGGCACAGCTCACCCGCAGGATGGAGGACGAGTTGGGGATTTCGGGCTCCATCGGGCTCTCCCACAACAAGTTTCTGGCCAAGGTCGCCTCCGATCTCGACAAACCACGCGGGTTCTCTGTGATCGGGGCGGGCGAGACGGCCGATTTCCTGCACAACAAACCCGTCAGCCTGATCTGGGGCGTGGGCCAGGCCACGCGCACATCCCTTGAAAAGGCCGGGATCCGCACCTTCGCGGACCTCTTGCGCTGGGACAAACGCGATCTCAATGCCCGCTTCGGATCGATGGGGGACCGGCTCTGGCATCTGGCCCGGGGCGAAGACCGTCGCCGGGTCTCGCGCAATGCCCCGGTCAAGTCGGTGTCGAACGAGACGACATTCAACGAAGACACCGCGGATCCCGATATTCTTGATGGCCATATCTGGCGCTTGTCCGAAAAGCTCGCGGACCGGCTCAAGGCCAAGGAGATGGCGGGCCGGGTTGTCACGCTCAAGCTCAAGCAATCGAACCATGCGATCCTGACCCGACGCAGCAGCCTGACCGACCCAACCCAGATTGCCGATCGCATCTATACCACGGCCCGCGCGCTTTATGATCAGGCCGCGGACAAGGGCCCTTTCCGCCTGCTTGGCGTGGGCGTCAGCGATATCGCCCCCGCAAGCGCGGCGGACATCTCGGGCGATCTGCTGGACCCGGGCGCCGAAAAGCGCGCGCGCGCCGAACGCGCCACTGACAGCATTCGCGCAAAGTTCGGCCAAGAGGCGATCATCAAGGGCCGCGCCCTGCGCTGATCACGGGGTTGGACGTCAGTCTTCGGGATCAAACACCGTCTTGCGGCCCAGCGTATCGCCCAGCTGTAGCGTTGGCTCCAGCTCGATCCGTTGGCCTGACAGGCCCTCAGCAATGATCCGCGCCGCCGCGCGTCCGGTCTCAAGGCGCCCGGCATCCATGGTCGCCAGCTTGCGCGACAAACCGTTGAGCAAGGTCAAACCATTGAACCCCGCCAGCCCGATCCGCCCCGGAACATTCAGCCCCGCATCCAAACAGTACAGAAGCCCGCCTGCCCCGATCATGTCGTTGGAGTAATAGAGAAAATCGATCTCGGGCGACCGCTTGAGCAACATCTCGGTCATCTCGCGCCCCTTGGCGAGCCCCGAGCCGCCGTCGTAAAACTCCTGATCGAACACCTCGAGCCCGACCTTGGCCAAAGCCTCGGTAAAGCCTTCGAACCGCTTCCGCGCGCGATGGTCCAGCGGCATCTTCGTGCCAAGGAACCCGATCTTGGTGTAGCCGCCCTTCACGATGGCCTTGGCCATCTCGCGCCCCGCGCGCCGGTGGCTGATCCCCACAACCGAATCCGCGGGCTTGCCATCGGTATCCATGATCTCAACCACGGGAATCCCCGCCGCGGCCAGCATCGCGCGGCTCGCATCCGTATGCTCGATCCCGGCAATGATCACCCCGGACGGGCGCCAGGACAGCATTTCATAGAGGACCTTCTCTTCCTGATCGGGGTGATAGTTGGTGACGCCCACGACCGGTTGCAGCTCGGTATCGTCCAGCACCTCAGAGATCCCCATCATCACCTCGGGGAACACCATGTTCGACAAGCTGGGGATGATCACCGCCACCAGGTTGACCCGGCTCGACGCCAGCGCGCCCGCGATCTTGTTGGGCACGTACCCCAGCGTCCGCGCCGCTTCGAGCACCCGCGCACGCGTCGCCGTCGATACATCGCCCCGGTTGCGCAAAACGCGGCTCACCGTCATTTCCGAAACACCCGACGCCTCGGAAACATCACGCAACGTCAAAGGCCTGTTCGGATCCGCTGGGGTTTGGTCGGTCATGGCACACAATCCTTAATCTCAGCCCCAGTGTATGACCAAGAAGTGTTGCGGTCGACAAGACGGATTGCGGCAGGCCCGCCGGTGTGCCCCCGCCGCAGCGCCACCCCGGCCTTGATCCGGCCCCCGATAGGCGCAACAAGAGGCCAGCGGCCCCGTAGCTCAGCAGGATAGAGCGACCGCCTCCTAAGCGGTAGGTCAGAGGTTCGAATCCTCTCGGGGTCGCCAGTTGGGGTGCTTGGGGTGCGCAGATACCCCGGCCCAACCGTCCTCACCCGTAGTCGCGCAGGTCCTCGATCACCTTGCCATCGTTGGGCAGGCTGCCCGGCGCCACCAGTTCGATCTGGCCTTTCATCTTCAACACCGCCTCGACGGAGGCGGCATAGACCTCCGGCGTGCAGGCGTCGGTTTCGATCTGGACGGTCATTACATCGCGTTCGTCCTCGCGCGAGGCGACGACGCGGGCGCGGGCGACCTCGTCGTGGCGCGCCACCAGGGCCGCCACCTGTTCGGGCCGCACGAACATGCCCTTGATCTTCGTGGTCTGATCGGCCCGCCCCATCCAGCCCTTGATCCGCGTATTCGTGCGTCCGCACGGGCTCTCTCCGGGCAGCACGGCGGACAGATCGCCCGTCGCAAATCGGATCAGCGGATAGTCGGCGTTCAGTGTGGTCACCACAACCTCGCCCACCTCGCCCTCGGGCACCGGATCGCCCGTGCCGGGGCGCACGATCTCGACGATCACGCCTTCGTCGACGATCATCCCCTCCATCGCCGGGCTCTCATAGGCGATATTGCCCAGATCCGCGGTGGCATAGCATTGCAGACAGGCGATCCCGCGATCGCCGTACAACTGGCGCAGCGCGGGGAACAGCGCCCCACCGCTCACCGCCGCCTTGGTGATCCTGAGCGGGGTGTCCGCCGCATCCGCCGCCTCAAGGATCGTTTTGAGGTAATCGGGGGTGCCCGCATAAGCCGTCACGCCCAGATCATGGGCGGCCTGCACCTGCAACTCGGTCTGGCCGATGCCCGCGGGAAAGACCGTGGCGCCCACCGCCCGCGCCCCGTTCTCAAAGATCATGCCCGCGGGCGTCATGTGGTAGCTAAAGCAGTTCTGCACGATATCGCCCGCCCCCAGACCCAGGGCGTGCAGGAACCGGCCCATCCGCCACCAGTCGGGCGTGGTCTGGCCGGGCTCATAGATCGGGCCGGGCGACTGAAAGAGATGGGCAAACCCGTGGGCGGGCAGCGCCGCATATCCGCCCAGCGGGGCCTCCGGCGTTTGTGCCGCCACCAGCGCGCCCTTGCGCAAAACCGGCAGATCGGCGAGCGCGGCACCGACGTCCAGCGCACCGCCATAGCCCGGCAGCGCCGCGGCGCGTTCCTTTTGCAGTTGCAGCATTATGGCATGATCCGCCGCGCGTTCGTCCGCACTTCGCACCTCAAGCGCATCGAAGAATTCGCTCAATTCAGCCTCCAAACCTCAAAAAACTGGAAGAAACGGCGGATTTCCCCCGTTGCGACAGGTTGCACGCTTGCATGTTGCACTGCAGCATTTTAAAAGACACAGAATTGTGAAAGGTACCGTTATGGTCTCTGCGCTGACCGACACGCTTGATGAAATCGCCTTCACCGATGCCGGAATCGATAGCCGGCTGACCTTCCACGAAGACCGCGAAATCCTTGAGGTCGATCTGAGCCACGTGCACTTTCACAATAGCCAGGAAGTTAATGCCTTCTATGACCGGGTAGAAGACCGCATTCGCGACAGCGGGGAAGAGTGGTGGTTCTTTCTGGTCAACTACCAGGGCTGCAAGATCGACCCCGCCGCCTGGGTTGCGTTCTCGCGCCGCGGCAAGACGCTGAACCTTGGCCATTCGATGGGCTCGGTGCGCTATGACGCGTCGCCCGAAACCCGCCGCCAGATCGAACGCGACGCCGGGACCGAGGCATTTGACCCCAACCTCTTCGGCGACCGCGACCGCGCCATCCACCGCATCGCCGAGATGCCCACCCGGCGGCGCGCCAAGATCGTCCACGAACCGAATTACACCCGCGCCGATTTCGCCGAACGGGTGGAGTTCCTGTTGGAAGACGAAATCATGGAGGTGGACTTTGCCAATTTCACCTTCCACCACGCGCGCGACGTCGATGATTTCTACGACTACCTGGAAGAGCTGATCCGCAAGACCGACCGGAAATGGTACTTTCTGGTGAACTACGAAAACTGCCAGATCATGCCCAAGGCCTGGGTGGAATACGCGCGGCGGGGCAAAGAGCTGAACATGGCAGCGTCGCTGGGCTCGGTGCGCTATGCGCCGGGGTCCGAGACGGAAACCGACATCCGGTTGCGCGCCGAAAGCCAGGGCTTTCGCCCGAACATCCGCAACTCGCGGACCGAGGCGCTTGAGCGGATCGACGAAATGAAGGCGGGCGGATAGCCGCTGTCCGGGGCGCGCCCTGCGGGCGCGCGGTGCCTCCGGCGGGGATATTTCAGGACCAAAGAGAATGCGGGTCGGGCCTAGCTGAGCCAGCGTTTGCGGCGACGGTAGCTGCGGACATCGCGAAAGCTCTTGCGGCCCTCGTCCGACATCCCGAGGTAGAATTCCTTCACATCCGGGTTCTCGCGCAGCTCGGCGGCGGGCCCATCCATCACAATGCGCCCCGATTCCAGGATGTACCCGTAATGGGCAAAGCGCAGCGCCACGTTCGTGTTCTGCTCAGCCAACAGAAAGCTCACGCCCTCGTTCTCGTTGAGTTTCTTCACGATGGTAAAGATTTCTTCGACAAGCTGCGGCGCCAACCCCATTGAGGGCTCATCCAGCAGGATTGTCTCGGGTCGGCTCATCAGCGCGCGGCCAATCGCCGTCATCTGCTGTTCCCCGCCCGAGGTATAGCCCGCCTGGCTCTTGCGGCGCTCTTTGAGGCGGGGGAAATAGCTGTAGACCAGTTCCAGTTCTTTCTCGATCTCGCCGCGCCCGTCCTTGCGGGTATAGGCGCCGGTCATCAGGTTTTCCTCGACCGTGAGATGTTCGAAACAGTGCCGGCCTTCCATCACCTGGATCACACCGGATTTGACCATGGCCGCCGGATCCATCTCGCGAATGTCGGTCCCGCGGTACGAGATCGTGCCTTTGGTCACCTCGCCCCGTTCGGACCGCAACAGGTTCGAGATGGCCTTGAGCGTGGTCGTCTTGCCCGCCCCGTTGCCCCCCAAAAGGGCGGTGATCCCGCCCTTGGGCACGCTCAGCGAGACGCCCTTGAGCACAAGGATCACGTGATCATAGATCACCTCGATGTTGTTCACATCGAGCAGCGTCTCTTCCGTCTTACCGGCATCGAGCATGGGCGTCTCCGCGATCGGTCAGGCCCCGGCCGTCAGACACGGCCGGGGCACAAAGGCTTAAGAGGCTTCGTCGCACGCCTCGTTCATCGGCCAGGGCGCATTGGCGCTGGCGTATTCCGCGGCTTTCGCGGCTTCCAGCGGCTCAATCGCATCGCGATCCGCCGACAGAAGATCCGAGGCTTGCACGAACTTCTCGCCGTCCCACTCGATCATCCAACCGCCCGAATGGCCGGTGTGATCGGCGCACGAGGTCGAAAAGGGCGCCATCATGCCGGTCAGGCCCAGCTCGTCGATCCGCGCTTCGGTAAAGTTCAGGTTCGCCAGACCGTCACGCAGCTGCGCGGCCGAGATGTTGGCCGTGCCGTGCATCTCTTGTGCGACCCGCACCCCCTCGGCCAGGATCGCCGAGATGATGATGCCGCGCCCATAGAACACTTCACCCAGCTCTTCTTCCGACGCCAGCGTTTTGCCGGTGTCGACGACATGCTCGCGGATGTCGGCCATCACGGGCGCATCCGGGTTCGGCAGCGACCAGGAAATCGCGCGATAGCCTTTGCCGTCCTCGCCCACAAGCTGCAGGTCATCGGTATGGCCCGACCACCAGACGCCCACGAACTGGTCCATCGGATAGCGGGTTTTCACCGCCTCGGTGATGGCACCGGCGTTCATCGCGCCCCAGCCCCACATGATCACAAAATCCGGGCGCTCGCGCCGGATCTGCAGCCACTGGGCCGACTGGTTCTGCATCTCGGAAATACCCACCGGGATCGGCAGCACTTCGAACCCATGCGCCTCCCCCATCGCTTCAAGCAGCGGCAGCGGCTCTTTGCCATAGGGGTGGTCGAGGTGCAGGTGGGCAACCTTCTTGCCCGCCAGCGATGACAGATCACCGCCCGAGATTTCCTGAAGGATCATCGACATCCCGTCCCAATAGGACGCCGGCGGATTGAACGCCCACTGGAACGTCTTGCCGTCCGACATCGGGCTAAAGCCATAGCCCGGGGCCAGGATCGGGATCTGATCGACATTGGTCTTGGGCAGCACCTGCAAGGTGATCCCCGTCGACCAGGGCTGGGTCACCAGCGCCTCGCCCTTCGTGCGTTCATAGCACTCCACACCTTTCTCGGTGGAATAACCCGTCTCGCACTCTTCGAAATCCACGGACACGCCGCCGATCCCGCCATCGCGGGCGTTGAGCATCTCCATATAGTCGCGCTGCCCGTTCATCAGCGGGATGCCCGTCGCCGCAAACGGCCCGGTGCGATAACTGAGGTTCGGCAGATACAGGCTTTCGGCCACCGCCGCACCTGCGGTCAGCGTCGCCACGGCCCCGGCAAGGGCCAGTTTCGTCAGATGTTTCATGGTCGTCCTCCCATTATTGGTCTTTTGGTCGTGCGGTCGCCCCTAGTGCGGGAACGGCCAGATAATCAGTTTCTCGCGGATCAATTGCCACAAACGCGCCAGCCCGTGCGGCTCGACAATCAGGAAAAAGATGATCAGCGCGCCCACGATCATCACGTTGATATGCTCCACCGTGGCCGATTTGATGTCGAGCCCCACAAGCTCGGGCACCGTGTTCAGGATCACCGGCAGCGCCACGATCAGAACCGCGCCCAGATAGTTGCCCAGGATCGACCCCAGCCCCCCGATGATCGCAATGAACAGCACACGGAACGACAGCTCGATATCAAACAGGTTCGGCTCCGCCGCCCCGCGCCACAGGAACACGAACAGCGCACCGGACACGCCGACGATATAGGACGACACCGCAAAGGCCATCAGCTTGGCCTTCAGCAGGTTGATCCCAATCAGCTCCGCCGCGATGTCCATGTCGCGCACCGATTTCCACGCCCGGCCGAGCGACCCGCGCGTCAGGTTGATCGTCACAATCGTCAGAACCGTCACGATCCCCAGCACGAAGTAGTATTGCGTCGCCGAGGTCGCCAAAGGCCCCGCCACCGGCACGCCGAAGATGTCGACATTGGGCACCTGAATGGCCCCGCTGGCGTTGTTGTTGTAAAGCCACGGCCATTTCTCGAACAGCCAGACGAGGAAGAACTGCGCCGCCAGCGTCGCGATCGCCAGGTAGAACCCCTTGATGCGCAGGCTCGGCAAGCCGAACATCACGCCCACCCCGGCGGAAAACACACCTGACAACAGGACCGCGATCACCAGGTTCATCTCGGGAAAGATCGTGATCAGCTTATAGCACGCATAGGCCCCGACCCCCATGAATGCGCCGGTGCCCAGCGACAGCTGCCCGGCATAGCCCGTCAGGATATTCAGCCCCGTCGCCGCCAGCGCATAGATCAACACCGGGATCAGCAGGGTCTGGAACACGAACTCGCTCGCCGTGAAGGGCAGGATCACCCAGGCAAACAGCAGAATGATCATCAACAGAACCGCATCCTGCCGGATCGGGAACAGCGCCTGATCGGTGCGGTAGGTCGTCTTGAACTGGCCAGCGGTGCGGTAAAACATCAGAGCATCCCCCGCAGGCCAGTCGTCATGCGTTGGGCACCGGCGCCCGCATCCGGAAAACCGCGATCAACAGCGAAACGGCTGCGCAGAACGCAGCCAGCACCCCGCCCGCGACGTCGGTCCAGACGTCCAGAGGCTGCGCCACCGGCAAACCATGCGCCGGAACCAGCTGATCGTGGGCCGCGCCCAGGTACAGCGCTGCCGTCAGCGCAAAGGCCCCGCTCGCCATGGCCCAGGTCAAAGGGCTCCACTTGTGCATCGCTGGCACTCCCAACACTCGCTACCGGCACGACCGACATTTTGGCCCGTTTCTCCACGGATGGCCATGAAACAGTCTGGTGACGGTCGGTTCCGCGGGGCATCTCGCTACACGCGCTCAATGATCTTCTCCCCAAACAGCCCCTGCGGACGGAAGAGCAACACCACCAGCGCCAGCACGTAGGCAAACCACGCCTCGGTCGACCCGCCAAGCAGCGGCTGCCCCCAGTAGATCTCGAAAAGCTTCTCCAACAGCCCGATGGCGATCCCGCCGACAATCGCGCCTGTGATCGATTCCAGCCCCCCCAGCATCAGCACCGGCAGGGCCTTGAGCGCGATGATCTCGAGCGCAAAGGACACGCCGGCCCGGCTGCCCCAGGCAATCCCGGTCATCAACGCGATGATCCCGGCGAGGAACCACACCAGCACCCAGATCGTCGTCAGCGAAATCCCCACCGACAGCGCCGCCTGGTGATCATCGCCCAGGGCCCGGATCGCCCGGCCCATGCGCGAGTAGTTGAGGAAGGCCAGAAGCGCCGCCACCATCACCACCGCGCCAAACACCACCGTCACATCCCGCGCTTCGACCAGGACAAAGCCGTCGAACGGATTGAACTCCAGCGATCCGTCCGGGATCCCCAGTTCGTCCGAGATCATCACCTTGTTCTCACCGCCAAAGATGATCTCGCCCCCGCCGACGAGGAACAGCGTGATCCCGATCGTCGCCATGAAGAGAATGATATCGGGCTGGTTCACCAGCGGCCGCAGCACGATCCGCTCGATCCCCACGGCCAGCAGGAACATCACCCCCAACGTCGCGGCAAAGGCCACCCAGGCGGGCAGACCGGCGGCATGCAGCCCGACCAGCGTCAGCGCCGCGAAGACCACCATGATGCCCTGGGCAAAGTTGAAGATCCGGCTGGAACGGAAAATCAGGACAAAGCCCAGCGCGATCAGCGCATACAACACGCCCGACACCAGCCCCTCCCACAGCACCTGCAACAGGAAATCCGGCGCGGCGAACATGTCCGCGAAAGGATCTATAAAGATCTTTCTTAACGTCTCCACGCGCACCCTCCGGTGTACAGGCTGTGTACAGGTTTTGTACGGGGTGTGCGGGCCGCAGCGGCGCCGCGTAAATGCACCGTTCGGTCAGTCATGCGACACCCCCAGATAGGCGTCGATCACCTCGGGGTTGTTGCGCACCTCATCCGGCGTGCCATCCCCGATCTTGCGCCCGTAATCCATCACGACGACCCGGTCCGAGATATCCATGACCACGCCCATGTCGTGTTCGATCAGGGCAATCGTCGTCCCGAACTCGTCATTCACGTCCAGGATAAAGCGGCTCATGTCCTCTTTTTCCTCGACATTCATGCCCGCCATGGGCTCGTCGAGAAGAAGAAGTTTCGGTTCCGCCGCCAGCGCCCGACCCAGTTCCACCCGCTTTTGCAGGCCATAGGGCAGCCGCCCCACCGGCGTCTTGCGAATGTGCTGAATCTCAAGGAAATCAATGACTTTCTCCACCTGCTCCCGGTGGTGGATCTCTTCCCGCTCGGCCTTGCCCCACCAGATCGCCTGAGACAAAAGCCCCGCCTTCATCATCGTGTTCCGGCCCGTCATGATGTTGTCGAGCGTCGACATCCCCTTGAACAGAGCGATGTTCTGAAACGTCCGCGCAATCCCTTGCCGCGCCACCTCATAGGGCTTCATCGACGGCCGCCGGGATCCCCGAAACCAGATCTCGCCCTCTTGCGGATGGTAGAACCCGTTGATGACGTTCAACATCGACGATTTGCCCGCGCCATTGGGCCCGATGATCGCCCGGATCTCGCCCTCGCGGATGTCAAACGAGATATCCTTGATCGCCGTAACCCCACCAAATCGCAGGGTAATATGCTTCATCTCCAAGACCGGCGGCCCGATCTGCCGCCCGTCCTCGGTCACGTAGCTATCGGGGGACAGCTGGTTCACTCCGCCGCCTCCAGCGTTCCCGCGCGGACATGGGCCACCTGCGCATCGCGGATCTCCAGCGTCGCCGAGATCGAGCCCTTGCGCCCGTCCTCATAGGTCACTTCCGTGGTGGTCGAGACGCTGTCTGACCCGTCATACAGCGCATTAATCAAATCGGCATATTTCCCCTCAATGATCCTGCGCCGAACCTTCCGCGTGCGGGTCAGTTCGCCGTCGTCGGCATCAAGCTCTTTGTGCAGGATCAGGAACCGGTGAATCTGGCATCCGGCGAGCATCTTGTCTTCCGCCAAGCTCGCGTTCATTTCTTCCACGTGCTCCTGCACGGTCGCAAGAACCTGCGGATGCCCGGCCAGTTCTTGGTAGGACCCGTAAGAGATATTGTTGCGCTCTGCCCAGTTCCCCACCGCCGTTAAGTCGATGTTAATGAAGGCACAACACCGCTCACGCCCGCCCCCAAACACCACGGATTCCAGAATGTTTGGGTAAAATTTCAGTTTGTTTTCAACATACTTAGGGGTAAACAAACTGCCATCGGCCATCTTGCCCACATCCTTGGCACGGTCGATGATCCGCAGATGCCCGGTGCCGTCTTCGAAAAAACCGGCATCCCCCGTTGCGACCCAGCCTTCTGGGTCTTTGGTCGAGGCGGTGCTTTCGGCGTTCTTGTAATACTCCACAAACGTTCCGGGCGAGCGATAGAACACCTCACCGGTCTCACCGATCTTCACCTCAACCCCCGGTGACGGCACGCCCACCGTATCGGCGCGCACCTCGCCATCGGGTTGCTGGGTGATGAACACCGACGCCTCGGTTTGCCCGTAGAGCTGCTTGAGGTTGATCCCCAGCGACCGCCAGAACTCAAAGATCTCCGGCCCGATCGCCTCACCCGCGGTATAACCGATCCGCACGTTCGACATCCCCGCCCGGTTCCGCACCGGTCCGTAGACCAGCACATTGCCCAGCGCGTATTTCATCCGGTCGCCAAAGCTCACCGAATGCCCGTCCATCAGCTTGGGCCCCACTTTGCGCGCGTGTTCCATGAAGTGCTTGAAAAGCCACTTCTTAAACGGCCCCGCATCCTCCATTCGGATGGTCAAAAGGGTGATGCGCTGTTCGAAATACCGCGGCGGCGCAAAGAAGTATGTCGGCCCGATCTCGTGCAGGTTTTCATACATCGTCTCGGCGGATTCAGGGCAGTTTACACAGAACCCGTTCCACATCGCCTGCCCGATGGAAAAGATGAAATCCCCCACCCAGGCCATCGGCAGATAGGCCAGAACGCTCTCTTTCTCGCTCAGCGCATCGAACTCGGACGACGCCTTCGACGTCTCGATCACATTGCGGTTCGACAGCACAACCCCCTTGGGCCGGCCCGTGGTGCCGCTGGTATACAGCATGACACAGGTGTCGTCGTATCCCAGCTCGGCGATCCGCTGGTTAAGCACTTCATCGAACCGATGATGTGCCGCGCGTCCGGTGGCCTGCACATCCGCCAGGGCGTTCATGCGGGAATGGTCATATTTCCGCATCCCGCGCTTGTCGTGGTAGATGATGTGCTCGATATGCCCGACCCGGTCCTGGATCTCGAGCACTTTGTCCACCTGCTCCTGATCCTCGGCCACGACGAACCGCGCGCCGCAGTGTTCCAGAACATAGGCCATCTCTTCCGCGACCGCGTCCTGGTACAACGGAACAGGCACGGCCCCGCACATCTGCGCCGCCGTGATCGCCCAATAGAGCGCCGGACGATTTGCGCCAATGATGGCCACGTGGTCACCCTTGGCCACGCCAAGGTCGAGAAAACCCAGCGCAAGCGCGCGGATCTCCTCGCGCGCCTCAAGCCATGTCCAGCTTTGCCAGATCCCGTATTCTTTTTCCCGATACGCCGGGCGCCCAGCATACTTGCGCGCATTGCGTTCCAGCAAAGCGGGCATGGATATCAGCGTTGCGGATGCCGCCGAACTTTCTGGCAAGTATTCCTCCCGATAGCCGGATAAGTCCGGCCAATGTCTTCTCTTTGGAAAACCTTAGAGCGGATCGTGCAGCAAACTCGACCAAGAGGTCAACGATAACTTGGCGGATGTTTGCGCTAAACCAGCCGGGCCGCTTGCGCCAGGACCTGCAACCCAAGGACAAGGTCGTCAGTGCCAGTATTCTCAGCGAAATTATGGCTGATCCCGCCAATCGAGGGGACGAAAATCATACCTGTCGGCAAGACGCGTCCGACGTTGCTGGCATCGTGCAAAGCGCCCGAGGGCATCTGCTTCCACGCGCCGGGGCACACTGACTCGGCCGCGCGCCCGATTGCATCGGTCACCGCGCCGTTCATGGGCGTGGGGGACAGGCGCCACTCCTCGGATGCCGACACGCGCAACCCACGCGCCGCACCGACGCGGGCCAGCGTTTCGCGAATGGCCGCCTCCATATCGGCGAGGCGATCCTCCTCCGCATCACGCCACTGAACGGAAAAAGTCGCCCGCCCCGGGATGACCGACGGCGCGTTCGGGTACAGGTCGGCCTGACCCACCGTCCACACGCTGTTTGGCGTGGCAATACCCGCAAGGGCACCGTCCAGTTCTGCAATAAACGCCGCCAGCCCCACCATCGCATCCTGTCGCATGTGCATCGGCGTGGTGCCCGCATGGTTTTGCTGGCCGTCAAACGTCACCTGCAGCTGCCGCGCGCCCACGATGCCGGTCACAACGCCGATCCGCGCAGGTCCGGCATCCAGCACCGGCCCTTGTTCGATGTGCAGTTCCAGGAAAGCAGTGAAGCGACCGATGGGCACAGTGTCGCCCGCCAGATCCGCAAGCCCCTGCCGCGCCTCGGAATACAACACCCCGGTACTGTCCGTCTGCGCGTCTGCCTCTTCAAGGGTGCGTGCCCCGGTCCAAACCTCGCTGCCGGTCAGGGCGCCGAACCGACCCTCTTCATCCTGAAAGGACACAACCGAGACGGGCGGACCGCCATCTTCCCGGGCGGCCCGCGCAATCTCAAGGCCCGCGATCACACCCAACGCACCGTCAAGCCAGCCACCCTCGGGCTGCGTATCGGTGTGCGAGCCGACAAGCGGCCCCTGCCCGTCAGCGAGACCAAAGACGTTCCCGGCGGCATCGACCGCAGGCGTCAAACCCGCCGCCTCGATGCGATCGACAAGCCAGCGGCGTGCCTCGCAGTCGGCGTCGCTAAAGGCGGGACGCACCACACCTTTGCCAACAGCGCCGATCTGGCGCAAAGCGGTGAGGTCGCCCAGAAATCTGTCCGTGTTCAGCGGCATTCGCGCAGTCTGGACCGGGGCCGCGCCCAAGCGCAAGCCGTGCCTATTCCGCGGCCATCTGCCCCTGCACCGGTTCCACCTTGACCGCGCAGTACTTGAACTCGGGGATCTTGCCGAAGGGATCAAGCGCGGCATTCGTCAGCAGATTTGCCGCCGCCTCGACATAGGCGAAGGGCAAGAACACCATATCCTCGGCCACCGCGCGGTCGGCACGGGCCATCACGTCGACCGTTCCGCGCCGTGTGGTGAGCCGGACCATGTCCCCAGCGGCAACGCCCAGCGCGCGCAGGGTCCGGGGATGCAAGGAACAGTTTGCCTCGGGCTCCACAGCGTCAAGCACGCTTGCCCGCCGGGTCATTGCGCCGGTGTGCCAATGCTCAAGCTGCCGCCCCGTGGTCAGGATCATCGGATAGTCGGCATCCGGCACCTCGTCGGGCGGGATCACGGCGGCGGGGGTGAACTTGGCCCGCCCGTCGGCCCGCGGGAAACCATCACCAAAGACGATCGGCTGGCCGGGATCATCCGGCGCGAGCGACGGGTAGGTCACTGCGTTTTCCCGTTCGAGACGATCCCATGTGATGTTGGCAAGCGACGGCATCACCTGTGTCATCTCGGCAAAGACATCGCGGGGATGCGTGTAGGTCCAGCCAAGGCCCAGCCGCTTGGCCAGGTCGACAACGATCGCCCAATCCTCACGCGCCTCGCCCGGTGGGGAAACCGCAGGTCGGCCCATCTGGACCTGTCGGTTGGTGTTGGTGACCGTGCCGGACTTCTCGTAAAACGCCGCCGCTGGCAGAACGACATCGGCATACATCGCCGTCTCGGTCAGAAAGATATCCTGCACGACAAGGTGGTCGAGCTTGGCAAGTGCGGCGCGTGCATGGTCCACATCCGGGTCCGACATCGCCGGGTTTTCGCCCAGGATATACATCCCGCGAATGTTGCCCGCATGGATGCCATTAACGATCTCAACCACCGTCAAGCCGGGCGTCGGATCGATCTCACTGTTCCACAGCGTCTCGAAGACCCCGCGCTTTTCGGCGTCGGCAACGCTTTGATAATCCGGCAGGACCATCGGGATCAGGCCCGCATCCGAGGCACCCTGGACGTTATTCTGGCCACGCAACGGATGCAGACCGGCGCCGGGCCGCCCCACCTGGCCGCACATCAGCGCGAGCGAGATCAGGCAGCGCGAATTATCGGTGCCGTGGATATGCTGGCTGACCCCCATGCCCCAAAAAATCATTGCCGCGCGCGAGGTGGCGAAGGTGCGGGCGACGGTGCGGATTGTGTCAGCATCGATCCCGCATATCTCGGCCATTGCCTCGGGTGGGAACCCCGCAAGGTGCGCTTTCTCGGCCTCCCAATTCTCGGTGTAGGCGTCGATGTATTGCTGGTCGTAAAGCCCTTCCTCGACGATCACGTTCATGATCGCGTTCAACAGTCTGACATCCGCCCCGGGACGGAACTGCAGCATATGCGTGGCATGCCGCTTGAGCGCCTGGCCCCGCGGATCCATCACGATCAGGGTGCCGCCCCGCTTGGTGAACTGTTTAAAGAAGGTGGCCGCGACGGGATGGTTCTCGATCGGATTTGCACCGATGACGATCACGCAGTCTGCGTTCTCAACCTCGTTGAACGTCGCCGTAACCGCGCCCGAGCCCACGTTCTCCATAAGCGCCGCCACCGATGAGGCGTGGCAGAGACGGGTGCAGTGATCGACGTTGTTGTGACCAAAGCCTTGGCGGATCAGCTTTTGAAAAAGATACGCCTCTTCGTTCGAACACTTGGCCGACCCGAAC
Organism: Pseudomonadota bacterium; assembly: GCA_039193455.1. Classification (GTDB taxonomy): domain Bacteria; phylum Pseudomonadota; class Alphaproteobacteria; order Rhodobacterales; family Rhodobacteraceae; genus JBCBGF01. The sequence goes on from JBCCWO010000025.1 coordinate 27,344, forward strand.
CCCGCCACTTCGGTTCCGCCCAGCTCCTTAAGCCCACGCGCCGCAAAATCCAGCGCCTCTTCCCACGTCGCCTCGCGGAAATGAGTGAGCGGATTGGCCGGGTCGATGTTCATGCCCTTGGGCGCATCCGGGCGGCGGATCAGCGGCTTGGTCAGACGATGGGCATGATGGATGTAGTCGAAGCCAAAGCGCCCTTTCACACAAAGGCGCCCTTCATTGGCCGGGCCGTTGATCCCGTCGACATGGGTGATCTGGTCGCCCTTGACCTTGAGCGATACCTGGCAACCCACCCCGCAAAAGGGGCAGATGCTGTCCACCTCACGCTCATGCCCGGCGCTGTCGCCCACCTGCGCCTCGTCCAGCAGGCTCGCCTCCATCAGGGCTCCAGTCGGGCAGGCCTGGACGCATTCACCACAGGCCACGCAGGTGCTGTCCCCCATGGGATCGTCGAAATCGAAGACGGGATACGCGTCATGCCCGCGCCCGGCCATTCCGATGACGTCGTTGACCTGGACTTCACGGCAGGCGCGCACGCACAGCCCGCATGAGATACAGGCATCAAGGTTGACCCGCATGGCAACGTGGCTGTCATCAAGCAGCGGAATTCGCTCTTCTTCGACCGGCGGAAACCGGCTTTCTGTGACGCCCTGGGCTTCGGCCATGTCCCACATATGCGCGGACTTATCGTGCGCCGTCTCGCGCGCGGGCTGATCGGCGAGCAACAGCTCCATCACCGCCTTGCGCGCCGTGGTCGCGCGGGCGTTTTGCGAGTTGACCACCATGCCGTCCGATGGCGCCCGAATGCACGACGCGGCAAGCACACGCTCACCCTCGATCTCGACCATGCAGGCCCGGCAGTTGCCGTCCGCGCGATAGCCGGGGGCGTCCTTGTGGCACAGGTGCGGGATCAGCGTGCCTTCGCGCTTGGCAACATCCCAGATGGTGTCGCCCGGCGCGGCCTCGACCGCCTTGCCGTCCAATGTAAAGCGAACTGCATCCGCCATGCGCACTCTCCCTGCCGCCGCGAGCATAAGAGCACCGATACGATGCAGCAATGCTGCCTGCGCGCGACAATCGTGATCAGATTTGCGGCGTCCTGATTGGATTTTCTTGGCCGAACGGCCCGAACTAGGCGCCCACGATCCGCTCGATCGCAGCGACCCAGTTCCCATGGCACAGCCGCTCGATCAGCGCCTTGTCATAGCCCGCCCGGGTCATCGCACCGCGCAAAGCGTCCAGCCCCGCTACAGAACCGATCTCTTCGGGGACAAGGGCGCCATCGAAATCGCTGCCGAGCCCCACATGCTCCTCACCGGCGAGGGCGATCATGTGGTCCAGATGGCGGATAAGCGGCTCCATCGCGCCGTCCGGAACCATACGCCCATCGGGCCTGAGAAAGGCGGTGGCGAGGTTCAGGCCAACCATGCCGCCGGTCTCCCCAATCGCCCGCAACTGATCGTCGAAGAGGTTGCGCGCATGCGGGCACACGGCATGCGCGTTCGAATGCGTCGCCACCAGCGGCAGGCCAAGCTCGGCTGCATCCCAGAACCCGGCGACATTCAGGTGACTGGTGTCAAAGACCATCCCCTTGGCCTGTGCCCGCACCGCCAGCGCCTTGCCCGCCGTGGTCAGCCCGGGGCCCACACTGCCGTCCCCGGGAAACCGAAACGGGACGCCATAGCCAAAGGCCGTGCGCCTGCTCCAGACCGGGCCAACGGACCGCAGACCGAGGTCATAAAGGACATCCAGTTGCTCAAGCTCTGGATCGATTGCCTCGGCGCCCTCAAGATGCATCACGGCCGCAATCTGGCCCGCAGCCATCGCCTTCCGAACGTCACCTGCGCCGCGGCACAGCATCAGATCACCCCGTCGATCCAGCTCCAACAGGATGTTGGCCTGGCTCAGCGCGACCTCCAGTGCCTCCGCCTGTTCCAGTTCCGGCGGCTCGGGCAGATCGTAGGACGACCGGGTCAGCGCCGACATATCGAAGTCTGCCTTGCCCGGCACGAAAATGGCAAACAGCCCACCGGCAAATCCGCCCTGGGCCGCACGTGGGCGGTCGATATGGCCGCTGCTGCCGGTGGCAAAGCTGTCGACCGCGGATGGACCCCCCTTCCACAGGCGCAACAACAGGTCGTTGTGGCCGTCGAAGATCGGGGGCTCAGGTGCAGGTGTCAGAGGTGGTCCTCGGCATCGGCCACGTTGATACCCATCGCCTCAAGACCGTCTTCCAGATAGTCCGGCAACTCTGGAATACCGCTTAGATAGTCTTCGGTGGGCGCCGTCGCCTCGGCCCGGGCGGTTGCCTTGGCCTCTTCGAACTCCGCCGCATCGAAACTGTCCCGGCCCACCCACATCAGGGCGACCAGGTTGGCTTGTTCGTCCTCATTCAGCCCAGAGATATAGTCATGCAAATGACCACTCTCAGGCCCGTACTCCCGTGCCAGGAAGATGATCCTGACGACCTTTCCGGTGCTGATGTTGAGCATTGGGATCTCCCGCGAAGCTGGGCCAAGTGAAGCCCGAAGTGCGGGTGGGCGCAAGGGCGCATCTCGTCCGGGTCAGAAGATCCGGTAGTACAGCCAGTTCGGCATGAATTGCGACAGGCGGAAGAAAGAGGCGAAGGCCCAGGGATAGCTTACGTTGAACCTGTCGGTGTTCATCAGGTCCATCATGGACTGTGCCGCATCGTCGGGTTCCATGATGAAGGGCATCTTGAAGTCGTTCTTGTCGGTCAACCGCGTCCGAATGAACCCGGGATTGGCCAGTTGCACATCCACCCCGGTCCCGCGCAGATCAAAGCGCATGGTTTCCGCCAAAGACATCAGACCCGCCTTGGACGCGCCATAGCCGACAGCCCCGGGAAGACCGCGAAACCCCGAAAGCGAGCCAGTGAGCACTATGTGGCCCGATCCACGCGACAGCATTGCGGGCAAAACGGCCCCGACCGAGCGGATCGCGCCCATCATGTTGATGTCGCACATCGCCTCGGCCTGCGCTGTGTCCCATGCCTTGGCATCGATGGGCCAATAGACCCCGGCGAGGTAGATCATGCCGTCGATCTCGCCAAGCTCGGCCCCGGCTTGTTCAACGGCGGCCGCGTCGCCCACATCCAAGGACTTTACCTCCGCCCGACCGGGCAATTCGCTGGCAAGTGCGGTCAAACGCTCTTCATTACGGGCAGACAACACCAGCTGACAGCCGGTCTTTGACATCGCAACGGCAAGCGATCGGCCCAACCCCTCGGAAGCGCCGATCAGCCAATAGCGTTTGCCCGCCCATTCCCTCACGCGGCTTCTTTTCTGCGCATGGTGGCCACAAGCTCGGCCACCTTGAAGCCGTACTTGCGGAACTGACTGCGGTTCATGATGGTTCCGTTGTCCACCAGATACATCCAGTCGGTCGCATCCAGCACGTGGCCCCCCGATTCCTCGGGCAGCTTGATGCGGTACTTCAACAGAACGCCCGGGCCGGTCTGCTGGCCGGTACCGACGCCCACGACATCGGGGGCTTCGGCTTTGATCGAGCCATCGTTGCCCAGCGTCAGATGCCACTCGCGGTCCTGCGAGCTGCCGGTGTCGTATTTGAAGTGCTCTTTCATCACACCGACATTGCCGTCCCATTTGGCGTCAAAGTCGGCGACGAACCGGGACGACACCCGCCCGGTGGGGCCATAGATGACCCCCTCGCACAGGATCGGCCCGCGCAGATGTTCGCGCAGGTCCAGCTCGGGGCCTTTGCCGCGAAAGTCGTCGGGCGATTGGGCCATAAACGTCATGTGTTTCTGGCGCAGCCATACGGCCGTAAAGGCAAGGGCTGTGCCGGTCAGGATCAAGAGGATCGTGTCCATAGGTTCAGCTTTCCTTAAGGGGCGTCGCGGCAAGAAGCGCGATCGCAATGAGTTTTAGGGCGCAGGGCACCAAAGCGTAGAGAACGGTCAGCATGGTGAGCGCGGTTGCGGGGTTGGTTGTTCCCGCCTGGAACCCCGCCATATCGAGCAGCGGGAGAAGGGTGACGGCCGCGAAGGCCAGGGTGAATTTTGAGACAAATGACCAAAGACCAAAGGCTTGGCCGGCGTCCGGGGCTATCCGAGCCATCCGGCGCGCAAAGATCGCCGGCAAAAGGGTGAGATCGGCCCCAAGCGCCGCCCCCGAGGCGAGACAGATTGCCGCAAAAGCCAGCGTGTCGCCCGGGCCCAACAGCGCGGCAAAGGCGAATGACGCGATGGCCAGGGCCATACCTGCGAGCAAGGCCTGCTTGGCGCCATACCTCGCCGCTGCCTTGCCCCAGAACGGCGCAGAGGCTGCGGCAGCAAGGAAGAACAGCAAAAGAAGCGGCCCTTCCCAGCCCGGTGCCGCGAGACGGCTTTCGACGAAGAACAGAAAGAGCGTCGAGGTCACGGCCACGGGTGTTGCATTGACCAGCGCGATCAGCAGCAGTCGCCGCGCGATGCCGTCCGCCAGAACCGGGCCAAAGCCCGGCGTCTCGGGCGCCGCCGGGGTGGCAACCCATTCGCGCCGCATCACCCAGGCGGCCAGGATGGCCAGCCCGACAAAGCCTGCGGCGAACATGACAAAGGGGGAGGCGGTGAAACTGGCCAGTGCCGTCGGGATAACAGCGGCCACGCACACACCCAGCAACGCGCCCGTTTCGCGCCAGCTTGCCAGGCGCACATGTCCGTCCGGCCCCAGATCGCCCGCCTTGCGCACGCCCTGGGCGTAGAAGTTGATGGTGAGAAAGCTAAATGCGGTGAAGAGCCCCGTCAGCGTGATCGCAAACCATAAAAGCGGGGCCACCGGCGGTTCGACCGCGAAAAGGCCGACCATGGACAGCGCCATCACCGCAACGGCGAGGGCCACAAGCCGCCGCCGCGCGGTTCGCGCCGCCTCGGACAGCCAGCCCAACACCGGGTCCTGCACGAAATCGAACAGGCGCAGCCCGAACAGAACCGCCCCCAGCGCCGCCAGACTGACCCCGTATTCATCGACGTAGAATTTGGGCGCATGAATATAGATCGGCAGCCCGGCCGAGGCGAGCATCGCCGCAAACACGGCATATCCGGGAAGCCCGAGGGCGCGCGCATTGCTCATCGCGACACCTCATGGGCGGGCGGTTCGGGGCGCACGGCGTATTTTGCACCCTTCCACCACAGCTTGAGCGCCTGCCAATGGATCAGACCCAACACCCGGCGCGACCCCAGCGGTCGCCGCAGGCAGGCGCGCAGTATGCCAGCGTTTGTCAGCGGGACACGGGGTCCTGTCAGCGTGGCGTAAAGCCCGTCTTCACCCGCGCGATAGTCGATCCATATGCCGATCCGGTCGGCGCGGATGTCAAAGCGGAACCGGTAGCCGCCCTCGATCTTCTGGAACGGCGAGACGTGGAATATCTTTTGCGCGCTCAGCGTGTCTTCCCGCGTGATCGGGCGCAGGTCGGGGTGGTGGCACAGATAGGAATGCCGATCCCCGAACGTGTTCGAGACCTCGGCAATCACCGCGCGCAGGCCATCCGCATCCTCGACCAGCCAAAAGCTGACAGGATTGAACACGTGACCCCAAAAGCGCGGCTGCGCGAGCAGTGTGATCCGGCACGTCGACAGTGTTTCAAGCTGGTGTTCGCGCAACACATCGCGCGCCCAGGACGCCCCGCGCCCCTGCTTTGGCGCACCGCCATGGTCGCTGTCGTGAAGTGCGGCCAGCCCCCGGCGATTGCGGCGAAAGAGCCAGGGCGCGCGCACCGGCGCCTCGGCATCGAGCATCACATAGTCGATCGAATACCGAAACGCGTTCTCGATCGCGCCCCGGCGGCCATGAAAGGTCTCGCCCTGGATATGATCGACCGTGGCGGTCATTCGGCGGCAATCTCCAGCGGTTTGATCGCTGCGATGCCTTCGGCCACGTCCACGGAGCTCGACAGGCCGTCTTCGTGAAAACCGTTTTTCATCCAGGCGCCGCAGAACCACGTGCGGTTCTGGCCGTTGATCGCCCGCACCGTCTCTTGCGCGGCCAGTGCGGCGACATCGTAGACCGGATGCCGGAAGGTCGCCTGATCATAAATCAGCTCTTCCCGGATGCTCTGCGTCGTATTCAATGTCACGAAGTGCAGATCATCCATGGGAATGGGCTGCAACGAATTCATCCAGTAGGTCAGCCCGATCCGGTCCGCGACTTCGCCTTTGCCCTGGGTGTAGACCCAAGAGCTCCAGCACAGGCGCCGCTTGGGCATCAGATTGGTGTCGGCGTGCAGCACCGCCTCGTTCGGCTGATAGCGGATGGCCGACAAGGCGGTCCGCTCGACCCCAGTCGGGTCCGCAAGCAGGCGCAGCGTGTCGTCCGAATGGGTGGCAAACACCACCTCATCAAAGCCTTCCCAGCCCGCGCCGGGCACCTTGACCTCGACACCCACGGGGTTGCGGCGCACGGCATCGACATCGGCACCCAGCCGGATATCAACGCCCCGGGCATAAAGGCTGTCGGACAGCCGGCGGACGTATTCGACCGAGCCGCCTTGCACCGTGTACCACTGGTGCTGATCGGTGTAATTCATCAGGGCGTGGTTCTCGAAGAACCGCACCAACGCCTCGGCGGGGAAATCGAGGATCTTCGACGTGGGCGTTGACCAGATCGCGCCCGAAAATGGCGCAAGATAGTAGTCGCGGAACCAATCGCCAAGACCGAGCTTGTAGGTCAATTCGCCGATCGTCATGTCCGCCCCATCCAGCGCACCGCGCGCCTGGGCGTTAAAGCGCAGGATGTCGCGCACCATCTTCAGGAATGCGGGGCGTGCATAGTTTCGCTTTTGGGCAAAGATCGCGCGCACGCTGGCCAACCCATACTCTATCCGTCCGCCATCGATCGAGGCGCCAAAGCTCATGTTGCTCTTGGCGGTGGGCACCCCCAATTCATCGAACAGGCGCGTCAGATGGGGGTAGTTCACGTGGTTAAAGACGATAAAGCCCGTATCCACCGGCTGATCGCCGCGCCGGCCCGCCAGAACCGTGCGCGCGTGCCCGCCAAGCCGGTTCTCGGCCTCGAACAACACGACACGATGGCTGTCGGCCAGCAGGTGCGCCGCGCCTAACCCAGAGATTCCGCCGCCTATGACCGCAATCCGTTTCGGTGCGGCCCGTCGTGTTTCGAAAGGCATGGATATCTCCGTTAAACCGTCGTGTCCCTACATCTCTTACGCGTAGCTACCGAAACCGGATTAGCGGAATTATTTTGTAGTTTAAGTGATCTGTCCGGATTGCTGGTGCGTAAGCAGCACATGTTGACCGTCCGGCCAGCGACCGAAGAAGTGGATGCATCTGTATCCGGACACCTTTATGGTGCGGCCTCGCTGCCCCGCAAAGGCGCCCGCAAGCTCGGAAACTCAATGGACGCGACTGAAAAGAAGGCCGAATGGGTCGGACATGTCCGGCGCATTCACGAAGATCGGGATCAGACGGCGTTTGCCGAGCTGTTCTCGCACTTCGCACCCCGCGTGAAGGCCTTTTTGATGAAATCAGGCGCCAGCGAAACGCTGGCAGAGGAGTGTACGCAAGAGGCAATGGCCACCCTGTGGCGCAAGGCGCATCTGTTCGACCCATCGCGGGCCAGCGTGTCGACGTGGATCTTCACGATCGCGCGGAACCGCCGGATCGACATGCTGCGCAAACAGCGCCGCCCCGAGCCCGAGGATGTGCCTTGGGGCCCCGAGGCGGAGCCTGCACAGGAAGATGTCGTTGCCCTTCAACAGGAGAGTGCGCAGCTGGCAGAGGCCTTGGCCGAACTGCCCGATGCGCAAAGAGAGCTGATCGAGAAGGCCTACTTCGGTGATTTGAGTCACAGTCAAATTGCCGCACAGACTGGCCTGCCGCTGGGCACGATCAAATCGAGGATTAGGTTGGCGCTCGAGCGGTTGCGCCACACGATGAAGTGAGCACGGACAATGATGAGTGAAATAAGGCATCATATCTCGGACGAAATCCTGATGGCGTACTCTGCCGGTACGTTGCCTGAGGCGTTCGACCTTGTGATCGCGGCGCACGTATCGATGTGCGACGAATGCAGGGCGCGGCTGGACAGCTTCGACGCTGTGGGCGGTGCGGTTCTGGATGATGTCGACACGGTAGAAGTGGCTGAGGACAGCCTGGCGGCCACGCTTGCGCTGATTGCGGACACCCCGTCCGAAATTGCGGCTCCGCGTGTTGCCAAGCCGGGATCGGTGTTTCCGACCCCGCTTCAGGAATACGTGCATGGCGACCTCGATGCCGTCAAATGGCGCGCCATCGGCGGCGGCGTGCGTCAGGCGATCCTGAGATCGTCCGATGACGCCTCGGTACGCCTGCTCAGCATCCCCGGCGGCGCCAAGATGCCCGACCACGGCCACCGTGGGATGGAGATGACGCTGGTTCTGAAAGGTGCGTTCAAGGACGAAGAGGATCGCTTTGGCCGCGGCGATGTCGAGATTGCAGATGAAGATCTGCACCACACGCCGATTGCCGAAGACGGCGAAGACTGCATCTGCCTTGTTGCAACCGACGCACCGTTGATGTTCAACGCGCTGATCCCGCGCCTGGCACAGCGGTTCCTGCGGATCTAGCCGCCGGATTTGACGATGGGGACGACACGCGCGTCCCCATTATCGCCCTCAAGCTCTTCAAAATCGAAGTTGTCGAGATGCGTGGCCCTCTTGCCCGCACGCTCGGCGGCGACCGTTATGTCGTCGATATCCTTGCGCGCCTGCGTGAAATGGGTGTCGAGCTTGGTCACACGTTCGACCACCAGTTCCACGTCACGATGCAAGAGCCGCAGCGTTTTGCGGATGGCCCCGGACTGTTCCCGCATGCGGGCGTCCTTCAGGATGGCCCGCATCGTGTTCAGCGTGGCCATGCAGGTTGTCGGTGACACGATCCATACCCGGGCCTGGAACCCCTCGCGCACGATCTCGGGAAAATTCGCGTGCAGTTCGGCATAGACCGCCTCGGAGGGCAGGAACATCAGCGCCCCGTCCGCGGTCTCACCCTCGATGATATAGCGGTCGGCGATATCCTTGATGTGCTTCTTGACGGCGACGCGCAGCTGCTTGGCGGCCTCGTTCAGTTCCCAATCCGTGGTGGCCCGACGCAGCGCCTCATACGGTTCCAGGGGGAACTTGCTGTCGATCACAATGGGCCCGGGCGGGTTTGGCAGATGGATCAGGCAATCGGCGCGCTTGCCGTTCGATAAAGTGGCCTGCAGCGTAAAACTATCGCTCGGCAGGGCTTTGGAAACGATGTCGTTGAGTTGGATTTCGCCAAACGCCCCGCGTGTCTGCTTGTTGGATAGGATATCCTGCAGGCTCAGTACGTCGCCGGACAGCTTTTCGATGTTGGCTTGCGCCTTGTCGATGATCTCCAGGCGTTGCTGTAACTCGCCCAGCGACCGGGCAGTGCGCGTGGCCGAGCCTTGCAGGTTGTCGTTCATCCGCGACGTCACCTCGGCCAAACGCTGTTCCATGAGCTTCAGCATGTTTTGCTGGGCCGAGACCTGTGTTTCCGACACATGCGTCAGGCCACCCGCCAGCTGATGCTGGCCATCCGACAGGCTGCGCACCTGTTGCCCCAGATCGCCAACCTGGCCTGCGATGGGGGCAATCAGGTCGGCCTGCCGCCCGGCGCGGCGCAAAACCGCGATCAAGAGCACCAGAACCAACAAGACCAAGCCGCCCACAAGCGCGGCAAGAGCGATCACCGGATCGCTCAGGTCAAAGGTATATCCTGCTATTTCAATCATGTGCGCCCAAACAGCCGTTCGATGTCAGTGAGCTTCAGTTCCACGTAGGTCGGGCGCCCGTGGTTGCACTGGCCCGAGTGCGGCGTTGCCTCCATCTCGCGCAGCAGGGCGTTCATCTCATCGGCCGTCATGCGCCGCCCCGACCGGACAGAGCCATGGCAGGCCATGCGCGACAGCACCGCCTCGATCCTCGAAGACACGCTCAACGGCGCGGCCCCGTCGGCCAGCTCGTCCAATACGTCCTGCAGCAGGCGCACGGCGTCCACGGTGCCCAGCACCGCGGGGGTGGCGCGCACGGCCACCGCGCCCGGCCCAAACGCTTCGATCTCTAGCCCCAGTTCTGCCAGCTGCTCCGCCGCGCCCAGCAGCCGCTCAGCATCGGTGGGTGACAGCTCGACAATCTCAGGGATAAGCAGCGCCTGCGCGGCGATGCCGGTCTCGGCCGCTTGCCGCTTGAGCCGTTCGTAAACCAGACGCTCATGTGCCGCATGCTGGTCGACCAGAACCATGCCATTTGCGGTCTGCGCCACGATGTAGTTCTCATGGACCTGCGCCCGTGCAGCGCCCAATGGGCCCTCTCGCTGCGGGTGCTCCGGTTCTTCGACGACCTCAACACGGGCCGAGGGCGCCATCCCCGCGAACGCCGCAGGCGCTTCGGAAAAGCCGCGTTCGCGGCGCTCCATCTGGTAGATGCGGGGCTCGGTCGGGGCCTGAAAGGCGCCCAATGCCGCCGTACCCACCGTCGTCGAAGCGCGATGCCCGGCCTCGGCCAAGGCGTGGCGCAGGCCCGACACGATGAGCCCGCGCGCCACCCCCGGCTCGCGAAAGCGCACCTCTGCCTTGGCGGGGTGGACGTTGACGTCCACGCGGTGCGGGTCACAGGTGACAAAGAGCGCGGCGACCGGGTGACGGTCCCGGCTGAGAAAGTCGTGATAGGCGGCCCGCAGCGCGCCCGTCAAAAGCTTGTCGCGGACGGGCCGCCCGTTGACGAACAGGTACTGGGCAACCGCAGCCCCACGCGAAAATGTCGGCAAGGCCGCGTAGCCCGTCAGCCGCAGCTCTTCGCGTGTGGCATCAATCAGAACCGCATTTTCAATGAAGTCGCGCCCGATCACCTGCGCCAGACGCCCGCGCAGCGCGTCAAACAAGTCGCCCGTCTGGGCATCGGCACGAAATACCAGCCGACCCTCACCCCCGTCCGAGACATCGCGCAATGTGAACCCGATGGAGGGTTCGGCCATCGCCAGGCGCCGCACCACATCGCCAATCGCCTGCGCCTCTGCCCGGTCAGAGCGCAGGAACTTCAGGCGCGCAGGCGTGGCAAAGAAGAGATCGCGCAACTCGATGGTCGTACCGGGCTGCCCGGCGGCGGGGCGGACCGCGCTGTGTTGACCGCCCGAAACCTCAAGCGCATGCGCCGGGCCATGGGCCGGGCGCGAGGTCAGGCTCAGCCGACCGACCGCGCCAAGTGAAGGCAAGGCCTCGCCCCGAAAGCCAAAACTGTGGATCGCGAGAAGATCACTCCCGTCGATCTTTGAGGTTGCATGCCGGGACAGCGCCAGAGGCAGCTCATCAGCCGCCATGCCACAACCATCATCGGTCACCCGGATCAGGCGTTTGCCGCCATCGGCATAGGCCACATCGATCCGGCGCGCACCGGCATCGATGGCATTCTCCACCAGCTCCTTCACCGCCGAGGCGGGGCGTTCCACCACCTCACCCGCCGCAATCCGGTTGATCGCGGCGTCGTCAAGTTGCCGGATCACAGGGCGGTTTTCGACGATATTGGGGTTCAGGGCGGGCATGCCACAATCTGTAGCATGCCCAAACACGATTCGACAGGGTGTGATCAGTTACTGGCGCTCAGGCCCTCGGGCTGGCCGACCACGACGATATGCAGGTCGTCTGGCCGGTAAAGCCGCGCCGCCACGCGGCGCACATCCTCAAGCGTGACTGCGTTTACGTTGTCGTTGCGCGTCGCGATATAGTCGATGGGTAGGTCATCCACCTGCATGCCAACCATGATCCGCGCAATCTGTGCGTTGCCGTCGAACCGGAGCGGATAGGCCCCCGTCAGATAGGTCTTGGCCGCGTCCAGTTCCTCTTGCGTAACGCCCTCGGCAATACGCTGCCATTCGGCGCGCACGACCTCAATCGTTTCGGCCATGCGTGCATTGTCGGTGGCCACCTGCCCCAGCACCAGCGCGCCGTGGTCCGAGGGCGCCAGATAGGCCCCGATCCCGTAGGTCAGCCCACGCTTGACGCGCACCTCCTCCATCAGGCGGGATGTGAACCCACCGCCGCCAAAGATCTCGTTCGTGACGTAGGCTGCGAAAAAATCGTCGTCGTCCCGGTCGATCCCCTGATGCCCGAACAAGGCAACCGATTGCGGGGTCTCAAACGCCTCGACAGTGAGACCCGGTTCGATCTGATAGGTCGCTTGCGGTACGTCCACGGGGCCGGCCTCGGGCAGATCACCAAGCACCTCGTCCAGGATGGCCGCCAATTCCGCTGGCGTGATGTCCCCGACCGCGCCCACATAGACGCGGTCGCGGGCAACCGTCCGGGCATGCGCGGCGATCAGGTCTTCGCGGGTCAGCGCGCTGACCGAGCCGACGGTCCCATCACCGGACGAGCCATAGGGGTGATCGCCCCAGGCCAACTGGCTAAAGCGGTCGCGGGCGATTGTGCCCGGATCAAGCGCATCGGAGCGTAGGTTCGACAGGATCTGTTCGCGCACGCGTTCGATGGCGTCGGCATCGAACCGGGGCTCTGTCAGGGCTTGTCGCAGCAGGGCGACCGAGGCATCGCGGTTCTCGGTCAGAAAGCGGGCCGAGACGGCGATTGAATCCCGAAATGCTTCGAACGAATAGCGCGCTGCAAGCGAGTCCCGCGCTTCGGCAAAGGCGCGCGTGTCCATGTCACCCGATCCATCTTCGAGCAGCGCGGCCATCAGGTTCACCGACCCGCGCTTGCCCGGCAGATCCAGCGATGTGCCGCCCTTAAAGCGGATCTCAATCGCGGCGAACGGGATCGAGTGTTCTTCGACCAGCCAGGCGGTGATCCCGCCGGGCGATGTCACCTCTTGGATTTCGACGGCAGCGCGTGCAGGAACCGACAGGACAATGGTCGCCACAAAGGCCGTGAGAAAGCGCATCATCATTGCATCACCTCCTGCGCGGCGGCTTGGTCCGGCGCCATCATGTACCCTGTGACCGCCCGGTTGCGATTAAACAGCAATTCCGCTGCCGCCAGAATGTCGTCTTCAGTCACGGCGGCAAGGATGTCCGGCCAGGCCTGAACATCCTCGACCGTCAGGCCCGATGTCAGCGCCGCGCCGTAACGGCGGGCCAGAGAGCCAAGGTTATCTTCCGAATAGATCAGCGAGGCGCGGATCTGTGTCTTGAGGCGTTCAAGCTGAGCCGCATCGACACCCTCTTCCACAAAGCTGCGCAGGCGGGCATCCATCGCGGCCTCAAGCTCTTCGAGCGACACGCCCGGGGCGGGCACGGCAACCAGGCCAAAGGTCGTGTCATCGAGCGACGTGCCCGAATAGAAGGCCGATGTGTAGATCGCGCTGCCCTGCTCGAACTGAAGCGTTTGGCCCAAGACCGAGGTCGCGCTGTCGCCGCCCAGCACCTCGGCCAAAAGCGTCAGGGCCGCGGCCGTTTCCTGATCGCCAGCATCGCGTTCCGGCGCAAGATAGCTGCGCACGACGTAGGGCTGCGACACACGCGCATCCTCGAACCGCAGGCGCCGCTCGGCCAGATGCGGCGGCTCATCCACGCGGTCGCGCGGGGAAATCGCCGGATTGGCCGGGATCACGCCATAGGTGCGTTCGGCCAGCGCGCGCACCTCTTCCGGCCCGGCGTCACCCGCCACGATCAGCACCGCATTGTTCGGCGCGTAATTGGCGCGATAGAATGCCTCGAGATCGTCCAATGTGATGGCCTCAATCTCATGCCTCCAGCCAACGATGGGCTGTCCATAGGGATGGTTGAGAAACTGCGCGGCTTGCCGTTGTTCGGAAAAGAGCGACCCGGGCTCATTCTCGGTGCGTTGGTTACGCTCTTCCAGCACCACCTCGCGTTCGGTCTCCATGGCGACGGGATCGATCACGAGGTTGACCATGCGGTCGGCCTCCATCTCCATCATCACGTCCAGCCGGTCCGAGGCGACGCGTTGAAAATAGCCTGTGTAGTCATGGGCGGTGAAGGCGTTATCGCGTCCGCCATTGGCGGCAACGATCCGCGAAAACTCGCCCGACGCTACGGTTTCTGTGCCCTTGAACATCAGGTGTTCAAGGAAATGCGCAATGCCAGACAGCCCGCGCGGCTCATCTGAGGCACCGACGCGGTACCACAGCATGTGGACGACGGCGGGGGCACGACGATCTTCCAACACGACCACTTCAAGGCCGTTATCCAGGGTGAAATTCGATACTTCGGCGGCGTGCAGCGCCGGGATTGAGGCTAGCCAGACAGCGGCGGCGGTGATCCAGCGGGTCATGCGGGCTCCGTTGCAATGCAGTTGACCATAGGTACGCCAGCACGCGCGCGGTTCAAGCAGCCCAACGGTGATGTGAGGTGTCTATTCGAGTTCCGGCGGCGCGGCAGGCGTGCGCACGCCCGCGGCCCGAAACCGCTCTAGCTCGCGGCGCTGGTCGAGTTGCAGGTCTTCATACGCCTCGAAATAGACGTTGACGTTAAAGATGCGCTCGAGAAGCCGGCCATTGTTGTCGCGCCGGAACGCGGCATCTTCGCGCGCCAGTTCCTGTCGAATGCCCAGATCGCTGCCAAATCGCGCGGCATAGGTCAAAAGACCCGCATCCTCGGGCCCACGGTTCAGAACCTCGGGTCGCCCGCCAAGCGCGGCGATGGCGTCGGCCTCGGGCGTGGGGTCGGCCCGGTTCGTGCCGCCCGGCGTGGGCGCCGGCAAGCTGGCAAGATTGTCCGGTGTCTGCAGCGGCTTTGTCGGCAGGATCGCGAATTCGTCCGGTGTTTCGGTTTCCGTGTCGAGGTTCAAAAGGCTCGGCCCATCGCCACGGCTGCACCCCGCCACCGCGATCACGGCCACCAGAACTGTCACACACGCACGCCGCATTGGCCCCGCTCCGTCAAACGTGGCACGTTCTCTACCCCGCTTTTTGCGGGGCGTCACGCGCTCTTCTTTTCGCCGGTGAAGGCAATCAGCCCAACCGCGCCGATGAAGATCGAAATATCGGCGACGTTGAACGCATAGGGGTTGTCGATCCCGCAGCACGACATATTCAGGAAATCCGCAACCGCCCCGTAGAGTACACGGTCAACGACATTGCCCAACGCGCCGCCCACCAAAAGCCCGGCCGAGATCATCGCCCAGTGGTTGCCGCCTTCGCGGTTGATCCACCAGACGACCCAGGCCGAGATCATCAACGCAAGCGCGATCAGCGTCCAGCGCATGATATCGCCGTCATTGGCGAAAAGGCCAAAATTGATTCCCCGATTCCAGGCCATCCGAAGGTTGAGATAGGGCGGCAGCACATCGATGGCGCCGACCGATTTGAGGTTCATCCAGTGCACGATGATCACCTTTGTCACCTGGTCGAGCACAAAGATGAACACGCCGGTGCCGATCGCGATATTGCGGTTCGCACTCAATGCCGGAAGTGCCGCATGCCGGTGAACACCATGGCAAGCCCGGCCTCGTCCGCTGCCGCGATCACCGCATCGTCGCGTACCGAGCCGCCCGGCTGAATCACAGCCGTTGCGCCCGCCTCGGCCGCGGCCAACAGGCCATCGGGAAAGGGAAAGAAGGCGTCAGATGCCACAACGGACCCAATGGCCGGGCTTTGGCTCAGCCCCGCCTCAGCGCCCATGCGCTTGGCCTTCAGCGCTGCGATGGTCGAGCTGTCGACGCGGCTCATCTGTCCCGCGCCGATGCCCACCGTCGCGCCGCCTGCCGCATAGACGATCGCGTTCGACTTCACGTGCTTCGCCACGGTGCAGGCAAAGCGCAGATCGGTCATCTCCTGGTCGCTCGGCGCGCGCTTGGTCACGACGCGCAGGTCTGACGCGGCGACCTGGCCGACATCCTTGTCCTGGACAAGATAGCCGCCCGACACCTGCCGGATCGCCATCATCGGCGCAGCGGGATCGGGAAGATCGTTCGTCGTCAGCAGACGCAGGTTCTTCTTTGCGGCGAAGATCGCCTTTGCCTCGTCACTCGCGCCGGGCGCAATCACCACCTCGGTCAGGATCTGCGTAATCTCCTCGGCCGTGGCGGCATCCAGCGGCTGGTTCAGCGCGACGATCCCCCCAAAGGCCGAGGTGGTGTCGCATTGAAAAGCCCGCTGGTAGGCGTCAAGCAGGGTATCCCCCCGCGCCACGCCACAGGGATTTGCGTGCTTGATGATCGCACAGGCCGGGCCGTCGGCGGGCGCAAATTCGGCCACCAGCTCAAACGCGGCGTCGGTGTCGTTGATATTGTTGTAGGACA
The DNA here is from genome assembly GCA_039193455.1 of Pseudomonadota bacterium. Lineage (GTDB taxonomy): Bacteria > Pseudomonadota > Alphaproteobacteria > Rhodobacterales > Rhodobacteraceae > JBCBGF01. The sequence goes on from JBCCWO010000025.1 coordinate 43,573, forward strand.
GGTCCTTGCCCTGGTGTTGGACTGCTGTCGCCACCCCGGGTCGCTCGGTGCCATCGGTATAGAATGCCGCGCGCTGGTGCGGGTTTTCGCCATAGCGCATTTCCTGGCGCAGGGTCCCGGCAACAGCGCGCCGGCGCGGCGTGGGCAGGTTCAGCGCCCCGGCCATCCAGCCTGACACTGCGGCGTCATAGGCCGCCGTCCGCGCATAGGCGATCTGCGCCTGGCGTTGGCGGAACGCATAGGTGGTCTGGCCGCCATTGGCATCGAGCTCGGCCAACAGCGCATCGTAGTCGGCGACATCTGTGACCACCGTGACGAAGGCATGGTTCTTTGCCGCCGCCCGGATCATTGCGGGCCCGCCGATATCGATGTTCTCGATACAATCGTCATAACCCGCACCCCCGGCCACACTGGCTTCAAAGGGGTAAAGATTGACGATCAACAGGTCGATGGGCCCGATCCCGTGGGTGTCCATCGCGGCCACGTGATCGGGGTTGTCCCGCAAGGCCAGAAGACCGCCATGTACCTTTGGATGCAGGGTTTTGACACGGCCATCCATCATCTCGGGAAATCCCGTAACGTCGGCGACATCCGCCACATTAAGCCCCGCGTCCCGCAACTCTTGCGCGCTGCCACCGGTGGACATCAGCGCCACGCCCCGCTCGGCAAGCGCGCGCGCAAAAGGCGTCAAACCCGTCTTGTCAGAGACAGAGATCAGCGCGCTGCGCAGCGGTGCAAGATCGGCCATGGTGCCCCCTTAGGTGCGATCGATGGCCAGGTCTTCTTCCAATGCCACGTCGCGAATGCTGGTTGGGGTATCCTGTGCTTTGGCCAAGGTCCAGCCAACTCGCGTCGCGTATTCATTGGCAGAGGCCGAGAGCACGATCTGCTTGGTGGCGCGGGGGCTCAGCCGACCCCTTTCAAGATACACGCTGGGCCCAAGCGTCAGCTGGGCATGCCCGCTGTGGCGGAACACCCAGATCTCTCCGCTTTTCAGCACCATCGACACGGCAGAGCCGCCCATGTTCAGCTCGGCATGGACATCGGGATGCAGGTGGAAGCGGATGTGGAACGGAATGCCCTGATATCCGGCCTGTTCAGTGACCAGATCAAACTGCTGCTCCGCCTCGGGTGTGACCGCCGTCAGCGCATCTTCGCCAACCAGACCCCGCCCATCGGTGGCAAGCTCGAGGCGACGCACATGCGTCAGACCGTGGGTACCAACAAAGCCATCGTGGCTCAGGATCGCCACGGCGGTCGGCACATCGTCGGGCCGGTTGCAAACCACGTCATTCGGCGTGTCGATCAACAACTCGGTCCGACGCCCGGCGATGATCCCCGAACCGCCCAGACGTGAAGAGCTGTAGCCTTCGATGGCAAGGGTCGAATGCGATGGCGTCGCGCGCCCGGCCCGGCGCCAGCTTGTCCCAAAGCTCGCCCCCGATCCGCAATTGACGATCACCGGGCGCCTGCCGGATGTCAGCTCGAACGCAAGCGTTGAGGCATGGCCGTTCAGCGAATGCTCGCCCGCAGGTGGACGCGCCGCATCGACGATCACCGATGTCCGGCCGTGGGAGAGCCTGCAAAAGCCCATCGACAAACCCGAATGGCGCATCTGGCGCACGCCAGAGGTTGCCAGGGCCTGGTCCAGACGCCCTTCGACACCCCGCCCGCCACCATGGAACCGGGCCAGGCCACCGTCCGAATGGCGGATTGCACGCAAGGTCGGGGCCACGCGGCTGATGGCGCCCTGATGCTCGGGCGTTATCGGGAACTCAGCCTCGCTGAGGGCGTCCATGCACCAGGTCAGCAGCGTAAAGACTTCGAGCAGCTCTTCGGGGTTTCGGCTCGCAATACCGCCTTCGCTGTCGATATTGGCCCGGCACTCCGCAGCCAGTGCCGCGGTCGCCGATCCCACGTGCCGGTCCATCCGTTCCAGCGAGAGGGACGCGTAGATCAGCCCACACAGTGCCTCAAACCGCTCAAGCCCCGGATCGGCGGTCTTCCAGCGTTTGGCGAGGAACTTTGTCTGGGCCGACAGGCACCGAAAAAACGCTGTGCTTGCCCCCCGTTCCTGCCCGTTGAGCAACAGGATCGCGTGATTGATCCAGCGCATGAGACGGCGACCGGCAAGATCGGGCATCCATCCCGTGCCCGCCCCATGGCCATAGCGGGTCACCCATTCGTGCGTCCAGGCCTGCGCCCGCGCCCGCGCGACACCGTCACCGACAGCGGCCAGATCATCGAGCCAAGCAAAGCCATGCACTTCGGTCTCGAACGCGATATCGGGCATTGCGAGATCCCAGATCGAGCTTTCGGGCGCTTCGATCAGGAACCCGGCAAAAAGGAACTTGCCCTCGCACAGCTGCCGACCGCGGGCATAGCTGCCGATGGTTCTTGGCTCGGGCTGGCTGGTGAACGCGTTCGACATGCGCCCGTAGCGGGCGAGCCGCGCTTGCACACGGTTAACAAAGCGCGTCCTGCGCGCAGAAAACGGTTCGGTTGTGGACACGTGCTTCGTCCTGCCTGTAATCCGGTTTTTTCCGGAACTTAATTGCCGAGCAGTGTAGCTTGCCGATTCGCGTCTGTCATCGGCGAAGTCGCGTCTCAGCCGCTCTTTTCCAACCGAGCGATGTAGAAGCCATCCATGCCGCCCTGTTCGGCCCAGAAATCGGGCCGCAAACGCAGCCCCCCCTCCCCATCGATCCAACCCGCATCGATGCCAGGCCGGCGCAAGGCGGCGGCGTTGACCGTGACCCCGGAATGCCGGGCCAGCGCGTCTCGTAACTGCTCTTCCCCCTCGTCGATCAGAAGCGAACAGGTGCAATAGACCAGCCGTCCGCCCGGTTTGAGCAGGTCCAGGGCCTTGTCGATCAGGCTACTTTGCAGCTCGAACAGAGCCGGAAACTCCGATCCATCCTTCGCAAACAGCAAATCGGGATGGCGGCGCAGCGTTCCTGTGGCCGAACAGGGCGCGTCAAGGAGGATTGCGTCGAACGTGTCCTCTGGCTGCCACTCGCGCGCATCGGCCACGACCCGCTCGGCCGTCAGTCCGGTGCGCGACAGGTTCTCCTCCACCCGCGTCATGCGCCGTTCTGAGACATCAAGCGCGGTCACCACCGCCCCCGCCGCCGCCATTTGCAAGGTCTTGCCGCCCGGTGCGGCGCACATATCCAGCACCCGTTCGCCCGGGCGCACGTCTAACACCTGCGCGGGAAGGGCCGCCGCCGCGTCCTGCACCCACCACTCGCCTTCAGCGTAGCCAGCCAGCTTGGAAACCTGGCCCGGGTCTGACAGGCGCACAGAGCCAGTGGGCAACAGGACGCCGCCCAACCGTGCGGCCAGAGCCGCGCCATCCCCCTTCGGCGTCAGATCGAGGGGCGCCGATTGGGCATGGGCACGCTCAATCTCGGCAACGGTGGCCTTGCCGAAATCCGCCAACAACGGCTTGCGCAACCACTTGGGCAGCACTGGCATCGGCAAGGCCTCCCAGTCGACCGCGTTCGCCGCCACCTTACGCAAGACGGCGTTCACCAGACCGGCGTGGCGGCGATGCGTATCGGTGCCTTTCATGATCTCGACCGCCGAATTCACGACCCCATGCGCCGCAGCCCCTTCGGCACAGATCTCATAGACGGCCATTCGGAGCAGGTTGTGCACCCGCGCATAGGGCCTGTTGCGCAGATAGGGCCCAAGCACCCGGTCCGACCGTGACGCCCAGCGCAGGGTCTCTGTCGCCAGCCGTTGGGCCCGCGCGCGTTCGTCCTGCGGCAAATCCTCAAGCGCGCGCGGCAAAAGCTCGGACAGCAGGCGCCCCCGCTCGGTCACCGCACAGATCAGATCAAGCGCTGCCTTGCGCGGCGCGATGCCGGTTGCGTCCATGAGCGTCGTGCCGACCTTCTTGTTCCTAAGTGGCCGCGACGTATATCATTGCAGCACATGCAACAAGCAGACCGGACCATGTCAGAGACACCGCCGAACAAAGACCTGCCGCCCGAAGCCCAACGCGCGTTGGCCGAGGCCGCCGAACGGCGCAAGGCCGCAAAAGAGCTGAAGTTGGCACCGGAACTGGGCGGTCGCGACGGGCCCGAGCCTGTGCGCTACGGCGATTGGGAGAAAAAAGGGATCGCGGTCGACTTTTAACGCAGCCGAAGGTCGGCGTAACGCCCCGTGCCCTCGTCCGACGTAAAGCGCAGCGTGGTGCCGCTGATCTTCACTTCCTGGCAATTGGCCCCGATCTCGCGGGCACCCCAGGACAGATCGCGGCAGAAATAGCCGTCGCGCCAATCCCAGGCACCTGACACATCCCGCCCGAAGGCGCGGCCGTCGATGCGCCCGTCCGGCAGAACGTTCAGCTTGATGCCGAACCGGCTGAGCGTGCCTTGCGTGACGATTTCCACGAACTGGTCGCGTTCGGTTACCGGCTGGAACGAGCTTGCGTCAGAGACCATTGCCCAGGGTTCGGCCCCCGCAGAGGTCGAAAAGAGCATCGCGATGGCAGCAAAACTTGAACGGATCATGGTACATACCCTGTTGCGCGAACACTTGTCCTACGCAGCAAAGCTAGATCCGGATCACCTTAGGCCAAGCACATCGATCATATCGTACTGGCCCGGCGGCTTATCCTGGCCCCAAAGCGCGGCTTTCAGCGCACCATTTGCGAAAATTGCGCGGTCTGTTGCCAGATGGCGCAGCAGGATCCGCTCACCCGCACCGGCAAAGACGACATCGTGTTCGCCCACAACGTCCCCGCCCCGAACCGATGCAAAGCCGATATCGCCCGTTTTGCGCGCGCCCGTGATCCCGTCGCGCCCGCGATCCGATACGGCGCCCAGCGCAACGCCGCGCCCTTCGGCCGCCGCCTCACCCAGCATCAAGGCCGTCCCCGAGGGTGCATCGACCTTGTGACGATGGTGAGCCTCGACAATCTCGATATCGAAATCGGTATCCAGCGCCGCCGCCACCCGTCGGGTCAGCTGGGTCAGGATGTTGACGCCAAGGCTCATGTTCCCGGCGCGTACAATAACGGCATGCCGCGCCGCCGGGGCAAGCTGGGCGATCTGTTCGTCGGTGAAGCCCGTAGTGCCGATAACATGCACCGCGCGCGTCTGCGCCGCCAGTTCGGCATAGGCCAAAGACGCCTCGGGGGCTGTAAAATCGAGGATTGCCTGCGCCTGGGCAAAGGGGTCGAGCGGATCATCCGCCACAAGCATGCCGTTCGGGGCACCGCCCATCACGGTGCCCAGATCATGCCCGACCCAGGCATGGCCCTTCTCGGCCACAGCACCGACAAGGCGTGCTGCATCGCTTTGCTGGACCGCGCGGATCAGCATCTGGCCCATACGGCCCGGCGCCCCGACAACGACGATCCCTGGCAAGTCCGACATGCACCCTCTCCCCGCGGCATTGGTCCGATGTTGTGTAGCCAAACGCCCCAGCGCCCGAAAGCCCCCGCTTGCGGAGGCACTTTGGCTGGCTTAGATGGGCGGCATGGGCAGAAACCGATTTTCCGAGGGCACGGGCCCATCACAGCGCCAGTTGCGCGTGGGCGAGCTTTTGCGGCGCAGGCTGAGCGAAGTGCTGACCCGCGGCGACATCCATGACCCCGAGTTGAATGCGATGTCGATCACGGTGGGCGAAGTGCACGCGTCACCCGACCTCAGGGTGGCCACGGCCTATGTGCTGCCGCTGGGAGGCAAGGGCCGTGAAGAGGCGCTGGAGGCGCTGCGCCGCAACAGGTCCGAAATCCGCCGCACCGTGGCCAAGGGGCTAGAGCTCAAGTTCGCGCCAGAGCTGCGCTTTGCACTGGACGAAACGTTTGATCGCATGGACGACACGCGACGGCTTTTGTCCGAGGAAACGGTCCGCCGTGATATCGAGAGCGACTAGGGCAGCGTTCGCCGCTCTTGCCCTTTGCGCGGCAACCCCATCCTTTGGCGCTGCGTGCGAGCCGCTGGACTTCGACGGCGCTTCCTTTGCCATTTGCACAATCGATCCCGCACAAGACGAGATCCGGCTGTGGCATCGGGCGCAGGACGGGTCCGTTCTGGGCACGTTCGATCGGGTGAACGAAATGCTGGCTGTTGAGGGTCGTGCCCTCGGGATTGCGATGAATGGCGGCATGTATCACGACGACCGACGGCCCGTCGGCCATTATGTCGAGGACGGCCTGGAAACCATGCGCCTCATTACCAGCGACGGTCCGGGCAATTTCGGGCTGTTGCCGAACGGCGTGTTTTGCATCAAAGGCAGAACGGCGCAGGTTCTGGAGACGAGGGCCTTCGCCGCCCGCCGCCCTGACTGCATCCATGCCACGCAAACCGGGCCTATGCTCGTCATCGACGGCGCACTGCATCCGCGGTTCCAGCCAGACAGCACGTCCCGTTTCGTCCGCAACGGCGTCGGGGTCCGTGCGGATGGTACGGTGGTTTTTGCAATCTCGGACGATCCGGTGACCTTTCATCAGTTTGGGCGGCTCTTCCGCGATGGCCTCGACACGCCCAATGCGCTTTACATCGACGGCAACGTCTCGCGCCTGTATGCCCCCGCTTTGGGGCGGCACGACTTTGGCTTTCCCATGGGGCCCATCGTCGGAACGGTTGTGACCGCCGATTGACGGTGACGTGCCTGGACGCTAACACCCGGCGCCTAACGAAACCAAAGGGCGGGTGCATGGCACGCAAACGCAAGGGCCGCGCGGTGTCAGGCTGGCTCGTCATCGACAAGCCCGCTGGACTTTCCTCAAATGCAGTGGTCGGCAAGGTGCGCTGGGCATTTGGGGCACAAAAGGCCGGGCACGCCGGCACGCTTGACCCTTCTGCGACGGGTGTTCTGGCGCTCGCGCTTGGTGAGGCGACCAAGACCGTGCCCTATGTAACCGACGCCCTGAAAGCCTATGCCTTCACCGTCCGGCTCGGCGTTGCGACCAATACCGACGATGCCGAGGGCACGGCCATTGCAACATCCGACACGCGCCCGGACACCGCGGAAATCGAAGCCGCGCTGCCCGCGTTCGAGGGCGACATTCAGCAGGTGCCGCCCGCCTTTTCAGCCGTGAAGATCGACGGCGCCCGCGCCTATGCCCGCGCCCGGGCGGGCGAAGACGTAACGCTTGCCGCGCGGGACCTGTATGTCGAAAGCCTGACACTGACCGAGCGCCCGGACCCAGACCACGTTGTGCTTCATATGGTCTGCGGAAAGGGCGGCTACGTCCGCGCCATCGCGCGCGATCTTGGCGAGCGGTTGGGCTGTTATGGCCATGTCGTAACGCTTCGGCGGCTGTGGTCCGGCCCTTTCGCGCTGTCCGATGCCGTCACGCTTGACGCTGTCGAGGCGCGCGCCGGGCAAGAGGATATCGACGAGATGCTCTTGCCGCTTGAAACAGGGCTGGCCGATGTCCCGCAGGCGCGTTGCAGCGCATTGGCCGCCGCGCGGCTGCGCCACGGCAATCCTGCCGAAGTAATCGCGACGGATGCCGATTATGGCGACGAAGCCTGGGCCTCGCATGATGGGCGGGCCGTGGCCGTGGGGACCTATCGGGCCGGGGCGCTGCACCCCACGCGGGTTTTTAACCTGTGATCGAGCGCTCATTTCAAAAGGGTGATGCGGCCAGCGTTGCCGTCTACTCGGACTGCGAACGCTATCGCTACAGCCTGACCCGCACCTGGGACGCGGGCGGGCATGCGTTGTTTGTGATGCTCAACCCCTCGACCGCGACCGAGCGGCAGAATGACCCCACGGTTGAGCGCTGCGAACGCCGCGCCCGCTCTTTGGGCTTTGGCACCTTTACCGTCTGCAACATTTTTGCCTGGCGCGAGACCGATCCATTCAAGATGCGCCGGGCGGCGGAACCCGTGGGCCCCGAAAACGACGCGGCAATTTTGGCGGCGTGCGCGGCTGCGGACACGCTGATCTGTGCCTGGGGCACACATGGGGCGCATCTGGACCGCGGGTCGCAGGTCGAAACGATAATGCGCGCCACGGGGCGCCCGCTGTACCATCTGGGCCTGTCCAAGGCCGGCCACCCCAAGCACCCGCTCTACATCGCCTACGCACAGCGACCGGCGCTGTGGGACTAGGCGGCGGCCGGTGGGGTAACACTCACCTCGACATCCTCAAGCCCGACGTCCGGCACACCCGGCAGAACCGCTATCAGTTTGCTGTTGGCGATCAGCAGACCGTCCTCACCATCGAAACTGGGCGAGAACGACATCTCAACCGCCTCGGGCTCAAGATCCGTCTCAAGGTTAACCTGTAGGGTGTCGTGACCCGGGACAAAGCCGGATATCTCGACGACTCCGTGCGCCGCCTCGGTGATTGCAATCTGCGAGTCGCCCTCGGGCTCATCCTGAGGCGCCACAGAGACCGTTGCGTCCAGGACAGGCGACCCATATGGCGGCAGCGCCCGCTGGGGTGCGCTATCGCCCTCCTCGGTTGCGTCCGCTTCAAGCGTGGCAAGCGGCGCCGGCGCGGCGTCATCATCGGGAAAGACGATGCGGATATCGGAATCAGGCAGCGATTCGAGCCCGGGAAAATGCAGCTCTGCCGCCTCACCTGCGATGTCGTAATGCAGACTGACCCCGCCCTTTGGATGATCGAGCACCACGAACTCGGTATCGTCAGACGGCACATGCAGCAAAACCGTATCGCTGCCGGGCACAAAGCTGTTGAGTGTCACTGATCCGGGCGCTGCCGGGACGCTGTACGCGACGCCCTGGCTTGCCGCGTCAAGAATGTCGCCGACATCCGTTCCAGGGGCGTCCAGATCGTTAGACAGATCTTCCTCTTCCTCGCCCGTGGCCATCATCACATAGACCGGTGTCGCCACCGCCGTTACAAGCCCAGCAAGAAGAAGTGCCGTAAGCATCTCAAACCACCGCATCAAGGTGGGACAGATGTAAGGGCGCAGATGTGAATTCATAGACAAAAACGTACTTAAAACATATGCTTAACAATGCGTTGATCGGGCAGAAGCACCGCCACAGGAGGAACCATGGACGGACCGCAAAAGGCAGCAGGGCTTGAGGATGAAATCGCGGGCCTGCGCCAAGAGCTGGCGCGCCTGAACGATCATCGCTTTATGCGTCTGCATGAATCCTTACCGAAAATGATCGCCCTGCAATTCGCCCGCGGTCTGGCGCTTGGGCTAGGCACCGTTTTTGGCGCCACGATCCTTGTCTCGGCGCTGGCTTACGCGCTCAGCCAGATCGATTTCCTGCCGGTCATAGGAACATGGGCGACCGAAATCGCCCGCCAGATCCAGGAATCCCAGTAAGCGCGGCTTGACCCTTTCCAAGGCGATCTTTTTTGCCTATACGCCCGCATCCGCAAAAGCGGAACTCCACGGGCCTGTGCTGGACGACATCCCGGCCTGCGCCATAACCCAAATTCCGAAAGGAGACCCCGATGTCGATTACTGCTGACGAAAAGCAGCGCATTATGAAGGAATTCGCCACCAAAGAAGGCGATACCGGTTCGCCCGAGGTTCAGGTGGCCATTCTGTCCAGCCGCATCGCGACGCTGACCGAGCACTTCAAGACGCACAAGAAAGACAATCACTCGCGTCGTGGCCTGCTCAAATTGGTGGCCCAGCGCCGCAAGCTGTTGGACTACACCAAGTCCAAAGACGAAGCGCGCTATCAGGATCTGATCAAGCGTCTGGGCATTCGCCGCTAAATCCGGCGTTCAGCGCCTGTCGAAACCGCGCCCCACAGGCGCGGTTTTTTTATTTCACCTGCAGTACGATCTTGCCGATATGGGCCGAGCTTTCCATGCGCCGGTGCGCGTCAGCGGCACTGTCCAATGGAAACGTGCTGTCCATCACCGGAGCGACACGACCCGCGTCCAGCAAGGGCCAAACCCTGTCACGAAGGCTGTCGGCAATTAGCGCTTTCGCCAGATCCGATTGCGGGCGCAGCGTTGATCCGGTGATCGTCAGCCGCCGGACCATCACCTGGGCAAAGTTCAACTCGACCTTGGGACCTGACAGAAACGCGATCTGCACCAGACGGCCGTCGTCCTTCAGCGCTTTGACATTCCGGGGCAGATACTCACCGCCCACCATGTCCAGGATCAGGTCGGCCCCGCCTGCATCCCGCACCACGGCGACAAAGTCCTCTTCGCGGTAGTTGATGGCCCGTTCCGCGCCAAGATCCGCGCACACCTTGCATTTCTCATCCGATCCAGCCGTCGCAAACACCCGCGCACCAAAGGCAGACGCAAGCTGAATCGCCGTCGTCCCGATTCCGGATGTGCCACCGTGGACCAGAATCGTCTCACCCGCATCCAATGCGCCCCGGTCGAACACATTCGTCCAGACAGTAAAGAACGTCTCTGGCAGGCACGCCGCCTCTTTCAGGCCAAGACCCGTTGGCACGGGCAGGCAATGGGCGGCAGGCGTCACCGCGTATTCGGCATACCCCCCGCCCGGCAACAAAGCGCAGACAGCGTCGCCCACGCTTGGCGCGGCCACGCCCGGGCCAACGGCCACGACAGTGCCCGCAGCCTCTAGTCCCGGCAGATCGCTGGCCGTGGGCGGTGGGGCATAGCTTCCGGCGCGTTGCAGGGCATCGGGCCGGTTGACCCCGGCCCAGGCAATTTCGATCAACACCTCGCCCACACCCGGCTGAGGAACGGGCCGTTCGGTGGGTTGCAGAACTTCGGGGCCGCCCGGTTCAGAAATCTCAACCGCGCGCATCGTGGCTGGCAGGGGCGACATCAACTCTCCGTTGCGGGAGTGACAACGCCGGGGATATCGGTGCGCGGCGTGCGCGACGGTGCCTTGATCTGCGAGGCGAGCCAGTTCGGCCCGGCAAACAGCGTCTTAAGCACCGGGTTCGCAGCGACCTGCGCCTTTACCTTCTCAATTCGCATCACGTCATCGATGCGCCTGTCCAGAAACTCCCAGGTGTCGCGGTTTCCCGGGCTCTCATCCCCCAGCCAGTACAGCACGGTGGCCCCATAAACACCCGACAGCGTTGCGCGCTTGGTGTACCAGTTCAGATCGTCAGACGTATCTCCGAGGCCGTTCCAGATCGCATCCACAGTCCCCCAGGTCGCCGACGCGCCAAGCGCCGTGTATTGCGGCAGGGAGAAGAGCGTGACGCCCCGGCGGACGGCCTCTTTGTCCTCGATCGCCTCTAGCCGAAACCGCACCGCCGCTGCGACGCGGTCGCGGTAGCGCATCATCGACAAGTCCGTCTCAGCCAGCTTGGCGGTCATTGCAGCATCCCCGATATGATGAAACGCCAGGGCAAGATCGACCGCGCCCCGCGGGCACAAACTGCGCGCCGATGCCTCATCCAGACCGCTGTCGCGGATCGCCGCGCGCAACGTCGTTTCGGTCCAGCCATCAAAGGCGACATGGGGTAAGGCCGCATCAACAAGCTGATGCAATTCAGTGGAAATTCCGTCTGACATCGGGGCTCCTTCAAGACCGGCACGGGCGGTGGACAAGGTAGAATGCCTTTGCTATACGGCCACCTCCTGCAATCCTTGCAACCCTAACTTAGAAAGGTGGTGACAACCACATGCAGGTCAGTGTTCGCGACAACAATGTCGATCAGGCGCTTCGTGCCCTGAAAAAGAAGCTGCAGCGTGAGGGCGTTTTCCGCGAGATGAAGCTTCGGCAGCATTTCGAGAAA
>JBCCWO010000026.1:0-43252 GCA_039193455.1 Pseudomonadota bacterium
CGGCAAACCGTCCCGTGGACGGTTTGAGCCGCGAACGGGCGGAGCCCCGGGAAGGCGGTTCGGCGCAGCCGACGAAACGTCCAGTGGACGGTTTGAGCCGCGAACGGGCGGAGCCCCGGGAAGGCGGCTCGGCGCAGTCGGCAAACCCTCCAGTGGACGGTTTGAGCCGCGAACGGGCGGAGCCCAAGGCATCTGAGGCCCTGGCCCCCGTCGCCGCCATCGACCACGTCCATCTCTACGTGGCCGACCCCGACGCTGCCACCGACTGGTACGGGCGCGTCCTCGGCCTGCAGGTTCTGCCCAGCTCCAAACGCCTGCGTGGCGGCCGCTACATGGCCACCCCGCGCGGCCAGTATTGCGCGACGATCTTCACCGGCGTCCCGCCCTCGGATGGCGACCACACCACCGCCTTCCGCCTGATGGGGCGCCAGTTCATCGCCTTTGGCGAGGCGCTGCCTCACCCGGACGTCCGGGCCCGCACCGGCATGCTGCTCACCACCGAAGAGGCGGACGATCACGCGCGGGCCTGGTCCTATTATTTCCAGGACCCCGACGGCAATCATCTGGAGGTCACCACCTACGACCATCAGATGGTGCGCGACTGGTTCGGGGGCCGGGCATGAGTATTTTTGCCAAGATGAACCCCGCGCCCCTTCATCTTGGCGCAAATACTCCCGCCGGAGCGTGCGGATCATGACCGACCACTCGACCTTCCCCGATGACACCTATCGCGAGACCGTGCTGGCCCCGCTGTTCGAAGGGGTAAAGGCGCATTACGCGGGGCATATGGATGCCATCAACCGCGCGCATCTGGTGATGCTGGCCGAGACCGGGATCCTTGAGGGCCCCCAGGCCGCGGCGCTGGCCGGGGCGCTGCGGGACATTGCGCAAGACACCGATCTCGATGCACTGACCTATACCGGCGAGCATGAGGATTACTTCTTCCTCGTCGAGGCCGAGTTGAAGCGTCGCCTTGGCGACTTGGGTGGCATGCTCCACACCGCGCGGTCGCGCAATGATATGGACCATACGCTCTTCAAGCTGGCGCTGCGCCAGCGGACGACGGTGCTATTGAGCGAAACGCTTGCGCTGACCGAGGCCCTGATCACCAAGGCCCAGGCGGAAAGATCCACCCTGATCGTCGCCTATACCCACGGCCAGCCTGCGCAGCCCACGACCTTTGGCCACTACCTGTCTGCCGCTATCGAGACGCTGCTGCGCGATGCCGCCCGGCTCAACATTGCCGCCGACGCGCTGGAACACTGCCCCATGGGCGCCGCTGCGATCACCACCAGCGGCTTCCCGATCAATCGCGCGCGTGTGGCCGATCTTCTGGGCTTCGAGGGTCCGCTTCTCAACAGCTATGGCTGCATCGCCAATGTCGATTATGTCACCGGCCTCTACTCAAGCCTCAAGCTGATCTTCCTCCACCTCGGCCGCCTGATCCAGGACCTGCAATTCTGGTCCGCATTCGAGGTGGGTCAGCTTTATGTCCCGAACGCCCTTGTCCAGATCAGCTCGATCATGCCGCAAAAGCGCAACCCGGTGCCGATCGAGCATATGCGCCACCTCGCCTCTGTCACTGTGGGGCGCTGCGACACCATCGTGAACACGATGCACAACACGCCTTTCACCGACATGAACGACAGCGAGGGCGAGGTGCAGCAGGCGGGCTATGCGGCCTTTGACAGCGGGGGTCGGGTGCTGCGGCTGATGACGGCAATGCTGCCGCAGTGTTCGATCAATGCCGAGCGGGTGCGCAAGACCACGGACGCCGCCTGCATCACCATTACGGAGTTGGCCGATACGCTGGTGCGGGACGAGGGGCTCAGCTTCCGCCAGGCGCATGAGATCGCCGCCGCCACCGCCCGCGCGGTCATCGCGGAAGGATCCGCGCTGGGGCAGGGGTACGCCGCCTTTGCCCAAGCTTTCGAGACCGAGACGGGGCGTGAAACGGTGCTGACCGAACCCGCCTTCACCACCGCCGTCGCGCCAGAGACCTTCATCGCCCGCCGCGACCGCCCCGGTGGCCCGGCGGAACCTGCGCTGACCGATGCTTTGGCCGGGTACAGTGACGAACTCACAGCGCTGCACGCCGCCGCCCAGACCCGCGCCACGCGCCACGCCGCGGCGGACACCATGCTCACCACCGCCTTCGCCGCCCTGCAGGAGACCTGACCTTGGCCACGCTATCCCTCCGCAATCTGGTGAAAACCTACGACAAGACGCAGGTGCTGCACGGCATCAACCTTGACGTCCACGATGGCGAGTTTGTCGTCTTTGTCGGCCCCTCGGGCTGCGGCAAGTCCACCACGCTGCGCCTGATCGCGGGGTTGGAAGAGGTCACTTCGGGCGAAATCGACATCGGGGGCCGGGTGGTCAACAACCTTGAACCCAAGGAACGCGATATCGCGATGGTGTTCCAGAACTACGCGATCTACCCGCATATGACCGTGCGCAAAAACATCGGCTTTGGCCTGCGCTCGTCCAACATGCCCAAGGCTGACAAGGAAAAGCGGATCGAGGAGGTCGCGGGCATCCTCGACATGACCGAGTACCTCGGTCGCAAGCCCAACCAGCTATCGGGCGGTCAGCGTCAGCGTGTCGCCATCGGGCGCGCGATGGTGCGCGATCCGGCGGTGTTTCTGTTCGACGAACCGCTCTCGAACCTCGACGCGCAGCTGCGCACCCAGATGCGGCTCGAGATCAAAAAGCTGCACCAGCGCGTTGGAAATACGATCATTTTCGTCACCCACGATCAGGTCGAGGCGATGACCATGGCCGACCGGATCGTGATCATGAAAGACGGCTATATCCAGCAGGTGGGCACCCCGTCCGAGGTCTATCACAAGCCCGCCAATACCTTTGTCGCCCAGTTCATCGGCGCCCCGTCCATGAACATGATCCCCGGCGCCACGACCGATGGCGGCATCCGCCTGACCGGCGGGTCGGAGGTCGCGGTGGGCGGCATCGCCCCGGGCCGCGAGGTGATCCTTGGCATCCGCCCCGAAGACCTGCACCCAGACGAAGGCGTGCCGCTGATCGAGGGCCAGGTGGGCGTGCGCGAACCGCTGGGGCATGAGACGTTGATCTATGTGGGCACGCCCACGGGCGAGGTCATTGCCAAGGCCGATGGCCGCACCCCGCCGGATGTGGGGGCGACGGTGAAACTGGGCGCGCTTCCCGAAAACCTGCACGTCTTCGACGCCAATTCGGGCGAGGCGCTGGCGTGAGCGATCCAGCGCAGACCGGCGTCCTCTGCGTGGGGCGGCTTTATTGCGACCTGATCTTCACGGGCATGCCGCGCCTGCCGAGCTATGGGACCGAGGTGTTTGCCGATGGCTTTGGTGTCCATGTGGGCGGCGGGGCCTTTATCACCGCCGCGCATCTGGCGGCCCTTGGTCAACCGGCATCGCTGGCGACGCTTCTGCCCAACGCGCCGTTCAGCGAACTTGTCCTGCCCGGTCTGCACGCAGCCGGTGTCGATCTGGGCCTTTCGCACCCGATGCCCGCGGGCACCGAGCCCCAGGTCACCGTTGCGCTGGCCGGCACGGGCGACCGCGCCTTTGTCACGCGCCGCTCGGGGCCTGCTTTTCCCGATGTCACCGCCGCCGATCTGACGCGCGCCGGGATCAGGCATGTTCACATTGGTGAGCTTGCGACGCTTTTGGAACGCCCGTCGATCCTGGACACCGCGCGCGCGGCGGGGGCGACGATCTCGCTCGATTGTGGGTGGGACGAGGCGATCAGACCCGCCGATGCCGCCCCCTTCATCGCCGCGGTGGATGTGTTTCTGCCCAACGAGGATGAGGCCGCCTGGCTGGCCGAGGGCGGCGTGACCGCCCCCTTTGCGCCGCTCACGGTGGTCAAGTGCGGGGCGGCTGGCGCCCGGGCGCAGACCTGCGACGCGGTGGTCGAGGTTGCCGCAGCCCCGGTCGAGGCCATCGACACAACCGGGGCGGGCGATGCGTTCAATGCGGGCTTCCTGGCCTGCTGGCTCAAGGGGCAGGCTCTCAGGGCCTGTCTTGCCGCGGGCAATGCGCGCGGCGCGCTTGCCGTCACCGGGCGCGGCGGGTTTCAGGCAGAGCCGACGCGGCTGCGCCCGGCAGCAAACCTGTCAAAATAGCCGCCTAGCCGCGTGCCAGATAGGCCAGGATCAGCACGGTGCCCGCGACAGACACCGCAATCCGCAGCGCCAGCGGCGGCACGCGGGTCAAAAGCTTGGCCCCCGTCAGCCCGCCCAGCAGCCCCCCGATCAGCACCAGCCCCGCCGCCGTCCACGCCACTTCGCCCGACAGGCTGAGCGGGATCACGGCCGAGGTGGCGGCCGCGACCGAGTAGAAGTTCTTCTTGGCATTGGCCGCGTGAATGCGCGTCTCGCCTGACATCAGGATCGTCGCGATCAGCATAAAGCCCAGCCCCGCGCCGAAATACCCCGCGTAGACCCCGCAGGCGAGGATCAGAAGCGGCGTGATCAGGCCCGCCCCGGGCTTGCCCTGCAGGCGTTGGCCGTATTTGGCAAGCCGCTCGCCCAGCAGGATCGCCACCACCGCGATCACCAGAAACAGCGGGACCAGCCGCACGAACGACGCCTCGCCAAAGGTGACCAGCGCATAGCCCCCGAAGGCCCCGCCCAATGCGGCGATCACGCCGCCCACGACCAGCGACCGCTCCAGCACCCCGTCGCCCTTGCGCACGATGAAGACGCCCGGCAACTGCGCGGGCCAGAGCCCCACCGTGGCCGTCGCCGCCGCCGCCACCGGGGGCAGCCCCGCGGCCAGCAGGATCGGGAAGACGAAAAGCTTGGCCCCGCCCGCGGCCACGTTGACCGAGCCGCCGAGAAAACCGGCAGCGAGATAAAGCGCGATGGTGGACAGCTCAGGAATGGGTCGGCTCCGCAAATCAGGCCCGTCACGTCGGGCCCAGTCGCCCTAAGCCCTCTGGCGGGCAAAGGCAATCCGCGGCGACGCAGCCCCTTGACCCCTTGAGCGCGCTTGGTTTTTTTATGTCCCGCAATAAGTGTACCAGTACGTAGTGACGGAGCCCACCCATGACGACGCGCCAGCCCAAAGACGCCCCGACCGACATGATCGAGGCGGAAACCCACGCCCTCGACGCGCTGACCGATCTGCAGGCCGCAGGATTCGGCACCCTGGCCGCGATGGGATCGGCCTTTGCCGACGCGCTGAACGAAATGAGCTCGGAGGCGGTGGGATTCATGGCCCGGCGGCTCGAGGAAGACCTCGACACCCAGCGTCGGATCTTTGCCTGCACCAGCATGGAAGACCTGCAGGCGGTGCAATCGGATTTTCTCCGCACCGCCATGGCGCGGTATAGCGAAGAGACCGGGCGGATCATGGCCATTGGCGACCGGCTGGTGCGCACGGCGGCCGAGCGGGCGAAAACCTAGGCCGCGCGGCCCCGACCGATACACAATTCGTTGTAATCGCGCGCCCCGGCTCGCCGCGGCGCAGCATCGCCCTATATCCCGGCAAACGCGCAAATTTGAAGCGATATGGACGAGATTGCGATTATCGGCGCCGGTCTGGCCGGGGTCACGGCGGGGCGGGTGGTGGCCGCGGCGGGGTGGCCCGTTCGGCTGTTTGACAAAAGCCGCGGGCTTGGCGGGCGGCTTGCCACCCGGCGCGGGCCCGGCTTTGCGCTGGACCACGGCGCCCCGGGCATCAGGACCGACGATGCCGCCTTTGCCGCCTCGCTTGCTGGGGCGGGTGGCGTTGCGGATCCCGATTGGGGCTTTGTCGGCCAGCCGGGCATGTCGGGCCTTGTGAAGACCATGGCGACCGGGCTCGACGTGGAAACCGGTGTCGAGATCATGGGGCTGGCCGATACCGGATCGCGGCTCACGCTGATCGATCAGGCGGGGCGGGGCCACGGGCCCTTCGGCCATGTCATCTCGACGATCCCGGCACCGCAGGCCCGGCGCCTGACGCGCGACCTGCCCGAGGCCGACAAGGCGCTGGCCGCCGTGGTGATGGAGCCGGTCTGGACGCTGATGCTGGTCTTTGAACAGGTGGCCGCGCTGCCCGACACGGTGCCGGCGCCGTTCGGGACGTTGATCCACAACAGCGCCAAGCCCGGCCGCCCGGCGGATCCCTGCACCTGGGTGGGCCATGCCAATGCGGGTTGGAGCCGCGAGAACCTGGAACGGCCCCGAGAAGAGGTGGCCGCGGCCCTGACAGCGCGCCTGGGGCAGCTGCCGCTCACGCGCCACCACGCGGCCCACCGCTGGCGCTACGCCCGCGCATCCGTGCCTTTGGGGCAGCCGTATTTTGAGACCCTGGGCGGGCGTGTCCTCTTCGGTGGCGACTGGGCGCTTGGGCGGATGGCGGAAGATGCGTTCCGGTCCGGTCGCGCCATGGGGCGGGCGATCGCGGGGTAGGGGCCCAACCCTTCCCACTGCTCTCCAATCCCGGTACCACGCAGGCGATGCCGCTCACGCCTGCCACGCTTTCTGACCTGACCGATACAGGCTTTGACACGCTGATCGATGTGCGATCGCCGGCGGAGTTTGCCGAAGATCACATCCCCGGCGCGATCAGCCTGCCGGTGCTGTCGAACGACGAACGCGCCCGGGTCGGCACGATCTATGTGCAGGACAGCGCCTTTCGCGCCCGCAAGATCGGGGCGGCACTTGTCGCGCGCAACGCCGCCGCGCATCTCGAGGGGCCGCTCGCCGATAAGCCGGGCGGGTGGCGCCCGCTTGTCTATTGCTGGCGCGGGGGCCAGCGATCGGGGTCTTTCGCCGGCATTCTGACCCAGGTGGGCTGGCGGGCCGAGACGGTTGCGGGCGGCTATCGCGCCTGGCGGCGCATGGTGGTGCGCGCGCTCTATGACAGTCCCTGGCCCGGGCGTCTGGTCGTGCTGGATGGCAACACCGGCACCGCCAAGACCGCGCTGCTGGCCCGGCTCAGGGCGCGCGGGGGGCAGGTGATCGATCTTGAGGGGCTGGCGCGGCACCGGGGTTCGCTGTTTGGGCCGCTGGCAGCGGCGCAGCCCAGCCAGAAGGCGTTCGAGAGCGGCATTGCCACCGCGCTTGCCCGCTTCGATCCGGCCCGCCCCGTGGTGGTCGAGGCGGAATCGAGCAAGGTCGGCGATCTGTTGATCCCACCCGCGCTGTGGAAGGCGATGCAGGCCGCGCCACGGCTGGTCGTCGCCGCGCCCCTGGCCGCGCGTGCCGCCTATCTGACGCAGGCCTATGCCGATCTGGGCGATGATCCCGCCCGCATGGCCGATACGCTTGCGCGCCTTGCCCCCTATCACGGGCATGCGCAGGTCGAGGCGTGGCAGGCAATGGCCGCAGGGGGCGATACGCTGGCGCTGGCCGAGGGGCTGATGGCGGTGCATTACGACCCGCGCTACGCCCGCTCGCGCGGGGCGGCGCCGGTCGCGGCGACGTTTCAGGCAGAGCGGTTGGATGACGCGGGGGTAGAGCGGCTGGCCGAGGCGATTGAGACCTGGGTGGCCGAACAGGGGTGATCCGGGCCACGTGGCGGGCGCAGCCGCCAAATCGGGCGCGCTAGACGACCTCTACCGTCGCCGCCCCTTCGACGATCTCCCCGATCTCCCAGACCGTTAAGTCCGCGCGCGCCAAGAGGCGCTCGGCGTCTTCTGCCGGGATCGCCGCCAGCAGGCCCCCCGACGTCTGCGGATCAAAAAACAGTGCCCCGCGCGGCCCCTCTGGCACCGCCAGCCCCTCGGCAAGCTTGCGGTTCTCAGGATAGAGCGACGACCGCACCCCGCGCGCCGCCAATGCCTCGGCCCCCGCATAGATCGGCAGATCGGTCAGCCGCAGCCGCGCTGCCACCCCCGAGGCCTGGCAGATCGACAGCACATGCCCGGCCAGCCCGAACCCGGTCACATCGGTCATCGCATGGGCGCCTGCGAGCGCTTGGGCCACCGCGCCTTGCGGGCGCGCCATCTCCGCCAGCGCCGCGGCCACATCTGCGCCCGGCGCGTCCCCGGCCATCTCGCCCGCCAACAGCGTGCCCGACCCCAGCGGCCGCGTCAGGATCAGCCGGTCCCCGGGCCGTGCACCGGCCAGGGTGATGGCCGGATGCTCCAGCAGCCCCGTCACCGTGAACCCCACGGTAAGCTCCGCCCCCTCGGTCGTGTGACCGCCCACGATTGCCGCGCCTTCGGCCCCAAAGGCCCGCGCCGCGCCCTCCATGATCTCGGCCAGCCAGCGTTCCTGCAGGGCCGGGGTCATCGGTGGCAGGATCACGGTGGCCAGCGCGCTTTGCGGCGTGGCGCCCATCGCCCAGATGTCGCCCATGGCATGGACGGCGGCGATCCGGGCCAGCAGGTAGGGGTCGTCCGTGAACGCGCGCAGGTGGTCGGTGGTGATCACCTGCCGCGCGTCGCCCACCTTCAGGATCGCGGCATCGTCGCCGGGCCCGACCTCGACATCGTCGCGCGCGGTGGGCGCAACACTCGCAAGCGCCCGGGTCAGCGCACCTGCGCCCACCTTCGCCCCGCAGCCACCGCACAGCGCCTGCGCGCCGTGGGCCGCCCGCGCCCCGTGCGCCGCCTCGCGCAGGGGCGGCGGGCCCGGCATTTTCGGCAGATCGGCCAGCCGGTCCATGAACTTGCGGTCGATCCGGTCTTTCTGCCCCCAGACCCACTGGCTAAGCGCCGTCAGCCCCCATTTCTCGCCAAGCGCTGCCTTGTGGCCCAGCGAGATCAGCTTGAGGTAATCGCCCTGGGGCTCGAACCGCCGCCGCGCCGCGCCTGTCAGATCGGCCCGCAGGTTATGCGCCAGCACCGGGGCCGCGCGCACCGCAAAGACCCCCGCTTTCGGGCGCGGGGCATGGGTCAGATGCGCGCAATCGCCCGCCGCATAAATCGCCGGGTCCGAGCTGCGCAGCTGCGCATCAGTGGCGATGTACCCCTCGGTCAGATCAAGCCCGGTGGTCTCGAGCCACCGATAGGGCCGCGCCCCCGCCGCCCCGACCGTGAACTGCGATGGCACCCGCTGGCCATCGGTCAACGTGACGGCATCCGCCTCGACCGAGCGGACGCCGGTGTGTTCCAGAAGCGTGATGCCTTTGAATTCCAGTTGGAACAGCAGCGCCTTGCGCGCCCGGGGGCCCAGCCCGGGCAACGCCGCGCCCTGGTCGATCACAGTGACCTGAACCTCGCGGTCGCGGTGGGCCATGGCGAACTGCATCGCGAGCGCGAGCTCCACGCCCGCCACACCGCCGCCGATCACCACGATCTCTGCCGGGCCGGTGCCGTCGCGATACGCGGCCCAGCGACGGGCGAGGATGCCCAGCGGCTTGGCCGGGATGCCGTGATCGAGAAACCCCGGCAGATCGGGCATGTCCGAGGTGATGCCGATATCGATCGAGGCGATATCGTAGGCCACATCTCCGCGCCCCGACACCTGGATGCGGGCGTTGGTCCGGTCGATCCCCTCGGCCTCGCCCAGGATCAGCCGTGCACCTGCGAACCGGGCCAGCCGGACCAGATCGATTTCCAGCGCGTCGCGCGGGTAGTGCCCCGCGACATAGCCCGGCAGCATCCCCGTATAGGGCGCTGTGGGACCGGGATTGATCACCGTCAGCCGCGCACCGGGCAGGGGCCGCATGCCCCACTGCCGCAGGACCAGCGCATGCGCATGGCCGCCGCCGATGAGCACAAGATCACGGGTCAGGGGGACGGGACGTGGGATCATGGCGCAGGTGTAGGGCGCAGGGTCTTGGGAAGTCGAGCGGAATTGCGGGCGGCGCACGGGGGTGTGATGCGGGGTTTAGCTGGATCGGGCCCCCTAGGGCGCCAGCCAGACCCCGCGAAACCCGTCCGCCCGCCGAAACAGCGCCCGGCGATGGCGGTCTTGGCCGAGGTGCAGCGTCTCGATGGCGTCAACCTGCGCTGTCACCACCGCAAACCGTGTGGGGTCGGGGGTGGGATCGTGGGCCTCGGGGCGCGCAATCTCGGCCCCTGGCGCGGGCGTTCCGCCATAGACGCGTTGCGCGCCCTCGGGCACGGCCGCCCACTCCGCCTGTGTGCCATCTCGCACTGTGAGCTCTACCCTCAGCCGCATCTGCAACTGCGCCTTGGCGTCCCAGATCAGCACCGTGCCGCGGGGCTCGGCCGCGATCTCGGCCACCTTGGCCGAGGCCAGATCGGTGTGAAACGTTAAAACCCCTGCTTCTGAGTCCGCGCCCCGCAGCACCACGGTGCGCGCCTCGGCTCCGCCATCACACCCCACGGTCGCCAGCACAGGGTGGCGCGCCGGGGACCGGCGGTCGGCGACGCCCCGGGCCAGCCGCTGCCAGACCTGGCTCAGCGTCCCCTCCAGCGTCGTCAGATCACTCATACCCCGTCATCTCCAGATACCCCCGCCCGGAATGCGTGCCGGTAAACGACACCGGACCTTCCCAGTACGGGAAAGATGTTTCCATCCAGGCGTTTGGATAAAGTGCCTCAACGGTTACATCAAGATCGCGGTCGGGCAGGCGCACCCGCCAGCGGGTGGGCACGTCGCGCCCGGCCACCTCGGTTTCGCCAAGCGGGTCGGCAGCAAAGGCGCCATCGGGAAAGGGCGTCGGGTCGCCGTCTTCCGTGATCCAGGTCGCGGCGGTGTAGTCCGGGCCCGCGGTATCGCGCAGGCGGAACCCCATCAGGCGTTCGCCGGTGTCGAAGACCAGGCTGAACCAGTCCCAGCCGGTCTGCGTGTCGGACAGGGGCTGCGACGACCATTCCCGGTCGAGCCAGGCATTGCCGGTGACCGCGACAGGGCCGTCGGGCAGGGTGAGGGTGCCCGAGACCTCATAGAAGGGCTGGGAGTAGTAGTAGCTTGCCTGCCCGCCGCCCGATTTCACCGAATAGCCCATGTCGCCCTGGGGGACGAAGGGTTTGTCGGTCGCGAGGTTCAGATCATAAGAAAAATCAGTCCCTTGCGCGGTGAGATTGACCTCACTTAAGCTGGGCCCGCGCATGTGCCATTCATCGATATAGGCGTCAAACGGCGCGGCGGTGACCCCCGCTTGTCCCACGCCGCCGCGCGCAAAGCGTTCGGCGACGAAATGCGCATCCGGCGTCGTGAGCCCCGCATGGCCCATCCAGATCTGCGGGTCCTCCCAGCCAGGGCCGGTTTCGGGCCGCAGGGCGGATCGGAAGAGCGTCCACTGAATGCCGTAGTCCCGGCCATCGGCGCCGGTCAGCGTGGCGGTCACGTACCACCATTCGATGCGATAGTCGGGATGGGGGCCGTGATCCTCGGGGAAGGTGAAGGGTGTGCCGCGCTGTGGGACGGAAAAACCGTCATCGGCGGTGGAGCCGAGACCGGCAAAACCCTGGGCGTGGGTGAGGGTTGTGAACAACAGCAGGAACAGTGCGCCGAGGGTGGCGCTGAGCCGAGAGGAACGCAGTGAAGTCAGTGCCCTAGCGTTCATTGCTAAACACCTTCAGCAACTGCGACGGCGGCACCCGCGACAGCTTCACTGCGGGCCAAAGGCTCGCCAGCCCCGCCGCCACCAGCGCCAGCACGCCCAGGACCGCCCAGTCACGCGGGAAGAGATGCATGGGCAGCCGCCAGCCGAACGCCTCGACATTGATCACCGCAAGCAGCACCCAGGCCAGCACCAGCCCCACGGGCACCGCCAGCACCATGGTCAGCGCCGCCAGCATCAGCGCCCGGCCCAGCTCCAGCCGCGCCAGCTGTGCCCGCGTCAGCCCCAGCGCCCAGGCGGGGGCAAGCTGGGGCAGGCGCATCGCCGCAAGCGTTAAGAGAGATGTCAGGATCGCAAACCCCGCCACCGCCAGCGTCAAAACGTTGAGCGCGCCGGTGACCGTGAAGGTCCGGTCGAAAACCTGCAGTGAAAAGGCCTTGATCGCCTGTTGATCGATCATGTTGTCGGGCGGCAGGCCGAAATCGCGGGTCAGCGCGGTCCGCACCGCGTCCAGACGGTCGGGCGGCAGGCGCAGACCGTAGCCCGTGCGTTCGACGTCGGGGAACCGCGCCACCAGTGCGTCGACCCCGATCAGCACCTGCGCCAGCGGGTTGCCATAATCGCTATAGACCCCGCCCACGGTCAGCGTGCCGCCGGGCAGCGCGATCGTGTCGCCGGGGGTCAGCCTCTCGCGCCGGGCGAGCTGTTCGTTGACAAGCACGGCCTCGCCCGCCGCTACCGCATCCCAGACGCCCGCAGACGCGCTGAGAAGCGGCCAGTGATCGCGATAGGTGGCGTGGTCGGCCACGCCAAAGATCTCAGCCGGGGCGCCCAGCACCTGGGCCTCCACGTTCCAGATCGGCAGGATCGCGTCGGTCAGAGGCTCCAGGAACGCCACCATCTCGTCGGCTTGTTCGTTGGTCTCGGCGGTCACGTAAAGCTCGGAGGCGAGCCGCTGATCCAGCCAGCCGGTGAAGGTGAGCCGAAAGCTCGAAACCATTGTTCCGACGCCGATATTTGCCGCGAGCGCGAGGAGCAACGCCATCAGCGCAAGGCTGAGACCGGGGAGTTGCTGGCGCGTGTCGGCCCAGAACCATTGCGCCAGCACCGACTTGGCCCCCCGCGCGGCCACCGCCAGGACCGCCGACAGAATGGCCGGCAAGAGCAGCGCGGCGGCCAGAAGCAGCGCGCCCAGCATCACAAAGCCTGCCACCAGACCCGATCCGAACAGTATCGTGGCGAGCGACAGCGCGGCCAGCGCCCCGGCGGCGGCCAGTTGCAGCCAGAGCGTGGCCTGCGAGGCCATGGCCCAGGCGCGGGGCCGGGCGGGGGCAAGGACGGGCAGGCGGGCGATCTTCCAGAGCGCCCCGGCGGACGCGGCGGCCGTGCCCGCGACCGCGATGGCGAAACCGGCGGCCCACCAGACCGGCCGGAAGGCAAGCGCGCCCTCCACAGGCGCACCGTAGAGCCCCCGCAGGGTGGCGGCGACGTCCGGGAGCAGCGCGGCGGCGATGAGATAGCCGAGCGCCACGCCAAGCGCCCCCGCGACCACCGCAAAGGCCAGCAGTTCGGCCACCAGCAGCAGCGTCAGATCCCGCGCCGGCAGGCCGAGCGCGCGGAGCGTGCGAAAGACCGGGCGGCGCTGTTCAAAGGCCAGCGCGATGGCGCCGTGGACGATGAAGAGACCCACCGCAAAGGACAAAAGCCCGAAAGCGGTGAGGTTGAGGTGAAAGCTGTCGGTCAGCCGGGCCAGATCGGCCTGTCCGCCGCTGTCGCGTCGCGTGAGATCGGGGGCAATGGCGCTTAAAGGGGGGATCGTAAGTGGTTGCGTTTCCCGCACAATCAGGCGGGTGATCCGGCCCTCCATCCCCAACAGCCGCTGCGCGATCCCGATATCGGTGAAGGCCAGGCTCGGCGCCATCCCCTCGGCCACCAGCACCGGCGGCAGGCCGGGGTCGCGCAGGCGTTCGGCGGTAGCGGCGCTGGCGATAAGCTGGCCGGGCGGGGTGAAGAAATCGCTGATCTCACCGTCAAGAACCGTGGTCGCCACGGCGATCTCTGCCGGGGCGGTCAGGGGGTCGATGCCCACGAGCCGCACGCGCCCGGCCTCGGTAAAGAGCCAGCCCTCGACGATGGGCGAGACCTGCCAGCCCGCGCGGCGGAGCGCGATATAGGTCGCCTGATCGATCTCTCCACCGTCGCGGATCAGCACAGGCCGGGTGCCGCCCACAGCCTCGCTCGCGGCATCGTAGCTGGCCCGCGCTTCGGCATTGATCGCCTGGACGCCGGACCAAAGCGCGGTGGCCAGCGCCAGACCGAGGATCAGCGTCAGCAGCTGGAACGGGTGCCGCCGCCAATGCGACCAGAGCGCTGACAGCGCGGCCCGTCTCATGCCACGCGCCCCCGGCTGAGATGCAGGCGGCGGGTGAGGCGCGCGGCGAGCCGGTCGGAATGGGTGACCATCAACAGGCCGGCGCCGGTCTCTGACACAAGCTCCAGCATCAGGTCGATGACGGCATCACCCGTGGCCTCGTCCAGATTGCCCGTGGGCTCATCGGCCAGCACCAGCGGCGGTTTGCCCGCAAGCGCGCGCCCGATCGCCACGCGCTGTTGCTGGCCACCGGAAAGCTGTTCGGGGTATTTCGCGGCGTGCTCGGCAAGCCCCAGGCGGTCGGTCAGCGTGGCGCACCAGTCGGCGTCATGGCGGTCGGCCAGGCGGGCCTGAAACGCGATGTTGGCGGCGACGTCGAGACTGGGGATCAGGTTGAACTGCTGGAAGATCACGCTGACGGTTTCGCGCCGCAGCCGGGCGCGGCCCTTGTCGTCGAGCGTGGAAATCGCGGTGTCCCCCAGCGTGACCTCGCCCGCATCGGGCGCCTCCATCCCCGCGATGACGTGCAACAGCGTGGATTTGCCCGACCCGCTTTCGCCCGTCAGCGCAAGGGTTTCGCCCGCTGCGAGCCGCAGCGAGATGCCGTCCAGCACGCGGACAGGGCCGGGGTCGCCGGGGAAAGACTTGGAAAGGTCGGTGACGGTAAGGAGCATCGGGGCCGGGAGGTTGCGTGTGTTGGGGGAGATAGGTGGGCGTCGCCGTTGGGGTAGGGGAACCGACCCGGGCCGTGCCACTCTCCTCAGCAGGCAGCGGCGCCGCTAGTCCACCGACAACCCGCTCGGCACCGTCTCTGGCCGCCCCAGTGGCCGGGTCTCTGCCGTCTCGCCCGTCAGCGCCTCCAGAAACGCCACAAGCTGGGCCACCTCGGCATCGCTCACCCGGGGCAGATCGATGTCGAGCACCGCCGCCTGCCGCGCCATCTCGCGGCTGTCCTGGCGGATGACGAAATCCACTTTCTCAAGCCACGGCACCGTGGGCAGGTTCGCCATCTCGGGCGTCCAGGCGGAGCGCGCGCCCGCGGGATCAAGGTGGTGGCGCACCATCGCCTCAAGCGTCGGGTAGGCGCCGTTATGGCCGTAGGGGCCCGTCAGCGCCACATTGCGCAGCATCGGCGTGCGGAACCGGTAGGCATCCTCAAGCTGGTTCGATTCCCCCATCCGACCCACATCGCGGGCATAGGGGTCAAATGGCCGGGTCCGGCCCGGGCCAAAGGCGGGCAGGCCCAGCGCGCGAAAGCCCTGGTCGGACAAAAGCGGCCCGGCATGGCAGCCCGCACAGCCCACGTCGCCGTAAAACAGCTGCATCCCCGCCTTGGCCTCGGCGCTCAGCGCGTCGGTATCGCCGCCCAGATAGGCATCAAACGGACTGTCATGGTTGCGCCATTCCTGCGCGATGAAGGCCCCGATCGCATTGGCGATCTCAACAATCGTCACCTCGGCCGGTTCCTCGATATGATCGAAGGTCTCGACAAACATCCGCCCGTATTCGGGGATCGTGCGCACTCGCTTGGCCAGAATCGGCCAGCCGAGGTCGATCCGGTCATGCACCGCGCCGGTAACCTCATTCTCGCGGGGATTGCCCGCCATCTCGAACTGCGCGGTCAGCGGGAAGAGCGCCTGGGCGGCGATAATCGTCTCTAACCCCTGCGGCAGCCATTCCTCTGCGGGTGAATTGAACCCGTTCCCAAAGAGATCGGACTTCGACAGCCGCCCGTCATGGAACATAACTGTGATGTCCCGGTGGCCCAGGTTCCACAGCGCGGGCGCGTTGCGCGGGATGCGCTTGCGGATCGCCTCTGCCCCGCTGCCAGCGGTGCGTTCAGGCCCCACGCCCACGCCGCCTTCGCCGATCCCAAGGCTGAGCCCGTCTGTGCCCGCGTGATCGTGGTGGTGGCAGGTCCCGCATGAGATATTGCGGTTGCCTGACAGGATCTTGTCATAGAAGAGAAGCTGGCCGATCTTTGCCTTGCCGGGATCGACGGGCAAAAAGTCGGCGTCGCTCAACGGGGCCGGCAGGTCCAGCGCCCGCACCGGCAGGGCGAGGCAGAGGAGGACGACCAGGTGGCACAGAAAACGGTTCATGCGCTGATCTTCGCGGGATTTGCAGCACTTGCAAGCCCCGCGGTGGCCGAGCTTGAACATGCGCGCGATCTGATGGAGGCGGGCCGGTTCGAAGAGGCGATGGAAGCGTTCCTGCCCGCGGCCCGGTCGGGCAATGCCGAGGCCGAGGAATGGATCGGCGTGATGTATGCCCTTGGCCTCGGGGTCGAGCGCGACGATGTGCGCGCCTTCGAGTGGTATCTGCGCGCGGCGATGAAGGGGCATCCCGGGGCGCAATCGGGCGTCGGCTGGTACTACGAAGTCGGGCGCGGCATGCCCGAACCCGATCTGGTGCGCGCCTATATGTGGTACGTTCTGTCGGCCATCGGTGGCGATCCGGACGCTGCGATCAGCCAGGACGAGGTGATCAAGAAAATGACGCCCGAACAGATCGAGCACGCCAAT
Organism: Pseudomonadota bacterium; assembly: GCA_039193455.1. GTDB lineage: Bacteria > Pseudomonadota > Alphaproteobacteria > Rhodobacterales > Rhodobacteraceae > JBCBGF01. The sequence continues at coordinate 16,311 of JBCCWO010000026.1, forward strand.
ATCCTGATCGCCGATTACAAGCCCTGGATGTACCCGTTTCGCTAGGGCACGCGGCCCGAAAGCCCCCGAAACTGCCCCAAAACTTGGCTTTTCTCGTCAGACCCCCGCCCCGCGGCGGCCATAATGGTGTGGGATCTATGATCTGTAGCGTTAACCAGTTTTTTGGAGTTTTCTGATGATTGAACTGAGCATCTACACGACGATTGCCGCCTGCATGACGGTCGCCTTCGTGGGCCTTCTGGTCCGCGCGATGAAGCGTCGCAAGGCCGAACCCGCCGCCGACTACAACGCGGTGCTGGAAGGCGCGCTGAAAGAGCGCAAGGCCCCCAAGGTTCAGAAATACAATCTCAACCTCGCCGACAATCTGCGGCTGGAGCGTCCGAAGACAGCCTGACGCCCGGCGCGGGCGTTTGCCCGACCGGCGGGGCCGTGGTGGCCCGGTGTCTTGCTGATCTGTGGTGAGGCGGCGCCGCCCTGTGAGGCGTGCAGTCTCGAACCCTGGCCGGGGTGTTTGCCCCGGGCCCTGCGGGGCTGTGCCCCTTTTTGCCGGCAGTCGCAGGAACGCCCCGTCGTGGTGGGGCCCGTGAGACCGCAGTTCTCGAATGCGGGCCCGATCTTCTGGGCCGCGCGTGGTACCGGGGCCGGGGTATAGGGGCGCGGGGTTTCCAAGCGGTGAGGGCAGCGTACGGTGGGGACGCTGCTCCTGGCGCGCGCCACCCCGGGATGGGTCCATAAGACGACGCTCAAAGCTTCGGCAGCGAGGGCTGACCTTCGATCAGCTGATCGAGCAGCGCCTTGAGGTGCGCCTCATCCGCGGCGCCCAGCCGGGCCGACATCGCGGCGTTGTTGGCCTCGGCCAGCGGCGTGCCCTGTTCGATGGCGTCATAGCCCTTGTCGGTCAGCCGCACGTCGCGCGTCCGCGCGTCCCCCGCCCCGGTCCGACGCGCGATAAAGCCATCGGCTTCCATCGTGCGCAGCGCGCGCGAGGTGGCGGTGCGGTCGATGCCCACGAAGGCGGCAAGTTCGGACGGGCGGGTGAGCCCTTCGTTGCCCAGGCCAAGAAGCACGCACCAGGTGGTCCGGGTCAGCCCCAGCGCCTTGAGCCCCTCGTCGAGGCGGCGTTCCTGAATGCGCGCGGCGCGCGAGAGGCGAAAACCGAGAGAGGCGTGCAGGCGGTAGGGCATGGTCCATTTTCGCGGTCTCACACGATCTGCACAAGGGCCCAAGAATCCGGCTTTTCACCCACGTTGCGCTGGGGCAGGGTGCGCCAATGACCCTCACCGCCATCCTCTTCGACAAAGACGGCACGCTCTTTGATTTTCAGGCCACCTGGAGCGGGTGGATTGCGGGGATGCTGCGGGTGCTGGCGCAGGGGGATGGGGTGCTGGAGGCGGTGCTGGCCGAGGCGGTGGGCTTTGATCCCGAGACCGGGCAATTTGATCCGGCGAGCCCGGTGATCGCGGGCACGCCGCTTGAAGTGGCCGAAGAACTGCACCCGCATCTGCCGGATCCGCCGCCGTTGGGGCGGTTGGTCGAAAACCTCAACGCCGCTGCCGCCACCGCGCCGATGGCCGAGGCGGTGCCTCTGGTGCCCTATCTTGACGGGCTGCTGGCGCGGGGGCTGAAGCTTGGCGTCGTGACCAACGATGCCGAGGCCCCGGCACGGGCCCATCTGGACCAGGTGGGGGTGCTCACGGCCTTTGATGTGGTCGTGGGCTGCGACAGCGGGCATGGCGCGAAACCTGCGCCGGGGCCGGTTCTGGGCGCGCTTGCAGCGCTGGAGACCGCACCGGAGGCGGCGGTGATGGTGGGCGACAGCCTGCATGATCTGATGGCCGGGCGCGCCGCGGGGTTGCGGACCGTGGGCGTGCTGACGGGGCTTGCCGCGTGGGGCGATCTGGCACCCTTTGCGGATGCGGTGATGGCGGATATCGGCGGGCTGCCGGGGTGGCTCGATCGCCTTTAGGGCACCCAAAAACGACCAAACCCGTCGCAATCCGTCTCGCAGCCCGCCGGGCCGCCGCGCATCCTGAGCGCCAGGACGGCGACAGGAGGCCCCCATGGCAGACACGGCAACACGCAGGCGGCGCGCGGGTGGGCGCGCGGGCAATGCCGGCCGGCGCGGGGGCGCGGTGATCGAGCAGCGGCCCTGGCATATTCCGGTGAACCCCGATCGCCCGACCGAACCGCTTGATGCGGACGGGGTGGCCGCGCTGCACGATGCGGCGATGCGGATCCTCGAAGAGATCGGGATCGAATTTCTGAACGAAGAGGCGCTGGGAATTTTCCAGGAGGCGGGCTGCAAGGTCGAGGACGGCCTTGTGAAGATGGACCGCGACTGGGTGATGGAGATGGTGGGCCGGGCGCCTGCGCGGTTCACCCTGACCCCGCGCAACCCTGACCGGACGCTGCCCGTGGGGGACAACCACATCCTTTTCGGCAACGTCTCTTCGCCGCCGAACTACTGGGACCTGACCACCGGCAAGGTGCCGGGCACGCGGGACCAGTGCCGGGATCTTTTGAAGCTGACGCAGTACTTCAACTGCATCCATTTCGCGGGCGGCTATCCGGTGGAGCCGGTGGATCTGCACCCCTCGGTCCGCCATCTCGATGTGCTCTATGACAAGCTCACGATCTCTGACAAGGTGATGCACGCCTACTCGCTTGGGAAAGAGCGGGTCGAGGATGTGATGGAGATGGTGCGGATCGCCAGTGGCCTGAGCCACGAGGCGTTTGAAGCCACACCGCGGATGTATACCAACATCAACTCGACCTCGCCCCTGAAGCACGATCATCCGATGATCGACGGCTGCCTCAGGCTCGCGCGGCGCGGGCAGGCGGTCGTGGTCACGCCATTTACGCTGGCGGGCGCCATGGCGCCGGTGACGATGGCGGGTGCGGTGGCGCTGTCGATTGCGGAGGCACTTTCGGCGATTGCGCTCTTCCAATTCGTGCGGCCCGGCTGCCCGTGCGTGATCGGGACGTTCACTTCGAACGTCGACATGAAATCAGGCGCGCCCGCGTTCGGTACGCCGGAATACATGCGCGCGACCCAGATGACCGGGCAGATGGCGCGGTACTACAAGCTGCCGATGCGGTCGTCGGGGGTGTGCGCGGCCAACGTGCCGGACGGGCAGGCGATGTGGGAGACGTCAAATTCGCTTTGGGCCGCCGTCCAGTCGGGCACCAACATGATCTACCATGCGGCGGGGTGGCTGGAGGGCGGGCTGATCGCGAGCCCGGAAAAGTTCATCATGGATTGCGAAGTGATCCAGATGATCCAGCGCTACTTCGAGCCCGCGATTACCGCGACGACCGAAGATGATCTGGCGGTCGAGGCGGTGCGCGAAGTGGTGGGGACCGGGCATTTCTTTGGCCTGCAACACACGCAGGATCGCTACACCACCGCCTTCTATCAGCCTTTCGTGTCAGACTGGCGCAACTTCGAAGGGTGGGAAGTGGCAGGCGGTGTCTGGACGGCCGAGCGGGCGCATGGGCTGTTCAAAGAGATCGTCGGCAGCTTTGAGGCGCCGCCGATGGATGTGGCGATACGCGAAGAGCTCGCCGCTTTTGTCGAGCGCCGCAAAGCCGAGGGCGGGGCCCCCACCGATTTCTGACGCGCGCGGGGCGGCGCGGCGATATAGCCCGGTCGTCACGCTCGCGTGATGGGCCCGCGATCCGTAGATTGGCACGCGCCAACCACGGGAGGTCACATGGCCGAAGCGCTTGCACAAGCCCGCCTGCGGGGCGTGCTGGCCTTGGCCGGTGCGCTTGCGGGGCTTGCCCTCTGGGCGCTGGTCGAGGTGGTGCCGCGCGTCACCGAAAATGATCGGGTGATCCTGGCGTTTGCCACGGCGGCGGCGGCGTTCTTTGGCCCGTTCCTGGCGATGGCCGGGCCGCTACCGGTTCTGCGCGCGCTGGGTGGCGCGGCGGCCTTGGCGGTGCCGCTTACGCTATTGATGACCACAGCGTCCCTGCGTTTTGACAGTGCCGAGGGATTTGTCGAAACCGGCCATCCGGTTGTGGCGCTGATGCTGGCCATCGCGATCCCGGTACCGTTTCTGATCGCGGGGCTGGGCCGGTCGGGGCAGTGGACCGATTATGCGCAGCTCTTTGGGGCGGCCTGGGCGACGCTGGTGCGCGGGGTCGCGGCGGGGCTGTTTCTTGGGGCGTTCTGGGCGCTGGTCTTTCTGAGCGATACGTTGCTGGGCCTTGTCGGGATCACGGTGATCGAGTGGTTGTTGGATTTCGACGCAGTCCCTGCGGTGCTGAGCGGTCTGGTGCTTGGCCTTGGCGCGGCGGTGGCGCATGAGCTGGCCGATTTTGTCTCACCCAAGCTGCCCATTCGCTTGCTGCAACTGCTGCTGCCCTTTGCGCTGGCGGTGACGGCGCTGTTTCTGGCGGCGCTGCCGTTTCAGGGGTTAGAGGGGCTGTTCGGCGGGCTGTCGGTGGCGGCGACGCTGATGGGCATGGCCTTTGCCGCGGCGACGCTGGTGACGACCGCGATTGACGCGGATGACGGCGCGGCGGTGACCAGCCGGGTGATGCGGCTGTCAGCGCAGGCGCTGTCGCTGATGCTGCCGGTGCTGGCCTTGCTGGCGGTCTATTCGGTGACCGAGCGCGTCAGCCAGTATGGCTGGTCCCCCGACCGTCTGGCCGCGATCACCGCGGCCGTGGTGCTGGCGGGGTACGGGATCACCTATGCGGGTGCGGTGCTGGTGCAGACCGAATGGATGGCGCGGATCCGGCAGGCCAACGTGATCGTGGCGCTGGGCGTGCTGGCGCTGGGGCTGGCGTGGATCAGCCCGTTTCTGAACGCGCAGCAGTTGGCGGTGACAAGCCAGGTCTCGCGCTATCAGCAGGGGCGGGTGAGTGCCGAGGGGCTGGACCTGTGGGCCATCGGGCGCGAATGGGGGCGGCCGGGGGTGGCCGCGCTGCAGGACCTCGAGGCGCTGGGCACGCCGGGCCGCGAGGTCTTGCGCGGACGTCTTGAGGCGCTGGCCGAGGCCGACAGCCGCTATGCGTTCGAGACCGCCGCCCCGCCGGAGGAACGCCTGGCGTTGATGCGCGCGATTCGGGTGGCGACGCCGGTGCACCCGGCGGGGGCGGTGCTGCCGGATGGGTTTTTCGACACGATGGGCGTCAGTTTCATGCAGATGTGGCGCGGCGCCTGCGCGCGGCAGACGCCCGGCGGCGCGCCCGGCTGTATCGCGGTTGTGGCCGAGCTGACGCCCGTGTCGGACGGGTCGGAGATCATCGTCTTCACGATGCAGTCGGACCGTTTCGTGCAGGTCTCGGCCTTCGATGGGCGGGGCGTGACGGTGGGGCAGTTTGGGCCCACATGGCTGTCGGGCGACCATACGGCCACCTCGGACCCTGCGCTCATTGATCTGGTCGCGAGCGGGGCGGTCGACACGGGGCCTGCGGGTCTGACGGCGCTGCGGCTGGGGGATATTGAGCTGGTCATTCTGCCCTGAGCGGGGGCGGCGTTTCGGCCTTTGTTAACGATCGATGCCTAGGGTGGCGCCCGGACGGGAAGGGTATGCCGCGATGCATGGTCTCGTGAACAAGGCGATCCAAAGCTTTGTCTGCGATACCTATGGCGATGACGCCTGGGCCAGTATTGTTGGCGATGCGCCGGACGTGCCGCACCGGTTCGAGGCGATGCTGTCCTATGACGATCCCATCACCGACCGGGTGATCGATCTGGTCAGCCGCCATCTGGGCAAATCGCGGGACACGCTGTTGGAGGATGTGGGGATCTATCTGGTCTCTCACCCCGACGTGCCGGGCCCGCGCCGCCTGCTGCGCTTTGCCGGGGCCACGTTTGAAGAGTTTCTGCATTCGCTGGAATACCTGCCCGACCGGGTACGGCTGGCTCTTCCGGAGCTGGAGCTGCCGCCGATCCGATTGCTGGATGCCGGGCGGCGGCGTTTCACCCTTGAAACGGGTGAGCTGTTTGAGGGCTATGCCCATGTGCTGGTGGGCCTGGTGCGTGCGATGTCGGATGAATACGGCGCGCTGACCACCTTTGAATACAGCGGTCGCAGCGATGATGCATCGCTTGTGAAGGTCGCCGTGCATGCCAAGCGGTTTCGCGAGGGGCGGGATTTCCGGCTGGGGATGGCGGTGACGTGAGCGTGCGGGACGGGTCGCAGACGACGCTGGGCCGCGCCGCGCTGGACCGGGTGCTGCCGCTGCACCTTGTGCTGAGCGCAGAGGGCGAGATCTTGCAGGTGGGCCCGACGCTGGCCAAGGTCACCGCTGACGCCCCGCTGCTCGGTCAGGCCTTCTTCGACCGGTTTGAGCTGCGGCGCCCGACCGGGCTTGGGTCGGTAGCCAAGATCCTGGCTTCGCCCGCGCGCACGCTGCGGCTGCGCCTGAACGGGCCGTCGCCCATCGTCTTTACCGGCCTTGCCGCGCCGCTCGACGACGGTTGCGCGCTGGTCGTGCTGTCCTTTGGGATCGGTGTGGTCGATGTGCTGCAAAAGCATGACCTGACCAGCACCGATTTCGCGCCCACCGATCTGACCATCGAGATGCTGTATCTGCGCGAGGCGCAGACCGCTGCGCTTGAGGAATGGCGCAAGCTGAGTGAGCGGCTGGCCGGTGCGCGCGACGCGGCCGAGGAGCGGGCCTTTACCGATACACTGACCGGGCTTGGCAATCGCCGCGCCGTCGATGCGCTTGCCTCGAAACTCGTCGCGGCGGGCGAGCCCTTTGCCCTGGTGTTGATCGACCTCGACTATTTCAAAGAGGTCAATGACTCGCTGGGCCACGTGGCCGGTGATGCCGTGCTGAAAGTGGTCGCCGAAGTGCTGCGTGAAGAGACGCGCCGCACCGATATGGTCGGGCGCGTGGGCGGGGATGAGTTTTTGGTGCTGATGGCCGGGGTGGCCGAGACCGGGCTGGCGCGCGACATCTCGGGGCGCATCCTCGCCAGGCTCGACCGGGACATCCCGGTTCCCGGCGGTCTGGCCCGGGTGTCGGCCAGCATCGGGATCACGGCAACATCGCACTATTGCCAACCCGATTTCACGACGATGATGCAGGATGCAGACCAGGCGCTCTATCGCTCAAAAGCCGGGGGGCGCGGCCAGTATTCGGTGGGGCGCCCCGCGGGACCGGTGGCCCGGACAGCTGCGCCGGGCGAGCGATAGCGCGTGTAGCGACGGCGAGGCAGGCATGCAACCGCCGCCCCGCCATCAGTACGCCCCCGGCTACAGACCTTTGCAGGACCCCACCGGCCACTCGTCAATCCGATCCCCTTCCGGTCGATCGATGAACAGAAACTTAAGGCCAATTAGGGCCGCACTTGAACCGCCAGATTGAAAAGACAGAAACCGCAATTCGGAAACGATCGGGCCGGGGGACAACCAGCGCTAGAACTCGGAGAGCTCGCAGAAAAACCCGCGCTGTGCAGGCCGCAGAAAGTAAACAGAAACCTTCTGGTACTGCCGCGGGCGTCAGCGACAGGCCGCCTGGCACAGGGGATTGGGCGCGGCTGGGAAACACTGCGTTGACCGGCCCTGTCCAACGGGGAACTGCCCGGATAAGGTGCAGCCAGGCAACCGGAGCGCGCCCATGCTGGACACGACACCCCACCAACAGGTCCGCTGTGATCTGGCCGCGGCGATGCGGTGGTTTGCGCGGCTGGGCATGAACGAGGGCATCGCGAACCATGTGAGTGTGGCGCAGGGCAGGGGCTGTGTGATCAACCCCGCCGGCCGCCACTGGGCGCGGATCGCGGCCCGCGATTTCGTGACGCTCGACCTTGATGCCCCGCCAGCGCCGGATGTGCCGGTCGAGCGGACGGCCTGGGCGATCCACGGGGCGCTGCATCGCAACGTGCCGGGGGCGGGATGCGTCATGCATCTGCACAGCCGCGCGGCGACCGCGCTCAGCTGTCTGGCCGATCCGACGCTGCCGCCGGTGGACCAGAACGCGATGCGGTTCTTCAACCGCGTCGCCATCGATCTGGGCTATGACGGGATGGGCCTGGGCGATGAGGCCGAGCGTCTGTCGCATGCGCTGGGCGGGCATCAGGTGCTGATGATGGGCCAGCATGGCGTTCTGGCCGTGGCGCCCACGGTCGGGCAGTGCTTTGACCTGCTCTACTATTTCGAGAAGGCGGCGGACACGTATCTTTATGCGCTGTCCACCGGGCTGGCGCTCAATATCGCCAGCGCCGAGGTGGCCGAAAAGACCGCCCGGCAATGGGCCGATTATCCCGAGGCCGGGGATCAGCATCTGGCCGCGATCCGCGAAGTGCTGGACGCCGAAGCGCCGGACTACGCCCATTAGCGGCGCAACGGCCAGCGCTTTGGGCCCCACGCTCATCCTGCTGCGCACCTGCGCGATCTCGGGCGCGGGGGTTGCGGTGTTCATCCTGCTCGATCTGCCGCTGCCCTGGCTGTTGGGGCCGATCTTTGCCTGTCTTGCCGCAGGGCTGGCCGGGGTGCGGATGCGCGGGACCTGGTTCATCAATCACAGCATGCGGGCGGTTCTGGGGGTGGCCATCGGCGGCACGATCAGCCTGTCGGTGGTGATGAGCATGCCGTCGATGTGGCCCACGCTGGCGATGATCCCGGTGCTGATCCTGCTGTCGGGTCTGATCGGGGTGCCGTATTTCCAGCGGCTCTGGGGGTTCGATTTCCCGACAAGCTACTACTCGGCGATGCCGGGCGGGCTGCAGGATATGCTGATCTTTGGCGAAGAGGCGGGGGGGGATGTGCGGGCGCTGTCGCTGATCCATGCCACCCGGGTGATGCTGATCGTGGTGGCGTTGCCGTTCCTGCTGAAATGGGTGTGGGCGCTTGATCTGTCCAACCCGCCGGGGGTGCCGCTGACGACGATTGCGCCGGGGCAGATGGTGCTGATGGTCGCGGCGGGGGCGTTCGGGTGGTGGGCGGCGCACCGGGTCGGGCTCTTCGGGGCGTCGATCCTGGGCCCGATGATCGTGGCGGCGACCCTGTCGATTGCCGGGGTGCTGGACAATCGCCCGCCCGCCGAGGTGATCTGGATGGCGCAGTTTTTCATCGGGCTGACGGTGGGGTCAAAATATTCTGGCGTGACCGGGGAGGAGGTGCGGCGTGACGTTCTGGCCGCGCTGGGCTTTTGCGTGGTGTTGCTGGTCATCGCCGCGATTTTCACCGAGGCGGCGATCCTGCTTGGGCTGGCGCCACCGCTCGAGGCGCTGCTTGCCTTTGCCCCTGGCGGGCAGGCGGAGATGACGATCCTGGCGCTGATCGTCGGTGCGGATATGGCCTTTGTCGTCACCCACCACATCCTGCGGATCGTGGTGGTGATCATCGGCGCGCCGGTGGCCGACCGGTTGATGCAGCCGCGCGACCCCTAGGCTTCGGCCCGCTTCATCGCCTGGTGTTCATCCTCGACCAGGCCGATTTTCCAGTAGCCGGAGACGTAGGTATCTTCGCGCGGGACCTGCTTTTCACGGTGAAGGAAGGCCCGTAACGATTTGATCACGCTGCTTTCCCCGGCGATACAGGTTTGTACGCGGCCGGTGGGCCAGTCGAGGCTGCGGATCAGGGCCTCTTGCGCGGGCGAGGGTTTGTTCGGATCGGGGTGGACCAGCCAGTGCATGTCGATCCCCGCGGGTGCGTCAATGTCCTGCTTGTCCTCGATCGCGGTGATCTCGAAAACGGCGACCCCCTTGGCATCGCGCGGCATCGCCTCGAGCGCGGCGGCGGCGACGGGCAGGGCCGACGGATCGGCGGCCACCAGATACCAGTCGGCCTCAAAATGTGTGAGTTTCGGGGTGCTGGGCCCTGAAAACCCAAGGAAACTGCCCGGCGCGGCATGGTTGGCCCAGCGGGAGGCGGGGCCATTGTCGCCATGGGCCACAAAGTCGATCGCAAGCTCGCCCTTGGCGGCGTCATAGTAGCGGACGGTGTAGGTGCGGCGCACGGGCGTGGGCCCGTCTTTCAGGCGGCGGGCAAAGGCGTCGCGCGGCTCGCCCGGTTCGGGGATCATCAGCTTGCAATTGCCGCCGTCGCGGCCTTCGGGAAAGCCCTCAAGCTCGGGACCCGCGAAGGTGACGCGGATCATGTTGGGTGTGAGGCGCCAGGCGTCCTTGACCTGCAACAGCCGAGGGGCGGGGCGCCCGGTGATTTTCTTAACCGCTTGCTTCAGCCTGGAAACACTTGCCATCTGTCGTGGACCCCCGATTTGCCCTAATCCTGACTTGTTCTGTCAGAAATAGGGGCTTGCGCTGCGGGAGGGAAGGGGTGTGAGCGACATATCTGTGCGCACGGGCTGTTCGGATGCACCGAGGGCAAATGCCCGGGGACGTCCGCGGTCGTTCTGCGTGAAAAGGTGGTGCGTGGGGCAGCAGCAGTGCTGAGAGATGCGGGGCTCTTGGCGGCACACCCGTATCTTTTTGGCGTGGACCCGCTGCGCTAGGCGGCGGATCCACGCAGTGCCTTAGGCGGTTGCGAACTCCATGGCCGCAACTTCTTCCCAGATCTCTTCCCAGACCGCGCGGGCCTTGCCGCGCTGGCGGACGCCCTGGGCGGCTTCGAGGTTGTCCATCATGCCTTCGCCTTCGACGATGACAAGACCGACCATGCCGACTGAGGCGTGCGGCGTGCACTGGTAGCCGTAGAAGCCCGGCTGCTCGAGCGTGGCCTCAACCTCGTCATTGATCTTGCCGTCCCAGCCGTCGACGCCATCGGGGATCATCCCGTCGACAACGGCACTGTTGTGGCCACGGTCGACGGCCAGGAATTTCACGGTGTCACCGGGTTGAACCACGTGGATGCGCGGAAAGAACACCTGACGCAGGCGCGGGTTGTCGGGGTGCGCATTGAGCATCTGGATTTCATGCATGGTCTGCGCAAAGCTCGGCCGTGCGACCAATGCCATGGTGCCTGCGGCGATTACGGCGCGGCGGGAAAGTTTCAAGGTCATCGTGCCCTCTTGGTGACTTCAACTACGTTGGCTCGGCGCGGCCCTCCTCAAGACCGCATCTCGCTCAGGACGCGCATTATGCCCATCGGCCCCTTTGAGTAAACCCGATGGTTGCCGACGGGCGCGTGCGCCTCGCCGCACAAATAGGCCTCTGGGCGGCCAGAGCAATGGTTTTGTCGGCCTCGTGGGCCTGGTCGCGGATAAACTCACAAAATGATGAAATTTCTGTGGGATGGGCGGGGGATGGGTCGAGGCCCGTGGGATCGGGTTTTCAGGGTCCACGGGCGCGAGGGGTCGGGGGCGGTGGGCCCGGTTTCGGCCCCGCCGCTCACCTCCTCGTGCGGTGCGTGGACAAGTGCCGCGCGGCTGCTATTTTGCGGGGCGATGGTGGAAAGTATTGTGACACGCTGCGGCAGACCCCCGTGGGCAGCTTGGCTGCGGGCGGCGCAGATGTGCGCGCTCGCGTGTGTCGTGGCGGTGCTGGCCGTGGCGCGGCCCGTGGCTGCCGAAACACCGTCGATTCTGGTGCATCGGGGCGATCAGGCGGTTGAGGTTTACTTCTCGGTCCCCTCCGCCATGCTTCTGTCGCTGTTCGATCTGCCGCCGCAGGCCATCGAAGGACCGGATGGCAAGGTTGATTTCGAGGGGCTGCGGCTGGGCACCTATGATATCGGTGACGACCTTTTCGCGGGGGTCACGGCAGAGATTGCGGGCGTGCCCGCCACGTTCGAGGCGCTGTCACTGATGGTGCATCCCAACGACGCCAAGCTGCCGATGACGAACCCGATTGAGGCGATGATCGCGATTGCCGTGTGCACCGTGCCGACCCCGGCGGTGCCGCCGACGCTGAACGACCTGCACGTCTATGTGGGGTACATCGGCTATACCGACACGCCGCAGGGCCTGATCCAGCTGACGATGCCGGAGACGGGGCGTGGGGCGGTGACGTTCGAGGTGATGGAATTCACCGATTTCGAGGCGCGGGGTGTGACGCAGATCGTCGTGGCCGACGGCGGAATCCTGCGGCTTGAGCCCGGCACCGCGCCGCACAGCCCCTGGACGGTGGCGGTGGCCGCTTTGCTTGGTCTGATCGCGCTCATGCTGGTGGCCAGCTGGGTCCGCGAGGGCCGGGCCCGGCCACTTCGTCTCACCCGTTCCTAGTTGCGCCAGCCCTGACCCCGGCGCTAGCCTGATACCGGGCCTTCGGGCCAATCAGGAGAGTTGATCATGTATATCGCAATGAACCGTTTCACGGTGCCCACGGAAAACGCCGAGGCGTTTGAAGCCATCTGGCTGGGCCGCGAGAGCTTTCTAACCGGGATGGACGGGTTTGTGGAGTTCCACATGCTGCGCGGGCCGGAGAACGAGGGGACCATCCTTTATGCCTCGCACACGGTGTGGGAGACCGAGGAGGCGTTCCGTGACTGGACCCGCAGCGAAAGCTTCCGCGCGGCGCATAAGGATGCGGGCAAAACCTCGAAATTGCACAGCGGACAGCCCCAGTTCGAGGGGTTTTCCACGATCCAGACCATTCAGGCGATGGCCGCGACCTAGGCCGCACCACCCCCATCAGCCAGCCAAACGCTCCTGTCAGCCAGCCACCCCTAGACCCGTTCGATCGACGCAGCGATGCGGTCGGCCTCTTCGCGCGACAGGCGCGGCGGGTGCCAATCGCGGCCCGGTGCGGCGTCGAGCAGGCGCTTGGTATAGTCGTGCTTGGGCGCGTTAAACACCTCTTCCGCGGGCCCGAACTCGACCATCACACCCTTTTCCATGACCGTGATGTAATCCGAGATCTGGGCCGCCACGCGCAGGTCGTGGGTGATGAAGATGATCGCCATGCGGTATTGCGCCTGCAGATCGTTCATCAGCCGCAGCACTTGTTTCTGGATTGAAAGGTCGAGCGCCGAGACGGATTCGTCGGCGATCACCACATCGGGCTCCATCGACAGGGCGCGGGCGATGCCGATGCGCTGGCGCTGGCCGCCCGAGAAGTTGCGGGGTTTTCGATAGTAGGCCTCTTCCTTCAGCCCCACGCGCTCGAGCAGTTCGATCGCGCGGCTCTTGGCGTCGCTGGCGCTGACACCTTGCAGGTGCAGGCCGCGGGTCACCATGTAGCCCACCGATTGCGACGGGTTGAGCGAGCCGTAGGGGTCCTGGAAGATCATCTGGATGTGCTTGCGCGCCTTCACCAGATCGTCGTCCTTCAGCCCCAGGAAATCCTCGTCCTTGATCATCACGGCGCCCGAGCTGGGCTCGACCAGGCGAATGAGCGCCTTGGCGAGCGTCGACTTGCCCGATCCGCTTTCGCCCACCACGCCCAGCGTTTCGCCGCTGCGCAGGACAAAGCTTGCGTCGTTGAGCGCGTGGACCTGTTTGTCCTTGCTGCCATAGACCTTGTGCAGGCTCTTGACCTCGACCACCGGCGCGTCGTTGCGGGCCAGATCGGGGGAGCGCGTGGTTTCCAGGAGCGGCATCGCGTCGACGAGAAGCTTGGTGTAATCCTCTTGCGGGCGCATCAGGATGTCTTCCTTGGGCCCTTCCTCGACCACCTTGCCCCAGCACATCACCGCGACGCGGTCGGCCACATCGGCGACGACGCCAAAGTCGTGGGTGATAAAGATCGTAGCGTTATCATAGACATCCTTGAGCTCGTTGATCAGCGTCAGGATCTCTTTCTGCGTTGTCACGTCGAGCGCGGTCGTCGGCTCATCCGCGATCAGCACGTCCGGTTTGCAGGCCAGCGCCATGGCGATGACGATCCGCTGACACTGCCCGCCCGAGACCTGGTGGGGATAGCTGTCATAGATCCGTTCGGGCGTGGGCAGCTTCATCTGTTCGAGAAGGTTCAGCGTTTCTTTCTTGCGGTCTGTTGCGTTGATTTCGGGCCGGTGCAGGGCAAAAACCTCGTCGACCTGGGCACCGATCTTCATCGCGGGGTTCAGCGCGGCCATCGGTTCCTGATAGATCATCGAGATCCGGGCGCCGCGCAGTTCGTTCAGTTCGGCGGGCGACATCTTGAGCACGTCTTCGCCATTGAACAGCACCTCGCCCGAGGTGACGCGCAGACGGCCGGGGATATCGCTCATGATCGCGCTGGTCATCACCGACTTGCCCGATCCGCTTTCGCCCACAACGCACAGGATTTCGCCCCGTTTGAGGTTCAGCGACACGTCCTCGACCGCGTATTGCCGGTCCGCCCCGCGCGGCAGGGCGATGGACAGGTTTTTGACCTGCAGGATGTACTCCGGCTCTTTCTTGTCGCTTGGCATCTAGGGCTCCCCGTTGGTGCGCATGGGTGGCCGGGTCTTGAGCGCCCGCTACCCTTTGAAAAGGAAACAGATTACGGGCCATCGCACAAGGGTTAGGCGGTTTGGGCCGGTTAAGCCCGGGGCCAGCGCCGCAGATTTAGGCGCCAGCCGAGGGCCAACTGGGGTGCTGGTCGTCGATAATGAACGGATGCGCGTGGGTGTTGCGGCCCCCTTGGGTGGTCGTCAGGTGGGGGTGATCAGCGGGCAGATCGGGGTGGCTGTGGGCCACAACCACCGGGTCGCCCGCGGGCCAGTTGCGCAGGGCGATCAGCACACCCAGCAGCCCCATGGCGCCCAGAAGCGCCAGGGCCGTGGCCAGCCCCAGCAGGCTGCCGACCCAACCGGCCAGCGGGTAGGCCACGAGCCAGCACGCATGGGAGAGCGCGAATTGCGCGGCAAAGACGGCGGGGCGATCCTCGGCATGGGCGGAACGGGTGAGCAGGCGGCCCGAGGGGGTGATGATCGCGGAAAAGCACATCCCGCTGATCAGCCAGAGCGCCAGGAACACCGGCCAGGGGAGCAGGCCGACGGCGAGCATGGCGGCGGCATGGCCCAAGGCGAGGAGGGACAGGATCGCAGCGGCGGGGATCATGATCTGGCGGTCCTGCATAACGCCCAGCAGGCGCGGCATCGACAGCGCCGCCACCATCGAGCCCGCGCCGAAGGCCGCCAGCGCATAGGCCACGTCGGGGTCGCCCCGGCCATAGCCCGCGCGCACCATGACCACCGTGTTGACGATCACGAAGGCGCCCACCGACGCGACCGATAGGCTGAGCCCCAAGAGCCCACGCAGGCGGGGGGTTTTTGCGTAGATCCGCACCCCGCGGGTGAGGCGGGCGGCGAAACTGCGCGTCGCGCTGGCGCGTGTCCGGGGGGGCAGGGGCGCCGCCAGAACCAGGAGGGCAGAGGCCAGAAAGCCAAGGATCGTGCCCGCAAAGAGCCAGTGGAAGCTGATGACCTGCAAGAGCAACCCGGCGAGGAGCGGGCTGATCAGGTTTTCCAACTCGGACGCGAGGCGCGAGAGCGACAGCGCATTCGTGTAATCCTCTTCATCGGGCAGCACATCGGGGATCGTGGCCTGAAACGCCGGGGTGAAGGCGGCAGACGCGGCCTGCAGGACGAAAATCAGGACATAGACCTGCCACACCGCGTCGATGAACGGCAGGCCCAGGGCGACCGAGGCGCGGATCAGATCGGCACCCACCAGCAATGTCTTGCGCGACAGGCGTTCGGCCACGGCACTGGCCACCGGGGCGAGGCAGACATAGGCCACCATCTTGATCGCAAGCGCCGTGCCCAGGACGACGCCGGCCTGATCGCCCGCCAGATCAAAGGCCAAAAGGCCAAGGGCTATGGTCAAGAGCCCGGTACCCAAAAGCGCGACCACCTGTGCGCACAGCAGGTCGGCAAACGGGCGTTGGCGGAGCACGCGAAGCATGGCCCTGAGTTTAGCAGCTTGGCGCACGCGCTGTCTTGGGGGATTTGGGGTGCGGCGGATCCGTTACTTCAGCGCTGTCTGATGCGGGGCCTTGCTGTGCTCGGGGCGTTTGGTACGCGGGGGCTGACGCGCGTCACGTCGCGACCTCCGTCGGCTGGTGGGCAAGCGCGGCGACGATGGCATCGAGCCCGTCGGTCAGGGCCGCCGGGCCCGGTTGCAGGATCAGGGGGGACTTGATCTCATGTATCCGGGCGTCGCGGACGGCGGGGATCGTCGTCCAGCCGGGGCGGGCGGCGATCTTTTCGGGTCGCACTTTCTTGCCGCACCAGGAGGCGAGGATGATGTCGGGCGCGGCGGTGATGACCTGATCGGCGGTGACGATGCGCCCGGTTGCGGCGCCCTGTTGGGCGAGGTCGGGAAAGAGGTCGCGCCCGCCCGCAATCTCGACCAGTTCCGAGACCCATTGGATGCCGGAGATCATCGGATCATCCCATTCTTCAAAGTAGACGCGGGGGCGGGTGGCATCCCCGGCCCTGGCGGCCACAGTTGCCAGGCGCCGTTCGTATGCGTCGGCGAGCCGACCGGCGCGCGGTCCCTGTCCCACGGTCGCGCCCAGGTGGCGGATCATGGCGAGGATCCCGGCAACATCGCGCTGGTTATAGGCGGTGACCATCACGCCCGCGCGGATCAGTTCGGCCGCGATCTCGGACTGCAGGTCCGAGAAGGTGAGCACGAGGTCGGGGGCGAGCGCGAGGATCTTGGGGATATCGGCCGAGGTGAAGGCCGAAACGCGCGGCTTTTCCTTGCGCACGCGGGCCGGGCGGACGGCATAGCCCGACACGCCGACGATCCGGTCCTCTTCGCCCAGCAGATAGAGCGTCTCGACGGTTTCTTCGGTCAGGCAGACGATGCGCTCGGGCGGGAAACGCCGCACCGGCCTAGAACGCCGCGCGGCGTGCCTGGGCCCCGCCGCGGCGGTGCCGGTCGGGCAGGCTGAGCGCGAGCGGCGCAAGCGGGGCGGTGGTCGACGCGACGAGCAGGTCGCAAAAGACCGCGATTGCCGGGGAGGTGCGGGCGAAGGGGAGGGCCATTTCATAGGCGCGCATCGCCTCGCGCCGGTATTCGGCCATTGCGGGCAGCCCGCCAAGCCATTGCATGTAGCCCAGATGCCCAAGCTCACGCGCGCGCTCGGGTGGGATCCGGCCTATATCGAGTTGCGAAATCGTTTGTTCCAGAAGCATCGCGCCCTCCGCGCAAAGAGGCTGGCGCAGACGGGTAGACGCGGGTGCAACAGGCCTGACTGGTCCATCTCGGTCTCTCCCTCCCAAGGCGCCCCGCCCGGGTTTCGGTGACTGCGGCACGGCCCATGCGCGTGCCGGAGATGGCAGGTCTCCTGACTTGCGGGTCGACACTTCCCCGAACCTTCCCGGGCCTGGGGCCCAGTGGTCGCTATCGGGGTCGCTCACCGCTTACAGTTGCGGGGGCAGTCACGGACTTGGGCCTTGGCCCGCACCGTGTTCCCTTTTCATCCCGCGCGACCGGTGGGTCGTATGGGAACCATCGCGTGCAGATAGCCCCAGAGCGCCTTGTGAGGTCAAGGCGAAACTGTCCAATTTGGCGCGGCGTTTTGATGCTTGCGGTCACGGCCGTGCGCGCCCTTGGGTGAGTGGTGGAATACGGACCGCGGGGCGGCCCTCAGGCGTCGCAGGCGCAGCCCGCGTGGCCGCAGCCGGACCCGTCGGGATGCCCGTTTGCACAGGCGTCGCTGCAATAGTTGCGCTCATCCTTTTTGACGGCATCGCTGATATCCACGATGCACAGGCAGGTGTCGCAGGCGCATTTCTGTTGTGTGACGGTTGGCATGGACGTCTTCCTTTCAGCTGTCGTCGGTGTCGTCTTTGCCATGCGCGAAGATGTGTTCGATCATGATGTCGAGCACGCTGTGCACGCAGGCATCGGCCATGGAATAGAACACCTGCTTGCCGCGCCGTTCGGATTTCAGGATCCGGGCCGAGCGCAGGAGCCGTAGGTGATGGCTTGTCAGCGACGCAGAGGACCCAAGCTTATCCGCAATCTCGCCCGCGGAGCGTTCCTGATCCATGCAGGCGATGACGATCGAGAGGCGGGTGGGGTCGGACAAGAGGCCGAAGGTTTCCGCAAGCTCCGTCGTCTGATCGAGGTGAAGGTCCAGCGTCGTCATGAGCAACACTTGAACGTTTGTTCAAGTGTTGTCAATTGCTATGGTCCCCACCGGTCGACAGCGTGGCCACGGTTTTCGGCCACGGGTCGTCGAAGCGGGCGCCCGCCTTCCAGGCCGCGATCTCTTCCTCGGTGCAAAAACAGCCCTCGAGCGCGTTCACAAAGACATCAAGCTCGGCCTCTTTTCCGATGATCGTCAGCTGACAACGGCGGTCGCCGAAATCGGGATGCGCGGCCACAAGCTTGTCGCGCATCGCGTCTTTCTCCCACTCCGCCAGGTTCAGGCTGCCATCCTCGAGCGCTGTGATCTTCCAATAGTTCACGATCTCAAGCCCGACATTTCCACCGGTCTGGTTCCAGAGCAGCACAAGGCGATCCCGCGTCGGCAGCCAGAAGAACCCTTTGCTGCGGTAGATGCCGGTGCCGAGATAGGTGTTGTAGACATCCCAAAGCCGCTGGGGATGAAACGGGCGCGGATCGCGCAGGACGCGGCTGCCGATCTCATAGCTTTCGGGTTGCGCCATGGGGGCGTTTCCATGCTGGGCGTCCCACGCGGCCAGTTCCGCGCCAAGCGTTTCGACACGGTCATAATCGTAGGCGGGCATGGATAGAACCGTCTCAAGTTTCAGATTGCCCCATTGCATCGCCATCACATCAGCAAAGGGGTTCAGCGGGTGTACGGCTTGGGCGACCTCTTGCAGCACCTCGCCGGGGACCTTGTCGCTTTTGCTGAGGAGCAGGCGGTTGGCGAACATGATCTGCTCGGCCAGCAGGTTTTCGACGCCGCGCCGCCCGGCCTGCAGATTGGCGCTGGCCCCGGGATGGATCGCGCGGCCCTGATCGTGGTCTTGCCACAGCACGACGGTATCGACGACTGAGAGAAACCCGTGCAGGCGCAAAGCGGGCATCTTGCGGAGCGCGGTGAGCAAAGGCCAGGGGTGGGTGCTGCCCGATGTCTCGATCAACAGATGGGTGACGGCGCCGTCCGCGAGCACGGCTTCGACCGCGCCCCGGAACCGGGGTAGGCCATCGGCGCTGCTGATGCTGCCGCCGGGGACAGAGGCGAAATGCGGGCTTTGGCGTGAGATCACTTCGGTTGTGTCGAGGACCGAGCCGTCGACATCGAGCGTGCTCATCTCGTTGACCACAATACCCAATGTGACGATCGGCGCGCTGCGCGCCTGTCCCAACAGGCTTTGCAGGAGCGTGGTTTTGCCCGCGCCGAGAAAGCCGTTCAGGATCGTCGTGGGGATCGGCATGCGCATGGGCCTCAACCTGGCGGAGCCGTAAGCTTACAGCGCCAGCGGGCGGGCGCTATGCAAAATCGCTAAGTGCGCACGGCCAAGCGGGTTGGCCGCGCGGATCTGTAGGGTCTAGCCCAGCTTGACCCAGGCGCCGTTGCGTTGAGAGCTGCGGACGCAGGCATCGACGAAGGCGACGCCCTTCAACCCGTCCTGAACCGATGGGTAGATCACATCGGACGGCGCGGCCTGCCCAAGACGGTGGGCCCGGATTGCTGCTGCCGCCTCGGAATAGATGTTGGCAAACCCTTCGAGATAGCCCTCTGGATGGCCCGGTGGGATCCGGCTGACGCGGCCCGCACCCTCGGACGCGCCTGCACCGCCGCGGGTGATCAGCCGTTTAGGTTCTCCGAACGGGGTGTGCCACAGGTAGTTCGGGTCTTCCTGCGCCCATTCCAGCCCGCCGGTTTCGCCATAGATCCGCAGGCGCAGCGCGTTTTCGTTGCCCGGCGCAACCTGGCTGGACCAGAGCATGCCCCGCGCGCCGCCACTGTAGCGCACCATCACGTGGGCGTTGTCGTCGACCTGGCGTCCCGGCACGAAGGATTGCAGGTCGGCGCAGATTTCTTCGGCCTCAAGGCCCGAGACGAAGCAGGCGAGGTTGTAGGCGTGGGTACCGATGTCGCCGGTTGATCCCCCGGCGCCCGAGCGCGCGGGGTCGGTGCGCCATTCTGCCTGTTTGAAGGTCTGCTCAACCGTCAGCCAGTCCTGCGGATATTCGACCTGGATCACCCGGACCTTGCCGATCTCGCCCACCGAGACCATTTCGCGCGCCTGCCGCACCATCGGGTAGCCGGTGTAATTGTGGGTCAGGATGAAGAGCGAGTCGGCGCTTTCGGCGGCCTTCACGAGCTTTTTGGCGTCGCCCAGGGTCGAGGTCAGAGGCTTGTCGCAGATCACGTGGATCCCACGCTTCAGAAACTCGCGCGCGGCGGCGTAGTGGACATGGTTGGGCGTGACGATCGAGACCGCTTCGATCCCGTCTTTGCGCCGCGCCTCGCGGATCGCCATCTGTTTGTAATCGTCATAGATCCGGGGCAGGCCCAAGGCTTCGCCGCTTTCGCGCGCCTTTTCGGGCGTCGACGACAGGGCACCGGCCACAAGTTCGTAATGGTCGTCGATGCGCGCGGCGATCCGGTGGACGCCGCCGATAAACGCGTCATTGCCGCCGCCGACCATGCCCAGCCGGATGCGGCGGTTCTGGCTTTCGCTGCGTCCTGTAACCATCAGATGATCCCCAGCATTTTGCGGTTGCCGTCCTGATCGGTATCGGCAGAGGCAAAGTCGTCGAAGGCGACCTCGGTGGGACGGATGATGTGGTTTCGGACAAACTCTGCGCCTTCGCGGGCGCCGTCTTCGGGATGTTTGATCGCGCATTCCCATTCGACCACGGCCCAGCCGTCAAAGCCGATGGCCGTCAGTTTTGAAAAGATCGCGCCGAAATCAACCTGGCCGTCGCCGAGCGAGCGGAACCGTCCGGCCCGGTCGACCCACCGTTGGTAGCCCGAATAGACGCCTTGCCGCCCGGTCGGATTGAACTCGGCATCCTTTACGTGGAACATCCGGATCCGGTCCTTGTAGATGTCGATATTGTCAAGATAATCAAGGCATTGCAGCACGTAGTGCGACGGGTCGTAAAGCATGCAGGCGCGCGCGTGGTTGCCGGTGCGCTCCAAAAACATCTCGTAGGTGATGCCGTCATGCAGGTCTTCGCCGGGGTGGATTTCGTAGCACACGTCGACGCCGCAGTCCTCGGCGTGATCGAGGATCGGCTTCCAGCGGGCGGCGAGTTCGTCGAAGGCCGTCTCGACCAGCCCCGCGGGCCGTTGCGGCCAGGGGTAGACATAGGGCCAGGCGAGCGCGCCCGAGAAGGTGGCATGCGCCCCGATGCCGAGGTTTTTCGAGGCGGTGAGGGCCATCTTAACCTGATCCACCGCCCAGGCCTGCCGCGCCGCCGGATTGCCGCGCACCTCTTCGGCGGCAAAGCCGTCAAAGGCGGTGTCATAGGCGGGATGGACAGCCACAAGCTGGCCCTGAAGATGGGTGGAAAGCTCCGTCACCGCGACGCCGTTCTGGGCCGCGACGCCCTTGACTTCGTCGCAATAGTCCGTGCTCTCGGCCGCTTTGGCCAGATCGAACAGGCGGGCGTCCCAGCTGGGCACCTGAACGCCGACATAGCCGCAATCCGCCGCCCATTTGGTGATCGCATCCCAGGAATTGAACGGGGCGTCGTCCCCGGCGAATTGCGCCAGAAACAGCGCCGGACCTTTGATGGTTTGCATATGCGTTCCTCCCGTTGTCATCCGCTTCAGGGCGGCATGTTTTCTTTTAGATAGATATCAATCCGGATCCGTTCCTGTGCCGGATTATAGGGCACGTTGTCGGCTGTTGCCCGCATCAGTCGCGCGCAGGAGCGGATCAGGTGGCCGCTGTCCTGGCTGATCACCGCGTCGAAGACACCGTCCTTCAACGCGCGCTGGCCGAGGGGGGTCAGCTCATGGCCGATCACCACGATCTTTTCGGCGGCATCGCGTTCTTCGAGAAACCGGATCAGCCCCTCGTTACCCGCGGCGCTGGAGTAGATGCCGCAGATGCCGGGGTGGTTTTCGAAGACCTCCGGCAGCATGGCGTAGATCAGGTCGGGGTCGTCGCGCCCCTCGACCGAGGCGACCACATCGAGGTCGGGAAACTCGTTGGCGATCACCAGATCAAACCCCTGCCGCCGTTCCAGATGATCGCGGGCAAACCGCGATCCGGTGATGAACAACAGCTTGCCGGGGCGCCGGATGAAGCGGCCCATCAGCTGCCCCGCCGTGCGCCCGGCCGAGACGTTGTCGATGCCCACGAAGTGCTGCCGGTCCGAGGTGGGCAGGTCCGAGACCAACGTCACCACCGCAATGCCCTTGTCGCGCAGGCGTTTGATCGCGTCGCGGACCGACGGGGTTTCGGGGCTGAAGATCGCCACGCCATCGGTACGCGCGGGGTCGAGCTGGTCGAGGATCGCAACGATATCCTTGGCATCAAACGGGGAGGCCAGTTCATAGGACAGCTCGGTGCGGTCGTTGGCCAGTTTTTCCGCCTGTTCCAGGATCTGCCGCCGCAGCGCCATGACAAATTCGTTGGCGGTGTCGGGCAGGATGAAATGCAGGCGGTAGACGCGCCGCCGCGCCAGATTGGCCGCCGCGGTATCGCGGATATAGCCCAGCTCATCGATCGCGGCGTGCACCTTGTCGATCGTGACAGTGCGCACGCCGGGGCGGTCGTTGAGCACACGATCGACCGTCGCAAGGCTGACCCCCGCGACACGGGCAATGTCATTGACCGTGGGTTTGGCAACCGTTCTGAGGCGGGGCTTGTTCAGTTTACTGCACCATTTCCTGGGCGAGCACTTCGAACAGTAGCGCCACGGCTTCGGCGCCCGGATCGTTGTGCCCTTTCAGATTTGCCTCGGGCACATAGGCCGCGCGCCCGGCCTTGGCCCGGTGAATGGCTGCGGTGCTGTCTGCCCCGGCCCGGGCGGCCTTGGCGGCGGCGGTGACCCCGTCGGGCAGAGCGGCGAGCGCTGGCGCGAGGGCGTCGATCAGCGTCCGGTCCCCGACGGCGGCGCCGCCGACCTGGCTGACGCGGTTAAGCCCCTCGACCAGGGCCTTTTGCACAGAGGCACCGTTGGCACAGGCATCGCCTGCGGCGTTGAAGTAGATCGCCAGGATCACCCCCGACGAACCGCCCATGGTCTGGCTGAGCTCATTGCCGAGCGCGGGGAAGAGTTGGGTCAGATCGGCCAGCGGCATCCGGTCAAGGCTGCCCTTCAGCGCGCGTGCCGCAGTGGCCAGCGTGCTGCCGGTGTCGCCATCGCCCGATTTCGCATCGAGCGTGTTCAGCGCGTCTTCGGATGCGATGAGCAGGTCTGACACGCGTTCGATGATCCCCCGGGTTGTGTCATTCTTTGACGGGATCGGCTCAATCGGGGTCAGGCCGTCGGGCAGGGGGACGATGGACGGGGCGACCATGTCCTGCATCCCGGGCCAGGCAGGCATTGCAACCGGAGCGGAAAGCGCCTCAAGCTCGGCCGCTGTTGCGTCCATGACCGACACCGAGAACCCGTGCATGTCGAGCGAGGTCATCATCGGCGCCGGGCCGACTACGTGACGCACGATGCCGGATTCGGTCAGCGCATGGGTCAGCACCGACATCTCGAGCGGGGTGGTCGAGCCGAGGTTGTTGACGAGCGCCACGTAGTCGCCATCACCAACCTGGCCGCGCAGCTTGCCGACCACGGTGTCCATCGCGCTCATCGCCGTAGAGAAGTCGACCTGCTCGACCCCCGGTTCGCCATGGATGCCAAGGCCCAGCTCGGCCTTGCCGGGGACGATGCGGTCCTCTTTGCTGGATCCCGGGATCGTGCAGGTGTCGAGGCTCATCCCGATGGAGGCGACCTTGCCGATGACGGTCTTGGCGGCTTGGGTGATCTCATCAAGCGTCGCACCGTTTTCCGCCATGGCGCCCGCGATCTTATGCACGAAAAGCGTTCCGGCGACACCGCGCGGCTGGGGCAGGTGGGGCAGGGCGACGTCGTCATCGACCACCACCATCTCGACCTTGCGGCCAAGCGCGCGGGCGCGTTCGGCGGCGAGCCCGAAATTCAGCCGGTCGCCGGTGTAGTTTTTGACGATCAAAAGGCACCCGGCCTCGCCCGTCACCGCGAGGATACCCGCAAGCACCGCCTCGACCGAGGGCGAGGCAAAGACCTCGCCACACACAGCGGCGGTCAGCATGCCCTTGCCGACAAACCCGGCATGGGCGGGCTCGTGGCCCGATCCGCCGCCCGAGACCAGCGCGACTTTGGACATGTCCCAGTCGGATCGGAAGACGACCTTGATGTGGGGGTAGCCGTCAAGCCGCGACAGCGCGCCCCCGGACGTTGCGAGAAGGCCATCGATGGCTTCGGTGACCAGATCCTGTTTGGCATTGATAAATTGTGCCATAGTCGTCCTCCCTTAAACGACGCGGGCGCCCGAGGCGTCGAAGTAAAGCGGGTTCTCGGGGCTGATTTTGATAGTCTCGTTGGGCTCGTAATCCTGGTGCGGGTCCGTCAGCGTCGTGACGGCGTGGCCCTGAAGGTCCAGGTGCAGACGGGTTTGGTCGCCCAGATGCTCGGCCCGGATCACCGTGGCCTCGACCCCGTCGCCCTGGCGGATGTTTTCCGGCCGAAGCCCGATCTGCGGGCCTTTGTGCGTTCCGGCAAACAGCGCGGCGGGCAGGATGTTGATCCGGGGCAGGCCCAGGCGGCTGGCGACATAGATGCTGGACGGGTCTTCGTAGATGTCGCGCGGGCTGCCGAACTGGACGAGCTTGCCGTCCTCGAGCACGCCGACATGGGTGGCCATGGTCATCGCCTCGATCTGATCGTGGGTGACGTAAAGCAGGGTCGCGCCGAGATCGGCGTGGATGCGCTTCAGCTCGACCCGCAGATCGGCGCGCAGCTTGGCATCGAGCGAGCTGAGCGGTTCGTCCATCAGGTAGATCGCCGGGTCGCGGACGAGGGCGCGCCCGATCGAGACGCGCTGCATCTCGCCGCCCGACAGCTCGGTCGCCTTGTTGTCGAGCTTGTGGGGGATTTGCAGGGTTTCGGCGATCTCTTTGACACGCCGGGCCACCTGATCTTCGGGTGTCTTGAGGATCGGTGAGCGCAAGGGGAAGGCGAGGTTGTCGCGCACGGTGAGGTGGGGGTAGAGCGAATATTGCTGAAACACCATCGCGACATCGCGCTGGGCCGGGGTTTCCTGGCCCACGTCGCGCCCGCCGATGTGGATCGAACCGGCGTCGAGCTTTTCAAGGCCTGAGATCAGGCGCAGTGTCGTGGTCTTACCCGCCCCGGTCGGGCCCAGAAGCACGACGAACGCGCCGTCTTCCACGGTCATCGACATGTCATCGATTGCAACGGTTTTCCCGAAGGATTTCGAGACGTTGCGCAGGATCACCTCAGCCATGCAACACCCCCTCGTTCAGCTCTGATTTCAGCGCGCGGCCCGATTGCCGGTCAAACAGGGTGACGGTGGCGCCATTGAATTCGAGCCCCACCGTCTCGCCCGCGCGGGCCACGGTGGCGGCGAGGACGCGGGCCTTGATCTCGCCCCCGGGGATGTCGAGCGTCACGATCTGGGTGGTGCCGAGGTATTCGGTCGCCAGAACCTTGCCGCGGAACGGGGCCGCGTCCGACAGGCGGATGTGTTCGGGCCGGACGCCAAAGGCCATGTCGCCCTCGAAAGGTTCGCGCAAGGTGGGCACGGCGAAGTCGGCGTGGTGCATGGCGAGCGTGGCGTCGCCAGTGCCGACCTTGCCGTGGAACGGGATGAAGTTCATCGAGGGCGAGCCGATGAAATCGGCCACAAACATCGTGGCGGGCTTGTCATAGATTTCCTGCGGTGTGCCGAACTGTTCGACCACGGCATTGTTCATGACCACGATCTTGTCGCCCATCTGCATGGCCTCAAGCTGATCATGCGTGACATAGACCGTGGTCGCGCCCATCCGGTCGTGGAGCGCCCGCAGCTCTTCCGCCATGCGTTCGCGGAACTCGGCATCGAGCGCCCCGAGCGGTTCGTCCATCATGAACGCCTTGGGCTCGCGCACGATGGCCCGACCGAGCGCCACGCGCTGCCGGTCGCCGCCCGAGAGGCCGCCCACCGGCCGGTCGAGGATGTCTTCGATCCCGAGGATCCCGGCCACCTCGGCCACCTTGGCTTTGACCGCGGCGCGGGGCATGCCCTGGCTGACCAACGGATAGCTGATGTTCTTGCGGACATTCATATGCGGGTAGAGCGCAAACATCTGGAAAACAAAGGCGATGTCGCGTTCCGAGGCGCGGCGTTGCGAGATTTCTTCGCCGTCCAGATAAATCTCGCCCGAGGTGGGCAGTTCAAGCCCGGCGATCATCCGCAGGGTCGTGGTTTTTCCGCAGCCTGACGGGCCAAGCAACATGAAGAATTCGCCATCTTCGATGGTGAACGAGCTTTCGCGCACGGCGGTGAAGTCGCCGAACTGTTTCTTGAGGTTCTTGATGACGATCTGCGCCATTGGTCTAATCCGGGAAGTGGCTGACGACGATGAACATCACCGTGCCGACCAGCGTCGTGATGAAGGAATAGGTGAAGGCCCAGATCACGAAGGGCTGCATCAGCATGAACACCCCGACCGCGATGATGATGGTGGCCACCATTTCCCAGGGCCCGCGGCGCAGGCGGAGAAGGCCGTTGAAGAACTCACTCATTTGCGGACCGCTCCGAAGGTGATGCCCCGCAGCAGGTGTTTGCGCAGCAGGATGGTGAAGATCATGACGGGCAACAGGAAGATCGTGACGCCGGCGGCGATGGCGGGCCAGTCGAGGCCGCCGATGCCGATGATAGTCGGGATGAATGGCGGCGCGGTCTGCGCGTTGGCCGTGGTGAGCAGAACGGCGAAGGCATATTCGTTCCACGCGAAAATCAGGCAGAAGATCGCGGTGGAGGCGATGCCGGTGGCGGCCTGCGGCAGGACGACTTTGTAGAACGCCTGGAAGCGGGTGTAGCCGTCGATCAGCGCGGCCTCTTCGTACTCCGTTGGGATTCCGTCGATAAAGCTTTTCAGAAGCCAGACGGCGAGCGAGATGTTCACGCCCGTATAGAGCAGGATCATCCCAAGATGCGTGTCGGACAGGCCGAGTTGACGGTACATCAGGAAGATTGGGATCGCGACGGCGATGGGCGGCATCATCCGCGTGGACAG
>JBCCWO010000027.1:0-41510 GCA_039193455.1 Pseudomonadota bacterium
CCGGCTTTGTCCGATTGAGGTTTGCCACCGCCTCACGTGTCAGAGCCAAAGCATGCGCGTCATCCTCCGCCAGATAATCCGCCACGCCCGACAATCGTGTGTGAACATCGCCCCCGCCAAGATCCTCTGCGGTCACCTCTTCCCCAGTTGCGGCCTTCACCAAGGGAGGCCCCGCCAGAAAGATAGTCCCTTGATCTCGAACAATAATTGTCACGTCCGACATCGCGGGCACATAGGCCCCGCCAGCCGTACATGATCCCATGACAACGGCGATTTGCGCGATACCACGCGCGCTCATCTGCGCCTGATTGTAAAAGATCCGGCCAAAGTGATCGCGGTCGGGAAACACCTCATCCTGATTGGGCAGGTTCGCGCCCCCGCTATCGACGAGATAAATGCAGGGCAGCCCGCATTCCTCGGCGATCTCCTGGGCGCGCAGGTGCTTTTTGACCGTCATCGGGTAATAGGTGCCGCCCTTCACGGTGGCATCGTTGCACACGACCATCACATCCTGGCCCATCACCCGGCCCACACCGGCAATGGCCCCAGCCGACGGCGCAGCGCCGTCGTACATCCCATGCGCCGCCGTCGCGCCCACCTCAAGGAATGGCGATCCGGGATCGAGCAGGTTTGCCACCCGCTCACGCGGCAGCATCTTGCCCCGCGCCAGATGCCGCTCCCGCGCCTTCGCACCGCCCCCCGCAGCAGCCAGTTCCGCGGCGTCGGAGACCACCCGCAACGCCTCAAGATGCGCCGCGCGGTTGGCCTGCGCCGTCTCGGAGCCCGGCATCAAAGATGTCGTCAGTTTCACGTGCCCGGCCCCTCCGCTCGGTCTCTGCGCACCCGTTGCACCGCCTCAGGTCTCCGGCGCATCGCCGGTCACCCGCGCGACCTGGCCCAGATGGTCGACCGTGAACACCCGGATCGCGGTTCCGGCGCCACAGCGGACCTCCAGCCGGATCGCCGCATCCTGCCCCGGCACCGCCGCGCAATCGGTGCGCGCCCCGCCGGTCTCACGCTGATAGGCCTCGGCCGCGCGCTCGATCAGCGCGGCATCATCCATACGCGATTGCGTGAGCCCCAGGCGCAGGCCCAGCGCCGCCGCAACCAGGCACAAGAGCCCGACGATCCAGGTGACGGGCCGTCTCATCCCATGGTCGCCATCAGCTCGCGCCCGATCAGCATGCGGCGAATTTCGCTGGTGCCCGCGCCGATCTCCATCAGCTTGGCATCCCGCATGATCCGGCTGAGCGGCGAGTCGCTCAGATACCCGGCCCCGCCCATGGCCTGCACCCCCTGCACCGCCATTTCCATCGCTTTTTCAGACGCATAAAGGACACAGCCCGCCGCATCCTGTCGCGTGACCTCGCCCCGGTCACAGGCCTTGGCCACCTCATAGACATAGGCCCGGCAGGCGTTCATCGTGGCATAGATATCGGCGATCTTGCCCTGCATCAGCTGGAAATCCCCGATCCGCTGCCCGAATTGGCGCCGCTCGGCCATATAGGGCATGATGTGGTCAAGGATCCCCGCCATGATCCCAAGGCCAATGCCCGACAGCACGACCCGCTCGTAATCGAGCCCGCTCATCAGCACCCGCACGCCCTTGCCCTCTTCGCCGAGGACGTTTTCGAACGGCACTTCGACGTCTTCAAAGATCAGCTCGGCGGTGTTCGACCCCCGCATCCCCAGCTTGTCGAAATGGGACGAGGTCGAGAAACCGGTCATCGCCTTTTCAATCAGAAACGCCGTGATGCCCTTGGAGCCCGCATCCGGATCGGTCTTGGCATAGACCACCAGCGTATCGGCATCCGGCCCGTTGGTGATCCAGTACTTCGTGCCGTTCAGCCGGTAGTGATCATTGCGTTTCTCGGCGCGCAGCTTCATGCCCACCACGTCCGAGCCTGCCCCCGCCTCGCTCATGGCGAGCGCGCCGACATGGGTCCCCGAAATCAGGCCCGGCAGGTATTTTTGCCGCTGTTCTTCCGTTCCGTTGAGCCGGATCTGGTTCACGCAGAGGTTCGAATGCGCGCCATAGCTGAGCGACACGCTGGCCGAGGCGCGCGCAATCTCTTCCACCGCCACGGTATGGGCGAGGTATCCCATCCCGGCACCGCCATAGGCCTCTTCCACCGTGATCCCGAGCAGACCAAGCTCGCCCATCTCGGCCCAAAGCTCGGCAGGAAAAAGGTTCGCGCTGTCGATCTCGGCCGCCATCGGGGCCACACGGCCCTGCGCCCAGCGATGCACCATGTCTTGCAACGCAAGAACATCCTCCCCCAGATCGAACGTCATCGAGGCAGTGAACATCGACAGCTCTCCCGTTTACTGAACGACTGTTCAATTAATAATCCGCGCCCGCCCCCCGGTCAATCGTTTCGGCCAGACCGACCGCGCGGATGAGTATTTTTGCCAAGATGAAGAGGCGGCCTTTCATCTTGGCCGAAATACTCCCGCCGGAGGCGATCCTGCGTTTGCGGATTTGGCGCTACTCTGCCGCCTGCAGCCCCTGCCCGATCCGCGTGACCTCGCCCTTGATGATCCGCGCGATCAGCGCGCAGTCGTCGAGGCTGAAGGTCAGCGGCAGGCGCATGTCGAGCACGGCGCGCAGCACCCGGTCGCTGGCGGGCATCGGATCCGATGCCGCGTAGCACCAGTGCCCATAGGTCGAGGTGAACGCCGCCGGTTCGGGGGCACCGAACCACTTGAGCTCCACCCCGCGCGCCTTGCAGCCTGCGACGACCGCCTCGATCTCGGCATCGGGCCAGTCGAGCAGCAGGAACTGAAACGACGAACCGACGAAGTCCTCAACCTCGGGCCGGTCGGTCAAGGTGAGACCCGCCACATCGCGCAGCCCGTCCTCGACCACGCGGTACCGTTCGGTCCAGGCCGCGCATTGCGCGTCAAGCCGGGAGAGCTGGGGCCGCAGGATCGCGGCGCGCAGGTTGTCCATCCGGCCCGAGATATTCGGCGTCTCGTATTTGAGGCCCTCGAACACCTCTGGTGCGGGCGCGGCGCCGTGGCGGTCATAGAGCATGTAGGACCCGGACAAGAGGATCGCCCGTGCCGCCACCTCTGGATCATCGCTGACCAGAAAGCCGCCTTCGCCCGCGTTCATATGCTTGTAGGTCTGCATCGAATAGCAGCCCGCCACCCCATGCCGCCCCGAGGGCACGCCGCGCCAGCGTGCGCCCATCGTATGGGCGCAATCCTCGATCACGCGCACACCCGCGCCGTCGCACAGCGCCATCAGCGCGTCCATATCGCAGACATGCCCGCGCATGTGGCTGAGCAGCAGGGTCTTTGCGCCGGATGATGCGATCTTGGCCGCCAGATCGTCCAGATCGATGGTGAGCGCCTCGGTCACGCCGACAAAGACCGGCCTTGCCCCCACGCTTGCGATTGCACCCGGCACCGGGGCCAGGGTGAACGCGTTCGACAGGACCGGATCCCCCGGCCCCACGCCCAGCGCGCGCAAGGCCGTGGCCATGGCATAGCCGCCCGAGGCGACCGCGAGGCAGTAGGTGGCGCCCACGTAATCCGCAAAGGCACGCTCAAGCCTGGAGACCTCGGGCACCTCGCCGGGGGCCAGGTTGTAGCGGTGGAGCCGCCCGTGCCGCATCACCTCAAGCGCGGCGGCGATCCCTTCATCGGGGATCGGTTCCTGCTGGGTGAAGCTGCCTGTGAAGGTCTCGGTCATGGAAATACCCTGTCCTGCACCGCCCGGTCGGTCAATCACCCGATCACATCTTTGACCACGTCCAAAAGATCGCCGTAGCCGTGCAGAAGCGCATCGGGTGCCAGCTTTGCCACCTCGTCGCCGTCGGGGCCAAAGGTCACGAGGATGACGGGCACCCCTGCCGCGCGGGCGGTGTCGCGATCGGTCACCGTGTCGCCGATCAGGACGCTTTGACCGACGGCGCCGCCGGCCCGTTCCACCGCCGCGATATATGGCGCGGGGTCGGGCTTGCGCTGGGGCAAGGTGTCCGCGCCGATGAGCGAGGCAAAAAGCGGCCGGACACCCAGCCGTTCCATCAGCACCTGGGCCGGAGCCTCGGGTTTGTTGGTGCAGAGCCCCACGGCGTAACCCTTTGATATCAATTCTCGAACCGCCTCTTCCGCACCGGGATAGAGCGTTGTGTGCACATCGAGCGCGTCCGCATAGGCCTGCAGAAACGGCTGATACTCTGCCTCAAGCGCCGCCGGGTCCGCGACACCCAGCCGCGAAAACCCGAGCTGCAGCATCGCCCGCCCGCCCCGAAACGCCGTGGAGGCGTCTGCGACCGGGTCAAGCAGGTCGCCATGGCCCAGCGCACGAAAGCGGCTGTTGGCGGCGGCGATCAGGTCCTGGCTTGTGTCCGCGAGGGTTCCATCGAGGTCGAAAATCACCGTTCGCATCGGCTCTCCCTTGGGCAAATCCCCGCCCATGCTGTAACGTGGCGACATGACGCGTGATGCCTGCAGCCCTTGCGGGGTGTGAAGTGGTGCGTAAAACGGCCAAAAGAAAAAGGAAAGAGCAGTCGATGGCCACCCATCTGATCCTCCTTGCCGCGGGGCAAGGAACGCGGATGAAATCGGACCTGCCAAAGGTCCTGCACCCGATTGGCGGGCAGGCGATGTTTCTGCATGCGCTGGCCTCGGCCGGGGTGTTGTCGCCGGAGCGGACGGTTGTGGTGATCGGCCCGGGTGCCGAGGCGGTGGCCCGGGCCACGCACGCGGTCGACCCGGCCGCCGTGACCGCCATTCAAGAGGACCGTCTTGGCACGGCGCATGCCGTGGCGCAGGCGCGCGCTGCGCTGGAGGGTGCGGGTGGCGATGCGCTTGTGCTTTATGGCGACACGCCTTTTCTTCAACCGTCAACGCTGGCGGCCATGGCCGAGGCGCGGTCTGGGGGCGCCGATGTTGTCATTCTGGGGTTCGAGGCCGCGGATCCCGCCCGCTATGGCCGCCTGGTGATGGACGGCGACCGGCTGACCCGGATTGTCGAGTGGAAGGACGCGAGCGACGCCGAACGCGCCATCACCTTTTGCAATTCCGGCGTGGTGCTGGCCGCCACGGACACGCTGTTCGATCTGATCGATGCCGTGGGCAATGATAACGCGGCAGGCGAGTATTACCTCACCGACATCGTCGCGATCGCCAATGCGCGCGGGCTGAAGGCCACCGCCGTCGCCTGTGCCGAGGAAGAGACGCTGGGCATCAACTCGCGCGGCGATCTTGCCGCCGCCGAGGCGGTGTTTCAGACCCGCAAACGCGCCGAGATGCTGGAGGCGGGTGTGACCCTGACGGCACCCGAGACCGTGTATTTCGCCCATGACACCGTGATTGGCCGCGACGCCGTGGTCGAGCCCCATGTGGTTTTCGGCCCCGGCGTGACCGTAGAGACGGGTGCCACCATCCGCGCGTTCAGCCATCTGGAAGGCGCGCATGTGGGACAGGGCGCGACGGTCGGCCCCTATGCCCGCCTGCGCCCGGGCGCGGAGCTGAGCAATGACACCCGCGTCGGCAACTTTGTCGAAATCAAGAACGCGACCCTGGGCGATGGCGCCAAGGTCAATCATCTCAGCTACATCGGCGACGCCAGCGTCGGTGCGGCGACCAACATCGGCGCGGGCACCGTGACCTGCAATTACGACGGTGTCTTCAAGCACCGGACCGAGATTGGCGAACGGGCCTTTATCGGGTCAGACACGATGCTTGTCGCACCCGTGAAGATCGGGGACGAGGCGATGACCGCGTCGGGGTCGACCATCACGCGGGACGTGCCCGAGGGCGCTTTGGCGCTGGGACGGGCCCGGCAAGAGAATAAGCCGGGCTTTGCCCGCAGATTGTTCGAAAAGTTAAAGGCTGCGAAGGCCGCGCAACAAAAAGGCGATTAGAGATGTGTGGAATTGTAGGGGTCCTGGGCGATCACGAAGCCGCGCCCACGCTGGTCGAGGCGCTGAAACGGCTGGAATACCGGGGCTATGACAGCGCCGGGATCGCGACGATCAATGACGGTCGGCTTGACCGGCGGCGCGCGCTTGGCAAGCTCGTCAACCTGTCGGACCTGCTGGTGCATCAGCCGCTCGCGGGCAAGGCCGGGATCGGCCACACCCGCTGGGCCACCCATGGCGCGCCGTCGGTGGGCAATGCCCACCCGCACCGGGCGGGGCCGGTCGCCGTCGTCCACAATGGCATCATCGAGAACTTCAAGGAGCTGCGCGAAGATCTGGCGGCCAAGGGATACGAGACGCAGACCGAGACCGATAGCGAGGTCGTCGCGCTGATGGCGCAGTCCTATCTCGACCAGGGCCTCGCCCCGCGCGATGCCGCGGAACAGACGATTGCGCGGCTCGACGGGGCCTTTGCATTGGCGTTTTTGTTCGACGGTCAGGACGATCTGATGATCGGGGCGCGCAAGGGCTCACCGCTGGCCATCGGCCATGGCGAGGGGGAGATGTACCTTGGGTCTGACGCCATCGCGCTGGCCGGGCTGACCGACCGGATCACCTATCTGGAGGAAGGCGACTGGGCCGTCATCACCCGCGCGGGGGCGGAGATCCTGGATGCCAAGGGCAATCTTGCAAATCGGCCGGTCAAAACCATCGCGCTCGATGCCACCCTCGTCGAGAAGGGCGGGCACAAGCATTTCATGGCCAAGGAGATCGCCGAACAGCCCTCGGTCATGGCCGACGCGCTGGCGCATTACCTGGCGGATGATGGCAGCATCCGCCTGCCCCGCGACCTCGACTTCGCCAAGTTCGACCGCATCGTCATGGTCGCCTGCGGCACCGCCTATTACGCCTGCCTCACCGCGCGCTACTGGTTCGAACGCCTTGCCCGCCTACCCGTCGACATCGATGTCGCGTCCGAGTTCCGCTATCGCGAGCCGCCGATTGGCCCGCGCACGCTGGCGATCTTTGTCAGCCAGTCGGGCGAGACCGCCGATACCCTGGCGGCGCTGCGCTATTGCGAGACCCGCGCGATGACGCTGGCTATTGTGAATGTCTCGGAAAGCACGATCGCGCGCGAGGCGGATGTGGCGCTGCCGATCCTGGCGGGGGCCGAGATTGGCGTGGCCTCGACCAAGGCCTTTACCTGTCAGCTCACGGTGCTTGCCCTGCTTGCGCTGGAGGCTGCGAAAGTGCGGGGCGAGATCGACGCAGAGGCGTTTGCGCAAGCCGGGGCCGATCTGCGCCTGATCCCCGGCCTTATCTCGCAAGCGTTGCAGACAGGCCCCGAGATCGCGCGGATTTCAGCGGAACTGGCCGAGGCGCAGGATATCCTGTTCCTGGGGCGCGGACAGATGTTCCCGCTTGCCCTGGAAGGGGCGCTGAAACTCAAGGAAATCAGCTATATACACGCCGAAGGTTATGCGAGTGGCGAGCTGAAGCACGGGCCCATCGCACTGATCGACCCTGCCGTGCCGGTGATCGTCATGGCCCCGCACGATGCGCTCTTCGACAAGACGGTGTCGAACATGGAAGAGGTGATGGCACGCGGGGGCAAGGTGGTCCTGCTCACCGATAAGCCGGGGGCGGACAAGGCATCGGAGGGGACCTGGCACACCCTTGCCCTGCCCACCGCACCCGACATCTTCGCCCCGATCCTCTTTGCGATCCCGGCCCAGCTTTTGGCCTATCACACGGCGGTGGCGAAGGGCACGGATGTGGACCAGCCCCGCAACCTTGCGAAATCCGTCACCGTGGAATGACGCCCGAGGCGGCGATTGCCGAGTTGGAGGCCGCCGCCCAACCCGGCAAGGCGGCCGAGATGGCGGCCTATCACAAAGCCGACCGCCCCTATCTGGGCGTCGCCAACCCCGATATCGATGCCGCCTGCAAAGGCTGGCGCGCGACGCTGTCGCTGGAGGGCCGCGTGGCACTGGCCGCGGGGCTTTGGGAGAGCAACATCCATGAGGGGCGCATCGCAGCTGCAAAGCTGCTGACCCAGGCGCGGCTGCGCCCCGATGACGGCCCGGCCTGGGATCTGATCAAATCCTGGGTCCCCACGTTCGATGCCTGGGCCGTGGCCGATCACGCCGCGATTGCCGGACAAAAGCGCCTGGTCTGGGATTCGGCGCGGATCGAGGATGTGGAGCCCTGGACGCGCTCTGACCACATGTGGACCCGGCGCGCCGCGTTGGTGATGACCCTGCCCTGGACCAAGCAGAACCACCCCAAGCCCGCGGAACTGGCGGTGCGGGACCGCGTGCTGGGATGGGCGGCGGCCTATGTCGACGATCCGGAATGGTTCATTCAGAAAGCGGTGGCCTGGTGGCTGCGCGAGTTGTCGAAGCACGATCCCGAGCGGGTGCGCGGGTTTCTGGACACCTACGGGGCGCGCATGAAGGCCTTCGCGCGGCGGGAGGCGGGGAAGAAGCTGGCCGGGTAGTCCGCCAGGCGGGCCGCGTACAGAACACGCCAACACCCCGGCGGCAGCTCCCCTGCCCCGGTTCCGTCTCGTCTCTGTGCTAACCCTCAGGAAAATGACGGGCCCGCCATCGGCGGAATGGGTGCCCGGGGGCCTGACCCCGGATGTCCTGGCCCCACGTGGTTCGGGGCCTTATGCGCGAACGTGTGTCGGACGACACCTGTTCCTGGTATCAGCAGGCTTTCACCCGCTGCGAAGCTTCGAGGGGCACCCTGCCCGGCAGGCGTTCAAAAGCGGTAACCCGCGCGTGCGGTGCCCGGCCCAGGCCCGCAACGCCTGTCTCAGTGGAGAGTGAGCTGTCGCCCGGCCTCAGGGCACCCGCGCAGCGCCAAGGATCGGGCCGTGGCCGTCGCTTTGAACGAGAACGGCATATTCGCCGTCTTCAGGGATCTCGGCGGTGACCGAATGGCGGGCAAGACCATCCCAGCGGCCAAGCTCGACCATGCGGGTGACCACGTTGTGATAGGTCAGCGTCCGGCCCGCATTCTCGCCCCGGCGGATGTTCACCGTGCTCTCGGCCCGGTAGCTGACCAATTGCAGGATCATCGTCCCTTCGACGGCTGCAACGGCGCGGGCGCTGATCCGCAGGGTTTGCCCGTCGCGCGCCACCTCGACATCGACGGGCGCGGTCGTGTCGCCGTGTCGTTCGATCAGCATGGCAAGTTTCATTGGCTTGTAGCCGATCACGTGGTCGGTGCCGCCGACGATCATTTGCGGCGTGTAGATCGTGCGGTCGCCCTTGACCCGCGCATAGGCCTTTTGCCGTTTCGTATAGGCCGGGTCGGCAAATTCGTCTTTCCAGCCGATGTAATCCCAATAATCCACGTGCAGGGCCAGCGGCAAAACATCGTCACGCGTCGACAGCTCGCCCAAAAGCGCATCCGCAGGCGGGCACGACGAACAGCCCTGCGAGGTAAAGAGTTCGATCACGACAAGACGGTCGCTTGCCTGCGCCATGCCTGTCAGCATGAACACGGTCGTCGCTATGGCAGCCCACGTCTTGTACATACATATCCCCTTCGTTCGAGCGCTCGACATACCTATTGCAGGGGGCGGTAGCGCGCTAATCAAGGTTTTGAGAGAAACCGTAACACGCGGCTCAAGTTGGCGCGAGCAGACGGACCGCGGATGTATACCGTCGTACACATTTTCATTTCACCCCCTTGATAATGCCCCTGCAACGGTCACATCCTTGAAGGACAGTCGGAACCCTAGGAAGGCCTCCCCCCATGCCCATCGTTGTCGGACAGGATACCTCGAAAACACGCAAGACACTGCAAGCAGGCGGCAAGAGTTACGCCTATTACTCCATCCCCGCGGCAGAGGCTGCAGGCCTTGGCCAGTTTGCGCGTTTGCCCGCCGCGCTGAAGGTGGTGCTTGAGAACATGCTGCGGTTTGAGGACGGCAAGACGGTGTCGGTCGACGATATCCGCGCGTTCTCGGACTGGGCCGACAAAGGGGGCAAGAACGCGCGTGAGATTGCCTATCGCCCCGCCCGCGTGCTGATGCAGGATTTCACCGGCGTGCCGGCGGTGGTCGATCTGGCCGCGATGCGCGACGGGATCGTGGCGCTGGGCGGCGATGCGGAAAAGATCAATCCGCTGAACCCCGTCGATCTGGTGATCGACCATTCGGTGATGATCGACGAATTTGGCAATCCCCGCGCCTTCCAGATGAACGTGGACCGCGAATATGAACGGAATATGGAGCGCTATACCTTCCTGAAATGGGGCCAGTCGGCGTTTGACAATTTCCGCGTGGTGCCGCCGGGGACCGGGATTTGCCACCAGGTGAACCTGGAGTATCTGGCGAAAACCGTGTGGTCGGACACCGATCAGGCGGGTGAGGCGGTGGCCTATCCCGACACCTTGGTGGGCACCGACAGCCATACGACCATGGTCAACGGTGCCGCGGTTCTGGGCTGGGGCGTTGGCGGGATCGAGGCCGAGGCCGCGATGCTGGGCCAGCCGATTTCGATGCTGATCCCCGAGGTGATCGGTTTCAAGCTGACCGGCGAGATGAAAGAGGGCACGACCGCGACCGATCTGGTGCTGAAGGTCGTGCAGATGCTGCGCGAGAAGGGCGTGGTGGGCAAGTTTGTCGAATTCTATGGCGACGGGCTGGACCGGTTGCCGCTGGCCGATCGGGCGACGATCGGGAACATGGCGCCGGAATACGGCGCGACATGCGGGTTCTTCCCCATCGACGGTGAGACGCTGCGGTATCTGCGGACTACGGGGCGTGAGGAAGAGACGATTGCGCTGGTCGAGGCCTATGCCAAGGAGAACGGCATGTGGCGGGGGGCGGATTACGATCCGGTCTATACCGACACGCTGGAGCTTGACATGGGCACCATCGTGCCCGCGATCTCGGGCCCGAAGCGGCCGCAGGATTTCGTGGCGCTGACAGATGCGAAGGCGGCGTTCACCCGCGAGATGGCCGAGACGTTCAAGCGGCCCATGGGCAAGGGCGTTGCCGTCGAGGGCGAAGATTACACCATGGAGTCCGGCAAGGTGGTGATCGCGTCGATCACGTCCTGCACGAACACCTCGAACCCTTATGTGATGATCGGCGCGGGTCTGGTGGCGCGGAAGGCGCGGGAACTGGGCCTGAACCGCAAGCCCTGGGTGAAGACCTCGCTCGCGCCGGGATCGCAGGTGGTGTCGGCCTATCTGGAAGCCGCCGAATTGCAGGACGATCTGGACGCGATCGGGTTCAACCTTGTGGGCTATGGCTGCACGACCTGCATCGGGAACTCCGGACCGCTCCAGCCCGAGATCTCCAAGGCGATTGCCGATGGCGATCTGGTGGCGACCAGCGTGCTGTCGGGCAACCGCAACTTCGAAGGGCGGATCAGCCCGGATGTGCGCGCCAACTACCTCGCCTCGCCGCCGCTGGTGGTGGTCTATGCGCTGGCGGGGACGATGGACATCGATCTGACGTCTGAGCCCATCGGGACAGACAAGGACGGCAATGACGTCTTCCTGAAAGACGTCTGGCCCTCGCAACAGGAGATTGCGGAACTCGTCGAGAAGACCGTCACGCGTGAGGCGTTCCAGACGAAATATGCCGAGGTCTTTACCGGTGACGAGAAATGGCAGGGGGTCGAAACGACCGATAGCCTGACCTATGACTGGCCCGCGACCTCGACCTATGTGCAGAACCCGCCCTATTTCCAGGGGATGGGCGTGCAGCCCGGTAAGATCAGCAATGTTGAGGGCGCCAAGGTGCTGGCGATCCTGGGCGACATGATCACGACCGACCACATCAGCCCCGCCGGTGCATTCAAGGACACCACCCCTGCGGGCAAGTATCTGGTGGACCGCCAGGTGACACCGCGCGAGTTCAATTCCTACGGGTCGCGCCGGGGCAATCATGAGATCATGATGCGCGGCACCTTCGCCAACATCCGGATCAAGAACGAGATGCTGGATGGGGTTGAGGGCGGCTACACCCTTGGGCCCGACGGGCAGCAGACGTCGATTTTCGATGCGGCGATGGCGTATCAGGAGACGTGGACGCCCCTGGTGATCTTTGGCGGCGAACAGTATGGCGCGGGGTCGTCGCGCGACTGGGCGGCGAAGGGGACCGCGCTGCTTGGGGTGAAGGCGGTGATTGCCGAAAGCTTTGAGCGCATCCACCGTTCGAACCTCGTCGGCATGGGTGTGATCCCGTTTGAGTTCACCGGCGGCGATACGCGCAAGACGCTGGGGCTGAAGGGGGATGAGACGGTATCGATTGAGGGGCTGGATACGATCCAGCCGCTGCAAGAGGTGCCGTGCACGATCACCTATGGCGACGGATCGTCGAAGACGATCACGCTGAAGTGCCGGATCGATACAGCGATCGAGATCGAATACATCGAACACGGCGGCGTGTTGCACTACGTGCTGCGCAATCTCGCGCAGGCGGCCTGATGGCGCGCCGGGTTGCCTTGGTGACCGGGGCGGCCCGGGGCATCGGACGGGCCATCGCCACCGACCTGGCCCGCGACCACGATGTGGCGATCACCCATCGCACGACCGATCCAGCGGCGCTGCTGACGGATGCGCCGGACGTGGTTCCGGTTGAGGCCGACCTGACCGATCCCGAGGCCCCGGCGCGGGTCATCGATGCGGTGATCGCGCGGTTTGGGCGGCTCGACGTCTTGGTGAACAACGCGGGATCGGTCGCGGCGGTGCCGTTGGAGGGCGCGGACTATGCCGCGCTGCGCGCGATGTTCGACACGAACGTGACGGGGCCGATGGCCCTGCTCGCCGCAGCCCTGCCCCATCTTCAATCCGGCGCATCGGTGATCAACATCTCGTCGGTGAACGCCCGCCTGCCCCCGATGAGTGCCCCGGCCTATGGCGCCAGCAAAGCGGCGTTGGAGACCTGGACGAAGGGGGCTGCAAAGATCCTTGGGCCCAAGGGCATCCGCGTGAATGCCGTGGCCCCGGGCGCGACCGAGATTCCCGAAGCGCCGCGCCCCGACGAGCTGAACCAGCTGTTCATCAAGGACACGGCACTGGGGCGAGTGGGCCGGCCGGAGGATATCGCAAGGGTTGTGCGATTCTTTGCAGAAGACGCCTCGGCCTGGGTGACCGGCACGGTGCTTGACGCGTCGGGCGGGTATCGCCTGTAAACTGCTACAGTGTCGTAACAAACTGACAGATCGGGCTGCCCCCTTGTAATCGCTGAGAAACATTCGCCGCGCCGCGGCATAACCGGACCCTTCCGTTGAACGATTAGTCCGGAAACAGTTTGTTTCCTTCCGTGGTCGGCGGAATACGGCAATTCTGTGGCCACGAAGGGGGCGAAGTGTGATGAGTGAAGAGTGGTCTCCGGTACGAGGTCCATCCCGCCGTCGGACGTTGCGAGTGCCGGTTCCGTACCTGGAACTGGGTGTTTTGATGTTACTTGCCGTCGCGGGGTCGATGTAGCCAGTTCGTTTTGCTGCCGCGGGCTATGCCCGTTGATCGCGTCCTTTGGGGAAGGCTAGCCTTTATCGCCCGGCCGGGTTGGGGTCTTGGACCCAGGTCCCGGCCGGGCGAACCCGTTTCAGGGCTGTGCGGCTTCCAATGCGGGCCGGATCCGGTTCTGCAACGCACGCTGCGTGACCGGGCCAGCGAAGCGTAAGACGACATTGCCCTTGCCATCGATGATGAACGTCTCGGGCACGCCGTAGAGCCCCCAGTCGATGCCGGTGCGGCCGTTCACGTCCTGGCCGACGGCGGTGTAGGGATTGCCAAGCTCATCCAGAAACGCCAGCGCCTTGTCCGCGTCGTCCTTGTAGTTGACGCCGTAGACTGGAATCCCCTCGTCCGCGAGCAGCTGGATATTGGGATGCTCTACCCGGCAGGGGGCACACCAGCTGGCCCAGTAGTTCACCAGCTTGATCCCCGGCTCGGCCAGCACATCCGCCGTAAAGTTGGGCTCGGCCCCCAACGGGGTCAGCGCAAATTCGGGCACCGGTTGGCCGATCAGAACCGAGGGTAGCGCATCGGGATCATCGCGCTGCATCCCGAAATAGAACATCGCCGCCAGGGCCGCGAAGATCAGCGGCGGCGCAATCATCAGGGGCGAGATTTTGCGGGTGGATGCGTCAGACATTTTTGTGCCGGGCCTCAGCATCTTCGAGCGCGCGCTTGATGCGTTTGCCGCGCCACACGCTGGCTGCGACAATCGCCGCCAGCAATGTCAGCGAGACGGCGTAGGCCGACAGAACCTCGGCCGCGTATGCCCCGAGATCGGGCATCAGACCATCCGTTCCTTGAGCCCGATCGTGTACAACCGGCGCGCGCGGATTTCAGTTCGGGTGCGGTAGAACACCAAAGCGACGAACAACAGGACAAAGCCACCGATGGCGAACAGCAGCGGGACGTAGAACACGTCCGCGATGTTTTCCTCTTTGTCGAGCGACAGGCTCGCCCCCTGGTGCAGCCCCTGGTTCCAGAAGATCAGCGCATAGCGCGAGATCACCGCAAAGACCGTGCCGACGAGGCAGAGGATGCTGGTGAGATCGGCGGCAGTGTCGGGGTCTTCGATGGCTTCCCAGAGGGCGATGTAGCCGAGATAGAACAGAAACAGGATCAGAAACGCCGTAAGCCGGGGATCCCAGGCCCACCATGTGCCCCACATCGGCTGGCCCCAGATCGCCCCGGTGGCCAGCGCGATCAGCGTGAAGGTTACCCCCACCGGTGCCGCAGCACGTGCGGCCAGCGCCGAGACATGGTGGCGCCGCACGATCCAGATCAGCGAGGCCACAAGCATCATGGCCCAGGCATTGATCGCCATCATCGCCGAGGGGACGTGCAGATAGATGATCTTCACGGTCGAGCCCTGGCGGAAATCATCGGGCGTGAAGAAAAACCCCCAGATCAGGCCGATCGCCAGTGCCAGACCAGCGGACGTGAACAGCCACGGCATCGCCTTGTCGGTGACGGCCATGAACTTGCGCGGATTGGCATATTCCCAAAGCGACATATGCGGAACCTAGTGTCCGACCGGAAGGGCAACAAGACACATCCCTGCCAGCCCTCAGCGCAGATTGACGCGGAGCACCGCCGCCGCCGCAAAGGGCAGCAGGGCGATGGTGCCCGCCGTGATCCCGGCGAGCAGGGCCAGCGGGGTGGCGGTGGCCAGCCCCTCGGCCCCGCGGCGGGTCACCTCGGCCCCGAAAATCAGCGTGGGCACATAGAGCGGCAGGACGAGCAGCGACAGGAGCAGGCCCCCGCGTTTGAGGCCGACGGTGAGCGCGGCGCCGAACGTGCCGATGATCGACAGGGCCGGCGTGCCGACCGCGAGGCCGATGAAGAGCCAGAGATACCCCCCCGGCGCGAGGTTCAAGAGTACCCCCAGCAGAGGGGCAGCGAGCGTAAGCGGCAGGCCGGTGGTGATCCAGTGGGCAAGCGCCTTGATCGTCACCACGGCCTCAAGCGGCACCGGGGCGGTGGCCAGCAGATCGAGCGAGCCATCCTCGAAATCGAGCGCAAAGATCCGGTCGAGCGACAGAAGGCAGGCCAGCAGCGCGCCC
Source organism: Pseudomonadota bacterium (assembly GCA_039193455.1). Classification (GTDB taxonomy): domain Bacteria; phylum Pseudomonadota; class Alphaproteobacteria; order Rhodobacterales; family Rhodobacteraceae; genus JBCBGF01. The sequence continues at coordinate 15,431 of JBCCWO010000027.1, forward strand.
ACCCACAGGATGCCCGGCGCGATGCGGGTCAGCACGCTTGTGTCTGGGCCCACGCCGAAGGGGACGAGCGCCGTGACGATCAGGAAAAACGCCAGGGCGAGGCCAAAGCCACCGCCCGCCCGCATCGCGATGCGCAGGTCGCGGGTCAGCAGCGCTAGCATGCCCCCGCCCCCTTGCCGAGTTGTACCCGTCTTGGAGTAACGCCGCGGCTCATCCGAACGCCTCGTCAAAGGCAGAGCTGCCGACACCGGGCTTGGCGCGGAACGGGGTGAGGTCGAGCACATCGGCCTCGAACCCCAGGTCGATATGCGTGGCGATCAGCGCCGCGCCGCCTCCGGCCAGGTGGGTGCGCAGCGCGTCGGCAAAGCGTGCCACGCTCGCGGTGTCAAGCGAGACGGTGGGTTCGTCGAGCATCCACAGCGGACGGCCCGTGACGGCAAGGCGCGCAAGGCCCAGGCGGCGTTTTTGCCCGGCGGACAGGTTTTGCGCCGTCCGGTCGCGCAGTTGGACAAGGTCGAAACCCGTCAGCGCAGGCTCGATCCCGCGCGTGCCGTAGATCGCCGCCCAGAACTGCAGGTTTTCGGCGACCGAGAGCGTGGGTTTGATGCCATCGGCATGGCCCGCATAGGCCACCGTTTCGGCCGGCATCGACACGTCGCCCGCAAGCGGCGGCTGGAGCCCGGCCAAGGTGCGGAGAAGGGTGGTTTTGCCCGACCCGTTGGGGCCGCGCAGGATCAGCGCGTGTCCTGCAGAGAGTGTAAAGCTCACCCCCTCCAACACCGGGACACCGCCCCGGTCACAGGCCAGATCGCGCACGCTTAGTTCCATGTCGTTGGGCTTAACCCGTTCAGGCGGCGGCGAAAAGCGCCGTCAGACGGGGATGAGGGCAAGGCCCACGCGCCGCCCTTCGCTGAGCAGCACGTTGTAGGTGCGGCAGGCGGCGGGCGAGGCCATGATTTCGACGCCCAGCCCCGCCTCTTCCAGCGTCGTGCGGAAGGCCGGTGGGATATGGACGATCTCGGCCCCGGTGCCCACGAAGATCACGTCGAGCGCCTGCGCCGCCTGGGTCAGCGTTTCTGTGTCGCCATAGCCGCCCCAGGTGCCGACCCCGCTGGGCAAGACGGCAATCGGCCCTTCATGCACCTGCCCGCCGATCCGAAAGAACCCCGGGCCATAGCCTTCGACCGGGACGGCGTCGGTATAGGTGATCTCGTTCATGCGCATGGGCGCAAACCTAGTCCCAAACCGGCAGGCCGGAAAGGGCCGAGGCCGCGATCACCCCATAGGCCACCGCGCGGTAGAGCGCCTCGCGCCCCGGAACGAACATCCAGCCGCCAAGGAGCACCCCGGTCAGGTACGGCACCACCAGCACGCCGCCCAGCGCCAGCGCCTGCCAGACCAGTTCGCCAAAGACCCAGAGCAGCGCCAGAAGCGCGAAATCGGCGAGCAGGAGATAGAGCGTGATGTTGGCCCGGATGGCGGATGCGGGCAGCGCGCTGGCCACATAAAGCATGATCACCGGCGGGCCCGGCAGCCCGACGGACCCACCAAGCAACCCGCCCAGCGCCCCGGTTCCGGTGACCATCGGTGGCGTCAGCTGGCCCCGGTAGCGCAGGCCCGCGATCAGCAGCGCCAGCAGGCCAAGCGCCAGCAGCGAGACGGCATAGCGAAAGACCGTGGGCTCGACGATGGTCAGCACCCAGACCCCCAGGGGCATCGCCAGCGCAAGCCCGGCCACCAGGCGCAGGACATCCGCCGGATGGCCGTCGCGCAGGGCGCGCGGCACCATCGCCAAGGGGCCGAAAAGGTCCATCACCGCCAATGCGGTCAATGCCGCAAAGGGCGACAGGAACTGCCCCGCCACCGGCAGGAAGATCATCGATGTCCCGAAACCCGAAAACCCCCGCACCAGCCCTGCGATCAGCGCAGCGCCGACAAGCCAGGCCAGAGCCTGGGGGGCGATTTCGGTGAAAATGCTCAAGAGGTCCTCCGCGGGCGAGCTTAGAGGATGTCGGCGATGCCCGAAACCACGGCAAGCGCGATGATTGCGTAGGCCACGTTGCGGTAGAGCCGCTCGCGCGAGGGATCAAACATCCAGCGCCCGATCAGGCCGCCGACCAAATAGGCCGGCAGCATCAGCGCCCCGAGCCACAGCGCCCCGCCGTCGATCAGCCCCTGCAAGGCCATTTGCGGGATCACAAAGAGCGAGCCCACCGTCAGGAAGACGAGCGTGTTGGCCCGCACGCGCCGCGCGTCGTCGCCGCTGGCAAGGTTGAACAGGATCACGACCGGCCCCAGCAGCCCCGTCGCGCCACCGACCACCCCCGCCGCCCCTGCGACGGCGGTGCTGGGCACCGGCCCCGGGCGCACGGGCAACCGGAACCCCGACATCAGCAAGACCAGCGTCCCCGCCGCGACGAGCGAGATCGCGATCTGCAACACCTGTTGGTCCAGCGTGCGCAGGATCCAGATCCCGAGCGGCAGCGTCAGTGTGGAGGCGCCGATCATCAGCAGCGTCGTGCGCCGGTCGCACTGCGTCCAGGCCTGCGGCACGAGCGTGAAAAGCGAGGCGAGCGCCGCCACCGTGAACGCCGGGATTGCGATGATCGGATCGACCAGCGTGGTGGCGATGGGCAGGAAAATCAGCGCCGCGCCAAAGCCCGCAAAGCCATAGACCACGCCTGCGACAAGGGTGATAGCGAGCAGTCCCGGTAACGCCGGCAGCGCGAGCGCCGCCGCCAACCCCTCAGGCATCTACGTTGCCGAACTGATTGCCCGCATTCGCGTCAGGTTTGGTCCAGTCGCGTTTGACGCCCAGGAAAAGCAGGATCGCCGAGGCCACGAAGACCGACGAATAGGTGCCGACGATCACGCCCCAGATCATCGCAAAGACAAAGCCGCGGATGACGTCGCCGCCCAGAAAATAGAGCGAAAACAGCGCCAGAAGCGTGGTGACCGATGTCATCACCGTCCGGCTGAGCGTTTCGTTGATCGACAGGCTCAGAACCTCTTTGAGGTCCTTCTTTTTGTACTTGCGCAGGTTTTCCCGCACACGGTCGAAGACCACCACGGTGTCGTTCAGCGAATAGCCGACGATGGTCAGAAGCGCCGCGATGATCGCCAGATCGAACCGGATCTGCAGCAGGCTGAAGATGCCGATGGTCAGCACCACGTCATGCACCAACGCGGCCACCGCCCCCAGCGAGAATTGCCATTCGAACCGCAGCCAGATGTAGACCAGCACCGCCCCGATCGCGAGCAGCACGGCGAGGACCGCGGTCTGGATCAGTTCACCCGAGACCTTGGGGCCGACGGATTCCACCGAGGGGAAGGTGATGCCATCGTCAATTGCCTGCAGCGCGGCCTCGACATCGGCGACGACCTGGGCCGAGACGGCCTCTTGCCCCTCTTGCGCCTGGATGCGGATCATGGCGACGTTTTCGTCGGGGCCGAAGGTGGGATCGAACACCTCGGTGATCGACACATCGCCCAGTCCCAGCGGTGAGATCGCATCGCGATAGGCGCCGACGTCGACGGGTTGCGCGCTTTCGGTGCGGATTGTCGTGCCGCCGCGGAAATCGATGCCGAAGTTCAGCCCGACCACCGCGAAGATCACGATGGAGGCCAGGATCGCCATCAGCGAGGCCCCAAAGGTCGCGCGCCAGTAGCGGAAGAAATCGTAGTTGGTTTCGCGGGGGACCAGTCGCAGACGCATGCTACACCTCTATCGTGCGCGGACGCTTGCGCTCGAACCACATGATGATCATCAGCCGGGTCACGAAGATCGCGGTGAAGACCGAGGTCAGGATGCCCAGGCCCAGCGTGATCGAGAATCCGCGCACCGGGCCCGATCCGACCGCGAACAGGATGACCGCGGTGATGAAGGTGGTGATGTTGGCGTCAAGAATCGCGCTCAGCGCCTTTTCGTAGCCAAGCTCGATGGCCCGGGCCGGACCCTTGGCGGTTCGAAGCTCTTCCCGGATACGCTCAAACACCAGCACATTGGCGTCCACCGCCATGCCGACCGTCAGCACGATCCCAGCGATGCCGGGCAGTGTCAGGGTCGCCCCGATGGCCGAAAGCAGGCCGAAAAGGAGCGCCACGTTCAGGATCAAGGCGACATTGGCGAAGAGCCCGAAGAGACCGTAGCTAAGCCCCATGAAGACCAGCACGGCGACAAAGGCCACCACCGTTGCGATCTGGCCTGCATCGATGCTGTCCTGGCCCAGTTCGGGGCCGATGGTGCGCTCTTCAAGGAAGATGAGTTCCGCCGGCAGGGCACCGGCCCGCAGCAGGACGGCGAGGTTGGTCGATTCCTCGATGCTGAAATTGCCGGTGATGATGCCCGAGCCGCCGGGGATGTGGCTTTGGATCACGGGGGCCGAGATCACCTCTTCATCAAGCACGATGGCGAATGGGGAGCCGATATTGGCGGCGGTGTAGTCGCCGAACTTGCGAGCGCCGGACGGGTTGAAGCGGAAGTTCACCGCGGGCAGCCCGTTCTGGTCGAAGGTGGGTTGCGCATCGGTAAGCTCTTCCCCCGTCACAACCGGTGTTTGTTCAAGGATGTAGAAGGTGCCGGGTTCGTCGACCGAGGGGTAGACGACCGTGCGGCCCGAGGTTTCGGGGTTGGGATTGGTTGCGCGACCGACAACAGGGTTGAAGGTCAGCTTCGCCGTGGTTCCGATCAGCGCCTTCAGTTCCCCCGCCGAGCCGATGCCCGGCACCTGGATCAGAACGCGATCTGCGCCCTGGCGCTGGATCGTGGGTTCGCGCGTGCCAACCTCATCCACGCGGCGGCGAATGATTTCAAGGGTTTGCTGGATTGTTCTGTCATCGGTGGCGCGGCGTTCCTCGGCCGAGAGCGTGACGATCAGCAGATCGCCGTCACCGGCCACTTCGATATCGGTGGACCCGACACCGGTGAGCGAGACCACCGGCTGCGCCAGTTCGCGGACCACTTGCAGCGCGCGGGCCATCCCCTCGGGCTGGGAAATCCGGACGTGCAGCTCATCGGGCGGGCTGGGCTGGCGGCGGATCGTGCCGACCGTGCCGCGTTCATCGCGCAGGGCATCGCGCACCGTGGGCCAGAGCCCGTCCATCCGCGTCGCATAGACGTCTTCGACCTGTACCTCGGCCAGAAGATGCGCCCCACCCCGCAGGTCGAGGCCCAGGTTCACCAGCGATGAGGGGAGCCAGGTGGGCCAGGCCGACAGGTCCGCCTCGCGTTCTGCCGTGGAGCCCTGACGCTCAATTTCGATGGCGGCGTCGTTGTGACGCTCGACCTGGCCGTAAAACGCGTTGGGCATGGCAAACCACAGGCCTGCCGCGCAAATCGTCCAGATCAGAACGCGTTTCCAGAGATCGACCTGAAGCATGCGCGCGGCCTACGACGCCGGTTCGGTTTTGTTCAGAACCTGAGCGACCGTGGTCTTGATCACCTGCACCTTTACGCCCGAGGCAATTTCGACCTCGACCTTGTTATCTTCGAGCACCTTGGTGACCTTGCCGATCACCCCGCCCTGGGTGACGATCTGGTCGCCCCGGCGCAGCGCCTCGACCATGGCCTGATGCTCTTTGACCTTTTTTTGCTGGGGCCGGATCAGCAGAAAGTACATGATCGCAAAGATCAGGATCAGCGGAATGAAGCTGGCGAATGCGCCGCCAGGCCCTGCGGCGGCTTGCGCGTAAGCAGGCGTTGCAAACATGTGGTTACCCCGTCTTTTTCGGGGCACTGCCCCCTCTTTGAATTGGCGCGCACCCTATCTGTGGCCCAAAAGCTTGGCAAGGCGATGGCCCCGCGAATTCGCGGTTCAATTCGCCCTGCCTTTGCGCCATATGGGGCCCACTTTATTTCAGTTCAATCAAGGACCAGACCAATGCACGACATTCGCGCGATCCGCGAAAACCCAGACGCCTTCGATGCCGCCATGGCGCGCCGGGGTCTGTCGGGTGTGTCGTCAGAAGTTTTGGCGATTGATACGGCGCGCCGGGGCAAGATCGCAGCCGCCGAAGCCGCGTTGGCCGACCGCAACGCCGCCTCGAAACAGGTGGGCGCGGCAAAGGCCCAGGGCGACGAGGCCGAGTTTGAGCGGCTGCGCGCGCTGGTGGCTGAGAAAAAGGATGAAATCAGCCGGTTGGAAGAGGAAGCGAAGGTTGAAGACGCGCGTCTGACCGACCTGTTGATGGGCCTGCCCAATGCGCCGATGGACGATATCCCGGATGGCGACAGCGAAGACGACAACGTCGAACTCCACCGCTGGGGCACGCCGCCGGAGTTCAGCTTTGCGCCCAAGGAGCACTTTGAGATCGCGGGCGTGACACCCAGCATGGACTTTGAGACGGCGGCCAAGCTGTCCGGCTCGCGCTTTGTCGTCATGCAGGGCGCGGTGGCGCGGGTGCACCGGGCGCTGGCGCAGTTCATGCTGGACACCCACACGACGGAAAACGGGCTGACCGAGACGAACACCCCTGTGCTGGTGCGCGATGAGGCGATGTATGGCACCAACCAGTTGCCCAAGTTTGCCGAAGACAGCTATCGCACGACGAACGGCTGGTGGCTGATCCCGACATCGGAAGTGACGCTCACCAACATGGTCGCGGGCGAGATCCTTGACGAGGCCGCCCTGCCCCGGCGGATGACGGCGCATTCGCTGTGCTTTCGGTCTGAGGCGGGGAGCGCGGGCAAGGATACGGCGGGGATGCTGCGCCAGCACCAGTTCGAAAAGGTCGAAATGGTGTCGATCACGCATCCCGATCACAGCCGGGACGAGCTTGACCGGATGACGCGCTGCGCCGAGGGCATACTGGAAAAGCTTGGGCTGGCATATCGCACGGTTGTGCTGTGCACCGGTGACATGGGCTTTGGCGCGCGGCGCACCCATGACATCGAAGTCTGGCTGCCCGGGCAGAACACCTATCGCGAGATCAGTTCATGTTCCGTCTGCGGAGACTTCCAGGCGCGGCGGATGACGGCGCGCTTCCGGCCCGAGGGCGGCGGCAAGCCAGAGTTCGTGCATACGCTCAACGGCTCGGGCCTGGCGGTCGGGCGGTGCCTGATCGCGGTGCTGGAGAACGGTCAGACCGAGTACGGCGGCGTTGTGCTGCCGCAGGTGCTGGGGCCGTGGCTGGGCGGCAAGAGCCGGATCACGCCGGAAGGTGATCTGGTCTGATGAGCGAGGAGGCCGAGGGCGCCGACAACCGCCGCATGAAGGCGATCTTCGTGCTGACGGCGACCCTGGCCTTTGTCACCTCTCCGCTGTGGTCGTCGGGGTTCGGCGGGTTCGATCCCAATGCCTATCCCAATCCGCAGATCGATCCGCCGATCCAACCCGCGGGCTACGCGTTTTCGGTCTGGTCGGTGATCTATCTGTGGCTGCTGTTCTCCGCCGGGTACGGGCTGTTTTCCCGTGCCGATGACCCGGCCTGGGACCGGGTGCGGTGGCCCTTGACGATCAGCCTGGTGGTGGGCGCGCCGTGGATTTCCGTCGCCGTGATCAGCCCGGTTTGGGCGACGGTGATGATCTGGGTGATGCTGATCTCGGCGCTTTGGGCGCTGTTCGCGGCCCCGGCACAGGACAGGTGGCTGTGCGCGGCGCCCATCGCGCTTTATGCAGGCTGGCTGTCGGCGGCGAGTTTCGTGGCGCTTGGGCTGCTCGGCGCAGGCTATGGTGTGATCGCTGGCGAAACCGGCTGGGCCTGGGCGATGCTCTTGGCGGCGCTGGCGCTGGGCACGGCGGTTCAAAAGAACCTGGCGTGGATGCCGATCTATTCGGTTGGGATCGTCTGGGCGCTGATCGCGGTGGCAGTGCGCAACTGGCCGGGTGATCCGGCGCTGGCGATGCTGTCGGTATTTGGCGCGGGCTGGCTGGCGTGGTCGGCGCTGCGCGGGATGCGCCGCACCTGAGCTAGCTGTCTGCCCGGCCCTTGCCCAGATGCTTGCGCAGCCGCGAGGGCGTCGATTTCTTGCGATCCTTGTAGGGATTATCCTCGGCCTGGCTGCGCATATAAAGCCGGATCGGCGTGCCCGGCATATCGAAATCCTCGCGCAACCCATTGACTAGATAGCGTGAATAGCTTTCGGGCAGTTTGTCGGGATGGCTGCACATAACCACGAAGCCCGGGGGCCGCGTCTTGGCCTGGGTCATGTAACGCAGCTTGATGCGTCGCCCGCCCGGTGCCGGGGGTGGGTGCGCCTCGACCATGCCGGTGAGCCAGCGGTTGAGCCGCGCGGTCGACACCCGCCGGTTCCAAACCTCATGCGCCTTTTCCACGGCGGCGCGCAGGCGGTCGAGGCCCCGTCCCGTCTTGGCCGAGACCGTGATCAGGGGCGCGCCGCGCAGCTGTGGCAGCAGCCGTTCAAAGGCCTCACGCAGATCGCGCAGCTTTTCCTGCTTGTGCTCTTCGGCGTCCCATTTGTTGACGGCCACCACAGCCGCGCGCCCTTCGCGCTCGGCGAGGTCAGCAATGCGCAGGTCCTGTTGTTCAAAGGGGATGGCCGCATCGAGCAGGACAATCACGACCTCGGCAAACTTGACCGCGCGCAGCCCGTCGCCGACGCTGAGCTTTTCAAGCTTTTCCTGGACCTTGGCCTTCTTGCGCATGCCCGCCGTATCAAACAGGCGCACGGGCAACCCATCCCAGTCCATCGCGACCGAGATTGCGTCGCGGGTGATCCCGGCCTCTGGGCCCGTGAGAAGGCGATCTTCGCCCAGCAAGCGGTTGATCAGCGTGGATTTCCCGGCATTGGGTCGGCCGACAACGGCGATTTGCAGGGGGCGTGCCTTGGTGGGGACGCGGGGGCCGTCGGGGTCGTCCTCTTCCACCGTGACATCCGTCTCTGGCGCGTCGGCGGCGGCGCGTTCGGCAAGCTCATCGGCGATGGGGGCCAGCATTGTGTAGAGGTCGTTCAACCCCTCGCCGTGTTCGGCGGACAGGCGGATCGGTTCGCCGAGACCAAGCGCGTAGGCCTCGATCACGCCCGCATCCGCCGCGCTGCCTTCGCCTTTATTGGCGGCCAAGATCACATGGGCGTTTTTCTTGCGCAGGATATCGGCAAAGACCTCGTCAGCCGGCAGAACGCCCGCGCGGGCGTCGATCATGAAAAGGCAGATATCGGCCATCTCGACCGCACGTTCGGTGAGGCGCCGCATCCGGCCCTGCAGGCTTTCATCCGTGGCCTCTTCCAGCCCCGCGGTGTCGATCACGGTGAAGCGCAGATCGCCCAGACGCGCCGCACCTTCGCGCAGGTCACGGGTGACGCCGGGCTGGTCGTCGACCAGGGCCAGGCGTTTGCCCACAAGGCGATTGAACAGGGTGGACTTGCCCACATTTGGGCGCCCGACAATGGCGAGCGTAAAGCTCATCTGCGGTCTCCGGTGCGACTCGAGGCGCCGGTCTACCCGAGAGCGGGCCTAGCGGAAAGCGTGAAGCGTGCCGCGCCCCGAGACGACGTAGAGCGTGTTGTTGGCCACCGCCGGGATCGATGCCGCCCCACCGGGCAGCGCCAGTGCGCTGGTTTGCGCGCCGGTTTCCGGATCGAAGATGCGGATCGTGTCATCGCTGGAGGCAAGGTAGAGCCGCCCGCCGGCAAGCACGGGGCCGAAATGGGCAAAGATCTCGTTCCGCCGCCGTTCGCGATTGGTCACGAAGAGCGGCAGGTCCACGGCCCAGACCCGATCACCGGTGCGCGCATCCAGGCGGACAAGCTGATTTTGATCCGAGATCAGAAAGACCGAGCCGCCCGCAACCTGTACCGGCGACGAGGCGCCCTCGTTCGCGGTCCAGATCCGTTCCCCCGACGCGGCATCAAGCGCGATGGTGCGGCCCGCGGCGTTGCCCGCATAGATCCGCCCGCCGGAGAATACCGGGTCGGCGGTAACGTCGTTGATGCGCGCGTAGACGCGGCCTTCGCGTCGCCCCGACAGGCTGGCCGCCCAGACCTGAAGGCCCGATTGGCGCAAGGTTGCCACCAGCTCGCCGGAAGGCAGCGGGAAAACCGCGAGACGCGAGGTGACCGCGGGCCCGGCGGCGCCGAGGACCGAGGCCTGCGTTGGCACGCCCGGGATTTCCCACAGAACGCGCCCAGTATCGGCATCGATCGCCCAGGCGCGGCTGTCGCGGCTGACGGAATAGACCACGTCGCCAAACACGGTCGGCGGCGTGGTGGCCGCCGCATCCTTACGCTGAACCCAAAGCTCGGCGCCGGTTTCCGCGTCGAGCGCCAGCAAGCGCCCAAAGCCGGTTGTGACAAAAAGCCGCCCGTTGCCAAAGGCCAGCCCCCCGCCCGAGGCGTGATCGGGATCCTCGCCCAGAGGGGTAAGGTCCCGGCTCCACAGCACGCTGCCGCCGGAGGACACAGCCGTCACCGTCGAGCGGCTGTCCATCGTATAGATGCGCCCATCGGCCACGATCGGGTCGGCGGTGATCCGGTGGCGGCGGCCATTGCCCGCGCCAATCGAGGTGCTCCAGATCTGCGACAGCTGGGTGCCGAGCGCAGGGTGGGAAATGAACTTGTCAGCGTCGCCGCCGCGATGCGTCCAGCTTGCGTTCGTGGCTTGTGCAGGCGGGCGGAACGGCGGGGCGGTGGCGGGTTGCGCCGCAGCCGCTTCGGCGGCCGCGATGGCCGAGGCTGTCGCGGGGGCGCGGATGTCCAGGCGTTCGCCCGGCAGAACCTCTTCGCGCTGACCGCAGCCAACCAACAGGCTGGCGCAGATGGCCGTGGCGAGCACACTCTTCACTGTGAACATGTTTGCTGTGATCCCCCCTCACAAGCCGCCGGCCCCGTGGGCCGTTACGTCGCGTCGATGGATCCGCCCAGCGCGACGATCAACTGTGACGCCCGGCGCCGCAGACCGGGCGGCGTCTCTCCATCAGCCAGAATATCGTTGAGAACGCCAAGCGCGTCGTCGGTTTCGCCCGCATCTACATGGGCCAGCGCGATGAGTTCAAGCGCCAAGGGCCGGTACGGCGCGCCCGGCGCCGCAAGCGGTTCGAGCTGGGCGCGGCGATCTGCCGGGGCGAGGCTTTCGCCGCGCAGCTGGACCAGCTTGAGCGTGGCCAGATCGCGGTAGAGCGCGTCGATGGTCCCATTGCCCGCAATCGCCTCGATCCGCGCGATGGCGGCGTCCTGATCGCCCGCCTCGATGTCTTCGGCGGCGGTGATCATTGCCAAAAGCGCGGCGCCTGTGCCTTCGGCGGTGACAGTATCAAGGGCGGCGGAGCGGGCCCCCGCCTCTTCGTTTTCCAGGGCGGACAGAATGGCGTCGCCCAGGGCCTGTGCCTCGGCCCGAGCGGACGCTTTGCGCCATTCGTTGAAGGCCGCGCCGCCCACGAAAATCACGATGGCAACGGCGGCGATCCAGCCGTAGCGGCGCACATAGCCGTACAGGCGTTCACGCCGGACCTCATCGCTCACTTCGTTGATGAAACTGTCTTCGTTGGACAAGGGCACCTCCCGCCGATGTGTCGCGCTCTCTTACAGCCATGTTTGGCGGCTTGCAAAGACCCGCGCATTTTCTTGCCGGTGCACCTTGCACGTGTTAGGAAACCTGCCTATTTTGAACCGAACGGTTTAGCTTGAGAGTTGTCATCCACTCGGCACGTGGGATCGTATACGCCAGCAACCGTTCGACGACCCGGGCCATTGGCCCGCGCCATGAGAAATGAGACATGCGCATTATATCGATACTGACCGCCATTGTTGTTGTGGTCGCCCTGTACTTCCTTGTGCTCGAACGCGACAGCGCGATGGAGTTCGCCGGTGCTGAGCCCGCCGAGGCCAGCACGTCCGACACCGATGCGGCCGACGAAGTGTCCGCTGCCATTCCGGTGGTTGCGCGCCGGTCGAACGCGCAGGTGATCGACAGCGCCGTCGTCGTGCGCGGCCGGTCCGAGGCGGCCCGGCAGGTGGACGTGCGGGCGGAAACCAGCGGGCTCGTCATCTCGGAACCGCTGCGCAAGGGCGCCAGTGTCGAGGCCGGGCAGCTGATGTGTGAGCTGGACACCGGAACGCGGGACGTGACGCTGGCCGAGGCGCAGGCCCGTCTGGTCGAGGCCGAGGCGCGGCTGGCCGATGCCGAGATCAACCAGCGGGCGGCGGCGCGGCTGAGCCAGGAGGGATTTGCCAGCGAGACCCGGCTGACGGCTGCTAACGCGGCCGAGCAATCGGCGCGTGCGGGCGTGATGGCCGCCGATGCGTCGATCGCGGCGGCGGAGAAAGAGCTGGAGCGGCTGCAGATTATGGCACCGTTTGGCGGGCTTTTGGAAAGCGACACGGCCGAGATCGGATCGCTTTTGCAGCCCGGGGCGCTGTGCGGGACGATCATTCAGCTGAACCCGATCAAGATGGTGGGCTTTGTGCCCGAGACCGAGGTTGACCGGGTCGCTGTCGGAGCACCGGCCGCGATACGGCTTGCGTCGGGGCTTGAGGTGCTGGGCGATGTGACGTTCCTGAGCCGGTCGGCGGATGAAAGCACGCGCACGTTCCGGCTTGAGGTCGAGGTGGACAATAGCGACCTGTCGATCCGCGACGGGCAAACAGCCGAAATCATCGTCGCCTCGGACGGGGCGGAGGCGCATCTGTTGCCGCAATCGGCGCTGACGCTGAACGATGCGGGCCGCCTTGGCGTGCGTCTGGTCGGCGACAATAGCACCGTTGCGTTCGAGCCGGTCTCGGTCCTGCGCGACACGCCGCAGGGCATCTGGGTGGGCGGACTGGACGATGAAGTGTCCGTGATTGTCGTGGGCCAGGAATACGTCACCGACGGCGTGCTGGTCGCGGCCACGTTTGAAGAGGCCTCGCAATGACGGGTATCGTCGACTGGGCCGCATCGCGCGCCCGTATGATCGTAGCCTTTATCGTCCTGTCGCTTCTTGCGGGCGGGTTTTCCTATGTCGGTCTGCCGAAAGAGGGCGAGCCCGACATCGAGATCCCGGCACTGGTCATCTCGCTCCCCTTCCCCGGCATCTCGGCGGAAGATAGCGAAAAGCTGCTGGTCAAGCCGATGGAGACCGAGCTGTCGGACCTCGACGGGCTTGAATCCATGACCGCCACCGCGGTGGAGGGCTATGCGAACGTCGTGCTCGAATTTGAGTTCGGCTGGGACAAGACCAAGATCATCGCCGATGTCCGCGACCGGATGGACAGCGCCGAAGCGCAGTTTCCAAGCGGGTATGAGCGCTATTCGATCAGCGAGTTCAATTTTTCCGAGTTCCCGATCATCATCGTCAGCCTGACCGGCCCGGTGCCGGAGCGCACATTGTTGAACGTGGCCAAGGACCTGCAGGACCGGCTTGAAGGCCTTGAGCCGGTGCTTGAGGCCTCGCTCGCCGGGCATCGCGATGAGATGCTTGAGGTGGTGATCGATCCGCTGCGCCTGGAAAGCCTGAACGTCACCGCAGCAGAGCTGATCAGCGTGGTGGTCAACAACAACCAGCTGATCGCGGCGGGTGAAATCGAGACGTCGAGCGGGGCGTTCTCGGTCAAGATCCCCTCGTCTTTCGACGACCCGGTGGACATCTATAACCTGCCGATCAAGGTCGACGGCGACCGGGTGGTCACGGTGGGCGATCTGGCCGATATCAGCCTGACCTTTGAAGATCGTGAAGGCACGGCGCGGTTCAACGGCGAGAACACGGTCGCGTTGCAGGTCGTCAAGCGCAAGGGCTTTAACCTGATCGACGCGGCGGCCCTCGTCCGTGACGAAGTGGCCGCCGAACAGGCGACCTGGCCGAAAGAGCTGCAGGAGGCGATCGATGTCGCCACGTCGAACGACCAAAGCCGCGTGGTCGATTCAATGGTGCGCCAGCTGGAAGGATCGGTTCTGACCGCGATCGCGCTGGTGATGATCGTGGTGCTGGCCTCGCTCGGCTCACGCTCGGCCCTGCTTGTGGGCTTTGCGATCCCCACGTCGTTCCTGTTGTGCTTTGCGTTCCTGGCCGTGATGGGCGTGTCGGTATCCAACATCGTGATGTTCGGCCTGATCCTGGCCGTGGGTATTCTCGTCGACGGCGCCATCGTCGTCGTGGAATACGCCGACAGGCGCATTCGCGAGGGCCAGGGCCCGATGCGCGCCTATGTTGAGGCGGCCAAGCGGATGTTCTGGCCCATCGTTTCATCGACGGCGACGACGCTGTGCGCGTTCCTGCCCATGCTGTTCTGGCCCGGGGTGCCCGGCCAGTTCATGGGCATGCTTCCTGTGACGCTGATCTTCGTGCTCTCGGCCTCGCTGGTTGTGGCGCTGATCTACCTGCCGGTGATGGGCGGTGTCGCGGGGCGGATGAGCCGCAGCTTTGAGGGTGGCTCGGAATTCCTGAAAGAGCGCCTGCCCTGGCTGGTGCGCGCGGCTTTGGTGCCTATCGCGCTCTACATGATGTTCATCTCGGCGATGCAGGTGCTGAACCCGACCTACATCCTGCCGGAGGGCCCGGGCGGTTTTGCAGGTTCGCTCTTTGGCGCGGTGCTGTTCGTGCTGTCGGCCATCGCCGCGTCGATCACGCTGGGCGCGGCGCAGATCGAACACCGGTCGAACCGGATCCGGGGCGGATATCGCCGGACCGCGTTCGGGCACTTTATCAAGTTCATTTCGGGCAATCCGATCATGCCCATCGTGTCCATCGCGGCGGTTGGCGCCTTTGTTGTCGTCACCTTCATGACCTTTGGCCAGAACAACCGGGGCGTAGAGTTCTTTGTCGAAAGCGAACCGGAGCAGGCGATTGTCTATGTTCGCGCGCGTGGGAACCTGTCGCTTGACGAAAAGGACGCGCTGGTGGCCCAGGTCGAAGATGTCATCCTGGACACCGACGGGATCGACAGCGCCTTTGCCTTTGCCGGGGCCGGCGGGCTGAACAGCAATACCGGCGGTGCCAGCGGACCGCGCGACACGATTGGCCAGATCCAGATCGAGCTGATCCCGTGGGAAGACCGCGCCGCCTTTGCAGCAACCCGTGACGACCTGACCTTTGAGGATCTCGACGGCGACCTTGTTCTGGCGGAACTGCAAGAGCGGCTGGACGCGATCCCCGGGATCTATGCCGAGATCCTCGACCTTGCGCAGGGCCCGTCCTCGGGCAAGCCCGTGCATCTGCGGCTGAAGGGCGATGACCCGGTCGCGCTGGCCGAGGCCGCGGATCGCGCGCGCCGTCAGTTTGAGGCCACCGAGGCGCTGATCGATATCGAGGACAGTCGCCCGCTGCCCGGCATCGACTGGCAGATCGACGTCGATGTCGAGAAAGCCGGACGTTACGGGGCCGATGTGGCCACCGTGGGTGCAATGGTGCAGCTGGTGACGCGGGGCATCCTGCTGGATACCATGCGCCTGCCCTCATCGGATGACGAGGTCGATATCCGCGTGCGTCTGCCCGAAGACGACCGGGTTCTGAGCACGCTTGATGCGCTGAAGGTGCGCACGAATGACGGGATGATCCCGCTGTCGAACTTCATCTCGCGCCAGCCGGTGGAAAAGCTTGCCCAGATCGACCGGGTCGATCAGGCGCGTTACTTTGACGTGAAGGCGGATGTGACCCCGGGCCTTACCAATCCCGATGGCACGACGATCAACCCCAATGAACGGATTGTGGTGCTGACCGAATGGTTGCAGAGCGAGGATGCCCTGCCCGTCGGTGTCGAATGGGAATGGACCGGCGATCAGGAGGATCAGGCCGAGAGCCAGGCCTTCCTGCAAACCGCGTTTGCGGGCGCGCTGGGGCTGATGTTCATCATCCTGCTGGCGCAATTCAACTCGTTCTACAACGCCATTCTGGTGCTGCTGGCGGTGATCCTGTCGACCACCGGGGTTCTGATCGGGATGCTGGTGATGCAGCAGCCGTTTTCGATCATCATGACCGGTACGGGGATTGTCGCGCTTGCCGGAATTGTCGTGAACAACAATATCGTGCTGATCGACACCTACCAGGAATACGCGCGCTACATGCCGCGGCTGGAGGCCATCGTGCGCACGGCCGAGGTGCGGATCCGCCCGGTTCTGTTGACCACGATCACGACGATGGCGGGCCTTGCCCCGATGATGTTCGGGCTGAGCCTCGATTTCATTGGCGGCGGCTACACGATCGACAGCCCCACCGCGCTGTGGTGGAAACAGCTGGCGACGGCGGTGGTGTTCGGTCTGGGCATCGCCACGGTGCTGACGCTGATCTTCACGCCATCGATGCTGGCGCTGCGGGTCTGGGTGACGACCTATGCGGTCTGGATCTCGCGTCTGCTGGCGCGCCTGTCGATGGGCCGGGCCAGCCAGGCGGCCCAGGACTGGGCGCTGCAACGCGCGGCGCGGCGTGTCGCGGCCCCCGAAATACTGTGGGATATCGAGCCCGATCAGGACCGGCGCGACCCACCCCTTCCCGGCCCCGAGTTACGGGCCGCCGAATAGACGACCGAACCACCAGAAACGCAAAACCCGGCCTCGGCGCCGGGTTTTGCAATTGTGTCAAAATAGTCTCTTTTCCGTGACCTTTCAGGGGTTTAAAGGGCACTTCTTCACACGTTCGCGTGATTTGTTTCAGAAATTTTGGATCAAAAATGAACCGCACAGTTTAGTGTGCAACAGCGCACCAAATTTCTGCGATTATCACGGCCCCGTGCATTGAAGT
Organism: Pseudomonadota bacterium; assembly: GCA_039193455.1. Taxonomy (GTDB): domain Bacteria; phylum Pseudomonadota; class Alphaproteobacteria; order Rhodobacterales; family Rhodobacteraceae; genus JBCBGF01. The sequence continues at coordinate 32,036 of JBCCWO010000027.1, forward strand.
GAGGTCCGAGATGACCCATTTCCACGGCATCGGAAGCAAGAACTTCTGACCAAGAATACCCCGGGGTCTCCTCCCAGACCCTCCGAACCACGAACCTGAAGGAAGATGAAAATGAAAACGCTTATCGCAGCCGCCGCAGCTACCCTTGCAATCTCTGCTCCGGCCTTCGCTCAGATCACCGATGTCGAAGCCCACTTCGCATCCGAGTTCACCTCGAACGACGCCAAAATCTATGACGGCGTTCCCGGCAACGTGACCGACCGCGCCGTTGAACTGCACGCCGGCATCTATGCCGAGGACGAAACGAACAACCGCGGCTTCTCGCTGGAAGCTGACGATGTGCGCTTCTCGACCCGCGGTGTTGTCAACGATGTTGCCGCAGACATCTTTGCCCAGCTGGCCGAAGAAGACCGCGACAACGACTAATCCCCCAAGGCTGCGGGTCTTGGCCCGCACACACCTGAAGGCGGGCGTCCCTGATCGGGGCGCCCGTTTTCATTTGCGCCCTGGGGTGACCCGAGGCGCGTCTGGTTGGGGGTGTCAGGCCGCGTCCTGTTCGGCTGCCTGGCGCTGCCAGAGCGTGGCGTAGCGCCCGCCGCGGGCCAGCAGCGCGTCATGCGTGCCGCTTTCCACCACCTCGCCCGCTTCCAGCGCGACGATCTGATCGGCATCGACAATGGTCGACAACCGGTGGGCAATGGTCAGCACGGTGCGCCCCTCGCCCATGGCCCGGAGTTCGGCCTGGATGTCACGCTCGGTCTCGGTATCAAGCGCCGAGGTCGCTTCGTCCAGCAGAAGGATCGGCGGGTTCTTAAGCAGCGTCCGGGCGATGCCCACGCGCTGCTTTTCGCCGCCCGACAGCTTGAGGCCCCGTTCGCCGACCGCCGTCTCATAACCTTCGGGAAGCGCTGCGATGAAATCGTGGATCTTTGCCGCCTTTGCCACCGCCTCAATCTCGGCAAAGCTGGCATCGGCGCGGCCATAGGCGATGTTGTAGCGGATCGTGTCGTTGAACAGCACCGTATCCTGCGGCACGACGCCGATGGCGGCATGCAGGCTTTCCTGGGTCACGTCCCGCACATCTTGCCCGTCGATCTTCAACGCGCCACCATTGACGTCATAGAACCGGAAGAGCAGCCGCCCGATGGTCGACTTGCCCGAGCCCGAGGGGCCGACGATGGCCACCGTCTGGCCCGCCTTGACGCAAATGGTAACGCCCTTGAGGATCGGTCGTTCCGGCTCGTACCCGAAAACGATGTCTTCGAGATCAACCTGGCCGCCCGTGACCTGCAAGGGCGGCGCGTCGGGTTTGTCCGAGATTTCATGCGGCTGCTCCAACAGATCGAACATCTCGCCCATGTCGATCAGCGCCTGGCGGATTTCGCGATAGACCGTGCCAAGAAAGTTCAGCGGCATCGTGATCTGGATCATGTAGGCGTTGACCATGACAAAGTCGCCGACCGTGAGCGCGCCGTTGGCCACGCCCACGGCGGCCATGACCATGACGATCACCAAGCCTGCGGTGATCAAAAGCGATTGGCCGAAGTTCAAAAAGCCCAGCGAATACGAGGTCTTGAGCGCCGCGCGTTCATACCCCTCCATCGCACCGTCATAGCGCGCGGCCTCGCGGCCTTCGGCACCGAAATACTTGACAGTCTCGAAATTGAGCAGGCTGTCGATGGCCTTTTGGTTGGCGTCTGTGTCCTGGTCGTTCATTTCCTTGCGGATCCTGACGCGCCATTCAGTCACGCGGAAGGTGAACCAGATGTACAGCGCGATCGTGCCCACCACGACGGCGAGGTACCAGACATCGAAAACCACCGCCAAGACCACGGCGATCATTGCCAGTTCCAGGATCAGCGGCCCGATCGAGAAAAGCAGGAACCGCAGAAGAAACTCGACCCCTTTGACACCACGCTCGATAATCCGGCTGAGCCCGCCGGTCTTGCGAGTGATGTGATAGCGCAGGCTGAGCGCGTGGATGTGCGAGAACGTCTCGAGCGCGAGCTGGCGCAGCGCGCGCTGGCCCACGGCAGCAAAGATCACGTCGCGCAACTGCTGAAAGCCCACGGTCATCAGCCGGGCGACCCCGTAGGCGACCGTGACGCCGATGGCCCCCGCACCCAGCATCCAGGCCGGCGAGGCGCCATCACCGGACAGGATGTCCACGCCAGCCTTGTAGAAAAACGGCGTGATGACCGAAACGAACCGCGCGGCCACCAGCATTATCAGCGCGATCACGACACGTCGCTTGGCCCAGGGCTGGTCCTCGGGCCACAGGTAGGGCGCAACCTTGCGCACGGTACGCCAACCGCTGCGGCGGGCGTCTTGGTCGAAGTCAGCTGTGCTCACGGGAAGGGGCTTTCCTAGGCGTGCGGCGCTCAGCCTAGGCGCGCTGTCCGGGAATGGCTAGGCCCTGCGTCAATTCTCGCGCTCGGTCGTGAAGGCCAGGGGAAAGCCCGCCTCGCGCCCCAGATCGGTGGCTTGCGACGCCTTCTCTTCCGCGACCTCGCGGGTGTAGACGGCAACGACGCAGGCCCCCTTCTGATGCGCGGTCAGCATCACACCCATCGCCTCGCCCTCGGTCATGCGGAAGACGGATTTGAGGACGGTCACGACAAACTCGCGCGGGGTGAAGTCGTCGTTGAGCAGGATCACCTTGTAGAGCCGCGGACGCTCGGTGCGGGGCTTGGCCTTTGTCTTGGGGACTGTCGTGGTGACTGTGTCGCTCATCGCGGGCACCGGTGCCGGGACAAATTGCGTGATCTCACCACAGCATAGCGGCTGGCAACGAAAAGTCGTGCCCAATGATGTGGCAGCGTGCGATCAGTCGGGGACGGTGAAGACTTGACCGGGATAGATCAGATCGGGGTCGCGAATACGATCGCGATTGGCTTCGAACACTTTGACGAATTGCATGCCGTCGCCGTACGCCCCGGTGGAGATGCCCCAGAGCGTGTTGCCCGGCTGGACCGTCACAAGCTCGACCACCCGCTGGCTTTGACCAGAGGCCAGCACCAGTGACTGGATCGCGGCGGGCGCTTCGCGCTGAAAGGGCGTCTCCACGCGCGACACCACCTGCCCCGCGGCGTCGAGTTCGTCGACGCGCAGCGTGTAGACGCCGGTATCGACATCGGGCAGGTCGGCGCGCCAACTGCCGTCTTCGCCCACTTCGCTGACCTCGATGGGATTGTTGTCGATGTAGAGCCGCACAAAGCCATCCCCGGCGCCCCGCCCGGACAGCTGGACCTCGCCCGAGCTGTCGTAGGTGATGGCGTCGATCACGACCGTGTCGGTCACCGCCGGTCCGGCGCCTGGCGATTGCAGAACGCGGACGCCTTCGTCATCGGCGAGCAGTACTGCGGGGGCCTCTTCCTCGGCCGGTGGGGTGGTGGCGGCGTCACTGGCCACCTCTTGCGGCGCAGGCGTCTCCGCGCCCGCATCCTCTTCTGGCGCCGGTGCCGACGCCAATTCGGCATCGTCGGTCGCGTCGGATTGCGCTGTGTCCGTTGCATCCGCAGTGCCCGGGGCTACGGCGATATCCTCCGCCGGAGGCGCGACTGGTGCAGGCGGGGCAAGGACCACGACCTGATCCGAGGTGGCCGCTTCCCCGTCACCATCGGTTGCGCGCAAGGTCAGCGCCCGTGGCGCATCGCTGGGCGCGATGTCCAGCAAGGCGACGAAGCCGCCCTGCGCATCGGTTTCCGCGGTTCCGGCATCTTCGCCATCCACCTCGACCATCACGGTCGAATTCGGCTCGGCCTGGCCGGCGATGATCGTATTGCCGTCTGGCGCCACGCGGACAACGTCGAAGCTGGGCGCTTCGGCGGCCTCTTCCACGACCTGGGTCTCGGCCTCGGCCACTTCGGGCGCGTCTGCGGGTGCTGGCGTCTCGGCATCTGCCGCCGCCGCTTCGGTGGGTTCGGGGTCTTCCGGTTCGGGCGCGGGTTGCGGTGCTTCGGAGACGTCGGCTTCTTCAAGCGGCAGCGACCCGCCCGAGCGGTCCCACAGCGTGTAGCCGACCCCTGCTGCCACAAGGGCCAGCAGGAGCGCGATGGCAAGCCCCCGCCCGCTTCCGCCGCTATTGCCCGTGTCGTCTGTCATTTCTACATCCCCAAACGCACGGTCCCACACGGCGCTTGAGCGACCTTATCAACAGGCGTATCAGGGGTCAAAGCACTGTTTTGAAAGGCCTCCCGCAATGGTACACCACCCCGGCTCGGTCTGTGTGTTCTGCGGATCGCGCTTTGGTGGCGATCCGGCCTATGCCCAGGCCGCCCGCGCGCTTGGCATCGCCCTGGCCGCCGGGGGGCATCGGCTGGTCTACGGCGCGGGTGATGTGGGGCTGATGGGCGCGGTGGCCGAGGCCGCCCAGGGCGCAGGCGGTGAGACGTTTGGCGTAATCCCCGTGCACCTGATGAGCCGCGAGATTGGCAAGCAGGACCTGACGCATTTCGTGGTCACCGAGAACATGCATGAGCGCAAGAAGGTCATGTTCATGAACTCTGACGCGATCATTGTGTTGCCGGGCGGCGCGGGGTCGCTGGATGAGTTCTTCGAGGTGCTGACCTGGGCGCAGCTGGGGCTGCATGCAAAACCGATCTACTTGCTGAACGTGGCGGGATATTGGGACCCTCTGGTGGCGCTGATGGATCATGTCGTGGCGCAGGGGTTTGCGGATGCGACGTTGCTGGGGTTTGTCGAGACCGTATCCGATGTCCCTGCCGTGATGGCGAAGCTCAGCTCTGGGGGCGGGTAGGAATCCGTCGTTTCTGGAACCCCGTTTTCGAGGCGTCAAACCCCGCAGCGGCGTAGACCCGATGCGCGGTTTCGTTGTGATTTCCGCTGACGATCATGATGCGATAGCACCCTGCCGCCCAAGCCGCCTCTTCGGCCTTGGACAGCAGGGCTTTGACATGGCCCTGCCGCCGGTGGGAGTTGTGCGTGACGACGTTTTCGATGAACGCGTAGGGCGCGCCCTGCCGGGTCATGTTGGGCACAACGATAAGGGTTAGGGTCGCGACATCCTTGCCGTCGACAGAGGCGATCAGGATCTCGCTGCCGGGGTAGGCCTTGAGGGCAGCGATCCGTTCCGCCGCCACCCGTTCGGACACCGAAGCTTCGTCTGGAATGAGATGCGTGTAGAGCGCGATCAGCGATTGGGCATCACTGGGGCCAGCATGGCGTATCTCACGCACCAAAAGTCACGCCCGAAGGGAGGCTCCGCCGACGCGCGGCGAGAGCCTCTTTGTCTGTTAAGCCGCTCACATCCGCGAGGCGACGTTTTCCCAGTTCACCAGCTTGTCGAGGAAGTTCGTCAGGTAGGCCGGACGCTTGTTGCGGAAATCGATGTAATAGCTGTGCTCCCACACATCGCAGCCCAAGAGCGCGGTCTGGCCGAAGCAGAGCGGGTTCACGCCGTTCTCGGTCTTGGTGACCTTCAGCGAGCCGTCGGTGTCCTTGACGAGCCACGCCCAACCCGAACCGAACTGACCGGCACCGGCGGCGGAGAATTGCGACTTGAACTCATCGACCGAGCCGAAGGCCTCGACCAGTGCGCTTTCCAGTTCACCGGGCATGGCGCTGTCGCCGGGGCCCATCATTTCCCAGAACTGGTTGTGGTTCCAAAGCTGGCTGATGTTGTTGAAGATGCCGTTCTGCGCCACTGCGCCCGCGTCGTAGGTGCCGACGATGATCTCTTCGAGGCTTTTGCCGTCCCACTCGGTGCCCGCGATCAGCTTGTTGCCGTTGTCGACATAGGCCTTGTGGTGCAGGTCGTGGTGGTATTCCAGCGTCTCCTGCGACATGCCGTTGGCGGCCAGCGCGTCGTGGGCATAGGGGAGGTCGGGAAGTTCAAAAGCCATTGGAGAGCCTCATGGTTAAAGTTTCGAAGATGTCGCGGCATACCTGTGCCGCCTGCGACACTTCGTCAAGCCCGGAAACGGGTTAGAAATGGCCGGGGCTCGTTCCGGGACGCGCGGCGTGGCAGAGACTGTCGAACACATACTGGGCGACCGACCGAAAGCAGATCACGGTCGCACTCTCGCTATCGCTGAGCCAGAAGGCCGCGGGCACCTGCGCGAAACGCGTGCGGCGCACCGTGCCGGGGGCAAGCGCGCTGGGGTGCAGATCGGCGGGGGTCAGCTTGGCCAGCACATCGCGGACCTGTTCGCCCGATAGCGTGAACACCGCGCGCGCGTCCGAAACATTGGCGACCAGGCTGTGCGTGCCCGCCAGCGCCTGGGCCAGGCGCGCAGCACTGTCGGCGGCTTCAGCATAAGGGGTGAGGACCAAGAGCTCATCGGGGGCCATCCACAGCACCCCATGGTCGCCCGCCGTCGCCGCGCCCAGCGCCTTTGGCAGGTCCACGCCCGCCACCTCTGCCACCGCCTTGCGCAGCGTGGCGTCACCCAGATCGCCCTTGACGGTCACCATGCCGCTGGGCCCCGCCTCTTCGATCCGGGCCAGCCCGTCGAAGACGGCATCGGGCAGTGCGCTTGCGATCTCAGACATTCTGCTTCTCTCCGTCCGGGTCGTAGAAGACCGGGCTGACGATGCGGGCCTTGATCGGCGGGCCGTCGATGTTGGTGAAGCTCAGCACATCGCCCATCCGATCGGGGCCATTGAGGACCAGCCCCATGGCGATCCCCTTGCCCAGTGTCGGCGAGTGATAGGTGGAGGTGACGCGGCCCTGCGTATTGCGCTGACCATTGCCGTTCTTACCCTCGGCCAACGCATAGGCACCGTCCGGCAGGGCGGACCCATCGAGGGTTTGCAGCCCCACAAGCTGCCAACGGGTGGGATCGGTCATGTGGCTGCGCTGTTGCGCGCGTTTGCCGAGGAAGTCCTCTTTCTTCTTTGAGATCGCCCAGCCAAGCCCCAGATCCTGCGGGATCACGGTACCGTCGGTCTCATCCCCGATCATGATAAAGCCCTTTTCGGCCCGCATGATGTGCAGCGCCTCAGTCCCGTAGGGCATCACGCCGTAGGGCTCGCCCGCGTCGAGCAGCGCATCCCAGAAGGCCCGCCCCTGCCCCGCCGGGACCGCGATTTCATAGCTGAGCTCGCCCGAGAACGAGATGCGGAAGACACGCGCGTCGAAGCCGCCGATCTTGCCCTCGGTCCAGTGCATGAAGGGCAGCGCCTCGGCAGAGACGTCCATGCCGCCCAGATCCTCCAGCACATTGCGCGCGTCGGGTCCGACCACGGCGATCTGGGCGTACTGCTCGGTCAGGTTGGCGGTGTGGACCTTCCAATCCCACCACTCGGTCTGAAGCCACTCCTCCATATGCGCGTGGATGCGGTCGGCCCCGCCGGTGGTGGTATGGCAGAACCATTCATCCTCACCCATCCGCGCCACGACGCCGTCGTCGATCAGGAACCCGTTTTCCGAGCACATCAGGCCGTAGCGGCAGCGACCGACCGGCAGGGTCGACATCATGTTCGTGTACATCATGTCGAGGAACTTGCCCGCATCCGGACCTTTGACGAGGATTTTGCCCAGCGTCGATGCATCCAGCAGACCAAGGGCTTCGCGAGTGTTCTTGACCTCGCGCGTGACGGCGTCTTCCACGCTTTCGCCCGGACGACGGAAGCAATAGGGCCGCCGCCAATGGCCTACCGGTTCCCAATGGGCGCCGTTTTCGGCGTGCCAGTCGTGGATGGGTGTACGGCGCAGCGGCTGGAAGATCGCACCCCGCGCCTCGCCCGCGATGGCCCCCATAGAAATCGGGGTATAGGGCGGGCGGAAGGTGGTGGTGCCGACCTTGGGGATGTCTTCACCCAAAGAGTGAGAGAGGATTGCAAGCCCGTTGATATTGCTGAGCTTCCCCTGATCTGTGGCCATGCCCAGCGTGGTGTAGCGCTTGGTATGCTCGACGCTTTCAAAGCCTTCCTGCGCGGCGAGCTGGACGTCCGAGACTTTCACGTCGTTCTGGTAGTCGAGCCACATCTTGGAGCGCAGCGTATCGCCTGCGCCCTGGGGCATCATCCAGACCGGTTCGAGCGGGGCGTCGGGATCGTCTGCGCTGGCGGGGGCCTCGGGCGCGGTGCCGGTATGCCCGGAGGCCGCTGCCGCGGCCTGCCCCGCGGCATGGGCGCTAGCCAGAACCGGGTCCGTGCCCATCGCGCCTGCCGCCGCACCGGCGGCAGTGACGAAGGGCGCGCCGTCTGCCCCGATGGGTGCCTGGTCGGGGTCGGGGCGGAAATGCGCCTGATCTGCATCCCAGACCAGTTTGCCGCCGCAGTGGGACCAGAGATGCACGACCGGCGACCAGCCGCCCGACATCGCGACCGCGTCGCAAGGGATCTCTTCCAGCACCGCGCCCTCGCCCGCCTGCATGCACACGGCCACGCCGTCGACCTTGGCGGTGCCTTTGACCTTGGCGATGGCGCGACCGGCCTCGACCCGGATACCGAGGCGGCGCACTTCATCCGGCAAGGGGCCCGTGACAGAGGCCCGCGCGTCGAGCACGGCGGGCACGTCAAGCCCCGCTTCGTGCAGCGCGATTGCGGTTTGGTAGGCATCGTCGTTGTTGGTGACGATCACCGTGCGGTCGCCGGGGCTGACGCCATAATCGACGACATAGTCTCGCACGGCACTGGCCAGCATCACCCCGGGCAGATCGTTGCCCGCAAAGGCAAGCGGGCGTTCGATGGCGCCGGTGGCGGTGACGATCTGACTGGCGCGGATCTTCCACAACCGGTGGCGTGGACGATCCTCGCGCGGGTCGTGATCGCCCAGGCGTTCGTAGGCCAGGACGTAGCCGTGATCATAGACCCCGGCCCCCATGGTCCGGGTGCGCAGCCGCACGTGATCGAGGTCATCCAGAGCATCTATTGTTTCGGTAACCCAGTCCTCCGCCGGGATCCCATCGATCACCGCGCCGTCGACCGGCGCGCGGCCGCCCCAATGGGCGGTCTGTTCGATCAGCATCACGCGGGCGCCAGACGCAGCGGCGGACCGCGCCGCCGTCAGCCCGGCAATGCCCCCGCCGATGACCAGCACATCGACATGGGCGTACATGTGTTCATAGGTGTCGGCGTCGCGGGCGTTGGGCGCTTTACCCAGACCCGCCGATTGGCGGATGAACGGCTCGTAGACGTGCTTCCAGAACGGGCGCGGCCACATGAACATCTTGTAGTAGAAGCCTGCGGGCAGGAACCGCGACAGGCGCGCGTTGATCGCCCCCACGTCGAACTCAAGGCTCGGCCAGTGGTTCTGGCTGGCAGCTTCGAGCCCTTCGAACAGCTCGGTCGTGGTGGCGCGCTGGTTGGGTTCCAGCCGCCGCCCGGACCCGAGGTTCATCAGCGCATTGGGCTCTTCGGCGCCGCTGGCCACGACGCCGCGGGGCCGATGGTATTTGAACGACCGCCCGACCAGCATCTGACCCGCGCCGAGGAGCGCCGAGGCGAGCGTGTCGCCCTCAAACCCCGCCATGCGCTTGCCGTTGAAGGTAAACTCGACGCGGGTGTC
>JBCCWO010000028.1:0-41062 GCA_039193455.1 Pseudomonadota bacterium
CCGGAAGAAGGCAAGGTCTACAAGGGCAAGGTCGTCAAGATCGTCGACTTCGTCGCCTTTGTGAACTTCTTCGGCAAGCGAGACGGTCTGGTCCATGTCAGCCAGATCGAAAACCGCCGCCTGAACCATCCCTCGGATGTGCTGAAGGAAGGGCAAGAGGTCTGGGTCAAGCTTCTGGGCTTTGACGACCGCGGCAAGGTGCGCCTGTCGATGAAGGTGGTCGATCAGGAGACGGGCGAAGAAGCGAAGAAGGAAGAGACGGCGGAATAGGCGCCGCCTCTCTCCTCGGAAAAATTGGCCCCGGCGTGTTGCGCCGGGGCTTTTTCATGGGCTGGGCCCCGACACGGGATCAGAACGGGTGGATCCGTGGCCAGTTTTCGTCCCCTGCAACGATATGCGCTGGGATGTCTGCCTCCCACAGCTCTTGCGCGCGCGGGTGCACCTGTACGTAGAGCGTGCCGTCGACGACTTGCCACACGTTCGGGTCGCCCGGCGCCTTGTAGCCCTGGCTCGCGGCCCAGGAACAATAGCCGTCATAGGCAGGTGCATAGCGCTCTGGGTCGGCGGCGAAGGCATTGCGGTTCTCATCTGACGAAAAGTACCAGATCGCGCCATTCCAGAAGTGATTGATCCGCGCCTCGCCGGGGACGGGGCCGTCCTGGTGATAGGACACCGTGTCATATCCGCCGATGGCGGCGGCGAGTTGGTTTCCAGCATGGGCGGGCAACGATGCCAGCGCAAACGCCAACGCTGTGGCAAGTGTTGCAATCAGTTTTTTGGTCATTCCTATCTCCATGTTTGACGCCCAAGCGACGGGGGCGGCAAACGGTTACAGCGGAACTGCGATGACGGACCAATGAAACTCTGAAGAGTTAGAAGTGATGACGCTGACGGGGTTTTGGTTGGTTTTCGCGAGGCAGCGCGCTAGAGCGCTAGTCCCCAACCCGAAGTCCGTGAAAGGCGGCATGACGCCTTTGCGAGCGGGGCGTGACGCCCCGCCCGCGCGCGTGTCTTAATCGGGCAGTTTTGCCATCCGCAGATAGGGCAGCACCGTCTTGAAGTCGCCGAACTGCGCTTTTGCATCCTCGTCCGAGACCGTCGTTTTGATCACGACGTCCTGTCCGGGCTGCCAGTCGGCGGGCGTCGCGACAGGAAGGCCATCGGACAGCATCACACCATCAAGCGCGCGCAGGATCTCGGCAAAGTTGCGGCCGACAAACATGGGATAGGTCATCGACAGGCGCAGTTTCTTGTCGGGGCCGATGATGTAGACCGACCGCACGGTCGCCGTGTCGGCGGGGGTGCGGCCGTCGGGCAGGTACGCTTCCGATGGCAGCATGTCGAAGGCCTTGGAAATCTCCAGCCCTTCATCGGCGATGATCGGGAATGTCACCGCTGCGCCGCCGACGGTTTCGATGTCGGCCTTCCACTTCTGGTGATCGGACACGCCGTCAACGGAGACCCCGATCACCTTCACGCTGCGCTTGGCCCATTCGTCCGCCAATTGCGCGACGGCGCCGAATTCGGTCGTGCATACCGGGGTGAAGTCCTTGGGGTGTGAGAACAAGATCGCGTAGCTGTCGCCGATCCAGTCGTGAAAGCTGATCGGGCCTTCGCTCGACTCGGCGGTGAAATCGGGGACGGTGTCGTTGATGCGCAAAGCCATGGGGGATCTCCTGTCTTGGCTGGACGAGTCGCGTTCATATAACGCCGTGGCGCGTCGGGTGCGACCAGTTGCACAGTGCCGTGATCGCGATGGCGTGAATCTGCGAAAATCTGCCGCTTGCCCGGCTTGCGCAGGTCCGGAACCGGTGACAGTGTGACGCGCGTTCAGGGAGATTTGCCATGATTGAAAACCGTAAGTTCTACATCGACGGCAAATGGGTTGACCCCGCCGAGCCGCGCGATTGCATCGTGACCGACCCGTCCACCGAAGAGCCATGTGCCGTGATTTCGCTGGGCAGCGAAGCCGACACCAACGCCGCAGTTGCCGCCGCACGCCGCGCTTTTCCGGCCTGGGCCAATACGCCGGTCGAGACACGGATCGGCTATGTCGAGAAGGTGCTTGAGATCCATCATCGCCGCATGGACGACATGGTTGCGGTGATCAGCGCCGAGATGGGCGCGCCCAAGCATCTTTCGCGCACCCAACAGGCGACATCTGGGACGGAGAACATTGCCGACGCCCTTGAGGCGGCCAAGCATATTGAGTGGGAGCGGCCGCTTGGCGCCCATGCGCCGGGCGCCCACCTGTTGATGGAACCCATTGGCGTGGTCGGGATGATCACGCCCTGGAACTGGCCGCTGAGCCAGGTGACGCTCAAGGTCTTTCCGGCGATGATTGCGGGCTGCACCATGGTTCTGAAACCTTCAGAGTTTGCCCCGCTTGACGCAGTGCTGATCGCCGAGATGATCGACGAGGCGGGGGTGCCGCCCGGTGTGTTCAACCTTGTGAACGGGGACGGCGCAGGTGTTGGCAGCCAGCTGAGCGCCCATCCCGACGTCGATATGATCAGCTTCACCGGCTCGACCCGCGCGGGCAAGGCGATCTCGCACAACGCCGCCGATACGCTCAAGCGCGTGTCGCTGGAGTTGGGCGGCAAGGGCGCCAATATCATTTTCGAGGACGCGGGCGAGGCGGCGGTGAAGACCGGCGTGCGGCGGTGTTTCAACAACACCGGCCAGTCCTGCAACGCGCCGACGCGGATGCTGGTGGAAGACGCCTTCTACGACCGCGCGGTCGAGATTGCCCGCGAGACCGCGGAAAAAACCACGGTCGGCAGCGCGCATGAGGACGGGCGGCATATCGGGCCGCTGGTGTCGGAGATCCAGTTCGACAAGGTGCAGGGGCTGATCCAGAAGGGGATCGACGAAGGGGCCACGCTGGTTGCCGGCGGTGTGGGGCGCCCCGAAGGGTTCAATCGCGGCTACTATGTTCGCCCCACTGTGTTTGCCGATGTGACCAACGACATGACCATCGCCAAGGAAGAGATCTTTGGCCCGGTTCTGTCGATCATGCGCTTTAAATCGGAGGACGAAGCGCTCGCGATCGCCAATGATACGCCCTATGGGCTGACCAACTATGTGCAGACTGCGGATGGAGCGCGGCGCAATCGGTTTGCGCGTGGCTTGCGCTCGGGGATGGTCGAGATGAACTATCGCTCGCGCGGGGCCGGGGCGCCGTTTGGCGGCGTGAAGGCATCGGGTCGGGCGCGCGAGGGCGGTGTCTGGGGCATCGAAGAATACCTGGAAGTGAAGTCGGTCTCGGACTGGGCCGCCGAATAGAGACAGTGCGGGGGCTGGCCGCTGCGCCAGCCCCCATGTTCGCGAATGCACAGAAACGGCGCGATTTTCGCAAGTAGAATAATTTCGCGCACATGATACCTCTGGATCAACCGAAATTCAGAGGAGCATTCCAATGATGAACCAGATCAAAGGGCTGCACCACGTCACGTCGTTGGCCAGTGGCGCCCGCGAAAACAATGACTTCTTTACCAAGACGCTCGGCCTGCGCCGTGTGAAAAAGACCGTCAACTTCGACGCGCCGGACGTCTATCACCTGTACTATGGGGATGAGCAGGGCACGCCGGGCTCGGTGATGACCTATTTCCCTTTCCCGCACGCCGCCAAGGGGCGCCACGGTGCAGGGGAGGTATCGACCACATCCTTTTCGGTACCCACGGGTACCTTGAGCGCCTGGCAGGAGCGCTTGGGCAATCTTGGTGTCACGGGCCTGAAGACCGACGCCCGGTTTGGTGAGAACCGGTTGCTCTTTGATGGGCCGGATGGTGATGGCTTTGCGCTTGTCGAAACCGACGATGATCGGGCGCCGTGGACCGGTGATGGCGTTGGCGCCGACACTGCGATCCGCGGATTCCACGGAGCGGCGATGCGTCTGCACGATGCGGATGCCACCGCCGAGTTGATGAAGTTCATGGGGTATGAAGAGGTGGATCGCGCCGATGGCGTCACGCGGCTTGCCGTGCCCGATGGCAACGGAGCGGACGTGATCGATCTGGAAGCAATCCCCTCGGCCGAGTGGGCACAGCAGGGTGCAGGCTCGGTGCATCACATCGCTTTTGCGGTCGAAAACCGTGCGCGTCAGTTGGAAGTGCGCGAGGCGCTGCTCGACACGGGCTATCAGGTGACCCCGGTGATTGACCGCGATTACTTCTGGGCGATCTACTTCCGGACGCCCGGCGGTGTTTTGTTCGAAGTGGCGACCAATGAGCCGGGCTTTGATCGCGACGAAGACACGGCGCACCTGGGTCAGGCGCTGAAGCTTCCCGCACAGCATGCGCATCTGCGCGAGCGGCTGGAGCGGATGCTTGAGCCGATTGACGCCTAAGCCATGAGCTATTTCGCCAAACGCAGCGAGGGGGCGGCGGGCCGTCCCCTCTTTCTCACCTTTCACGGCACGGGCGGGGCAGAGGATCAGTTCCACACACTGGCCGAACGGCTGGTGCCTGGGGCGCATGTCGTCTCGCCCCGCGGGGATGTGTCCGAGATGGGCGCGAACCGGTATTTTCGGCGCTCGGGTGAAGGGATCTACGACATGGAGGATCTCGCCCGGGCAACGCAGAAGATGGCCGCGTTCATCGCCAACGAAAAAGAGCGTGTCGGGGCCGACCGGGTGATTGGCCTTGGCTATTCGAACGGCGCCAACATCCTTGCGGCGGTCGGCCTGGCCGAGTCTGGTCTGGTGGATGACTATGTGCTGATGCATCCGCTGATCCCGTGGGCGCCCGAACCGCAACCCGGGCTTGCGGGGCGTCGCATCCTGATCACCGCAGGCCAACGCGACCCGATCTGCCCCGCACCGATGACCCAGGCTCTGGCCGACTATCTGGCCCAACAGCAGGCCGACGTGACCATAGCCTGGCACAATGGCGGGCATGAGATCGGGATGGAGGAGGGGACTGCCATCAAGCAGTTCCTCGCCCAGGTGCCGGCCTGATCAGAATGGGGGCCTGGTCGAGAAGGTCAGGCCCTTGCCGCCATCCGGGTGCCGGAACCGCAGGCTTTCGGCATGCAGCATCAGACGCGGATAGTCACGGGCAGGCCCCGTGGCATAGAACGGATCGCCGAGGATCGGATGCCCCAGCGCCAGCATATGGACCCGCAATTGATGCGACCGCCCGGTTTTCGGCATCAGTCGCACCCGCGCGGTGCCGTCCGCCGCGCGTTTGACAACCCGCCAGTCGGTAAGCGCCTCGCGCCCATTCTCATGATCGACATGCTGTCGCGGGCGGTTCGGCCAGTCGACCGCCAGCGGCAGGTTGACGGTGCCGGTGTCCTCCGCCGGATGGCCCCAGACGCGTGCCACATACACCTTTCGGGTCTGACGTTTTTCAAACTGAATTCCCAGATGGCGCTGGGCATGTGGGGACATGGCAAAGACCATCACACCGGACGTGTCCCGGTCGAGACGGTGGATCAGCAACGCTTCGGGAAAGGCGGCCTGGATCCGCGTGAGCAGGCAATCGGCCAGGTGCGCGCCTTTGCCGGGAACTGACAACAGGCCGGCTGGCTTGTTGGCGATCAGCACTTCGTGGTCGATATGCAGGATGTCGAGCGGATCGTCCGGCGGTGCGTAGGCGGTGTCGGTCACGTGCCCCGGCTCGTCGCCGAGTAGGTGCCCAGAAGCATCCCGTAGACCACAAAACACACCGCCATCACGCGGCGAAACCAGACGTTGAGGACGGCGCCCAGGGCGACCCGCCCAAGCCCGGCGCCGATCGCGGTAAAGGTGGTATAGCTCAGCGCGGTGATCGTCAGCGCGGTTGGGACGATGGCCCACATCTGGGTCCAGATCGGGATGTCCGGTTGGACGAACTGCGAAAAGGCGGCAAGGTATCCGGCCACCGACTTGGCATTGATCGTGGCGATCAGGAACGCGCGGCCATAGATCGAGCGTGCGGTCGTGGGTTGGGCTTCGAGCGGGCGCCCGGCGGTGATCCAGCCGCGTACGCCCAGCCAAATGAGAAACGCCGCCCCGAGGAGTTGGAGCCATCCAAAGAGCGTGGGCGAGGCGGCGATCAGCGCGGTGATCCCGGCAGCCGAGAGCAGCAGGAAAAGAGTGGCCTGGGTCAGGATCGCCGCAACGCCCCACAGCGATTTGCGGAACCCAAACGACATCCCGTTGCCAATGCAATTGACGGCGTTTGGGCCGGGCGTCGTCACGAAGACCACCCAGAACAGCGCGAAGATCAGCCAGCCTTCGAAGGTCACGTGCGTTGGGCCTTGGCGAAGGTGTCGGTCAGAATGTCCGCGAGCGCGGTTTCGTCTTCGGCGGTAAAGGCGGCGGGCTGATCGCTGTCGATATCTAACACACCGATCAACTGCCCGGCGCCATCCCACACCGGCAGCACAAGCTCGGACCGTGTGCTGGACGCGCAGGCGATGTGCCCGGGGAATGCGTCGACATCATCCACGCGCTGCGCCGTGCCGGTCCGCGCGGCGGCGCCGCAGACGCCGCGCGCAAAGGGGATGACAAGGCAGCCATGGCCACCTTGATAGGGCCCGATCTTTAGAAGCTCGGGCGCGACCACGCGGTAGAACCCGGTCCAGTCAAATCGCGTGTCGCTGTGGTGTACTTCGCAGGCGACGGTTGCCATCAGGGCAACCTCGTCAGTTTCGTCTTCGGTCAACGCCGCGATGCGCGCGGCAAGGGCGGGATAGTCCATCAGATGCGTTCAATCGCGAGGGCTGTGCCTTCGCCGCCGCCGATACAGATCGCGGCCACGCCGCGTTTGAGGCCGTGGATCTCAAGCGCATTGAGCAACGTCACGATGATCCGTGCGCCCGAGGCGCCGATGGGGTGGCCAAGCGCACAGGCCCCGCCGTGGATATTGAGCTTGTCGCGTGGCACGCCCAACTCTCGCATAAAGGCCATGGGCACGACGGCGAAGGCTTCGTTCACTTCCCACAGATCGACATCGTCCACGCCCCAGCCGATCTGGTCGAGGAGCTTGCGTGCGGCGGGAACAGGTGCCGTGGTGAAGAGACCCGGTGCCTGCGCGTGCCCGGCATACCCCACGATCCGCGCACGCGGGTTGCCAGCGTCTGACGCGGTCAGGACAAGCGCGGCCGCGCCGTCAGAGATCGATGACGCGTTTGCGGCTGTCACCGTCCCGTCCTTGCGGAAGGCCGGTTTGAGATGCGGGATCTTGTCGGGTCGAGCATTGGCGGGTTGTTCATCTGCGCTGACCACGGTGTCGCCCTTCCGGCCCGGAACGGTGACTGCCGAGATCTCCCGCGTGAAGGCCCCGCTCTTTTCAGCGCCCAGCGCGTTTTCGAGCGAGGCCAGCGCATAGCCGTCCTGATCCTCGCGCGTGAACTGATAGGCCTCGGCGCAGTCTTCGGCGAAGGTGCCCATCAGCCGGCCCGTATCGTAGGCGTCTTCCAACCCGTCGAGGAACATGTGGTCGATCACCTGACCGTGCCCGATCCGGGCCCCGCCCCGCATCTTGGGCAAGAGGTAGGGCGCGTTTGTCATGCTCTCCATCCCGCCCGCAACGATGGTTTCGGCCCGGCTCAGCGTCAGCGTGTCGGCGGCGGCCATGACCGCCTTCATCCCCGACCCGCACATCTTATTAAGCGTCGTGGCGGGCACGCTGTCATCCAGACCGGCCTTGAACCCGGCCTGCCGGGCCGGGGCCTGGCCCTGCCCGGCGGGCAGAACGCATCCCATGATCACTTCGTTAACCGTCTCCGGTCCGGCGCCTGCGTCGGTCAGCGCGGCGGCAATGGCCGCGCCGCCCAGTGTCGGCGCATCCAGATCGGAAAACGCGCCCTGAAATCCGCCCATGGACGTGCGTGCCGCCCCTGCGATGAAAACCTTTTGCATATCGCGTGTTCGATCCCGCCCTGTTCTTACGGAATGGTAATACCTGCGAAGTAGCGTCATGCGCAATTGCGGAGGCGCCATGCAACTCGTGTCGGAACGTCAGGACGAAACGCTTGTGATCCGCGTCGCAAGGTGCGGCGGGGCGTATCGTTCTGGACCTGTCGGAGGTCTCGATGGTGGACAGCAGCGGGTTGGGCGCAATCGTCGCCGTGATGAAGCAGTTGGGCACCGAGACACCTCTGGAACTGGCGGGTTTGACGCGGAATGTGGCCGCGGTCTTTCGCCTGACCCGCATGGATACGGTCATGCGCATTCACGACGACCTTGATGCCGCCCTGGCCGTCACCGGCCCGGTCCGCTGACGTGACGGGCGCGGGGGACGTCGCCACAGAAGCCGCGCAAGACCGGCTATACGCGGCAGAGCTGTCCAGCACGTTTGACTGCGTGCGCCAGACACTGGCGGAAGTCATGGTGCGCCTCGACCCCAAGACCTACGGCCTGGAAGAGCGTGGTACGGTCGAGTTGGTCTTGGCAGAGGTCCTCAACAACGTGGTCGAGCACGCCTATGGCGGGCGCGAAGACGGCGTGATCTCACTGGCGGTCAATCAGGTCGGTGGTGGTCTGTGGATCGAGGTGCAGGACACGGGCGCGCCGATGCCGACGGGCGGGTTTCCCGATGAGTCGCCCGTGACCGCCGCCCGGGATCTGCCGTCTGTGCCAGAGGGCGGGTACGGCTGGTTTCTGATCGGGCAACTGGCGCATGACCCGTGCTATCGCCGCGATGGCGACCGAAACGTTTTCTCGTTCCGCCTGTCTGTCGGCTAGACCCGCCGCCCACATTGGCATCGCCGGGGCCTTGGTCTACGGTCGCCCTCCACCAGATGAGGACGCCCGATGCGCGATTTCCATTTGCCGGGCCGGTCGGCCGTTTATGCCATGAACGGCATGTGCGCCACGTCGCACCCTTTGGCCGCCGAGGTTGCCATTTCGATCCTGAAAGAGGGCGGCAACGCGATGGATGCCGCGATTGCCGGGGCGGTCTTGCTGGGGCTCTGCGAACCGGCGATGACGGGCATTGGGGGCGATTGCTTTGCGCTCTTTACCCCGCCGGGCGACGACCGGGTGCTGGCGCTGAACGGTTCGGGTCGCGCGCCGCAGGGCATCTCTGCCCAGGCGCTGCGAGAGGCGGGACACAGTCAGATCATCCCCACGACACCCGAGGCCGTGACCATCCCGGGCGCGGTGGATGCGTTTTGCCGATTGTCAGACGATTGGGGCAAGCTGGGCCTTGACCGGTTGCTGGCCCCATCGATCCGCTATGCCGAAGAAGGCATTCCCGTCGCCCCGCGCGTCGCCCTTGATTGGCGCCTTTTTGCGGACAAACTGACGGGGGCGTCGGCCCGGCATTACCTGGTCCAAGGCGAGGTCCCGACGCCCGGCACCGTCTTTCGCGCCCGTGCGCAGGCAAACGCCCTGCGCCTGATCGCCGAACGCGGGCGAGCGGGTTTCTACGAAGGGCCGGTTGCCGAAGATATGGTGTCGAGCCTGCGTGCCGTTGGCGGGTGTCACACGCTTGAGGACTTTGCCGCCTGCGCCTGTGAGTACACAGATCCCGTTTCGGGCAGCTACGGTGAGTACACGTTGTTGGAGCATCCGCCGAACGGGCCGGGCGCTACGGCCATACTTCTGTTGAACATGCTCAAGAATTTCGACCTGGCCGCGCTGGATCCGTACGGGGCAGAGCGCGCGCATATCGCGCTGGAGGCGGCCAAGATTGCGCATGATGCCCGCGACCGGATCGTGGCCGACCCCGATCACACCACCCGGCTTGACGCGTTGCTTGACCCCAAAATGGCCGAAAACCTGGCGGCCCGGATCGATCCCAAGCGCGCCATCGCAGATGTCGCGGCGGCGACGGAAGAGGCCCATCGCGAGACGGTCTATATCACCGTCGTCGACAAGGACCGGATGGCCGTGTCGCTGATCTATTCGATCATGCATGACTTTGGCTCGGGCATCGCGTCGGACACCTATGGGATCCTGTTCCAGAACCGGGGCAGCGGTTTCACGCTGGCAACCGGCCACCCCAATGAAATCGCGCCCGGCAAGCGCCCGCTGCACACGATCATTCCGGCGATGCTGTGTCAGGAGGGCGTGCCCGTGATGCCCTTTGGCGTGATGGGTGGCACGTATCAACCCCACGGCCACGCGCATGTTCTGACCAACCTGGTGGACTACGGCATGGATTTGCAATCTGCGCTCGATGCACCCCGGGCGCATTACGAGCGGGGCGATGTGCGGGTCGAGCGCGGCTATTCCGATGCGGTGCACCAGGCTCTTGCCGATATGGGCCACAACGTGGTCGTGCCGAAGACACCGATCGGGGGTGCGCAAGCGATCAGGATCGACCGGGAGACGGTCGTGCTGGAAGGGGCCTCCGACCCGCGAAAGGACGGCTGCGCGCTGGGCTACTAGTGTGACAGGTCAGTTCAGCTGGAAGTGCAGCGGATAGTGACCGTCTGTGAAATCACCAAACAACTCGGGCAGATCGGGATGATCGACCGGCTGACCGGAGTAATCCGCAACCAGGTTCTGCTCTGACACATAAGCCACGTAATAGCTTTGGTCATTCTCGGCCAGAAGATGGTAGAACGGCTGTTCCTTTGATGGACGGCTCTCTTCCGGAATGGCGTCATACCATTCGTCGGTGTTCGAGAACTTGGCGTCTACATCAAAGACCACACCCCGGAACGGATGCTTGCGGTGGCGGACCACTTGGCCCAGGTGATACTTGGCACGCGTTTTCAACATAACAAAACCCCCGTAGAGGTGTTACTAGACAAACCCCGCCATCCTGTCCACGAAGCGCAAAACTAAATTGTAGAAACAAACTGTGACGCACGTCCTAACAGTGCTCGAGGTGGTGGCACCGGTGCTCTTGCTTGGGGCGCTGGGCTTTGCCTGGGTGCGCATGGGATTTGAGTATAGAATTCAATTTGTTACGCATATTTCGATGACGCTGGCCGTGCCCGCGTTGATCTTTGTTTCGCTCATGCAGACCGAGATTGACCCGGCGGCTCTGACCACAGTGTCCCTTGCGGCGGCTGCGGCATATGGCGTGATCACTGTTATCACAGCGCTGACGTTTTGGGCGCTGGGCCTTGATCGTCGCACGTATCTGGCCCCCGCAATCTTTGGCAACACCGGCAATATCGGCCTGCCCATCGCCCTGTTTGCCTTCGGGGACGTGGGGTTGGGCTATGCGGTTGTTGTCTTTGCGGTGATGTCGGTTTTTGCGTTTTCGTTCGGGGTTTGGCTGGTCTCGGGCGGGGGGTCACTGTTGCGGGTGGTGCAGGAACCGATGGTGGCGGCCACTTTGTTGGGGGCGCTGTTTTTGTGGCAAGGCTGGCAGACGCCCACCTTCCTGACGAACGCGCTCTCGCTGATCGGCCAGATGGCGATACCGCTGATGTTGATTACGCTGGGGGTGGGCGTGGCCCGGCTCACACCCGGGCGGCTGGGCGGGGCGGTGGCCATCTCGGTCGGAAAAGCGGTGATCTGCATTGCAGCCGCATGGGCGGTCGGCCGTTGGTTTGAGCTGGAGCCCGTGGCTTTTGCCGTCCTTGTCCTGCAAATTGCGACGCCGGTGGCAGTCACATCCTATCTGCTGGCCGAAAAATACGGGGCCGATGGCGAAGCCGTGGCGGGCCTCGTCTTTGCCTCGACACTCCTGTCGATTGCGTTGATCCCGGCGCTTTTGGCGGTGTTGATCTAGCTCACGCGTTTTTTCGTTTTCCGCCCCAACACCTTGCGGTAAGCTGTGGAAAAATAAAACGCGAGCGAGAGGCAAATGAGCAGGTTTCTCCGTGCGACGATCCTTCTGGTGTTTATCTCCGGATGCGGGAGCACGAATTATTCCGCGCCGCGCGATCTGGATAATGCGTGCAGCATTGTCAGTCAGCGGCCCAATTATCTGGACGCCATGCAGCGTACCGAGGCGCGCTGGGGCGTGCCTGTGCCCGTCCAGATGGCGACGATTTATCAAGAGTCGAAGTTCATCGGGAATGCCCGCACCCCGCATCAATATGCGCTGGGTGTGATCCCGATGGGGCGACAGTCATCGGCCTATGGCTATAGCCAGGCGCTGGATGGCACCTGGGACGAATACCGTGATGAGACGGGCAAGCGGTTCGCCAAGCGTGACGATATCCGCGACGCCACCGATTTCATGGGCTGGTACATGGACAAGACCGAGACGCGCCTGGGCATTCCCAAATACGATGCCGAGCATCAGTACCTCGCCTATCACGAAGGGCGCACCGGGTACGCGCGGGGCAGCTACCGTCAGAAGGGCTGGCTGATGCGTGTGGCCGATGAGGTGGCGCAGCGGGCCGTGACCTATGAGGCGCAGCTGATCAGCTGCGGCAAGCGTTAGGGCCTAGCCGCCGCGCGCCTCTTGCTCTTGCACGATATTAAAGAGGCGCGCAGGGAACTGCAGGCCGGTCTCGAACTCGCTCAGAACGACCCGCGTGCGGGCACCGCCACCGTCGACAATCGTCCATTCGGTGAGTGCGAGCGGATCATTTGAGAATTGAATCTCAATGCGCCCGTTCTCTGGCGCGTCGGGGTCCTGGGCGACCAGCGTTGTGGTCGTCTCATCCCCGAAATGGCCGATGACCATATCGCGGGCGCCAAGATCCACGCGGCGTTCAAGGATCAGGTTCAGCGGTGTGCGCCGCAATGGATACTGCTCGGGCCGTTTGGAGTTCGACCGGTTGTCGAAGATCGCAACTTGTCCGCCACCCGCCATCACAAGCGCGGCTGCAGGCGGGTCGTATTCAAAGCGCGCGCGTCCCGGGCGCCGGATATAGAGCGTGCCTGACGAGGTCGACCCATCGTCGTTGAATTGCTGGAACCGGGCGCGCAGCGTCGTCAGATCGTTGAAGTACCGGGACAGCTGGTCAAGTGTTGCCATTGCTATCGCGGGGGCGCCAGCCGTCGCGGCGGCCGCGGCGAGCATGAGCGTCAGTGTGCGTCGTGTAATCATAAGCGTCACCTAGGTGTCTGCCTTGCCAAATGCACGCCCACTCGTGATCACGAATGGGTGCGCGCGGGCCCGCGTCAGTTCGGTTCCGGCACCAGGATCTCGCGCTTGCCGACATGGTTTGCCGGGCTCACGAGGCCCTGTTCCTCCATCTGTTCCACCAGACGCGCGGCCTTGTTGTAACCGATAGCCAATTTGCGTTGGATATACGATGTCGAGCACTTGCGATCGTTTATCACGATCTGCACGGCCTGATCGTAGAGCGCATCTTCGCCATCCGTATTGCCGCCCAGGCCCAGGACCAGATCGATATCGCTTTCCTTGTCGTCCTCGGGCCCTTCGACCACGCCGCTGACATAGTCGGGCGCGCCGAATTGCTTGAGGTATGTGACGATCTCTTCCACCTCTTCGTCTGAGACGAAGGGGCCATGCACACGCGTGATCTTTGCGCCGCCAGCCATGTAGAGCATGTCACCCATGCCAAGAAGCTGTTCGGCGCCCTGTTCACCCAGGATGGTGCGGCTGTCGACTTTTGAGGTCACTTGGAACGAAATCCGGGTGGGGAAGTTCGCCTTGATTGTACCGGTGATCACATCGACCGACGGACGCTGCGTGGCCATGATCAGGTGAATGCCCGAGGCCCGCGCCATCTGGGCCAGGCGCTGAATGCAGGCCTCGATCTCTTTGCCCGCAACCATCATCAGGTCGGCCATCTCGTCGACGATGACGACGATGTAGGGGATCGCCTCGGGCAGGAATTCCTCGGTCTCGAACACGGGTTCGCCGGTCTCGTCGTCAAAGCCGGTCTGTACCGTGCGGCTGAACATCTCGTTCTTCGACAGGGCTTCGCGCACGCGGCCGTTGTAGCCTTCGATGTTGCGGACGCCCATCTTCGACATTTTGCGGTAGCGTTCCTCCATCTCGCCCACGACCCATTTGAGCGCGACCACCGCCTTCTTGGGGTCGGTCACAACGGGGCTGAGAAGGTGGGGAATGCCGTCATAGACGCTGAGTTCCAGCATCTTGGGGTCGATCATGATCAGCCGGCATTCTTCCGGCGTCAGCTTGTAGAGAAGCGATAGGATCATGGTGTTGATCGCAACCGACTTACCCGAACCTGTGGTCCCCGCGATCAACAGGTGGGGCATCTTGGCCAGGTTGGCCACCACCGGATCGCCGCCGATGTTCTTGCCAAGCGCCAGCGGCAGACGTTGGTTTCCGTCGCCAAAATCGCGGCTCGACAGGATTTCGCGCAGAACAACCTTTTCGCGGTTGGCGTTGGGGAGTTCGATGCCGATCACGCTGCGTCCCGGTACGGTCGAGACACGCGCGGACAAGGCCGACATCGAGCGGGCGATGTCGTCGGCCAGACCGATCACGCGGCTGGCCTTGAGGCCGGGGGCCGGTTCCAGTTCGTACATGGTGACGACGGGGCCGGGGCGCACCGACACGATCTCTCCCTTGACGCCGTAGTCATCGAGCACGGCCTCAAGCATCCGCGCATTTTCTTCCAGCGCTTCATCGGACAGGTGGTGCCGTTCCACCGACTCGGGGCTCGCCAAGAGGCCCAGCGGCGGCAGGTCAAACTGCCCGTATTTATCCTCGAACTGCAGCGCAGGCTGACTTTCGGCCTGTGCCCTGCGCGACGGTTGCACCTGTTTGCGGGGCGGATGCTGCACGACGCGGCGCGTTTCGTGTTCGGGCATGCGGCCCGACGAAAAGCTGCCGGACGGGTCGAGGCCATAGGCGGTTGGATCGTCTATGAGCTCTGATGGGGGCAACTCAGTCGTCTCGTCCGGGCCTGCGAGGTCCAGATCGAGCGGCTGGGATCGAACAACCGGCGGCTCGGCGCGCGGGGCCAGATCCGGGGCCTGGCGTGCGCGGATCACATCGGCGATCTTGGCGCGCACGCGCGGATCGACCGGGCCTTCGTCATCCGTCAAAGGCTCGGACAGGTCCTCATCGTCCATAGCCCGCCGCCCCATCAGGCGGCCAAGCAGGCCCGGGCGCGCGGGGCCGTCGGCCTCTGCCAGACGGGCCGGGGCCACCAGGCTGCCGGCAGCGGGCGGGTTGGCGAGCGGCGCAGCCTCAAGGGCCGCGGCCTCGCGCGTCGCAATCCGTTCTTGCCGGCGGGCGTGGGCCGCTTTCGCAGCCACAAGGGATGTGGCGGCCGTGCGCCCGAGCGCCTGCAGAAGCGTTGCGTAGACGCGCACCACCCCGCGCAAAAGAAAGCGCAAGAGCGCGGCCAGCTCATCGCGCGTCGCGCCCAGCACAAAGAGCGCCATGGCAATCGCCGAGGCCCCCATGATCAGCGACATGATCTTGAGCCCCAGCGTCGCGCGCACCGGCGCGACACCCAGGATGGCGCCCAGAACCGTGTCGCCGAACAGGCCACCGAGGCCGAAGGAATGCGTCCATGCAGGTCCCGGGATATGCGTTGAGGCATAGACGGCGGCAAGCGCCACCGCGATCGGCGCAAAGATCAGCCGGTTGATCGCGCGCTCTGAGCCCACATGGGCCACAAAACGCAGGCCCCAGACGAAGCACACTGCGACGATGCCCCAGGCCCCGTAGCCCGCGATGACAAACAGCGGCGAGGCGATCGAGGCGCCGAACCGGCCAAGGATGTTTTGCGCAGGTGCGTCCGTGGCCGACAGCCAGGACGGATCCTCGGGCGAGTAGGACCACAGGATCAGCGCAACAATGACGCCGAGCCCCAGCAGACACAGGCCCACAAGCTCTTTGCTGCGCCGTTCAAGCGCGGCTTGGGTTTCGCTGTCGAAAAGCGGGTCGCGCTGTCGTGTCTGGTAAGCCATTTATCCCTCGTCCTCACGCATACAAACAGTCGCGGATCGCCGTCAGGCCGCGCTGTAATTCTTGTTCGTCATCCACGACCATCGCGGCGCGGATGTAGTTTTTTCCCGGGGTCCCGTCCGCGGTATCGCGGGCCAGATAGGCCCCCGGCAGCACACGGACGCCCGCCGTTTGCCAAAGCTTCAGCGTCGCGGCTTCGCCATCCTCGACGGGCAGCCACAGGAAGAAGCCCGCCTCAGGCGCGCCGCAGCCATCGAGCCCGGCGAAAGTCGCGTCGGCCATGTCGTACTTGCGCCGGTATAGGGCGCGGTTTTCCTGAACATGTTCCTCGTCGGCCCAAACCGTCTCTGCGGCCCGCTGCAAGGGCAGGGCCACAGGCGCGCCGGCATAGGCGCGCAACTGCTTGATGGCAGCAATGCTTTGGGGGCCACCGGCGACAAAGCCCGACCGCAACCCCGGCAGGTTTGAACGCTTGGACAGCGAATGAAAGATCAACACGCGCTCGGGATCAGCCCCCATGCCATAGGCGATCTGCAGGGCGCCCGGCGGGGGATCTGTGCGGTAGATCTCGGAATAGCATTCATCGGCGAAGACGCGGAAATCGTGTTTCTCTGCCAGCTCGATAAGCGCGCGCCAATAGGCGGCATCTGCCACTGCGCCTTGCGGGTTGGCGGGCGAGCAAAGATAGACGACCGTGGTGCGGTCCAGAACCTCGGTCGGCAGGCTGCCGAAGTCGGGCAAGAACCCCGTTTCCCGCGTTGCGGGCACATAGATCGGTTCGGCCCCGGCAGTCAGCGCCGCCACGGCATAGACCTGATAGAACGGGTTCGGCATGAGCACCGCGGGGCGCTTGCCCCCCTTGCTCTCGGGTGAGAGCGCGACGGCGGCGTTATAGAGCCCCTCGCGCGTCCCGTTCAGCACCATGATCTGCGTTTCGGGATCAAGCCCGATGCCGTAACGCTGGTTCACCCATTGCGCCATCACGCTGCGCAGCTCGAGCGCGCCGTCGTTGGGCGGATACTGGCCAAACCCGCTCGCATGCTGGGCGATGATGTCGACAAGCCAGGGTGGAAAAGCATGGCGCGGCTCACCAATAGACATCGCCAGGGGCGTATCGCCCGGCGCATGCCCATCTAATAGCCGCCGCAGACGCGGAAACGCGTATTCCGGCAGGTTTGAAAACCGCTCAGGAAAGCTCATCAATGCCTCAAGCGCGGGATCGTTGCGCCCCGCTTTTGCGAAACTTAGCCAAGCGGCGTCCCAGCGTCCAGAAAAAGCCCGAAAATTTCACGGGATAGGTGCAGGTTTTGTGGCTTTTACGCCAGCGCGCGCTCTGCCGCCGCCCCAAGGCGCAGGAGGCGCTCTTCGGACCCGGGCAAACCCTGGAACAAAAGACCGACCGAGGGCGTGCCCGTCGGCACCGTGAGACCGGGAACGCCCATCAAGCTGCCGATGCGGGTGTTGCGCAGGGTGCTGAGGTTGCGCTCGCCAAAATACTCTGGGTCGTCGAGCAGGTCTTGCTGGTTGGGTGGCAGGATCGGGCAGGTGGGCAGGATGACGGCATCGAACCCTGCTGTTGCGGCGCGGTAGCTTTGGCGCAGCTCTGCCAGCCGCTGCCACGCCGCGACATAGTCTGCGGCTGTGAAATCCCGGCCTCCGCGAAAGCGCTGCAGCACATTGGGAAACATCGCGTCGGGGTTTGCCTCGATCTCGTGTTTCCAGGTTCCGTAAGCCTCTGATCCAAAGAGGACTTGCGCCAATTCCATGGCGTCCGATACGGTCGGAACGTCCAGCGGCGCAACCTGCGCCCCTGCTTGCGTCAAGCGCTCCACGGCGCCTTCAAAACCTGCGCGAGGGCCCTCCTCGGCCTGCTCCAACGCGACACTGCGCAGAATGGCGAGCCGCGTGCCGGACAGGGTGGCGCCACGCAGATCGGCGGGTTTTCCGCCCTCGAGCACGGCGAGGATCAGCGCGGCGTCCTCAACCGAACGGGTCAGCGGACCGACCGTGTCAAACCGGGGGCAGAGCGGAACCACACCGCCGAGCGACAGACGCCCCGCCGTGGTCTTGAGCCCGACGAGGTCGTTCCACGCGGCAGGAAGACGCACGGATCCCGCGGTGTCCGATCCGATGCCGGCGGGTGCAAGCCCGAACGCCACAGACGCCGCTGCCCCGGAGGATGAGCCGCCCGACGCCGCGCCCGGGTCGTTCACGTTGGGTGGCGAGGCCGTCATCGGGTTGAGGCCGAGACCGGAGAACGCCAGTTCGGTCATGTGTGTCTTGCCCAGACAGACAAGGCCCGCAGCGGCCGCATTCTGCAAGACACGTGCATCCGTGTCTGGGATGCGCCCGGAGAGCAGGCGCGAGCCGGCCTCAGTCGCGGCGCCCGCCGTATCGTAGAGGTCTTTCCACGAGATCGGGACGCCATCCAGCGGTGACAGCCGGTGCCCCGCCTTCGCGCGTGCCGCGGCGGCCCGGGCCTCTGCCCGCGCGCGGTCTGGCGTCAAGCGCGCATAGATCCGGTCGGAATACTCGTGATCGCCAATCGCGGTGAGATAGGTTTCGGTCAGCGCCACGGGATCGATGTCCCCTGAACCGATCCCTCGGCCCAGTTCCGCCGCCGTCATCTCGCGCCAATCGTCT
Source organism: Pseudomonadota bacterium (assembly GCA_039193455.1). Classification (GTDB taxonomy): domain Bacteria; phylum Pseudomonadota; class Alphaproteobacteria; order Rhodobacterales; family Rhodobacteraceae; genus JBCBGF01. The sequence goes on from JBCCWO010000028.1 coordinate 18,351, forward strand.
GCCATCACGCCCCTCCGCTGCCGGGCGAGCCTAGCGGCGGAGGGGCGCATGGACAATGGACGCGCGCCACACATATTTCCACGCATGGGCAACGAAACAGATGTCATTATCGCGGGTGGCGGGCTGAACGGTACGGCGCTTGCGGTGGCTTTGGCCTCATCCGGTCTGCGGGTCACGCTGGTTGAGACGCGTGCGGCTGAGACACGGGAAAGCGATGCGTTCGACGGGCGCAGCTACGCGCTGTCTCTGGGGTCGCAGCGGTTGCTGAAGGCACTGGATCTGTGGGCCGCGGTGGCCGAGACGACCCAACCGATGCTCGATATCAAGATCACCGATGGCAAACCGGGTGGTCCGCCGTCGCCCATGGTGCTCGAGTTCGATCACGCCGAGATCGAAGAAGGCCCGATGGGCCACATGGTCGAAGACCGCTACCTGCGCCGGGCCCTGCTGGCGGCGGTGGCGGCATCGGATCGGATCACCGCTGTGACCGGGCACACGATTGAGTATCACGCGGCAACAGCCTCGGGCGTGATGGCGACGCTGGAGGACGGCACAGAGTTGCTGGCCCGATTGCTGGTTGGATGCGACGGCAAGACCAGCGCCACCGCAGCCCGCGCCGGGATCAAACGTCATGGGTGGTCCTATGGCCAAACCTCGCTGGTCTGCGCGATCGCGCATGAAAAGCCACATCACGGATGTGCGCATCAGTATTTCATGCCCGCCGGTCCGCTGGCGATCCTGCCGCTGAAAGACAACCGGTCCTCCATCGTTTGGACCGAGGCGGATGCAACGGCGCGGGAGATCAATGCCCGCGATGACGCCGGATGTCTTGAGGCACTGCGCCCGCGGTTCGGGGATTTTCTGGGTGAAATTTCGCTCGCCGGCACGCGTTTCACCTATCCACTGGCGCTGTCGCTGGCCGAGCGTCTTGTTGGCGACCGGGTCGCCCTTGTGGGCGATGCCGCCCATGCGGTGCACCCAATTGCCGGGCAGGGGCTGAACGCAGGGCTGAAGGATGTGGCCGCGCTGGCCGAAGTTCTGACAGACGCGCGCCGTCGCGGGGAAGATATCGGGCGGGCGGATGTGCTGGGCCGGTATCAGCAGTGGCGCCGCTTTGATACGGCCACGCTTGCGCTGGCGACCGATGGGTTCAACATGTTGTTTTCCAACGATAATCCGTTGCTGAGATTGGGGCGGGACATCGGGTTGGGCGTTGTCAATGCCGTGCCTGGGCTGCGCCGCGGTTTTATCCGGGAAGCCGCCGGGCTGACCGGGGATGTCCCGCGGCTGAACCGTGGGCTGCCGCTTTAGTCGAGCTTGCGCGCCTCATCCACCAGCATGATCGGAATGCCGTTGCGGATCGGATAGGCCAGATGCGCGGCCTTTGAGACAAGCTCTTGCGCCGCGGCATCGTATTTCAGGGGGGCCCGCGTCTCGGGACAGACCAGGGCCTCTAACATGTGGCGGTCAAAGCCCGTTTCCGTCATTGCATTACGTCTTCGCTCATCCCGCCGCGCAGCGCGAACTCGATCAGCGTAACCAGTGTCTCGCGTCGGGTGGCAAGCGACGGCGCCTCCAACAGCGCTTGCTTGTCCTCGGGATCGAACGGGCACAGCATCGATAGCGAATTTATCAGCAACTCGTCCTCGGCCTCTTTCAGCGAGTCCCAGTCGGTCGATAGCTGCCGATCCTCAAAGAACCGCCGGAGCAGATCAAGAAAGACCGGGCGGTCAAAGCCGTCATCCTGTTCGGTTGAGCCGAGATCGCGGGCAAACCCGTCCCACACCACATCGCAGCGGATATAGGGTGTGAAGCCTTCGACCTCACCCATCACGCGAAACCGCGAGATGCCCGACAGCGTTACCATGTAGCGCCCATCCTCGGTCTCGGAAAACGCGGTGAGCCGCCCGGCGCAGCCGATGGAATGCAGTCGCTTTTCCTGCCCGTCGGGCACATCGCGGGGCTGGACCATGCCGATAAGGCGATGCGACGTCTTCATCGTGTCGTCCAGCATCGCAAGATAGCGCGGCTCAAAGATATGCAGCGGCAAACGTGCGCGCGGCAACAGCAACGCCCCCGGCAAAGGAAAGACCGGGATGGTGTTCGGTAGATCCGCTCTCCGCATCATACGTAGAAGCTAGGTCGACGTCCGGCTCAGGCAAATATCATTGAAGACAGTTTGCGGCGTCCGTTCAGTGCCACGGGGTCTTCGGGTTTGAGCGCCTCGAAGATGGTGAAGAGCTGCGCCTTGGCGGCGCCATCGTTCCACTCGCGGTCGCGGCGGAACAGTTCAAGCAGTTCGGCAACCGCCTCGTCCGCATCCCCGGCCGCGTAGAGCGCCTGTGCCAGATCCATCCGGGCCTGGTGGTCATCGGGCGCTTTTTCGACCGCCGCACGCAGTTCCGCCACGGGGCCGGCGCTTTCGGCCTGGCGGGCCAGTTCCAACTGGGCGCGGGCGGCTTCGATCTCGGGTGTGCCCGCGACATCTTCGGGCGCGTTGTCCAACAGCGTCTCAGCCTGTTCCAGCTGACCCGCGGCCAGATGGGCGCGCACCAGGCCGCCATAGGCGGCTGCGTTGCCGGGTTCTTCGCCAAGGATTGCTGCAAAGGTCTGCGCTGCATCTGCTGCGGCCCCTTCCGCGAGCATCGCCTCAGCTGCTTCAAGTGCCTCGCCAAGGCCACCGTCGCCTGCGAGCGCGGCGAGTTTGTCAACGAACGCTGTGATCTCGGATTGCGGCACTGCGCCCTGGAACAGATCGACGGGCCGTCCCTGGTGGAAGGCCACGACTGTCGGGATGGATTGCAAAGGCAGGCCCTGCTGCGCGAGCGCGGCGGCCAGGCGTTGTTCCTGATCCACATCTACCTTAACCATCCGCACTTTGCCGCGTGCGGCTTTCACGGCATCTTCCAGCATCGGCCCGAGCGTCTTGCATGGTCCGCACCAGGTGGCCCAGAAATCCACGATCACGGGGACCTCCTGGCTGGCGTCGATGACGTCGGCCATAAACGTGGCCTCGGTCGCATCTTTGATAAGATCGCTTGCGGCTGGGCCGGATGCGGCGGGATTCAGTTCGAGCATGGGGGCAGTCCTTCAGGCAATCGTTGTGCGTTATATGCGTCGCGGACCGGCCACTGCCAAGGGCCCGCGCGCTTCAGAGATCGAAGGTTGCAAAAACCGGCGCGTGATCGGACGGCTGTTCCCACCCGCGCGCCGCCCGCAAAATGCGCGAGCCGCCCGCACCGGCCGCCAGATCCGGTGTCGCCCAGATGTGGTCAAGCCGGCGGCCCTTGTCAGCGGCATCCCAGTCGCGCGCGCGGTAGGACCACCAGCTGTACAGCAGCCCCTCGGGAATGTCCTTGCGGGTGATGTCGACCCAACCGCCAGCCTCTTGGGCGGCACTCAGATGGTCTACTTCGATGGGCGTGTGGCTGACGATCTTCAATAGCTGCTTATGGCTCCAGACGTCATCTTCGCGCGGTGCGATGTTGAGATCGCCGACTAGGATCGCCCGGGTCGGCGTGGAATCGCGAAACCAGTCGCGCATCTCGGTCAGGTAATCGAGTTTTTGTCCGAATTTCTCGTTTTTCTCGCGATCCGGCACATCGCCACCCGCGGGCACGTAGAAATTGTGGATGACCGTTCCATCCTCAAGCCGGGCACCAACGTGTCGGGCATGCCCCAACCCGGCGAAATCCATGTCACCTGCATCTTCGAGGGGCCGTTTGGACAGGATCGCCACCCCGTTGTACCCCTTTTGCCCGCGGGCGGCGACATGGGCGTAGCCAAGCGACGCAAACGTCTCTAACGGCATCTTTTCGACAGGGGCCTTGCACTCTTGCAGACACAGAACGTCGGGCGATTCCTCTCTCAAGAGCTTGGCGACCAACCGTTCGCGCAAACGCACGGAATTGATGTTCCAGGTGGCAAGGGTCAGGGGCATGGCATTCTCCGCACGGCAGGGGACGCGCCGTGCCTACTGCGCCTGCACGCGGGGCTCAACCGACACCGGCGGGTGCTGGAAAAATACTTCTCTTGGGCGCGGACAAAAAAAGGCCGGGCGCAAGGCCCGGCCAGTCCAACAGGGAGGTATGCCACGTCATTACCCCGACGCGACCAGGGGAACTTTGATCTTGGTCAAGCTACCAAGCGGTAGCCTCCACTTTCCGTAACAAGAAGGCGTGCGTTTGACGGATCTGGTTCTATTTTCTGCCGAAGCCGATAAATATGCGTCTCAAGTGTGTGCGTTGTGACACCCGCATTGTAGCCCCAGACCTCGTGCAACAGCACATCACGGGCCACCACGCCTTCGGTCGCGCGGTATAAGAACTTGAGAATATTGGTTTCTTTCTCGGTCAGGCGGATTTTGCGATCTTCCTCGGTCACGAGCATCTTCTGCGCGGGCTTGAACGTGTAGGGCCCGAGCTGGAAAACGGCGTCCTCAGACTGTTCATGTTGTCGCAGTTGGGCACGAATACGCGCCAAGAGCACCGGAAACTTGAAAGGCTTGGTGACATAGTCGTTGGCGCCGGCATCAAGGCCAAGGATCGTATCCGCATCGCTGTCATGGCCGGTCAGCATCAGCACCGGGCATTTGACCCCTTGCTTGCGCATCAGGCGGCAGAGCTCGCGCCCGTCAGTATCCGGCAGGCCCACATCTAGGATCACCAGGTCATAGATCCCGGCCTTGGCCTTTTCCATCGCTTCCGAACCCGACCCGGCTTCGAACACGTCGAAATCCTCGGTCATCACAAGCTGTTCGCCCAGCGCCTCGCGCAGATCCTCGTCATCGTCGACAAGCAGGATTTTCTTCAGATTTCCCATGTCAGAGACCTCTTTCCGTCGTGTTGACAAAGACATGAGGCTTTGGGGTTTTTCCGGCAAGCTTTGCTGCATTCATCTCACGCGGTCGTGTCGCGCCCCGTGGAATTGTTTCAATTCCGGGCGTTTGCGGATAGATGAAGCGGGAGCAGACGCTGGAATATTTCATGGTCCTTGCCCCGACACTCGCCGAACGCATCGCCCGCGCCCGCGCTGATTTGCGCATGGGCGTGCCGGTTTTGCTTACGGTGGGCGATGGCTCCGGCGCGATCGTGCTGGCCGCCGAGACGCTGACGCAGGCGCGGCTGGATGCGGCGCGCGCCGTGTCGCGCCCCGATCTTGCGGTCACGGCCTGGCGGGCCGAGACGTTGAAAGCGCGCGCCTATGATGGCGATCTGGCGCGCATCATCGTGCCGGACGCGGCAGATGCGCGGTGGATTCGCGAAACGGCAGAGCCCGCCAAGGATCTGGCGACACCGATGCGCGGGCCGTTCGCAACGCGGCGCGACGGACCGGCGGTCTTGCATCGGGTCGCCGTTCAGCTGGCCAAATCCGCGCGGCTTGTGCCTGCGGCGGTGGTCTGTCTAATCGACGAGCTGTCGGGGTTGCCCGAAGCGGGTGCTCTGACCTCCCTGCCGGTGATGGACCTCACAGAGAGCCTCGCAACTCTCAGCCCCTTGCACGACATTGTCGCGGGCCGTGTCCCGCTTACGGCGGCGGAAGGTACCAAAGTGCACGTGTTCCGACCCGAGGACGGCGGCGAAGAACACTACGCCGTCGAAATCGGCCGCGTTGATCGCGAGGCGCCGGTGCTGACCCGCCTGCATTCGGCCTGTTTTACAGGCGATGTCCTTGGGTCGCTCAAATGCGATTGCGGACCGCAACTGAACGGCGCGCTGGCGGCCATGGCCACGGCGGGGTCGGGCGTTCTGCTCTACCTTAACCAGGAAGGGCGGGGGATCGGACTGGCCAACAAGATGCGGGCCTACGCGCTGCAGGATCAGGGATTCGATACGGTTGAGGCCAATCACCGGCTTGGGTTTGAGGATGATGAACGCGATTTTCGGATTGGTGCCGCCATCCTGAGCGAGATGGGCATCAGGACTGTGCGGTTGATGACCAATAACCCCGCGAAGGTTGCCATGCTGGAAAGCTGTGACATCGATGTGGTTGAGAGGGTGCCGCTGAAAGTTGGGCTGAACCCGCTGAATGCGAAGTACCTTGATGTGAAGGCGAAGAAATCAGGGCATATTCTGTGAGACCCACGGATATTGTCGTGTCGGGCGGCATGGCCCGCTTTCACGGACGGCGTCTGCCCTGCACCGTTGGCCGGGGTGGGGTTAGCGCGCGCAAGGCCGAGGGCGATGGTGCAACGCCGAAAGGCACACATCGCATTGTTGGGATGCTCTACCGCCCGGATCGCATGGCCCGGCCGTCCGATTGGGCGCTGCCCATCCGCCCAGGCGATTTGTGGTCAGACGATCCGCGGGACCCCGACTACAACCTGATGGTGCGTGCGCCCCATGGGTTTGGCCATGAACGGTTGCGGCGTGCCGACCGGCTTTACGATCTGGTGATCCTGACCGATTGGAACTGGCCCTACCCGGTGAAAGGGCGCGGTTCGGCCATCTTTCTGCACCGCTGGCGCAGGCCGGGGTATCCGACCGAAGGCTGCGTTGCCTTTCGGCCCGATCACCTGCTTTGGCTGGCCGGGCAGATCGGGTACGAGACAAGGGTGATCGTTACTTAGGTCGGGACGCGCTGCCCAAAGATCGCCGAGCCAACCCGCACATGCGTGGCGCCCAGCGCGATGGCGCTCTCAAAATCCGCGCTCATGCCCATCGAGAGACCCTCCAACCCGTTGCGCTCGGCTATCTTGGCAAGAAGCGCGAAGTGCAGGCTTGGTTCTTCGTCGATGGGCGGGATGCACATCAAGCCTTTGACAGGCAGGTTTTCCGCGCGGGCCGTGGCAACAAGCGCGTCTGCGTCGGCAGGCAGTATGCCGGCCTTCTGTGGCTCTTCCCCGGTGTTCACCTGGATGAAGAGATCCGGGCACGCCCCGGTCTCTTGCGCGATCCGCGCGATGGCGGTGGCAAGCTTGGGCCGGTCGACCGTGTGGATCGCGTCAAACAACGCCATGGCCTGGCGTGTCTTGTTGGATTGCAGCGGGCCGACAAGGTGCAGGTCGATTCCATCAAACCGCTCGCGGAACGCGGGCCACTTGCCCGCAGCCTCTTGCACACGGTTCTCGCCAAAGGTGCGGTGGCCCTGGTCAAGAACAGTCTCGACCCGGCCCAGCGGTTGCACTTTCGAGATCGCAATGAGCGTCGTCGCCCCGTGCGGACGCCCCGCCGCGTCCTCGGCAGCGCTCATCCGCGATTTGATTTCGGAAAGCGACATCTTTTCTCCGCCATAGCTGCGGGAACTCAATGCCAAAAAGAAAAGAGCGGGCCAAGGCCCGCTCTTCCCGAATACATTAATCCCGGAGGATTAGAAGCTCAGAGCAAGACCAAGCGACCAGGTGTCGACATCGTCAGCACCGTCCTCAGACGTCGTGCCGTAGCCGAACTGGGCCTCAGCACCACCGCCGAGATCGTAGTTCACAACAAAGCCGATACCGTCGGTGGTTGCACCATCAGTGTCAAACTCACCCCAGTTTGCCGCGACGGTTACAGCGTCGAAGGAGTAGCCGACTGCAAGACCGATGTGGTCGGTGTCAGCAGCGCCGTCATCTTCGGTCGAGTAGTTCAGGATTGCTTCGATGCCGCCACCGAACGATGCGTCGACGCTGAAGCCGACCAAGTCGATATCGTCCGTGCCGTCGTCAACCGACTGGTAACCAAGGCCAAGGCCGAGGTCCACGCCAGCCAGTTCCAGATCGTACTGGAAGCCAAGCCCGAAGACGGGATCGCCGACACCGGCGTCGTCAATCTCTGCCGATACCGAGAACTGGAAGTCGCTGAACGAATAGTCGTAGCGAACGATCTGGCCGTCGTAAGTCCCGTCGAGACCGGCGTTGCCGTTGTAGCCGCCGTGCTCGTGATCGTCGTTCAGAGCGCCGCCAATGATGGCTTCGTTCATCGCACGGTCAAAGGCGCCGTCAGTATCACCCATGTTGATGGTGCCGAAGTTGCCCGAGACAAAGATCGTCTCACCGCCCTGAGTGTTGGCATCTTCAAACGGTTCACCGTTGCCGCCTTCGTCCAGGTCAATCGACGCACCGAAAGTCAGACCGCCATCGGTCTCGCCGGACATCGTGAACGTGACGTCGATGTCTGTGTGAAACTGGACTTCTTCGTTGTCGGTCGCATCATCTGTGCTGTCGTAGTACGCGACACCCAGTTCGGCCGAACCGCTGAGCGATACATCAGCAGCGGCCATACCAGCGGAAGCGACAAGCGCCGTGCTAGTAAGTAGAACCTTTTTCATTTCATTTTCCCTCGTGTTCAAAGGTGCACCCCAATTCGGCTACACCAAATTGAGTATGCTTGTCTGTCGCTCTTGCCGTTTGCGAATGCAAGAAGACCCGGTGGACCGGCCTTAAATGCGCCATTATTGGTGCAGCGATGCCACAGTGATGCAAGCGGGCCAGAACAATGGCTTAGGGGAATCGCCTTGTGGCGCATTCCGGGCTCGGATACGTAACGATCTGACGCTCAATGACGGTGCCGAAATGCGTGCCCAAAGCATGAAAAATAAGGTGGCTTGGGTGGTGATTCCCCTGGTTCTTGCCGGTTGCGGTGAGAGCGCAAGCCTGTTCGAGCCGCGCAGCGAGGCCGGGGTGCCGCAGTCGGTCCTGGAACAGCGGCAGAACACACCGATTGCCGAGATCGAGAACCGAGAAACGATTACCGATCTGTTCCTTGGGCGCGACGACCCGAACATCACGATCGAGGTCAACAAGTACATCTGGAATGCCGCGCTCGACGTGCTCGACTTCATGCCGATTCAGGCGGCTGATCCGTTCTCGGGCGTCCTCGTGATGGGCTTTGGCACGCCGCCGGGGTCGAACCGCGCTTACCGCGCGACGGTTTACGTGCAGGACCCGGCGCTTGATGCCCGTTCGTTGCGGATCGCTCTGGTGTCGCGCAGCGGGCCCGCGTCGCTTGAAACGACGCGCGCGGTTGAGGACGCGATACTGACGCGCGCGCGGCAGCTACGGATCGCCGACAGCGAACTCTAGATTCCCGCCCGTCAAAACCGTATCACCACGCCGGGCCCCGACGCCCGCCGACTGGACCGTAAGGACACCCGAACATGTCGCGCTATGCGCCCGCTGATGTGGAACCAAAATGGCAGGCCGCCTGGGCCGACGCCGAAACATTCGCGGCCCGGCGCGATCCCTCGCGACCGAAATACTATGTCCTTGAAATGTTTCCCTATCCGTCCGGGCGCATCCATATGGGGCATGTCCGGAACTATACGATGGGCGACGTGATCGCACGCTACAAGATCGCGACCGGGCACAGTGTTTTGCACCCCATGGGCTGGGATGCGTTCGGTATGCCCGCCGAAAACGCGGCGATGGAACGGGGCGGCCATCCGAAGGACTGGACCTACGGCAACATCGCGGACATGCGCGATCAGATGAAGCCCTTGGGCCTGTCCATCGACTGGAGCCGGGAATTCGCAACCTGCGATCCAGAGTATTACGGCCAGCAGCAGGCGATGTTCATCGACTTCATGGAAAAAGGGCTGGTCTATCGCAAGAACGCGACGGTCAACTGGGACCCGGTCGATATGACCGTGCTTGCCAACGAGCAGGTGATCGACGGCAAGGGCTGGCGGTCTGGCGAACCGGTTGAGCGGCGCGAGCTGACGCAGTGGTTCTTCAAGATATCTGACTACTCTGAGGAACTGTTGGCCGCGATCGACGGACTGGATGCCTGGCCCGAGAAGGTCAAGCTGATGCAGCGCAACTGGATCGGCAAAAGCCGGGGGATCGAGATCCCGTTCCATCGCACCGATGGCGGCGATCCGATCGTGTGCTATTCGACCCGCCCGGACACGATGCGGGGCGCAACCTTCCTTGCGATTTCGCCGGAACACCCGGTGTCGCGCGCCTTGGCCGCCGAGAACCCAGAGCTTCAGGCGTTCATCGAAGAGACGCGCAAGATGGACACGACCGAAGCGGCGATGGAAAAGGCCGAGAAGAAGGGCCTCGATACCGGCATCACGGTGCGCCATCCAACATCGCCCGAGATCGAGTTGCCGGTCTGGGTCGGCAACTTCGTATTGATGGACTATGGCACGGGCGCGGTCTTCGGCTGTCCTGCACATGACCAGCGCGATCTGGACTTTGCGCGCAAGTACGATTTGCAGGTGCGAAGTGCGTTCCACATGCCCGGCGATACCGCAGAGATTGCCGACGAGGCGCTGGTTCCGCCAAAGACCGAGACGGTGTCTTACATCGATCACTTCGCCGGGATTGGCGCGGCGACAAGCCAAGAAGGCATCGATGGGTCCATCGACTGGTTCGAGGCCAAGGGTCTTGGCAAAGGCCAGGTCAAGTATCGCCTGCGCGACTGGGGCCTGAGCCGCCAGCGCTATTGGGGGTGCCCGATCCCCGTGGTGCATTGCGATACGTGCGGTGTCGTGCCGGAGAAGAAAGAAAACCTGCCCGTCCGGCTGCCCGATGACGTGAGCTTTGATCAGCCGGGCAATCCGCTGGATCGGCATCCGACCTGGCGCGATGTCCCTTGCCCGGCCTGTGGGCGTCCGGCCAAGCGCGAAACCGACACGATGGATACCTTCGTCGATTCGTCGTGGTACTTTGCCCGGTTCACTGCGCCCGACGCTGAGACGCCGACGCAGGCAGAAGATGCCGCCTACTGGATGAATGTCGACCAGTATATTGGCGGGATCGAGCATGCGATCCTGCACCTGCTTTATTCGCGTTTTTTCGCCCGCGCGATGCACATCTGTGGCCACCTGCCAGAAAGCGCGATTGAGCCATTCGATGCGCTGTTCACCCAGGGGATGGTGACGCACGAGATCTACGTCACCCGGGATGAGCGGGACCGCCCGGTCTATCACCTGCCCGAAGATATTGAGTGGCATGAATCCGGTGCGCGTTTGGGCGCATCGGGCGCGCCGGTCGAGGTGATTCCGTCGGCGAAGATGTCGAAGTCGAAAAAGAACGTGGTCGACCCGGTCAACATCATTTCGTCCTACGGGGCCGATACCGCGCGGTGGTTCGTTCTGTCCGACAGCCCCCCGGAACGGGATGTGGAGTGGACCGCGTCTGGGGCTGAGGCGGCCTACAAGCACCTGTCGCGGGTCTACCGCGTTGCCGCGGATATTGTAGATGCGCCCGAGGCGGGTTCGGGCGATGAGGATCTGCTGCGCGCGATGCACAAGGCGATCCACGATATCACGATGGGCATCGAAAGCTTTGGCTTCAACGCGGCAATCGCCAAGCTCTATGCCTTTGCCAATACCATCGCCAAGTCCAAGGCCGGGCGAGAGTCGCGGGCCGCGGCGATGCGGACCTTGGCCCAGTTGATGGCCCCGATGACCCCGCATCTGTCGGAAGAGATCTGGTCGATGCTGGGCGGTGGCGGGCTGATTGCGACGGCGCCGTGGCCTAAGGCCGACCCGGCGTATCTGGTGGAAGATACAGTGACGCTGCCGATCCAGATCAACGGCAAAAGGCGGTCCGAACTGACCGTGGCAAAGGACCTGGACAAGGACGCCATCGAGGCTTTGGTGCTTCAGGATGCTGCCGTTCAACGGGCCCTGAGCGGTGCCCAGCCGAAAAAGCTGATCGTCGTGCCGGGCCGTATCGTGAATGTCGTCGTTTAGCCGCCGCACCCTGCTTACATTGCCCGCTGTTCTGGCGGCATGCGGCTTTGAGCCTGTCTATGGGCCGGGCTCGGCCGCCGACGGGTTGCGCGGCCAGGTGGAAGTGGACCCGCCGCGCGACCGCACCGGGTTTGAGTTGGTTCGCCAGCTTGAAGATCGGCTTGGGCTGGCGGATGCGGCGGAATACCGGCTGACGGCCGAGGTGTTCCTGTCCGAAGAGGAATTAGGCATCACGGTCGAACAGGAAATCACGCGATTTAACCTGCTGGGCCGCGCAAATTTCCAGTTGCGGGATTTCGAGACGGACACGGTTGTCACCCGGGGTCAGGTCAGCAACTTCACCAGTTACTCGGCGACCGGCACGCCCTTTGCCACCCAAACGGCCCGGCGCGACGCGCGCGAGAGGTTGATGGGCATCCTGGCGGATCAGATCGTTGCCCGGCTGTTGGCGACGGCAGGGGATTGGCGGGCATGAAGCTGTCCGGTCGCGACGCCGCCCGCTATTTCGACAAGCCCGATCCCGCGCGCCTGGGCCTGCTGTTGTTCGGGGCAGACGCCATGCGGGTCGCGCTCAAGCGCCAACAGGTGATCGCCGCGCTGATCGGGCCCAACGGCGATGAAGAGATGCGGCTCAGCCGTATTCCCGCCGCAGACCTCCGCAAGGATCCCGCGCTTTTGGCCGATGCGATCAAGGCGCAGGGGTTCTTTCCCGGTCCGCGCGTGGCCTTTGTCGAGGATGCAGGGGACGGGCTGGCAAAGGTGGTTGAGACCGCCATGGCTGAGTGGCGCGATGGCGACGCACAGATCGTCGTCACCGCCGGCGCGCTTGCCGCCCGCTCGGCCCTGCGGAAGCTGTTTGAGGGGCATGGCAACGCCTATGCGGTCGGGATCTATGACGATCCGCCCAGCCGGGAGGAGATCGAAAAGACTCTGGCAGAGGCCGGATTGTCCGGGACGGGCCGCGACGCGATGGGTGATCTGGAGGCGCTGGCGCGCACGCTTGACCCCGGCGACTTCCGCCAGACGATTGAGCGCATAGCGCTCTATAAGCTGGGCGATCCAGACCCGCTCACACCGGAAGAGATTGCGCTGCTTGCCCCGAACGCCGGCGAGGTCGATATGGACGATGTGTTCAACATCGTGGCCGAGGCGCGCACCGCCGAAATTGGCCCGGTCATGCAACGGCTCAAGGCCCAAGGGGTGCAGCCGGTGACGCTTTGCATCGGCGCCACCCGGCACTTTCGCACGTTGCACGCCGCCGCAAGCGATCCCGGTGGGGCGTCCTCCGGGATTGCCCGCGTGCGCCCGCCGGTCTTTGGCCCGCGCCGTGACCGGATGTTGCGGCAGGCGCAGAAATGGGGGGCCGCACGTCTGGAGCAGGCGTTGCAGATCCTGTTCGATACCGATCTGGGCCTGCGGTCCGCCCAGCGCGCCCCGCAAATGGCCCAGATGGAGCGGGCGCTGATTCGCCTGGCAATGCTCGGGGCGCGGTAGCGGCTGCCTCAGGCCGGCGAGAATTGGCCGCCCGGGTCCCCTTTCAGATGCACAACGCGTTGAGGATAGGGGATCTCAACACCAGCCTCTTTCAGCGTGTTCCAGATAATGAAGAGCACCTGCGAGGTGTACTTTTTCGTACCGTCATCGATCCCGTTCACCCAGAACTCGACGGCGAAATCGATGCCGCTGTCGCCGAACCCGCGCAGCTCGCAATCGGGGGCTTCGGGATCGCTCAAAACCTCGGGATGCCTGGCCACCGCGGTCTCGATCAAGGCGGGGATCATGTTGATGTCCGTGTCGTAGCTGACGGAAAAGGCCGCTTCATAGCGGTTGGCCGAGCCTTGATCGGAATAGTTGACGACGCGTGTGGTGATGAAGTCTTCGTTCGGCACCACGATCCAGCGGCCATCGAATGTCTCAAGGATCGTGGCGCGTGCCGTCATCTTGACGATGGTGCCTGCCTCGCCGCCGTCCAGTTCGACATAGTCGCCGACGGTCGCCTGCCCCTCGACCAGCAGGATCACGCCTGAGATAAAGTTCGACGCGATCTTTTGCAGCCCAAAGCCCAGGCCCACACCGATGGCACCGCCCAACACTGCCAGCGAGGTCAGGTTGATCCCCATGATGTTCATCAGGATCAGGAAGGCCGCCCCGAAGATCATGAGCTCGACGGCTTTGGTTGCAAGCTCGCGCGTGGCGGGGCGCAGCTCTTCTTGTTTGGCGATGTAGTGTGCGGACTGGGCGTTCGACCAACGGCCAAGCCAGAACAAAATGCTGCCCGCGATCACCCCGCGGACGATGGCCAGAAGGGAGAAGTGGATGTTGCCCAGCGACACAACCGTGCTCGCGAGCCACGCGGTGAAGGGATCAAGGAGGCCCACCGTGTAGAGCGCCATTGCCGGGAGCAGCGCGTAGCGACCGACGATCTTGAGGAACGGATCCTGCACGATATCTCGCACCAGTGCCCGCGCGGCGAGAAAAAGAAAGATGCGCTTGCCGAATGCAATGACGGCGCCAGAGCCAAAGATCGATCGGACGATCTCTTCGCCCAGCGCCGTGAACGCATAGGCCAGGAGCGGCAGGATCAGCGGGAGGAATTGCAGCACAAAGCGGCGCGCCTGTGCAAAGGGGCCGGTCTGATCGGGCAGCGGCGTGATCAGCTGCGCCAATGCCGGACGCATCCGGCGGGTGACCAACCAGGCCAGCACAAACGCCACGACCAGCAGGGCAAATTGCGACCAGGCCACGGGTGACAGGATCCAGCTTTGGGCAAGCGCAAGCCCTTGATCCAGATAGCCGAGCGCGATGCCCACGATCTCTGGCTGCTCGTCCATGCTCTTGTCCCCCAAGCGTTCTGCGCCAGCTAAATGCCGTGTTCGACTGGGGGGCACAAGTGACCGACAACAGCGCTGATCCGATCTGTCCGCTTTGCGGTCGGCCCATCCCGCCGGATGTCCCGCAAAGCCGTCATCACCTTGTGCCCAAGCTCAAGGGTGGGAAGGGCGGTGAGACGGTTTTGCTGCACCACATCTGCCACAAGGAAATCCACGCGACGCTGACCGAAGGCGAATTGGCCCGCAGCTATGCCACGATCGATGCGCTGCGCGGTCATCCGCGGATCGACAAGTTCATCCGCTGGGTCGCCAAGCGCCCGCCCGAGTTTCAGTCGCGCGTGCCGGGCAAGCGTGGGCGGCGCTAGCGCTCGGGCACCAGTGCCTTGATGGCGGCCACATGCTCGGTCTTGGCGGACAGGGCGTCTTCCGCCAAGGCGCCGACCGTTGGCACAAGGTCCTCGGGCGCCACGATGCGGTCGATCAGGCCCCAGGCCAGCGCGTCCTCGGCGCCGATCTTTTCGCCTGCCATCAGGATCATCTTGGCCCGTGCGGGGCCGACAAGGCGGGCCAGTCGCGGCGGGTCGCTGGGTTGCGGCAGAAAGCCAAGCTTCATCACAGGGTAGAAGAACCTCGTCCCCGGTACGGCGATGCGCAGGTCGCAGGCCAGGGCCATTCCGAACGCCCCGCCCGCAAGCGTGCCGTTCAGCGCACAGATCGTCAGGCAGGGCAGGGCGGCAATCGCGCCGGACAGCCGTTCCCACACCGGATCGGTGGCAAGCCCAAGCGGCGCCTCGTCCAGATCGGCGCCTGCGCTAAAGACGCGGCCGGTTCCGGTGAGGACGAACACCCGCGCCTCTTCCGCCGCCGCTTCGGCAGTGTCGGCAAGCGTACCAAGCATCGCTGCGGTCAGCGAGTTCGCTTTGTCGGGTCGGTCGATGGTGGCTGTCCAGCAGCCATCGGTCTTGTCGACGTGGATCACGGGATCAGGCCGACCCGGCGCCGGATGCCGTCGTCACGCAGCGAAATCTCTTCTCCGATGAAGTTGTCGGCCTCGGGTGAGCACATCCAGACGAGCGCCTGTCCGGGCCATTCGGGCGGGATGTGATCGGACCAGTCAAGCTGGCTGACCGGATTGATCCCCGACGCCTTTATCTCGCGCTGCATCTGCGTGGCCACCGTTCCGGGCGACAGGCCCATGGCGCGGATGCCCTGATCGCGCAGCTCTTTGTCAAGGCACCGGGTCAGCATGGCCGCCCCGGCTTTGGACGCGCAATAGTGGCTCCAGGCTTCCACCGGGCCATGGGCGGCGCCCGAAGAAACGGTAAGGATCGTGCCCCCGCCGGCCGCCGTCATCACCGGCGCGGCGGCGCGCATCCCGTGGTAGACCCCCTTGAGGTTGATATCGAGCGCCAGCCCCCAGCCGTCAGGGTCCGAGCTTGCCAGATGGGCAATCGGTTCGATCACGCTGGCGTTGTTGATCAGCACGTTCAGCCCGCCAAAGGCGCCCACTGTCGCGTCGACGGCGGCCTGCACCTCCCAAAACCGGCTGACGTCGCAGGGAATGGCCAGCGCGGTCGACCCAATCTCACCGGCGAGCTCGGCGATGCTGTCTTCGCTGCGGGCGCATAGCGCGACATTTGCCCCGACTTTGGCAAAGGCTCGCGCCGCTGCGGCGCCGATCCCGCGGCTGGCCCCGGTGATCAGGACGGTCTGTCCCGACAGATCGTGCATTGTTTCTCTCCCGCGGAATATCCTGTTCGGGCGGCAAGAAAGCGCCCCTTGCGCTTGACCGCCGCCGCCGTGCGTCGGAAGCTACCCGCGCATGCAGTTCTCCGAAAGGCCCCCTATGCCCAAATCCCCCGGTGTCGGTGCACTTGCACTGTCCGCGTCCCTGGCGGCAACGACCGTACAGGCCGATATGACCGCACAAGACGTCTGGGAAAGCTGGCAGCAGCTGACCGCAGAAATGGGACAGACCCTCGAAGCCGAAGGTGAGCGTGAGACGGCCGAGGGGCTTGTTGTGTCAGGCATCACGGTGACGATGGACCTGCCAGAGGGTGCCATCTTTGCGCCCTTGGGCGACGTGACTTTTGTCGAGAATACCGACGGCACGGTCTCGATCGAGGTCCCGGATACCTATCCCGTGCGCGTGACCGGCACGGGGTCCGATGGCGAAGCCTTCGACCTCAACCTCACGATCCGGCAACCCGATCTGGCGCTGACGGCGCTGGGCGATCCGCAATCGCCGAGCTACAGCTACGTCGCGCCCGAGGTCGGGTTTCGCGCGACCGAGCTCACCGTTGAGGGTGAGCCTGTCGACATTGATTTGGACGTCTCGATGCGCGCGCTGGACGGGGCCTATGATTTTCTGGGCACGTCTTCGGCGGACAGCAAGCTGGCCATCGGCGCCCTGGCGATGCGGCTGAGCCTTGAGGACCCGGACAATCCGGGCACTGACTTTGCGATGAACATGACGATGCAGGACATCGCGTCGGCAAACTCTGGCTCGATCATGCCTTTCAACGCGGCGCGGTCCTTGGGCGTGATGCTTGGCGAGGGCTTTGCCTCGACCGGAGAGCTGACCTATGGCGCCGTGACCTATGGCGTCGATGGCGGCGACAGCCAGGACCGATTCACGATGGAAGGCAGCATCGATGGCGGCGTCTTCAGCGCGCAGCTGGGCGAAGGCGGGATCATCTATGGCGGCGAAAACAACGGTATCGAAGTTGCTGTCTCCGGCACGCAGATCCCGTTTCCGTCGGTAACGTTCGAGATGGAGCAATCGACCGGTTCGGTCACGCTGCCGCTTGCACCCTCCGATGAACCGACCGATTTCGCGTTTTTGATGAAGATGACCGGGCTGACCGTTGACGACCGGCTGTGGGGTCTGGTCGATCCTGGGCGGCTCTTGCCACGGGATGGCGCGGATCTGGTGATTGATCTTCTGGGGACGGGAAAGTGGCTGATCGACATCACCGATCCCGACCAGACGGATTCTCTGGACACACTGGATGGTATGCCCGGTGAACTTGAGACGCTCACTGTCCGCGAACTGAAGCTGTCTGCCGCGGGTGCGGAGCTGACGGGTGCGGGTGGCTTTACCTTCGACAGCAGCGGCCCTTTCGGCACGCCGCAGCCCGCCGGTTCTATCGACCTGAGCCTGACCGGTGCCAACACGTTGCTTGAGCGTCTGGTATCGATGGGGATCCTGCCGGAAGAGCAGGCGATGGGCGCGCAGATGATGCTGGGGCTTTTCGCGCAGCCCGGCCCGGGGCCGGATTCGCTGACCTCGACCATCGAAGTCGCACCGGACGGATCGGTATCGGCGAACGGTCAGCGCATTCGCTGACGCCTCCTGACCTTGCGGTGCGGGCCCCGTCGGACTACCTCCGGTGGGAGTGAAAGGACTTTCCATGTCAGCAGATCTTGAAAGCCTCGCCGGGGCCATGCTGTCCGCTGCGACGTCGGCGGGCGCGGACGGCGCGGATGCGCTTGTCGTGGACGGGACATCGGTGTCGATCTCGGTTCTTGGCGGCGCGCTTGAAAGCGCCGAACGTTCCGAAGCAATCGAGCTTGGGCTGCGTGTCCTTGTGGGCCAGCGGCAGGCTCTCGTCTCCGTATCGGATACCTCGGCGGACGCGATCGCGACGATGGCCGAGCGCGCGGTCGCCATGGCCAAGGAAGCCCCTGAAGACCCCCATATCGGGCTCGCCGCGCCCGATGAACTTGCGCAAGACCCGGATGTTGCGGGGCTTGAACTGTTCGATCCGGCCGAAGAGCCGAGCCCCGAGCAGTTGCAGGATCACGCCGTTCGGGCCGAGGCCGCGGCCCTTGACGTGGCCGGCGTCAGCCAGGTGCAGTCCGCCACCGCCGCCTACGGGCGGCGTCGCATCCACCTCGCCGCGACCAACGGGTTTGCGCAGGGCTATGCCCGCACCGACACCGCGATCAGCTGTGTCGCGATCACCGGGTCGGGCACCGAGATGGAGCGGGACTACGCGGGCGAACAGCGCATTTTCGCAGCCGATCTGCCCACGCCCGAAGAGGTTGGGACGCTGGCAGGCCAGCGCACCGCCGAGCGTTCGGGCGCCCGCAAACCGCCAACCGGTGCGTTTCCGGTGCTCTATGACGAGCGCGTGTCGTCTTCGCTGATCGGGCACCTACTGCAAGCAGCGAATGGTGCGAGCATTGTGCGCGGTGCGTCGTGGCTGCGCGATGCGCAGGGCGAGGCCGTGTTGCCCGCCGCGCTGTCACTGATCGAAGAGCCTGATCGTCCGCGCAAGACGGGGTCAAAGCCCTTCGACGCCGAGGGGCTTGCAACGCGGTCACGTACCATCGTGGAGGACGGCGTGCTCACCGGTTGGACGCTTGATCTGGCCACGGGCCGCAAACTTGGGTTGCCAAGCACCGCCAACGCGGCCCGGGGCCCTGCATCTACGCCCGCACCTTCGAACCACAACATTCGCCTGACGCAAGGCACGCAAAGCCGTGACGACTTGCTGCGCGAGATGGGCACCGGCCTTTTGATCACGTCGATGATCGGGTCGTCGGTCAACCCGAATACGGGCGACTATTCGCGCGGCGCCTCTGGTTTCTGGGTCGAGAACGGCGAGATCCAGTATCCTGTTAACGAGTGCACCGTTGCGGGCCATCTGCGCGAGATGCTGATGTCGCTGGTTCCGGCCAATGATGCGCGGGCGCATTTGTCCCGCATGGTCCCCTCTTTGCTGGTCGAGGGGTTGACGATTGCCGGAGAGTGATCTCGAGCTCTTGATCCGCACCGCCCAGGGCGGGGGCGACATCGCACTGGGCTTTTTCCGATCTCACAACAAGGTTTGGGACAAGGGCCACGACGATCCGGTGTCAGAGGCGGACTTTGCCGTCGATACCTATCTGCGCGAGACGCTGACCGCAGCGCGCCCCGACTATGGCTGGTTATCGGAAGAGACCGAGGATAGCGAAGCTCGCCTGTCCTGCGACAGCGTCTTCATCGTCGATCCGATTGATGGCACTCGAGCCTTTGTCGCAGGGGAAAACACCTGGGCACATTCCCTGGCAGTGGCACGCGACGGAGCCGTGACCGCGGCCGTCGTGTTCCTTCCAGCGCGCGACAAGCTATATACCGCGACCCTTGGCGGTGGCGCGGCGTCCAACGGGGCGGCTATCGCTGCCTCGGCGCGGCGCGATCTGTCGGGCGCGACATTGTTGGCGTCCCGCCCCGCGCTGGACAAACGCCATTGGCGGGCGGGGATTCCGCCCATTGAACGGCATTTTCGCCCGTCGCTCGCCTATCGTCTCAGCCTCGTGGGCGAAGGCCGGTTCGATGCCATGCTAACGCTGCGCGACAGCTGGGAATGGGATATTGCCGCAGGCGCGCTGATTGCGTCAGAAGCGGGCGCGCATGTGTCAGCGCGGGACGGAACGACGTTGGTGTTCAACACACCACAGCGGTTGACCCCCGGCGTGGTCGCTGCACCGCGGGCGCTTCACGAGGCTTTGCGGGCCGAATTGGCGGTCTAGGGTTGCGTCTTACAGGGCCAGCCGTCGCCGCGCATCCTCGGACGCGACGATAAAGCCATCATCCAGCAGGCTTTCCACCGTTGGATCCTGCTGCGACGTGGGCAGCAGAAACGACAAATCAGGCTCTTCCACAAACCGGCTGATCCGCAGGACGGCTTCATTGTGTTTTAGCCGCTGCTCCGCAATCCGAGCCTTCTCGCGTTCCAGAAAATCACCAGAAAACTTGTAGTGCCGCAGCACGCCTGAGAAATCGGCGCAGGTCACGCCGGTGCTGACATGGGGATGCACGCCCGGATTTACTTCGGGCCCCATCTTGAAGAGCGGATGCTTGGTGATACAGCACTCTTCGCCGAAGAGCGTAGCGCGGATCCCGCCGAACATTATCTTGATGTCAGGATTGGTAGTCTTGTTTTGCTCCATGAACCAATGCCAGCGCGTCACCTTCGAATAGTAGTCACGCGCGTCGATATCGGCGAGGCTGTAGCTGTTGAACGCTTTGATCGTGTCATCGAAGCTTAGCCCCTGATATCCCGACAATGGCCCCGGGGGCACCATTTCGAGCATTTGGCAAACCATGGCCGTGTGGCCTTGGGCGGTCAGCATCTGTGTCAGGTCAGGCAGGCGCATCCGGTCGGCCCCGGGAAAGTCCAAAAGCTCGTCAGTGTCGAGCACCAGCCGCCATCCACCCTCGACAAACAGCGTGGACGCGTACTGGCGCATATTCATCTGGTATTCGCGAAAACCCAGCGGACAGGTCGCGACGATGGTGTTCTGAAACGTCTTGGCCAACTCAATGGAGTCGTCGGTCGATCCATTGTCGAGGTAGATCAGGTAGTCGGCGCCCATGGCCCTGTGATGCTCAACCACCTTCTTTAGGTGATAGGTCACGTCGCGCCCCAGGATCACAAGGGCGACCTCGTTGTCGCGAAGGCGAAACTTCTTGGGTCCGTGGACATGGGTGACCTGACTGCGCAAGGCGCGATCGTCATACCGTTTCCGGAGCCTGCCCAGGAAACTCTTGTCTTTGCCTTTTTGGGCCTGAATGACCATCGCCTGTGCGCCTTGTCGGATCAGCTCTGCTCCGTCGATCTATGGGACAGGCTCGGCATTACTTGCAACTGTGGCGTGCCAAGTCGGAGTCCACAGTTGTCGCAGGTGGTACAATTCCCGCAATAGCTATGGTTTCGCGATACGCCCATTAACAATCACGTACCGGGTGCAACGCCCCTCGGTGCACCAGTTGACAGAGTTGCCCGGCTGCGCCGAATGTCGCGGCAGTTGCATGCGGCAAGAGAAGAGTATGAGCAGAGTTTCTGGGGCGATCCAACGGAGGCTGCGCGGCCCGCGGGCTTTGGAGGCTTTGCGTAGGCTGGGGTATTTGAAACCCTCGCCGGAGGAGCGCAAACGCTTGGTAAATCGGCATGTTGCGTTGTTCGATGGGGACCTCCCGAACCGGCGCGTCGAGCCGTTTCCCTATGCAATAGACACTCCGAGATCGCGCGAAGTTGGTACCAATGCGTGGCACCGCGATAACTTCATTACGATGCCGGATTACGCTGCTGAGCGGCCGATGTCTGTCGAAGCGCGCGGTGTCCTTTACACGCAAACGGGTATCGCCTGGCATCAAGGCGCGGCCTGCGAAGAGTTCAGCGTCGGGCGCCTTGTTCGCGCCGAAAAGATCCTGCCCTTCCCCAAGCGCAAAGATGCCGAACGCATTGCACAGGGCACGATCATTCAATGCCAACACGGACAGACCTGGGGCGACTTCGTGAGCGAGCAGGTCAAGGCTCTTGTTGTTTGCCGCCATCGCGGGGTTGATTTCCCCGAGCCTGTGATCCTGCCGGGTAACTATGCCCAAAAGGGGTATGTGCGGCCCCAGCTTGATCGGCTGGGCATTTCCTACCGCTTCGCCGAAAAACCACTTCTGATCGAGCGTGCTACGGTGCTGCTCAAACAGAATTATTCGGTTATTTGGACGCCGGAGGACGTGACGGCGTGGCAAAAGGCATATCAAGTCGACCCGCTTGCACCCCGCAAGAACTCGATCACATATCTGTCGCGCCTGGGTGTTGAGAGCGAGTTACACACGGACCGCACCTACGACAGCGAGCAAACCGCGCGGATCGTGGAAGAGCTCGGAGGTCGTGTGGTCGAGACGCAGAGATGTGATTTCGATGATTTTGGCGCACTTGCCCCCGATGCCGATATCATCATCGCCGACCATGGCTCGGCCCTGTTCAATATGCTGCAATGGCGCACGCGGGCCGTGATTGAAATCGTGTCGGACGATTGGTGGGATCCGAACTTTACGTTCTTCGGCGTGGCGATGGGGGTCGAGGATCATGTGACGATCCGTGGCGACGGCTTGTCCGAAGCACAGATGCGCGAAAAGCTGTCCTACTACGTGGACCGCCTGCGGCGCTGAGCTCCAAAAAAGACAAACCCCCGGCCAGGTGCCCGGGGGTCGTCTGATCGGCAGGTTGCCCCGCCCAGTGTCTCAATGCCTTAGAGCATGCCTTCGCGCTGCGCTTTCTTCCGCGCCAGCTTGCGGGCACGGCGAATGGCCTCGGCCTTTTCGCGCGCACGCTTTTCGGACGGTTTCTCGAAATGCTGCCGAAGCTTCATCTCGCGGAAAACGCCCTCACGCTGCAGCTTCTTTTTCAGGGCACGAAGCGCCTGATCGACATTGTTGTCGCGAACACTGACCTGCATGTGGTTGTCACCACCTTTCTAAGTTAG
>JBCCWO010000029.1:0-38492 GCA_039193455.1 Pseudomonadota bacterium
GCGCGCCATTCCTTGTCCGACAAGCACATCAACCTGCCGCAACTTCTGAACTATTTCCTCTGGCTTGTGCCGCTTGTTCGCCATTCTCTGTCCTCCGTTTCCTAAACATAACGGTGGACCCGTTCAGATGGGGCACTCCACCAATTGGTCAGTGGAGCCAAAACAAAAGAACCCTTAATGCGAGCCTAAAAAGAGCCTAGCTGTAAGATGAGGCCTTACTAACCATTTGATTTATATGGTGCCCCCACACGGACTCGAACCGCGGACCTACTGATTACAAATCAGTTGCTCTACCAGCTGAGCTATAGGGGCACTGTCGGGTGGCATACTTGCAGCCTTTGGGCGACGCAAGACCTTCGATATCGCGCCGGGGCTAGCCGGAGCAGGTTCCTCGCTTATAGTGCGCCAAAAGCCAGAGGCCTGAGCAGCCATGCAGATCGTTTTTCACATCGGGGCGCATTGCACCGACGCCGACCGCCTTGTGCGCTCGCTCTTGCGCAATCGTGAGGTTCTGGCGCGTGAGGCTGTCTCAGTCCCGGGGCCCGGACGCTACCGGCGCGTCCTCAGCGGGGCGTTGCAAAAACTGCGCGGGGCACCCGCCAGTGCCGAGACACAGGATGTGCTGCTTGAGGCTGTGATCGACGATGACCAGGCCGAGCGGGTGATCTTATCGAACGAAAGCTTTATCTGTATGCCCGCCAAGGTGCTCGAAGAGGGGCAGCTCTATGCCAAAGCCGGCAAGAGCGCCTGGTTGCGCAACGCATTCCCCGGCGCACAGATCGAGTTTGCCCTGGCCGTGCGCAGCATCGCAAGCTTCATCCCCGCGCTTTACGAGGCGCTCGATCCAGACATGACGAACGCGGCGGCGTTTCTCGACGGGGTCGACCCGCTGCGGCTGCGCTGGTCGGACTATGTCGCGCGGATCCAAGAGGCGAACCCCGGCTGTCCGGTGACCATCTGGTGCGATGAAGACAGCCCGCTGATCTGGCCCGAGATCATGCGTGAGATTGCGGCCGTCGATGCCAGCGTGCCGCTTGTGGGGGCGCTTGATCTGACGCGCAAGATCATGGAGCCCGAGGGGCACAAACGCTTGCGCGGCTACCTGCGCACCAATCCGCCAGCCAATGAGAATGTTCGGCGCCGGGTGGTGGCGGCGTTCCTGTCGAAATACGCGCTCGACGAGGCTGTCGAGCAGGAAATCAACCTACCCGGCTGGGACGAACCGCTGATCGAGGCGCTGAACGATGCCTATGACGAGGATATCGAAACGCTGTCGCGCATGCCCGGAGTCAAGGTGATCGCGCCCTAGGCGCCTACATGCCGAGCGCCTGCTTGTACATCTCAAGCACCGCCTCTTCTTCGGCGATATCGGCCGCATCGCGTTTCCGCAGCGCGATGACCTTGCGCATGACCTTGGTGTCATAGCCCCGTCCCTTGGCCTCGGCCATCACTTCCTTTTGCTGGTCGGCGATGTCCTTTTTTTCGGCCTCCAGCAGTTCGATCCGCTCGATGAATTGGCGCAGCTCATCTGCGGTGACGCGGTAGGTGGTGTCGGGCGTATCGCTCATCGTGAACCTCGGGCTGGGGTGCTTGAACGCGCGGGCATAGCGCCCTGCCCCGCCCGCTGCAAGGCCTTGCGACAGGCAGCGCCGGCAGGTAGGCGGGGACGCGCAATCGGGGATCGGGCGGACAGATGGAAGTACTTGTTTGGGGCGGCGCGGCGCTGACGCTTCTGGGGGTCGCGGGGCTTGTGGCCTGCATTGTGCTTGCCATGCGCGCGCGCCAGGCCGGGCTCGATGACGCCGAGTTGCGCGGCCGATTGCAACGCATCGTCACGCTGAACCTGGGTGCGCTCGCTGTCTGCGGCCTGGGGCTCATGGCCGTGATCGTTGGGCTTTTTCTGAGTTAAAACGCTGGGCGCGAGGTCGCGTGCCCGGATAACGCCCCCTACTTCATCTTGGCCAAATACTCCGGGGGGCCGCCGCAGGCGGCGGGGGCAGCGCCCCCTAGTGCGGTGCGGGCGGCGTGCGTTCACCGCGGTCAAAGCTTTCCCAACCCTCCCCCGCAAACACATCGTGGCCAAGCTGGGCCAGCACATGCGGAAAGTCGACCATCACCCAATTGTCGACGATCTTGCCATCCACCACTTTCCAGAAATCCATATAGCGGATTTCAACCCGCTTGCCCGAAGGCGCAAGGCCCATGAACGGCCCGGAATGCGTGGCTTCTTGCCGACCGAATGCGGCGGCCCATTCACCCATGTAAAGCCGCGCCTCGTCGATGCAGACCTTGTCCGAGAAAGCGGCCTGAAAGGGTTTTTGCCAGTTCTCCTGAAATTCCCGCAGACCGCGCTTGTTGCCACAGCCTTGATTGCCGTACCATCCAAAGCCTTCCGCGAAAAACTCGCCGATATCTGCAATGCGGTGGTCGTTGAGGCCATCGACCATGCACTCGATTACCGCCCGGGTGGCGTCGGTTTTGGTCATGTCAGTGTCGCGGCTCAGAACCGCTTGCTCAGGGCGGGACCCTTTCATGTGATGATGCTCCTCATAGCGTTGCGGCGCCACCTAGACACTGCAGGCGGAATGGCGCAACAGTTCTTTGCACACGAATGCAAGGAGCGCCCATGCCACCGGCCGATCTGAAATCGCGCACTGCCGCGCTCTTGTCGCATCTGATCGCCGGCGGACGTGTGGATGAGGTGTATCACCCCGATGCGGTGGTCCATGCGGGCCATCCGTGGGGTGACCTCACCGGACATGCCGAGATTGCAGCCTTCTGGGCGGCGCTCCACAAGGCTCTGCCGGATATGGAGCGGCGCGATCTGATCTTTGTCGGCGGTGCGAACCGGGATGATCCCCGGCTGAAACGCCCGCGCGCACCGCATCTTGTGGCCACGCTTGGCCATCTTCAGGCGAACTTTGCAGCTGATCTTCTTGATATCCCTGCGACTTACGGCGTTGTGCATCTGCGGTATGCCGAGGCGCATTGGCTGGACGGGGACCTCTTGCGCGAAAGCCATGTGATGCTGGATCTGATGGATCTCAAACGCCAGGCGGGGCTTTGGCCCCTGCCCCCGTCGCTTGGCACCGAGGGCATGTGGCCGGGGCCGGCAACGCATGATGGGCTCCGCGCGGATCACGCAGAATGGGACGGGCCAGATGCGCTCGATACCGTGTTCGAGATGCACAAGGCACTTCTCAGCTTTGACGGGGTGTCGCTAGAGTCGATGCCCCATGCCGACTACTGGACCGATCATTTCATGTATTACGCGGCGTCGGGCATTGGCATGTGCCGGGGGCTCGACGGGTTTCGGGCGCATCACCAGATCCCGTTTCTGCGGGCCTTCCCTGATCGCGATGCCGAGGGGCACTTTATCCGGATTAGCGATGGCCCTTACGCGGTTACGGGCGGGGTGGTCACCGGCACCCATTCCGGCGAATACTTGGGCATGCCCGCCACGGGAAAACGTTTGCGCATTCCCGTCATGGATTTCTACCGGCTTGAAGGCACCAAGATCGCGGAAAACTGGTTGCCGATGGATGTACCCAATGTCGCCCACCAGATGGGGCATGATCTGTTCGCGCGGCTCAGACATTACCGCGGTCAGCCGCGGCGCACACTTTGATCAGGACGCCTCGTTCAGCGCGTTAAAGGTTTTTCCGTTCTTGATCAGATCGTCAAAGATCGGTGCCGGCAACCAAAGGTGCGCGGCATCTTCGGCCAGGGCCTGAAGCGCCTTGCGCACTTTGAAGAGCCCCATCAGATCCGCCGATTTCATAGGTCCGCCGTGCCAGCGCGGATAGGCAAACCCGTGCATCATCACAACGTCGATGTCCGAGGGTCGGCGCGCGATCCCCTCAACCAACAGTCTCGCCCCTTCGTTGGCCATGGCGAGCATGCAGCGTTGCTGGATCTCTTCCGGTGCAAAGCTGCGTGCCGTGATGCCCTGGAACAACCGCTCTTCGGCGATGATCGCCGTCACCTCGGGATCGACCTCGCCCATGCGATCGCCGTCGCGCGGATAAGCGTACCAGCCGCGCCCAACCTTGCGTCCGAGGCGGCCAAGTTCGCACAGTCGGTCCGGGATCGTGACATAGCGTTCATCCGGGTCGCGGGTGCTGGCCAGCCTTTGGCGCCGGGCCCAGGCGATGTCGAGACCGGCAAGATCCGAGACCTGGAAGGGGCCGAGGGGAAACCCAAAGTCCCGCATCGCGGAATCAATATCCACAACGCTCGCCCCGTCCTCCAACAGATACTCCGCCGCTTTGCGATAGGCCGACAAGATGCGGTTGCCGATGAACCCGTCTGTCACGCCGGCGCGCACCGCGATTTTGCCAAGCTTGCGCGCCAACGCAAAAGCGGTGGCGGTCACCTCTGGCGAAGTAACGTTGCCCGGGATCACTTCCACCAGCCGCATCACCTGTGCCGGTGAGAAAAAGTGCAGCCCAACCACCATGGCCGGGCGACCGGAGGCCTGCGCGATATCGTTGATGTCGAGATAGGATGTGTTGGTCGCTAGGATCGTGCCCGGTCGCGTCACGGCGTTGAGCTCGGCAAAGATCCGATGCTTCACATCCGCGTTCTCGACCACCGCCTCGATAATGAAATCGGCCTCGGCCATCGCCTCAATCTCAACCCGGCCGCTCAGGCGCCCGACCCTTTCGTCCCGCACTTCAGCGGTCAGTTTCTTTCGGGCCACCAGACGGTCGTAAATGTCGATGACACGCTCGACCCCGGCCTCAAGCGCCTCGATATCCTTCTCGACAAGGATCACCGGAAACCCGGCATCCAGGCAGGCAACGGTTACCCCTGCGCCCATCAATCCACCGCCCAGCACGCCGATCCGCCCGATCTGGTGCGGCGCCACGCCTGCGAGTTCCGGCAACTTCGCGGCGCGGCGTTCGGCAAAAAAGGCATGGCGCATCGCGGCGGATTGGTCAGAGGCGAGCAGATCCTCGAACGCAGCCCGCTCAAAATGCATCGCTGCGTCAAACGGCAAGAGCTGCACAGCCTCAACGCAATCAATGATCTTCTTCGGCGCCAGCACCGGGCTCGACTCGAGCATTTTCCGGCGTTCCGCAATCGCCTTTGCCCAGGCTGCCGGGTCCTTGCGCGCGGGTTCACGTTCGCGCGCCCGAAGCGGTGGCACTTCCTGATCGGCCAGCCGGCCGGCAAGCGTGATGGCCGCGCCCAGAACATCTTCGGTGACAACCGCGTCGACGAGGCCGAGTTCGTAGGCGGCGCGCGCGGCAACGGGTTCACCGCTGAGCATGATGTCCAGCGCAGGCCCAACCCCTGCAAGCCGTGGCAACCGCTGGGTTCCCCCTGCCCCGGGCAACAAGCCAAGCTTTACCTCTGGCAATCCAACGACTGCGCGCGCTTCGGCCACGCGGGCATGTGCGGCCAGCGCAAGCTCAAAACCGCCGCCCAGCGCGGTCCCGTGGATGGCGGCGACAACTGGCTTTTCGACGGCTTCGACGATGTTGCACAGCTCGGGCAGGATGGGCTGTTCCGGCTTCTTCCCGAATTCCGAGATATCTGCGCCTGCGGGAAATGTGCGGCCCTCGGCGGCAATCACAATGGCCTTTACGTTGCCATCCACCGCACAGCGTTCGATCAGACCGGCCATCCCCGCGCGCACCGCGTGGGACAGCGCATTGACGGGCGGATGGGCAATGGTGACGACCGCCACTCCGTCGCGCATGTGATACCTGACCGGATCACCCATCGCCTGTCCCCGTCTCTAAGCCGCTCCGGTGGATGCGGCACCTTGTCGACAGGTTCTATCCACCGCACCGCCGAACGCAAGCGTGGCGGCGTATTCGGCTTTAGCGGGGAACGCGGCGGGGTGGGTTGGGCACGTCTTCGTCTGCCTCGGGCGCGCGGTCGGCCAAGAGGCGCAGCTCCCAAGGGACCGACACCCCAAGCGCCTCAAGCTCGGCAACAGTGCGGCGCAAACGGCGGTGCAAGACCGCGCGATGCGCAGGTGTGCTGATGGCCCCCGTGTCTTCTGGCCAATCCATCACTCAAACCTCTCACTGGGCGACATGTAACGATGATCGTCGGACCGGTCCTCAATGCTCTCAAGCCTCTTCCGGACGGTCTGTGCCAATGCGGGTTCGTTCAAAAGCTGGCGCACGGCCAATCGCAGTTGCGCACGATTGCAAGCAGGTGCGGTGGGGGTCTTCGTTTGGGCAAAGTCTCTGTCGTGAACCGTCACCATCGGATCCTCCGTTGGGCGGGAAATACACAGAGGCTAGCGCTGGCTGGTGGGGGGCACTTTGATACAGGTCAACGGTGCCGGCGGACCGGCACCGTGCTGTCACGCTTAGATCGGGACGTTGTCCCAGAACTCATCAAGATCGCCATACTCGGCAGGCGCAGAACGCGCGGGCGCTTGATCGCTGGCATCCCCGCTCAGACGCGCACGCAGCGCATCTTTGATGGAATCCGCACGCTCGGGGTGGCGCGCAATCTCTTCGACAAGCCTGTCAATATCGTCGCGATCTTGGGTTAATTTGGGGTGGTGAGACAATGGTTCCTCCCAGAATACAGGGTTACTCCCCGCACGCCTGAAGGATACCACAGACATGTCCGAAGTGCGACAGCTTCGCGGCAAGAATGCGTATTCAATGCGCAGTATTTTGGCAGTCGACCAGCAATTTGGCAGAAGTGGCTGTCTCTGCGCTAAAATATATCGAATTCGGATTGCATGCGCCTAGATCGGCTGCGGGCAATACTCGGCGTAGATCGCGGCAATCACCGGGGCCACACGATTGTCGGCGATACGAT
Organism: Pseudomonadota bacterium; assembly: GCA_039193455.1. Classification (GTDB taxonomy): domain Bacteria; phylum Pseudomonadota; class Alphaproteobacteria; order Rhodobacterales; family Rhodobacteraceae; genus JBCBGF01. The sequence continues at coordinate 6,796 of JBCCWO010000029.1, forward strand.
AGCGCATCTGCCGCCCATCCCGGGTAGCCACCACCAGCCCCTCTTCGCGCAGCCGCGCCAACTGTTGGCTGACATAGGCCTGGCCCAGATCCAGCGCGGTTTCGATTTCGCCCACGGTGTGCTCACCCTCGGCCAGTTGGCACAGGATCAACAGACGCGACGGATTCGAAAGCGCCTTGAGAACGCCCGCCGCCTCTTCGGCCGCCATGGCCATCTGGTCTGCCTTTACTCTGAACGCGCCTTCCATAGCTGCCCCATTTTTTCACCTGCGACATATTGCAATTTCGCAATATGTCATGTTTCTGGGATACACTCCCCCCTGCGAGCGCTACCAGTTTCTAAGGGACAAAAGATGCATCCGAATGTCACCGCTTTTTTCGATGGTGCGACAAATACGATCAGCTACGTCGTGCAAGAGCCAAACGGCACATCCGCCGCGATCGTCGACAGTGTTCTGGACTTTGACTATGCAAGCGGGCGGACCAGCACGGCGTCGGCGGACGCCATTATCGAATTCGTGTCGGAACATGCCCTGCGGGTCGACTGGATCCTCGAAACCCATGTCCATGCCGACCACCTGAGCGCCGCGCCCTATCTGCAAGAAAAGCTCGGTGGCAAGATCGGGATCGGATCCGAGATCACGACCGTGCAAGAGACCTTTGGCAAGGTCTTCAACGAAGGCACCGAATTTCAGCGGGACGGCAGCCAGTTCGATGCGCTCTTCACCGATGGCGACAGCTTTCACATCGGGCAAATGCGTGGCGACGTGCTGCACACGCCGGGCCACACGCCCGCCTGCCTGACCTATGTGATCGGCGACGCGGCCTTTGTGGGGGACACGCTGTTCATGCCCGATTTCGGCACGGCGCGCTGCGACTTCCCCGGTGGATCGGCCGAAGACCTCTACAACTCGATCCAGCGCATCCTGACCCTGCCCGATGAGACGCGGATCTTCGTGGGGCATGACTACAAAGCACCGGGGCGCGAGGAGTATGCTTGGGAAAGCACGGTGGGCGAGCAAAAGGCCAAGAATGTCCATATCGGCGGCGGCCAGGACAAGGAGGCCTTCGTCGATATGCGCGAGGCGCGCGACGCTACGCTGGGGATGCCGCGGCTGATCGTGCCATCGCTGCAGGTGAACATGCGGGCCGGCAACATGCCGGAGCCGGATGATGACGGCGACGTCTTCCTGAAGGTGCCGGTCAACAAGCTCTAACGCACCGAAATCAACGAACAGGATCAAGCGATGCCACAGGACTGGCTCTTTGGGCTTTTGGGCGGCGGCATGATTGGCCTCGCCGCAGCGATATTTCTTTTGGTCAACGGCCGCATCATGGGAGCATCGGGCCTTGTTGGGGGGCTGGTGGATGGGAGCGGGCGCGGGAACGCGGGCGAGCGTGTGGCATTTCTTGCCGGTCTGATAGGCATTTCTGCCGGGCTGGCCTGGATCAGCGGCGGTGCAGAAACGCATGCCACCTCAAACATCACCATTCTGATCGTTGCCGGTCTGCTGGTCGGTCTTGGGACACGGATCGCAAATGGCTGCACCTCGGGCCACGGCGTGTGCGGTATCTCGCGCCTGTCGCTGCGCGGGATCGTGGCGACCGTTTTCTACCTGTTGGCCGGCGGGCTGACAGTGGCTCTGTTCAAGCAACTGTGGGGGATCATCTGATGCGCGCGCTGGTCGCTGCCCTGTCCGGCGGGTTGTTCGGTGCCGGTCTTTTCGTCTCGGGCATGACCGACACCCGGAAGGTTCAGGGCTGGCTCGATGTTTTTGGCGCCTGGGATCCGACGCTCGCCTTTGTATTGGGCGGGGCGATCGTGCCGATGGCCATCGCATGGTGGCTCGCGCGGGCACGCACGCCCGTGCTGGGCGGCACGTTCCCGGCGCCACCCGAACCAAAGGTCGGGCGGTCGCTGGTGGTCGGCTCTGTGCTGTTTGGCGCGGGCTGGGGCTTGGTGGGTCTGTGTCCCGGGCCCGCGCTCGCCTCGCTCAGCTATGGCGGCCTGCCCGGCGCGTTCTTTCTCATCGCGATGCTGGCGGGTATGTTGGCGGCACCTCCGGTGAAACGGCGCCTGGCCGCGGATCCACACCCAGCCTAGCCGACAACAAAAGGGCCACGCCTTGGACATTCGCCACCTGACCCCGACATTTGCCGTCGCCCCGCAAATCACGCCCGAGGATGTCTCCGCGCTCAAAGACGCCGGGTTCACAACGGTGATCTGTAATCGCCCGGATGGAGAGGTGACACCGGATCTCGGATCGGAAGCGATGCGGGCCGCGGTCGAAGCTGCGGGGATGAAATTCATACTCAACCCGGTCGACGGCGCCGCCATGACGCTCGACAATGTCGAGGCTCAGGGCGCGGGCGCTGCATTGGACGGACCGGTCTTTGCCTATTGCCGCTCTGGCACGCGGTCGAGCATCGTTTGGGCCTTGTCGCAAGCCGGCAAGATGGACGTCGACGCAATCATCGCTGCTTGTGCCAAGGGTGGCTACGACGTCGCCCATTTGCGCGGCCAGATCGAGGCTCTGGCCCAACGGTAAAGCCACTCAGTCCACTTCCGGCGTGAGCGGCGGCAGATCCGGAAGGTCCGGCAAGGCCGAAGGCTCCGGCAGATCTGGCAGGGCCCCCGGCTCTGGCAGATCCGGCAGCGCTGCAGGTTCCGGCAAATCGGGCAAGGCCGACGGTTCGGGAAGATCGGGCAACTGCGCAAGCTCTGCCATCGGTGCTGGATCAAGCGGTTGCGCGCGAAGCCCTTCCATCTCGGGCGGGATCCCGACAGGCGCGGCTGCGGACAGCGGCGCGGGCGGATCGGTTGCATCCGGGGCCCCGATCCGCACCGCCTGATGCGCCCCCAGCCGGCCAAGCCGCGCCGGGCTCAGCGGCTTGCCCTCCATCGTCTCAAGCGCGATCTGGTCCAGCGCGGCGCCTGGCAGCTCCAATTCTGCCCCAGCGGTCAGTGTGCGAATCTGCTCCAGCGGAACCTTTCCGCGATAGAGGATCGCCAGCATCTCCACCCGCCCGGCCAAGCGTGGATCCCCAACCGTGGGCTTATCGGCGGGTGTCACGCCCGGGATCGCCCGCCGGTCTGGTACGAAGACACGAATGCAACCCGTCGTGGCACCCTCCGCCAGACTAAGATCAATCCGGGTCTCGACGAACATGCCATCATCCAGGATCAAACTCGCCGCGCGGGCCGTGGGCACACGCCGCCCGCACGTCCAGTTCCCGGCCCGTTGGCCCGCCTCGACCAGCAGCGCATCAACCTCACCCATGGCCGCGTCGACAAACGGGGTGGTCAACGCCGCATCCGCATCGGTGTGGCGCCGCTCTGGCGGGGGCGAGGACAGGACATGCCCGGTGGTCTGCACTTCGATCATGGCCGCAACCAGCCCGGCATCGAACATCGCAAGCCCGCGCGAAGGCCCATCGCCAAGCAATGTCACCGCAAGGATACCGTCGCTCCACTCTTCGAGCAGAACAGACAGCATCTTCTCACTAAGCACCACATCATGCACGGCGGCCACGATGCCTGCGGTCTCTTCCGCCGTGCGGGGCACCACCATGCCCCAGGCCCGCCGGGCCGACATCCCCTCGGCCTGGGGCGGACGGGGTTTTGGCGGCCGCACAAGGCGGCGCATCAGGGCCTGCGCCTCTTCGGATATCATGGTCTGCCCGCTGTCGCTGTCCACGCCTGCCATCGCACGGGCGGGGTTACCATGGCGTTGCGATGCAATGGCTTTTTGGGATCAAGCCGCCGCGCGCTGTGCCTTAGGCAGCGTCACCCGAAACGCCGCCCCGCCCTGCCCCGGGATATAGGCAATGTCGCCACCAAGACGGGCCATAATTTCACGACAGATGGCAAGGCCAAGGCCCGCCCCCCCAGCCGCGCGCTGATCGGTGAGGCGCGCGAACTTTTCAAAAATAAGCGCCTGGTTCTTTTTCGGGATGCCCGAGCCGTTATCGACAAAATCCACCGCAACGCTGTCCGCGCTTTCAGTGATCGAGATCTTCAGCTCCGGGTTCTCGGCGTCACAGTATTTCTGGGCATTCGACACAACATTGATAAAGACCTGCGCCAGGCGATCGGCATCCGTGTAAAGCGGTATCGCATCTGCCCCCTTCTCGCGCATGATCTTCAGCATGCCCGGTTCGGCCCGGCTCTCGATGGCATTGAGCGCCCGGTCCAGAACCGCGCCAACCGTCGCGGGCGCCACGTTCAGCGTCACCTGCCCGTTCTCAAGCACACTGAGATCGAGCAGGTCATCCAACAGACGCGTGAGCCGGAGCGTCTCATCATGGATGATGGTCGAATACTTCTGGCGATCCGCCCGCTCCATAGTGTCGCCATCCATCAGGATCTCGGAAAACGCCCGGATCGACGTCATGGGCGTGCGCAGCTCATGGCTGATCTGGCTGAGAAAGGCATCCTTCTGGATCGACAGCGCAGTGAGCTTTTCGTTGGCCTCGCGCAACTGCCGCGCTGTCCGGCCCAGCTCATCAGACTTGGCCTCAAGCTGGCTGGAATACTCCATCATCTGCGCCGTCTCATCGGCCACACGCATCAGATCCTCGACCGAAACGGTGACGCCGCCGGTGATTTGGCCAAGCATCGCATGGGCCGTCGCCGCCCCAACCGATCCGGTCAGCTCGCGCTCCAACCGTTCCAGAAAGTCCGGCGTCACATCCGGCAGATAGCCCTTCTTCCCCTGCTCCTGGGCCACGGCCAGAAACAGCGCCTGCGCTTCCTGCGACCCGAGGATCCGCTGCGCCATCATCAACAGATCTTCCGCTTCCACGAAGCTGCGCCCCCAGCCACGCGCGCTGTTGGAATAGCGATAGATGTTGACGAACGTCGCGCCCTGCAGCCGCTCAAGCGGGCTCGGGAAACTAACGAGCGAGCCGATGACGAAAGCCAGGGTGTTCAGCGCAAGCGACCAGCAGACCGCGTGGACCAGCGGGTCGATCCCTTCAAGACCAAAGAGCGCCTGCGGGCGCAATGCCGCGATGCCCCAGGGGCCCTGCTCAAAGGTGGAGGCGGTCATGATGCCGCCAACCCCAAAACTCGGCAGATACAGCGTGTAAAGCCACACGGCCAAGCCAATCGCCACCCCGGTGGCCGCGCCGAACCGGGTTGCACCTCGCCAGAAGATCCCGCCCATCAGCGCAGGCAAAACCTGGGCCACCCCGAGAAACGCGATCAGCCCCATGGCCGCCAGCGCCTCGCCCCCGCCAGACAGGCGATAGTAGAGATAGCCCAGCCCAAGGACGACCGCGATTGAGATCCGGCGCGAGACCAGAACGATATGGCGTACATCGCCCGAGACCGTCGCCCCGCCCTGCCCTGCGCTCAGCCAGATTGGAAGGACGATGTGGTTCGATACCATGGTGGACAGCGCCAAGGCCGCGACGATCACCATCGACGTGGCGGAAGAGAACCCGCCGAGGAATGACAGCATCGCCAGCCAGTCGCGGTCGAAGGCCAGCGGCACGGTCAACACAAACAGATCGGGGTTCGCGCCTTCTGGCATGACGTTCAGACCGACAACCGCGATCGGGATGACAAAAAGCGAGATGAGCATCAGGTAGAGCGGGAACGCCCACGAGGCGGTGGCCAGGTGCCGCTCGTCCGAGTTCTCCACCACCAGCACTTGAAACATCCGCGGCAGGCACAGGAACGCCGCGCCCGCCAGGAAGGTCAGCGTCACCCAGCGCTCGGGCTGAATCTCCCACCCGGCGATAGAGGACGCGTCGATCACGTTGATTATCTCGCGCGGCCCGCCCGAGACCCCCCAGACCACAAAGATCCCAACGGCGAGCAGCGCGACGATCTTGACGACCGCTTCGACGGCGATGGCCATGACAACGCCGTGGTGACGCTCATTGACGTCGAGATTGCGGGTGCCAAAGATTACTGTGAACACGGCGAGCCCGACCGCCACCCACAGCGCGGCGGCGTTCAGGTCAAACCCCTGCGCGGTTTCCGTCCCCGGTGAAAAGACCGCGAAGGCCAGCGTCACCGACTGCAACTGAAGCGCGATGTACGGCGTGGTCCCGACCACAGCGAGCACCGTCACCAGCACGCCCAGCAACGTCGACTTGCCATAGCGCGATGAAATGAGGTCAGCGATCGAGGTGATGCGCTGCGTTCGTCCGATGCGCACCAGCTTGCGCAACAGCGCCCACCAGCCGATCATCACGATGGTGGGCCCAAGGTAGATGGTTACAAACTCAAGCCCCGAGCGCGCGGCATAGCCCACCGCCCCGTAAAACGTCCAACCGGTACAGTAGATCGACAACGAAAGCGTGTAGACAAGCGGCGACCGCAGCCACGCCGCCCGACCGCGCCGGGCACGGTTCTCGGCCGCAAAGGCCACCAGAAACAACAGCCCCACATAGCCCAGGCAAACTGCAGCAAGCAGGTTGAACGAGAGCATCAGCTCTCCTCACCCTCCGACACGGCATCTTCGTCGATACTGCGGGCCAGTCTACGGGAGATCCCGAATGATATGAGGATTAGGGCAAACCAGCCGACGAAGAGGTAAATCGTCGAGACCGCCGTCCCGGACTCAGGCCCGAAGACAAGCGGGATCACGAACAGGAAAGTCGCCAGAAACGGCAGAAACCGCGCGGCGTCCATAAGACGCCGCACACGATACGTCTCGCGTTCGAGAAACACAGGTTCGCGCGGATCGCTCATTGCCCCGCCAGCTCACGCACCGACGACAGCACTTCCGAATTCGAGAAAGGCTTGGTCATGAACCGGCTGGCCCCAAAGCGTTCGGCCATCTCGCGATCCTTGGTCTGTCCCCGCGCAGTCAGCATAAGCACCGGCAGCGCCTCGGTGTCGGGCTTGGCGCGCAGATCGGCCAGAATATCGTAGCCCGAGCGGTTCGGCAGCATCACGTCCAAGATCACCAAATCCGGCCCCCGCGCAGCGACCGCCTCGATGGCAGTGGCGCCATCGCTATGTACATCCACAGCCCAGCCATCGCGCGACAGGATAAACCTGATCGCCTCGATGATATTGGGCTCATCTTCGATCAGCAGGACACGTCCGCCCATCGCCGATCCCCTCCCTTTGTCCAACATTTTTCTTGTTATTAGGCAGAGTATTGCGCACTGGCGGGACAGTTGTCAAAAGCTTCACAAGCAAGGGTTTCTTTGGAAAATCGCGGTAGATCCACCGCAAGACGCGTGTGCCTTACCCCTCCTCGGACAAGATCGACGGCTCGCGCCGTGCCGCGCATGTGCGGCGGGGACAGATGCGGCAGCTTGTGCCGATAAGGATCGGTGCGTCTTCGGGCATCTTCACCATCTCGTCCGGCAGCATCAGCATCGAGGCCTCGAACACCGTCGGCCCGTCAAACCCCGCCGGGTGGGCGGGTTGCGAAATCGCATAGGTCAGGAACCGTCGCTGGGTTCGGCCGGGCTGCTCGACGATGGCCCGGACCGGGCTCATGGGCCGCGACAAAGCCTGATACAGCGGCAAAAGCGGGCAAGCCGCCCCAAAGCGCGGCAAGGGAAAGCCATCGATGGATTTGCGGAAGGTCAGCGTTCCCGAGGTGTCGCATATCGCCAGCCCGATCCGGGGCGAGGCGGCGTCGCTCGGAAGCGAGGCAAGACGCCGAAAGACCGAGGGCAGATCGACCCCGAAGTTCTGTGCCAGCATCGCGGGATCGGGCCCCAGTGTCGTCATCGCCTCGCGAAACGCATCAAGCGGCATGCGTTCGGCATCCCGGCGATAGCGTGCCAGGTACAGACCTGCCAGCGCCCGCCCCGATGACGACACAAGCTCCCCCGCCGCCGAGACCAGCGTCTCGATCCCGGGGGGAAGCGCCCGCTCCATCTCGGCGATGTGGTAGCCGCGCGTGTCCAGCCAGGCCTCCAACTCTTCTTGCGGGGCGGTCACGCCGCGCTCGTTCTCGGCGCCGCTGTCGAGGTAGCTGACCAGAGCGCGGCTCGCGTCGGCCAGGCGTTCGCTGTCCTCAAAGATGTTGCGGTGAAACCGCGCCTGCCATTCCGGATCGATCTGATCATCTTCGTGCAGGATGGCCGACGCGGAATGGATGGCCGTCACCGTCGACAGCACATCGTGCAGCGAGGTCGAAAGAAACGGGTCGTGCGTCAGGCGATCGTTCAGCGCCTCGACCGTACGCTCAAGCCGGTTGATCCGCTGATCCTGAGCCGCGACAAGCCGCGCCCAGCCCGGAAACCGGCCTGCCAGTTCCTCGGCCCGCGCCGTTTCGACCCCGCTTGCGCCCGACCGGTCCGCCGCGCTGCGCAGCGCGTCGAGCAGGGCCAGATCCGCCCCCTCTGACAATGACGCCGGTTCAACGTCCAGCGCCGCCGCCAGATCATTGAGAAGCTTGCCGCCGATACTGCGGCGATTGTGTTCGATCAGATTGAGGTATGAGGGCGAGATGCCGCACAGCTCGGCCAGCCGCGCCTGTTTCAGACCGACATCGATCCGGCGCTCTCGGATGCGGCTGCCCGTCAGGGCCGATTTCGCCATCGAAATTATCCTTGGCTATCAAGTGCTTTCTGCACGCGCAAGAAAACTAATTTACATACTGCACAAGCGCGGTGTGTAAGCATTTACAAAAAAATTGTTCGATTCAAGGGCATTGTTGCGGAATTTTCTAAATGGATGGCAGAATAAAGGCACCCGATAAGGGCGAAGTGCGCGTTGGAGGACGCGCATGGATTCACATTATGGGAGGATTTCATGTCCAAATCACACCTGACGCGTCGTGGTATGCTGAAGACGGGTGCCGTCGCCGGCGCTGCGGGTCTGGCCGTACCGACGATCTTTGACGGCAAAGCTTGGTCGGCCGGCCACACCGGGTTCACCAACGCGCCGGAAGGCGACACGGTCACGCTGGGCTTCAACGTGCCGCAATCGGGCCCCTACGCCGACGAAGGCGCAGACGAACTGCGCGCCTATGAGCTGGCGGTTGAGCATCTGAACGGCGGCGGTGACGGCGGCATGCTGTCCACCTTCTCGTCCAAGGCGCTCGACGGGACCGGGATCAACGGCAAGAAAGTCGAATACGTCACGGGCGACACGCAGACCAAGTCGGACGCAGCCCGCGCCTCGGCCCGGTCGATGATCGAAAAAGACGGCGCCATCATGATCACCGGTGGTTCGTCCTCGGGCGTGGCCGTGGCCGTGCAGGCGCTGTGTCAGGAAGCGGGCGTGATCTTCATGGCCGGTCTGACCCACTCGAACGACACTACGGGCAAGGACCGGAAAGCCAACGGCTTCCGCCACTTCTTCAACTCGTACATGTCGGGTGCTGCGCTCGCGCCGATCCTTGCTGCCAACTACGGCAACGACCGGAAGGCCTATCACCTGACCGCCGACTACAACTGGGGCTACACGACGGAAGAGGCTGTTCGCACCTCGACCGAAGCCATCGGCTGGGAAACGGTCAACACGGTTCTGACTCCGCTGACGCAAACGGACTTCTCGTCCTACATCGCGCCAGTTCTGCAGTCGGGCGCCGACGTTCTGGTTCTGAACCACTACGGCGGCAACATGGTGAACTCGCTCACCAATGCCGTTCAGTTCGGCCTGCGCGATGCGCAAGCCAACGGCAAGGATTTCCAGATCGTGGTTCCGCTCTACTCGCGCCTGATGGCGAAGGGTGCGGGCGCCAACGTGAAGGGCATCTTTGGCTCCACGAACTGGCACTGGTCGCTGCCCGATGAGGGCTCTCAGGCGTTCACGCGCTCGTTCGGCACCAAGTACGGCTTCCCGCCGAGCCAGGCCGCGCACACCTGCTACGTGCAGACGCTGCTTTATGCCGATGCCGTGCAGCGCGCCGGGTCGTTCAACCCCTGTGCCGTTGTCGAAGCCCTCGAAGGCTACGAGTTCGACGGCCTGGGCAATGGCCCGACGCTGTATCGCGCCGAAGACCACCAGTGCTTCAAGGACGTGCTCGTCGTGAAAGGGAAAGAGAACCCGACCTCGGAGTTCGACCTTCTCGAGATCGTCGAGATCACGCCGGTCGAGCAGGTGACCTATGCCCCCGACCACCCGCAGTTTGCCGGTGGCTCGCTCGGCAGCTGCAACCCGGGCGCCTAAAGCTCTCGCAAAAAGACCGGACTGCGCGCACCGACGCGCGCAGTCCCGCTCCGCCACCCATGGCGGCCGCTTAGACGAGGTGGGAACCCATGGAAGCCATTATCCTGCAAGTGCTCAACGGGTTGGATAAGGGATCGGCCTATGCGCTGATTGCCCTTGGCCTGACGTTGATTTTCGGCACGCTCGGTGTCGTGAACTTTGCCCACGGCGCCCTGTTTATGTTGGGTGCGTTCTGTGCCGTGACGCTGAACCGTATCCTGACGCTCAGCCACGAGGTTGTGGATGAGACGCGCACGGACTTCCTTGGAAACCCGCTGAAGGTCGACGTCCCATACGTCTATGACTGGTTCGGAGAGACGACGGGCGCGGCGATCATCGACTGGTCCGTACCGCTGGCCATCATATTCGCGATCCCGATCATGATCCTTATCGGCGTCGCGATGGAGCGGGGCCTGATCCGCTATTTCTACAAGCGCCCCCACGCCGACCAGATCTTGGTGACCTTTGGCCTGGCCATCGTCTTGCAGGAGATCGTCAAGTACTACTACGGCGCCAACCCGATCCCGACCCCTGCCCCGCAGGCCTTTGTCGGGTCGTTCGATTTTGGCGCGCTGATCGGCTTTGATCCGAACACGATCATCTACCCCTATTGGCGCCTGGTCTACTTTGGCTTTGCGATGGTGATCATCACCGCGGTCTTTGCCTTCCTGCAATTCACCACCTTCGGGATGGTGGTGCGCGCGGGCATGGCAGATCGCGAAACCGTGGGCCTGCTGGGCATCAACATCGACAAGCGGTTCACGATCATGTTCGGGATCGCCGCAGCGGTCGCCGGGCTTGCGGGTGTCATGTACACCCCCATCAACTCGCCCAACTACCACATGGGCATGGACTTCCTCGTCCTCAGCTTCGTGGTCGTCGTGGTCGGGGGCATGGGCTCGCTGCCGGGGGCGGTCCTGGCCGGGTTCCTCTTGGGTATCCTGGAAAGCTTTGCGTCCATGGGCGCGGTGATCGACCTGATCCCCGGGATCAACCAGGTGATCATCTACCTTGTCGCCATCGTCATTCTGCTGACCCGTCCGAGGGGCCTGATGGGCCGCAAGGGCGTGATGGAGGAATAAGTCATGCTGGGTTTGAAAAAGAACGACTTCACCTTGCTGATCATCGTGGGCCTGCTCACGCTGTTTGCACCCTTCATCCTGAACCCCTTCCCCGAAGGATCAGAGCTGGCGCAGTTCAACGCGGGCTATCCTGACCTGATGCAGCGCTTTGTGATCTTCGGGATCTTCGCGATTGGCTTCAACATCCTCTTCGGGCTCACGGGCTATCTCAGCTTTGGCCACGCGGCGTTTCTGGGCGTCGGCTCTTATGCCGGGGTGTGGATGATGAAGCTGCTCACCATGAACGTCGTGCCGGCGATCGTGATCTCGGTCATCGTGGCGGGGCTCTTCTCACTTGTTATCGGCTATATCTCGCTACGGCGGTCGGGGATCTACTTCTCGATCCTCACTTTGGCCTTCGCGCAGATGTCATTCGCACTGGCCTATTCGGTGCTGACCCCGATCACGGGTGGCGAAACCGGTCTGCAACTCAGCCTTAATGACCCGCGCATCCTAGGCGTCAGCGCAACGGAAACCGGCTCGATCCCGGTCACCCACTTCTTCGGGCTCGAAATGCGCGACAGCTTTGAGTGGGAGGTGGGCGCGTGGCTCTTCACCTTTAACGCGGGCTACTACCTTTGCGCCGCGGTGATGCTGATGGCCTTCTATCTGGCGATCCGTATCTTCCGCTCCCCCTTCGGGATGATGCTGCGGGCGGTGAAGTCGAACCAGCAGCGGATGAACTACACCGGTCTGAACCCGAAACCCTACACGCTCGCGGCCTTTGTAATCTCGGGCATGTATGCGGGGCTTGCGGGCGGTCTGATGGTCTCGATGGACCCGCTGGCCGGGGCCGAGCGGATGTTCTGGACCGCCTCGGGCGAGGTTGTGCTGATGACCATTCTCGGCGGCGCCGGGACGCTGATCGGGCCGATCCTTGGCGCAGGCATGATCAAGTACATGGAAAACATCATCTCCAAGATCAACTCGACCATCCTGCATGAATGGTTCGCCTTCATGCCCGACGGGATCGAGGATCTGATGGTGACCATGGTCTATCCGTTCATCGGCAAGGGTTGGCACCTGACGCTGGGTATCATGTTCATGCTGGTGGTGATCTTCCTGCCCGGTGGCCTTGTCGAAGGGGGCCAGCGCATCGCGCGGCTCTTCCGCCGCGGCAAAGACAAGCCCACCGGCGGCGATCCCGAGCATCACCCGAAACCTGCGCCCCACGTGGCCGAGTAAGGAGGACCTGAGAGATGGGAATTCTTGAAGTCAAAGGCGTGAACAAGCGGTTCGGCGGGCTCCAGGCGCTGGGGGATGTGAACCTCAGCGTCAAGGAAAACACCGTCCACGCGATCATCGGGCCAAACGGCGCAGGCAAGTCGACGCTGCTGAACTGCCTCGTCGGCAAGCTGATCCCAGACACCGGATCAGTAATGTTCGACGGCCAATCCGTGCTCGGCCGCAGCCCGCACGAAATCAATCAGATGGGTATCAGCCGCGTGTTCCAAACGCCCGAGATCTTTGGCGATCTGACCGTCATGGAAAACATGCTGATCCCCTGCTTTGCACGCCGGGACGGGGCATACCGGATGCATGCGTTCGAGACCGTCGCCAATGAGCGGACGCTGGTCGAACAGGCCGAGCAGATGCTTATCGACGTGAACATGCAGGACAAGATCGAGATGCATGCCGCCTCGCTGTCGCGCGGGGACAAACGGCGGCTCGAGATGGCGATGTGCCTTGTGCAATCGCCCAAGCTCTTGCTGCTCGACGAACCCACGGCGGGCATGGCGCGGGCCGACACCAACAACACCATCGATCTGCTCAAAGAGATCAACGAGAAACGCGACATCACCATGTGCATCATCGAGCATGACATGCACGTCGTCTTCTCGTTGGCGGAACGGATCACGGTGCTTGCCCAGGGCACGCCGCTGGTCGAGGACACGCCCGACAACATCAAAGGCCACCCAAAGGTGCAGGAGGCGTATCTTGGACAAGCTCATTGAAGAAACGCGCCCGTCGGCGCAGCGCCCGGATTTTTCCAAGCACGCCAACATGGCGTCGACGGCCCCGGCCTATTTCTCGGTCTACGACATCCACGCCTATTACGGGGAAAGCTACATCGTTCAGGGTGTCAGCTTTACAGTGCACGAGGGCGAGATCCTGGCCCTGCTCGGCCGCAACGGCGCGGGCAAGACGTCGACGCTGCGCTCGGTCGCGCGGATCGGCGACCCCGAGGTGACACATGGCGAGATCTGGCTGGATCACCAACCCTTGCACAAGATGACAAGTTATGAGGCCGCGCAGGCGGGCCTCGGCCTTGTGCCCGAAGATCGGCGGATCATCCAGGGGCTGACAGTTGAGGAAAACCTCAAGCTGGCACAAATCGCGCCGCCCATCGGCTGGTCGATTGACCGGATTTACGACCTCTTCCCCCGCCTCGGCGAACGCCGCACGCAGGAAGGTACGACGCTGTCGGGCGGCGAACAGCAGATGCTGTCCATCGCACGGGCGCTGGCGCGGGACATCAAGGTGCTGCTCTTGGACGAACCCTATGAAGGGCTTGCCCCGGTCATCGTGGATGAGATCGAGAAGACGCTCACTCACATCAAGGAACAGGGCATCACCACGGTGATCGTGGAACAAAACGCTGTGCGCGCACTGCAACTGGCAGACCGGGCAATCATTCTGGACACGGGCCAGGTGGTGTTTGACGGAACTGCTGAAGAGGTTTTGGACAACGAGGCCTTGCGCGCAGAATACCTGGCGATCTGACACGTCTGGACGCTTTACTGGACGGGGCCGCCCTGCGCGGCCCCGTTCTTGTGTTAAGGCTCAGGCCTTCACCACAATTTCATAGCCAGGTTCCTCTGGCTCATCATCTTCCATCTCATCCGGAAAACCCGGCGCCCGGATTACCAGCCCCGTCGCCTCTTCCAACCGCTTGATGATGTTCGGCGACAACTCACGCGCGCCATAACGCGCGATCCCGTCGCGAAAGATCTCGATCAGCATCGGCGAGATTTCGAGCGGCACCCCGGCCCTGTCCGCCACCTCCTGGAAGAGGCCAATGTCCTTGGCGACCAGATCCATGGTGAACGAGATATCGCGGCTGCCGTTCAGGATCACCTGGCTTTCGGTTTCGTGCACAAAACTCGTGCCCGATGAAATCACAATAGCCTCATAGGCCGTACCCAGATCCAGACCCGCCGCCTTTGCCGTGACCAGCGCCTCGCAGCAGGTCACCAGGTTGGCGGTGGCCAGATAGTTGGTGATCACCTTCAGGATTGAGGCCGAGCCCAGATCGCCCGTGTGCAGCACCCGGCGGCCCATGGTGGTAAGCAACGGCAGCACCGTCTCAAACGTCTCGCGATCGCACCCCGCAAAGATCGAGATATTGCCCGTCGCCGCCCTGTGGCACCCGCCTGAGACCGGGCAGTCAACCGCCCTGCCCCCCACCGCGATCACCTGCGCCCCGAGCCGCTGCACCTCGGCGGCGTCGGTGGTGGACATCTCAAGCCAGATCTTGCCGGGGCGTATCTCGGGCAGCATTTCTGTCAGCACCGCATCCGACGCGGCGGGCGATGGCAGGCAGGTGATGACCACGTCCGAGGCACGCATCAGGTCCGCGGGGCTCTCAGCGGCCCCGGCGCCCAGTGCTGTGAACGCGGCCACCTTCTCAGTGTCGAGATCGAAGACCGTCAGATCCATCCCGTTGCGCAACAGGCTGCCCGACAGCTTGCCCCCGACATTGCCGAGGCCGATAAAGCCGATCTTCATCGTGGTGTCCCCCCCTTGTGACGGGCATGTGCCCCGCCCACACGGCACCTCAAATCGCTTCGACGCGATTTGCAAGGTCCTTGTCTCCTGCCGCGCTGACGGTACATCCCTAACCATGGCGCAGGATATCCTCACCACCACCGATCGCGGCCTCTACTGCCCCGCAGGGGAGTTCTACATCGATCCCTGGCGTCCCGTGGATCGCGCGCTGATCACCCATGGCCATGCCGACCACGCCCGCCCGGGCCACGCCCGTTACCTTGCCACCCATGCCGCCCTGCCCGTCATGCGCCACCGCCTGGGCGAGATCACCGCCGAGGGCATCGGCTTTGGCGAACCGCGCCGGATCGGCGATGCCACGGTCAGCTTTCATCCCGCAGGCCACGTCCCCGGCTCCGCCCAGATCCGTGTCGAAGTCGCGGGCCAGGTCTGGGTCGTCTCGGGCGACTACAAAACCGTGGATGATGGTCTCAGCGAACCATTCGACCCCGTCCCCTGCCACACCTTCATCACCGAATGCACCTTTGGCCTGCCGGTCTTCAAATGGGTCCCGCAGGCCGAGAGCGCCAATGCCATCAATGCCTGGTGGGCGCAGAATGCAGCCGAGGGGAGAGCCACCGTGCTGGGCGCCTACGCGCTCGGCAAGGCCCAGCGCATCCTGCACAGCCTCGACACGTCCATCGGACCGATCCTCACCCACGGCGCGGTCGAGGCCACCAATGCCGTGATGCGCGCCCAAGGCATTACGCTGCCCAACACGATCCAGGTTCCCCCCGATCTTGACGCCAAGGCCCACCCGGGCGCCTTCATCCTCGCCCCGCCCTCGGCGCTCGGCACGCCCTGGATGCGCCGCTTCGGCCCCGCCTCCACCGGCTTTGCCAGCGGCTGGATGGCGTTGCGCGGGGTGCGTCGGCGGCGGGCGGCAGATCGCGGGTTCGTCATGTCGGACCACGCCGACTGGGCCGGGCTGAACGAGGCCATCACAGCAACGGGCGCGGAAAAAGTATTTGTCACCCATGGTTACACCAGCATCTTTGCACGTTGGTTGAATGAACAAGGCCTCGACGCGCACGTCCTTGAGACCGAATTCGAAGGCGAAACCCTAGAGACGGGCGAAGAGGCATGAACCGTTTCGCCGCCCTTTTCACCGCGCTCGATCAGACCACCAAGACCAACGCGAAGGTCGCCGCACTGGCCGCATACTTTGCAAAGGCCTCGGATGACGACCGCCTCTGGACCATCGCGCTCCTCTCCGGGCGCCGCCCCAAGCGCACGGTGACCACGACGCGCCTGCGTGAATGGGCCGCCGAGCGTGCGGGAATCCCGCTCTGGCTGTTCGAGGAGGCTTACCCAATCGTCGGCGATCTGGCGGAGACGATTGCGCTGGTTTTGCCCGCACCGACAGAGGCTTCCGATAAGAGTCTCACGCACTGGATCGCAGAGATCCGCGCCTGGGGAACCCTGGAAGAGCCCGAGCGAAAACCGCGCGTCCTGGCCGCCTGGGACGCGCTGGAGACAACGGAACGGTTCGTCTTCAACAAGCTGATCACAGGCGGTTTCCGCATGGGGTTGAGCCAAAAGCTGATGACCCGTGCGCTGTCCAAAGCAACGGGTATCGAAGAAGCCACGCTCGCTCACCGCCTGATGGGCGACTGGACACCGGACACGGTGACCTATCACAGCCTGATCGAAGCGCCCGACCCCACGGCGTATCTCTCCAAACCCTACCCCTTCTACCTCGCCTACCAGCTTGACAGCGCGCCCGAAGACCTCGGGTCCCCCGAGGATTGGGCCGCCGAGCACAAATGGGACGGCATCCGGGGGCAGTTGATCGTGCGTGAGGGCAGCCACTACCTGTGGTCGCGCGGTGAAGAGCTGATGACCGACCGCTTCCCCGAACTGGCGGCGACGCGCGATTTCCTGCCCGATGGCACGGTTATCGATGGCGAAGTGCTGGCCTGGCAGGGCGACGGCCCGCTGCCGTTCAATGCCCTGCAAAAGCGGATCGGGCGCAAGACGGTGCCCAAAAAACTACTGACCGAGGCGCCGGTGATCCTGCAAGCCTATGACCTCCTCGAAGACGCAGGTACCGACATCCGCACCCAGCCCTACGCCGCCCGCCGAGCCCGCCTTGAAGCGATCGTGACCGCCACCCCGCCGGAGTGCCCCATCGGGCTGTCCCCGCTGATCGACTTCCCCACATGGGACAGCCTTGCCACCACCCGCGCCACCTCGCGTGAGATCGGCGCCGAGGGCGTTATGCTCAAACGCCGCGACGCCCCTTACCGCGACGGGCGCAAGAAGGGCGATTGGTGGAAGTGGAAGGTCGATCCCCTCGTCATCGACGCAGTGATGATCTACGCGCAATCCGGCCATGGACGGCGGGCGAACCTGTTTACCGATTTCACCTTCGCGGTCTGGAGCGGCAACGAGCTTGTGCCCTTCACCAAGGCCTATTCCGGCCTGACCGATGCCGAGTTTCGCGACATCACCGCCTGGGTGCGCAAGAACACGCAGCAGCGCTTTGGCCCCGTCCGCCAGGTCACGCCGCATCATGTCTTTGAGATCGCCTTCGAAGGCATTCAGGAAAGCCCCCGCCACAAATCGGGCGTGGCGCTGCGCTTTCCCCGGATGAGCCGTTGGCGCAGGGACAAGCCCTTGGCCGAGGCTAACACGCTGGACGATCTGAAAGAGATGCTCGCCATTTATGGGTGACGCTGGGGGCTGCCTGCCCCCAGACCCCCGGGAGTATTTCGGCCAAGATGAACAGGCCCGGTTTACCTTGGCAAGAACACGCTGACATCCAAGCACGATGCAGGGTTGCGACGGTGCTGTGTCACGCCCTATGTCTGACAGGTCCCCATAAGAGGCCTGCCCATGCACATCCCCCGCCCCGTTTTCGATGCAAATGCGACCCAGACGACCGAGTTTGGCGAATTGCCAAACTGGAATCTGGACGATCTCTATCCCGGACCCGCCTCGGCCGAATTGAAGCGCGACCTGGATTGGCTAGAAAACGCCTGTTCCGAGTTTGCTGCCGATTACGAGGGCAAGCTGGCCGGGCTGAATGCGGGCGAGATGCTGACCTGTGTGAAGCGGAACGAGCGGATCAGCAGTGTCGCCGGGCGGATCATGTCCTTTGCGGGGCTCCGCTACTATCAGTCGACCACGGATGCCGAGCGCGCCAAGTTCATGTCCGACTGCCAGGACAAAATCACCGCGTTCACAACGCAGCTTGTGTTCTTCTCGTTGGAGTTCAACGCGATCGACGACGACGCCTACGAAACCCTCTTTGCTGCGGATGCCGAGCTTGGGCGGTACAAGCCCTATTTCGACCGGATGCGCGCGATGAAGCCTTACCAGCTCTCCGATGAGCTGGAGCGGTTCCTGCACGATCAGTCCACCGTTGGGGCCACCGCCTGGAACAAGCTCTTTGATGAGACGATTGCCGGTCTGACATTTCCCATTGGCGACGAGCCGCTTGGGATCGAAGCGGCGCTCAACCTGCTCACCGATCACGACCGCGCCCAGCGCGAAGCGGGCGCGCGCGCGCTGGCCGAGGTGTTCGGCAAAAACGTGGCCCTCTTTGCGCGCGTGCATAACACGCTGGCGAAGGAGAAAGAGATCGAGGATCGTTGGCGCGGGATGCCCACGCCGCAGACCGGGCGGCATCTGTCGAACCATGTCGAGCCCGAAGTGGTTGAGGCGCTGCGCAACGCGGTGGTCGAGGCCTATCCCCGGCTTTCGCACCGCTACTATGAACTCAAGCGCAAGTGGCTGGGCCTCGACACGCTCGAGGTCTGGGACCGGAACGCGCCCCTGCCGATGGACGATCCCGCAACGGTCGATTGGGATCGGGCAAAGGACATGGTGCTTGACGCCTATTCGGGGTTTTCGCCGCATATGGCGGAACTGGCCGAGCCGTTCTTCACCAAGGGCTGGATTGACGCCGGGGTCAAACCCGGCAAGGCACCCGGGGCCTTTGCCCACCCTACCGTCGTCGATGTGCATCCTTATGTGATGCTCAACTACCTTGGCAAACCGCGCGATGTCATGACCCTCGCCCATGAGCTGGGCCACGGCGTGCATCAGGTGCTGGCCGCCGGACAGGGGGAAATGCTGTCCTCAACCCCGCTGACCCTGGCTGAAACCGCCAGCGTCTTTGGCGAGATGCTGACCTTCCGCAAGCTCTTGTCCGAGGCCGCGACACCGGATGAAAAGAAGGTTCTGCTGGCCGGCAAAGTCGAAGACATGATCAACACGGTGGTGCGCCAGATCGCGTTTTACGATTTCGAGTGCAAGCTCCACGCCGCGCGTGGTCAGGGTGAGCTCACGCCCGAGGATATCGGCGCGCTGTGGATGAGCGTGCAGGGTGAAAGCCTGGGCCCGGCGTTTACCTTTATGGACGGGTATGAAAGCTTTTGGGCCTACATCCCGCATTTCGTGCATTCCCCCTTCTACGTCTATGCCTATGCCTTCGGCGACGGGCTCGTGAACGCGCTTTATGCCGTCTACGAAGAAGGCGATCCGGCATTTCAGGAGAAATACTTTGAGATGCTGAAGGCCGGCGGATCAAAGCACCACAAAGAGCTTTTGGCCCCCTTCGGGCTTGATGCCAGCGATCCAAAGTTCTGGGACAAGGGGTTGTCGATGATCTCGGGCATGATCGACGAGCTGGAGGCGATGGAAGCCTAAACGCCCGCGCCCTGCCCGCCGCATGTGCGACAGGCAGGGCCATGCCTGGGCTTACTCGTCGCGGTCGCGGTCACCGCGGCGTTGCAGCGTCAGCGCACCGTCGCCGTCGCGATCCATTCGCTCGACCAGGCGGTCAATCCGGCGGTCCGCCTCCTCGGTCGAGATCAGGCCGTCGCCATCAGCATCAAGGGCCTGAAACGCATCGACCATGCGCGATCGCGTCAGTTCGCGATAGAGCGTGTCGAACTCGTCAAGCGACACCGCGCCATCGCCAGAGACATCGATTTCGGCCAGTTTGGCAGTGCGGTAGGCTGCGATCTCTTCGGCCGTTACCGTGCGGTCGCCATCGGCATCGACCATGTCGAAAAGATCGCGCGAAAAGCCGCGGCCAAAGCCCATGCCACCGCCCCGATGATTGGCCCGCCAGAGCCGGGCCCGGTCGCCGCCACGCTCGGCACTGGCCTCGGCAACCGGTGTGTCGGTTGCTGTTTGCGCCTGCGTCAAGGCCACGCCTGCGCCCAAAGCGGCCACGCTCAGGACAGCGATGGGGATGTATCGTGTAGGTCTCATTGATTTTTCCTTATCTCACTGCGCGGCCCCGTGGCCGCTGGTACCGGCTATATGGACGGACCTGCCCGCAAAGGTGTGTCGGCACGTGCCCCGTTTTGTCGCGAACCGTCGCAACGCACGCGCCAGATACATTTTGCGACAATTCTCTCGCGGCGCGCGCCAGCGCGGGGGCTGTGCAGCGGCGCCAAAGCACCGCATTAAGGGATGCGTGCCCGCCCGATCCCGGACCCAAGGACGATGACCACAGCAAAGATCCTCATTGTCGATGATGCCCGCGATATTCGCGAACCGCTGGGCCAGTACCTGCGCAAGCAAGGGTTTCGGGTCGAACTGGCCGCCAATGCGGGCGAGGCCCGGCGCAGTCTTGACGACAGTCCGGCAGATCTGGTCGTGCTCGACATCATGATGCCGGGGGAAGACGGGCTGAGCCTGTGCCGCTGGCTTGTCGTGCAGGGCGGTCCGCCGGTTATCCTGCTGACCGCAATGGCCGATGAGACCGACCGCATCGTCGGGTTAGAGCTTGGGGCCGATGATTACCTGATCAAACCCTTCAACCCGCGCGAGCTGTTGGCGCGGATCCGGGCGGTGCTGCGCCGGGTCGCGGTGCCCGCGCCCCAGGTGCCCAGCAGGGCACGCCGATTTGGCGGCTGGCGCCACGACCCGGCGGCGCAAACCCTCAGCCATGAAGACGGGCGCACTGTTGAGATGACCTCGGGCGAAAACCGCCTGATGTCGGTTTTTCTAGATCAGCCGCACACGGTGCTCAGCCGCGCGCGTCTGCTGGATCTGACCGCGGGACGGGATGCCAAAGCCTATGACCGGGCCATCGACAACGCGGTTAGCCGATTGCGGCGCAAGATCGAGGACGACCCGAAAGCGCCACGCCTGATCGTCACGGAATGGGGTGGCGGCTACCGGCTGGCCGTAGACGTGGACCCGGCATGAACATCTGGCGGCGCCTGATCCCCGATGGGCTGGCGGGGCGGTTTGCCCTGCTGCTGGCGACGGCAGTGGTCGTGGCCAACATGGTGGCAGTGGGCGTGCTGGTCTTCGAACGGGCGCGCCTTGGCTCTGCGGCCATTGCCGAGCGCGAGGTCGAGCGTACGGTCTCGCTTGTCCCTGCAATCGAAGCCGCGCCGGTCGAGGCGCGCGACGGCATTGCGCGCTCGGCATCCACGCGGTCCTCCCGGCTGTCGATTGACCCCACCCCGATTGTCGAGACCCGCCCCACCGCGCCCCGCTCTGCCGCCTTGACACGTGACCTCGACAGTGTGCTGCCCGACCGTGACGTGCGCGCGGCGATTATCGTGCGGCCTGCGCGCGGCGACGACCATGCCGCGCGCGAAACGGTGGCCGTCTCAATCCGTTTGAACGGCGGCGATGCGCAACCCGCCCAATGGCTCAACGTCGTCTCACGCGGCATGCGCCAACGTCCGCCCGGTATCCAGGAGGAGGCCTTCGTTCTCATACTGGGCCTCTCGCTCGTCTCCGTTCTGGGCGGCGGGCTTCTCTTTGTGCGCCGCCTGACGCGCCCGCTCAGCGATCTGGCCGAGGCCGCGCGCGCCGCAGGGCAAGGCGACCGCACGGTGCAGGTCAGCGAAGTCGGCCCCCTTGAGATGCGCGAGGCCGCGCGCGCCTTCAACGATATGCAGACCCGCATCCACAGGTTCGATGCCGAACGCATGCGTTCGCTGGCCGCCGTGGGACATGACCTGCGCACCCCGATTACGTCGCTTCGGATCAGAGCGGAGTTGCTTGACCCGAAAGACGCCGCGCCAATGATCCGCACGCTGGACGAAATGGCGGTGATGGCGGACGGCCTTGTGGCCTATGCAAAAGGCGCAGGCGACAGCGAGACGTTTGAAGAGATCGACCTTGCCGCGCTGCTCACCGACCTGTGCGCCGAACGCGGGGCCACGTTTGACGGCGGCCCGTCGGCCAGCGTCACCGGCAAGCCAGTGGCCCTGCGCCGCGCGATCGGCAATCTGATCGACAACGCGTTGCAATACGCGGGAGGCTGCCACGTGCACCTGTCGCAGGACGGCCCCGACGCCAAGGTCATCGTGGAAGACAACGGGCCGGGCCTGCCCGAGGATCAACTCGCGACCGTTTTTGAACCGTTCGCGCGTGGAGAAGACAGCCGAAGCACTGAAACCGGAGGCGCCGGTTTAGGGCTCTCAATCGCGCGCAACATCGCGCTGGCCCATGGTGGCGCTGTTCACCTGGAGAACAGGCACAGCGGCGGCCTATGCGCCGTGCTCACCCTGCCCCTTAGGACGCCATCATGAAGCGTCTGTTCCTTGTGGCGGCAGGTCTTGCCGCCGCAATCGCCGGTCTTTTGCTTGTTCAGCACCTGCGCCTGTCCACCTCTGCCGACCTGCCCGACCGGCAAGAGGGCGCTCTGCGGCTTGCCACGTGGAACGTCCACTACATCCTGACGCGCCAAGCCGAAGGTCGATGGGGCCTGTCAGGCTGGGACGCCCGCAAAGCCCCCCTCGATCAGGTGTTCAAGGCGCTCGATGCCGACATTATCGCCTTCCAGGAGATGGAAAGCTTTGGCGGCGGCAATGACGACACGGTCAACCTGACGCGCAGCTGGTTGCTCGAACGCAACCCTGCCTACGCCGCCGCTGCGATTGGGCCATGGCGCACGTTTCCGTCGACCCAGCCGATACTGTACCGGAGCGCGCGTCTCACCGTGCTCGATCAGGGGTGGTTCTTTTTCTCGGACACACCGGACACCGTGTACGCGCGCGGTTTTGATGGCGCGCCGCCATCCTTTGCCTCGTGGGTGCAGTTTGAAGACCGCGAAACTGGGCACTCCTTCCGCGTCGTCAACGTCCACTTCGATGCGGCAAGCCGTGGCAACCGTCGCCAGTCAGCCACGCTGACGGCCACACGCGTGGCAGAATGGATCTCGGCCGGGGAACGCGTGATCCTGGGTGGCGATCTCAACGCACTCTCCGGCGCCTGGGTCCTACGCCGCCTGAAAGCAGCCGGATTGACGTTCGCGCCGACCCGGCACGCGAGCTTTCATCTGGACCGTGGCCTCCACCTTTTCGGCCCAATCGATCATATCGGCGTATCGGCTGAGGCCGGTCCCGTGGCGGGCCCCTACGTGCTCCAACGGCGCGTGGGCCCGGTTTGGCCCGCAGATCATCACCCCGTCATTGCCGACATTGCCCTTGGCGCCCTCTAGGCAACCGCACCTCCCGATCGGAAAAGCGGACAGTTTGTGATTGCGCCGTGGTCGCCGCCAATAGCGAGAGCCGCCAAACCGCCTCTGCCTTTGTTTTCAAAGGGCAAAGCGGGCATACCCAATCACTTGTTGCTGCGACGCGGCCAAACTACCATGCCTCAAGGCACGCCCCGCATGGCAAAACTGTCCGCTCACGTCAGGATCGCATGACCGATACCGTCCATATGGCCCACGAACTCGACCGCGTCATGCGCAAGATTGATGCGCAGATGCACCGGCGGATGCCCCGAACCGATGTCGGTCGTATCGGGCCGATGGGTGGCCTGATGCTGATGCAGCTCGAAAAGATGCAACCCTGCTCAATTCAGGCGCTTGCCGATGCGATGGGGCGCGACAATTCCCAGCTCACCCGCTTGATTCGTGATCTCGAAGGCAAGGGTGTTCTGGAACGGCATCCGCATGAAACCGATGGGCGCGTGAGCCTGCTCAAATTGACGCAGGCGGGCGAGGCATTTCTGATGCGCGCAAAGTGCACCCTTACCGAAGTGGTGGACGAAATCATTGCCCCATTGGGCAAAAATGAGCGTGACACCTTGCTCGACATACTGCGCAGGCTCTAGCCAGGCCGCGCGCAACATCTAGGACCCGTTAAACTCCTAACGGACATTTTCTAACTCATTAACGCTTCTCTAACGCCGGGACTGACACCGCCCTGACAAGGTTGTCCTAACGTAAAGCCACCCTGCGAGGTGGGAAAGGAGACGTTCAAAAGGTGTCATTCTTCATTGCCATGCTGAACCGGCGGGCAACGGCTAGTTACTGGTATCCCCAGACGATTATCAGTGAGCGTAACGAGTTCTTGATCGTGTCACGGTCAGGTGGGGGAAAGGAATTCCTAAGTATCTCCAATGCCGGAGCGTGCACGGGCCTGGAAGAAGAGGCTCCACCAAGGCTTAGTCCCGACTTGGTGGTTTGCGCTACTCTCATCTCGCAGGGCCCAGATGGCGGAGAGGTGTTCATCGTTGAACGCAATCCGCCCGAAGGGATGAACGTGAAGGGTAACTTTATCGGTGGTGACGGCTATTTTTTGCTGGAGCAGTCGTCACATGCGCTGAGACTGCGCGGGTCCGCCCGGTTCAAACCCGGGCAACGGACCCGTGCCGTTTCAAATCGATGTTTGCTGCTGGGCGAAAATGAGCCCGGCGCCGCAGTGCATTTTTCGGCCACCTACATCCCGTGGGAGGCCGAGCTTTTGCCCGGCGGTTTCGATGCCAGCGACGTGTCAATACCAGGCGGTCCGCCATGACGTTGCTTGATAAACCATACCGGCTCCCGTGGGGCTTTAGCGGTTCCCTTCGCAAGCGCAATGCGCATACTCTCGACCTGCAGTGCCTTGTAAGGACCGGTGGGAGCGATGGATTTGGCGGGGAAGGGCCCATGGGCAAAACCACCGGCGAGACGCAGGAGCAGCTGACCTTATCCCTGGTCGGCAACTTCCGCCTGACCGACCCCGAAGGCCGGGATCTGCGGATTCCCGAGAAAAAGGGCCGTGTTCTGCTGGCGATGCTGGCCACCGCGCCTGACCGGCGGCGGTCGCGTGAATGGCTGAAATCACGGCTCTGGGGCCGCTCTTTCGACGATCAGGCCAGCAATTCCCTGCGCCAGTCGCTCTATGCCCTGCGCAAGCAGTTGGGGCCCTGGAGCGACTTGCTGCAAGCCGACTATGAACATGTCTGGCTGAGCGATGTCGTCGTCAAGATTGACCCCGGCAGCAATGCCCGCATCGGGTTTTTCGAGGATGCGCCACGGCTGGACGAAGGCGGCGAGGACTGGCTGCGCGACGAACGCCAGGCGTTTGAGGCCCGCGTCGAAGACGACCGCGGCGCAATGGTCGACACCGGCGGCGGCGTGCCCGTCGCACCGGTCACGTTCGATGCCCCGCCCTGTGTCCTGATCGGCAATCCGGTTGTGGTGTCGGATGACGCGATTGCCGGGGTTGTCGCCGAGCGCATCACCAACGCAATGGTCACCACCTTCCGCCAGAACGGCTTTCTTGAGACCTATGATCTGCGGGATGTGGAGACGAACCAACTCGCCGGGCGCGAGATCGACACCGTCGTGCGACCGCCGGTCCTCGTCGAAGTGCGGGTGTCCCTGCTCGCGCATGAGCTTCAGTCGACCGTCCTTGCGCGGGTTCCCGCGACGGGGCGCGTTATCTGGACGTCGTCGATCGGCACAGACCGCGACGCCGCGCTGTCCATCGGGTCAGAGACTATGCTCGAATTCGTCATGGGCGCCGTCGATACCGTGGAAAGCCTCATCCTGCGCCAACCCGGCCTGACAACCAAGCCGACGCTCTACACCGCGGTGCATCAGCTTTTTGGGATGTCGCGCGACGGCATCCAGGATTCCGCGAACCTGCTTTCGAACTTTGTGGAAGATCAGTATTCCGCCAATGCCGAGGCTTGGCTGGCCTTCGCAGCGATGTTGCGCAGAAATGAGCTGCGCGAAGATCAGGGCGCGGCCTTGGCAGACGCGGAAATCCATGTTGCGCAAGCCCTTGAAAGCGACCCCGGCAATGCGGTGGTGCTCGCCATCGCCGGGCACTTCGAGGGATTTGTCAAAAACGATCTGGAACTGAGCGGCCAGTATCTCTCCGACAGCCGCCGCATCCTGCCCAACCTCGCGTTTGCGTGGGACGCAACCGCAATGAATGCCATCTATTCAGGCGATATCGATCGCGGCGCGCGCACGGCAGATGTCGCCCGAAACCTGGGCCGCTACAGCCCCTACAAGTTCTACTACGACGCTTCGGCCATGATCGCCGCCACGTTGCAGGGCCGGCATGCCGACGCGGTGTCGCTGGGCCGCCGCGTGCTTGCCAAGCGTCCGGAATTCATGGCCGTCCTACGCCACATGTTCGTCAGCCACGTGCGGCTAGGCGATATGGACGAGGCGATGTCGTGCTACCGCCAGTTGCGTCAGATCGACAGCGATTTCGGGACCGATCGCATGGGCCACGCCGACTACGCCAGAAGCTCGGCCGCCAGCCTCGATCTGATCCGCAGCGGCCTGCGGGAAATCGGGCTGCTGTCCTGACGTGGGGCGAAACATCTAAACGGTGAGAGGAACAGGTCGTGACCAAAACGAAGACAAAAACCAAAACAAAAACAAAAACGAAGACTAAAACAAAGACCAAGACGAAAACAAAAACCAAAACAAACTCAGGCGTCGAGGCCGGTCTTGGCGATACCTACCGTGCCTGGATGGTCCGCGACCAAAAGTATGTCATCCGCATGCAGCAGGCCTTGCCAGACATCATCGCCACGCTCGGCCCCATCCCAGACCCGCCCGCCTATGACGGCGACGAGGTGCGGCGCGAATTAGATGACCTTCTTGAGATGCAAGCCTCTGACGAGCGTGAGGCACGCCAAGACGAGATCGAAGAAGAAATCGACGACATCATCCCCGTTTTTTTAAGGATTTTCGACGACGCGTCCGGTGCGCCGGTCAGCCTCATTCGTTTGATGGTATTATTGCAAGACGCCGGTCTCGCGCTCGCCTCGCACTACAAGGAAAAATTCAACCGCCCGCGCCCGCACCTGATGGATCACGGGATCGATCCGTCGATTACAGTGCCCAATCACGCGGCCTACCCCAGCGGTCACGCCACGCAGGCCGCGCTGATCGCCCACGGCATGGCCGAGGTGTTCGCCTACGACCCCGGTGTGGTCGCCGAAGCGTTTGATGTGGCCGCGCGGATCGCGGAGAACCGCGAATGGGCCGGTGTCCACTATGCCTCTGACGGCGCCGCAGGGGCTGCGATTGCACAGGCCGCGTTCACCAGCCTGCGCGATGTCTATGACGAGATGTTCGTCAATGCGATCGAGGATGTGCAATCCTACGACAAAGGACCGTCGCCCTATCTCGGCAACGGGCCAACCGGCGGTCGGGTGCCCCCGAAACCACCCAAAAATCCGCTGGAACAATGGTCGCTGGCGCGGATCGGGATCGGCGCGGGTGGCGCGCCGCTTGAAACCGGCGGCAGTGGCGTGACCGTTGGCCTCGTCGATGGCGCGGTGGACGTCACCCACCCGACGTTCGAGCGTGGGACGGATCACGCGATCAGCGCGGCGCTAGCGCAAACCACGGATCCCACAGTCTGGAAGGACTCGCCCGCGGCGATCAACCAGGACTACCCCGTGGCCGAAGATGGCCGGATGGCGTTTTCGTCAAAGGGCGGCGGGCATGGCACGGCGATGGGTGGCCTGATCGTCGGGACACCCGCCCCCGATCTGTGCGAGATCTGGGGCACAGCGCCCGAGGCCACGCTCGTGCCCGCGCGCGTCACAACCAAGATGTCCGATACCCATGAAAACCGTTTGGCCGTCGCCGAGGCGATCATCGCCATGGCCTTTGGTCCATCGGCCTGCGACGTCATCCTGGTCGGCCCGCCCTTTGTGCGCCCGGCGGACGACGCCTACCCCACCGACTGGTCGGGTCCGGACGATCCCGCAGCCGCCAACGCGCCCTGCGATCCCCTCGCCCTGGCAATCTGGCTAGCGGCCCTGAAGGTGCCCGTGGTCATCCCGGCAGGCAATGACGGAACAAGCAGCATCTCCTACCCCGGCGCGTGGGAGGATTTCCAAGCCGTGGTCGCAACGCTCGCCGATGGCGACGGGCTGAAAGCCGTTGAGGCGATGCTGTCCACAGACGCCCTGCAACCCGCCAAGGCGTGGTTGGCCAAATCACCCCAAAGCGGCTTCGGCACAGGCGACGATCCATTCGAAGGCACGGGCATCATCGTCGTGGGATCCGCAAAGCTTGACGAGCCCTCTGACAAGAGCTCGGATCTCGTCCCCGCACAGTACAGCCAGTCCGGCCCTGGCCTATGCTTTCTGTGCCCCAGCGACCGCGATGAGGACCCCGGCGCCAAGCCTGACCCACAGGCCGGGCTCAAGTTCAACTACATCCCGGCACCCGATATCCTGGGCCATGGCGGCTATGCAGAAGAACCGGCCAGCCTCGCCTCACACCAGGGTGCAAACTACGGCTTCGGCGGCACATCCGCAGCCTCGGCCCAAGCAACCGGCGTGATCGCCCGCATGATCGAAGCGCGCCGCACAGCGACCCAGGATGTGGATGGCCCGAGCATTCGGTCAGCTATCGCCACAGGGCTAGGGGCGAGTTACTCGAAAACCGGAGGCTACGGCACGCTGACGGTTCAAGCGGTGATGCCCTGAGGGCCACACGCCCGTGACACGGGACGGTGTTCGGCAGCCAAGCGGGCCTGCTGGTCCGCTTGCGGAGGCTGAGATGCTCTGAGGGTTTGGTGCGGGTGGAGGGCACTGAACTACAATATCTAGCGATATCGTATCGTCTCATTTCGTCCGGCACTTGAGATATCCACATGTATTTCCCCACCTTCTCGTTATCAGGCGGTTTCAAGCTGTCTCACCACGTCCTATATATAGGGGTGGACGAAAAGGTGGTTGAATGCGCGCACTTCACAAGCTGAGCTCAGCGAAGGTTAGAAACGCAGCTCCTGGGAAATACTCAGACGGTGGTGGGTTGTGGTTCCACAAGCGCTCTGACGGTGGGGCTCAATGGTTCCTGCGCGTCACAGTATACGGTAACCGTCGGGAAATGGGCCTCGGCCCCTACCCTACAGTCACCCTAAAGGACGCTCGCGAAGAGGCCGACAAATGGCGTGCCGTGGTTCGTCAAAACAAAGATCCGATCAAAGAACGGGAACGCCAACGTCGAGAAGCGGCCAAAGAGCAGTTCACGCTAGAGACTGTCGCTGAACAGGCCTTCGAGGCCCGCAAGGCCGAACTCAAGGCCGACGGTATTGCCGGTCGTTGGTTCACTCCGCTCAAGCTGCATATTCTGCCAAAGCTTGGTCGAATTCCCATTTAGGAAATCGACCAGAAGGACATTCGGAACACTCTGGCGCCAATCTGGCACACCAAGGCTGACACAGCGAAAAAAGCAATCAGCAGGCTCAGCATTGTAATGCGATATGGAGCTGCAATGGGATTGAATGTCGACCTTCAAGCCACTGAAAAAGCGAAAGAGCTACTGGGCAGGTCACGGCACGTCGCTCGCAATATTCCGGCTATGCCCTGGCCCGAAGTCCCGGCGTTTTACGCGGGTCTTGTTGAAAGCACTCCGACCCAACTCGCCTTGCGCCTTTTGATACTGACTGCTGCCAGATCAACGCCTGTACGCCATGCTCGGCTCGACGAAATCAACGGCCACACTTGGACCATTCCCGCCGAGAAAATGAAGTCATTGAAGGGGCGCGAGGAAGAGTTCCGCATCCCCTTATCCCGTGAAGCGCTGGCCGTCATCGAACAAGCCAAGCCACTGGCCCGAAATGGCTTTCTGTTTCCTAACGTCCGCCGCGGCGTGATCAGTGACGCGACCATGGGCCGATATATGGAACGCCTGGGCATGGACGCCCGGCCCCATGGCTTCAGGTCCAGTTTCCGCACTTGGTGTGCTGAGGCAACCGACACCCCCCGCGAAATCGCTGAAACCGCCCTCGCCCACGCTGTCGGTGGCAGCGTTGAACGGGCATACAAGCGAACTGATTTCCTGGAGCAGCGCCGCATGCTGATGGAGCGTTGGGCCGATCATGTCACAGGTGGAACGGGTGAAGTCGTGAGGATGGTTGGGTGATGGCTCGTTTCTTGAGAGTTCTTGACGACAACGGCGACTTGATCCCCTACGCACAGGAGATGCTCTTGGCAACAATGCACTTTCCAGACGAAGTGCAGAGCCAGAACCACTGCTACAGCGTTTTGGCGATGGATCACCAAGCCATACGTGAGGGAGCCATTCTGGAAGAAAGCCATGTAGGCCGACTGATAAGAACGGATCAAGTGGGAAGGCGATCCCAAGGTGTGATCTGCGGGCACGTATTTTTGAGTTTGCTACATCTTCAGGCGACGGGATTACCAATCAGCATCGCAAGGGCCCGTGACCTGGTCTTCGAGCAGGGCAACATACTGACCAAGCAATATGGCAAGTTCGCGAAGACCAAGGGTGGAATAAAGTCGAGTTTCTCTCGGTACAAAAACGTTGCCCATTACTGGACAGGTGTGACGGTTTTTGCCGACGTCTTTGATGAAGCCCAGAGATCCTCAGAAAAACTCAAAGAGTTTCTTCGCCTCTGCGGTGCATTGCAGAGCGCCTTCTATTCAGTTCGCCACCAAGTTGGCGGAGACTTTGACCTTTGGAACGTCCCCGAGACTTACATGGACGGAACAATGGAAGTTCATATTCCACCACTTAATACCATCTGGGCAAGCGTCGCCAGCCGGTACACCCGAGCTGCCGCCAAAGGGATAAACGACGCACAAGAGGCTCCGTAAGCAGGGGGGGTAGCTTTCAAACCTACCCCGCTGCCGCCCGCGCCAACATGGGCCTAGTACTGCCGTAGTTGATAACACTACGGAGTTTCGACCACATGACCGACCCACTTCTGAACGACCATGAAGTCTGTGCCTACCTCGGCTGCGCGCGATCCACGCTGTGGCGGTGGTCCCGCGAGGGCTTAATTCCACGCCCACTGAAAATCGGCAGCATGTCACGTTGGCGCCAGTCTGAGATTGACGGCTTCATCGCCGAGGCCGCCGAAAATCGCGAAGCCGCCTAAAGAAAACCCCCACCAATCAATTGGATCGGCAGGGGTGGGACGTATTCTTTGGGTAAAGATATCGTACACCGCACCGCCGGTCCTTTCAACAAAGGACTAGAGCAGTGAAACAAGAAAACACACCACCGGCTAACGCCAAGCGCGTCTACAAATGGGCTGACCTGCCCAACCACACCGACGCGGCTCGTTACTTGGTGACCGACCCGGGCCAAGAGCCCCGCGAAATCATCGTATCGAACCACCAGCGTCAGGTGCTTGTCCGGTGTGACCCAGATTGTGGACACGCGCACCGGCCAGCCATGGCAGGGCATGCCTGCTGGCGGAATGGAGACAACCGCGACACCCTCGTTGCCACAAACACCAGCCACCCCCCATACCCCGGGCACTCCGCCGTCGATGCCCGGGCAAGACGCAGCACGGTCGTTGCCGGACGCTACGGTTCCGCAATTGGGCCTGATTGGGGGAAACCAGAATGAGCGTGAAGTCCCGAGTTCGGCAGCTGGAGCGTCGGCGAAAGCAGACGCACGTACTCGCGGTGTCGCAAGTTGATGAGGACGGCGAGATCATTGGCTACCTCGTCTATGAA
>JBCCWO010000030.1:0-37437 GCA_039193455.1 Pseudomonadota bacterium
ACAGCGCCGCCTGCGCTTCTTGCCTCGGTCCCATCATCGCCAATCTCTCCCTACAGGACGAATTGAATCAGCGACTTACCCCTCGATCAACCCAGAGTTTTTCAACGAAATAAGCCCTTACCTCCTGAATGCTGCGCGATGCATGAATGTCTGGTCTCGGTGTCCGAACAACAAGTTGCGATCAATGGTGGCTTCGATGAAGATCCAGGTCGCATGGCGGTCGCGACGGGACTCGAACCCGCAACACCCGGATAGACAATCCGGTGCTCTCCCATTGAGCTACGCGACCGCAATCTGCTTGGTAGGGCGTACGGGATTCGAACCCGTGTTCTCCGTTAGAAAGACGAATGTCCTGACCACTAGACGAACGCCCCAAAGCAGATAAGCGGTTCATATATTAGGCGAGCAAGGCGCGTCAATTTATTATTTAAAAACAATTACTTAATATAAACCCCTTCCATTCACTGCCGGAGGTGGCAACGTCGGGACAGAGCGCTGGCGTCGTATGCGTGAAGATGAAATCAGGGAGACCGCGCAGTTGTGCGGGGCCTCCTCTGTATCGTCAGGTTCTTCCAACAGCTGATTGGACACAGCTCTGATCTCCTTGCGTTTTTGAAACAAAAAAGGCGGCCACCTGATGGTGTCGCCCTGACAGATAGGCTCTCGCAAACCTAACCTTGGAGGATGCTCATACCTAGTCCACGCACCCCGCTAGGGCGATGGTCAAGGCATCTCGTTCTGAGAACCGTACTTTCATCGTGCGCTCCACTTTGGTGGCCGTCTATCAGACAAGCGCTTTGACCGACAAGAATTTTTTGCGAGACCTCACCAATGCAGACCTTCGGTATAAAGATGTGAAGGTCTCCTCCGTCTGCAATGCTGGCGCGTGTCCATTCCCCCCGCATCTGAAACACGCCCCCACCCCGTCGCGAAACAGCAAACCTAAACACCCTCGCGCCCCACCCGCATTGCCGCCATGGGCGAGGTAGGCTAACACCCGCGCGCACTGGCCAGAAGGAAGATCGCCCATGACCACCCCCCTGCGCCTCGGCATTGCCGGGCTTGGCACCGTCGGCACGGGCGTCGTGCGGATCGTTGAGCGGCACAAGGCCCTTCTTGGCGCCCGCGCGGGCCGTCCCATCGCGATCAGCGCGGTTTCCGCGCGCAGCCGCACCAAAGACCGCGGTGTCGATCTCGGCGGTTACGCGTGGGAGGATGATCCCGTCGCGCTGGCCCTGCGCGACGATGTGGACGTGGTGGTCGAGCTGATGGGCGGCTCGGACGGCCCGGCCAAGGCCACCGTCGAAGCCGCCTTGGGGGCGGGCAAAGACGTGGTGACCGCCAACAAGGCCCTGCTCGCCCTGCACGGTCAGGCGCTGTCCGAAGCGGCCGAGGATACTGGCCGCGTTCTGCGGTTCGAGGCCGCCGTGGCGGGCGGCATTCCAGTCGTCAAAGCCCTAACCGAAGGCCTTGCGGGCAATGAGGTCACCCGCGTGATGGGCGTCATGAACGGCACCTGCAACTACATTCTCACCCGCATGGAAAGCGCCGGGCTCAGCTATGACGAGGTCTTTGCCGAGGCCGATAGCCTGGGCTATCTCGAAGCCGATCCCACCCTCGACGTGGGCGGCATCGATGCGGGCCACAAGCTCGCCCTGCTGGCCTCCATCGCCTATGGCACACAGGTCAATTTCGAGGCGATGGATATCGAGGGGATCGAACGCGTCTCGATCGAAGATATCCGCCATGCAGCCGATATGGGCTTTCGGATCAAGCTTTTGGGCGTCGCTCAGATGACCGGGCGAGGGCTTGAGAGCCGCATGTCGCCCTGTCTGGTGCCCGCGGCCTCGCCTCTGGGCCAGCTTGAGAACGCGATGAATATGGTCGTGCTCGAAGGCGATGCGGTGGGTCAGATCGTCCTGCGCGGCGCAGGTGCGGGCGAAGGGCCAACCGCCAGCGCGGTGATGTCCGACATCGTCGATATCGCCCGCGGCACGCGGCTTTCGACCTTTGGCCAGCCCGCGGCGAACCTGCGCCCCACCCAAGGGGCCAAAGCCTCGGCCCCCGCGCCGTTCTACCTGCGCATGGCGCTGGTCGACAAACCCGGCGCGCTGGCCAAGATCGCGGCCACGCTGGGCGATGCCGGGATCTCGATCGACCGGATGCGCCAGTATGGCCACGACACCACCACGGCCCCGGTTCTGATCGTCACCCATAAAACTACCCGCACAGCGCTGGATGCGGCCATCGCAGGGATGGACGCCACCGGCGTCCTGGCCACCCCGCCAGTGGCAATCCGGATCGAAGCGGTATGACCTAGGCCGCGCGGGTGCCTCTGATCATGCTCATAGGCCCCCCTGCTGTCGGCAAAATGACGGTCGGCCAGGCGCTGGAAGAGCGGCTTGGGTACAAGCTCTTCCACAATCACACGACCATCGAAATGGTGGCCCCTTACTTCAGCTATGGCAGCGAGGCGGGCCGCCATCTGGTGAAACAGCTTCGAGAGGCCTTTCTCGAGGCCTTCGCCGAAGACACCGGCACCGGCTATATCTTCACCTATGTCTGGGCCTTTGGCGTTTCGGGAGAACGCGAATACATAGAAGGGCTTGCGACGAAGTTTTCAAGCAAGGGCCACCCCGTCTACTGGGTCGAGCTTGAAGCCGCGTTCGACGAGCGCCTGCGCCGCAATCGCACGAAAAACCGGCTCACCCACAAACCGACCAAGCGCGATGTCGCCTGGTCCGACGGCCATCTGCGGGACATGGATGCAAACCACCGCCTCAACTCCCTACCCGGAGAGATGGCCTACGACACCTACCTGCGCATCGACAACACGCATCGCTCCGCCGCCGAGGTCGCGGCACAGATTTGCGACCACTTCGGTCTCAAACCACACGACGGGGCCTAGGCGCGCACCGGCACGCAGGCAAAACGTGGCCCCGGCCTCAACCCGGGTTTGCGCCCCGCTAGCGCTACCGCCCTTGTGCCGCCCTGCCCCGCCGCGTTAGGAGACGCGCACAGACCGACAAAGGCGAGCGCCCATGACCACTGCCCCCGATTTTAACGACCGAATGCTGTCCCTGGGCCTGGCCCGCGTATCCGAGGCGGCAGCGCTGTCTTCGGCACAACTGATCGGGCGCGGCGACGAAAAGGCCGCCGACCAGGCCGCCGTGGACGCCATGCGCAACCAGCTCAATCAACTCGACATTCAGGGCGTCGTGGTGATCGGCGAGGGTGAGCGTGATGAAGCGCCGATGCTCTATATCGGTGAAGAGGT
Source organism: Pseudomonadota bacterium (assembly GCA_039193455.1). Lineage (GTDB taxonomy): Bacteria > Pseudomonadota > Alphaproteobacteria > Rhodobacterales > Rhodobacteraceae > JBCBGF01. The sequence continues at coordinate 3,278 of JBCCWO010000030.1, forward strand.
CGGGCTGGGCAAAGGCCCCGCCGTGGACATCGCCCTCGACCCGCTTGAGGGGACGACGCTTACGGCGAAAGACATGCCCAATGCGCTTGCGGTGATCGCGATGGCGCCACGGGGCACGATGCTGCATGCTCCCGATGTCTATATGGAAAAACTCGCCATCGGGCCAGGTTACCGGACCGGCGTCGTCACGCTTGACATGCCGCCCGCCGAACGCGTCTCGGCCCTGGCCGCGGCCAAGGGTTGCTCGACATCCGACATCACCGTTTGCGTGCTTGAACGCCCCCGCCACGAAGACATGATTGCCGAACTGCGCACCACCGGGGCAGCGATCCGGCTGATCACGGATGGCGATGTGGCCGGCGTCATCCACTGTGCCGAGGCGGACCTGACCGGCATCGACATGTACATGGGGTCCGGCGGCGCCCCCGAAGGCGTCCTTGCGGCCGCCGCGCTCAAATGCATGGGCGGGCAGATCTACGGCAAGCTTCTGTTCCGCAATGGCGATGAGGAATCCCGCGCCAAGAAGGCCGGGATCACCAACCTCAGCCGGGTCTACACCCGCGACGACATGGTCACGGGCGACGTGATCTTTGCCGCAACCGGCGTCACCGATGGCTCGATCCTGCCGGGCATCAAGCGCGAGCCGGGGTTCCTGACAGCCGAAACGCTGTTGATGCGGTCCAAGACCGGATCGGTGCGCCGCATGACCTATCGCAACCCGGTCTGACCCGGGCGCGATGGCGTTTCTGGGCGTCGACGCCTCGCTCACTGGGCGGCGCTGGGTCGGCCCCGATGCAGAAGACGACCGACAGGCCCAGCGCCTCGAACAGATGACCGGCCTGCCCGGCGCGGTCTGCCGCGTTCTGGCCGCCCGGGGTGTCGCGCCCGAAGAGGCGGAGGGCTTTCTCAGCCCCGCGCTGCGCGATCTGCTGCCCGATCCGCTGACGCTGAAAGACATGGGCGTCGCCGCACAACGCGTCCTCGCCGCCGCGCAAAAGCGCGAAAAGATCGCCATTTTCGCCGACTATGATGTCGATGGCGGCGCCTCGGCGGCGCTGATCCTCAACTGGCTGCGTGCGCTGGGCCAAAGCGCGACGCTCTATGTCCCCGACCGCATCGATGAAGGCTACGGCCCGAACCCGCCCGCAATGGCCGCGCTGGCCCAAGATCACGACCTGATCATTTGCGTCGATTGCGGCACGCTCAGCCACGACGCGCTCGCCGCCGCAACGCAGGCCGACGTCATCGTGCTCGACCATCACCTTGGCGGCGAAACCCTGCCCCCGGCGCGCGCCGTGGTGAACCCCAACCGGGCCGACGAGCCCGGCGACCTGGGCCATCTCTGCGCCGCGGGCGTTGTCTTTCTCATGCTGGTCGAAGCCAATCGCCAGGCCCGTGCGGCGGGCATGCACACGCCGGACCTCCTGGGCCTCCTCGATCTGGTCGCGCTTGCCACCGTGGCCGATGTGGCCCCGCTCACCGGGGTGAACCGCGCCTTCGTACAGCAGGGGCTCAAGGTCATGGCCCGCCGCACCCGCCCGGGGCTTGTGGCGCTGGCCGATGTCGCCCGGCTCGATCAGCCGCCCGCGACCTACCACCTGGGCTTTGTCCTCGGCCCCCGTGTCAATGCGGGCGGACGCATCGGCGCGGCCGACCTCGGCGCGCGCCTCCTAAGTACCGCAGACCCGCACGAGGCGGTGGCCCTTGCCGAACGCCTGGACGCACTCAATACCGAACGCCGCGATATCGAAGCCACCGTGCGCGCAGCCGCGCTCGATCAGGCCGAAGCACGCGGCACTGACGCCGCCCTGGTCTGGGCGGCGGGCGAAGGTTGGCATCCCGGTGTTGTCGGCATCGTCGCCGCCCGGCTGAAAGAGGCCACGAACCGCCCCGCCGTCGTCATCGGCTTTGACGGAGAGGACGGCAAGGGATCGGGCCGCTCCGTCGCCGGGATCGACCTTGGCGCCGCGATCCAGCGCCTCGCGGCGGAGGGCCACCTGGTCAAGGGCGGCGGGCACCGCATGGCCGCCGGGCTCACCGTGACCCGCGACGCGCTTGAGCCCGCAATGGCGCGCCTGACCGAGCTTCTGGCCCAACAGGGCGCGGGCGCCATGGGCCCCGCCGATCTGCGCCTCGACGGCATCCTGATGCCCGGCGCCGCCACCCCGGAACTCATCGCCCAGATCGAAACCGCCGGGCCCTTTGGCCAGGGCGCCCCTGCCCCGCGATTTGCCTTTCCCGATCAACGCATCCTCGACGCCCGCCGGGTGGGCGACAGCCACCTCAAAATCAGCTTCGGCGACGGCACCGGCCCCCGGATCGACGCCATCGCCTTTTCCGCCTTCGACGGCCCGCTTGGCCCCGCGCTCCTGTCCCACGGCGGCGCGCGGTTTCACCTGGCCGGACGGCTCGAGATCAACCACTGGCAGGGCCGCAGCCGCCCGCAGCTGCGCCTCTCCGACGCGAGCCCCGCCGCATGAGCCCGCCGCGCCTGATCACCTTCGCGGGTCTCCCTGGCACCGGCAAGTCCAGCCTGGCCCGCGCGCTGGCGGATCGCCTTGCCGCGATTTACCTGCGCGTCGACAGCGCGGAAGAGGCCCTGCGCGCCTCCGCGCTCGCGCCGCCGGACGTGATGGACGCCGGCTACCGCGTGCTTTGGGCCCTGGCCACCGATAACCTCGCACTCGGGCACGATGTCATCGGCGACAGCGTGAACCCGATCGCCCTGACCCGCGCCGGCTGGGACGCCGCGGCCCAACAAACCGGCGCCCACCACTGTCTTGTGGAAATCATCTGCTCCGATCCGGCAGAGCACCGCAGCCGCGTCGAAACCCGCCGCGCCAGGCGCGGACAAGGCCCCACCTGGGCCGACGTCACCGCCCGCCCGTTCGCACCGATCACCGCACCCCGGATCACCCTGGACACCGCCGGCCAGTCACCCGACACCACGCTCATCACCCTCTTGAGCCACCTGCCCCATCGCACCCGCTAGAGCCTTGCCCAGAGGCAAAAATCCTCTTGCCCTCCGAGAGTGCTTTGCCTAGATAACCCCGCACAACCAGCGCGGCCCGTTCGTCTATCGGTTAGGACGCCAGGTTTTCAACCTGGAAAGAGGGGTTCGATTCCCCTACGGGCTGCCAGAAAATCCAAGCACACCTCTGATCGATATCGACAAACCAGGATCTGGTTGTAACCCGCCCTTGCACGATCGCTGGCATGGATCGGATCAAGCGAACCTCACCGAACAAATGCGGCGCGGGCCCTACTGCGGGACGCGGGACGGCCGTGCGGTGGAAGAAAGGAGCATCGCAAGCGCAACCACGCACGCGCCAGCGCGCGTGGTTGCGCGACGTTCAGTACAGATCGACCCGGAACGGTGACGTCGTCCAGAACACCGCCGCAAGCTGGACGATCCTGTCCACCGGATCGCTGGCCGCCGGGCCTGCGCCGTAGCTCGCCAGCACCTGATCCATCGCGGCTTGGCTTGCGGCGCCAAAGGCCCCATCGGCGGTAACGTCGCCGCCAAGTAAGTTGATCAGCTTTTGCGCACCGCCATCCAGAGCGCTTTCGGGGAAGTTGCCCAAAAGCTGTCGCGCTTGCGCCGCTGCGGACTGGTTTGTCAGCGCGGCGGACTTTGCTCCGATCAACGCGGCATCAAAAAGATCGAAACCGTCGACCCCTTCGGTTGCAATGAGGAAAGCCGCATTGCCGCCTGCGCGGGCATCGCCGCGATCAAGGCCCACAAGGTACCATTCGACCGATTTGGCGATGTCCTGCGCACCGTCGACGCGGCCTTCGCGGTACATTCGGCCAAGGTTGCTGGGCGCGTTCGGATGCCCCCCCATTGCGGCTTTCGTGAACATCTCAAAGGCTGCGGCATCGTCCACTTGTGACCCGCCAAGACCGTTGAGATGGACGAGCCCCATATTGTTGAAGCCGTAAATGTCTTCGCGCGCCGCACTTTCGCGCAGATAGCGCAGACCACGTTCCGCGTCGAAATACTCACCCTCTTCGTCGAGGTAAAAGAAGCCAAGCTCATTCATCGCAAATGTATGGCCGACTTCCAGCGCCCGCATCATCAGGTCGTACCCTTCGATCTCGATCTCCGGCGTGCCGCCGAAACGCATGAACTGCCGGCCCAGCGAATAGAAGGCATAGGGATCGCCTTCATCCACGCCGCGGGCAAAGAGCGTCAGGACGTCGGTCGAAGCTTGTGCGTTGACCTGGCCACCGGTCTCTTTTTCGAGGTTCAGCATCGCATTGCCCAGGGCGTTCCACGCTCTGGCATGGCCAAGGTCGCGGGCGCGTTCGAACGCGGCAATCGCCTCATCCATCTGGCGCAAGGCCAAATGGGCGCGGCCGAGCTGGAAATGGAACCGCCCGTTCTCGGGCTCTCGTTCCACCGCCGCCTGGCAGGCCGCCAAGGCGGCCTCGGGTTGCAGTTCATTGGCATAACGGGTCAGGCCCATGCCATCGGGATCAATGTGGTCGCCTGCGTGGAAATCACATTGCTCGGGTTCAAGATGCAGGGCAATCCGCTGGTCGGCGCCGTTGACCCGCAGCGTCACGGCATCCTCGATATAGCCGCTTTCAAGCGACAGAGCGGGGATCTGAACTGACTCGTTGACGAGGATCAGCCGATCAACGTCATCGCTCGACAGCGTCTGACCCTCGACGTCCCGGTTCAGGCCGTTTTCATCAGGCAAAACCAGCCGCCCGGTTTGGGGCCCAGTAACGAGCGTCACTTGATCAGCGGGCGTCAGGTCCAGCGCGTTTCGCAAGGCATACCCGATTTCGACCTCATCGATGAAGGGCGCCTCCAGGATCGAACTGGTCTCTGCCACCGCCTGTGCGGTTCCGCCAGAGGTCGAAGGCTGCGCTGGCGAGACCCGCGCCAAACCGCGCGAAACACCGCCGCCGGCCACCTCTACCGCGATGGGCCGCGACATGGCGGCGCCGATCCCGAAGGATGCGGGTTCGACCAAGGTCGAGCTGTCCCAGGGCACCTGACGACCATTGGTCTTTTCGTATACCAGCCGACGCACACCCTCGAAAATGTCCTTCACCGGAGCGTCCGGCTGCGCTGTCGCCTCTTCGATCAGGGCCGCAGTAAACGGGCTGTTTTCGCCCTGCCCGTCAAACGCCACAGCGCCAGGTGACGTCGAGAAAATCAGGCTGGAATTCAAGGGGGCTGATTGCGACGAGAACCCAGTACGGGTTTCCCGCAACTCGCTCCCTACGGCTGTCAGAACCTCTTTGCCGGCAAACGGGTTGTCGCGGCAGCTGTCAAGGATCACGATCTGAAGACGCGCGCGCGACCCGACGATCCCCACCAGACTGCCAAGAGACACCGCCTCGAAGGGCACGTCGTAGACGCTGTCAAGATCGGCATCGACCGGAACCAAGTAGTTTTCGGCCCCGATCTGAAAGCCGTGACCGGCAAAAAAGATGACAACCTCGGTATCCTTGTCCACATCGAACAATGCCCGGCGCAACACGTTTTCGAAGCCACGCTTGGTGATGTCCTTGTGTTGCTGTACGAGGTAACCTTGCGCACGCAAGAACTGCGTCATCACATCGGCGTCGGCATGGGCGTTCGGCAAGTCAGGGATTGCCGCATAGTCCGAGTTGCCGATGACGATGGCATAGCGTTTTTCGGGCCGCGTGCTGCGATCGATGCTACGGACCGCGGGCGGTGCCGACGCGTCGCGCAGCAACGCATCGACGGCCCAACCTGTCTGAGCAGTGGCGGTGCCGGTCGCAAGCGCCGACACAGTCACCAGGGCTGCGGCAAGTCCAGTCAAACGCATGCGCATGCCGACTACCCCGACCAACCGCCGCCGCCGCCATTGTCGTCGCGCCCACCGAAGACGTCGTCGAGAATCAACTGCCGCTCTGGCGAGATTTCAGGCTGCGTCGTCTGTGGCGGCACTGTTGCCTGTGCCTGTGTTGGCGCGGGCGTAGCAGACGGCGGCGGCGCGGGCGCCGTCACCGGTGCAACCACGGCCTGAGTCTGGACCGCTGCAGGCGGCGAAGTGTCGAAAAACGAATATACACTCTCGCAGCCGCTGACGGCGAATGCCACCGTCACCGCCCCGATTGCCTTGGCAACTCTCAAAGTCGTCATTGTAAGTCTCCCCATTTGTCGTTCTGTTCATCGGGGCGAGCACCGCCCCGTCCCAGTTCGTCGTGGCGGCCACCGCTATTGGGTCACCAGGCCGCCGGCATTTCGAATGCGCTCTATCAGTTCCAGAGTCTTGCGCGGGTCTGCGCGGAAGGCGTCTTGGATGATTTCGATATCTTGGAACTGCTCTGCGAGCGCGCCATCGTCTTTTGGTGCCATGCTGCGCGTTGTGCCCGACCCGGCAAGCTCGCGCAGTTGGTCGCAAAAATGCTCGGTCAGGTAGCCGTTTGTCAGGCCCAGCTCAGCGCAGTTCTCGGCCTGCACAGGTGCCGCGACACTTGCCAAAGCGACAATCGCAACAACGTTTCTCATAAACCAACCCCCTTGCTTGCGCAGCTTGGTGCCGTCCGTTCTTCGGCGGTCAACGACACGGCACCTTGTCGCGCACCGGCAGCCTAAAGCTACTCGGTGCCCTACGGCGGCGCGTTTCGTCACACCGGGCAAGATCGCCCGGCTGGTTCAACCGCAAGACTACAATAGCGCAGATACCAGCCCCCATGATGGTATCGTATGAAATACTAGACGTCCCAAGAGCTTTCCGTAAATACTAAGATGCATTGAGAAATTTATTTGTTACCTAGGGTAAAGATGGCAGTGCACGGAAGGGGGCGTCGCCATGGCAAGTCTGGACTATGTACTGACACTCGGTGTCGTACTGGCGGCGTTTATGGGTTTGGCGATGTTGCTGTTCCGCGCTTTGCAGGCAGCGACCGAGATTGAATCCGTGATCTTTTCGCTTCCGGTGGGATGACCGATACGATCTCAGAGTCCGCCTATGATGCGCTGGTTCGGCACCTGATGGGTCCACTGGTGACCTATTACGATAACCCGGCCGTGTCAGAGATCATGATAAACGGGCCGGACGAGATCTTTATCGACGGTCCGAAAGGTGTGGTGAAGACCGAGCACAAGATGCGCGACGAGGCCGCCCTGCGCGGGCTGGCCCGCGTCATCCTGCAATATTCGGGCAAGCGCCTGACCCCCCATGACTTGTCGCTCGAGGCGCGTATGCCCAACAGATCCCGCGTGCACATCGTGCAGGATCCGGCGGCGCGGGCGGGCATAACGCTGGCGATTCGACAGTTTGCGCGCACCCCACCAACGCTGGATCAGCTGCTGGAGGGCGGCTCATTGTCGCCGGAAGCGGCGGAATACCTGCGAACGGCGGTGATTGGACACAAGAACATCATTATCTCCGGCGGCACCGGAACCGGCAAAACGACTCTGCTGGGAATTCTGGCCCGGATGATGGATCCGAGCGAGCGGATCATAACGATCGAAGACGTTGTCGAGTTAGACCTCAACATGCCCCACGTGGTGCAGCTTGAGGCACAGATGCCCGATTCCAAGGGACGTGGCGGCATCACCATTCGCGAACTGTTTCGCGCGACCCTGCGCATGCGACCTGACCGCATCCTCGTCGGCGAATGCCGCGGAGGCGAAGCGCTGGACATGATCCAGGCGATGAATTCCGGGCATGCAGGGTCGCTGTCGACCGTTCACGCTGACGACCCGGCCCGCGCGATGTCGCGGCTTGAGACGCTGTGCCTGATGTCCGACATCGAAGTACCCCTGATCGCCGTGCGCCGTCAAATCATCGAAGCCATCGACATCGTCGTCCAGATTCAGCGGCTGGGCCGCAAGCGCCTGGTGATGGAGATCGCCGAAGTCCAGCAATCCGATTTCGACGGCGGGCAGTATGCGATGCAGACCTTGTTTCATCGCAAGGGCGCCGATGACCCGCTGATCGCCGCATGAGGGAGCACTGTCGCATCGGATACGACAACCCTTTGGGACAGGCGCGCTCGGTATAGGGTGGCTACAGAAACAGGGCGTGACCGCCCACAAGAACTGGAGAAACCGAGATGTCGCTTGAATACCTACTTCTCTTCGGACTGGGCCTCGCGGTCGTAACCGCCCTCGCCGTGATGAGCACCGATATCGTCGATTTCGTCCGCACACAGGTCGACGCCATCATGGGCCCGTGAGGCCCACGAAATGCAAGCACTTCAATCCCTTCGCAAAAGGAAAAATCTGATGACACTGGAAAAGCTTCTGATCTTCGGCTTCGCCCTCGCAGCGCTCTTCGCGATCACCACGGTCGGCACCACGATGGTCGGCGACCGCGGAACCGAGCGCCAGGAACTGGACAACGAATTGAACACGCTTCGCAACTCCGGCGGGTAACGTTCACTTCACTTCGCCTCACAAGGACTGCCGCTATGACACTGGAAAAGCTTCTGATTTTCGGATTTGCCATTGCAGCTGTCGGCGCGCTGGCCATGACCGGCACAGGCATCATCGGCGAACGCAAGACCGACCGGACAGGCTACAAGACCGATGTCCAGGAACTGGTGAACAAAACGAAATGAGCCGTCCGGCCTGGACATATGTCCGGCGGGCCCTGTCCCGCCGTCGCCGCGGATCGGTGTCGATGGAGGCAATCCTTGCCTTCCCGGCCGTGCTGATCCTGTTCGGCGCGGTGGCACAGACGATGATCCTTGCGCAGCACCGGCTTTACCTTGAGCAGGCGGCCTACGCCGCGGCGCGGTCAGCTCTTGTTCACAAGTGCCCCGATCTTCTGAACCCCAGTAGCTACAAGTCCGCCGCAGCCGCTGCCGAGGCCGCGCTGTGTCCCCAACGAGAGGACGCAAGCAAGTGGCTGGATGCAGCACGCTGGGCCCTTGTCGCGGCCTCACCGTCCAGCGGCCTTGGTGCGACCGGCTGTCCCCGTGTGCCTGCGGGCGCGGCGTTGGTCAGCGGCACAAGCCTCAACAGCAGCTACCAAACGGCGGTCGAAAACCGCATCTGCTATGCTTTCACCCCAGGCAACGTCGATGTGACAGTGGACTGGGACCGCAGCCTGACCGGCCTGACAAGCGATGCGCGCCAGCCGATCAAGGCGACGGTGACATTCAAGTATCCGCTGACCACGCCCTTTCGCCGGTTTCTCAGCGATGACAGACATCCCGACGGTCTGTACTACCGCATCGGCACGGCAACCGTGGTGTTGTCATGATCTTGGAGCGGGTCAAAGACGCGCTTGGCCGCCGCCGTCGGGGCGCGGTTGCCGTGCTGGCCGTCGCCACCATGGTGCCGGTCACAACGATGCTCGCCGCGCATATGAACGCGGGGCAGATGATCGAGGATCGCCGCCAGGTACAGGACGCCGCCGATGCGCTGGCCGAGATGCACGGCGCCTGGACCGCGCGATCGCTGAACACGCTGTCGATGAACAACGTCACCACAACGCAGGCAGTGACGCTGGCGCTGGGATCGGAGTCGTTGAACGGCACGTTGTGGGAGATGGTGGGAACCGCTGCGGCCATTCAGGCCTATGTAATGCTCTACCACCTGCCTGCGCAGTGCATAATCTACTCGATTGATCCTGCCAGCCTCGCATGGAATGCGTTCTGTGCCTACACGCATGGGACAGCCATCGTCCCTGCCACCCAGGCGCAAATTGATGCCGCCGACATCTGGAGCGATTTTGACCCCCGCCATGGCATGAACACCGCCGAAAAGGCGATGGAGGCCATCGAAGGGATGAACCAGGCGATCATCCAGCGCTTCCCCCGTGCCATCGCCGAGATGGGTGCCGAATACGCCGCCGCTCATGGGGTCGATGATTTCTACTTTGACGATCCCTGCGAAGGCCCCGGCCCCGGAACCTGTGCCACCAGCGCGTCCAGCGACGGCATGGCCCTGCCGATTGAGCCGATCCCGGCTTCACCCTTGGATGCCAATGGCAATGTGAACTTGTCGCGGGCTGAGTTCTGTGCAGCGATGCAGTTTGGCACGCCGCCCCCGGGCCTGAAACTTGCCACCTTCGATGACCGTGGGTTCCCGCAGGGCAGCGGGCCGCTAAGGTATAGCGGTCCCGCAGGGAACAAGTCGGTCCGGAACCACATCAACGACCTGACCGAAATCCACGATCCCCTCAGCACGATGAAACGCGCCTATCAGCGTCGTGGCATCCCGATTTACGCGCCGCCAATCCCGGGGCTTGCAGACGGTATCGGAGAAAACATCGGCGGCAGCGATCTGCCCACGCGCATCGGCGTCTTGACACAACATCCGCAGTTTTTGAACCTCGTCGGCCCGCAGACATCCACGAACAACGCATTTACGCGTCGTTTCGATGCCAAGTTCGGGCTCTTCTGTCTGGGTGTGAGTACCGCCGATATCCCGCTGCTTGGCGAAATCACCAATCTCCTTGGGAACATCCTGCCGGGCATTACTTTCGAGTTGGAGACACCGGTGCCCACGCTCTGGAAGCTGCGCAACGTGTCGCCCATTCCGGTGCCGCCCGTTCCGAACCAGATTTTTCTGGTTACCCCCGAACAGATGCCGGACGACTTTCACATCCTGGCAGTCACCGCAAAGGCCAAAAGCTCCCGCGTCGCCAGCACTGTCCTGACAGATGGCGTGCAGTATCACCACGGTTACGGCCAGGTGGGTGTCTACAATCCAATCAGCGCCGACCTGTTCTCGCAGGACTGGACTTATCGGCCAATGCCGTCCACGCGGATGGACGACCCCAACGCCGTGGCCCAAGGCCTGCGGTCTGATGCATCGGCCATGTTCGCACCTCTCGCTGACAGCCTGTCGGCGGCAGCGGGCAGTGCCGAATGGGGGCGGATCAATGCGCATTAGGTTTGGTCACCGACGGCGCGGATCGCTGGCCATTGAGGCCGTGATGATCATCCCAATGGCGCTCGTGATCATCTTCCTTGCCCGTTTTGTGATGGAAGGCATGCTGACCCGTCACGAGATCTCGGTGCATGCCCGCGTGAGTGCGGTGAAGCTCGCGACCGAAAGCGGAAATGCGACAGTTTGTGAGACGGAAACCATGAACACCACAGGTGGCGCTGGCGTCCAACGCGAGGGCGAGGCAACCGCCTGCACCCAAAACGCAGAAACAGGGCTGCAAGCCGAGCGCCCGTTCTTTGAGGCGCTGGAGACAGGCGCATCCGCGTGGACGGACTTGGCGCGACACGTCAATGACGGACGCCCGACGCTGGATGTCGTCTCGGATGCCAACGGATCAATGGAATTCGACAACCCGCCCTTCCTGGCCAATGCTGGCGAGATCGACAGCAGCCAACGCTTCATGCTGCCGAAAAATGATCTCTGGCCGGATGACGAGCGCTGGGAAAACGGCCATGACCGCGTGATCTGGGACGAGCTTGCGCGCGAGAATACGACGAAACTGTTTCCTAGGCTCTTTCCAGCGAGGAACCGATAGAATGGGACGGATGTTCGCCATCCTCGCCGCTCTGGCCGTCTTGTTGGTTCCCGCCTTTGCCGCGGCACAGGCGCTTCAGACGCACAGGGCCGAGCGTGACGGCACACCGGAAAGCCTGGTCGCCGCCCTGCCCCGCAACCTCATCCAATCCACGACAGACGGCGGCACGATTTTTGTGGCCTATGCCGGGCTCGACGCACCAGAAACACTCATCGCCTTTGCGCAGGACCTCTTTGGCAAGGCGGCGACCGCCGGGTTGACCGCAGGCGGACCCGCCAATGTCAGCATCGCCTTGGTTCCGTCCCGAACCGGAACGCGTGCGCAACTGATGCGACAGGGACCCGCGGGCGCGGATAGCGATCTCTACCAGGCCGTATTCGGAACGGCTGTTCCCGCCGGCGCCACCATCCTTTTGTCCGAGCGGACGTCGGCCACATGTGGCGGCCAGATTGTAGTGGGTCACCCGCTCGAGGCCGGGGTGGCGGCAGGCACCTATGCCGACAAGCTGCGCGCCAACGGCTTTCTGGTCAGCGAGACCGCGAATGTCGACGGGACGCTGTTGCTTGCCAACGGCACGCCCTGCTCGGCCATTGTCTTCATCCAACCCGATCGTTCGGCCCCCGTCCGCTCGACCGTCGTCGTCAGATATCTGGAGGACTAATGCGTAACATCTTCTATTTCATCGCGGCGGTGATCGCCTTCGGGGCAGCGTTCTACTACTATCAGGACGTCTCGCAACAGACTGCCACCGTTCAGAAACTTCGCCTTGTTGCCGAAGACGGCCTGGTGATCGAGGCTGGCACAGTGATTGATGATGAATTCCTGGACACCTACGTCGTCAGCCAGGAAATGCCCCGCGCACTGGCTGCGGAGTTCGGCTGGGCGCTCGACGATACGGCCGTCACCCGCATAAATTTGCGTGACCAGGTGTTCGGACAGGACGTGACCGGCGGCAGCTTCCTGCAGCGCGGACATTTCTTCGTTGATCAGCAGGAAGCTTTTGCCCTCCGTATCCGGGATGGCTACCGCGCGTTTTCGATCCCCGTCGCCACGGATCGCGCGGTCGAGAACTTCCTCAACCCGGGATCACTGGTCGATGTGGTCGGAGCGTTTGAAATAACGCCGAAAGTGTTTGAATCCCGCATCTTGCTCGAGAATGTCGAGGTTATGGCCGTCGACGATATCGACACCGTGGGCGAGTTTGAGACACGCGACCGCCCGGAATACAACTCGGTCACACTACAGGCCCCCGCCGCACAAGTGGTCCAGTTTGCAGCCGACTCCGAGGCGGCCACCGGGGCCTTGTCGCTGCTCCTTCGCAATCCATGCGAAAACACCGAAAACTGCATCGAACAGGGTAGCGTCTCGAAATGAGCAACGCCCGATCCCACCTGCGCATCTGTGACGCCTACGGCAACCGCAAGGATGTCGTGGCGCTTGACGGCACCTATTTCGAAGTTGGCGGCGACCGGTCCCGGCAAGGCGAAAAAGGGTTCGTTCATGTCGAAGGCAGCGGCGTGGAACCGCGACACGCCCGGCTCATCCGCAACCCGTCCAACGATCGCTGGCAACTTGTGCCGCTGACCGGCGGGTCTGCCAAACTTGGCCGCCGCGCGCTGGAACGCGATACCCCCGTCGATGTGGCGCACGGGGATGAGATCTGGCTGGGCAACAACTTGCTGCAGCTGATGGATGTGAACAAATCCGTCACTGCGCTGGCCGTGATGCCTGAGTTGGGCGATCTCGAACTCATGATGAACGAGGCGCTGCTGGATTATGAGGATCGGCGGCGCGATCTGTTCGACGGAGACGACCGCCAGCGGGAAGAGCTTTTGTTGGTCGAGTTGGATCGGCTCTTGGGTGAAGAGCTCGACATCGCGGGCAAGCCCGACATGATCGCCACGATCAACCGCTACTGTGCCGAAGCGTTGAAGCGGCCCCTGATATCTGCCTGTCTGATGAGCGGGACACGGGGCGATATCGAGCTGTCGTTTTCGCAGCTCAACGCCGAACAACGCAATCAATCCATTGAGTTGCGCGAAGAACTTGCCTCTGAGATCGGGCTCAAGATGAGCGCCCATTCCACCGCAAGCGACCTGCAGCTCCTGCACGAACGTTTCGATGAGGCCTACAAGGCCGTCTCAGGCATGATCGGCGAAACCTTCAAGCTGGCTCTGATCCGCGATGCCGTGCGGGAAAAGGTGATGGGGCTGTTCTTCCGGCTCGGGCCGATCCAGTTCCTGATCGATGTGCCTGTGATCTCCGAGATCATGGTCTGTGGGCATGACCGGGTCTTCGTCGAAAAGGGCAACCAGATGTTCGAGACGGGGCTCAAGTTCGCCTCGGAGCGCGAGCTGTTCACCGTGGCCGCCCGGATCGCCGGGCGCGATGGCAAGCAACTCACCGAAGGCAGCCCGATGGCCGACGCGCGTCTGCCCGATGGCAGCCGGTCCAACATCGTCGCCTCGCCCACTGCGCTGAACGGCATCTCACTGACGATCCGTAAGTTCGGCAAAGAAATACGCACAATGCGGACCTTGCAGGAAGGCCGCATGCTCAGCGCACCTATGGAGCGGTTCCTTGAGGCCTGCGTGAAGGCGCGCAAGAACATCATCATCTCGGGCGGCACGGGATCGGGCAAGACGACGCTTCTGAACGCCATGGCGATGTTCGTGCCCAACAGCGAGCGCGTGGTGACGATCGAAGACACGGCTGAACTCAGGCTCTTGAATCGCAACCTAGTGACGCTGGAAAGCCGCCGGGCCAATATGGACGGGCGCGGGGAAATCTCGATCCGGGACCTGGTGAAGAACGCACTGCGCATGCGCCCCGACCGGATCGTGGTGGGCGAATGCCGGGGCGGCGAGACGCTCGACATGCTGCAGGCGATGAACACCGGGCATTCCGGCTCGATGACCACGGCTCATGCGAATTCTCCCCAAGATCTGATCCTGCGACTTGAAACGATGGTGCTCCAATCGGGTGAGGAACTGCCCATTCACGCCATCCGCCAACAGATCAGCGCCGCGATCGACATCGTCGTGCAAGTGCGTAAGACCGCCTCGATGGATCCCGACGCGCCGCGGCTGGCGACCCAGCGGACGATCGTCGAGATCGCCGAGATGGGCCAATTCGACCCTGATACCGGTGAGATCCCCGTCAATCCGATCTTTGAGGTGGCCGAGACGAATGGCCTGCCGCGCTTTGTGATCGCCGGCTATATCCCCAGTTTCTTTGGCGAGATGACGGCCCACGGCTTGATCGAAATCGAAAGCTTCTTTGAGGAGGGTGATCATGTCGCCGCTTGAGATGGGCCCTGCCCTGAACGGCCTGATGGCAGTCCTCGTAGGCGTTGGGTTTATGTGCCTGCTTCTCGGTTCGTGGCATGCCGTGCATGCGGTGTGGGACGGTCTGGCCGCGGATCGGAAGGAAAAGGTGTCTTCCGTCGTCTCGTTCCTCTTTGGGCCGGAAACCGATCCCGCCGATACGCTGGCGCTGGTCGCGCTGGCCAATGTGCTGGGGGCCTCCGGATTGTGGGTCGCCGGGCTCGCGCCGGCTTCGATCCTGCTGGTTCTCATTCTGGGCACGGCCGTTCCGGTGTTCCTCTACTACCGCGGCGCGGGCCAGCGCGCGCGCGAGCTCGAGCTTGCGCTGCCGCTGGCATTGCAACAGGTCGCCAACGAGATGGCGGCTGGCGCAACGCTGGAGACCGCGCTGAAAAAGGTCGCCGACAGCGCCCCGCCACCCGCGGATGTCGAGATCTCGCGCCTTCAACGCCGGGTCGAGGTGATGGGCATCGAAGACGCCTTTATCGAGATGGCCAAGCGGCTCGACTCGCGCAGCTTTGCGCTGACCGCATCAGTCGTACGGGTCGGTACATCCAGCGGTGGCCGCCTGATCGAGGCGCTGAAAAGCTTGTCGCGCACGCTGATTGAGATCGAGCGGCTGAACAAGAAAATCCGCACAGCCAGCGAGAACGGTCGGCGCAACCTCTATCTGATTTCCTTCATCGGGCCTGTGGTGGCCATCGGGTCTGGCCTCGTGGTCGACCACGAGACGTCGCTGTTGGAAGACGGGCTGGGTCAGGTTCTGATCGGCTTGGCGATCATCATGTTCTTCGCCGCCCACGTGATCGGGTTCCAGCTGACCAAGGTGAAGGTATGACGGTCGAGGTCACGCCCCTGATCATCGCAGGCCTGATCGGGCTGGGCACGTTTTTCTTGCTGTTGATCGTGGCCGACATGCTCACGTTGTCGTCTGACCGTGTCACGAGCGAGCTGGAAGCCGAACCTGCGTCGCGCGAACAATCAGCCCGGGTAATCCGCGCCATCGGCACCGCGTTTTCCGGCGTCGCCGCCCCGTTCGGCGACATGTCCGCGAAACTGGATCTGCAACTCACCTATGCCGGTCGGCCATATGGCGGCATCGCAGGGAAAGAATTTCTGGCCGCAGTGGTGGTGATCAGCCTCATGGTTGGCAGTGCGCTGGGCCTGGTGTTCGCTCTGATGACTCTCGCGCAGACAGGCTCGGCCGGTGCCGCTTTGGGGGCCGCACTGCGGTGGACCCTCTTGATGGGCCCGGTCGTGGCGATCTACCTGATCTCTGATATCCGCGGCACGGCCAGCCGCAATTCCGAAGACATCGAACGCGAGTTTCCGTTCTTCCTCGACTTGGCCGTGCTGGTGGTTCAGGCAGGCGGCACGCCCCGCAAGGCCCTCAGCAAATATGTCGAGGCATCGCCCGGCACGCCGCTGGCGCGCGAGATCGCGATCACAGCAAAGGACGCCGACGCAACCAGCTTCGACGATGCGCTGCATCGGATGATCGACCGGGTACAGCCGACCTCGGTCAAGACGATCCTGAAAAACCTCGCCCAGGGCGAGAAAACCTCGGGCGAAGCTGAACAGTTCTATTCGGACCAGGCCGAAGAGCTGAGGTATCTGCGCGAAGAGATGGCCAACCGTACCGCTGAGCGGCTGAAGACCAATATTGTCTTCCCGGTGTTTCTATTGATGACCGGCGTGATCATAGCCGCACTGGCGCCCACGATCGTCAGCATCCGCAGCCAGGGGTTCTTTTGATGGCCAGTTCGATGTTCGCCCCGAAGATCCTGCGCGTCGAGGTGACCGAAGGCATCGACCTGGAAAGCGGTGTCTATGTTACAGGCGACCGCATCACCATCGGCACGGGCCCCGGCGACACGCTGAGCCTCGGCGCGGGCGACATCGCCGCCGAGCATCTGACGCTGATCCGGCGCGAGGATGGCAAGGGCTGGGAATACTTCACCTCGGATCGAGGTATCACCCAGATTGACAAGGGCAATCCGCGGACCGGTTCGGTGCGCGCCGGGATGTGGTTCCGGCTGGGCAACGAGACACGCATTGATATCAAGCGCGTGCCGATGCCACCCGAACTGGCCAAAGCCGCGACAGGGGATGAGGGCAAGCAAGAGGTGCCGCTCGTTGTCGCGTTGCCCATCATGGCACTGATGTTGGCGGCATTCGGCTGGTATTTCATGTCGCTCCAAGGCGGCGGCAGCAGCGCAGCGAGCCTGCGTACCACCGGTTGGTATCTTGGCACCGCCGATATCGAGCCCGCGATTGATGCCTGCCTCGCTTCGGGCCTCGACCCGACCGATCCGGCGAGCGCACGCGCCGTTCCGGCGAACGTGCCCAGCGCCGACTTCCGACGCTACCTCGCCACGCAGGACGCAGAGACCAAGTCAAACCTGATCGCTACGGTCCGTCGCACAATCGTGGACAGCCATCTTCTGGCCAATGAGGGCCGCTTCGGCGACGCCGCGCGCGGCCTGCGCAGCCTGGAACGCATCTTGCCCGTCGGGGACGGTGACTGTCCGGTCCTCGAGGCGGCCCGGACAGACTTTGCCATATACCAACTCCGCGCCGAACGCTGAGACGAACAAGGGACGAAGAAACACCATGACCGACACGCCCAACACAGTGATCGACGCGCGGCTTCAAGAAGCACTGGATCAGTATTTCAATGGCGTGACCTTCCGCAAATCGGTCGGCGATTGCGCCATCCTGTCTGCCATCCGCAAGCAGAATGGCGCCCCGGTGGATATATACACACCCAGCTACACAGCTGCGCGCGACGACACCGCCAGCGCCGAGATCGCAAAGGCCTTCGACGCCTATGAAAAGCTGAACTCACCGCGCCTTCAGTCGCCCGAACGCAAACTGACCACGCGCGCCTTCAAGAAGTTCCCGTCGCTCGCCGTGCTGTCCTGCCCCGTCGAGGTGTTTGACGATGCGTTCGAGACGCGCTCGGTCGACGTGAAACTGCACATCTTCGACGAAGTGCTCCAGGGGCTGGCGGCGCTGCACGACGTAGGCATTGTGCACGGCAACCTGTCGCCGGAAGCCGTGCGCCGCGAGGATCCCGAAGGTGGGCTGCGCCTGTGTGATTTTGGGTTCTCCGGCGGGCGCACGACCACTGTGACGGCACAGCCTCCTGCCTTCCAGTCGCGGCATGTGATCAACACATCGCAACCCCGGATGGAAGACGACCTGCACGCCGCCGGGATGTTGGGCTACCGGGTCCTCCTGGGTCCCCATGGTGCAGAACGGGTGCTCACGGGCCAGGCCGAAGCGACCGACAAGGAGCAAATCGTGTCGGCCATCTTGGGGGAGGAAACCCCCGTACCCACAGCCGAGCAACTCTTCCCGGAGGGACGTCCCTCGGCCGATCAGATCGCGCGGCTCTTGGCCCGGATGACGGGACGTCTGGCCAACAGCGCGCCCTACAGTTCGGCCGGCGCCGCCCGAAAGGCCTTCCGCTCGGTGCTCGACAACCCCGCTGTGGGCCTTGCTGCCTCTGATCCCGGATCCGCGCCGACGCCGCGTCCCACCACCCCCGCCATGGCCCCCGTTGCCACCGCAGCGGCGCCAGAGGGTGTGTCCCGCAACGTCGCGATCGCCCTCTTCGCCGCGTTTCTCGCCAGCAGCGCGGGGGCCGTCTACTTCTGGACGCAAACCCGGGCGCTTAGCGGCAATGTCGATCAGGCGATGGCAGCGGCGCGGGAGTTTGCGGGCGAGCGCAACGCGCTGAGCGATCAACTCGCCGGGCTGACCGAGACCTTTGGCGCAATCCGCACTGCGGACCGGCTGATGGCCGAAGCGCGGCTCGCAGGCGCGGCCGTCGCATCGGACGCGTCACAACAGGCGCTGGCGGCGGGGGAGCAAAGTCTGGATGCGGCTGAAACAGCCCTTGGCGCAGGCGATAATGAGGCTGCCTCCGGCGCGGCCGAGACCGCAATCGCTGAGGCGGGTACTGCCATTGCCGCGGTCGATGAGGCGTCAGCGGCCGCCAACGCGGCCGCCGAACTGGCCCGCACGGCAGCGACCCGGACGCTGCGCGCCGGCGCCATCGACGCGGGCGAGGCCGAGACCGCGCTGGAAACCGGCCAGCGGCGTCAAGAGGCGCGCGAATTCGAGGCGGCAGCGAAGGCCTATGACACAGTGACGGCGGACCTTGATGAGCTGTTCGCCAAGGTCGAGGCAGAGGCGGGCGCGGCGAAAGAAGACATGACAGCCGCGCGTACCGCCGCTGCCGGGCGCGAGGCCACTGCCGAGTACATCCGGGCAGACGGTCTGAGTGTGCAGGGCGACACAGCCTTTGAGGCCGGGATCTACGTCGAGGCGACCGAACTCTATGTCGCGGCCGCAACCGCATTCACCAACGCAGCGCGCGCCGAGGGGGCCGGAGAAAGCGGCAGCGGCGGAGGGGAAGAGCCACGCACGGTCACCCTGGGTGACAACGCGGACGCGCTGGCCGCCGCCGTTGCATTGTGCCAAAGCGATGCGCCCATCCCCGACGATGCGTGCCCTGCCAGCCGTCCGGATGGCGAAGGCCAGCGGACGGCAACGCTCACCCCGTTCGAGATCGACGCAAATGAGGTAAGTGTCGGCGAATTCTCTCGCTTCATAGCGGCCACCGGCTACACCACCGAGGCAGAAGCCGCCAACCGCGTAATCGCGCTGACATCAAGCGGTGAGGCGCGGTTTATCTCGGGTGACTACACCTGGGCCACGCCTGGCGGAAAAAATACGACATACCGCAGCAACCTTGATTTGCCTGTTACCTCTGTCTCCATGAATGACGCAATCGCATACTGTACCTGGGCCGAAGGCCGTCTGCCGACCGAGGCGGAATGGGAGTACAGCGCTCGCGGCGACAGCGACCGCAGTTTTCCTTGGGGCAACTGGGGGGCAAGCGACACCGTCTGGCGCGGGTCGGACACACCTGCCCGCCGCTTGCCGCAGCCGGTGTCACAAGGCGGCGCAGGCACGCCAGACGGGATTGTCGGCCTCGCCGGAAACGCCCGTGAATGGGTGACCGGCCCCGAGGGCGGCGTGCTAAAAGGCGGGTCTTGGAACACGGCCAACCCAGCTGATCTGCGGATCTCGGCCAGGATCTCGGTGCCCGAGAACGCCCCTGGTGTCGACTTCGGCTTCCGCTGCGCGCGGGATTTGGAGGAGTGGTAATGTTACGAAAAGTTAGGAACACCTTCGTCGCGTCGGCGCTTGCCCTTGCGGCGGCCTCGCCCGCGCTGGCGGGCGACCGTGCGTTGGTGGTCGGGATCGACAGCTACCCGGCCCTTGGGCTAGAGCGCCCGCTGCACCACGCCACGCGCGACGCGCAACGGTTCCACGATTTCTTGATTGATCACTGGGATTTCGCGCCAGAGGAAATCACGCTGCTTCTCGACGAGGCTGCCACCTCGGGCGCGATCATGGACACCCTGATCGACCGCCTTGTGGGCGAGACGGCACCGGGCGACCGCGTCGTCTTCTATTTCTCAGGCCTCGGTTCGCGCATCGCCGGGCGTGGCAGCCAGGAGGCTGATGGACTGACCGAGGTGCTGCTGGCGTACGATGCCGCATCGCTTTTGGGCAAAATGCCGGAAGACGCCTTTGCCGATATTCTTGACCTCATCCCCGATCGCGACGTGACGCTGGTGATCGACGCCTCCAACGACGGTGACATGGGGTATCGTGTGGCGTCCGCCGAAACCGTGGCCACGCGCGGCGTCACGCTAGAGGGTGATCGCGATCCGGCAGGCGCGAAACTGCGCAGCGGCCCTGCCCCGCTCAACGCAGAAAGCTTCCTCGAAGCGCCATTCGGTGCAGGAGAGGCCCCCCGTGATATCTGGGCCGCCTCGGCCCCGGGCCAGTTTGCATGGGAGTCGACCCAAAGCGGCGTTTTCACCGACGCGTTTTTGGACGGCATCGCAGGTGGTCTTGCCGATGCCAACGGGAACGGCACAATTACCAACGCTGAATTACTCACCTTCCTGCGGGCCCAATCCGATGCCTGGTGCGGCACGACGCCGGACTGTGCGGTGACGGGCATGGGCCTGACGCCACATTTTTCCGGAACGATCGAGGACATCGCGGCCAACGTGGACCCAGGGCTGGCCGATCCGGTGACCTTGCCGAAAACGATCGACCTGCCCAATTCGATCGCGCCGACGCCAGAAACGTCCGTAAGCGGCCCATCGGTCGCCCCCGAGGCCAGCGAAGGTGGCTATGCCGAGGCCTTGGGCTTCGTCACCGATCTCTTCACACCCAGCAACAGCGCCAACCTCGCCCTGTCGATCCCCACGGGCACCGAGATGCGCCTAGGCGATATCGTGACGTTTGAAGCCAAGGCCGATGCGCCTGGAACGCTGGTCATCCTGGACATCAACCCCAACGGGGAACTGACGCAGGTCTATCCCTCGGCACTGTCGCAGGAAGGCTCTACCAAAATGGAGGCCGGCCAGACGCTGACGATCCCCAACGGGCTCAGCACCAGTGGCCGTCCCTTGCAGATCCGGGTCAGCGAACCGGCTGGCGAGGGCTTTCTCTTGGCACTCTTCATCGAGGATGATCTGCCGAACCTCACGGCTCTCTTGCCCGAAAACATCCAAGGCGGACCGATCCCGAACGCAGGGCAGTACCTTTATGAAATCGCTCAAGATCTTTTGAGGGTGCAGGCGTCTGCAACCGGAAATTCTGCGGTAGAGTGGTCGGCGACCTACCTGACCTACCGGATCGCGCGTTGAACCGCTGGCCAGAAAAGGAGTGAACGTAATGATTACAGCACCCTTCAGATCGCTCGCCCTCGCCGCGAGCCTAAGCTTGGCTCCCTTTGGCGCGGCCCATGCCTGCACCCAATACGAAGCCGTCGTCGCCGCTGTTCAGGGCAACGATACGGCCCGCGCCGCCGAGCTATTCGAAGAGATCTCGGTCAGCGCCACCTGCGACGACGCGCTCCGGGAATGGGTCGGGGACTATCTGGCCCGCGAGAGCTTCCTTTTCGCGGTGAATGAGGCCGAAACGCCCGAACTGCGCCGCGAAGCGCTGGAACAGGCGCTGGCCTATGAAAAGCACTGGCGCAGCTATGCCGAGTTGGGGCGGCTGGACTGGGACCTGAAGAACTATGGCCCTGCGGCAACGTCGTTCCAACTGGCTCTGAACGAATTGGTGGATGGCGACCCGAGCCACGAAGCCACGGATACCGAAATTGCCGAGGTTTATGAACTGGCCTCCGCCGCCGTTGCGTTGGCGGACGCGCCCGTTGCCATGCCTTCGACCCGCAGTGGCGAAGCCGGGGGGATCTTTAAGACCAAGATCCGTGGTTTCACAGTTGAAGAAGTGCCGCTGCCAATCACCTTTGAGTTTGACAGCGTCGATTTCGACGAAACCGGGCTCAGCTATGCCAATGCGCTGGTCGACCATGTGATCATGCTTTCACCTGCCGCGATCCGCCTTGCGGGCCACACTGATCCGGTGGGGGACGCAGGCTATAACCTTGCCTTGTCCGAGGCTCGGGCCCAGGCGATGGCCGATTTCCTGCGCGGTGCCGGTTTTGAAGGTGAAATCGAGATCGCGGCCTATGGCGAGACGCAATTGCCCGAGCCACCCCCGGGCATCGTGCCCGACTCGGAAGAGCATCACCGTATCGCCCGCCGCGTCGCCTTCAGCGCAGAGTGAGCATGCGCCTCGCCGCGGGATGTCTGGCACTCGGGCTGGCGGTCACAACCGCCCTGCCCGCCCTAGCCACAGCACGCACGTTCGGTCTTGTCATTGGGATCGATAACTACGACCACATCCCAGACCTGGACGGCGCTGTAAACGACGCGCGCGATATCGCGGATGCGTTGACCGGCATCGGGGCAGACGTGACGATGCTGCTGAACGAAGACGCATCGCGCGCGGCAATTCTCTCCACCTGGCGGGCACTGGCGGAAAAGGTGGGCCCCGACGACCGGCTGGTCGTCAGCTATGCGGGCCATGGATCCAACGAACCCGAACATCATCCAGGCAACGAAGAGGACGGGCGGGACGAAACGTTGATCCTGTCTGGGTACTCACCCTACGGCACCGACGCGGGTGAGCGTATCCGCGATGACGAGATTGCCGAACTGATCGCGCTGACGCCGGATGCCCAGATCATCATTGTCGCCGATGCCTGCCACTCGGGCACGCTGTCACGCAATGTGCGCCCGATCCTTGGGTACCGCTACGTCTCGCCCGGTGAAATGGAGAATGACCCGCTGCCCCCACCGCCCCCGGCGACCCCCGTTTCCGACGGGCGCGAAGACGTGGCGCTGTTTCTGGCGGCAGTGGATGACGCCAATAAGGTGCCGGAATTCCTGATCGACGGGAAACCGCGCGGGGCGCTCAGCTATTCGTTCGCCTCGGGCATTCGCGGTGGCGCCGACGCGGATGGAAATGGCGACATCACCAAGGCCGAGATTGAGGAATACGTTCGCCGCAAGGTGCGCGATGTCTCGCAAGGCATCCAGAATCCCCAGGTCTGGCCCCCCGGGCGGGTGGACAATGTTCTGTTTGCGCTTGGATCGGGCGCGGCACCGCAACCGGTACCAGCGATCTCGCCGGATTCTGTTGACCAGCAGCCTGCGCAACCCGGCACGCCGTTCGAGGCGTTGCCGCCCATTGTCCTCGCCCATGATGGCGGTGCACCGGCACAGGCGCTACTCGCGGATCTGGAAGGCGTGAGCCTTGTTGAAGCGCCCGCCAACGCCGATCTGGTTCTTAGTCTGCGCGACGGCACGATCCGTTCGATGGTCGGCGATGTCATCCGCGAGATCGGCCCCCGCTCACCTGCGGATTTCCGCGCGGCGGTACAGGCAACAGCCGACAAGGCCCGCGTCACGCGCGCGTTGCGCCAGTTTGCAGGCGCGGCAACGCTTGAGGTCGGGTTTGCCGATGGCGACCGCACCTATCGCGGGGGCGATATCGTGACGGTTGAGGTCTCGGGCCGCCAGACCCTCCACGTCGCCCTGATGAACATCGCGTCCACTGGCGAAGTTACCTACCTTTACCCGATACGCGACCCCGCGCTTGGGCTTAACGATCCCACTACGCTGTCCCCGACCGATCCGCTTGGGTTACCGCTGCAAGTCGGCGCGCCATTCGGCGCCGATCACGTTCTTGCAATGGAAACCGAGGGCCCAGCGACCGACCTGATCGCTGCGCTGCAGGCCACGGATGGCAGCGCCGATATCCGCGCGCTGTGGAACACTCTGAGCGCCGCGATGGCCCAGGAAAACGGCACCCGGATCGCGGTCTTCCCCTTCCACAGCGCCGCGCGGTGACCGGCGTTCTCATTTCGCCAACTCTGCTATCCGGTCTTGTCGGCGTCGCCGTTTTCGCCGGCCTGATCGCTGCGACCAAACTCGACGGGCTACGACCCGGCCTTCGGGCCACGCTTATCTTCTCGGCAACATGTGCAGCCCTTTGCTGGGCACTGACCAACGCGCCGGTGCCACTGGGCTTCACACTTTGGACGGTTGTGATGCTCTTCGGGCTTGCGGCCCTTGCCGCCATTGACGGGGCCACGCGCACCGTCCCTGACGCGCTTTCCGTTCCAATGATCTTGATCGGCCTGGCGCACGCAGCAACCTACCCAGGCCTCGTCTGGACGCATGCCGGCGCCTCTGCACTCGTCGTTGCGCTCGGTCTCTTCGTCGGCCTTCTGACCCGTGGACGCAGCGGCGGCTGGCTTGGCGGGGGCGATGTGATGCTTCTTGCCGGGGCGGTCGCCTGGCTTGGCCCCGCGCTCATCCTCGACGTTTTGATCCTGACCGTGTGCGGCATCGCCCTGCAGTGGGCCACTGATCTTATCATGCGTGTACGCCGTGCCAGCAACGCCGCGACACCGCTGACCGAACAGCCCCTGGCGCCCGCTCTGGCCCTGGCCCAGGGCATCATCTGGCTTGGCGGCCCGTTGTTGTAAGGGCCGTTCAAGGGGTGTCGTATCAAATACGACAGCGCCAAGGATTTCGCTTTTGCTTGCTACACAGGGTCCGGGGCAGTCAAAGCAAGACACCGAAAGGACCGCGCGTGAAACATCGCGAGACAACGCAACTGCGCCTGATCGAAAACCCGTCACCCCCATACAAATGCGTGTTGACGCACAGAAACCCACAGTTGACTGTGGTTTCTGGGGGTAGGGACATGACCGAAGCCGGACAAAAAGGGATCGCCGACGTTCAGGCGTTCGGGGCGGATGCGACCGTCCGTGCCTTTGAAACCGTCGAGGCCAGCCTGAAAGCCGAGAACTGGTTTTTCGAGACCGTCCGCAAAGAGCTGGAAAAGACGGCGCCACTGTCCGAATTTCCCACTGTGACGGGATCGAACGGCCACGACTACCTTCTACATTTCACCCAGTTCCTGTTCTTTCTCAAGGCGCTGGATTGCACCGATGCCGATCAGATTTCGAACTATATCGAAGCGCACAACGCCAAGATCGAGATGGACCTGAAGGACCCGGGGTTCACCAAAAGCGCCAATGAGTTTCGGAAGGCGATTTTCAGACCCGAACGGAAGGCCAAGATCCTGGACACGATCCGCATGTTGCGGCGTCCGGTCTTTGCGATCTACGAATACGGCCACCTGATGATCAACGACATGTCGCCCAAGACGACCGAAAAGCTGATCGAGGATCTTCGCTATGGCAAACTTCTTGTGCGACGCACCGATGACCGTCTCGCGGCGGACCAGAAACGCATCCTGATCGATTCCTCCGGCTTTTTGGAAGACGCGTATCTGACATCACTCTTGATGCAGCGCCGCATGATCGCACACAGCCTGTCAAACGAAGAGTTCCAGCGCGCCAAAGAGTGACGGGTGTAGCGGGCAAGGCGCGACCTTGCTCGCCAGCCCTTCTTCCACGACGGCCAGCGTTTCCACGTGCACGCCCTCGCCAAAGCACTTCGACGACCGATCGTCGTGTGTCGGGCCTGACGCCCCGCACATCGCATTGACCGTAGCGTCGACCGTCTCCCCTATCCCGTGGCCTGTCGCAAAAAATCCGACATGGCCCCGCACCCGTGTTGTTCATGGCACGTTCATCCCATCGAAACAGCGCCACGGACAACGGCGCAGCCAACAGGAACAGCGCCATGAAAAAGATCATCCTCTCACTTCTCACCGCCTCGACGCTCTCGGCCTGCGCCACCGCCCCGGCCCAGCAAGGCACCGGCTTCACCATGCAGGACGCAGCCCCCATCGTCGGCGGCATCGCGATGCTGGTTGCCGCGAAGGAGATCAAGGACGCCGCCGAGACGCCGACCCAAGTCGTCGTCACCAATCCCGGCACCAAGCCCACGCCAATGCCGCAGCCGGTGCCCTGGCCAAAGCCCGGCCCGAAGCCGATCGTCAAGCCCGGCCCGAAACCGGCGCCGCTGCCCACACCGATCACCGGCCCGCTCCCGATCATCAAGCCGCCCGCGATCCCCGGCATTCCCGGCATCCCTGGGTTGCCGATCAAGTTCCCCTTCGGCAACTGACCCTAAATCATTCCTCCCTCCTGGACTTGGGGCGCGCGTGACAAGCGCGCCCTTTTTTGTCGTTTCCCCCCCCCCCGCAATTTTGGCAAATCACCAATCCCCGGCGCTGTCGTATTTGGTTCGATGCCAACCCGCACGCTCCCCCGGCATGGCACTGTCGTCTCATCAAACATCATCATCCCTTGAAGGAGACACGCCATGTTCGACGACAACAGCACAGACCACGCCGACCGCTACGATGACATCAACGCCGGTCTTCTGGACCCCGCGTTTGACGAACTCTTCGAGGACACGTTCAGCCCAATCGCGCAGATAGACGCCGCCATGGACATCATCTGCCTGCAAGAGCTCGGCCAATGAACCGTTCGGAGTACCGCCGCGACCGGCGCAGGTCGGCGACGGTTCTGGGCATCTGTCTGATCTGCGGGATCACAGTTTGGGCCACACTGACGCCCCGAGCAACAGATGTTGAAGGCTCTCCGACAAGTGAAATCGAAGTCTCGAAGCTTGGCGATTTCACACAGAGGTACTGATGTACGGGGAGCCTTCGGCACGCAATCTGGTCAAACGTCACCCCGTGTATCGTGGGGTGGCACGTCTTGCCCCGGATGAGGCTTGAAAACTGCGACGCTGCTTCGTACATGGCGCTCAGAGATCGACGGAAGCATGCTCCCGAAAGCAGCTTGGAGGTCGCGACTTAGGTGGGCATCCAAGGCTTCGGTTTGGCTGATTGCGGGACTTGAACTACCCCTCCAAGAAAAGCCGCCGAAATTGTGCCACTGCCGTTTCGGCGCGCAGGGCGATGTCACTTTCCGATAGCGGGCCAACCTCCCCCAACGCTTGTTGTGTTTGAATCTCGCCGAGCAGCAGACTTATGAAGGCGTCGGCCGCGGTTGCGGGGTCAAGCGACGGCCCTGTCGCGTCAACGGCCTCAATCTCGCGCATTAGGTGCGTCAGGCGCTCCAGGATGGGGTGCCGCGCATGCTCTTGAATGGCTTTGGCCAAAAGCCCGGTGTCGGACACATCCGCAATCGCCGCCCGGTTCACGACAATAGCTTTCTCGGTCGCGGTGAACGCCAGAAGCAGGGTCGCGATTTCTATCAATGACGCCCGTGGATTCTCGGCGTCCAAAGCGGCGTCATTCAGCGCTTCCTTCAATGACTTCGAATTTTCTTCGATGATCGACGCGAACAGCGCCTGCTTGCTTCCATACCAGGCGTAGAGCGTTTCGTTGGACGCCTTTGCCCGCTTGGCAATCTGAAGCATGCTCGCCTTCTTGAACCCAACCTCAGCCAAAACCTCCAGGGCTGCGGCTTCAATTCTTCTGCGCCGTTCCGCTTTCTGGGTGTCTTCCAATTTCTGACCTTCCGCCTGCCTTGACATCGACCGTACACGAGATTACGTCTCATGCCCAGAGCCGTACACACATTTACGGTATAGTGTTCGAAAGGGGATAAAATGAGCATTCTCAGATGGGTTGGGATTGGCACCGCCACCGTTGTTTTCGGAATGGCGGCTGCAGTAGCGTTTGGAATTTGGTCCACAGAGCGCGACATTCAGGCGTTCCGCGACCGGGTCGAAGCGATTGCGGTGGCGCACCAGCGCGATCCGGCGGACAGCTCAGACTGGCAGGATCTGCCAGCGCCTGTTGCGCGGTACTTCGCCTTCGTGTTTCCGGACGGCCCCGTTCCCGCAACACATGTCTCGGTCGCGGCCAAGGGTCAGTTTCGCCGCCCCCTGACTGACAGCTTTAGCAGCACGACCTCCGAGCAGGTGATCGCCGTTGGCACACCCGCCCTGATGTTCTCAGCGACAACGCCGGTCCTCCCCGGCGTCTCCGCACGCGCATACGACTTTTTCGCTGAAGGCGAGATGGAGATGCGGGCCAAGATCGCCTCGCTTCTCACCGTCGTCGATGAACGTGAAACACCGGAGTTAAACGTCATCTCCCTTCGGCGCTGGCTTCTGGAAAGCGCGCTCTTTCCACAAGCGCTATTGCCTGGCGGTCCCGTCACCTGGGAGCCGATCGATGACACGCGCGCCCGCGCGATCGTGGAAGCCGATGGTTTGCGGGCCACAATGATTGCCCAATTTGCAGAGGACGGGCGCATGACAGCGATGATCGCGGAGGAAGAGGGTGATCTCACCACACCCTACCATGGCTCTGGAGAGCACGTGACGCGAAGCGACTATCGGTTGGTGGACGGCGTTATGATCCCACACCGTTTCGTAATTTCGCGCGCATCTGGCGGAGAGATCTTTCCGTTCTTTGATGCCGCGCTGACGCTATATGAGCGGCACTAGGGTGAGGACAAGAACATGCAGGATTTCACGTTTACCGACAGCATCCGAAGGGAAGCCGATGCAGCCGTCTGTAGTTGGCTAGCGACGGTCAGCGCCGAAGGGGTTCCCAATGTAAGCCCGAAGGAACTTTGGCAGATCTTCGACGACAAGACGCTCATCATCGCCAACATCGCGTCACCGGTCTCGATGCGGAATATCCGCGCAACCGGACGTGCCTGTGTCAGCTTCATCGATATCTTTCGTCAAAAAGGGTACAAACTGACGGGCCACGCCGCTTACATCTCGGGCACTGATGATCAGTTTGGCGCGTTCGCCGCCCCGCTTAGGACAATCGCCGGTGACGCCTTCAAGATTAACGGCGTCTTCAAGATCTCGCCACACCACGCCGCCCCGATCGTTGCGCCGAGTTACGCCATCCATGGCGCGACCGAGGAAGACATGATTGCGCAATCGCGAGAAACCTATGGCATTGCGTGAAGCGCGGAAAATCTGAGACATGTTGTTGCAAGGCAAATCGTTGTCTTGAGCATCGCAAGGGTCTCGCTCTTGGACTTCCCGGTATGCGCCCATCTGTGATTGGGGTTCGGAGCGACCCCAGCCTAGGATCCGCAGTTGAGGTAGATGGGGCGAAGCGCCACTTCGTCCGCTATCTCGCCCCCGCCCCCACAACTGCGGCAAGTTGTCCGATTCCTCCCATAACGCCGCTGTCAAGATTGATTGACATCGCCCGGCGTCTACCATTCCCGTCACTTGCTGGACCACTCTGCCTCAATGTCTTGCGCACTGCGCCGGGAGGAATGCGATGCAAGGTCAAAGCCGTCCGCGCAGCAATCTTGATCACGACCGCTACCTGCGCACGCAAGACCAGCTGATGCGGCTGAAGTCGCACCTCCCCGAGGACCGGGTCGAGGTGCTGGCGCAAGAGGTGATAAGCCGCCTTGCCGATCGCCGCGCGCACGACCCGATCGACCACCCGAGCCACGACCAGGTGGAGCATCTGTGCCATGCGCTGCTGTCCACCGATGACAGCGACGGGCTGCGCTTTATCGAAGAGGCCCGGGCCGCCGGCGCGTCGCTTGAGGCCGCCTACCTGCGGTACCTGACCGCGGCGGCCCGGATGCTGGGGCAATGGTGGGACGAGGATCTGGTGTCCTTTGCCGAGGTGTCGCTGGGCACCAACCGCATGTACGCGATCATGCGCGCCCTGCGCTCTTGTGCGGACAGCCGCCCGCTTGCCCGCGCGGGCGCACCCGCCGCCATCTTCGCTTCGGTACCGGGCGAGACGCACACGCTCGGCGTGCGCATGGCCGCGGATCTCTTTGCCAATGACGGATGGACGATCGACCTCAAACTTGGCCAGACGCATGAAGAGCTGCTGTCCGACATCGCGGCCTCCAGCCGCCTCGTTGTCGGCCTCTCTGTCGCCGGCCTTCACTCGATCCACGCACTGTCCCGGCTCGTCGTGGCGCTGCGCATCGCGCGCCCCGAGCTGAAGATCTTCGTTGGCGGCTATGCGACCGACTTTGCCCGACACGCCATCGAGCTTTTGGACGTGGATGCCATGGCCAGTGACATCAAACCGGCCAAGCTTTTTCTACGCAAACTCTGGGCGAGCCTCTGACGGGCGAAGCGGCTCGAAAGCCCGCGCCCCAGACCGCCGGGCCACCCCGCGCACGACGCATGCGCGCCCGCAGCTTCGGCGCCTTGTAATTCCCGCACCCGGTCATAACTCCCAATCGGAACAGCAAGATAACGCCCCAGGTGACAAAGGACCGCCCCGATGCCGCTTATGACTTCCCCGATTGACGGCTCTCCGATGCAAGAAGTTGAACGCTACGGCGTCAAGATGGACATCTGCACCACGTCCGGCGGGATCTGGCTGGACCGCGGAGAGCTTGAGAAGATCATCATGGCGATCCGGGAAGAAGCACTGGTGGACGGCGGCGTGCCGGAAGAAGAGGCCTATAGCGACGTCCACTACCATGAGAGCCCCCAACAGATGCAGCACGGCCGCCCCAAACGGCGGAAGCGCGAAAGCATGTTCGAAAGCATCCTCGACATTTTCGACTAGGACGAACCGCGCCGGGTTGCCGGTGCATAGGCTTTGAGAACCCGGAAGCGCACGCCGTGGCACCTCTCGCCTCGCATTCCATGAGCAATGGCGGTGTGGTTTGGCACCGCTCGCGCACGCTTGTGACCACAAACACCTTCACCGCCCTGCACCATCACCACCATCAAAGACATCCGCTAACCCCCTGTCAAAAATACATTTCCCCAATTCCTTGAGTTACGCCCCTCAAAAATCGTGGACTTGAGGTGCGTACCTCACGTAGCCTTGAGACATGCCGCGATTCGCTGCGACTCGCTCAGCGGCTCATAAAGGGAGGATTTTGATGTCGTATCTGAAACTGGCAACGGCCAGCGCTTTCGCCATTGCTGCCACCGGGGCGCTCTCATCGGCACAGGCCGAGGATCTGACCCTCTGCTGGGCCGCCTGGGACCCCGCGAACGCGCTTGTCGAACTGTCCAAGGAATTCGAGTCTCAGTCCGGCCACACCATGAACTTCGAGTTCGTGCCCTGGCCCAACTTTGCCGACCGGATGCTCAACGAACTGAACTCGGGCGGGAAACTGTGCGACCTGCTCATTGGCGACAGCCAGTGGATCGGCGGCGGTGCCGAGAACGGACATTACGTACAGCTGAACGACTTCTTCGACAGCGAAGGGATCAGCATGGACGACTTCGCGCCCGCGACCGTCTATGCCTATTCGACATGGCCCAAGGGCACGCCAAACTACTACGCCCTGCCCGCCATGGGCGACGCCAATGGCTGGTTCTATCGCAAGGACTGGTTCGAGCGTGACGACATCAAGGCCGCCTACATGGACGCCACGGGCGAAGAGCTGCGCGAACCACAGACCCAGCGCGAGCTGCTTCAGATCGCCCAGTTCTTCCAGGGCCGCGAAGTCGATGGCCAAACCGTCTACGGCGCAGCGATCTTTACCGAACGGGGCTCGGAAGGGATCACCATGGGCGTGACATCCGCGCTCTATCCCTGGGGCTTCAAGTACGAAAACGAGCCCGGCACCTATGACATGCAAGGGGCCGTGAACTCGCCCGAAGCCGTCGAAGCGCTGGAGTTCTACAAAGAGCTGTACCAGACCGCGACACCGCCGGGATACACGAACTCGTACATGGGTGAATCGCTCGACGCATTCAAATCGGGTCAGGTCGCCATGGCCATGAACTGGTTCGCCTTCTTCCCGGGCCTCTACGCCGACCCCGCGACGGGCGGTGACAAGATCGACTTCTTCGTGAACCCGCCGCAGAACATCGCGGCCTCCACGTTGGGCGGTCAGGGGATCTCGGTTGTCAGCTATTCGGACAAGCAGGATGCAGCCCTTGAATACATCAAGTGGTTTGCCCAGCCCGATGTGCAGGCCAAGTGGTGGGAACTGGGTGGCTACTCGGCCCATAACTCGGTCCTGCAAGACCCCAGCTTCGTCGACAGCCAGCCCTTTGCAGGCGACTTCCTTGAAGCGATGGATGGCGTTCAGGACTTCTGGCAAGAGCCGGCCTATGCCGAACTGCTTCTGGCCATGCAAAAGCGCATCCATGACTACGTCGTGGCCGATGTAGGCACCGCGCAGGAAGCGCTTGATAAGCTGATCGAGGATTGGACCGAAGTCTTCGAAGACGAAGGCAAGCTCTAGGATCGGCGGGCGCGCAGGTCACCTGCGCGCCGCACCAACAGCGCGCCGGGGCTGAACCGGTCCCGGCGCACCCACCCTGTAACAGGCCACAGCCATGTCTGACCGGACGATAGATCGCGTTGCCGCGGCAACGCCCGCCCCCGTTGCGCGCAAAATCAAGGGCCTCTCGGATCGGGCGATCGCCTGGATCTTCGTGGCGCCGACGATCTTTCTTTTGCTCGCGATCAACATCTTTCCGTTGATCTGGACGATCCGGCTGAGCTTTACGAACTACCGCGCAAACCGCCTGAACCGCGAACCGGAATTCATCGGGCTCAGGAACTACGAACGCATCCTGACCGACAGCGACATCTGGCTGAACATGCAGGCCACCGCGCATTTCCTGTTCTGGACGATCTTCTTTCAGGTCCTGATCGGCTTCACACTGGCCTGGCTGATCAACAAGAAGTTCAAGGGCAACGATCTCTGGACGACGATCATCGTGCTGCCGATGATGCTCTCGCCCGCGGTGGTCGGGAACTTCTGGAAGTTCCTCTACCAGCCGCAGATTGGCCTCTTTAACTACATCGTCAGCTTCTTCACCGGGCGCGACCCGTCGAGCTTTGAGATGCTGGGCCAGGTCAACCTTGCGCCCTGGTCCATCGTCATCGTGGACACCTGGATGTGGACGCCCTTTGTCATGCTCATCTGCCTGGCCGGGCTCCGAAGCATCCCCGACTACATCTACGAGGCCGCCGAAATCGACCGCGCCTCGAAACTGCGACAGTTCTTTACGATCACCATCCCCATGGTGCTGCCCTTCCTGATGCTGGCGGTCCTCTTCCGCGGGATCGAGAACTTCAAGATGTTTGACCTCGTGGTTCAGCTCACCGGCGGCGGGCCGGGATCGGTGACCGAACTGACCTCGATCAACCTCAAGCGCGAAGCGTTCGAGAAATGGCGCACGGGCTACGCCTCGGCCTACGCGATCATCCTCTTTGTCACGGTCTTCGGCCTCGCCTCAATCTACGTGAAAGCCCTCAACAAGGTGAAAGAAAGATGAGCAGTTTTTCCGTCACCGAACCCTCCAGCCGCACCAAGTGGTTCGCGGGCACGCTGGTCATCCTTTACGCGCTGATCACCATGATCCCGCTTGTCTGGATCGCGATCACCGGGTTCAAAAGCCCCGCCGACGCCATCGCCTACCCCCCGAAATACGTGATCGGATCGGACAGCCCCGCGGGCTTTCAACCCACGCTCGAAGGCTATGTGAACCTCTTCACCACCCGCACCCGGCAAACCGATGAGTTTCTGGCCGCCAACCCGCCCGAAAACTGGGCGGACGAGATCGTGCGCCAATACGATATGGTCATCGTCGGCCCCTCGAAGTTCGGCGAGCGGTTCCTGAACTCGGTCATCATCGGCTTTGGCTCGACCTTCCTCAGCGTCTTTCTGGGCACGCTGGCCGCCTACGCCTTCAGCCGCTTCAAGATCCCGCTGGCCGATGACCTGCTGTTCTTCATCCTGTCCACGCGGATGATGCCGCCCATCGCCGTCGCGATCCCGATCTTCCTGATGTACCGCAACCTCGGGCTGTCGGACACGCATCTGGGGATGATCCTGCTTTACACGGCGGTGAACATCTCGCTCGCGGTCTGGCTTCTCAAAAGCTTCATCGACGGGATCC
The DNA here is from genome assembly GCA_039193455.1 of Pseudomonadota bacterium. Taxonomy (GTDB): domain Bacteria; phylum Pseudomonadota; class Alphaproteobacteria; order Rhodobacterales; family Rhodobacteraceae; genus JBCBGF01. The sequence goes on from JBCCWO010000030.1 coordinate 37,217, forward strand.
CCACCGAGTACGAGGAAGCGGCCCTGATCGACGGCTACACCCGGTTCCAGGCCTTCTACAAAGTGGTCCTGCCGCAGGCCGTGACCGGCATTGCCTCGACCGCGATCTTCTGCCTGATCTTTTCGTGGAACGAATACGCCTTCGCCGTCCTCCTGACGACGGCCAACGCCCAGACGGCCCCGCCCTTCATCCCAACGATCATCGGCATCGGCGGCCTCGAC
>JBCCWO010000031.1:0-34756 GCA_039193455.1 Pseudomonadota bacterium
CCCAAGAGCCTCAAGGGTTTCTTTGATGCGCGTGACCACGGCGAACATGTCTGCTGCTGATGATCAAACCGGTCGGGACCCGGCATCCGCCTATGCCGCGTTTCGGCACGCGCTGAGGCGATATCTGCAGCGTCGTTTGGCCAACCCTCACGACGTCGAGGATGTCTTGCAGGACGTCTTCCTCCGCGTCACCCGCGATCAGGCCGCCCTGGCCGCAACGAAAGAGCCTTTGGCCGGGCTTTATACGGTGGCCCGAACGGCTGCGCTGGACCATCAGCGACGCGCCCGAAAACGTGCACCAGTGGAAACGGGTGGCGTTTCAGAGGATATACCCGACACAAGCGAGGCCCTCGACGAAGACGCCTTCTCGGGCTGTATGATCCCTCTCGTTGAAGCGCTTCCCGAGCGCTATCGGGATGCCATCCAGTTCGTCGATCTCGAAGGCGGCCGACAAGCGGAGTTTGCCCAAGCCCGCGGTATCGGTCTCTCACCGGCCAAATCTCGGGTCCAGCGCGGGCGGCAACAGATCAAGGCGGCTTTGATTGCCTGTTGCACACTTGAGCGGGATGCGTTGCACAATGTGACCGGTCTGGACGGTGGGAATTGCGACAGCGCGTGCTGTTGAGGGCTTGAACGGCCTCGCGCGGCAGGGCTTGCGAGTTGGGTCAATCGGCGTGGCGAGTGCGGCTGTAGAGGTCACGGTTCATTACAGGAACAAAGCGCTCACGCTCAAACCCAAGCTTCGTCAGAAGTGCAACCGAGGCTGCATTCTCAGGGTGTGAAAACGCCGCGACTTTTGGGGTGTTTGGATCCTGATGAAGGATGTTCAACGCCGCGGTGCAAAGCTCGCTTGCAAAACCCTGCCCCCAGGCCGACGGATCCAAGAAATACGCCAGCTCCAGACCCCACCCGGGATCAAATGGATCATGATAAAGCCCGCCCCGGCCAATGATCTCGCCCGAAGCTTTGCGCAGCACCGTCCAGGGCGCATAGCCCTCATGGCGTCGTCGCCGTTCATGCACCGCAACGCGGCGCCGACATGCACGCAGGCTGGCATCGCATTGCGTGAATTGCATCGCTTTCGGGTCGCCAAGAAACCGATACAACGCCGGAACCTCTGACAGCTTAGGCGGCGTCCGCCACAGTCGCTCGGTTTCGATCACGCGTCAGCCCCCTTGCAGATTTAGCGACTGGCGTTGCGCAAAATCAGCCCGCCGGCGCCAAAGAACATAACGGCTGCGCAGCGGTTCAGGCGGCGGAGCGCTTTGGGGCGCGTCAGCGTTGTTCTCAAGCGTCCGGCAAGCAGCGCATAGGGCACAAGGACCACGACGAGAGTCACCATGGTCAAAACACTGAGCGCCGCCCATTCGCCCGGACCCACGGCCGTGAGGTCCAGAACGGTCGGCAGGAGCGCGAGGTAGAAGAGAACAGTCTTGGGATTGCCCAGCGTCACGACGAGCCCGCTGATCAAAACCAGCCAGGGATTGCGCGCCGCGCCGCCGACAACCTTCGGCTTTTCGACATCCGCCGTCCAGAACTTCCACCCCAGATAGATCAGGTAGAGACCCCCAAGGATCTTGACCACGAAGAAGACGCCAGATGCGGCCGCGGCAAGTGCCGCCAACCCGAGGATGGCAACCGTCAGAAAGAAGATGTCGCCAATTGCGAGGCCGATGATGAAAGGAAGCGAGGAGGCAAACCCATAGCCCAAGGCGCGGCCCACCAAGGCGGCGACTCCGGGGCCGGGGATGACGGCGGCAATACCCAAGGCAAAGACATAGGTGATGAAAGGGAGAAGAGTTTCGGGCATCTCATGTGGCCTTTATCGTTTGATGGCAGGCGGCGGCTTGGAACACCTGCCCTTCTGCGTCGAAATAGAGCGTCTCGGTGGCGCGGGTGCGGATTTGGTTGGCATACAGAATGACAATCATGTTGTGCCCTTGAAAGGTGCCGAGGACCTCAAAACGCAAGTCTGGCTGGCGCGCCAATGCCTTGGTCCAATAGGCGCGCAAGGCTCGCGCCCCGCGAAGCTCACCTTCGCCGACAGTTGCCAAGGCCTTCAACGACCGGAACACCACGTCATCGCGGTAATGCGCCATGATCCGATCAAGGTCGTGGCTGTTCCAGCCCGCCTCCCACACACGCGCGAATTGGTTTGCATCCTGCATCCGAATGACCCTATATGTCAGTAATACTGACCTTCTATCCGATCCAGCTTTGAGTCAATGCCTTTGTCCATTGGTCGTAGCCGGTGGCAAAATCATTGGAGGCCACAGATGGCGCATATCAACAGAGTCATTCGCTCGATCAATCTGGACGGGGATATGATCTGCGTGGATGTCTTCGTGCGACCGGATGGATCCTATGGCTTTGACGAGTTTCGCCGTGATCCCGAAGATGGCAGGGGCTGGTACAGCATAGGCCACCACGGATCGGCGCGCTTTGGCTCCTTCGAGGATGCTCTAGAGGCTGCGAAAGACACGGTAGCATGGTTGAAGGACGCATTGCCCTAGCGGCCCTGCCCGAGAAACCAAAAGCGCATGATCCGGGTCGAGACGGGTCTCGACGCCGCCTATGTTGCCCTCAGCACTGTTTGAGGACCACGCCATGACGTTTCAAATTACCCCCCTGCCCCGCGAAGACTTCGCCCATCTCTTCGGACTCTCAGATGCCGAACTTTCTCAGCACAACGCCGTCCGCAAAACCGTCACCGCCAAGCCCGGAACGCCCTGTCGGATCAGCATGACGGATGCCGAGATTGGCGAAACCGTCCTTCTAGTGAACTATGAGCACCAGCCGGAGGAAAGCCCATACCGCGCCTCCCACGCCGTCTTCGTTAGCGAGAATGCCAATCCGGCGCAAATTGAACCGGGCGACGTGCCCGAGGTTCTGGCCTCGCGTCTGATCTCACTGCGCTGCTTTAGTGGTGATCACATGATGATCTCGGCGGATGTTGTGGACGGTGAGGACCTTTCAGAAGCCATCACCACGGCCTTCGCGAATGCGGAAGTCGCTTACATCCATCTCCACAACGCCAAGCCGGGCTGTTTTGCCGCGAGCGTCCATCGCGCGGCTTAAGCAGGGGTGAGCACAACGCTCAGCCGCTTGACCGCTTGATCAGAGCGGCGTGTGCCCTCTTTCGCTCCTGGCTGGGCCAGGCTCCCGATCACGCGGCGGATCTGAAGGTCACCGATGAGGAGGTCGAGGTAGAGCCCAACGGCCTCTTCCGTCTTCTCAAACGCAAGCTGGCCTTCGGCCTTTGCGCGATCCATGACCTGCGCCAGAAGCGGAAATATCGCTTCCCGCCCAGATTTGGCAAGCGTTGCACCAAGCTCTCCTGTCCCATCAGCCGCCGCGGCACGGTTGAGTGCAATGGCCCGGTCGCCGGTCAGCAACGCAAAAAGCTTCGGACCCAGAGCCGACAGGATCGAAAGCGCATCGTGGTCGGTGTCGAGCTCGGCTTCGAGGTATACTTTGACTTCCGTGGCGTTGCGCACGACCAGCGATTGAAACAGCCCGCGCTTGTCGCCGTACCAATTATAAAGCGTCTCGTTGGAGGCTTGCGCTTGCTTGGCGATGGCCAGCATCGACGCCCCCGCATAGCCCTTCGCCTGAAGAACCTCATAGGCAGCCGCTTCGATCTGTTCCTGCCGCTTGGAGCGGTTTTCTTCGCGCAAATGCACCTCCCATCTTGCCAAAAAACCGTAACATGGATTACGGTTTCTGCGCAACGCAGCGCGAAATTTAAGCCCCATGATCCTCGATCCCAACCTCACCGCCGCCTATCTCGTCATCGCCACAGCGCTTGCGCTGACCCCGGGGCCAGACGTTCTTTTTGTCGTGGCCAACGGGATGCGCCACAAGGTGCGGGGCGCCATTGCGTCCGCGCTTGGCATCGGCTTTGGATCGGTTTTACACGCGCTGGCCGCGGCGCTCGGGATTTCCGCGCTGATCGCGGCCTCGCCCGTGGCCTTCGACGCCCTGCGCTATGCGGGGGCGGCCTATCTGACGTTTCTGGGCTACAAAGCCTTGCGATCCTGGTGGGCTTATTCGAACGACCTCAACACAAAGAACGCACCGGTCGAAGCCTCGGCCCGCAACGTGTTCTTGCGCGGACTGATCACGAACATCCTCAACCCGAAGGTGGTCGTGTTCTACCTCGCGCTCCTGCCGCAGTTCGTCAGTGTGGAGCTTGGAAACGTCGGGATGCAAATCTTCCTTCTGGGCTGCATCCACAACGCGATTGGCATCATCTACCTGATCTGCATCGGTCTCGCCGCCGGCACGGCTTCGGGGTGGCTGGCACGGACAAGCTTTGGCAAATGGATGGACGGGATCGCGGGTGTGTTCTTCATTGGTCTGGCCGTGCGGTTGGCCCTGTCGGGGCGACCGGAAAACTAGTCGATGCACAAGGCGATCCGACATACCCCGATCCTTGAGGGCCTCGAAGCGGTCTCGATCACTTCTGATCGCAGCTTCCCCCGCCACACACACGACACGTTCGGGATCGGCTACATCGAACGGGGCGGCCAGGAAAGCTGGAGCGGGCGCGGCCTTGTCGAGGCGGGCGCGGGCGATGTCATTACGGTCAATCCTGGCGAAATCCACGATGGCCTAGCCTTGGGCGGCAAGGTCCGAACATGGCACATGGTTTACCTCACGCCCACAGCGGTGGCGCGCTTTTCCGATCGTGACAGCGCGCGAGACGAGTTCACCGCTCCTGTGGTGCGCCACCCTGCCATCGCGCGAACAGTCAGCAAGGCGCTCAAGGCGACCATGGCGCGCGCGCCTGAGATCGACCGGATCCATGAGGCGCTCTTTCTCGCGCTAAGCGCCATGAAGGGCGCGCACGTGGCACCGGGGCACGCGCGAGAGCGCTCGACAGGGGTCGAACGGATGCTTGCGGCCATTCATGACCAATGGTCCGAAGCCTTGTCTCTCGACACCATGGCCAAGGCCGCCGGGATGAGTCGGTTTCAGGCCTTGCGATGTTTCACGGCCGAAGTCGGAATGACGCCCTATGCGTATCTGACGCAACAGCGAGTGAACACGGCGCGCCGAATGATCCTGAACGGCAATGCGCTGGCCGACACAGCGATTGCCTGCGGTTTTTCCGACCAGAGCCATATGACGCGTACATTCGCGCGCCAGTTTGGTGTCACGCCGGGCAAGTACCGGGCCTGACGCCCAGCCTGCAATATCCTTCAATCCTCGGACGATCCTCCGAATTATCCTTCCGGCGATTGCGCGGGGCGGTCCCCGCATAAACATCCGAGGACCCTTATGTGGATTGAATTTCTCCTGACCTCTTTTATCGTCGTTTTAGCCCCCGGAACCGGCGTCATCTACACCATCGGGATCAGCCTTGCGCGGGGTGCCCGAGCCAGCCTTGCCGCGGCAGCCGGATGCACGATGGGGATCCTGCCTCATATCGCAGCCGCCTTGGCCGGGGTTGCTGCGTTGCTCCACACCAGCGCGGTGGCGTTCGAGCTCTTCAAGTACGCCGGCGTTGCTTACCTGCTCTATCTTGCGTGGACCACGCTGCAGGACAAAGGCGTGCTCGAGGTGCAGGCAAACCCTGACCAAAGCTCGCTTTTGCGCGTGGCGCGGACCGGGTTTTTGATCAACATTCTCAACCCGAAACTATCGATCTTCTTCCTCGCCTTCCTGCCGCAATTCGTGCCCGACTCGGACGGGCTCCAGACCGGCCTGATGCTGGTGCTCAGCGCGATCTTCATGGCGATGACCTTTGCCGTTTTCGTCCTCTACGGTGTCTTTGCCAGCGCCGTGCGGCGCCATGTCGTGACCAAACCCCGCGTCGTCGTCTGGATGCGGCGCGTCTTTGCGGGCGCGTTCGTGCTCTTGAGCGCGCGGCTCCTCGTCGAACAAGCGTAAACCTGCCTTGACAGAAACCGTACACATGATTACGTCTAGGCTGTACCGTAATATGGTGTACGGTTTTCGAGAAAAGGAGATTGATATGCGTGCGCTTAAGGTTTTGGCGATTGGAGTTGGTCTTTTGGGGTTTGGCCTGGCGGCGGCGGTGGCGGTTGGATCAATCAGGACCGAACGCGATATCGCCGCCTTTCAGGATCAGGTCGCGGCCATTGCATTGGAGCGACCCGCGCGCCAAATCGATCCGGTGGCCTTGGCGACGCTTCCCGCCCCAGTCCAACGCTATGTCGCCTTCACCTTTCCCGACGGTATACTGTCGGCCCGCGTTGTCCGCGTCACGGCAGAAGGTCAGTTTCGCCGCCCCCAGACCGAGGGTTTCAGCTTCACCACCGCCGAGCAGGTCATCGCCCTCGACGAACCCGCCCTGATGTTCTCGGCCTCAACGCCCATCATCCCCGGCATCTGGGCGCGGGCCTATGACTTTTTCGCGAATGGCGAAATGGAGATGAAGGCAAAGATCCTTTCCCTCATGACCGTTGTCGATGAGGCCGAGACGCCAGAACTGAACCGGATTTCGCTGCACCGCTGGCTCCTTGAAAGCGCGCTCTACCCGCACGCCCTCCTCCCCGGTGGCCCAGTCCGCTGGGAGGCGATCGATGACACCAGCGCCCGCGCGATTGTCGAGGCCGATGGGCTCTCCGCGAGTATGGTGGCGCATTTCGATGAGGCGGGCCAGATGACGCATATGATGGCCGAAGAAGACGGCGACCTTTCGACGCCCTACCACGGGTCGGGCGAACACGTGCTGCGCTCGGACTATCGCGACGTCGGTGGCGTTATGATCCCCCATGCCTTCGTCATCTCGCGCGCGAGCCGGGGAGAGATTTATCCCTTCTTTGACGCCGTCCTGACGGACATCTCATTTGAATGACAGCTTAGTGTGGCAGGCTCATGTGGCGCGCCCCGCGCCAATGGCGAACAGGCCTGCCACCCCCAGACACCCTGCCCCAATGCGATTGAGCAACCGGCGGATCGAGGGTCGTTGAAGGCGTCGGCGAAGACCACTCGCGAGTATGAGCCAAAGCAGACTGTTGAGCGCTGCGACGCCAAGGAAGGTTGCAACAAGAAGCGCGAACTGCCCAAAGACCGGGCCGTCTGCTGCGACGAATTGCGGGACAAAGGCGATGTAAAAGGCCGGTCCTTTCGGGTTCAGCATGCTGACCAGAAACGATTGCCAAAACAGCGCGCTCAGCGACGCCGCGCCTTGCGTTTCATCCACCTCGATCTGCTCCACCGGTGCATTCCAAAGCGAGTAAGCCAGCCACAAAAGATACATCGCGCCAAGGAGCTTCAGGACACTGAACCAGAACAGCGACGCCGCCATCACAGCCCCCGCTCCGGCCAGCGACAGCGACATCGCGACAAAGGCCCCGAGCGCGACGCCCGGAACAGTCGCAACACCTGATCGAAGGCCATGGCGCACCGCGTAACTCACGGTAAGAACGATGTTCGGCCCCGGGATCAGGACCACCAAAGCGCTGGCCAGAACAAAAGCCAGCCAGGTTTCAAAAGTCATCCGCGCGCCCCTCGAAATGATGTGACACGACCCCGAGACTAGAGATCGCGGCCGTACGGTCTTGAATGATGTTGCCAAATCCGCAGCCTCCAGCAATCCTAATCTCGGCCAACCAAGAAGCGAACAGATCGCTCACCCGGCTCTATCGAAGAGAACGACCATGACGACAGAAACTCCTCCGGCAACCGGCGGTTGCCAATGCGGCGCCGTTCGATATGCGATCGGGCGATTGGGCAAAGCTTCGATCTGTCACTGCCGGATGTGCCAGAAGGCGTTCGGCGGTCTCTTTGCGCCTTTGGTCGAAGCTTATGACATCACCTGGACGCGGGGCGAGCGGTCCATCTTCCAAAGCTCGGAAAAGAATTGGCGCGGGTTCTGCAACCAGTGCGGCACACCGTTGACCTACGAATACGACGGTTGGATCGAGATCGCGATTGGCACTTTGGACAACCCCGAGCTTGCCCAGCCCGAAGTGCAGGTCAACGCGCGCTATCAGCGCTCGTGCTTTCGCCACCTCGCTGCGTTGCCTGAGAAATCGGCCGAGTTGCAGTCGGCTGATGAGGATTGGAACGACTCCGTGGTGTCCTACCAGCACCCAGATCACAACACATGAGGCTGCCGCGCCGAGCTGTTCATGCGCCTGACCGCGCGGTCGAAATCAACGAAAACGGGACTGTAGCCAAGTGTGGCGCGGATAGGTTCACCAAATTTGGTTTCGAGCAACAGAGCGCAGTCTTCGGCGATCCGGGCGCAGAGCGCGCAGAACGCGGGATCACGCCCATCTGCTGCCGAAGCCTGTACCGCCTGCATCACATCGCGCACCATGCCGATGTCCGCAAAGAACCGCTGCCGCTCTGACAGGATCTCCAATATGGGCACGACCAGTTGGTGCGACGGAACCCTTGGCACAAAGGGCGCAAGTTCGCGCAGATAGACCATGCTGGCCCCGCTGATCTGCCACGTCGTATTGGCCTCTGCCACATGACCAGACCGATGCCAGGCCATTGCATTGATCAGCGTTTGCTCCATCAGTTGAAGAAGATGGGTGAAAAGCGCGGTCACCTCTGGCCGCTCCGGGGCGGGCTTTGCCACCTCGCGGACGCTCTCCAGCTCCGCTTCCAGCCATTTGCGATAGCTGGCCCGCGGCGCCTTGACCAAATCGACAAGCTCCCGCGCGACAGGGCCCGCGACGATCATCGACTCCAGCATGCACGCGAATCGGTTCTCGGCCGCCAGCTCGGCGCCAAGGATGTCCGCAACTTGGCCTTCCGGGCGAATGCTATGGGCTGCCAACGCGAAAAAGCCCGGCTCGGGCAACAACGCGTCGACGATCTTCATTGCGGTTTTGAAGTCAACGTCATCAACCTCGCGAATCCGCCGGTACGCAGCGGCATGACCCAGCCTTTGCAGCGTGATCATGTGAAAGAACTGTTGCGAAACGACGCCCAAAAGCTCCGCCAGAAGGACCGAAAGCCCCCTTACATCGCCTTCGCTCATCAATCCCGCACTCTCGTTCACTCGGCAACCAACCCAGCTTTGACCGCACAAGGATCCCAGTCGGGATCCTTGTGCCATTCGTATTCACACCCATCCGCCATCTCTTCCGCCGCCGTCTCGCCAAAAAGCGACGCGGCTGCGGCAAGGCTCATATCCATGCCCGCGGACACGCCTGAGGATGTGAAAAATTTGCCATCCTGAATCCAGCGCGCCTTTTCCACCCAATGCACGTTCGGGCCAAGCGGAACGGTCGCGCGGAAGTCCTCCTTGTTGGTGGTCGCCCGCCGCCCATCGAGCTTGCCCGTCACCGGTCCCCCGCGCGGAGACCCGGTCCTTCAGGTCGGGGATGAAGCGCGTCCTCTGAGTTGTGACCGGGAGGCCGGTGGGTTAGCATTTCGGAATGATCCAGCGCGGCTATCGCTACCGACTGCGTCCCACTTCCGGTCAGGACCGGCTCTTCGGACAGTTCGCGGGTGTCTGCCGCTTGATCTACAACCTCGCCCTGGAGCAACGTCGCGATCACTGGCGGGCCTACAAGCGTAGCAACGGTCGCCCGATCAGCTACCCGAGCCAGGCCCGTGAGCTTACCGCCCTGCGTGCCGAGTACGACTGGATCGCGGTCGTCAGTCAAACCTGTCAGCAGCAAGCGCTCCGCGATCTCGACCGCGCCTACCAGTCCTGGTTCAACGGGGTCGCGAAATACCCGTCGCCCCGCCGGAAAGGCCGCAACGACAGCTTCCGCTTCCAGGGCCGCGAGCTCGAGACGCGTCAGCTCAGTGGGCGTTGGTCCGAAGTGCGTCTGCCCAAGATCGGTTGGGTCCGCTATCGGGACACAAGGCCGCTCACGGGCACGATCAAAAATGCCACGATCAGCCGGGCGGCTAATGGCTGGCATATCAGCTTCACCCTTGAGATCGCGCATGACCGACCAGCTGCCCTTGCGGGCAGCGTCGGCATTGATCGGGGGGTCGCCCAGACCCTTGCGCTGAGCACCGGAGAGCTTCTGTCGGTGCCCGCCAGTCTCCACCGCATCGAGGGCCATCAGCGCCGGGCGCAGCGTGTCCTCTCGCGGCGCAAGCGCGGCAGCAAGCGCTATGCCAAGGCGCGACGTCGCGTTGCGGCGCTGAGCGCGCGCCGTGCGCGGATCCGCAAGGACTGGCACCACCGGCTCAGCCTTGATCTGGCCAGCCGCTTTGGCACCGTTGTGCTCGAAGACCTTAACACGAAGGGCATGACCGCAAGTGCCCGAGGAACCGTCGCCGAGCCCGGCCGCGGCGTCCGGCAAAAAGCCGGGCTGAACAGAGCGATCCTTTCTCAGGGGTGGCATCTCTTCGAGACCCTGTTAAACTACAAGTTAGATGAACGCGGCGGGGCGCTTGTGCGCGTGCCCGCCCACAACACCTCCCGCACGTGCTCGGCCTGCGGCGCCGTGGACAGTCGAAGCCGCAAGAGCCAAGCGATCTTCGTCTGCACCAACTGCGGCCACTTCGAGAACGCCGACACGAATGCGGCCAAGGTGATCCTGCGTCGGAACACGGCGTCGATGCTCGTGGACGAACCGGGTGGCCGATCGGGTGAAGCGAGAACTGGCGATGGTAGTAACTCCACGTTGCTCCTCAAAAATCCCCCCGCTTCAGAAGGGGGAAGATGTTAATTTTTGACTTCAACGCAAAGCTTGCGCCAAGCCAAGCATCGACGTGCTCATCGCATCCAGCACCATGGCAGGGCTCAAATCATTGTGCAGGATAGTGCGGCGCAGTTTGGGGAGCTTGGGAAACCCGTCGCTCTCCCCCAGCACCGCCATGCCTTCGGTCAGAACCCGCTCGGGCAGCATCGAAACGGCCAGCCCTGCTTCGACCGACGCACAAATGCTGGCGAAACTGCCGCTTGAGAAGGCCACGCGGTAGGGCTTGCCCGCTTTCATCAGCGCGCCCTTGGGCACCCGCGCAAACCAGCAGCCGTGATCGACGACGGCCAAGGGGACCGGCCCTTCGGGATCGCTCGCGGCCTCCTTTGCCCGCGCCCAGACGAGGTTTTCCTCATAAAGCCGGACGCCGTCCAGAAAAGTGGGCCCGGAAGCCACGGCAATATCGAGTTCGTTGCGCTCAATAGCCTCGGCAAAGCCTTGCGAGCACCCGGACGACACATTGACCTCAACATCCGGGTGCTCTTGCGCGAAATCGACAAGCACTCGCTCAAGCCGCCCATCCTCGAAATCATCGGGAATACCGACGCGTACCACACCGCTCAAAGGGTCCTTGAACAACGTTTTCAGCGCATCCATCGACGATAGCGCCGCCTTGGCATGGGGCAGGAATTGCTCGCCCTGCCGGCTCAGCACCATGCCCTTCGCAACTCGAGAGAACAGCTGGACACCCAGATCCTGTTCAAGGTTCTTGATCTGCGCGCTGACCGCCGATTGCGTGCGATTCAGGCGCCCGGATGCGAGCGTCAGGTTCCCCATTTCGGCAATGGTCAGAAACGAGCGGAGCTGTTCGGGATGGGCCATGCGTTCGTTTTTTCCGAATGCTTCGTTCACATGCTTTCGTTTTCTTCAATGACACTAGCCCCCTACCGTCCGGCCAGCAAGACACGACGGGACACATGGCATGGAGCTTCTCGACATTGCCCTTCTCATAGGGGTCGGCATCGTGGCGGGGGCCTGGAACGCCGTCGCCGGAGGGGCAACGCTCTTCTCCTTTCCCGTCCTGATGGCGGCCGGATTGCCACCCGTTGTCGCCAACGCCACGAATTTCCTCGCCCTATCACCGGCAAACCTTTTTGCCTTGCCGCCCTATTTGCCCGAGTTGCGCAAGGTGGGTCGCCAGCTGATCCCGATCCTTCTCTACTCGAGCGCCGGGGCGCTGATCGGGTCGTATCTTCTGGTGGTCTCGGACCCCGCCCTGTTCGAAGTCATGATCCCGCTCCTGTTGCTCGCCGCCACGCTCCTTTTCGTCTTCGGGGATCGCCTGCGCAGTGTCCTTCTGGCCATCGCAGGGGAGCGAAAGAGCACATTGGTCGTCTATACCGCGCTGTTCCTCGTTTCGATCTATGGTGGGTATTTCGGGGCAGGCGTGGGGGTCATCCTGCTCGCGCTGGGGCAACTCCTGGGCTTCAGCGATTTCCATATGGCGAACGCGATCAAGAACATCACCGCGACCAGTTTCATGGTGCTCAGCATCACCCTCTTCGGCCTCACCGGTCTCATCGCCTGGCCCGAGGCGGTCATGATGATGATCGGCAGCGCGGCGGGCGGCTATCTCGGCGGGCGCTACGCCAAGCGCATCAACCAAAGCATCCTGCGCTTTGCCGTCACCGCCTTCGGACTGACGCTCACAGGCGTCTACGCCGCCCGCATCTTCTTTTGACATCGCGCTAGGCGGCTCCGGGAATACTCCAATGGACTGGCAGCAACTCTTCTATTTCCTTGTTGCAGCAACGGCGCTCCTTGGCTCTCCGGGGCCGGCGATTGCCGCCCTTCTTGCAGTTGGTCGTATTGATGGCTGGAGCGGCGGCATTCGCTTCTACCTTGGTCTGCAACTCGGCCTTGGCACAGCGGCGCTGATCACCGCACTCGGGCTTTTCACGCTTTTGAGCGCGGTGCCCGGCCTTCTGCAGGCCAAAGCCTATTTGCTGCACGCCCAAAACGCCGTCATGGAGTGGGCGCCGGGGCGTATGCCAAGCGCCTAGGGGAAGCGCTGAACGACAATCGAAGCGCGTTTGACCGATCCCGCCGTTACAGATCCAGCACAGGTACCGTTTTCTGCTTCTGCTCCGATTCCCATTGGATGACCAATGCATCGCCTTCTCCGCGAAAATCCGCAGGCAGCAGGGTATAGCGCACCACACGATCCAGCCGGAAGTGGCGGATATCCTGACGCAGCTCGCACCACGCCACGACCATCGCTGCATCCAGATAGTAGATCAGGACCAGTGGCCAGATCACGCGACGCGTTTCTTGACCTTCGACATCGCGGTACGTGATCCGTAGCTTTGTCTCCTCCCGGATGGCCTTGCGCATGTCTCCTAGATCAACCTTTGGCACCGTCCCCATGACCCAGGACGATGTCACCAATCGCCGCGTTCCCGGCGCCGTTTCCTCAAGCTTGCGCGCCGCGCGCTTGGCGGCTCTCCAAAGCCCCGCGTCGCCCGTACGCGCGATCAGGCCAAGCCCGACCGAGATCGCCTCGGCCTCTTGCACGTCGAAATTGATCGGCGGCAGGTCGTAGCCCTTGCGCATAACATAGCCGACGCCCGGTTCCCCCATGATCGGGGTCTGCATTGCCTGCAGGGCCGCGATGTCGCGGTAAACGGTACGAATGGACACTTCCAACGCATCAGAAATGTCCTGCGCACGAAGCGGTTTCTTCGCCGCACGCAGCAATTGGATGACCTCGAAGAACCGCGCCGATCTGGACATGCTCAACCTTTTCCTTTGGTGCAGCATAGAAAAACACTCCTGCCACACAGATGACAGGAGTGGTCCCTTATCACCCACCCGATCGAGCGATGTCCAACGGGTGTGCGGCAATGGCAGGCGAGAGAAAACGGATACGAGAGGGCGCCGCATATGTTGTGGTTGCAGCTTTCCTCTTTGCCGCCGCCCCGGCCGTTGCGCGAAGCGCGGCAAGCGACCTGAACGTGCTGATCCTCGTGTTTTGGACGAATGTCTGGATGTTTCTGCTGATGTGCGTTTGGGTCCGGTTCCGCCCGCCCGCGGGCGGTCTCGCAACGAGTCGCTTGGGACTGCACGCCTTACGCTCGGTCTTCACCTACGGCGCAATCGTGACCTACTTCTTCGCCGTCACCCGCATTCCCTTTGCCAACGCGGTCATCCTGCAATCCATGGGACCTCTGCTCGTCCCGATCCTCGCGCTTGTCGTCTTCCGCCGACTGTCGGATCGGTACGTCTGGCTCGGCGTCGCGGTGAGCTTTGTCGGCGTGATCCTGATCGTGCGCCCAGACCGCGTCGGCATCTCAATTGGTGAGCTTGCCGCTCTCCTCGCTGCCTTGGGCGGGGCCGCTGCAGCGCTCGTGATCTGGTCCTTGGGCACAACAGACCCACCCGATCGCCAGATGTTCTATTTCACGCTCTTCGCGCTTTTGCTGTCTGCCCTATCTCTGCCATGGGTCTGGCGAGGGCCGACGCTCCCCCAGCTCGCCCAGGTCTTTTTGATCGCCGTCTTCACGCTTGTCGGTCAGTTCTTCTACGCCAAGGCCTTTGCAATCGCACCCGGCGATAAGGTGAACACATGGATCTACATGTCGCTGGTCTTTGCGGCCTTCATCGGCTTCGTGTTCTGGGGCGAACCCATAGTCTTACTAACTGTTGTTGGCGGCGGGCTCGTCGTTGCCGGGGCGTATCTGGCAACGCGCGAATGACATCTAACCTGAGACAGACAAATCCGCCTCACCTCCCACGACCCGGTCACCGCACCAGACGAGCATCGCCCGATTGAAGATCGACAAGGTAGAACCACCGCGACCGGGTGTTCTGCTCAAGCCGCCGATCCGCGTCGGCGCGCACCAGAAGCTGGGCGCCTTCGATCATCACCGGGACCATGCGCGGGGTCGGACCATTGCCGGGGTCATAGGTACCAATCAATCCGGGATAGTCTGCCGGATCGAACTCCAGTTGCGCCAAAACCTCGGCATTCGTGTCCATGATCAAATAGCCCGAACGGCCATGCGGCCCGGGAGTGGCGATCAGGTTGCCCGTCAAAGGATCAAAGATCAGACCGCCCGCATCGACATTGTCCATTGATCGCGCCGTCCATTGATTGTCTGCAATGTCGTATTCATAAAGATAGCCAACGCCGCCAAGGGTCACCCCCCAGATGCGCCCGCCTTCCGGATCATAGGCCGCACCCGTGGGCCAACTGACCTCCGGGGCGTCGAGGTCCAACGGATAGACCATGCTCTTTCCGTCGGCATCAACTCCGACAAAGCCTTCGTCGCGCAGCTGCCATGCCGCACCCGGCGCGGCGACCCTGCCTTCAAAAGCACGGCGCAGCGTTTTAGAAAGTTCGGACGCTGGCAGCGCTTCGGCGGCCAAAGCCGCTTCAATCTCAGCCGCCGTCGGAACACCGGGCGCCTCGTCAATCACAAATCCATCCAAGGGTGCGCGATAGGCACCGACAAAGCTCGACGCGTTTGGTTGGCCCGCGACCTGTCGCGCGACCTTGTGAAACGGTTGGAACCGATTGCCCTCTTGCCGATAGGCAATCGGCAGATCACGATAGGTCACCGCCGCATCTTCGCCGTTCAATAGAACCTCGCCCCGGGCACGGTTGCGATCATGGGCGACAATCCGATCCACGCGCGTGCCGTCGGTAGTCTCGATCGCCCATCGCGTCGCTTCGTAGGAGCCTAGAACCAAAACAACGGACACTCCCGGGCGATCGACCTTGACGACGACCTCCTCGCGTATCGTGCGTCCGTCCGATGCACGAGACGTTCGGGGTTCGTAAATCCCAACCATGTGCAGCTCGACGGGCAAGCCGTCCGGATTGATCTGCGCACGCTCAACTGGTGCGGCTTCATCCGTTGCGCGGGCAAGCGGGCCATCGGCAATGATCCTTGGGCCGTCATTGAGGACCACGGCGTGATCCTCGCCTCGCAAAACGCGAAAACCCTGCAAAACCTCATCCACGAGGACGACGCCGTCCTCATCCAGATCAAAAGCCATCAGGTGGCGAATAGTTCGCTGGCCACGCTGGCGTTCGGCTTGCGCGTTTGCCTCGTTTCGCAACTCTTGGGCAGAAATCACCCCGTCGCCGTCGCCATCCGCAACACCACGCAAGGTCGCCAGCCGCGCCGCCGCATCCCCGAAGAACCCGTCCATCTCTGACGCATCAACCGCCCCGTCACCGTCCAGATCATAGGCCAAGTACTGGCCCAAAAGCGCTGCACGAACGCGGGCGGTTTCCCTTTGCTGGGCAAGATCGAGCACGCCTTGCGTCAAGCGCCCATCTGGCGCGACGCGAAAGAACTCCTGCATTGTGGATTGGATGACCTGCTCGGCCTGTCCTGACTCAATACGCGACAGCATCTGAGACACCTGCCGCCCGACTATGGGATCACCGGCAGCCAAAGCCTCCAACGTCTGCTCAATGGCGATTGAGGACGCGTTGGCCGCTGAGAGGCCAAGAGCAAAAACGCCACAAACCAAAGCGTTCGATTTTCCAAGTTTCATGATAACGCCTCAAAAGAATTCAATGCGATTTCACCAAGAAAACATGGCTGAACTGAGGCACCTGGAGATCAAAAGGCTGATTATCATCTGTTGACGCGACTAGTCCCCCGGGACCGTCAACCCTGTCGGCAAATCATCAATGCTCGTGCGGTTTTGGTCGTCCCAGTACTGCTTAATCCCCTCGGGGCCCTTCGCAATGTGCCAGTTGTCAATCGCTTCGCGATCCGCCTTGTAGTCAAAAAGCGGAACCCCGTAGCCGCAGGACGTTTGAACCAAGTCTATGTGAAGACAAACGATCTGGCGCGTCCCAAGGGGCGCAGTTCCTTCAAACTCAGCATCAATAAGATCGGCAAACTCGCGCGTGTCCCATCCGATCGACCGCCCGCGCCCATAAAGGCGCAGGATCCGCGGCGGTCCGTCAAAGGCGCACAGCATGATCGTCAGGCGCCCATCGGCGAGCATATGCGCTGCGGTTTCGTTGCCGCTTCCGGTGCGGTCCAGATAGGCGACCGTGGCGTCATCAAGAATGCGCAGCGCCCCGATTTCTCGCGGGGATATGTTGACGCGGCTTTCACCGGTCGCGCTGCCTACGAAGAAGATTTGCTGGCGCCGGATAAAGGCTATGAGATCGCTATCAAGGCTGGGGAACTGTTTCGCCATACGCGCCGCCTTTTATTGAAGATCGTCTCTGATTGCGGTGAAAACCAATCGCAGTCCAAGGGCCCCCATGACACCTCCCGCGATGCGGTCGATGGCCCACTTGCCTTTTAGGTAGATGTCTTTGGGGTGCGGCGCCGACAAAACCCGCGCCACTGTTCCATACCAACCCATCTCGACCAGAAACACTGCGGGCGGGATCACCAGAAGGAGCAGCCAACTCGGGTTCTCCGGCAGAAACGACGCGAAGATACTGGCGTACACAACCGCCGTTTTAGGGTTCGCAACCTGTGTCGCAAAGGCCAGCCGTAAGGCGCGCCCTTGGGGTTGCACCGGTTCGGAGAACCCGGAATGTGACTCATCCAGCGGCCGCGATGCCCCGCGCCAAATCGAGAACCCGAGATATAGCAGGTAAGCCCCGCCTGCGACCTTGAGCGCGAGGTAAAGCCAGGGCACCTGCAGCAAAAGCGAAATCAATTCAAAGAGGGCCAAAGAGGCAAACAATGCCCCGCCCAATCCCATTCCCACGGCTGCGCTGATCCCGTCCCGTGGTGTGCCCGCCAAGGCAAGTCGAGAGACCATCACAAAGCTTGGACCGGCGCTCATCGCGCCAAACAAGATGGCCGCGAGGATAGAAGTTAGGACAATGAGATCATGCATGTCTGTGAACTCCTCGGGTAGTAAATGACGGTCCCGCTCCGGATTGCTTGAGACCTGCGCGCGCAAACCCTTGGTCGCAAAGGTCCCACACCAAGTCCGGTTCGGGAAATTCAGATCCGTGATAGGGGCCATGCGCCAACTTGATGGCCAAACGAACTTAAACAACGGCTCTAGAGCTGGCATACAATCCGCCGATAGCGGCCCTTTTCGATCTGTGCCCCCATGACGACCCCGGACTTTGAAGTACCACCATCAAGGCAGAGGCGATCGTGTTGGATCGTATGGGGGTCGGGATATCCGCTCGACCCGCGATGTGACCAAGGCGGCGTATGCCCATGAACAATGATGCGCCCGCCAAATCCGCCCTTGTGCTGAAGGAAGGAATCCTTGATCCACGCCCAGTGCCGCTCATCAAAAGTCGTCCAATCGCGCTTCAAGCTGTTCGAGATGCCGATCGCCGGATCAACGCCAGCATGAACGAAGACTAGGTCGCCGATACACACATGTCCTCGCAGCGTCTCGACAGATAACTCCGCCGCCGAACCAAGCCCAAGCTCGGCAATAATCGCCTCGCCACCGATCTCCAGAAACTTGGCTTCTGCCCGTTCCCACCCACTCAGCCGATGAGCGACTATCATCATCAACTGCTCGTGGTTTCCAAACAGGCGGTGCTCGGCGCCGTGCACCAGATCGTGTTTCGCATCGGCCCATTCCACCAACGCACTAAGGCTGTCGGGTCCGCGATTGATGAGATCGCCAAGGAAAACCAATTCAGGGGTCTCAGAGGATGCCGCCTGCCGCGCAATCTCCGCCAATAGCTCCGCCAATTGATCAGCGCAGCCATGCACGTCCCCGACGGCGAACACGATCTTCCCGTCTGTTTGCGTCGGAGCGTTTCGCCAGGATGAAATCTCGATGCAAACGGCGGCCTAAACAAAAAGCGCGATCGAGGCGACGCCTAGAAGGACCTGAATGCCGGTCTGAAAAGTCTGCGCGTTCATTTTTTGCAGAACAAACCGACCTGCCAGCGCGACGACGACCGCAACACCCACAAGGGCCAACGCGGTCGGGGCCATAGCAGAGGTCAATAGACCGGTTTGGGCATAGGTGGTCAGCTTCACGATGTTGGAAAGAACCGCCGTCGCCGCCATGGCCCCAACGAACGCTTCCTTTGAGATCTTCATTTCCCGAAACAAAACAACCTTCACGACATTGCCGCTCCCCAAAAACCCGGAAACGAACCCGTAAAGACCAGACCCGATGAAAAGCCCGGGCAATCCGATCTGAATCGGCGGCAGGCGCTTGGCTAAGGAAAGCCCGAGATAGACCAAGATCATCGATCCAAGCGCGGGTTTGAGAAACTCGGCGGGAGCCACGGCCATCACCCGCGCGCCAAGATAGGCAAACGGCAGGCTCGCAACGCTCATGATGCCGACCATTTTCCAATCGATGTGATGTCCGAACAAAACCGACTTCGTGATGGTCGACGCTGTGAACAGGACCGTCGCAAGAACGATTGTCTCTTTCACCGGAAGAACCTGCGATCCCAGCGCGAGGACCAAAAGCGCAGACCCAAAGCCAAAGATGGCAGATGCAAAAGAGGCGACAAACGCGATGAGGATGAAAACAATCTGGTCCAATGCGCGGCTCTAGCTTCCTAATCCTTTGTCGATGATCGGCCTCTGACATCAAGGGTATCGGCCCACTCGTTCGCCAATGCACCAAGGGGCCGCAGAAGGTCCGACAGTTCTGCCCCAGCAGCGCTGAGCCGATAGCCTTGCTCACCACGCTCCACAAAACCGGTGGCCATCAACTCTTTGAGACGACGGTTCAGCACCGTGGGAGACGTTCCGCCGCAATCGGCTTGCAAGGCGCGAAACGTCTGCGGTCCTTTGGAAAGACTCCAGACAATGCCAAGGGCCCAACTGCGTCCAAGTAAATCGAAGAGCGCCATAATGGGTTTGCCGGTTTTCGATCCACGAACGGGCTGGCCGGGAATGGGTATGCGTTCGGTCATAACACTCTTGCTATCTAAAGGGTAGCGCATTATTGCTACGCTTTAGATAGCATATTGGGCGACGATGTCATGCTGGTTTTTTCGACTTTAGCAGCGCTGGCGGCATCGGCGGGTTGGGCTATCGGCACAGTTCTCGCCGAGCGTCCAGCGCAAGCCTTGGGATCGTTCGCCTTCATTCGCATTCAGGTGACTGCCTGTAGTGTGATTCTATTCACCCTCTGCTCGGTGCTATCGCTTTGGTCGACGGTATCGCTGGCGGATTGGCCAAACTACGCCGTCTCCACCTCGACGCTCCTCATGGGGCTCTTGTGCTTTACGAGCTGCCTGCGCATGGGCGGTCCGCGCCGCTCGGAAATCATCTTTGCCCTGCGCGCGCCAATTGTTGCTGTCCTGGCATTCGCATGGCTGGGTGAGATCCTGAGCACGGTCGATATTATTGGAGGAGCGCTTTGCCTTCTTGGCGTTATGGTTGCCGTTCTTGCGAAGGATCGCCAAGGTGGTAAAGGCTCGACGCATACAAACGTCAACCCGCTTTTCATCGGAATTGGTTTGCTAGGCGTGACCTGCCAGGGCCTTTCTTACCTCGCCGTCAAGCCGGCCTTGGAAAGTGGAACGAGCCCATTTGCAGTCTCCGCAATCCATCTCATAGGCGCTGCAATGATCGTTTCTGTGATCGCACAATGGCCTTCTACGGCAATAATGCCTCAGTCCGCTCTGACGCCATGGCTCGTGTTCAGAACGATCCTTCCGGGCGTTATCGGCTACGTTCTGGCCTCTTCAGCACTCCTTTATGCTCTCGCGACCTCGAATGCAGGAGTTGCTGCCGTGCTAGGATCGCTTGCACCGGTTCTCGTGATCCCGATTCAAGCGGCAAGGGATCGCCGCGCACCTCGGCGCACGGCTGTTCTGGGTGCGCTGCTCGCTGTTGTAGGAGCAGCGATCATCGTCGTGTACTGATGTAGAGTGTCTTTGAATTTGGCTCGCCTTGTCCATTTTTGCCGTCAAGCGATTGCGCTCAACGACTTTTGGAGATCTTTCGGTCCTCAACGACATGATGATGTTTCGCGGGGGTGGCGGCAGTTCAAAGAAAAACGTCCCAACTTGTGACACTCTCTAGAGAGACCCTTATGGGGTCACATCATGGGACGGTTTTCCAAAGGTGGATCAGAGAAGTCTCGCCGCCCAACGGGCGGCGATGATGTTCAGATGCGATAGCATAGCACTGGCCGGCGGGCGCTAGCCCGCCGTTCGGTGGCCATGAGGCGAAGCCGAGTTGGTCTCCTTTTCGATCAACAAGACTCACTTAAAAATGAACTCTCGATGCGAAACCTCCTCCTGTCCAAACAGTTTTTCCCATTCCAGATCGATACGTTTGTCCAGCACAGAGAAAAGGGCAACTTCTCGCTCTGGATCGGCTGGGCGTGGATGCTCAATATCGAGTGCTTCAGCAGCCAATCGATCCAACAAGGCTCGCTTGCGGCTATGGTATCGGTCACGCCGCTTTTGAGATGTCTCAACAAGATCGAGTGGCAGTCTCAGAAGTGCTTTGAGATCGTCTTCGAGGATTTCCCAAATCGATGACTGAAGAACCAGGAGGTGCCGTTGTCCGGTGTAGCGATACCCGAGATTGCGTCCGGCTGCCTGATTGATCTGATCGATATGCCAAAGTCGGATAGCTTGACTGAGGCCAAAGACCGCATTTATCGCCTGAAGCTCGCTGTACTGCGCCGGCGGAATGAAGTTCGCGATGTGAAGCACGTCCGTATTGGCAATATCGTTAGCGCCCTTCGCCTTGGTAAGCGTTCTGTATTCTTCCAAAGCGCCGCCATTGTTGCAGATGACGTGCATATCAGACAGATCCAACGTCTCCCTTCGGGGACGTGACCGACCTCGTGCTGAACGGCGCGTTACCGACGACGGTCACTCAGGTCGAGGTGATCGCCAATCCGTCGAACACGGTCACTCATGGCACGATGATCCAGGCTGTCATGGAAACGGCGGTGACGAGCGAACTCGCGGGCCAGGTCCGAGCGATCACCTCCGAGGATGTCTTCAGCTACGACGGCACGCGCATTCTGATCCCGCGCGGCTCGCGCCTCATCGGGCGCTATCGATCCGGTGCCGAGATCGCGCAGCGGCGGCTGACGATCGCCTGGGACCGGAGCATCCTGCCGACCGATCAGACCATCCAGATCAGTTCCTTCGGCGGCGATGAGCTTGGCCGCTCCGGTGTCACCGGCTTCGTTGATACCAGGTTCGATGAGCGTTTCGGCTCGGCGGCCCTCATCTCGATCATCTCCGCGGCCCCGAGCGTCGCCGCCGCAGAGGCCGAGGACGAACCGATATCTGGTCGGAGCCGCATCCGGTGCCGAGTCTGCCGCGCTCCGTGGACGGGCGATGCTCGGCGTCCAGCAGATGCCGTCGCGATATCCAAGCCAAGGCGTAACGCCGCCGCCAAGCAGTGAACCTGTTTCGACCGGGACGGGGGCGCAAATGCTTGCGTTGCTGGATCGCGCAAAGCGCCTGGTTCGTCGGTAGCTCTCCGAAAGCTGCCGTTCCGAGGTTTAGGTCCAAGGCCTTGAACGCGGACAGTCCTGCCGTTGGGCCAATCTCCGGTTACGCTTTTTGGATGTTCACCGTATCTGAAATGGTACCGAACACTCTTCCATCACCAATCTCCGCTTCTGATAGCAGCCATTCCACTACGTTTTGCACCACTCGCCTGCTTCGGGTTTCAGGATTTCCGATGATCCAGTAGTTTGTGCCCAGATCGAGTTCGGCATCTCCGAACGGGCGGAGAAGCGAGCCACTCGCAACGCTTTCTTCGGCCAAGCGTCCCCGAGCAAGAGCCACGCCATGGCCCTGTTCTGCCGCGCGCAAGATCAGATCAGAGGATGTCAGCCGAGGACCTTTTCGAACCTCCAGTCGCTCCGGGCCGACTCGCTTTCGCCACGTGCCCCAGGATGTCGAAGGGTCTCGGTCGTGCAGCAGTGGCAAATTCAGCAGCTCGTAAGTTTTTGATGGCCGGCCGCGTTTCTTCCAGAGACCTGGGGCCATGACCGGGAAGACCCGCTCATCCATCAAGGGAATGGGGTCAAGGTCCTGCGAAGGTTGGGCGCCCATCCGGACGTTCAGGTCGGCTCCCGTTGCCATAGGGCTCTTGCGCGCCTGGTCGACTATGATTGACACTTCAATTTTCGGGTGTGCCTCGATCAAGCTTGGAAGTCGCGGCAGAAGCCATCGCATCGCGAACGAGGGTGTTGTCGAAATAGTGACAGAATTCGCACTCGAACCTTCGCGCGTTGCGAGGACGGAGCCTTCGAGGTCTTTCATTGCGTCCAGTACAGCCTTTCCAAGGATGGCACCTTCCGCGGAGAAGACGAGTGCCCTCTGCCCGTCACGGCTTTCGAATAGCGGCACCTCGAGCCACGCCTCCAGATCACGCAACGCGCGGCTGACTGCAGAGTGTTGAACCCCAAGAAGACGCCCAGCAGGTCTTACTCCGCCAGTTTCATAAACGGCCGCCAACGCACGCAACAGGGTCAGAGGCAAATCACGCATGGTGACTCTGATAGACCGAAACCTGTGTGTTTGTGAACAGACTGAACGGGCGGTTCCCGATACGCTGAGATCAGGAAAGGACGGCCTATGGGAATGCTTATCGACGGAATCTGGTGCAATGACACCGACCGCTACATGCAGGACGGCGCGTTCAAACGTGAGCCGTCCGCGCTGCCGGCCCTATCGGCCCGCGAGATCGCCGCACGTCCGCAAGACAACACCAATATCGTTCTTGTCGCCTCCCAGAGTTGCCCCTGGTCACACCGCACGACACTCGTCCGGGCGCTCAAGGGCATCGAAAACATCTCTATCGCTCTGGCCGGTGGCCCGCGAGTTGAAGGCTACGCGCTGACTGGGTCTCAGGAAATCGATCCGGGCGCGGGCGCCATACGAAATGTCCACCAGCTCTACACCGCAACCGATCCCAGCTATACGGGACGTGCGACGGTGCCGGTGCTTTGGGACAAAGGCACGAGTACAATTCTCTCAAATTCATCGGCGGGCATAGCGCGGGGGCTCGATCAGATCGGGAACAGTTGGCGACTTGCGCCTGACCTGCTGGCTGGCGAGGTCGATGCCATGAACACGCGGATCTACGAAGGGCTTGCTAACGCCGTCTATCGCGCCGGGTTCGCCACTGCACAGTGTGCCTACATGAAGGCAACCCGCGACGTGTTCGCGACGCTCGATTGGCTAGAGTCGCACCTGACCGAGCGTCGATGCCTCTTCGGCACAGAGGTCACCGAGGCCGATCTCTTCCTTTTCGCAACACTCGTCAGGTTCGACGCGGTCTACTTACCGCTGTTTCGATGTACGCGGCGGCGGTTGGTCGAATATCCGGCCCTCTGGGCCTATGCGCGTGATGTCTATTCTTGGCCCGGCATTGCCGCGACCTTCGATTTTGACGCCAATCTCACTGGCTACTTCCTGAACGACACTCACAACAATCCGCACGGGATCGTGCCGGAATTGCCGGACATTGACTGGACTGAACCGCACGGACGCGACCGGCTGGGGGCTTTGAACGTGTGGCTGGACGGTGCGAAAGTACCACTTGAGAGTATCACAGGGGGTGACCGTGCAGCCTGATGCTCGCCCCGACCTGCGGGCGGGGATTCTCGCCTGGCTTATTACAGTGACGGTCGGCGCGGGCTGGCAACTCGCTACACGGTTCGGTGTCACGACGACCCTGACACCAATCGACCTCGCGCTTCTGCGCTACATGATCCCCACATTTGCGCTGTTTCCAATTCTTGTGCGGCAGGGTTTTTGGGCCAAGGACCGGTCCTTATCGATACTGGCACTGATCGTCATGGGCGGCGGTCTTCCCTTCGGTCTTTTGGCCATGGCCGGGGCGAAGTTCGCACCGGCAAGCCACATGGGCGCGCTTCTGCCCGGGTCGATGCCGATCTTCGTCGCGCTCCTGAGCGCGGTGTTCCTCGGAGAACGCTTCGGACGGGGACGTGTTGTCGGCCTTGGCATTATCGTCCTAGGCGTCGTGTGTGTGGTTGGAACGACGCTGTTCGGAACCTCAGGCGGATCGAACGGCCTTCTCGGCGATACACTGTTCATCTCTGCCGGGGTGTTTTGGGCGATCTACACGGTTGCCTATCGCAAGAGTGGGTTGGACCCATGGCACGGGGCCGCCTTGATCTGTTTCTGGTCGTCCATACCGATTCTGCCGATATGGATTATGTCACCAGGCGCGGCTCTGCTGAACGCGCCGTTTCCGGACATTGCTTTGCAGGTCGCGGCTCAAGGCATCCTCGCGGGTCTCATCGGGCTCGCTGCTTATGGCGCGGCCATTCGCCATCTCGGTGCGAGTGTCGCAGCCGTGAGCGGCGCGGTCGTTCCCGCCCTGACAGCTCTTGGAGGTTACGTGCTGCTAGGCGAACCGCTCTCCTGGCTGACGACCATCGGTGTGACCTGCGTTGCGGTAGGGATCTGGGCCTATGCCGGAGCACCGGGACTGTCGCAATTTGCTGGTAGCAGAGTGGACCCCGGGAAAAACTGAGCGGGACCGTAACCCTTTTGCCTTCAATCGCGTTCTGCATCGCAATGACGTGCACACCTGGATCAAACATCATGATGGTTCTTAAGGTGGCACCACGTCACGGTATGCGGGGAGCGGACGAAGCGCCATTTCGCGGCGGCTTCCCCAAAGTCGGCTTTTGTTAGCGAGCTTGCGATTGATGGGTTGGCGACACCGATGCCGCCAACCAACTTCAGGCGGCGATTACCTCTTTCGCACGCATTAGTTCGTTAGCCGCTTTCGCTGCTTCTAGGCCCTTCTTCAAAAAGTGATTTCGATATATCTCGTTATGGTGCTCCGTATCCTGGTATTGATGAGGTGTCAGCGAGACGGAAAGGACTGGAACGCCGCTTTCGAGACCTGCTTGCATTAAGCCATTCACTACAGCCTGAGCGACGAAGTCGTGGCGGTATATTCCGCCGTCCACAACAAACGCGGCTGCGACGACGGCGTTGTACCGGCCTGACGAAGCCAGTTCGCGCGCAAGCAAAGGCATTTCAAATGCGCCCGGCACGGTGAAGACATCGACGTTTTCCATGGGTATCTTCTGAGTGAAGCCTTCAAGTGCCCGATCCACAATTTCCGCGTGCCAGCCTGCTTTGATGAAGGCATATCGGGTGTGTGTCATAGTGATCTCCTTTCCTAGTGACACGTCACCCAAGGCGATCACATGCGTCATGCTCGGCCAGCGGCCGAGCATTTGCACGTTCTCTTCCATCCGGACTATGACCGTCGGCTCAGGAGTTTCACCTGATCTGCTTGACCCTCCAAACTATTTTGGAGGCGCTCGCGGGCTCAAAACCTTAGTTTCTTACCGCCGGTGGGGAATTCCACCCCGCCCTGAGAACGAAGCGTCAAAAAATTGTCGCTCAAAATTGATATAAGGTTGATCTACAGCGTCAATATGGTTTGTCACAAAACAGCGGCTATTCGCGGCATCGCAGAAATCCGAAAAAGGGCCGAAGCGTTCTTTCGCCGAAATCGGGGACAACATTATCAACGCGGAATTTGCTGCCATGTAGACCGTTTGGTTCATGGTCCGCTCGCTGCACCAGCCTATGGGTTTGATACGGTGCGGGCGAAACAGGCCTGCTGCTACGTTCCCGCAACGCCGATACGCGCATCGAAGCCCCGACGGAGAGTCCACCAAACAGCGATCGTCAGGAACAGCACCGCTATCGCGGCGAGCGCGAATGGTGTGACCAGTGCAAATTCGCGCGGCATTACGCCCTCGGCGGCCCGGACCAGCACGCCCGAAAGCGCGAGCCCGACCGTCATCGCACCCCATGAGAGCAAGCGATAGACCCCGTTGACCCGACCGAGGATCGCGTCTGGTACAACCCGTTGCCGGTAGGAGAGCGAGACGACGTTCCAGAAGATCGAGGTGAACTCGAAGAAAAGGAGGACGAGAGCGAGCAGGACACCGTTCGGTGCCATGGCGATTAGCGCGAAGCCAATGGCGGAACTTAGAGATGACAATTGCGCCGCACGCCCCGCCCCCATCCAGTGCACCAGCCGTTCGGCGACGAGGCCGCCGAGCACACCGCCGACGGCTCCGGCTGCTAGGATCAGCCCGTAGGCGCGGGGGCCAAGGCCGAGGTTTTCCTGCACATGTAAGATCAGCGCGATCACGACCATCTGATGGAAGAGATTCCAAACGGCCGTCACCAACGCCAAAATTTGAAGGAAAGGCTGACCCCTCAGAAAAGTGATCCCTTCTCCCAATTCGGCCCACCAGTACCGCCCCGCGCGAGGCAGGGGCGTGAAACGCCCTCGCAGCCCTCGGAGCAGACCGAAGGCAAGCGCGAAAAGGACCGCGTTCGCCGCCAGGGGCAACCAGACCGCGGCGGCGATGAGAACCGCACCGAGTGCCGGACCGATCAGCGCGTTGCCGATCAGCTCTGCCGAGAGCATCCGCGCGTTCGCCCGTTCGAGGTCAGGGCCGTCTACGATGGCAGGGACGATGGTCTGGGCGGCAGTGTCACGGAAGACCTCCGCCGTGCCTATGACAAGTGCGCAGGCGAGGAGGACGGCGAAGAGGCCGGGTGCGGACACGCCCGTCGCCTGGGGCGCGGGCAGAGGCACGGCCAGCCATACCGCGAGCGCAGCACCCGCGAAGCCGAGCGCGCGCAGCAAATCCATCGACAGAATGAGGCGCAAGCGGTTCGTTCGATCCGTCACCACACCTGCGGGAAGCGCGAAGAGGAGCCAAGGCAGACGCAGCGCGATGGGTGGCAGTGCGATCAACAGAGGATCGCGCGTCAGTAGGGATGCGAGCCACGCCCATGCCAACAGCGCGATTCCGTCCGCGACGTTGGTCAATCCTGTCGCAGTGATGAGGCGGGTCAGTCCGCCCCCTCCGCGCGCTCCACCCTCACCCAATCCATCTTGTTCCTGCGCGTCGATCATCGCTTCACCTCACTCGACAGGGTTGTGATTTTCCCTTCGGCAGACGGTGTGCGGCCTCAAGTACACTTGAGGTCAAGTGCCAAATGCGTAGCGTTGTGCGGCAGTCAAGGTGGAGGCCCAATGGCATTGATACCCATCGGAGAGGTGGCGCAGCGCACCGGGCTCGCCGTCTCCGCGATCCGCTTCTATGAGGAAATGGGGCTTGTGCGTCCCGGCCGGACAGCTGGCGGCCAGCGTGTCTTCGAGCGCGCGGACATCAGGCGCCTGTCCTTCGTGATGATCGCGCAGCGTCTGGGCTTTTCCATTGCGGACATCCGCACCGCGCTATCGTCCCTACCGGATGAACGTACGCCGACGAAGGCAGACTGGACCCGGCTGAGCCTCCGCTTCCGATCCGCACTCGATACGCGCATCCAAGGCCTCACCGAACTGCGCGACCGACTGGATGGCTGCATCGGCTGCGGCTGCCTGTCCCTCGACCTCTGTCAGCTGCACAATTTCGACGATATCGCCGCCGCCAATGGAACGGGGCCGCGCTATGTTCTGGGTAACAAACCGCTAAACTAGATAGTCTCATTGATGTGCGCCTGTGGAGCGCTACGAGGTGAAGCAGTTTCATCGTTGCATTGCAGTCGCCGTCAGATGTCCGCACGCCTGCATAGGAATTTCTAAACGCATGCTACGCTGGAAGCTGCCGTTCAAATACTGCGCAGCATCGGGTAATCTGGGTTCAAAGAGGCCTTGCCGCGATGCGGCGACCTCTACGACAGCTGTGATGACCGCGTAGCGGACTCTGCCGCCGTTCGACATCTGCAGCCGAAGGTCTGCTTTTGCGTTGTCGTCCTGGGTTAACTTGCTTGGTTCGATGTCTTCTTTCCATCCGTTCCATCAATCGCACTGTTCCGACCGCCCACTGCGATGATGACGAGGGCGATCGCTGCAAGTCCCGCGCCTGCGAGGACGGCAGAGCGAAAACCGTATCCTTGAGCGATCAGTCCAGCGGCAGGACCGGCGAGAACGCTCGTTGTCATCGTGGCGTTCCAGTAAACCGCGGTCGCCTGCGCCGGACGGCCAGGAGCGAGAGACTGAACCCAGCCGATCGCAAGCGTTGAGAAGAGGCCATAGTAGAAGCCTTCCAACGCAGCGCCGACCAGCATCTGCCCGTAGGTTTCAACCGAAGCGAGGTAGACGATTGACCCAAAAGCAAGAATGGCTGTCCCGATCAATGATTGACGGATCCCGAAGCGCGCTATCAAAATCGGAGTACAGGCAATTGCGACAATCTCGACGGCTGTCTTAACCGAGAAGGCATTCCCCGGCGCGTAGCCTGGCAGCCCGACCTCGCGCACGAAAAAGAGCGGCAGTGCGGTAAATGTCAGAAAGTGCGCCGCGGCTAGGCAGCCTATGAACGCGCCCGCTACCCGGAGCGCCATGTCGGAAGTTCTCGCCTCTGAGATGACTGCAGCGTCTGTCTTGATCGTATTTGCGCTCTTGCGTGCGCGTGCCGCGCCGCGAGGCGTAACTGTCAACCAGAGCGCTATCCACGCAAGCACCACGACTGCAACGACGTCGAACACGACCGTTGCCGCGAAACGATCAGCGATCAGAAAGGACGCGGCGGGTCCGATCATCCAAGCCGTCGAGGTCGTTGCTCGCATGTAAGCGTTGAAAGTGGTCGTTTTGATCCCGCTCCGGCCCGCCACGACGGTGCCAAGCGCGAACATCGTCGACAAGGCGCTCGACCCGGCTCCGAACCCGAGGACACCCAGAGAGAGAACGACCGGCAGGATCGGCGCTATTGCAAGCGACCCGGTCGCGATGAGGGATCCGACAGCTGCGATACCGACCATTCGAAAAGCGGGAACCCCGGCATCCATTGCTCTGGCGAACCGCTTGTTCAGCACGACAACGATCACCGCGACTGCACCGGCATAGACACTGATAACCCACGGATCGAGCCCCAGTCCCTCAACTAGGAAGAAGCCCATAAACGGGACGATCATCGAAATCGAGAGCGTCCCTGTGAACAAGAGAACGAGGAAAGGAAGATAGCACGGCATGGGATGGTTCCGTCCAGTTGACCTCAGTGTACTTAGCACTCAGTGTTCATTGAATGGGTGATGCTGAACGGATCAGTTCATGAATGAATCGAAAAATACGGAGACAGTGATCAACCCTGGGTCCGCTTCATGGAACGACCTCGCTGAGTTCCTTGCCGTCGCTCGCGCTGGTGGACTGTCTGGGGCGGCGCGGAGTCTGGATGTAAGTGGTCCCACTCTGGGTCGCCACATGCGTGCTCTCGAGCGTGCACTCGGGCGCGACCTTTTTCATCGGCGCACCCACGGCTACGACCTGACCGAGGACGGTCTGCGGTTATTGGATGATCTCACCGTGATTGAGGCCGACATCCTGCGCGCCACACGACCTTCACCGGGCGAAGCTTTGCCCTTGGTGCGCATTACGGCCGGCACGTTCACAATGATGGCATTAGCGCCGCACGCTAAGTCGATTTTAGGCGATCCACCCGAATTCCGCCTGAGGCTGCTTTCGGGTGAGAAGGTCCTGTCCATCGCACGCCGCGAAGCAGACATCGGGTTTCGCGCTCGCCGGCCAATCGAAGTCGGCCTAGCCGGTCGCAAGCTGCGCTACGTCAATTTCGCTCCTTACGCTGCAGAGGGAGCCTGCGACCGGTGGATCGTGGTCGCAACTGACACGCCATCTGCAAGATGGGTCAATGAACGCGCAGGTCGCGACGCCCTGATACAGACGGACACACCTCGAGTGGCTCTCGACCTCGCGCTTTCAGGTTTCGGACGTTTGATGTTGCCAGACTTTCTTGGACATGCATGCTCAGAACTGAGGCGCGTAGGCGACGCGGTTCCTGAACTAGGCCACGAGCAATGGCTCGTAACACATGCCGACAGACGCGCGCAGCCAGAACTCCGCCTCGCACTGGACCGTATCCAACAGGTTTTCGCATAGAGTTACTCTCTTAGATGCACTCCGGTGAACCACCTGTTGGTTAGTGAGAGTTAGCCGAAGCAGCCATTCGATGTTGCGCAGCATCCGGCAAAGTTGGGTTCGTACCGGACATCTGACTTAATTCGGCGAGCGCTCACCAGCTTTCCAAGGTCTGCATGACTGCTCTGCGGACTTTTCCGACATTGCGCTGACGCAGCAAAATTGAGGCCCGAAACCGAGCAAGTGCAGCGCACATAACTTGCCGTCGCAACACCCGTCGTCAGAGCGGTCGTTCGCACATGTCGATTTCGGCCGAGCCGACTCCGCCCTTTTGCTGCAGCCTGATCTGACAATTTAGACGCAGACACTGCCGACATTCGATTTTTGCGCTTCGCTGACGCAGCATCCCTTCGCATTCGCGGCGCACCTTTTGTTGCGGAGCAGTGCATGTAACCGAAGAAGTCGTTAATTGGCACCATCTCGGTCGGAACAGAGACCGCAAATTCGCCGCAGCTTGATCTTACAAATTGACGCACCCGCTTCCCAGTGCTTCTGAGGTTGCTACATCAACTTCAGAAATTTCTGAAACTTCTGCGCGAGCACACAGTACATGACGCTAACGCCACTTCAGCAAGAATTTGTCCTGCATTTTGGAGAAATGGGCAGTCGTTGGGGGATCAATCGAACCGTTGGGCAAATCTACGCCTTACTGTTCATCTCCCGTGAACCGCTCAATGCTGATCAAATCACCGACGCTCTCGGTGTAAGTCGGTCAAATACATCCATGGGTCTCAAGGAATTGCAGTCCTGGAAACTGGTGCGCCTCAAGCACTTCCAAGGTGACCGGCGTGATTACTTCACCACACCCGAGGATTTGTGGGAAATCGTCCGCACGCTCATTGCGGAACGAAAAAAGCGCGAGATTGATCCGACACTTACAAAGCTGCGCGAGTTGGAGATGCAGGGCCCAGCGGGCGATGACTACGCGGAGGCGCGCGTCGCGGAGTTGCGAGAACTCATCGAACTGATGACCGGGTTCTATGACGACATGGAGAAATTAGAGACTGAGCGTCTGGTCAAACTGATGACGCTCGGTAGTAAGTTTGCTGGCTTGATCGACAAGGCGGGGGCCGTGATGCCATCGCTCAAGCCGCGGTCGGAACGGAGTTGATTGTATGGAAGCCATCGACACCCTTCTACTGAGCCGTATTCAGTTTGCGGCCAATATATCGTTTCACATCCTGTTCCCCACCATCACTATAGCACTTGGGTGGGTCCTGCTGTTCTTTCGCGTACGGTTCGCGCAGACGCAGGATGAGAAATGGATGAACGCCTATCTCTTCTGGGTAAAAATCTTTGCCCTTAGCTTCGCTCTTGGCGTGGTCTCTGGCATCACCATGTCCTTTCAATTCGGGACAAATTGGCCCGGCTTTATGGAGAAAGTTGGCAATATCGCCGGGCCTCTCTTGGCCTATGAAGTGCTGACCGCTTTTTTCCTCGAGGCGGTGTTCATCGGCATCATGCTGTTCGGATTCTCAAGAGTTCCCGGTTGGGTGCATATGCTAGCGACATTCCTCGTGGCCTTCGGAACAACCGTATCTGCCTTTTGGATCATCGTGTTGAACTCTTGGATGCATACACCGCAAGGCTTTGAAATGATCGACGGAGTAGCGCATGCAACCAATTGGATGGAGATCATCTTTAATCCGTCCATGCCGTACCGATTTGCGCATATGTGGATGGCCTCTGCGCTGACAGTTGCCTTCTTGATCGCTGGGGTGTCTGCGTTCCGCTGGCTGCTTGGTGACCGGTCTCGCGATGTTCGTGCCACGCTGAAAGTCGGGCTTGTCTTGGGAGCCTTTGTCATTCCGCTCCAAGTTTTCATGGGCGACTTACACGGCTTAAACACAAAGGAATATCAGCCAGCAAAAGTCGCCGCGATGGAGGGCATCTGGGAGACCCAGAATGGCGCACCTCTGCTGCTCTTTGCGGTGCCAGATGAAGAGGCAAGAGAAAACCGGTTCGAAGTTGGCATTCCGGGCCTTGCGTCGCTCATTCTGACGCATGAGTGGGATGGCAAGGTAACGGGGTTGAATGAGTTTGTCGCGGAAGATGGCAGTGTCCTGCACCCGCCTGTGAATATGGTGTTCTGGTCATTTCGCGTGATGGTGGGAACGGGCGTTGCGATGCTGCTGCTGAGTTGGACAGCTGTCTTTTCCATGTGGCGTCGCCGCCATCGCCACGCCTTCCCCGATGAGCGGCATTTGCTCGCGGTGGATGGGCTGCCGAGGCTGGTTCTGTACGCCTTGGTACCAATGGCGTTTTCCGGATGGATCGCGACCCTCGCAGGATGGTACACCACTGAGATTGGACGCCAGCCATGGTTGGTCCAAGGTGTCATGACAACCTACGAGGCGGTCGCCGATGTCCCCGCGCCGATGGTGGCTGGTACTCTTGTCACATATCTTGCGGTCTACGCAGCTCTTTTGATCGCATACATCAGCGTGGTGATTTATCTGGCGCGCAAGGCCGCTCAAGGAGATGTTGGCCGCAGCAAAGCCATCTCCCGCCCGGGCAAACCTGAGGCGGTTGTGCTCGCGCCCGGGGAGTAAATAGATGTTGCCAGATTTTTCAAATCCTGCCGAGTGGTTACCATGGGCGTTTGCCTCACTAATGGGGCTGTCTATCCTGGTCTATGTGGTTTTGGATGGGTTCGATCTTGGGGTTGGTATCTTGTTTCCTTTGGCGAGCGGTGGCGAACAGAACAAGATGATTGGCTCTATCGGTCCATTCTGGGATGCCAACGAGACTTGGCTCGTCATGGCCGTTGGGCTGCTGTTGGTCGCTTTTCCGGTTGCGCATGGGACGATTCTCACCGCCCTGTACCTGCCCGTTTTCGTCATGCTGATCGGGTTGATTCTTCGCGGCGTGGCTTTTGAATTCCGAGCTAAGGCGCGCGATCACCATAAGCTCTTGTGGAACCGGTTGTTCTTTCTTGGGTCTATCGTCACCGCATTGGCGCAAGGGTTCATGCTAGGGCTCTATGTGATGGGGTTGCAACAAACTGGGGCAACCTACGCTTTCGCTACGCTGACCGCAGTTTTTCTTGCAGTAGGCTACAGCTTCATCGGAGCCACTTGGTTAGTGCACAAAACCGAAGGTAGGCTGCAACTGAAATCGGTGCAATGGGCCAAAGACAGCCTATGGGGCGTTATCCTGGGGATCGTAATGGTGTCGATTGCCACGCCATTCGTATCACCTCGGATCTTTGATAAATGGTTCAGTTTCCCTGAGATGTTGTTTCTCATACCGTTGCCAGCGATGTCCGGGGTATTGATCGTCACACTGTTCCTAGTGCTGCGCCGGATGCCGTTTGCTTCGGATCGTTTGAACTGGCTGCCCTTTGCCGTATCCACCGGGCTGTTTGCTCTAGCTTATCTAGGCATGGCGTACAGCTTCTATCCTTACGTGGTTCCGGAGAAACTCACGATCTACGACGCAGCCGCTGCACCGGAGAGCTTATATATCATCTTGGTTGGCGCTTGCTTTGTCATACCAGTGATCAGCGGATACACGGTGCTTTCCTACATTTTGTTCCGAGGGAAAGCGACTGAGTTGCGGTACGACTAATCAGTAATTTCTATGGTCTGAAAACTGACACTCTCGCGCTGAAAAGCGCCCTCCCATTTCAAGCTGAAAAAAGCTGATATCGATAGCAACAACACTCGCGAACGACTGCTTCGGCGACTTACGGCATGTTACGACGAAGGTTGCGAAGTGTCAGCGACCCAATTCTGCGTTAGCGAAGCCCAAAACTCGAACGGCGGCAGTGTTCCGCAACCTGTGAACTGCCCTATCAAGCCTCGCTGCGTGATGTTCGAATGTCCGAGTTTGCAGCCGCGCTGGGGGTCGCCAGACTGAGCACTTGCAGAGACTTTCGCGCTGCGTACGCTCGCAGCGCGAAATATCGATGACCGAGTTGGGCTCACAGCGGTCATCCGGTGGCTTTGGTCGGGCATGGTTGCTCGCTCAGAGCCCTCGGGAGTCGGCATTGCGGACAAAGTGCGCTTTCGCTGCAGGTGCGCCAATGACCGCTCGTAGGTCTCCGAAAGTGACACCAAGCTTCGGTTCGAACCAAATCTCAAGTGGTTCCTTTATCCAACGCACCCTGTCGATGGTGGCGTCAGCAGCGGCCAGTTTGGCAAACGGAGCGTCGCTGTAGTGGGCTTTTGGCGCGGAGGCTTTTTGCACGAGCTTCCTCGCATCCTTCCCAAAGAAGCCATGGAACAGGGCCGG
>JBCCWO010000032.1:0-33558 GCA_039193455.1 Pseudomonadota bacterium
CGGGGGGGGGCCCCCCGGGGGGGGGGGGGGGGCCGCCCCCCCCCGGGGGCCGCCGCGCGGTTCCGGGGCGGCGAACCGGATCAGTGAACGATCGTCTCTTCTTTCACGAACATGTTCGACCAGGCGCGATCCACAAGCTCGGGCGACATCTGGTAGGGAATACCCTCGAACTCGCAGATCGAAATCATCTGGTCGATCAGAAAGATCGGCTGATAGTTCGCATAGACGTTGTCGATCTCGGGGTAGCGGTGCTTCATCAGATGCACCAGCGTCGATTCATCCAGCGGCATCTGCCGTTTCTTGGCGACCATCGCAAAGATCTTCAGATAGTCCTGCTGGGTCGGCCCATCGATCTTGATCTTGTAAAAGATCCGGCGCAGGGCCGCTTTGTCGAAGATCTCGTTGGGGTGGAAGTTGGTGGAAAAGATCACCAGCGTGTCGAAGGGCACTTCGAACTTCTCACCCGATTGCAGGGCCAGGATGTCCTTTGATTCCTCAAGTGGCACAATCCAGCGGTTGACCAGCGCCTGGGGGGGTTCCTCCTGGCGGCCAAGGTCGTCCACGATAAAGATGCCGCCGGTTGATTTCAGCTGCAGCGGCGCCTGATAGGTCCGCGCCGTGGGATTGTAGACAAGGTCGAGCATCGACAGGCTCAGTTCACCGCCCGTGATCACCGTCGGCCGTTCGCACAGAACATAGCGCGTATCGAACCGCCCCGAGGTGCGGCGCAGGCTGTCGGGATCGTCTTCTTCGGTTTCGGCGGCCGAATGCACGATCGGGTCGTAGACCGTGATCACCTGACCGGTGTATTCCACCGCGCGCGGCACATAGATCTTGTCGCCCAGAGCATCGCGGATCCCGTTCGAGATCGACGATTTACCGTTACCCGGCGGGCCATACATCAGGATCGAGCGACCGGCACCCACCGCGGGGCCCAGGTGATCGAGCAGATCGTCGGGCAGGATCAGGTGCCCCATGGCCCCTGTAAGCTGCTCGCGCGTGATCTGGATGTTGCGGATCGACTGGCGCTGGACCTGGTCTTTGTAGACCTCCAGCGGCACCGGCATTGCACCGTAGTATTCCGATTGCGCCAGCGCATCCATCGCGCGCGCCTTGCCATTGTCGGTGAGCTGATAGCCCATCTCACCGCCCGAGTTCGCATGCAGCGTGCCCGTCGCCTCGACTAGCGTCTGGCTGCGGGCCAGATCGAC
Organism: Pseudomonadota bacterium; assembly: GCA_039193455.1. Taxonomy (GTDB): domain Bacteria; phylum Pseudomonadota; class Alphaproteobacteria; order Rhodobacterales; family Rhodobacteraceae; genus JBCBGF01. The sequence goes on from JBCCWO010000032.1 coordinate 1,212, forward strand.
CAGTTCCTGCGTCACCGGGATTGGCAGACACACTGCGCGGGCCAGATCGGTCACCTGATCCAGGTTCATGCGGAACATCGTCTTCAGCAGGATGTCCCGCATCATCACGATCGGCAGCTGCATCTGTTCCAGTCGTTTCGGCGCCGGAGGCGCGACGACATTGCTCGAAGCCATATTCATACGGATTTATCCTGTATCGCCCAGTCTTGTTTTTCAGTGCGTGGCCGGGTTTCGCCCGAAAATAGACACCATGGCCTGACACATGCGTTCTCGGGCGGACTGTTACCGGCTAATGTGGCCAAAAAATGAAAAGAGGGTGAGATGAGCAGAGCAAATCCGGGACTTTTGGCGGTGGTCCTGTGTCTTGTGCTGGTTCTGGCCTTGGCGCCTGCCATTCTCAAAGATGGCTTGTTTATAACGGCTTACGAAGGCGATGCGCTGCATGTCAGCGATATCGTCATGCGCATGGCTGCCGGAGAGTTGCCACATCTCGACTTTGAGACACCGCTGGGCATAGCGGCCTTTGCCCCCATCGCCTTTTTCGTGGTCCAGGGGCACCCGCTGGGCGAGGCCTACCTATATGCGCAGGCGTTTGTGGGTCTTCTGGCGTTGCCGTTGATCTATTGGGCGGTGGGCACGCGGCTGCCCCCGGTTTCGGCCTATCTTCTGGGGGCTGTGGCCCTGATTGTGATCACATCGCTCTCCTACGGCATGGCCAAACCGCCGGTGACGATTGCGATGCATTACAACCGCTGGGGCTGGGGGCTGGCCTTTGCGGCGGTGGTGATGATCTGCCTGCCCTCGCGCGTCGGGCCGCGACCGTTCGTCGACGGGGTGGTCCTGGGCCTGATCTTCTCTGCACTCGCGTTGATCAAGGCCAGCTACTTTGCCGTCTTTGCCCCGGTCGCCCTGCTCGCCCTGCTCTTGCGGGGCGAACGTGCGGCGATCGTGCCCGCCGCGCTGACCGGCGTTGCGGTGATGGGGCTCGTCACGCTGCTCACCGGGCCCGCTTTGTGGGCCGGCTATGTCGAGGACCTGCTCAAGGTCTTCACCTCGGATGTCCGCGAGTTTCCGGGCCTGAGCTTTGCAAAGGTGCTTGTCTCACCGCCCTATTTCATCGCAACGCTTGCCGCGGTGGCCGGGGCGATCGTGATCCGCGGATCGGGGCGGCCGGTGGAGGGGTTGATCCTGTTGTTGCTCGTGCCGGGCTTCGCCTATGCGACCTTCCAGAACTTTGAAAACGACCCGCTCTGGATCATCCCGCTGGCGGCCATCCTCTGGGCCGCGCGTCCTGAACCCGAAGATGTGGCGGTGTTCGGCTGGGACGCGCGGGTGGTTCTGACGACCCTTGCGGCGGTGGCCGTGACACTGTCGATCCCCCATGTCCAAAGCCTTGGCGCCGGGGCGCTGCGCCACTACGCGCTCAGCCCAGATGCGTTTGAGCCGCTGCTTGCGCCCGACGATCCGCGCCTCGCCGGGCTGCACGTCGCCAGCGTGCGGGCCAACACAACCCGCGGCTCGGTGGACCTGCGCGAAGCCGATGCGGCCTATGCGATGATGGCGGACCCTGATGACGAGGCCGAGCCTGCGATGATCGCGGGCGAGGCGCTGCCGGATTGCCGGCTAGAGGCGGGAATTGTCGGGGCGATCCGGGTGCAGGCGGCCGAGATTGCCGATCTCGACGGCCCGGTCTTTGTCGCCGACATGGTGGCCCCGCATTGGATCTATAACGGCACCGATCCCCTGCCCGGGGGCGCGCCATGGAACTACGGCTCGCTCGCCGGGCTCGACGCCGCGGACTACGTGATGGTCCCGATCTGCGCGGTATCCACCCGCTCGCGCCGGGCGATCCTGAACGCGCTGGCCGGGGCCGATGTGACCTTGGAGGAAGTGCGGCGCAGCCCGCGCGTGATCGTCTACCGGATCACGCGCGGCACCGCTTAGTTGATGACGTTCGATTCAAGCGCGCGCAGGCTGGTCGCCGCCGCTTCGAAGTATTGCGGATGGGTGTCGATGGCATCGCGCAACAGGCCCTTGCCGATGGCCACATCGCCCTGTTTCACCGCCGACAGCGCCAGCGTGTGCAAAAGCTGGGCCCGCTCGACCTGATCCATTTCGACCACGGGCAGATCGTATTTCCGCTGGGCGCCCCGCGCGAGGACCAGGTTGTTCTTGGCCGTAAACAGCTCGGGGTCATAGCTGATCGCCTCGGAAAACAGCCGCTCGGCATCGTCAAAGTCGCCGCGCGACAGCTTGGAATAGCCCCAGTTGTTCAAAACGCCGCCCGGCTTGGTCGTCAGACCCAGCGCGGTTTCATAGAAACTGTCGGCCTTTTCCCACTCCTGGTTGCTATCGGCGACCATCGCCTCAAGCCGGTAGCGTTGGAATGTCTCATAGGTCGGCGGGATCCCGTCAAGAACGGTATCCGCCCGGTCCCATTCGCCCGCCCGGATCAGCGCATCGGCATAGCGCACCTGATCCTCGTTGGTCGACTCTTCCGCGGTGACGATATCCGCCCAGATGCCCGACGCCTGAACCGGTCGATTTGCGCGGACAAGTGAAATGCCCAGGCCACGCTTCAGGTCGATCCGTTCGGGGTGCTGGCTGCTGGCGCGGGTGAAATAGTCGACCGCTTCCTGCGGATCGGCGGAGGTCAGCATCAGGTCGTTGAGATTGGTTTCGTCGATGACGTTCACGCTTTCCAGCGTGCGTTCGACCTCGGCCTCTGGGCTTGGCCCGCAGGCCGACAGAACAAGCGCGCTGCCAAGGCAGAGCGCAGAAATACCAATGTGGCGCATGGTGCCTGCGTCCTTTTTCCTGCTCAATCAGCCCACGCTTGGCGTGGCCAGAAGCAGGTATTCCCCCGTTCCGCGCCGCACCAGCACAGGTCCATCTTTATTGGGAGGAGCATAGGCAGGGTCCTCGCGCTTGGCGAGGGCAAGCTGAAGATTGTCCCGAATTTCGACACTTTCGCCACTATCAAGCGCAAAGGCGGTCTGGAACACGCGGCTGGCTTCGCCGTATTCGCCGCGTTCCATCAAAACCACACCCAGATTGTTCCAGGCGGGGGGGAAACTGTCGTCCTGTTCGATGGCGCGGCGCAGGATATCCTCGGCCTGCCCCAAACGCCCGAGCCGCAGATTGGCCGATCCCAGGGCCGACAGAACATCGACAGTCAGCCCTTGTTCCAGCGCGGCCCGGTTATAGGCGCGGATCGCCAGTTCATATTCGCCCGCCGCCATCAGTCGATGGCCGACAACAAGGCCGTCCACGGCGTCTTCCACGTCAAACCGGCCGACCGGCGGAAACAGCTCATCCGACGTGCCAACGCCGCCAGCGGGGGCGCAGGCGGCGAGAGCGATGGCGCTTAGGGCTAAACCCAGCCAGTGATGTCGCATGGTCCCCTAGAAGAAGCTGGCATTCCCCAGCGTCTGGGAAATTTCGAATACCGATGGTCCGATCAAAATGATCAGGAGCGGCGGCACCGTCAACATCATAGTGGCCAGGGTCATCTTCGTCGGCAATTTGTTGGCCGCTTCCTCGGCGCGCATCACGCGCTTGTCCCGCATTTCCGAGGCATAGACGCGCAGCGCGTCGGCAATCGACGTACCGAAGGTGGCCGACTGGATCAGCACGGTCACAAAGGACGACACGTCCGTCACACCGGCCCGATCCGACATATCGCGCAGCACCTGCGTCTTGTCCTTACCGGCCTTCATCTCGTGGCTGACCATCTCAAACTCATCGGCCAGCGAGGGATAGCCTGACCGCACCTCTTTGCTCACCCGGACAATCGCCTGATCCAGCGACTGGCCCGCTTCCACGCAGACCAGCATCAGGTCAAGCGCATCGGGAAAGCCATTGGTGATCTCTTCCTGGCGTTCCTGCTGGCGCTTGGTGACCCAGTACTTGGGCAGCATATAGCCCGCAAAACCCGGCCCAAGCGTCATCATCATCAGCTGCTGGGTGCTCGGGTCGCCTGTGGCGCTTTTCAGGATCGCGTAAAGCACCCCGATGACCAGGAAACCGATCCCCAGAATGAACTGGAGAAAGTGATAGGTCCGCACCGCGTTCTTCGAACGATAGCCAGCCTGCAAAAGCTTCAGGCGGACGGCCGAGTATTCCTCTTCGTCCTTGGGTTCGAGGAAGTTTGAGTACTTCTCAAGCTTGTCGCCCTTGCCGCTTGCGGTCCGCAGCTTTTGACCGTTCTTCTGGCTCGCCGCCGACGTCTGACTGCGTGCAGACTCCCGCAGCTTGTCCAGCGGGTCCTCTTGCTTGCGCAACAGAACCGGCAGGGTCAGGAGGATCAGGAAAAGCCCCAGGATACCCACCAGCAGAAGCGGTCCGAATTCCCCGAACCGTTCGGTCAGAAAGGTGTTGAGACTGTTCAGTGTCGCTGTGATCTGTTCCATCCGGACGCCGCCTTACACTTTGATGTTCACAAGCGCCCGCATCACAAAGATGTTGGCCACCAAGAAACCCGCAACCACGAAACAAGCGGGGATGAAGTATTCGGTGCCGCGCACGTCGTCGTAATAGTTGGGATCGATCAGGTTGATCATCACCAGCGCACCGATCGGGAAGATCGACAGAAACATGCCGGACCACTTGGCTTCCGCGGTGATCGCCTTCACGCGACGGAACAGCTTGAACCGCGCCCGGATCACCAAAGCGAGGCCATGCAGAATCTCGGCCAGGTTGCCACCTGACTGCTGCTGGATCGTCACGGCAACCGCGAGGAACCGCAAATCCTGCATGTCCATCCGTTCGGCCATCGCCTTGAGCGCTTCACTGACGTCCCGGCCATAGGCCGACTCATCCGAGATCACGCCCATCTCCGAGCCCAGCGGATCGGGGACTTCCTTGGCAACGATCTGCAACGCCGACGAGAACGGGTGGCCAACGCGCAGGCTGCGCACCATCAGTTCCACCGCATCAGGCAGCTGTTCCTCGATCAGGCCCATGCGCTTCTTGGCCTTCTGGTCGATCCAGATATAGACCGCGCCCACGCCCATCACGATGGACACGACCACCCGGATCGGCAGCGATGCGCCGGTGCCAAAGGTCAGACCGGCAAAGGCCACGACGCCCAGAAACACCATCACCAGGATCAGCTGGCCGGGTGTAAAGGCGATGTTTGCCTTCTGCGCCTTGTTCGCGAGGATCGCGTAGATCGGGATCGACCGCGACCGCATGTGCTGGGACATCTCCTTGCGGAGCTGTTCCAGAACCTGTTCGCGTCCCGCACCTTTCTCGAGCATCTCGAGACGGCGGTTCATCCGGCTGTTGAGGCTGATCGATTTGCCGAAGATGGTCAGATAGATGCCTTCGACAAGCAGCAAGACCGCGATGAAAATCAGGCCATAGATAATCGGTTCTGCCGACAGGGTCATAGCGCTTTACTCCGCCGCGAAGGGTTCGAAGATGCTGGCCGGCAGGTCATATCCCCACATCCGGAACCGCTCGGAATAGTTGCTGCGGATGCCGGTGGCGGTGAAATGACCGATGATCTTGTTGTCGGGCGTCAGGCCCACGCGCTGGTAGCGGAAGACCTCTTGCATCGAGATCACTTCGCCTTCCATGCCCGTCACTTCCGTGATCGACACCATGCGGCGCGATCCGTCCTGCAGACGGCTGGCCTGCACGATCAGGTTCACAGCCGATGAGATCTGAGAGCGGACTGCCTTGATCGGCATCTCGATCCCGGCCATCGCGATCATGTTTTCCAGACGGCTGACGCCATCCCGCGCGCTGTTGGCGTGGATCGTGGTCATCGATCCGTCGTGGCCGGTGTTCATGGCCTGAAGCATGTCGATCACTTCTTCGCCACGCGTTTCCCCCACGATGATCCGGTCAGGACGCATCCGCAGGGCGTTTCGCAGACAGTCGCGCTGGGAAACCGCGCCTTTGCCTTCCACGTTCGCCGGGCGGCTTTCCATCCGGCCCACATGGGTCTGTTGCAGCTGAAGTTCGGCCGTATCCTCGATCGTCAGGATCCGCTCATCGTTGTCGATAAAGCTCGACAGCGCGTTGAGCGTGGTCGTCTTACCCGAACCGGTACCGCCCGAGACGATGATGTTCAGGCGTGTCGCCACCGCGGCCTGCAGATAGGCCGCCATTTCTTCGGTGAAGGCGCCAAAGTTGACCAGATCGTCAACCGCCAGCTTTTCCTTCTTGAACTTACGAATGGAAACGAGCGATCCGTCCACCGCGATCGGCGGAACCATCGCGTTGAAACGCGAGCCGTCGCCAAGACGGGCGTCAACGTAGGGGTTCGATTCATCGACACGCCGGCCCACCGCCGACACGATTTTGTCGATGATCCGCAGAAGGTGCTTTTCGTCTTTGAACGTGGTGTCGGTCAGCTCAAGCCGCCCGGCGCGTTCCACGAACACCTGCTGGGGACCGTTCACCAGAATATCGTTGACCGAGTCGTCTTTCAGAAGCGGCTCAAGGGGCCCAAGCCCCGTCACTTCGTCAAACAGATCCTGGTTCAGTGTGCCGCGCTCTTCACGGTTGAGCACGACGCCCATATCTTCGAGCGCTTCACCAGCGATGGCCGTGATCTCGGCCCGCAGATCCGCTTCCGACGCTTTTTCAAGCGCCGCCAGGTTGAGGTTGTCCAAAAGCGCCTTGTGCAGCTCAAGCTTGATCTCGCCCAGCCGCTCTTTGCGCTTTTTGTCCTTGTCCATCGGCGTGGCTTGCGCCGGCGTCTTTGGCTGTTGCGTCGGCTTGCGCATGCTCGCCGATGCCTTGTTCTCTTGAACCGGTGCGGTCGTCTCAACCGCTTTTAGCTCGGTCGTGCCCTGGGCTCCGCCGTCACCTGATTTTTTGTACTTTGAAAACACGTCACTACCCCTTCAAAGGATCAGCCGCCTGCGGCCTCGGCTTCGTTTAGTTCGTGGACAGACTGCGCAAGTTTCTGGATCTCTTTGCGCACCGGGTTCTTCGCAGCCACCTCGGACAAGGGCAGACCATGGTCGCCTGCTTGCACGACCGGTTTGCCGCCATCGGGGATCTGCAGTTCGATCTTGATGTCCAGGCTGTCGGCCATCCGCTTGACTCGACTCTTGGCCGTCAGATCGGTGAACTTCGGCGCTCGGTTCAGCGCATAGCGCAGCTTCTCGAACGGCAGTTCCTCACCTTTGAGCGCGCGCAGAAGGCGCAGGGTGTTCTGGGCCGAGCGCATATCAAGCTCGATCATCCCGAAATAGACATGCGCGGCGTGCAGCACCGTTTCGGTCCACTGCACCACGCTCGACGGCATGTCGATGACGACATAGTCAAAGTTGGTGCGCGCGGCTTCGAGAATCTTCTGCACATCCTCCTGACCGATCAGATCCAGCGGCAGCATATCCGCCGGGGCGGTCAGCACGTGCAGCTTGTCGTTGAAGGTCAGAAGCGCCTGCATGAACACGTCGTTGTCCATGACCGACGTGTCTTGCAGCATCTCGAACACCGCTTCGCGGCGCGGCAGGTCCAGATAGGTTGCGACACTGCCGAACTGAAGATCGAAATCGATCAGGCAGACGCGCGGCGACGGATCGCCGGGAATGTTGGCCAATTCCCACGCCAGATTAACCGCGAACGTGGTCGAGCCAGATCCACCGGCCAGGCCATGGACGGGCAGCACAACGCCATCCCGGTCGCCTGTGGCCTTGAGCGTCGTGCGCATCTCGGCGGGCAGGTCCGACATCGGGGGATTGCGCAAACGCTCGATCGCGTCGTGCAGTGCGCCGTCGGGCAAGGGGTAGGGGACGAACTCTTCGGCCCCCAGTTTCAAAAGCTGGTGCAGCGCGATCGGGCTGACGTCTTCGGCGATGACCAGGGTCTTGATGCCCTTGTCCTTGGCCGCGCGCAGGATCTCGGCCACCTGGCCGATGTCATCCTCGTCTTCCTCATCGATCGCGATGGCGATGAATTCAAGGCTCTCGGATTCAGCCTGCGCGATGAACAGCAGCGCATCGTCGAATGACAGATCGCCCCAGTTTTCGCCAAGCTCGGTTTCCATGTCTTCGATCAAAAGATCGAAGTTCTGGACATCCCGGCTTACCGTACACGCCACGATCGGCGAGGGATCGGGTTGCAATGCCGCCGTGCTGCTCATAGTTCCTCACGTCCTTCCAATACGCGACGCAAGCGGAACTTATCTTATGGTGCCCCCCGGCTAGTGCCATCGGACGGTCCATCCCGCCGGCGTCAAGACACGCGATATACTCAGAATCGCGCACACCGTTACCTGGGATGAAATTGGCCACCAATATTGGCGACATTGAGGCTAAAAAACCGAAATTATTCGGTTTTGTGCGACGAAAGAATGGTCGGGTTTACTCTTCGATAACGCCGCCTTCGACCCCGCCATCGGACGGGAATTCGGTCGCGCTATCGACATATTCGCGGAAGATGACCTGGGCATACTTGCCGTTCAGGACTGCGGGCGAATTGTTCAGGAAACCAGACACTTCGGTCACCGTGCGGCGGTTGCGCGGCTCGCGGTTTTCGGTCACGACAAGCGGCTGGGTTTCCCCGAACGAGGTGACCGCCTCAAGCCGGCCACGGTTGATGCCCTGTGCCACAAGGAAGTCTACGACCGCACGCGCGCGCCGCAGGCCAAGCGCCTGGTTGTAGGCATCCGATCCCACCAGGTCGGTATGCCCGAACACGCGGAAGCGCACCTCGGGGAACTGTTTGATCCAGTCTGCCTGACGGCGCAGCGTCGCGCGCGAGGCGCCATCAAGCACCGCACTGTCGAAGGCAAAGTTCACCATGCTGGGCACTTCTTCGCTGAAGCGCTTGTTCAGATCGACCACGGCCGACAACTGTCCGGTCAGCAACAGCTGGTTGGTGACCGTGGGGTCGCCAAACCCGCCCTCGTCCAGGATCGCGCCCGCCTCGCGGCTGGTGCCGGGGGCACAGGCCGCAAGACCGAGGGCGGTGGTGGTGACTACTACGATTTTCAGTTTTGCCGACATCGTGCTCACTCCATCACGTAGCCGAAGGACCCGGTGAAGTCCTGTTTCGCAACTTCGCCCGCGGCGCCGGTTTGCTGTTCCACCGCCGTGGCGGTCTGGCCACGCAGGAACAGTTCGGCCTCGGTGGGCGGGCGGACACGGTCGGTCGACACCAACAGCGCATCACCACGCACCGGCGTCACAAGGTGCGGTGTCACGATGATCACCAGTTCCGACTGCCGACGCTCATATTCCGAGCTGCGGAACAGCGTGCCCAGAACCGGGATGTCGCCCAGCCACGGCACCTGGCCCACCAGATCGCGGAAGTCGTCCTGCAACAGCCCGGCGATGGCAAAGCTCTCACCGTCGCGCATCTCGACCACGGTCGAGGTTTCGCGGCGGCGGAAACCGTTGATCGAAAAGCCCGCGCTTTGCACGACCACAGTGGGGTCAAGGCCCGACACGGCTGTGGTCAGCTGAAGGTTGATGGTGTCGCCATCCACCACACGCGGGGTGAACGACAACTGCACACCAAAGGGCCGGAACTCGACCGTGACGTTGTCGTCATCGTCAAATACCGGCACCGGGTATTCGCCACCGGCCAGGAACGTTGCGGCCTGACCTGACAGCGCGGTCAGGTTGGGTTCCGACAGCGTGCGGATAAGGCCCTTGTTTTCAAGCGCTTCCAGCAGAACGCCAAATTCGATCCCGCTGACATTGAAGCCCAGGTTCAACGCGCCGAGCGCTTCGTTGTTGAGCGACAGGGTGAACGGCGCGCCCGGCGCCGTACCGCCCAGACCGGCCGAGCCGCCCACGACAGTCCCGCCAGACTCGGTGCCCACGTCAAACGCGCCGATACCGGCGCTCAGCTGCTTGGCGACCGAACGCTCCATCTCGGCGAAGCGAACTTTCAGCATCACCTGCTGCGTGCCGCCGATGCTCATCATGTTAAGCACCCGTCCCGGGGCATAGCGCTGTGCCAGGTCAAGCGCCCGGTCCTGGCGTGCCGTGGACGACACGACACCGGACAGAACGATCCCGTCATTGGCGGTGCGCACCTCGATCTGCTCGCCGGGAAGGATCTGACGCAGCCGCTCTTTAAACTCGGCCACATCCGGGGTCACCTGTACCTCGACATTGGCGATCAGGTTGCCTTCCGGACCCAACAGGGTCATCGTCGTGCGCCCGGCGGACCGGCCCAGCACATAGATCGTGCGATCCGACAGGGTCGAAATATCCGCGATCCCGGGGTTGGCGATCGACAATTCTGCGAAGGGGGTTTCCGCTTCGACAACGACCGCGCGATTGATTGGCACGCTCAGCGTGCTGGATGCCGACCCACGCAAGACACGAAGGTCCTGGGCGGCGACGGTGGTGACGCTTGAAAAAGCGATGGCGCAGCCCAAAAGGGCGGCCTGAACGACTGCTATGAATTTCATGTGACCTGCCTCTCCGATCACGCCTCAGTTCGGGTCTTTTTGTGCCCGTCTTTGGACGCAATATCGGTCAGCCTTAAATTTTTTGCAAGAATCAAACCGTTGGGACCGGCAACTTATGTGTGAGCGCAGCAACAGAACCAACGGCTAGCCGAAATGCAAACGGGCACCCCAAGATGCTGGGGTGCCCGTCGCGGGGAATTTTGCCGAGCTTAGTTGGTGCAGGGGATCGGGATTTCGACCACCTCGGCACCACGGCGGGTGCGCACGGTACAGACGCGTTCGCGTTCCTGCACCACGACCTGCTGTTCCTCGATGCCCAGAAGATCGCCCTGGTTCACCTCGACTGAGCCGGCGGTGATGTCGTCATCCTGCGCCCCGACCAGCGACAGTTGCAGCCGCCCCGTTGCCTGGGCCTGGGCCAGAGCAGCCACCTGGCGGGGCGTCGCTTCGACCGTCACGGTCCGGGCCACGGTCGGGTTGTTGCGGTCGACGTCCGCCGACTGGTCCACCGCGATCAACTTCACACCGGCCTCGATCAGGCGGGTGAAGTTCCGGGTGCCCACGGCGTCTTCGTTCCCGCGACCTGTCCAGTAGACGTCTACGCGGTCGCCCGGGCGCAAAAAGCCCGACACGCCCGAGGCCACGTCAACCCGCAGCGCAAAGGCGCGCATGCCGGGGGCAAGTTTCGAGGACACGCCCGCGTCTTCGCCCGGGCGGGTGACCTTGATCGCCATGATGGCTTCGTTCGGCTCCATCGCGCGCAGCACGGTGCGCAGATCTTCGCCTTCGGGGAACAGATCCTCGATCTTGGTGAAGGCGCCGTTCGGGATGGCGTCTTTCGGCCACCGCACTTTGCGCACGTAATTCTTCTGCAGCTTGTCGCCGTACCGGATGGCACGGGTGCTGACGAAAACATCGGTTGTTGGCACAATCTCCGAACGCGCCTGGCGTTCACGGGCCAACTGAGCCTCTGTTTGACTGATATAGTCCTGCGCCATGTAAACTGCGAAACCCGCAAGCCCCAGCCCAAGGAGAAGGACCAAACCAAACACCAAACGCATGCCGTATCCTTTCCACGTTACAAAACTAAGCCGGCCACCGGTGGGCGGCTTTTCTTCTTCTCCAACCGCCTGTGTTCAACGCAATTGTGGCATTAGCGTGGACAGAACAGGATTATCCGGTGCCCCGTCGCACGAAGGAGGCGAAGGGTGCCGGGGCGGCTGAGATGAGTTTTCGGGGGGGAGGGGGAGAGAGCCGGGCGGTCCGTGCCGCCCGACACCTTGGTATTCTGAGCGTTATTCGAGCAGTGTCGTCTGCTCGGACACATAGGCGCCGATGCCATCGGCTGTGTCGGTGACGCCAACTTGGATGTTGAGGACGACGGCAACGCCGATGCCCGCAATTGCTGCTGTAATGACAACCCAGTCGACCGTTACTGCGCCGTCAGTCTCGTTCAGGAAGCGTGTCCGCCAGTCGAACATGTCATCCCTCCTCGTGTTTCGCCGGGCTGGGGGTCCGGCAGTACTCGTTGGGGGTTTCACGTGATCGGCATTCCATCAGGTGGAATTTACGTTTGTTATCCGTCCGATCCGTGAAAAACAGGCCGCACTACTCGTGTGGTGCGGCCTGCTTGCGTGTCGTGTCGGGCCGGGCGTTCTGCCCGTCGCAAGTCAGGCCGATTAGCCGCCTGCCGTCTGCGACGCAACGGTCTCAGAGATCGTCGTGCCCAGCGTGTTCACACCTTCGCGAACCGAGGCAATCACTGCGATGCCCAGGCCAACGATGGCCGCCGTCAGCACAACCCAGTCAACCGTGACTGCGCCGTCTTCGTCTTCGTTGAAGCGCTTCGAAAGCTTAAGAAAGTCCATATCTGTTACTCCGTTCCACTCTGTGTTTTTGCAGGCTCTCACGAGAAGTGCTTTTTCCTCGCAACACTCGCTCATCAGTTACCACGGCCCTACCAAACCCTTTGAATTGGGCAGGACTTTGACAGCCATCAGACTATTTGGCGTCTCATTCATGTATATTGAAATCTGCCTTATACATTGAAAATAAAAGACTTTTTGATTTTCAGGCGGCGCGAGCGGTGTTCAATCGAAAGTTGAACAATCGGTTCGTATACGGACGCTGAACAATGCCCCAATCCCGCGCAGGCACCGGCGCAAAGAAAAACGGCCACGCCTTTTGGCGCGGCCGTCTTGTATTCTCGATGCTGTTACGCTGCCTGGGCAGCGCGGGCCTTAGCCGCCAGCAGTTTGCGAAGCAACGCTTTCCGAGATGGTCGTGCCCAGCGTGTTCACGCCTTCACGAACCGATGCGATAACGGCGATGCCCAGGCCAACGATGGCCGCAGTCAGCACAACCCAGTCAACCGTGACTGCGCCGTCTTCGTCTTTGTTGAAACGCTTTGCAAGCTTCAGCATGTTCATGTCTCTTCTCCGTTCAGATCTAACTTCTGTTTCACTCTTAACCCGGCCTGTCGTACCGGGTTGACCTCTCTTGACCCGTCCGCCGCCTTGGCATGGCGGCAATTAGCCAGTGAATTCGGGCGGTAGTTCGGCAGGCTTGAGAAAAAATGCGGAAATCGGACGTTTTTCTGCGATTTGTTCTTAGTGTTTTGATTATTAATGATTAATTTCTGATTTGAGGCGGCGAAAATGTCCTGGATTGAACAGGATCAGGGAACGAAGCGGGTGCCAAAACCTGCACTGTTTCGAATCTCGCGCCGATGGGCGCCCGCCTGTGGCGCTTTGCGCGCTAGACCGACAGCTTTTTGAAGATCGGTTCAGGAATCAATCGGATGATCAGCATGATCCAACGCCAGAAGAACGGTGTGTAGATCGCGTTGCGCCGTCTGCGCACGGCTTTCAGGATGTCACTTGCCACCTTTTCGGGGGGCGCCACCAGGAACATCCCCTCCAGCCCCCAGGTCATGGCCGTGTCCACGAACCCGGGCTTTACCGTCACCACATGCCCGCCGGAACGGGTCAGCCGGTTGCGCAAGCCCGACAGGTAGGTGTGAAACCCCGCCTTGGCGGCGCCGTAGACATAGTTGCCGATCCGGCCCCGGTCCCCCGCAACCGAGCCGACGCCGACGACCGTGCCGCCGCCCCGCGCCTCGATCACCGGGGCCAGCATCTGGATCAGGCGGGCGGGGCCGGTGAAGCTGTCGCAAACGGTCCCGTCGATCAGCGCCGGGTCGGCGTCGATCTCGTCCTGCGGCGGCATCGAACCCACAAAGACCGCGATGTTGAGCAGGCCCTCGGTCTCCTCGGCACGCGCCTTGATCGCCTCAAAGCCCGCCGGGTCCCGCGCATCAAAGGTCACCGCCTCGGCCACCGGCGCGCCGCGCAACCCGCAATCGGTCGCCTGCGCCTTCAGATCCGCCATGTCGCGCCCCGCCAGCACAACGCCCGCGCCCTCATCAGCCACGGCCCGCGCAAGGGCCCGCGCCATGGCCGAGCTTGCGCCCAGGATCAACCACGTCTCGCTCATGCCGCATCCCTCAGCTTCAGTCGCCGGATCAAATCGGTGGTCATCGCGCCCTCGGGATCGTGTTGGGCCACGATCTCGGCCCATCTCTCGCGCTCCGGGTACATCTCGCGGACCATCCCAGGCGTCCCCAGCGAATCCTTGGCCAGATAGATCCGCCCCCCCGCGGCATGCGTCGCCTGTTCGAGCGTGCGGACAAGCCGTTCGGTCGTCTCACCGGCGTGGAAATCAACGGCGAGCGTGTAACCCTCCATCGGGAAGGACATCAGCCCCGCACGTCCCGGCCCCATGCGTTTTAGCACCGCAAGGGGGGACGCCACGCCCGCCTTGGCAATCTGTTCCAGCATCGCGCGCAACGCGTCGGCCTGATCCAGCGGCACCACGCATTGGAACTGGTGAAACCCGGCCTTGCCATAGAGCCGGTTCCAGTCGTGGATCTTGTCGAGCGGGAAAAAGAAGTCTCCGATGGGTTTGACCACCGTGCGCCCCCGCGCCGGCACCCGCCGCCAATAGGCGGCGTTGAACAGGCGCACGACCGGCGGGGCTAGGGCAAAGCCCGGCGCGTCCATCGGCACCGTCTTGGCCCGCTTTTGCGGGGGAACAAGCCCGGCGCCCGTCTCAGCCTCTTCCAGGATACCGCGCCCCAGCGCGGATCCCGTGGCCGTGGCATCGATCCACCCCACCGTGTAGGTCGCCGTCGAGGCATCAAGATGGGCCAGGTGATCGTCCCAATCGGTGATCCGACGCTCGGTCACCATGATCACATCGCCCTTCGTGGGCGCCAACTGCAGTTCGGCGGTCGCAATCACCCCGGTCTGCCCCATACCGCCAACGGTGGCGGCAAAAAGGTCACTCTCAGGCATCGCCTGTTGCGCGCCCTGTTCGGTCAGAACCGTCATCGCCCGCACATGCTGGCCAAAGCTGCCCGCATGGTGGTGGTTCTTGCCGTGCACATCGTTGGCGATCGCGCCGCCTACCGTGGCAAAGCCCGTGCCCGGCATCACCGCAGGCAACCAGCCCTGCGGCGCAAGGATCCGGGCCAGATCGCCGATCCGCGCGCCTGCCTCGACGGTCAGCACCCCGGTTTCGGGGTCGAGCGCCATCATCCGGTCCAGCCGGGTCATATCCACCGCCAGCCCGCCATCGTTCAGGCACACATCGCCGTAGGAGCGCAGATTGCCGATGGCGGGGGCGGGGCGTTCCTTCACCATCCGGGCCAGCGCGCTTTGGCGTTCGGGGCGGGCCACCTCGCCCGTGGCGCGATGGACGCGCCCCCAGCCAGCATAGGTCAGTGTCTTAGTGTGCATAATTCGCCTTCATCGAAATCCGTTCCGCCACCGGAAACACAGCCAGCCCCAGCAAAATCGCAAACCAAAGGGTCGTGACCCGAATGATCAGCGTTGCAGGGATCGACACCTCAAGCGGCACCCCTTCCAGCGTCAAAAGCGCGATCATCGCCGCTTCTGCGCCGCCCACACCGCCCGGCGCGCCGGTCAGGCCCCCGGCCAGCGTTGAAAAGACAAAGATGGCCACTGCTGTCCAGAACCCGACATTGGCCCCCATCCACATTAACAGCAGGTGAAAGGCATACCCCTCGGCCA
Organism: Pseudomonadota bacterium; assembly: GCA_039193455.1. GTDB lineage: Bacteria > Pseudomonadota > Alphaproteobacteria > Rhodobacterales > Rhodobacteraceae > JBCBGF01. The sequence goes on from JBCCWO010000032.1 coordinate 16,695, forward strand.
GCCATCCGATGATCCCCAGCACGGCGGCCAAAACGATGAGCCAGGGCCCCCGGAACGCCGCGAGCGAACGCGCCGCCGCCCGGATGCGGGCAAAAAGCCGGGGAAAGACGCCGAGGATCCGGTACCCAAACCCGGCCAGCCCGCCCAGAAGGCTGGGGTGCGTGGCCACATAGGCCGCCGCCAGCGCCAGGATCACCACCGGAACGGCGCCCGCGATCCCCGCCGCTGACAGCGCCAGCGCCAGCGCTAAAATCAGTGCCATCGCCACAAGATCCGACGCCCGATCGACCAGAACAAGCGGCGCGGTGCGTTCAAACGACCAGCCGGTTTCCCGCTTGAGCCAGCGCATCCGCACCAGCTCGCCCACACGGCCGGGCGTGGCCGACATGGCAAACCCGCCGATAAAGTGCCGCAAATCCTGACCCAACCCGGTCGGCAGGCCCAGCCGCCGCGCAAAAAGGTGCCACCGGAAGCCGCGAAAACCATAGTTCACAAGGCTCAGCGCCAGCAGCACTGCAATTTCCAAGGCTTTCAGCTTGCCGATCTCGGCCACGGTCTCTTCCCAGCCGGTCGCGGCGGCAAGACCCAGAAGCCCCACCACCATCAACGCAAAAAGACCGCCCAGGATCCACAGATCACGGCGGCTTTGGCTGCGCGCGCGGTCTCCGCGCGGCTCAGGCATTTGGTCGGCACTGCTCATTATCATTTGCCGCGTCGGGTAACGCCAGATTTGGGCAGTATTATGAAGGCTGCGCGCCCGTTCGCACAGCCCCTCTGTCAAACATTAAAGGCATCGGCCCATTCAGGGTGTTTGCGCCTCTCGGCATTCACAAAGGGGCAGAGCGGTACGATCTTGAACCCTTCCGACCGGGCATCCTCAACAATGCGTCGGACCAGCGCCTTGCCCATCCCCGTACCCTTCAACGCTTCGGGCACGCCGGTATGGTCGGCGATCACCGTTTGCGGCGAAAGGATCGAATAGGTCAGCTCGGCCTCGCTATCCTCGTGATAGATGACATAGCGGCCCTTCGATCCGTCCACCTCGCGGACAATCTCGAACTCAGACAATCGTCGCCTCGGTTGCCGCCCGCAGATCCTCTTCGCTCACCCCCGGGGCGCATTCCACGATGCTCAGCCCGCCCTCGACCACGTCGAGCACACCCAGATTGGTGATGATCCTGTGCACCACCGCCTGACCCGTCAACGGCAGGGTGCATTCCTTGAGCAGCTTGGAGTCGCCGTGCTTGTTCTGGTGATCCATCACCACAACCACGCGGCCCACGCCCGCGACCAAATCCATGGCGCCGCCCATGCCTTTGACCAGCTTGCCGGGGATCATCCAGTTCGCCAGGTCACCGTTTTCGGCCACTTCCATCGCGCCCAGGATCGCCATCGCGATCTTGCCGCCGCGGATCATGCCAAACGACGCCGCGCTGTCGAAATAGGCGGTCTGGGGCAATTCGGTGATCGTCTGCTTGCCCGCATTGATCAGGTCTGCGTCTTCCTCGCCCTCGATCGGGAAGGGGCCCATGCCCAGCATCCCGTTTTCCGATTGCAGCGTCACCTCGACGCCCTCGGGGATGTAGTTCGACACCAGCGTCGGGATCCCGATGCCAAGGTTCACATACATCCCGTCTTCAAGCTCCTGCGCCGCCCGTGCGGCCATGTCGTTGCGATCCCAAGGCATTAGGCGGCCCTCACTGTGCGCTGTTCGATGCGTTTCTCATGCTCGCCCTGAATGATGCGGTGCACGTAGATGCCGGGCAGATGGATGCTGTCGGGGTCAAGGCTGCCCACCGGCACGATCTCTTCCACCTCCATCACGCAGGTCTTGCCGCACATCGCGGCAGGCGGGTTAAAGTTGCGCGCGGTCTTGCGGAAGACGGCATTGCCGGTCTCATCCGCTTTCCAGGCCTTGACGATCGACAGATCGGCAAAAATCCCGCGCTCCATGATATAGGTCTCGCCGTCGAAGTCCTTGTGCTCTTTGCCCTCGGCGATCACCGTGCCCACACCGGTCTTGGTGTAGAAACCGGGGATGCCACAGCCGCCGGCGCGCATCCGTTCGGCCAGCGTGCCCTGGGGGTTGAACTCCAGCTCCAGCTCACCCGACAGGTATTGGCGCATAAACTCGGCATTCTCGCCCACATAGGACGAGATCATCTTTTTGACCTGCTTGGTCTGCAAAAGGATGCCGATCCCGAAATCGTCCACGCCGGCATTATTCGAGGCAAAGGTAAGGTCCTTGGTGCCCGCATCCTTGATCGCGTCAAGCAAGAGCTCGGGGATGCCGCACAATCCGAAACCACCCGCTGCAATGAACATCCCGTCGAACAAGAGCCCGTCCAGGGCTTCTGCGGCCGAGCCGTAGACTTTCTTCATAATGCGTACCCCTATTGTGTTGCGGCTAGGTACCGGTGGGCGGGGAACAGTGTCAATGCATGCTGCGGCTGTCGCGTGCGGGGCCGCGTTTAACCTTTGGTTCACCAAGTTCGGGTGATCTGCACGGGACCGCTTAGGAAAGCTGCCCCGATGTTTGATCTCTCGCCCGCAACCGCCCCGCCCGACGACCTGTCCGACCATCCGGTGCACGCCATTCCGCCGGTCGGTGACCCCTATGTGCTGGGGCTTTGGCACAAGGGCCGCGTGACGGTGCGCGGCTATCTGCGCGAAGGGATCGTGGCCGGGCGTCTTGCGCTCGCCGCCCCCGCGCCAACGCCCCGGCGGTTTGTGATCTTTGGGCGGCCACGCTCGGGCTCGACATTGCTCAGCCGGCTGCTGAACCAGGTGCATGGCCTGCGCTGCGCGGGCGAGATGCTGAACTTCGCCATGGCCGATCCGCGCCGGTATCTCGACGGTCTTGCCCGGCTCTCGGGCGCCCGCGTCTTTGGCTCCAAGGTGCTCAGCTATCAGTTGTTGGAGATCCAGCGCCTGCCAGACCCGCCGGGTTTTCTGGGCGCGATGGTTGAGGACGGCTATACCCTGATCCATCTGCGCCGGAACACGTTTGAGCAGGCGCTGTCGCTGTCGCTCGCGCAGGCCACCGGGCACTATCACCGGCTCAATGGCGACCGAAAGGTGCCGCCCGCGGCGCAGATCGATCTGCCGCCCGCGGCCTTTGCGGCACAGTATCGCTGGAACGCCGCGATGCTGGACTACGAGGATGCGCTTGTGTCGCGGCTGCCCCATATCACCGTGGACTATGACAGGGATCTCGCCCCCCAGCGCGCGCATCAACCGACGATCGACCGCATCTGCGCCGGCCTTGGGGTGCCCGCCTCGCCGGTCAGGGCGGATATGCGGCGGATGGGGGGGCCAAACGGGATCTTCCGGGCAAGCAACACCCATGTCCTGCGCGCCACGGTCGGCGCCCCGGCCCGCCCGGTGCGGCTGGCGGGATAAACCGCCCGCACCGGATGGCGGCGCGCCTCAGGCGGATTTTTTCTTCGGCGCCGCCTTCTTCTTGGCGGGCGCCTTGCGGCGGCTGCCTTTCTTGGACTGCTTCTCTGCGATCAGCTCCAGTGCCATGTCGATGGTGACATTCGCAGGCTCGGTATCCTTGGGCAGGGTGGCGTTGACCTTGGCCCATTTCACGTAGGGACCGTACTTGCCGTCCATGATGCTGATCTGGCCGCCATCCTCGGGATGTTCCCCCAGATCGCGCAGGCTTTTGGCGGGCTGGCCGCGGCCCCCGCGCGAGGCGACCTTTTCCGCCAGAAGCTGCACCGCGCGGTTCATGCCGACGGTGAACACCTCTTCGATGCTTTCCAGATTGGCGTTCGTCCCGCCCCGCTCGGACGTGCTTTCGGCATGTTTGAGGTAGGGGCCATAGCGCCCGATATTGGCCCACACGCTCACCCCGTCCTCGGGATGCGGGCCCACAAGCCGCGGCAGCGACAGGAGCTTGAGCGCCTGCGCCAAGTCCACCTCGGCCGGGGGCCAGTCCTTGGGGATCGACTGGCGCGGCGGTTTTTTGTTGTCCTCGGTCACCTGGCCGCGTTGGACATAGGGACCGAACCGTCCTTTGAACGCGAAAATCTGGTCCCCCGCATCCTCGCCCAAAAGCTTGCCCTCGGGCGGGATGCCGGTGTCCTCGCCCTCGGCCCCCGGTGGACCGAAGGCCCGCGTATAGCGGCACTCGGGATAGTTCGAGCAGCCAATGAACGCCCCGCCCGACCGCGCCGTGCGCATCGACAGCCGCCCAACCCCGCAATTGGGGCACAGCCGCGGGTCGGTGCCATCGGCGTTCGGCGGGAAGAGGTGCGGCTCAAGCACCTCGTTGATCTTTTCCAAGACCTCGGTGATGCGCAGATCGCTTGTCTCTGCCAGGGCCGCGGTGAAATCGCGCCAGAACCGGCCCAGCACATCCTTGTAATCGCGCTCACCGGCGGTGATGTCGTCCAGCTCTTCCTCAAGCTCGGCGGTGAACTGATAACCCACATAGCGGCGGAAGTAGTTTTCCAGAAACGCCGTCACCAGCCGTCCCTTATCCTCGGGGAACAGCCGGTTCTTGTCTTTGCGCACATATTCACGATCCTGGATCGTTGTCACGATGCTGGCATAGGTCGACGGGCGCCCGATCCCCAGCTCTTCCATCCGCTTGACCAGCGTTGCCTCGGTATAACGCGGCGGCGGTTGCGTGAAATGCTGTTCGGGCGTCACGCTGCGCTTGTCGGCAGGCTCGCCCTGCATGATCTGCGGCAGGCGTTTGTCATCGTCATCGGTCGCCGCGTCATCGCGGCCTTCCTCGTATACCCGGATGAACCCGTCAAACAGCACGACCTGGCCGGTCGCGCGCAGCATCACCTGTCCATCCGCGCTGCCCACATCCACCGTCGTCCGCTCAAGCCGCGCCGCCGCCATCTGGCTCGCCAGGGTCCGCTTCCAGATCAGATCGTACAGCTTGCGCTGATCGGGATCGGCCAGCTTCAGCCCTGCGGCATCGCGCGTCATGTCCGTGGGCCGGATGCATTCATGCGCTTCCTGCGCGTTCTTGGCCTTGTTTTTATACATCCGCGGGCTGTCGGGCAGATATTCGGCCCCATAGCGATCCTTGATCGCGTCGCGCGCGGCCATGACCGCCTCGGGCGCCATGTCGATCCCGTCGGTCCGCATATAGGTGATGTGCCCTGCCTCATAGAGCCGCTGGGCCACCTGCATCGTCTGGCGCGCGCCGAAACCGAACTTGCGGCTCGCCTCTTGCTGCAGGGTCGAGGTCATGAAGGGCGCAGACGGGTTGCGGGTGCCGGGCTTGGCCTCGACCGATTTCACCGTCAGATCGCGCGAGGTGATGGCCTGCACCGCAAGCTCTGCCGCCGTCTCGTTCGCGATGTCGAACTTGTCGAGCTTGTTGCCCCCCAGAACCGTCAGCCGCGCCTCATAGGTCTGGCCGCGCGGGGTGGCCAGCTCGGCCTTCACGCTCCAGTATTCCTGGGCGCGAAACGCCTCGATCTCCATCTCGCGCTCGACGATCAGGCGCAGGCAGACTGATTGCACGCGCCCGGCCGAGCGGGCGCCCGGCAGTTTGCGCCACAGCACCGGGCTGAGGTTGAAGCCCACAAGGTAGTCGAGCGCCCGGCGCGCCAGATAGGCCTCGACCAGATCCTGATCGACTTCGCGCGGGTTCTGCATCGCCTCGGTCACCGCCGATTTGGTGATCGCGTTGAACACCACCCGGCTGACCGGCGTGTCCTTTTTGATCGCCTTGCGGCTGCGCAGCGCCTCTTCAAGGTGCCAGCTGATCGCTTCCCCTTCGCGGTCGGGGTCGGTGGCGAGGATCAGCTCGCCATCGTCCTTCAGCGCGTCGGCGATGGCCTTCACATGTTTCTTACTGTCGCTCGCGACCTCCCATTTCATCGAAAATTCATGTTCGGGATCGACCGAGCCGTCCTTGGGCGGCAGATCGCGCACGTGGCCGTAGCTGGCGAGCACCGTGTAATCCGGGCCAAGATATTTGTTTATTGTCTTGGCCTTAGCAGGGGACTCGACGACAACGACGGGCATGAACTTCCTTTCGGACCGGGGGGTGGGTCGTGGCGGCGCAAGATGTGGGGTGCCCCGGTTGATTGTCAACGCCTTCGATCGTCGCCCACAGGCGGGGGGCGGTTTTCGGCCCGACACCCGCCGGTTTTTTCACCGGCCTGCGGTGCGTTTGGCCGGGGTTTTGAGGGCCCAGACCTGCCGAAAGGGGAGGATCCGTCGACAGTCTTCGCCCCAGGGGAAACAGTCCAGACCGACGCGAGCTGCGTACACGACGCACCCGCCGGCGCAAGCCGCCAACGCGCGCCGACCCGAAGGGCCAAGCGCCATTGCACTGGCCAAGCGCCATCCTTCCGCATCACGCCGAGCGCCCGTGACGCCGACCATGTCATCCGACGCGCCGCCACGCACTCCACGCCCCGTCACATCGCCCGCGCCGCCATGCCGCCCGCGGCGCGTCGGATCTTGCCGTCAAGTTCCAGCGCGACAAGGGCCGGGGCTACCAGCGCGGGGGCGGCATTCAGGTCGCGGATCAACTGATCCTCTGCCACCGGCGTCGGGCCGAGCCGGGTCAGGATCTCGCGGTGCAGGGCCGCTGTTTCCGCCAGCGTGCGCGTCTGCGGTTCCACGGCGTCCGGCTTGGCGGCTGCCGGTTCGGGCGGCGCGGCCGTGACCGGCGTGGCCAGCGCCTCGATTACGTCGCGCGCCCCGCGCACCATCGCGGCGCCATCGCGGATCAGCATGTTGCATCCCGACGCCCGCGCATCAAAGGGATGGCCCGGGACGGCCAGCACCTCGCGTCCCTGATCAAGCGCGTTGCGCGCGGTGATCAGGCTGCCCGATTTCGCTGCCGCCTCAACGACGATCACCGCCCGCGCCAGCCCCGAGATCAGGCGGTTGCGCGCCGGAAAATGGCGCGCCTGCGGTTGCGTGTGGATCGGCTGGTCGCTGACCAGCGCGCCTTTTTCGCCAATCTCCTGCGATAGTGCGGCATTCTCGGCCGGATAGATGACATCGACGCCCCCGGCCATCACGGCCACCGTCCCGGTGCCCAGCGCGCCCAGATGCGCCGCCGTATCGATCCCGCGGGCCAGGCCCGAGACGATCACAAAGCCCTCGGCGCCAAGCTCGGTGGCCAGCTTGCGCGCCATCCGACCCCCAAGGCTTGAGGCGTTGCGGGCGCCGACCAGCGCGATCATCGGGCGTTGAAACACATCCGTCTCTCCGCGCAGCCACAAAAGTGGCGGCGGATCGGGAATGGTCCTCAGGGCCGCCGGATAGGCATCTTCGCCATAGGCCAGCAGTTGCGCGCCTGCGCGGTGCCCGGCGCGCAGCTCACCCAGGGCATAGTCAGGGTGACAGACCTCGTAGGTCGCGACACCCGCGGCCCGGGCCACATCCGGCAGAGCCGCAAGGGCGGCCTCGGCAGTGCCGTGTTCGGCCATCAGCCTGTAAAACGTGCTCACCCCAACGCGGCGGGATCGCAAGAGACGGAGCCATGACAGCTTCTCTTCCTCAGTGAGGGGTGGGGTGAGGGGGGGTGGGGAAGGGGAAAAATCCTTAGCCATCCTGCCTCCGTCTGCTTGCTGAGACAGCTATGGCGTCGAATCGGTTAAGCGGGGGTTAAGGCCCGGCGGCTTTCTCGCCGCGTCACCCAACCAGGGCGCGCCTCACGCGGCCGAGCCGCCCACCGTCAACCCACCGATCAGCAATGTCGGCTGGCCCACGCCCACCGGCACCCACTGACCCGCCTTGCCGCAATTGCCGATCCCGGGATCAAGCGCCATGTCGTTGCCGATCGCCCGGATCTGTTTCAGCGCGGTCGCGCCGTCGCCGATCAGCGTGGCCCCCTTCACCGGGTCGCCGATGCGCCCATTTTGCACCTTGTAGGCCTCGGTGCAGGAAAAGACGAACTTGCCGCTGGTGATGTCCACCTGACCGCCGCCAAAGCCCACCGCGTAGATGCCGTCCTTGACATCGGCCACGATCGCGCCCGGGTCGGCATCGCCCGACAGCATGTAGGTATTGGTCATCCGCGGCATCGGCGGGTGAGCAAAGCTTTCGCGCCGCCCGTTGCCCGTGGCAGGCACCCCCATCAGCCGCGCGTTCTGGCGATCCTGCATATAGCCCACGAGGATCCCGTCTTCGATCAGGGTGTTCTTGCCCGATGGCGTGCCCTCGTCGTCCACGCTGATGGATCCGCGCCGATCCGGGATCGTCCCGTCATCCAGAACGGTCACCCCCGGTGCTGCCACCCGTTCGCCCATCAGACCGGAAAACGCCGAGGTCTTCTTGCGGTTGAAATCCCCCTCAAGCCCGTGACCCACGGCCTCATGCAGCAGAATGCCGGGCCAGCCGGGCCCCAGCGCCACGTCCATCACGCCTGCGGGGGCAGGGACAGAGCGCAGGTTCACCAGCGCGATGCGCAACGCCTCGCGCGCGACCTCTTGCCAGTGGCCGGGCTCGATCAACCCGGTCAGCGCGGTGCGCCCACCGCCGCCCGCCATGCCGGATTCGCGGCGGCCGTTCTCCTCGACAATGACGCTCACCGTCAGCCGGGTCATGGGGCGCGTGTCGCGCACGATCTGGCCCTCGGGGCGCAGGATCTCCACCTCTTGCAGCGCCGCCGCCAGCGTTGCGGTGACCTGTACCACCCGCGGATCAAGGTCGCGCCCATAGGCGTCAATCTCGCGCAGGGTTTCCACCTTCAGCGCAAAGGCCGCGTCCGACATCGGGTTGTTGTCGGTGTAAAGCCGGGTGTTCGTGGGTTTCGGCGGCGGGGCTGCCGTGCCCCCGCCATCACCCACGGCCAGCCGGGCCGTGGCCACCGCGCGGGTCAGGGCCGCCTCGCTGATCTCGGTCGAATGCGCATAACCCGCGGTCTCACCCCGCACGGCGCGCAATCCAAACCCTTCCGAGGCGTTGTAGCTGGCGGTCTTGATGCGCCCGTCATCGAACATCAGCGCCTCCGAGCGCTTGCGCTCAACAAAAAGCTCGCCGTCATCGGCGCCCGCCACGGCGGCGCGCAGGCTGGCCAGGGCGCGGTCTTCGTCCAAAAGCGTCTCGAACGGGCGGAAGGGGGCCGTTTCGCTCATCGTGGAACCTCTTTGAAGCTGCGGACAGAAAAAGCGTCTGTTTGCCGCGCAGGTATGACTTGTTGCATGGGCGTTAATATGATTTCAACTGCGCCGGAAACAACTTACCCTACCACACAATTTGGCGGGCGTTCGCAAGCGGCGAAACAGCCGCGACAAGAACAGGAACCGGTATGCGTCTTACGACCCTGAACACAGCCCTCGGGGCTGCTTTTGCTGGAACAGCCGCGGCAACCACGGCGCGGGCCCAAGTCACTGTCGACGGGCTGGAGGTGATCGGCAAACCTGTCGATCGTGGCACCGGCTTTCAGCCACAGGCGACCGAGCTGATGCAGGATCTGGTCTGGCTCGACAACATGCTGTTGGTGATCATCACCGCGATCACGCTGTTCGTTCTGGGCCTGCTGATCATTGTCATCGTTCGCTACAACCGGCGCGCGAACCCGTCCCCGGCGACCTTCACCCACAACACCCCGATCGAGGTGACGTGGACGGTGGTGCCGATCATCATCCTTGTATTCATTGGCGCCTTCTCGCTTCCGGTGCTGTTCAAACAGCAGGAAATCCCGGTGGGCGACGTCACGATCAAGGTGACGGGATACCAGTGGTATTGGGGCTATCAATACGTCGACACGGGTGTCGACGGGGCGCCGGACGGCGATATTGAGTTCGAAAGCTACATGCTGGCGCGCGATGAGCTGGAAGAATACGGCTACAACGACGACGAATTCCTGCTTGCCACGAATACCGCTGTTGTTGTGCCCACGGGCAAGACGATCGTGATGCAGGTCACAGCCGCCGATGTGATCCATTCCTGGACGATCCCCGCCTTCGGCGTGAAACAGGACGGTGTGCCCGGGCGCCTGGCCGAGCTGTGGTTCGAGGTCGATGAAGGCATGGAGGGCATCTACTTTGGCCAGTGTTCTGAGCTGTGCGGCAAGGATCACGCCTATATGCCGATCACGGTCAAGGCCGTGACGCAGGAGCAGTACGAAGACTGGATTGGCCGTGCTGCCGAGGAATATGCCGGCGCGCCGATGAACTTCTCTGTCGCTGCGGCGGACTGAGCCGGGGTGGGGCGGCTGTAGCGCATGAGTGACGCGACCCATATCCCGCAGGCGCGCGACGGCGAGGCCGAGTTTGGCGACTACATCGCGCTTCTGAAGCCGCGCGTGATGTCTTTGGTGGTGTTCACCGCCATGGTCGGGCTCCTCGTGGCGCCCACGCCGGTGCATCCCATGGTGGGCTTTGCGGCCATCCTCTTTATCGCGGTCGGGGCCGGGGGCTCGGGCGCGCTGAACATGTGGTGGGATGCAGATATCGACGCGGTGATGCGGCGCACAAAATCGCGCCCCGTTCCGGCGGGCCGTGTGACCCCGGATCAGGCGCTGGCCTTCGGTCTGACGCTATCGGGCTTTGCCATCGTGATGCTGGCACTGGCCACGAACCTCTTCGCCGCCGGGCTTCTGGCCTTCACGATCTTCTTTTACGCGGTGATCTACACCATGTGGCTCAAGCGCTGGACGCCGCAGAACATCGTGATCGGCGGCGCGGCGGGCGCGTTTCCCCCGATGATCGGCTGGGCCGCGGCCACGGGCGGCGTGTCGCTTGAAAGCGTGCTGATGTTTGCGCTGATCTTTATGTGGACCCCGCCGCATTTCTGGGCGCTCGCGCTCTTCATGCGCTCGGATTACGACGATGCCGGGGTGCCGATGCTGACCGTCACCCACGGCCGCCGGATCACCCGAGCACATATCCTGGCCTATACGCTCTTGCTGGTGCCGGTCGCACTGGCGCTCGCGTTCACCCCGGTGGGCGGCCCGGTCTATGCGATTGTGGCGCTGGCGATGAACGCGCTCTTTGTCAAAGGCGCCTACGACATCTGGCGCCGGGACGAGCCGATGTCCGAGACGGATAATTTCCGCGTCGAAAAGGCGTTCTTCCGCTTTTCGCTGCTCTATCTCTTCGCGCATTTCGGCGCGCTTCTGATTGATGCGCTCTTGCGGCTTGCGGGGGTGATGTGATGGCGATCCGGGCCGAACACGAACTGCACCGCCGCCGCCTGTCGCGCAATGTCGGGCTCGGGGTTGTCCTGGTTGGGTTTGTTGCCGTGATCTTTGGCCTGACCGTGGCCAAGGTGTCGAACAACGGCGCGGTCGAAGGCTTTGACCATGTCGTGCGGCCCAGCCTTCTGGAGGCGGGCGAATGACCCCGATGGACGGCAAGACCAAGACACTGGCCCAGACCATCGGCGTCGTGATCTTCATGGGCGGGCTCGCCTGGGCCTCGGTGCCGCTGTATGACTGGTTCTGCCGGGTCACTGGCTACGGCGGGGCCACCAACGTGGCCGACACCGCGTCGGACGAAATCCTAGACCAGACGATCCTTGTCCGCTTCGACGCCTCGCTCGAACGCGAAATGCCGTGGGAGTTTACGCCGGTTGCCCGCGAGATGGAGTTGCGCATCGGCGAAACCGGCCTCGCCTTTTACGAGGCGTACAACCCCACGGACCGCCCCATCGCCGGCACGGCCAGCTACAATGTCGCCCCCTTTGCTGCCGGATCCTACTTTGCCAAGATCGATTGCTTCTGCTTCGAGTTGCAGGTCCTGCAGCCCGGCGAACGCGTGATGATGCCGGTCACCTTCTATGTCGATCCCGACATCGTCGAGGACCGCGAAGCCAAGCACACCAACCACATCACCTTGTCTTACACGTTTCACGTGACCGACATGCCCGAAGACTACCAAGAACAGGCGAGCCTTGCGCCCGCCCAGCGCTCGGATCTGAACTGAGCACAACCAGGGACGACTGCCCATGGCACATGAAAAGAACCACGACTATCACATCCTGAACCCCTCGATCTGGCCATTTGTCGGGGCCGTGTCGGGCTTTACCATGCTGTTTGGTGCCGTCCTGTGGATGAACGGTTCGGGCCCCTGGATGTTCATGGCGGGTTTCGTGGGCATTCTTTACGTCATGTTCGCCTGGTGGTCCGACATTGTCGCGGAGAGCCATCAGGGCGACCACACCCCGGTCGTCCGCCTGGGCCTCCGCTATGGCTTCATCCTGTTCATCATGTCCGAGGTGATGTTCTTCGCGGCCTGGTTCTGGAGCTTCTTCAAACACGCGCTCTACCCGATGGATACCTATGTGGGCTCAACCTATGTGAGCCCCGAGTTCTACCATGTCGACGCCTTCCACCTGCCGCTGATCAACACGCTGATCCTGCTCTTGTCGGGATGCGCGGTGACCTGGGCCCACCACGCCCTGGTCCACAATGAAAACCGCAGGGATGTCGAAGTGGGCCTGGCCGTCGGGATCCTGTTGGGCATCGCGTTTACCTTCCTGCAGGCCTACGAATATCGCTACCTGCTGGTCGAACAGGATTGGGTCTTTGGCGAGGATAAGTTCTTTTCGAACTTCTTCATGGCCACGGGCTTTCACGGCGCCCATGTGATCATCGGGACGATCTTCCTGACGGTCTGCTATTTCCGTGTCCGGGCCGGGCACTTCACCGCCGACAAACACATCGGGTTCGAAGCTGCGGCGTGGTACTGGCACTTTGTCGATGTGGTCTGGCTGTTCCTGTTCATGGCCGTCTACATCTGGGGCATCTGATCCCCCTTTGGGCCCACGGGCCCGGGGCACGAAACATGGGGGCGTGGCAGGCAAGCCGCGCCCCTTCTCCATCCGAGGGCCGCATGACCGCGCGCATGATCTTTCCGCTGCTTCTGGGCCTTGTCGGCGGCGCCGTGCTCATCGCCCTTGGCACCTGGCAGGTGCAGCGGCTGGCCTGGAAAGAGGGCGTTCTGGCCGAAATCGAGGGGCGCCTGTTGGCCAGCCCCGTGGCCGTGCCCGACGCCCCCGCCCCTGAGACCGACCGCTACCTCCCGGTCACCGCAAGCGGTGCGCTGGGCGACGAAATCCACGTCCTCGTCTCCACCCGCCAACAGGGCGCGGGCTTTCGCATCATCAGCCGGCTCGACACCGATGACGGCCGCGCGCTGATGGTGGACCGCGGCTTCGTCAAGGATGAGCTGAAAGACAGCCCGCGCGCAGGCGGCGACATCTCGGTCACCGGCAATCTGCACTGGCCCGACGAGGTGGATCGCTTCACACCCGCCCCCGATCTTGGCGCCAATATCTGGTTCGCGCGTGACGTACCGGCCCTCGCCCAGGCGCTGGGCACCGAGCCTGTGCTGATCATCGCGCGGGCCACGTCGGAAACAGACGCTTCCGTGACGCCGTTACCGGTGGACACCAGCGGCATTCCGAACGATCACCTCGAATACGCGGTGACCTGGTTCGGCCTCGCCGCGGTGTGGATCGCGATGACCGGCTTCCTGATGTGGCGAATCCGGCAGGGCAAGAGCTAGGGGACGGACCACCAGATGCACTATATCTCCACCCGCGGTCAGGCGCCGGTGCTGGGCTTTGAAGACACGATGCTGACGGGGCTTGCCCGCGACGGCGGGCTTTACGTGCCCGACACGATCCCGCAGATGGACGCCGCCGACATCGCCGCGCTGGCGGGCAAACCCTATGAAGACATCGCCTTTGCGATCATGCGCCCCTTCATCGGCGACAGCTTTAATGAGGCTGCATTCCGCGACATCATCGCCAGCGCCTATGCCAGTTTCGGTCATGATGCGCGCGCGCCCCTAGTGCAGCTCGGCGCAAACCACTTCCTGCTCGAGCTGTTTCACGGGCCAACGCTCGCCTTCAAAGACTTCGCGATGCAGCTCATCGGCCAGCTCTTCCAAGCGGCGCTGGCCCGCCGCGAGGCCCGCGTCACCATTGTCGGCGCCACCTCGGGCGACACAGGCTCTGCCGCGATCGAGGCGTTTCGCGGCCTAGACAATGTCGATGTCTTCATCCTCTACCCCCATGGCCGCGTGTCCGAGGTGCAGCGCCGCCAGATGACCACACCGGTCGAGGACAATGTGCACGCCGTCGCCGTTGACGGCGACTTCGATGATTGTCAGGCCGCGCTGAAGGCCATGTTCAACGATTTCGCCTTCCGCGACCGGGTCGGGCTTGCGGGCGTAAACTCGATCAACTGGGCGCGCGTGCTGGCCCAGGTCGTCTACTATTTCTCCTCGGCCACCGCGCTGGGCGCCCCCCATCGCACCGTGTCCTTCACCGTGCCCACCGGCAATTTCGGCGATATCTTCGCGGGCTACATCGCCAAGCGCATGGGCCTGCCCATCGAAAAACTGGTGATCGCCACCAACCAGAACGATATCCTGCACCGCACCATCGCCACCGGTCAGCACGTCAAAGAAGGCGTCACCCCGTCGATCAGCCCCTCGATGGACATCCAGGTCTCCTCGAACTTCGAGCGCGCGCTCTTTGATGCCTACGATCGGGACGCGGCGGCGGTGTCGCAACTGATGGACGAGCTTGGCCACAAGGGTGGCTTCCCGGTCAGCCAAGGCGCGCTTGAAGCGCTTCGCGAGATCTATGGCTCGGGCCGCGTGTCAGAGGAGGAAACGTCCCAAACCATCCGTGATATGCACGCCCGCACCGGCGAAACCCTCTGCCCCCACAGCGCCATCGGCGTCCGCGTGGCCGAGGCCGCGGCCGATCCCGCAACCCCCATGATCACGCTCGCCACAGCCCATCCCGCCAAGTTCCCCGATGCGGTCGAGGCCGCCACTGGCCTGCGCCCCCCTCTTCCAAACCGGATGGCAGACCTTTATGAGCGTAACGAACGGCTTGTACGCGTCGACAACGACCTGCACGCAATCGAAGCATTGATTGAGGAGCGCCGCACACAGTGACGGTGGAATTGCACACCCTGCCGAACGGTCTTCGGATCGTCACCGAACACATGCCCGGCCTCAAATCCGCCTCGGTGGGCGTCTGGATCACCGCGGGCGGGCGGCACGAGCGTGTGGAACAAAACGGCATCGCGCATTTCCTTGAACATATGGCGTTCAAGGGCACCAAGCGGCGCAGCGCGATCGAGATTGCCGAAGCGATCGAGGATGTGGGCGGCTACATCAACGCCTATACCAGCCGCGAGATGACGGCGTTCTACGCCCGCGTCCTGGAAGACGATGTGGATCTCGCGCTCGACGTGATCTCGGACATCGTGCTCAACCCGGTCTTCGACCCAAGCGAGATCGAGGTCGAGCGCCACGTGATCCTGCAGGAAATCGGCCAGGCCCACGACACGCCCGACGATATCATCTTTGACTGGTTGCAAGAGGCGGCCTATCCCGATCAGCCGCTGGGCCGCACGATCCTGGGCCCGAGCGAGCGGGTGTCGACCTTCACCCGCGACGATCTGGCGACCTTTGTGGCCGAACGCTATGCCCCGGGCCAGATGATCCTGGCCGCTGCCGGGGCCGTCGATCACGACGCCATCGTCCGCGCGGCGGAAAAGATCTTTGGCCATCTCGCCCCGCGCGGGGCCGCAAGCGCCGAACCCGCGCGCTTTCAGGGCTCGGAACGGCGCGAGGCCAAGATGCTCGAACAGGTGCATTTCGCGCTGGGCTTCGAAGGCCCGGGCTACCGCGACCCGACGGTCTATACCGGCCAGATCTTTGCAACCGCGTTCGGCGGCGGCATGTCCTCGCGCCTTTTCCAAGAGATCCGCGAAAAGCGCGGGCTCTGCTACACGATCTTTGCCCAGGCCGGCGCCTATGCCGATAGCGGTCTTTTGACGATCTATGCCGGGACAAGCCGCGAAGAGATCGGCGCGCTGGGCGAATTGACCATTGACGAACTCAAACGCGCCGCCGACGACATGACCCCGGCCGAGGTTGCCCGCGCCCGCGCGCAGATGAAGGCCGGCCTGCTGATGGGCCTCGAATCCGCCTCATCCCGGGCCGAACGCATTGCCCGCCTCGTCTCGATCTGGGGGCGGGTCCCCAGCCTTGAAGAGACCATCGAACGCATCGATGCGGTCACCACGGGCGATGTGCGCGCCTTTGCGTCCCGTCTCGCCGCCGGGGGCGCGGCGCTTGCGCTTTACGGCCCGCTTGACGACGCACCGGCACCGGGGGCGCTGGTCGAACGGCTCGCCGCGTAATGCTGCCCCGTCGCCGGAAGGTCCGGATCGAGACCGACCGGATGACGCTCCGCCCGCCGGGGCATGCCGATTTCCGCGCCTGGGTGGCGCTGCGCCAGTCCAGCGCGGATTTCCTGATCCCGTGGGAGCCCGCCTGGTCGGTCGATCACCTGACCCGCAAGGCCTTTACCAACCGCGTCTACTGGGCCCGGCGCTCGATCTCCGGCGGGACGGCCCTGCCGCTGTTTCTCGTTGAGCGCGCCGGCGGCAACCTTCTGGGCGCGATCACGCTCGACAATATCCAGCGCGGGCCCGCGCAGGCGGGGACGCTGGGATACTGGATCGGCGAAACCCACGCCCGCCAGGGTTTTATGCGCGAGGCCATCGAAGCGGTGGTGCATTACGCGTTTGAAACCCTGGATCTCTCGCGGATCCAGGCGGCCTGCCTGGCCGAGAACAACGCCTCGCGCGGGCTGTTGGAGAAATGCGGCTTCAAATACGAAGGCGTTGCGCAAAGCTATCTTCAGATC
The DNA here is from genome assembly GCA_039193455.1 of Pseudomonadota bacterium. Taxonomy (GTDB): domain Bacteria; phylum Pseudomonadota; class Alphaproteobacteria; order Rhodobacterales; family Rhodobacteraceae; genus JBCBGF01. Next base: position 33,318 of record JBCCWO010000032.1, read on the forward strand.
AACGGGCGTTGGCGCAATCACGTGCTCTACGCCAACCTGCGCACCGACCGCCGGGGCCGCGCCGGGGTCAGCGAAGTGCGCGGGGTGGCCAGCTCCTGACAGGGGCTCTGCCCCCGGCCCGCTGGGCCTCCCCCGGGATATTTCCCGACCAAAGAAAACGGGCGCCCCGGTGAGGAGGCGCCCGTGTCGTCAGGGAGTGGTGGTCTTAGCGATCAGCTTACTCGTCTTCGAGCGACTCTGC
>JBCCWO010000033.1:0-31975 GCA_039193455.1 Pseudomonadota bacterium
ACGGCTTCCGCCTGCCCTCTTGCATGGACAACCGCCCGCTGAAGTTCGAGGAATGGGACGCGATGCGCCCGCAATCGGTCTTTGTCTCGGCCACCCCCGCAGCGTGGGAGATTGAGCAGACCGGCGGTGTTTTCACCGAACAGGTCATCCGCCCCACCGGCCTTTTGGACCCGGAGGTCGAGATCCGGCCGGTCGAGATGCAGGTCGACGACCTGCTGGACGAGGTGCGCAAGGTCACAGACGCGGGGTTCCGCACGCTGGTCACCACGCTGACCAAGCGTATGGCCGAAGACCTGACCGAATACCTGCACGAGCAGGGGATCAAGGTGCGCTACATGCACTCGGATATCGACACGATCGAACGGATCGAGATTCTGCGGGACCTGCGGCTGGGCGCGTTCGATGTGCTGGTGGGGATCAACCTGCTGCGCGAGGGGCTCGACATTCCAGAGTGTGGGTTGGTCGCCATTCTCGACGCCGACAAAGAAGGGTTCCTGCGTTCGGAAACCTCGCTGGTCCAGACAATCGGGCGTGCTGCGCGGAACGCGGAGGGGCGCGTGATCATGTATGCCGACCGCATCACCGGCTCGATGGAGCGAGCGCTGGCCGAAACAAACCGCCGCCGAGAAAAGCAAATCGCCTACAACGAGGCCCACGGGATCACCCCGGAGACGGTAAAAAAGAATGTCGAAGACGTTCTGGCCGGCTTGTACCAGGGCGATGTCGATATGAACCGTGTCACGGCCACGATCGACAAACCCCTGCACGGCGGCAATCTGGAGGCGGTGTTGGACGGCATGCGCCAGAATATGCGCAAAGCGGCTGAGAACCTTGAGTTCGAAGAAGCCGCGCGGCTCCGAGATGAGATCAAGCGCCTGGAAGCGGTGGACCTTGCCGTCGCGGACGATCCGCTGGCGCGGCAATCGGCGGTGGAGGCCGCCTCGGAAGCGGCCGTCAAAGCCCGCGGGCGCAGCACAGCTGGCCGCGCGGGCCAACGGGGCGGCAACGTCAAGCGCCGCAAGCGGTAGGGCCACGCCAATTCGGCAACCGAATACGCCCGCGTCAATCTTAACGCGCTCGAAACTCCCTTGCGCATAGGGTCCGGCCGCTGCCGCCAGAATTGCGCGGCCCTGTCAGTTTCGGAGAGCCCTTGATGTTCCGCACAGCCCTTTGCCTGGCGTTTTGCGCCAGCACCCTGCCGGCCTTTGCCGACGATCAAACCGCCGCAATGCAGGCCTTTCTGGACAATGAGATCCGCGATTGGGCGAACAACCAGGTTCTGATCGATGCCATTCGGGCGCAGAACGGCACCACGGGCGGCTATTCACAGGCCGATATCGATGCGCTGGACCAGGCTTGGCGCGCCGAAGTTGGCGCCGCCGCCCGGCCCACAATCGACCCGGTTCTGGAAAACGCGGCGTCTGAATATTTGCGCGGCATCGTCGCCGCGGCGGGGGGCACGATAACCGAAGTGTTCGTGATGGACGCGCGCGGCTTAAACGTCGCCACCAGCGCCGTAACGTCCGACTTCTGGCAGGGTGATGAGGCGAAGTTCAACGAAACCTATCCCGCCGGTCCGGAGGGCGTGCATTTCAGCGAGATCGAATTCGATGAATCGAGCCAAAGCTATCAAGGGCAAATCTCGATCTCGATTGTCGATCCCGCATCGCAAGAGGTTCTCGGCGCCATGACCGTGGGCGTTGACGCAGAGGCGTTGTTCTAACGGCTTTCCAACAAACGATCAGGACCGACGTCATGTCCGAAAGACCCAGGCGCCCGCTGACCATAAGCGTGTTTGTCCGTTGCGCGGCCATCGTCGCACTTGCAACGTTGGTGCTGGCCAGCATGCTCTCTTTGCAGAGCTATCGGCTGGCGATGCAAGTTGGGCATGACGGCCTCGCGCAACTGGCGCAAGAGGTCACCGGTCTTGTCGCCTCTCAATCCGGTGGCGGCCTGCGTTTTGACAAGCCCGACGACCTGGCAAACCTGTTTGATGAGACGATTGAAAGCCTCGGTTCCTCCGCGCGGGACGCAATGGGGCTTTCGGTTTCGGGCGGGCAGTACCTTAGCGGTGGGGCCGCCTCGGTCGATCCGGCTTTGCGCACGCTCGCACAGCGCGCGATAGACACGGCAGAGCCTGTTTTCGATCCCGAGCGCCTGTTGGCAGCGCACCCCGTGCGCTTCGGGTCGGACGCCCAGATCGTTGGGGCGATTGCGATGGCGTGGAGCATGGATGCCACGACCCGCATGATCCTCGACACAAAGCGACGATCTCTGACGATCAATGGGACTGTCTTTCTGATCACGCTGTTTGCGTGCGCACTGATCATGCGGCGGATGCTCTCGGTACCGCTGCGCAGTGTAGGAAATACGATGTCGCAGGTCGGTCAGGGCGACTACAACGCTCACGTTCCGCAGACCAAACGGCGCGACGAGATCGGGGCGATCGCCAGGTCTCTGGCCAAGATGCGCGATGACCTGCGCACGGCAGAGGCACGAACAGCGGACGGTAATCTGAAAGGCGCCGGGTTCGATGGCAGTTCGGCGGCGCTGTGCCTGCTCGACCGCGATGGAACAATCACGCATATGAACACCGCTTTCCGCGCGCTCTACGGGGAGCACGCGCAGGCCTTTCAGTTGGATCCCGACGCGGTGATCGGCGCCGAGCTTGCCACGCTCCATTCCGGCCTTGTGGGCTTTGTGGGCGCGAGAGACGCGTCTGCCACCTCGAACAGCCCCTATGAATTGCAGCTTGCGGGCGGCTATCTGGAGCTGTCCCAAAACGCCATCCGCGATGATGATGGCACCGTTGTCGGCACGGTCATCGAATGGCAGGATGTCACCAAGGAGCGGCTGGATCAGGCGATCCTCAGCACACTGGAAGACAATCAGGTAAAGGCGGTGTTCGCGCCCTCCGGTCGCCTGATCGATGCGAACCCGATCTTTCTTGAACTTCTCGGTCGTGATTCCGCCGCTGCCCGCAAGCTCGGCCTAAGCGAGGTGCTGTCTGCCGAAGATCCCGCCCCGCCCGCTGTGACGCCAAAGCTGCGCGAGGCCGTGGTGGGCACATTTGCTGTCGAGACCGGCCAATCCGCCAAAGCCCGCGTCGAAGGAGCCTTGTGCCCGGTATTGGATCGTGGCGGGGCGGTGATGTGTCTGGTGCTGATCGGCCTGGATGTGACAGCAACGCGGGCGGCCGTCGCACGGGCGGACGCCGATCGGGCCGCGATGGAAGCCGAACAGGCCAAGATGATCGATGCGCTGCGAGATGGCCTTGCCCAGTTGTCGGACGGAAACCTGACGATCGAGATCCAGACCCCGTTTGACGGCCAACAGGACGCGTTGCGCAGCGATTTCAACGGCGCGGTCGGCAATCTCAAGGCCGCGCTCGTGGCCGTAACAGAGCATTCGGGGCTCATTCGAGGTGAGGTGGCAGAAATCTCGAGCGCGGCAGACGATCTGTCCCGGCGCACCGAGCATCAGGCCGCCACGCTTGAGGAAACCGCCGCAGCATTGGCCGAGATCACAGCCTCGGTCAGTTCGGCGGCCGAGGGTGCGCGGCAGGCCAATGCGGTTGTCGGCGAGGCCCGCGACAACGCCGCCGCGTCGGGCAATGTCGTGCGCGACGCCGTCGCCGCGATGGGCGAGATCGCCGATAGCTCGTCCAAGATCTCAAGCATCATCAGCGTGATCGACGACATCGCCTTTCAGACCAACCTGCTGGCGCTCAATGCCGGCGTGGAGGCCGCTCGCGCGGGCGATGCTGGCCGCGGCTTTGCCGTGGTCGCCTCGGAGGTCCGCGCCCTTGCGCAGCGCTCCTCAGATGCCGCGCGCGAGATCAATACACTGATCTCAACCTCGGGCGGTCATGTCGAACGCGGTGTGACGTTGGTGGGCGATGCCGGGGATGCGCTTGAACGCATTGTCGAATCGGTCAGCGGCATCTCGGACCATGTGGCCGCCATCGCAACCTCGGCACAGGAACAGTCGGCGGGCCTGGCCCAGGTCAACACCGCGATGAGCCAGCTTGATCAGGTTACCCAGCAAAATGCCGCCATGTTCGAAGAGACAACGGCGGCAAGCCAGGCCCTGAACGCAGCCGCGCAGGAGCTGGGCAGCGCGGTCTCACGTTTTGATCTGGGCACCGTCGCGCCGGCACCCCGCCCGCACACCACGCCCGCGCCGCCACCTGCGGCGGCAAAACCGGCCAATTCAGGCGACAGTGCACCCGCCTTCATCTCTGGTCGCGGAGCACCGGCAGCCAGCGCCGCCGCTGTGGAGGTGGCCCCCGCACCGGCCGATGCGGAGCCTCTTGTGCTCACGCAAGACGATGACTGGGAAGAGTTCTAGGCCGCCAGCCCGCCTTGTGGCGCAACGTAGGTGGACGCGCACAATCCTCACTCAAGCGCCGCGCGATACCAGGCCACAAGGGCCGCCCGCTCTTCCGGCTCCATCCACGTGATGTTTGCGGGCGGCATGGCATGGCTCACCCCGGCCTGCAGCAAGACCTCGCGCGCATGCCGCGCCACCTCGGCCTCGGTTTCAAGGAGGACGCCCTTTGGCGCCCAGCGCATTCCCGGCCACCCGGGCTCACGCGCGTGACACATCGAGCAGCGGCCCAGCACGATTTCATAGGCCTCTTCAAACCCCGCCGCCTCAGCAAACCGCGCTTCAACCGGGGTCAGCGCGCGGGCTTCGTCGATCTCATAGGATCGGAACATCGGCCCCGCCGACAGCCCCATGATCGCGATGAACAGGATCGTCGTCACCGCCCAGGTCCAGTTCGGCCGCCCCTGACGCGCATGCATGGTGTTGAAGTAATGCCGGATCGTAACACCCATCAGAAACACAAGCCCGGCGATCAGCCAGCTGTATTCCGTCGCGAACGCAAGCGGGTAGTGGTTGGACAGCATCAGGAAGATGACCGGCAGGGTCAGGTAGTTGTTGTGCGTCGACCGCAGCTTGGCGATCTTGCCGTACTTTGCATCCGGAACCCGCCCCGCCTTGAGATCGGCAACCACAATCCGCTGGTTCGGTATAATGATGAAGAACACGTTCGCCGACATGATCGTTGCCGTAAACGCCCCCAGATGCAGCATCGCCGCCCGGCCCGTGAAAATCTGGTGATAGCCCCAGGACATCGCGACCAGCAAAACGAAGAGGATCACCATCAACACGGTCGGATGCGCGCCCAGAGGCGACTTGCAAAGGATGTCGTAGATCACCCAGCCCACCGCAAGCGACGCCGCGGAGATGAGAACGGCCTGCCAAATGCTCAGGTCAGCCTTCTCGGGATCAATGAGGTACAGCTCTGCCCCGACCCAATAGACAATCGCCATCAGCGCCGCACCCGACAGCCAGGTGGCGTAGCTTTCCCATTTGAACCAGGTCAGATGCTCTGGCATTGCCTCGGGCGCGACCAGATATTTCTGGATGTGGTAGAAGCCACCGCCGTGCACCTGCCACTCTTCACCGTCGGCGGGTCCGGCGATGCCGCGGTTCAGCCCAAGGTCCAGCGCAATGAAGTAAAAGGATGACCCGATCCAGGCAATGGCTGTGATCACATGCAGCCAGCGCACCGCAAAGCCGACCCAATCCCACATGATCGCAAGTTCGTACATTCCGTGCCCCGGCGTCGATCCCTCCCCGCGGGCCACCCTAGCCCATGGGATTTCGCGGCGATACTCGATATTTTAGCGGGTGGATTTCAATCCCCGCGTCGGTCCATCCGTCAACTGCCGCGATAGGTGGAATAGCCGTAGGGCGACAAGAGCAGCGGCACATGAAAATGCGCCGCTTCGTTCAGACCAAAGCGGATGGGGATCACATCGAGAAAGGCCGATCCGTCCGCTGCGGCCATGCCGTGGGTCGCAAGATAGGCGCCCGCGTGAAACTCAAGCTCATATTGGCCCGTTGCGAATGCGGCCTCGGGCAGGATCGGGCCATCCGTGCGACCATCTGCATTGGTGCGCACCCGCGCGAGTTCTTCGCGGCCACCGTGCGCCAGCCGAAAGAGCACAATCTCGAGATCCGCGGCCGGGCACCCCCGCGCGGTGTCCAGTACATGCGTCGTCAGATATCCGGCCATTGCGATCCCCTTGCCCTGCGTTTCCCTTTTGCGACCGGTGGGATGGGAAAGAAAACCCCTTTCCATTGCCTGCAGATCAAAAATATCCTGCGACGACCTTTCCTGCACAAGAGCTGCCACCATGACACAGCCGCCAAGATACCCCCGCGATATGCGCGGCCACGGCCCAACGCCACCCGATCCGGCCTGGCCCGGCGGGGCAAAGATCGCGGTGCAGTTCGTCGTGAACTACGAAGAAGGTGGCGAGAACAACTTGTTGCACGGTGACCCGACCTCGGAGGCGTTTCTGTCCGAGTTTGTGGGTGCCGCGCCGTGGCCAGGCCAACGGCATTGGAACATGGAATCGATTTATGAGTACGGCGCACGGGCGGGGTTCTGGCGGTTGCACAGGCTGTTCGAAGAGGTCGACATCAAGCCCACGGTCTACGGCGTGGCCACCGCATTGGCCCGCGCGCCGGAACAGGTGTCCGCGATGCAAAGCGCGGGCTGGGAAATCGCAAGCCACGGGCTGAAATGGATTGAATACAAGGACATGCCCGAGGATGAGGAACGCGCGCATCTGGCCGAGGCGGTGCGTTTGCACACCGAGGTCACGGGTGCGCGGCCGCGTGGCTGGTACCTTGGGCGGGCCTCGATGAACACGGTACGGCTGGCGACTGAGGAGGGCGGATTTGACTACATCTCGGACAGCTACGCCGACGATCTACCTTATTGGATCCGCGTCGGTGGACGCGATCAGCTGATTATTCCCTACACGCTTGATGCCAACGACATGCGCTTTGCGACACCACAGGGCTTTATCGCGGGCGATCAGTTCGAGGCATACCTGCGCGACAGCTTTGATGCGCTTTATGCCGAAGGGATGGCGGGCCGCCCCGCGATGATGTCGGTTGGGCTGCACTGCCGTCTGGTTGGGCGCCCCGGCCGGATCATGGCGCTGCGGCGGTTCATCGAACATGCGGCTGCCCATGACGGGGTCTGGTTCCCGCGCCGGATCGAGATTGCAGAGCATTGGGCGGCGCGTCACCGCCCCGTGCCGCAGGCGAAGCCCTCGGAACTGGATGCCGAAGCCTTCGTTGCCGCATATGGCGGGATCTTCGAGCATTCGCCATGGATCGCCGAACGGGCGCACGCGCTGGAGCTTGGCCCGGCCCATGACAGCGCGATCGGCCTTTGGCACGCGCTGGCCCGCGCCTTTAGGTCCGCGTCATACGATGCGCGTTTGGGCGTCTTGCGGGCACACCCTGATCTGGCGGGCAAACTGGCGCAAGCCAAGCGGTTGACGGCGGAGTCGACGGCGGAACAGGCCTCTGCCGGTCTGGATGCGCTGACAGATACCGAACGGGAGACGTTTTCGCGGCTGAACGCCGCCTATACCGAGAAATTCGGCTTCCCGTTCATCATCGCCGTGCGTGATCATGACAAGCCGGGCATTCTCGCCGCGTTCCAAAGACGTGTTGAGAACGACACCGCGACCGAGTTTGACGAGGCCTGCCGCCAGGTGGAACGGATCGCCCAACTTCGGTTGATGGATCTTTTGCCATGAAGATTGCGGCGCGCACCCTGACATCGGCGGCCTTCGCGCCCTATGGGGATGTTCTAGAGGTCACGGGCGCGCCGGACCGGATCATCAATCAGGGGCTTTGTGGGCGATTCCATGATCTTGCGGCGCTTGATCTTCACGGCGGGCGCGCGGGCGTCAGCCTGTTCGATGCCCAGCCGCGGAGCCTGCCCTACCCCCTCGACATGGTTGAACGCCACCCGGATGGTGCACAGTGCTTCGTTCCGATGTCCGCGCATCCATTTCTGGTGATCGTCGCACCGGATGCGGATGGGCTGCCCGGAACGCCAGAGGCCTTTGTCACCGCGCCCGGGCAGGCGGTCAATTACCACCGCGGAACCTGGCACGGGGTGCTGACACCGCTGTCCGCGCCGGGGCTGTTCGCGGTCATCGACCGGATTGGGCCAGGCGCAAATCTCGAAGAGCATTGGTTTGAAACGCCGTTCGAGGTGGTCGCCAGCCCATAGCGTTGGGGGCGAGGGGCCAACCCCTCGCGCTCCCCGGGATATTTGCGGACCAAAGAGGGGCTAGAAGGCCACCTCGACGGCGATGCCCTGCGCCTTCGCGCTCTCAACCACGGCGCTGGCCACGGCGAGATCCTGCAATCCGACGCCTGTGCCATCAAAGAGCGTGATCTCTTCCGCGCTCGTGCGACCGGGGTGTTCGCCGTTGATCACATCGCCGATCACGGTGATGTCGCCTTCGGCAATGAGCCCGGTCTTGATCGCATGCTGCGCCTCGCCCAGCGTGGTGGACTGCGCGATCTCATCTGTGAAGACGGTCGCGCGCGGGAAGACTGCGGCGTCGACCTCTTGCTTGCCAACGGTATCGGTGCCCATGCAGGCTAGGTGCGTGCCGGGGCGGATATGGGCATGCTTCAGGATCGCGTCGAAGGACGAGGTGATGGTGATGATCACGTCCGCTTCGGCGCCCAGTTGATCGAGTTCGACCGCCTCGAACGGAAGACCGAGATCGCGCGCCGTTTCCTCAAGGCGCGACAGCATTTCCGGGTGCAGGTTCCAGCCGACCACTTTTTCGAAATCGCGCTGCTGGGCGGCCGCACGCATCTGGAAGGCCGACTGGTGGCCGGCGCCAACCATGCCAAGCACCTTGGCGTCCTCGCGCGCCAGATGGCGGATGGACACTGCCGACGCCGCCGCCGTGCGCAGCGCGGTGAGCAGATTGCCCCCCACAACTGCCTTGGGCCGCCCGGTATCGGCATCGAACAGAAAGACCGTCGATTGGTGGTTGGTCAGCCCCTTGGCCTCGTTGCCCGGCCAGTACCCGCCGGATTTGAGGCCCAAGTGCAGCCCGGCCCGGTCGAAACCCGATTTAAAGCCGTAGAGCGCGTCCGCATGGCCGATCGCCTCGCGGATCACGGGGAAGTTGTAGGCATCGCCCCGGGCCATCGCGCCAAAGGTGGCCTCAACCGCCTCGAACGACGCCTCTGCGGTGATCAGATCGCCGATGGCGCTTTCCGGCACGATGGTCAGGGTGTTGCCCACGGCGACTGTGCTCCCATCCGCCATCAGTAGGCCTTTCCACGGGCCGAGACGGGCCAGAGCGTTTCAACCTTGCCGTTCCGCACGCCGACATACCAGTCATGGACGTTGCAGGTGGGGTCGCAGTGGCCGGGCACAAGCTTAAGCTTGTCGTTGACCTTGAGCTTGCCGTCAGGGTCCATCACCACGCCATGCTCGTCCGAGCATTTGACGTATTCCACGTCGTCGCGCCCGTAGATCACCGGCAACCCGCTATCGACCGACTGCGCCTTGAGCCCGGCATCGACGATGGCCTTGTCGGCCTTGGCGTGGCTCATGACCGAGGTCAAGATGAACAGCGCGTTTTCCCATTCGCCCTGGTCGATGCGGTTGCCGTCCTTGTCGAGGATGCGGCCATAGTCGGCATCCATGAAAGCGTATGAGCCGCACTGAAGCTCGTTATAAACGCCTGACGTGCTTTCAAAATAGTAGCTGCCCGTTCCGCCGCCGCCGACGATGTCGCAGTCAAGCCCCTGGGACTCCAGGGTATCGACCGCATCCTTCACCATCGCAACCGCGACTTCGATCTTGGCCTTGCGATCCTCGTAAGAGTCCATGTGCTGCATCGCGCCCTGATAGGCCTGAAGCCCGGCAAACTTGAGGCCCGGGGCGGCATCGATGGCCTTGGCGATGGCAACAACCTCAGGGGTTGTCGTCACGCCGCAGCGGCCTGCACCGCAGTCAATCTCGACCAGACACTCAATCTGGGTGCCATGGCGCGTGGCGGCCGCGGACAGGTCAGCCACGTTTTCGATGTCATCGACGCAGCAGATTGCGCGGGCGCCAAGCTTGGGCAGGCGGGCCAGACGATCGATCTTGGCCGGGTCGCGCACCTGGTTAGACACGAGCACATCCTTGATGCCGCCGCGGGCAAAAACCTCGGCCTCGGAGACTTTCTGGCAGCAGACGCCGACCGAACCGCCGAGCTTTTCCTGCAAAAGCGCTACGTCGACCGATTTGTGCATCTTTCCGTGCACCCGGTGACGCATGCCGTGGGCCTTGGCGTAGTCGCCCATCTTCTTGATGTTGCGCTCCAGCGCGTCGAGGTCGAGGACGAGGCAGGGTGTCTGGATCTCGGATTCATCCATGCCGATGGCAGCTGGGATGTCATAGCCCACATCGAGGCCGTCAAACTTCGTCGGTGCGTTCATTGGTCAATCCTCCGGGATCACTTGAGCCAGGGCAGCGTGTCGAGATCGACATTGCCGCCGGTGATGATGACGCCGACGCGCTTGCCGGCGAACCTGTCCTTGTTTTTCAGGATGGTGGCCAGCGGCACGGCGCAGCTGGGTTCCATCACGATCTTCATGCGCTGCCAGGTCAGCTTCATCGCGTCGATGATTTCCTGCTCGCTGGCGGTCAGAATGTCGGTCACGTGGTTCGAGACGAAGTGCCAGGTCAGCTCTTTCAGCGGCACCTTCAGCCCGTCTGCGATGGTGACCGGCGCGTCGTCGGCGATGATATGTCCGGCCTTGAAGCTGCGATAGGCGTCGTCTGCCTGTTCGGGCTCGGACGCGATAATCTCCACCTCAGGTGCGATGTTCGACAAGGTCAGGCAGGTGCCCGAGATCATGCCGCCGCCGCCGATTGGGGCGACCATCATGTCGACACCGTCCGTCTGTTCCATGAACTCGCGCGAACATGTCCCCTGCCCCGCGATCACACGCGGATCGTTGTAGGGGTGTACGAACTCACCGCCGGTCTCCGCCTGAACCTGTGCGAAGACTTTTTCGCGGCTTGATGTCGAGGGCTCGCATTCGGTGATCTTGCCGCCATAGCCGCGCACGGCGGCTTTCTTTGCTGCCGGTGCGGTGCGCGGCATCACCACGTTACAGGGAATGCCCCGGCGCCCAGCGGCGTAGCTGAGCGAAAGCGCATGGTTGCCGGACGAATGGGTGCAGACGCCCCGCTGAGCCTGCGCCTCATTCAGGCCAAAGACCGCGTTCGAGGCCCCGCGCACCTTGAAGGCGCCTGCTTTCTGAAAGTTCTCGCATTTGAAGAACAGTTCAGCGCCGATGAGGTCGTTAAAATAGGTCGATGTCATCACCGGCGTGCGGTGGATATGCGGCGCGATCCGTTCATGCGCGGCCAACACATCGTCATAGGTTGGGATTGTCGGGTCGACGGTATCCTTCATCACGCAGCCTCCTGTCGCGCGGTTGGTGTTCCGTGGCGGTAGCTTTCCTGCGCGGCGGCAACGCCCGAGCCAAGCCGGATGTCGAGCCCAAGGTCGACCATCACCATTTCTGCTGTGGCGATCCCCGACAGCGCCATCGCGTCCGTCAGTTGGCCCAGATGGCCGATCCGAAACACTTTGCCAGCGACCTCGCCCAGACCGGTACCGAACGCCATGCCATAGGTATCAGCGGCACGCGTCACGATCTGCGTGGCGTCAAAGCCAGCGGTTGTGCAGATGGCGCTGACCGTGTCGGAGTACCATTCCGAACGCGTCGCGCAGAGCTCAAGCCCCCAGGCCCGCACCGCGGCGCGCACGCCATCGGCAATGCGGCGGTGACGCGCGAAGACGTTATCGAGCCCTTCGTCAAGCAACATGCCGCAGGCCATGTTCAAGCCGTTGAGTAGACCCACCGGCGGCGTATAGGGAAACCCGTTTGCCGCATAGCCCGTCTCCATATCACGGAGATCGAAGAATGTGCGGGGGAGTTCTGCGGTCTCAACCGCAGCGCGCGCCTTTGGCGAGATGCCGACAATCGCAAGACCCGCAGGCAGCATGAAGCCCTTTTGACTGCCGGTGACCGCGATATCGACGCCCCATTCCTCCATCCGGAAATCCATCGATCCGATGGAACTGACCCCGTCAACCAACAGCAGCGCCGGGTGACCGGCCGCATCCAGCGCGCGGCGGATGGCGGATATGTCTGACGTGACCCCGGTGGCGGTTTCATTGTGGGTGGCCAGGACCGCCTTGATTTCGTGCGCGGTATCGGCGGCCAAAACCTCTTCATAGCGATGCGCCGGCAGCCCCTCACCCCAAGGCGTTTCGATCACGGTGACGTCCAGACCATGGCGGGCGCACATGTCGATCCACTTGTGGCTGAACATGCCGTTGCGGGCAGCCAGCACCCGGTCACCGGGGCTGAGCGTGTTGGTCAGCGCGGTTTCCCAGCCGCCAGTGCCCGTCGCCGGGAACACGAAGACCTGGGCAGACGGTGACTTGAGCACCTGCTTCACGCCGTTGAGCGCGGGATGTAAAATGTCTGCGAAAGCAGAGGAGCGGTGATCGAGCGTTGGCATATCCACGGCCTTGCGCAAGATCTCAGGGATGTTCGTCGGGCCGGGAATAAATACCGAGTTTTGTATCGACATCGTGCTCTCCTCCGTGACGTCTTGTCCGTTGGTCTATGCGGGGCAGGATCACAGCGCAATTTTTTTGAAAATGTTTTTCTGAGTACGGAGAAATATGAAAACCTCATCAAATCAGTACGTTAAATTTTTCAACTTGCAATATTATTTTTCACTGTGCAAAAATTTCCGAAGCGACCTACAGCGCCGGAACAGATAAATGCCCGAAAAACGCCCGCGTGGACGGCCCCGGGCCTTCCACGACAAGACCGAGCAGAACACGATCCAATCGCTGGATCGGGCCATGCTGATCCTTGAAACGCTCGCCGCGTCTGGCGGGCTCACACTGACCGGTCTGGCCGGCACGCTCGATCAGTCGCCCGCAACGGTCTATCGGGTGCTGACGACCCTTGAGGCCCGCGATATCGTTGAGCTGGAGGCGCAGTCCCAGACCTGGCACGTGGGCGCCGGGGCGTTTCGGATCGGCTCGGGCTTTCTGAGGCGCACCAATCTGGTCGAACGGGCGCGCCCGATCATGCACGATCTGATGGCCGCCACGGGCGAAACGGCGAACCTGGGCGTGGCCAATGGGGCGCATGTGCTCTTCGTCAGCCAGGTCGAGACCCACGAGTCCATCCGCGCTTTCTTCCCGCCGGGCACGCAATCCCCGTTGCACGCATCGGGCATCGGCAAGGCGCTGCTGGCGCAATTTTCCGAACCTCGGCTAAACGCAATCATCTCGGCCGGGCTTGAGACGTTTACGCCCCGCACGCATCGAACGGGCTCGGCGCTGTTGGGCGATCTGGCCGAGATCCGACAGCGCGGCTATTCCGTGGATGACGAAGAACGCAACGAAGGCATGCGTTGCGTGGCCGCGCCGGTGTTCAATGCAACCGGGGTGGCCGTGGCGGGGCTGTCGATCTCGGGGCCCGTCGGGCGGGTGACGCGTGACAAAACCGGCGCATACGGCGACGCCGTCCGATCCGCGGCGCAGGAGCTGTCTCGCCGGCTTGGAGCAAGCTGAACTTTGCCAAGACCGCTGGCGGTGGCTGCGGGTTTTTGCAATGAGAGCCCTACGACGTGAAAAAACGGAAACACCGGCCAGCATAGGGTCTATTTGTTTCGAGCAGAGTGGAAAGGCGTCAGCCGCGGCTGACGGTCATGCATGGTTCGCAGTCTCGCATTGGTGACAGGTGTCATGGCAACGATCGCCATTGGATTCATGGTGGCCGGTCTGTTCGTGGACGACCCCGCCGTCTTCGTTCTGCGGAAGTTCGCCGACCTGATCAACTGGCTTCGCTTCTGGAACTGACGGTTTGCGGTTGACCTTTTGCGTTAACCGCTTTTGGTGGCGCTCAAGAGTTTCATCAACCCATCGCTCAGGAGGAGCATTCGCCATGACGGTTAAGGTTGCGATTAACGGATTTGGTCGGATCGGGCGCAACGTTTTGCGTGCGATCGTGGAGAACGGGCGCACCGATGTCGAGGTTGTGGCCATCAACGATCTGGGCCCCGTGGAAACCAATGCGCATCTCTTGCGCTACGACAGCGTGCATGGCCGGTTCCCCGGCGAGATTACCACAACCGCCGACAGCATCGATCTGGGCACCGGCCCGATCCGCGTGACCGCGATCCGCAACCCCGATGAGCTGCCGTGGAGCGATGTGGACATCGTGATGGAGTGTACCGGCATCTTCACCGCCCGTGACAAGGCGGCGATCCATCTTGAAAACGGATCGAGCCGGGTTCTCGTTTCTGCCCCCTCGGCTGGCGCGGACAAAACCATCGTTTACGGCGTGAACCACGATACGATCACCGCCGATGACATGGTCATCTCGAACGCATCGTGCACGACGAACTGCCTGGCCCCGGTGGCCAAGGTTCTGAACGACACCGTCGGCATCAAGCGCGGTTTCATGACGACGATCCACAGCTATACCGGCGACCAGCCCACGCTGGATACGTTGCACAAGGATCTCTACCGTGCCCGCGCCGCCGCAGCGAACATGATCCCCACCTCAACCGGTGCCGCCCGCGCCGTGGGCCTGGTGCTGCCGGAACTCAACGGCAAGCTCGACGGCGTCGCAATCCGTGTGCCGACGCCCAATGTCTCGGTCGTGGACCTGACGTTTGAGGCCAACAGCGACACCACGCCCGAAGCGATCAATGCCGCGATTGCCGAAGCCGCGGCCGGGCCGCTGAAGGGCATCCTTGGGTATACCGAGGAACAGCTGGTTTCGATGGATTTCAACCACGATCCGCACTCTTCGATCTTCGCCGCCGACCAGACAAAGGTGATGGATGGCAACATGTGCCGCGTGCTGAGCTGGTATGACAACGAGTGGGGCTTTTCCAACCGGATGGCCGACACCGCGATCGAGATCGCCAAGACGCTCTGATCAGCGCTAAAAGAAGATAGAGGAAGGCGCCGGGTTCGGCGCCTTTTTCTTTGATATCGGTAACTTGCCGCAGCGCAGTGCCATGCAAATACTGCATGGCGGCATTCCAATATCGTCAGTTGTTTAGCGCTAACAGACGCCCCATCTTCCGGTCATCAAAAGCCAAATGCCACACCTGCAGAAAGGATCGGCACGATGACCTCGCTTATCGCTCAACTGAAAACCGCCGCCCGCAAACGTGCGGCTTACGTTGCCACTGTTCAAGAGATCGAGCGCATGCCGCTCGACGTGGCTCTGGACCTTGGCATCTTCCGCGAAGACGCCCGCGCGATTGCCCACAAGGCCGTTTACGGACGTTAAACCCCCAAGGTGAGCGGCCATAGGCGGGCAAGACGCGCCCGCCGCGCCGCTCAAGTCTTCTTGGGAAACTTCTCTTCCAGGCGCTGCGCCACCTCGACCGTCACGAAACGCGAGATATCGCCCTCAAGCCGGGCGATTTCCTTGACGAGTTTCGACGCGATGGCCTGATGCTCGGCCTCGGCCATCAGGAACACTGTCTCGATTGCGTTGTCGAGCTGACGGTTCATCCCAACCATCTGATATTCATACTCAAAATCCGCGACCGCGCGCAGGCCCCTGATAATGATCTGGGCCCCGACATCGCGGGCGCAGTTGATCAGCAGGTTTTCGAACGGGTGGGCGACAATCTCGACCCCGGTGGCGCGCGACAGCCCCGCACACTCGGCTTCGATCATCTCAACCCGCTCTTCTAGGGAAAACAACGGGCCCTTGTCCCGGTTGATGGCCACGCCAATCACCAACCGGTCGACCAGCACGGTCGCCCGCTGAATGATATCGAGATGCCCAAGCGTGACCGGGTCGAATGTCCCCGGGTACAAACCGATCCGCATTACTGTCCCTTCCGTTTTGCGTGCACGCAACAACAGCGCGCGATGCAAATCAAGGGATGCGGAAAAATTGTCCGCGGTATCGGGTCAAAAGCCCATAATCATGCCTTCAAGGGCATCCTTCTCCATTTTGACCTCTTCCAGGCGGTATTTGACGACGTCGCCAAGGGTTATCAGGCCGACCATCTTGTCGCCTTCGACCACCGGCATGTGCCGAAAACGGCCCTTGGTCATCTTGGCAAGCGCCATGTCGGCCTTTTCCTGCTTGGTGCAGGTGACGATCTTTTGGGTCATCATCGCGGTCACGTTTTCGGTCAGACAGCCCGGGCCGCGTTTGCCGATCTCTCGCACGATGTCGCGTTCCGACAGGATGCCCTGGGCCGTCACGCCATCGTCCGAGACGACGAGCGAACCGATTTTTCTTTGCGATAGAATGGCCGCGGCGTCTGAAACGCTTTTGTCCGACGTAATGGTGACAACGTCTGCGTTGCCTTTGGATTGCAAAATCTTTGCGACAGTCATGGTCTCCTCCCAAACCAATCCCAACCCGGTGAGGGTCGCCGCTGGGCCCGTGTCCTGTCAAGGGCGCGGCGCGACGTGTCTTTTTTGCGTGAAAGCCCGCGCACTCTCTTTTCCCCGGACAGGACCGCCCCTATGGTCGCCCCGACACAAGGGAGGAAGCCATGGAAGAGCTGTCACATTTCATCGACGGGGCGCATGTGAAGGGCGCTTCCGGGCGCTTTGCAGACGTCTACAACCCCGCCACGGGCGAGGTTCAGGCCAAGGTTCCGCTGGCCTCAAAGGCCGAGCTTGATGCCGCCGTTGCCAGCGCCGCGGCAGCCCAGCCCGCATGGGCCGCGACCAACCCCCAGCGCCGCGCCCGTGTGATGATGGAGTTTGTGCGCCTCTTGAACCGCGACATGGACAAGCTGGCCGAAGCGCTGAGCCGCGAGCACGGCAAGACCCTGCCCGACGCGGCAGGCGACCTGCAGCGCGGGCTTGAGGTGGTGGAGTTCTGCATCGGCGCGCCGCATTTGCTGAAGGGCGAGTACACCGACAGCGCGGGCCCCGGGATCGACATGTATTCGATGCGGCAAGCTCTGGGTGTCGTGGCCGGGATCACCCCGTTCAACTTCCCCGCCATGATCCCGATGTGGAAATTCGCCCCGGCCATCGCTTGCGGCAACGCCTTTATCCTCAAGCCCTCGGAACGCGATCCATCGGTGCCGATCATGCTGGCTGAGTTGATGATCGAGGCCGGATTGCCCAAGGGCATCTTGCAGGTCGTCAACGGCGATAAAGAGGCGGTGGACGCGATCCTCGACAACGAAACGATCCAGGCCGTGGGCTTTGTGGGGTCGACGCCGATTGCCGAGTATATCTACTCGCGCGGCTGTGCGAACGGGAAACGGGTGCAGTGCTTTGGCGGGGCCAAGAACCACATGATCGTGATGCCTGATGCCGATATGGATCAGGCCGCCGATGCCCTTGTGGGCGCGGGCTACGGCGCCGCAGGTGAGCGGTGCATGGCGATATCCGTGGCCGTGCCGGTGGGGGATGAAACGGCAGATCGCCTGATTGAAAAGCTGGTGCCGCGGGTCGAGGCGCTGAAGGTCGGCCCTTACACGGCGGGCACCGACGTGGATTACGGCCCGCTTGTCACCGGAGCCGCAAAAGAAAAGGTTCTGGGCCTCGTTGAGAGCGGGGTTGAGCAGGGCGCCGAGCTGGTCGTCGATGGCCGCGACTTCAAGCTGCAAGGCTATGAAGACGGGTTCTTCGTTGGCCCGCATCTCTTTGACAAGGTCACAAAAGAGATGGACATCTACAAGACCGAGATCTTTGGCCCGGTGCTGTCCACCGTGCGCACGCAATCTTACGAAGAGGCGCTGGCGCACGCGATGGACCATGAATATGGCAACGGCACAGCGATCTTTACCCGTGACGGCGATACGGCCCGCGACTTTGCGAACCGGATCAACATCGGGATGGTGGGGATCAACGTGCCAATCCCGGTCCCGCTGGCCTATCACACCTTTGGCGGCTGGAAGAAATCCGCCTTCGGCGACCTGAACCAGCACGGGCCCGATGCCTTCAAATTCTACACGCGGACAAAGACCGTCACCGCCCGTTGGCCCAGCGGGATCAAGGAAGGTGGCGAGTTCTCCATCCCGGTGATGGAGTAATCCACCGCACTTGCCCGACGCCCCTGCTTGCGGCTTAATTGCCCGATGACCAAGCGGGGGCGCAGATGGGCAAGCCGGAGTTTACCATTGGGATCGAAGAGGAATATCTCCTCGTCGACAACGAAACGCTTGCCCTGGCCGAGGCGCCCGAGGCGCTGATGGAAGAGTGCCTGGCCGACCTTGACGGTCAGGTCAGCCCGGAATTCCTGCAATGCCAGATCGAGGTGGGCACCAAGGTGTGCGCAACGATCGGCGAAGCGCGGGACGACCTGAAACGGTTGCGCGCAGGTGTGTCGCGCCATGCGGCGAACTACGGGCTCTCGCCAATCGCCGTGTCGTGACATCCGTTTGCGGAATGGCGCAAACAGCACCACACCAACAAAGAGCGGTACAACACGCTTGAGAAAGACCTCGCCGGGGTCGCGCGGCGCATGCTGATCTGCGGGATGCATGTGCATGTCGGGATCGCAAACAACGATCTGCGCGCCGACCTCATGAACCAGTTCACGTACTTTCTGCCCCATCTCCTGGCGCTCAGCTGTTCTTCGCCCTACTGGCAAGGCAGCGACACCGGGCTGGCGTCTTACCGGATGACGATCTTTGACAACCTGCCGCGCACGGGCCTGCCGCCTCGCGTGACCAGTTGGGCAGAGTATGAACGCTCGGCACAGGTTCTGATCGATCTGGGGATCATCGAGGACACGACGAAAATCTGGTGGGACCTGCGGCCCTCGCACCGGTTCCCGACGCTTGAGTCGCGAATTTGCGATGTCACCCCGCGCCTCGAACATACCCTGTCGCTGGCCGCACTGACGCAGGCGTCGATGCGTATGCTGTACAGGTTGGCGCGCAAGAACCAGCGCTGGCGGATCTATGACACCTTTCTTGTCGGCGAGAACCGGTGGCGGGCACAGCGCTATGGCACAAGCAGCGGAATGATCGATTTCGGGCAGCGTGAAATCCTGAGCTTCGAACAGATCGTCGACGAATGGCTGGAGCTTATCGCGGAAGACGCCGATGTCCTTTGCTCGACCTCAGAAGTCGAAGCCGCCCACAACATCGTCTCGGGCGGCACCAGCGCCGAACGGCAGCGCCGCATCTACGCCAAGGAGACCGAAAACAACGGCCATGACGCGGGAATGCGGGCCGTCGTATCCCATCTGATCGAAGAGTTTCACGAAGACCTCTAGGGTCGCTTGCAAAAGGCATGTTGGGGCTGATACTCGCAAGGCGCGAACCCGGCGTTTCTCAGGACTCATATTTGATGCCCGACACACCGCAGCTTCCGATCTTTGTCATCACGCTGGATGACTGTACCGACCGGCAGAAAACAATCTCGAGCGCACTCGCAAATTTGGGACTTTCTTTCGAGTTTGTACCTGCAATCGACGGTCGCAAGGGCTTACCGCCAGAGTTCCTACCACAAGTTGATCGCGTCGCCGGCGCAAGGAAACTGGGGCGGGAGATCAGCGATGCTGAGTGCGCGGCTGCACTTTCGCATGCGCGTGTCTACCAGGGCATCATCGATAAAAAACTCGAACATGCGCTCATCTTTGAAGACGACGCGATCCTTACTCCCGATGTTGGAACATTCGCGACTGCCAAGACGTACCAAGAAGCCGACATAGTATTGCTTAACCACCTGAATGCGCGCGTTTTTAAGTCCGGACACAAGGCTGCATTCGACGGTGTACGCCTTCGCGCGTTGGCAGTGCCGTGCTTCAGAGCAGCGGCCTACTCCGTCTCGTACAAAGGCGCGGCATGGCTTCTTGAAAGAGCTCTGCCTGTCACCGCCCTTGCCGATTGGCCTGCAGACATCACTGAAATCGGCGCCCTCGCCCTGGACCCCGAAATCGTACATCATCCACCGGAAACCCCGGGCCAGTCGACCCTTGCACCTGGGCGAGAGAAGCGGGGCCGCCGAGGCTTTGGTAGAATGCTTGATCCAACCTACGCACGCCGCGTCTGGCGCAAAGCGCAGAGCGAGAAGATCTCCTGATGGAATTTGCCCTGAGCGAAGAGCAGGTCGCGATCTTTGATCTGGCCCGCGCGTTCGGGCAAGAACACATTGCCCCTCACGCACGCGACTGGGAAGCAGAGGGCACCATCCCGAAGGCACTTTGGCCACGGATTGCCGAGCTTGGCCTGGGCGGCCTGTATGTCTCAGAAGAGAGCGGCGGCGCGGGTCTCAGCCGTCTGGATGCAACGCTGGTTTTTGAGGCGCTGTCGATGTCATGCGCGTCGGTCGCTGCGTTTTTGTCGATCCACAATATGTGTGCCGCGATGCTGGATCGCTACGGGTCGGACGCGTTGAAGGCGCGGTACTTGCCCAGTGCTGTATCGATGGAAACGGTGTTTTCCTACTGCTTGACCGAACCGGGATCGGGCTCGGATGCCGCGGCGCTGCGCACCCGGGCTGAGCGCAAGAATGTCGGCTATGCCCTGACCGGAACGAAGGCGTTTATCTCGGGTGGCGGCTACTCGGACGCCTACATCGTCATGGCCCGCACCGGCGACGCGGGTCCGCGCGGAATCTCGGCGCTGATTGTCGACGACGGCGTACCCGGGCTGTCGTTCGGCGGGCTCGAGGACAAGATGGGCTGGCGCAGCCAACCCACCCGCCAAGTGCAGATGGACGATTGCCGCGTCCCTGCCCTGAACCTTCTGGGCGAAGAGGGACGGGGTTTTTCATATGCGATGGCGGGGCTCGATGGCGGGCGGCTCAACATCGCGGCCTGCTCGCTAGGTGCAGCGCAGGCGGCGCTGGACGTGACGCGTGGCTATATGGCTGAACGCAAGGCCTTCGGACAGTCCATTGATCAGTTCCAGGCGCTGCAGTTCCGGCTGGCGGATATGGAGATCGCGCTGCAGGCGGGCCGCACATTCCTGCGCCAGGCGGCCTGGAAGCTCGACACCGGGGCACCCGACGCCACCGCGTTCTGCGCCATGGCCAAAAAGCTGGTGACCGAGACCGGCAGCGAGGTGGCCGACCAATGCCTGCAACTGCACGGCGGCTATGGCTATCTGGCGGATTACGGGATCGAAAAGATCGTCCGTGACCTGCGCGTGCACCAAATCCTTGAAGGTACTAACGAAATCATGCGGCTGATCGTGGCAAGGCAGCTTTTGTCGCAATGAGCGACGTCGAAATCCGGCAGGTAGGCCGCGCGGGGCGGATCACGCTCAACCGGCCCGAGGCGCTGAATGCGCTGACCTACCAAATGTGCCTCGACATCGACGCAGCACTTGAAGGCTGGCGAAACGATCCTGATGTGGCGCTGGTCATCATCGACGCCGCGGGGGACCGGGCCTTTTGCGCGGGCGGTGACATCGCCGAGATGTACCGCACCGGGCGCGCAGGGGATTTCGACTATGGCCGGCGGTTCTGGCGCGATGAATACCGGCTGAACGCCAAGATCTACGAATACCCCAAGCCGTTTGTCGCCTTCTTGCAGGGGTTTACGATGGGGGGCGGTGTGGGCGTGTCCTGTCACGGATCACATCGGATTGTGGGGGACACCAGCCAGATCGCAATGCCGGAATGCGCGATCGGGCTTTTGCCGGATGTTGGTGGGATGCTTCTTTTGTCCCGCGCCCCGGGCCGCACCGGAGAATACCTGGGCACAACGGGGTCGCGGATGGGACCGGGTGATGCGGTATTTGCGGGCTTTGCGGATAGCTACATCCCGGAAACCGAGTGGCCCGACCTCATCGTGGCATTGGAGCAAAGCGGTGGGACGGAGACGCTGGACGAGGCCGCGCGCCCTGCCCCACCGAACGCGCTGAACGATCTGCAAACGCAGATCACGAACAACTTTAGCGGGGCCACCTTCGGGGATGTCGTGCGAAGCCTGCAGGGAGATGAGAGCGACTTTGCCAAAGCGACACTGAAAGCCGTCGCAAAAGGCAGTCCATTGGCCATGGCCTGCGCGTATGAGGCGGTGGGGCGCGTCCGTGGCGCAGACGGGATCCGCAGGGCGCTTGAGATGGAGTATCGCTTTACCTTCCGGGCCGGGGCCGAAAGTGACTTTCTCGAAGGGATCCGCGCGGCGATCATCGACAAGGACCGATCCCCAAACTGGCGGCATGCGGGGCCCGAACAGGTCTCGCCGATGGAGGTGGCGCACATGCTGATGCCGTTGGGGCCAGACACACTGACGTTTGAGGGAGAGATGCCATGAATATCGGCTTCATCGGTTTGGGAAACATGGGCGGTCCGATGGCGGCCAACCTGGCAAAGGCCGGGCACGAGGTAACGGGGTTTGACCCGATCGCCCCCTACCCCGACGCTGTGACGGCGGCCAAAAGCGGGATGGATGCCGCCCGCGGCCGGGACGTCGTGATCACGATGCTGCCCGACGGCGCCATCCTGCGCGCTGTGGCCGCCGAGATCCTACCGGTGATGAAACCGGGCGCCATCCTGCTTGATTGCTCAACCGTCGATGTGGACAGCGCGCGGGCCGTCGCGACAGATGCCGAGGCTGCTGGCCTCGTCCCGCTTGACGCGCCCGTCTCGGGCGGTGTGGGGGGCGCCACGGCGGGCACACTGACCTTCATGGTGGGCGGGCCGGCTGCTGGGTTTGAAACGGCCAGGCCGCTCTTTGAAATCATGGGGCAAAAGGCCGTGCATTGTGGCGACGCGGGCAACGGCCAGGCGGCCAAGATCTGTAACAACATGATCCTTGGCGTCACCATGATCGCCACCTGCGAAGCCTTTGCGCTTGCCGACAAGCTGGGCCTCGATCGTCAGGCGATGTTCGATGTGGTGTCAACCTCATCGGGTTACAGTTGGTCGATGAACGCCTATTGCCCGGCCCCGGGCATCGGACCGCAAAGCCCGGCCGACAGTGACTATGCCCCGGGTTTTGCCGCCGACCTCATGCTGAAGGACCTGCGCCTCGCGCAAGAGGCCGCCCAGTCCGCAGACGCGGACACGCCGCTGGGCCTTGCCGCACGCGACCTCTATGCCCGGTTCGTCGATGAAGAAGACGGCAAAGGCCGGGACTTCTCGGCAATGTTACCGCGATTTGAACGCCGCGGCCGGGGCGTTTGATCTGCGTCACGGACCTGCAGCATTCCCACCGCCACCGTCTGGTCGCATGCAAAATGGAGAGATCAGATGCTGAAAAAGAACATCGGGCCCGTTGACCGCGCGCTGCGCCTGACCCTGGGGATCGCCCTGCTCATCGCGTTTTTTGCCATGCCCGAAATGGCTTACCGGTGGGCGCTGCTGATCGGGATCATCCCGCTGGTCACCGCCCTGGCGGGCAACTGTCCGCTTTACTCGGTTTTCGGCTTTACCACACAAAAACAGGGCTAATCCTGCCCCTGAGGGCGCGGCAACGCGCCCTCAATCCCCTTGCAAGACCTTAAAATAAAACTAAAACCGGGTCAGCCCACGCATGTTAGAACAGTTGGGCATCAAGGAGGATACCTGATGAAATTCACCACGATCACAGCTGCGGTGGCATTGGCGACGTCGGCCACTGTTGCACTTGCGGATGGCCACATCGATCGCACCGGATGGCCCGAAAGCTTTACTGTCGGGACGGCATCGCAGGGCGGCACCTATTTTGCCTACGGTTCAGGCTGGGCCAACCTCGTGGCCGAGGAACTTGGCCTGTCGGGCGGCGGCGAAGTGACCGGTGGACCCATGCAGAACATGGCGCTGGTCCACACCGGCGACGCGGCCTTTGGCATGACCACGATGGGTCCTGCGGCTGAATCGCTTGGCGGCACCAACCCAATCGCGCCGGGCCTGCAGATGACCAACGCCTGCGCAATGTTCCCGATGTACCAGACCCCGTTTGCCGTCACGACGCTGACGTCGTCGGGGATCGGAAGCATCTCGGACATTCCTGACGGCGCGCGCATCGGCTTTGGCCCCGCAGGCTCGACCTCGGACACCTACTTCCCGCGGATGATGGAAACGCTGGGCGTCGATTTCGAACGCCGCAATGGCGGCTGGAACGACCTGGCCGGTCAGCTGCAGGATGGCCTTCTGGACGTCATCGCCTTTGCAGCCGGTGTGCCCACCCCCGCGGTGAGCCAGCTTGAAGTGCAGACCGACATCAACTTCATCGCCTTCACCCAAGAGGAAAAAGACACGATCCTTGGGGCGTTCCCGGTGTCGTCGTTCATCATTCCGGCGGATACCTACACAACGCTGGAGAACGAGGCCCTGTCGGTGTCGATGTGGAACTTTGCCATCGCCAACTGCGAACTGCCCGAGAGCTTTGTGAATGCGGTTGTCGACGTGGTGATGTCGGACAATGAGCGGATGGTGAATATCCACCGCGCCGCCCGGTCGACCCTGCCCGAGAACTGGGACAAGAACGGCGTGCTGCAATGGCACCCGGGCGCGGCCAAGTGGTTCATGGAGAACGCGGGCGCCGAAATCCCCGCAGACATGATCTACGGCGGCTAATCGCTCCAAAGACAGAAGGGCCGTGCAACACCCGCGCGGCCCTTTTTTGTGCCTCGCCCCGACCGGTTCGATTTCCACAGGCACACCGCATTTTTCGCTTGCAGGACGGGATGCGAGTTTATATCTGCCTGTCACCCAATGGATGCGGGCGTAGCTCAGGGGTAGAGCATTACCTTGCCAAGGTAAGGGTCGTGAGTTCGAATCTCATCGCCCGCTCCAAATAACCAAAACCTTACAATCGGTTAGCATAGTCGATCCGATGGGTCGCACAACACATTTCATATGATTTGGTGTGAACGTTCACACTTCGTGGCTTGTGGGATTCGTTTTGCGCTCCAGGCAAGGTGCTCGAAGCAAGCTTCGGCAGGTAGGCTCTATCCCTGAGCTACGCCCGCAACAGCTCCTCTTGTTCGCAGAAAAAACTTCACGATCCACAAACACAAAAGAGCCCGGAGCAGATGAGGGCCCCAACGCGGGATAACCGTCAACGTGATGTAGATCACCACTTTGTTATGGCTCTCGCCGTGTTTGACGTACAGTAGATAAGAAGACAAGAGCATCAAACAGCTACGATCATAAACACTTGCGGCAATTCAACCAGTTTTACGCAAGGCGTCAGTGCCGCATGTTCGTCTCCATATTTTGCCCTATCACGCGGTCTGTTCGTTCGACGGGCTTACAAAATAAGGTCTTTTTGATGAACAAGACTGCCGTACTTGTTGCCGTACTTTGTGCAGCTGCCGAAAGCGCGAGCGCCCAAAGCTGGTTCTGGGAAGAAGCACAAGGAGTTCGAAGTGCAGGCGTTGAGTACGACAACTCTGTCCTAGCGGTGGATTGCGTGACAACTGCATTGAACGTCCCAAGCTCCATACATCTTTCGCTTGACGGAGAAAGAGCGACTGGCGAGGTCGCGTTTGATTTCGGTGATGGGAATGTCGTTCTAGCGCCATTCGCAGAAGGCTCGCTTAGAGCAGTTGACGCTGTTTCCATAAGCACTTTCGTTCAGATTGTTAGTTCTCTCAAAGAAAGCGAGACTGTGGAGGTCTTTCACCCCAGTGGCTCGTTCGGAACTTTTTCGCTGTCCGGATCAAGGTTGGCTATTGGGGATTGCAAATTGACCACCGGCGCTGTTGGTGATCCCACTGATGGCGAAAAGCTAGCTGTTAGCAACCAGCCAATTGTAGCGCCACAGTTGCAGCTCACAAAAGACAGTGCACGCGGTACGTCCAGCATTGTCCCCTATGGCCCTTCGTCCAGTGTCCCTTTTTTCACGGTTGCGAATTGCCCTGCGTCAAGAGCGGTTGGGGTATATATTTATTCGGGCTTCGCGACACCGGTTGGCGTTCCGGATTCCATCGCTGGAACGATGCACCACGAACTATCCGAGGTATGCTTCGACGCCGACCGAGGCCAAGTTGCAGCACGAGAAGATCTGAACGACTTAACTCTTGTTGAGCAGGGTCCAAAGTACCAGCGCTTTGAGGTAATAGATGACGCTGTTTCGGCCCCTCTAAGGACTTGGATAAACATTGGGCAACACGAAGTGCTTGGTGAAGCATTTTTTGCCAAGGAGATGCCTGCGAGGTTCAGGATTGAGAACCCAGGTGGACATTCCAAGCCAAGAAGCGTTGACGGCAGCTCCAAAGGCTACAGTTTCATGGGTTTTGTAGTGGATGATATGACCCCGCCGGATCCTCCTACAGCCACATACTCGGTCGCAATGCTAGGTTGGGACAACGGTGGCTGGGAAACGCGCTACGACTCCGGTCGCTTAGTCGGCCAATTTCTCTCAGTAACGCTGCTTGAGGGCAACCTGGTTGTCTCAAAAAACGAAGGTCTGGCCACGCTTGAGGTCAACAGGGAAAGAAGTGCGGAAATTGGAGCGCCAGCGGCAGCCGGTGGCGGTCAGCTGGCCTTCAAAGTGTCCGAGAACGGTGCCGTCACGGCGGACGGAAAGCTCGAATTCAAAAATGCGAGACTGGCAGGTATGTCACCTGCGGATTGGGAACGTACGGAGTGGCACCTAATTCAGTTTGAGGGCGCCACCCTAGGACTGTCCGGCGCAAACATTTCTGGCGTCGGCATCATCCGAGGTACCACAACCAATCTAGATGGAACGCGCACACGAGTTTTCGGTTACACAACACTACAAGGAACCCGAGTAAACTAAGATCTTTAGGTTTTAGCGTTGAGAGTCGAGGCAGAAGCATAGCAAACTCTTGGCTGTTTAGCTCTAAAAAGGCCGACTGGATGTTCTTCCGGCTATGCCTGCATTTCGCGTGCGAAGATCGTCGTTGGTTCTGGTCCGATGCATAGACTGCTTGACGAGGCAAAGGCCAATGTGGATTTCTCAGACTTTGTGCTGGAGGGGAAAATGAGAATAATCAGAAAAGCAATTTTTGTTGCAATGACGTGCTTTTTTCCAACTGCGGTCCCTGCGTTGGACTTGGAGGACGTGGGGAAGATCGTTGTTATTGAGACCATCCGCCGCGGAATTGAAGAAGCGGTCCGACCTGCGGAGGGCGGCACTACGAATACAAGGACCACCAGCTCAGGCCAGACAGCCTCTCCAGAACCAGCCGAAGTACCAATGACACGCGACGAGCGACGACAAATCCAGGCCAAGCTCAACGATCTGGGCATACAGGTCGGAACTGAAGACGGTATTTTCGGCAAAAATACCAGGAGCGGCATCGCAACTTGGCAATCGCAAAGGGGCAGTCTCGTCACTGGATACCTCACTGCTGTCGAAAAAGAGATCCTGCTGGCTGCAATTCCCAAACCGACGTCCAGTTCGCCCATTGCTGTCGCGGTTGCAGAAGGAAGCTCGGAGCCAAACAGTACCGGTTCAACACCGATTATGCCCTCAGGCAGGTCTGAGACCGCCGAGGAGAAGGCGCCTGAGCCGGTTTCGAGATCTGACGGCAGCGCTGGCAAACTGGCAGGGCTTACTTTTGGAGTTCCAGGGTCAGCGCCCATTGAAATGGTCCCCCCCTCTGAGGAAATGGGGATAATCCGTTCCGATGAACTAGATGCGTCCACGAAATTGCTCCTTGAGCGCTACGGAATGCGCCTTGCACTTGTACCGCGTCCAAGCAATCCGGCGGTCTCTCGAGCATTCTTGGAGGAAGTTCGCCCCGGCAGCATTGCAGAGGCCGGAGGACTGAGGGCGGGCGACGTATTTGTTGAGATACCTTACCCATGGGGATCATCCTATCGCCGCTTGCTTAAAGGGACACCAGAGATTGAAAGTGTAAACCGCTGGTTTCTTAATGCTTTAGAGCAGCCAGACTGGACTGGTAGTTTCCTTGCCGATGTTTCTCCATATGTAGAACTCGAACCTGGCGCGCGAGTCGATGGAACCGGAGCCGTAAGAACAGTCCTCCTTAACCAGCAGCGTATAGTGGACCACATCGGCTTTGAGCTCGACCCAAACCATGTTGTGGTAACAGTTTTGAAAGGTTCACCTGCTGAGTCGGCTGGCGTCCAAATCGGTGATGTGTTTTCGAACGGGTTTGGCACAACAAACGGTCACCATCACCGACTAATCATGGAGCGGGCGTCCCGCAAAATGACATCGAACCTTGAAAGCGGGCGTTTGGTCCCAATTTGGTTCTCGCGCAACGGACGAAAGATACAACTTGATATTGTACCTATAGGGTTGGGATCGTCTTTACCTGCCTTAGACCTGAGCGAGGCCCAGCTTCACGCTTTCAATGCGTTGCCGCATGACCTCAAAAGGTTCTTTGAGTACCTTTACGTTGGCGAATTTGAAACCGCCGAGAGATACTACTTGGCCATTTTTGATCGGTACTTTGGACGCACGGCGGCAGGCCTAGTTGCGAGTGCATTCGGATCAACTAGTGAATTCCGTGACAGCTGGCGTGAGAACAGAGCAAAGGGTATCCTGGCGCAGTACATCCTAATCAAAACAAACCAGGTCGGACTTTGCGCTTCACCGGGAACCAGCATTCGCGTGGAGCAAGAACGGTACGAAGTTTGGACAAATGGCTATGGGGTGGAAGTATCAGCTAGACGTCAGATCGAACCGCGGGTCTACGAGTTTGACGTACCAACGAGATGGCTCCTACCAATACGTGAACTTGAGCCAATGGGTGAGGTCCGACAGTGGGCACCATCAGTTCGCGACTTCGTGGGAAGGGCCGGAGGCTGCACAAGCGAATTGCTGCCTCAACTCGAAGAGAGAATGCTAGAATTCATGGGGATTTAGTCGATCAAGGCAAGCGGAGCTTGATGGCTTGCCCCCTGAAAGATGCTCCCCTACGGAGTAGGCTATCGAACCAGATGCAGGACTCTGGTCTGCCAAAAAACAAGTCAGTCGGTGTTCGAAGCGGGGCGAGGGGTCGGCGCGACGCGTTCATACCCCTGCGCTACGCCCGCATCGGTGCTGCAAAAGTGAGACAAGAATCCGTAGATTGACGCATCACAGTAATCGCCCAAGGTGCATTTAGGCTCGTTTGAGGAACGGCTGTCCAGCTGGCGCTTATGGCCGATGTGCGGACCAACCGGACTTGCGCAGACACAGCTCAATGATCACGGCGCAATCATTACGAACATTTCGGGACCCACCAAGAGCTAAAAGGACATAG
The DNA here is from genome assembly GCA_039193455.1 of Pseudomonadota bacterium. Taxonomy (GTDB): domain Bacteria; phylum Pseudomonadota; class Alphaproteobacteria; order Rhodobacterales; family Rhodobacteraceae; genus JBCBGF01. The sequence goes on from JBCCWO010000033.1 coordinate 29,021, forward strand.
ACTTGGCCGGAGCGAAAAGTGGCGATCTCGCCACTGGCCTTTCCGAAAAAAGTTGCCAGTTTTGGCTTCGGACGGCAGCATCATACTCGCTGCAGCGCAGTTCGTAGAGTCTAGTCAGTACGCACATAGGGAAATTCGTTTATGATCGGTCGAGTGATATATGCCTTCGTTGCTACATCTGCTTTCATGATTTTTTGCTCTCTTCAACTCAGTGCACAGACAGAGTTTAACGACATTTTCGATGGACCAGGACGTCTCGGGGTATCAGCCGAGATTTCGTTCCCGAAGAAGAGAGCCGAAGAGGGAGTCTTAACAGACGCGTTGGTCGCCAATGCACTCCAGCAAGCGCCTGCATCGCCAGTAGGGGGCTTCGAGTCGCTAGGACAAGAGTTGGAGGTGCGATCTAGAAACTATCACGCGCATCCATCACCCCTAACACCGTTTCGCTGCGATCCTTCTACAGATAAATGCATCGAGTATTTGTATCAGGAAACGGTCAGACCAATGCAGGGCGACCAGGGTTGGTGCAACCCACCTTTTGTGAACTTCGCAACTCAAGCGACCGCTATCGTTGGCCCGTCTGGCTCTGGGACTCTCATCGAAGCTCAAGGCAAGAATGCAGTCGAACTATTCACAATACCTGGTCCATTACGGAGAAACTATACAGCGAACGCTGTGGCCATCGCTTGCCCGGGAGCATACATCGCGGTCGTTGATACTTACTGGACAGGTTTCGTCTATCCACTCCACCGAGCCGTTATGCACCTAGCGGTAACGGACGTTGACAGAAACACGTACCCCGAATGCTGGGCAAACCAAAGGGTCATTGACGACTGTTACCAGCGCGTCTTCGACGGCTTCGGCCGACCCAACCCCCCAAACAAGTTCGCCGATCTAAGACAGCTGTACTCGAGTCGCCCAAGTGCGGCTGAAATCGAGGAAAACCTTGCGTCTTTGGCCCCCCCGTTAACAGGGAATGAAACCGTAGTTCGGCCAACAATTGCCAGCTTTGACGAGCCTGACCGAAACGGAGTTATATACACTGGTTGGGAAGGTGAGTGGTTGGAGATTGGATGCTCAACAGGCAACTTCGGAGTCCTAACCGGGCGGCCTTACCTGATGATTTCAGCTCCACTCTCACAGGTGAATGCACGCGGGACCGTGCTGCGTTTCGTGGCGGATCCAGCCGCGAGTGGTTACTGGGCTCGTGTTTGGATTAAGGGTCCGCGCGGTTCAATTCAACGGGGCTCGCCGCAACTTCCTCTCGCCGATGGTGCAGTGATCCAGGATGGTGACCAAGAAAAGTTTGCGCTTGCCCTGGATCTTTCTGACCACGTTGTGCAGCGCTATCTCACCGAACGCCTTAGCGAAGTTTCGTCTTTTGAGGGTTTCTCGGTGACGGCATTCCCACCGAATGGAGATGGAATAATGGGCGTCGAAGTCGATCCAGAATTTACCAGCAGCGCCTTGCTACGTTCTGCTCTTGAAACAAGGTTGGGTGGCTGCTGATGAGGGCACAGTTATTGAAGTTCCTTGTCCTAGGGTGCGGACTATCGGCGTCAGCGCAGGCGGACGAGGGTCGGTTCGTTTTCGATCCAAGGAAGCAACAGTTGGCTATGGAAGTCCAGCCAGGGTTCGCTGACTTACAAGTTGTTTGTACTGAAGGAACTCCACAGCTTATTGCTCGTTTCCAAGTGAGCGATGCGACCGCAGAATTTCTCGCGACACTGCCTGAAAATGCAGAACCATATTCTGCATATACAGCGTTTTTGACACGTAGAAAGACTAAAACAGACTTGCCGTATCAAGTCCGTATGTTGTTGCAGAGCAACGGTGGTCAACTGGTCTTTTATGCTGAGGATGAATTTGAAGTTTACTACGATGGTGAAGGCAAACCTTTCCATTTTCTTGCAAGGCTAGAAAACTTATCCGTAGTAACGGCGCCTGGCCGTCTTCCTGGCCTCATTGGCACTTGGGGTGTTTCGGAAGGCTGGGGGACCTCCGTGGCGCTTGCGCGTGTCGGCAGAGTTATCGAAGAGTTCCCTTCATACGATGCAATTGAAATTGCGGTAGGGGACCCAACAAATGATGATACTTCCTTGTGGAGACGTATCGAGTTTGCCAAGGACCCATCAAGTCGAGCCTTTCAAGTCGAAGCCATCGACAGCTTCCTATCGGTATGTGGGCCTTCAGTGTCTTCCGGCGGTGGCACTGGCATCCTTCGTTGATGGTATTCGCCTCAAGCGCACGGTGACGCTCGCTCTGAATAGCTTAACTCTAGCCCCACCTGCTAACAGGGCTCTTAAGGCTTCGAGGCGCCTATCCTGTCATGCATCCACGGCTGACTTAACAAGGCAGAGAGTAAGTTATTCGGCTGACCTAGTAGCTGACTTAGGTTCTCGATCGCCTTGCAGCGGTTACTGCAGCCTGAGTGGAACAAAATGGTCTATACTTTGGGTTTGGGTGTGTCTTCGCGGTCGGTTCCGATCTGAGAGATTCACACTTTCTGGGGCACTCAGCACACACGCTTGGCCGCTCCTCAAAAACGCATAGCAGAAGTCCGTTCACACCCTTTCGTGTGAAGAATAGAATAGCCATCAGACGAATATACCTTATTATCAGTGCCTTGCAGGTGATGACCCTAACCTTGAGGAGGTAAAGGTCACCCTGGGCTGCCCTTAAGAAGCCCTCAGCCAAAGCTACCCATCGAAGTCGATCAGTTTCGCAAACCGAAACCCCAGCCTTTTGTTATCTGCGTTTTCGTCTCGGTTGAACTCATGCGCGATGGCCAGCGAGTATAGGCGCCGCAACGGATACATGCCTATCCCCCGGCAAGTCATCGCGTACCACCTTGTCGTCGAAGGCGAGGCGTTTGTGTCTTTGGAAGGCGCCGACCCAACAAAATCGCACTATCGAGCGCGTGCCGGTGACGTGATATTTTTGCCGTCCAATGCT
>JBCCWO010000034.1:0-31235 GCA_039193455.1 Pseudomonadota bacterium
ACATTGAATTGTTCCACGCCAAAAGGTTTCGAGACGGGAAACAATTCAGTTAAATTTCGTGGCTTATTTCCGGTAATCCAAAGGCCGGAATTAGATATCAATCGGGCAGAATTGGGGCTAAACGCCTATTTCATGCGGGAATGCGCAACTGGAAATACAAACTGGCAATGAATCGCCTATTCCAAAGCGATTCATTTCTTTTTGAAACTTAGAGCTAGTGCCGAGTCGGGTTTATTATTCCCCAACAATCTGGGCGAGATGTGCGCCGTAATCGTTTTTTCCGAATTTTTTCGCGGTCGCCGCCAGCCGACCGGAATCAATCCATCCGAGATTATATGCAATCTCGTCCGGGCTGCCGATTTGCAGTCCTTGGCGCTCTTCTAGGGTGCGCACGAAATTTCCCGCATCCAGTAGCGAGCCATGCGTTCCCGTATCCAGCCACGCATAGCCGCGTCCCATGGTTTCGACCGTCAAGGACCCGTCCGCGAGGTACATCTCCAACAGCGATGTGATCTCAAGCTCGCCACGATCCGATGGTTTCACCTCGGCCGCGCGGCGCGGCGCCTCTCCGTCCAGGAAATACAGCCCCGTCACCGCGTAATTCGACGGGGGCACTGCGGGTTTTTCGATAATCGCGCTGACCGTGTCCCCTTCAAATGCGACGACGCCATAACGCTCGGGATCCGCCACGCGGTATCCGAACACGGTTCCACCGCTGGACCGTTTGTCCGCATGGGCCATAAGCTCTGGCAAGCCATGTCCGAAGAAGATGTTGTCACCCAGCACCATCGCCGACGGTGCGCCGGCCAGAAAATCTTCGGCCAGAATGTAAGCCTGAGCCAGGCCATCGGGCGATGGCTGGACAATCCAGGTGAATTCGACCCCCCACTGGCTGCCATCCCCGAGCAGTCGTTGGAACTGTTCCTGATCGTGGGGCAGTGTGATGACCGCGATCTCTTGTATTCCTGCCAGCATCAGCGCGCTCAGCGGGTAGTAAATCATCGGCTTGTTGTAGACCGGCAAGAGCTGTTTTGAGACACCGAGCGTAATGGGATACAGGCGTGTGCCCGACCCTCCGGCAAGGATGATACCTTTGCGTTTCATGTCACTCTCCTTCGTTCTCAGGGGGTGCCCAGGCTTGCCAGGACAAGCGATAGGCCCAAGCGCCAATCCGGACGCAAAAGACCAAAGGCGCTTTCGGTGGCGCTGCAGTCGAGCCGCGAATTCAGCGGGCGCTGCGCGCGGGTTGGGTAGTCGACCGTCTTGATCCCATCGATCTCAACACTGCGCCCGGCCTGATCCATAATCTCGCGCGCAAAATCCGCCCACGAGACGTCGGGGGCGCCGGAATAGTGATAAGTGCCGGTCAGAGCAGGATCTTCGGCCAATGCTTCGGCCATACGGATGCACGCGGCGGCCATGTCAGCCGCTGGCGTTGGGCCGCCAATCTGATCATCGACAACCGTCAGGCGGTCGCGCGTGTCGGCGTGATGCAGCATCGTCTTCACGAAATTGCGCCCGTAGGACGAAAAGATCCAAGAGCCGCGCACGATTGCATGGGGCCCAGCTGCCGCCCGCACGGCGGTTTCGCCCGCGCGTTTCGAGGCACCGTAGACGCTCTTGGGTCCGGTCTCCGACGCCGGCTTCCAGGAATCCGTTCCCGAGCCGTCAAAGACGTAGTCCGTCGAGATCTGCACAAAGGGCAGCCCGCGCGCGGCGGCGGCCATGGCCATTGCGCCGGGCGCATCGGCATTCACGACAAACGCCTCATCCGGGTTATCCTCGGCCCCGTCGACATTCGTCCACGCCGCCGCGTTGATCACCGCGTCTGCCTCGGCCCTTTCAACCCAGGCCGCGCAGGTTGCAGGATCGCGCAGGTCGGCAGCTTCGGGATCAAGATACGTCGCCGCAGGCGCAAGGCGCGCCAACTCGCGGGCGACCTGCCCCGATTGCCCGAAGACAAGGAACTTCATCCCGTGCCCAGCCGTTTGCCCACGCCCTGGCGATCTTGCAGCGGGCGCCACCAGGATTCATTTGCAAGATACCAGTCCACCGTGCGCTCGAGCCCCTCGTCCAGGGTCACGGATGGACGCCAGCCAAGCTCGGCCCGGATACGAGCCGGGTCTATAGCGTAACGCAGATCGTGGCCCGGACGGTCCGTGACAAAGGTGATCAGGTCCTCATGCGGGGCGGCCTCAGGCTGGCGCGCATCCAAAAGGCGGCAAATCGTGCGCACAATGTCGATATTGCGGGCCTCGTTCTCGCCCCCGATGTTGTAGGAGCGTCCGAGGGTTCCCTTTTCCATGACACAAAGCAGCGCGTCGGCATGGTCTTCGACAAACAGCCAGTCCCGCACATTCTCGCCCTGGCCGTAGACCGGTATCGGTTTTCCGGCGAGCGCGTTCAGAATGACCACGGGGATCAGCTTTTCCGGGAAGTGATAGGGCCCGTAATTGTTTGAGCAGTTCGACAGCACAACGGGCAGACCGTAGGTCTCGCCCCAGGCCCGCACCAGGTGATCAGACGCGGCCTTGGACGCCGAATAAGGGCTGCGCGGATCGTAGGGTGTCTCTTCGGTGAATATCCCCTCAGCGCCGAGTGAGCCAAACACCTCGTCGGTGGAAACATGGTGGAAGCGGAAACCATCGGGCTTGCCCGCGGTGGTCCAGTACGCACGCGCCGCTTCCAGAAGCGTAAAGGTACCGGTGACATTTGTCTGAACAAACGTGCCTGGCCCATCAATGGAGCGATCCACGTGGCTTTCGGCCGCCAGATGCATGATCGCATCTGGCTGATGCGCTGCCAGAATGCGATCCAGTGCGGCGCGATCGCAAATGTCGGCCTGCTCAAACGCATAATTTGGATTGTTCGCAACACTCGCAACGTTATCGAGGCAGGCGGCATAGGTCAGCGCGTCAAGGTTCACCACCTGGTGCCCGCGCGCGATGGCGAGACGCACCACAGCCGAGCCGATGAAGCCCGCACCGCCTGTTACCAAAATCTTCATGGCGCGCTCCATTCAAAGGGACTTTCCCACTCGGCAAAGTCCGGGGCTGCCGCATCCTTGTCCGACAGCTGCGGTGTGCCGTCGAGCGGCCAGTCGATGCCAAGCCCGGCACTGTCCCAACGCACGGCCCCGTCAGCGGACGGCGCATAGAAATCCGAGCACTTGTAGAGCAGCTGCGCGTCTTGTGTCAGCGTAATGAACCCGTGCAAGCACCCTTCGGGCACAAAAAGCTGGCGACCGTTTTCAAACGACAGTTCGACACCGATCCATTGACCAAAGGCCGGGCTGCCCTTGCGCACGTCGACCGCCACGTCCCAGACCGACCCGCCCCCGCAACGCACTAGCTTGGCCTGCCCGTGCGGCGGCGCCTGGTAGTGGAGCCCGCGAATAGTTCCCTTAGCCTGGCTGAGCGAATGGTTGTCCTGCACAAAATCGACGTCGATCCCATGGTCAGCCAGAAGCTGGTGGTTCCAAACCTCCGAGAAAAAGCCGCGATGGTCCCCGAAACGCTTTGGCGTCAGGATCACCGCTCCGGGAATCGCCGTTTCTTCGATCTGCACTGCTGCCGTTCCTCGTCACTGCTCTGGCCGCCACAGGGCGTTTTCGGGCGCATTTTGCCGTCCGGGATGTCCCGGGCAACCCTTTCCGTGCAAATGCAGCAATCCGTGCCCGTGCGTGTCGTATTTGCGCGGACAGTCCGTAGGATTCCGTCGTTTTGCCCCAGAATTAGCGCTGATAACCGGCGCTGTTGTGCCACGTCCAAGCGTCAGCAATCATCTGATCCATCGTCGAGCGTTTTGGTTCCCATCCGAGAATATCCATTGCCCGTTGGCTGCCCGAAACAAGGCTGACCGCATCGCCAGGGCGGCGGGGGCCTTCCTTGACGGGAACCGCACGATTGGTCACGCGGCGGGCGTTGTCGACGACTTCGCGCACGGAAAAGCCATGCCCTGTCCCAAGGTTGTAGAGCTGGTTTCCATGGCCATCCAGCAATCGACCGAGACCCGCGACGTGGGCATCGACCAGATCGGCCACGTGCACGTAGTCGCGAATGCAGGTGCCGTCCCGGGTGTCGTAGTCGGTGCCGTTGATCGTCAGCGCATCGCGCTTGCCCATCACCGCATCCAGCATGAGCGGGACGAGATGCGTTTCGGGCCGATGAAATTCACCGACCTCGCCGTCAGGATCGGCCCCGGCGACGTTGAAATATCGAAAGCGAACCGCCTCTAGCCCATGGCTGATGCCGAAGTCGTCAATCATCTGCTCAATCGCGCCTTTGGTGGCGCCATAGGCATTCACGGGACGCATTGGGCTATCTTCATCCAACAGCACGCCGTCGGATTCGCCATATACCGCGCAAGTCGATGAAAATACAAGTTTTTTCAGATCCGCCGCGAGCATCGCCTCGATCAGGTTCAGGGATCCGGTGACGTTGTTGCGCCAGTATTTGCCCGGGTCACGCGCGCTTTCACCGACATCCGATGCAGCGGCAAAATGCATGACGGCAACCGGTCGATGCGCCTTTAGAACCTCGTCCAGCCGCTCCCGGTCCAGAAGATCGCCCTTCTCAAGCGGGCCGAACTTCACCGCATCGGCCCAACCTGTAGCGAGGTTGTCGAAGGTCACTGGCGTATAGCCAGCGCGCAGCAAGGCTTTGCAGGCGTGGCTGCCGATATATCCGGCGCCACCTGTCACCAGAACAGTGTCAGTCATAGCGGGTTGCTCCGTAACTCGTGAAACACATCACTTATACTCGATTACGTGGGACGGGCGCTGCACAAGGCGTCTGATATGGTAGTCCAGCACGCCCAGCGCCTCGGGAAGTTTGCCGAGCGTCAGGAAAAGGGCGGATTCCGGATTTTGGCCGCGCAGACTGAGGCGCGCAATCTGCGCAGGCCAGGCCAGCAAGAGGGCAAGCGCCCATGGCGTGAGGCTCGCACCCAATAACGCGGCTACCGGGATCGCCAGCCCCCAAAGCACTGCGCGCCTTGTCTCGGCAACGTTGTGGCGTTCAGGTGGCGCCCCGTGAAGCGCCGCACCTTCGGCATAGGCATGTCCCGCACGGCGGGCGCGTGTCCACCATTGGCCAAAACGCGTCAGCGCCGCATCATGGGCCGTCATCTCGGCGTCCAGCCGCCAGACACGCCAACCCGCATTGCGGAGGCGCACACACAGCTCGGGCTCTTCTCCCGCGATCAGATCCGGGTTGAACCCGCCCACCGCATCAAACGCCACGCTGCGCATGAGCGCATCGCCACCACAGGCGCGCGCCTCGCCCACGGGCGTATCCCATTCCTCGTCAATCATGCGGTTGTACCGGCTGGCCATCGGGAACCGTTCGCGGCGACGACCGCAAACGACGGCGACGTCGTCGTGGCCGCGCAGAAATGCGGCAGCCTTTGACAGCCACCCGTCCTGAATTTCGCAATCGCCGTCGATGAATTGCACAAAGTCCGGCAAAGTCCCTGTCCGCAAATGATCGAACCCGGCATTGCGCGCCCGCGCGGCGGTGAAGCGTGTGGCGGTATCCAGGGTAACGACTTCGGCCCCGATGTCGCGCGCGGCCGCGATCGATCCGTCAGTTGACCCGGAGTCCACATAGATCAGCCGGTCCACCTGACCGGCCAGGGATTTCAGGCATCTGACCAGCCGATCCCCTTCATTGCGCCCAATGGCAACGGCGGCGATGGTGGCAGCATCCGTCATGCCGGGGCGAAGGGGTAAGCGTCGCGCAGCGCAGGGTGGCCTGGGAACAGGCCTGCAAGCATCTGCCGGTCTTCCAGAAAAATCTGTTCCATATGGTGGCGCTGATGCTCAGGCAGCTCTGGGTGCCCCTCGATGCCACGGGAGTTGCGGACCCAGTTGCGCACCGATTTCGGGACCAGCCCGCGCCGCAAAGCGCGCAAAACCGGATTCTCCACAAGAAAGTATTCAAACGGCAACCGACGCCAACGGCCATCGCTGGCATTGTGGGCGGACATGTCAGTTTGCCAGACGAGCGGCGCCTTCGCCCCGATGTGCTTGCCGATCCGGTCAAATTCGCCCTGTGGATCGGCCTTCATCCGTTCCAGGCTGGTAAGCAGGATGTTCTCCTTACCGAACCGCTCGATGAACGGCGCGATCTGCATACCGTAGCGACCATATTCGATCAGTTCAGGATGTTCAGTCACCGCCGTCGGCAGGTCACAGTGAATTTCGCGCTCGCTGAAGCCGTGAACGTAGTGCGACAGCGCACGTGTAACCGGATCGCGGATCACATAGATCAGACGTGGCGTGCCCAGCGCGGCGGCCATGCGGTCGATGGTTTCCGGATATGTCGGCAGTTTGGCGTAATGCGTGCTGGCTTCGCCTTTCAGATCACCCGGGGCCGCGTCCTTGAACAGGTCGCTGTACCAATCAGTGCCCCGCGCGAACACATTGTCGTCGGAGAAATAGTTGGGCTCTTTCAGCGGGCTCATGAACACGCCATCTTGCGCCGCGAGTTGGGCGTAAAGCGTCGTCGTGCCGCTTTTCATGGCACCGATGATGACGAAATCAGGCTTGGTCATCTCTGATCCGTGGGTCCACCGCTCTCGGCCAGAGGGGCCGAGGCGCCGATCCAGATATCGCTCGCCTCGCGCTCGCACATTGGGTGCACAATCTGCCCGGCAAGCCGCCGAAACTGGGCCAAGGCGCGACCGAAGTACCAAGCTGCATTCGCGCCCAAGAGCCCCATGCGCCCATGCGCCTGGTAGAAGAAGCGCGTGCGCGACAGGTAGTAATAGCGCGGCATGCGTTTTTTGGAGGCGGCGAGGGCCTTGACCGGTCCGCTTCCGCCGCGGAAGTGAATGGTCGTTGCCTCGGGGGCGTAGCCAAAGGTCCAGCCCGCCCGGCGCGCGCGCAGGCAGTACTCGGCATCCTCAAAGTAGAGGAAATAGCCTTCGTCCATCAGCCCTATGTCTTTAATCATGTCGCCGCGGATCAGGATTGAAGCGAAGCTTGCCCACTCGATCTCTTCCGGTTTGGGGTCCGTCCCGATAGCAACCTCATGCTCGCGCAAAATCCGCGACACGAACCCGGTGCAGATCGCCCGGCTAAACTCGCTGATCACGGTCGGGAAGCGGAAGCAGCTGATTTGCGTTTCGCCATCCGGGCCCGCGAGGCGCGGGGCGATGAGGCCGACCTGCTTAGGCGCAGAACGGGCAGCGGTGATCAGGGCGTTGAAGAAGCCCTTGCTCACAACCGCGTCCGAGTTCAGCAGCAAATAAAACTGCCCCTCGATTGCGCTGATCCCTTGGTTGTGCCCGCCCGAGAAGCCGGTGTTCAGCTCGGAGCGTACCAGCGTGACGGGGATCGGCGTGTCCGCGGTTGCGATCCAGTCGGCGATCAGATCGTCAGAGCCATCGCCGGACGCATTGTCGACCACCACGACATGGGCGTCGACATCGCCAATATCGGTCATGACGGACTCGATGCACTGGATGGTCATCGGACCGGTTCGATAGTTGATGATCGAAATCACCAGTTCCGGGGTGTGTGTCATACTTTTTGCCGAATGTGTTTGGGCGCAAAGCGCGTGTGTCTTTTTCGTTGCCGGGCGCTTGGCATGGCGACAACGACATCATCCTCGGCAACGGGCGGCCCACCCGCCGGTAGCGGTGCGGGCGATGGCGCGCCGCGTCCACGCCGTCGCCTGAGCGTCGTATCATCGAGGTCGGGCACAGCCTCGGCCGCCGAGGTTGCTTCATATCGCCAGGCCTCGACGCGCCCGAGCAAGGCACCGGCCAAGAGCCAGGTTATTGGCGATATCGAGGCGTTTGGCAGCAGATCGACCAGGTTCGCGGAAAGCGCCAGCGCAAGTCCCGTCGTTGCAAGCGTCGTCCGGTGCCGTCCTGGTCGCAGAGCCAGGACAAAGATCGCCATGGTCAGCAGACCAAACTCGCCCACGTAGCGCAGGATCCCACCCTTACCGAACGTGATGATCCAATAGCCGTCCGTCACACTGATGTCGCGGCCATCGTCGTCGACCACACGGCCACGGCCCCACCCGCCCCAGCCTGCAAGCATCCGTTCGCGCGCTTTGTCGAGCAGGATATCCTCATTGTCGACGCGAAACTGGAAGGACTGTGCACGATCGGCATCAATGCGTTCTGCAAGTTGAACCACCGCGTCGACCGGCGCGACATCAATGCTGCGCATGTAGGGGTAGCCGATGGCCAGGAATGCGATACCGGCGGCAGCCAGCAGTTGGATGCGCTTAGGGGTCATCAAGACCACGGGGATCAGGACAACCGCGATCAAAAGCGCGCCGAGCGATTTGGCCAGCACAAGCGTGCCCACCAGAAACAGGCCCACAGGCAGGAACAGCCACCGCGCGGTGCCTGACAACGCACGAACGCAAGCGAACGCAGCGAGCAGCGCCATGGTCAGGAAGATTCCCAGCCAGATGCCGTGTTGCAGGAACACCAAGGGACGGAAGCCGTCGCCGCGGATGTGCTGGATCCAGGAGTGTTGGAAAAACCCGTAGACAATGCGGTTGAGCTGCGGCGACATCCGCACCTCGTAAAGCGCCGGCAGGGCGTAGATCGCGCCCGCCACGGCCAGCGTGATCAACAGGAGCTTGTGATGCTCTTCGGTGTAAAGAAAGCGCCGGGCCAGAAAGAACGGGATCAGAGCAACCAGCACTTCCAGCCCCATCGAGCCCGCATCGTACAGACGCAAACCCGGCAGAACGGCGGCGCCGATCCGGATGGTGTCACCGTTGGTCAGCACCGTCGCAAACGGGCCAATCGCCATGATCGCCAACAGCACAAGCGCCACGGGGTGTCGCGGGATCCAGTTGGGCAGCATGTTTGGCTCGGCAGCCGCCCCATCGCCCGACGACGATTTTGGCGCGCGACGCAGATACGGAATGAATGCGAAGTACAGGCCCAGCAGTGCACCGGTCAGGGCAGCGACCGAGTTCTTGTCCAGTTCGGGGATCAGCGGAAAATCAATGACGATGCGCGGCGGTAGGAACAGGTAGCCTGCAATAATCGCCGCAGGAATCGCGATAGCGGGCCGGAGCCAGTGAAATCCAAGAAAGGCCACGAAGGGCCAGGCATAGAGAACGAGTTCTGGCGAAATCATGAGCCACCTGCCTGGCTGCGCTGACGCATTGCCGACACCGTCAGCGACGGCAATATCGCAATACAGCCCATATATCGACCTACAAGACGGCGCGGATTTCCCATCATCCGCCAGATCCATTCAGCCGCGACGGCGCGGACCAGCGCAGGTGCGCGTTTTTGGCTGCCGGACAGGAAATCGAGCCCAGCACCGATGGAAAGGAAGCCGGCATCTTGCAGGCGCTGCGCCGCCCGTGCCGCAAAAACTTCTTGTTTCGGGGCGCCCAGGGCAAGAAACACCAGCCGTGCGCCGCTGTTGGACAGCTCTTCGATAAGCGCATCTGCTTCGACGCTCAGCGGGTCAAAGCCCATGGGCGGCGCGATCTGGGCCACTACCCGCAAGCCTGGGAACTTTGCCTTCAATGCCGCCGCCGCATCGGCCAACGAACGCTCGGTAGAGCCGAAGAGCGCGACCGGAACGTCATTGCGCACGGCGGCTTCGGCCACCGGCGCGACGAGGTCGGAGCCGGGGACAAGCTCAATTTGCTGGCCTGAGAGGCGCGACAACCAGACGATGGGATTGCCGTCCGCTGTGACGTGGCTGTGGCGTGCATATGCGGCGCGGAACTGTTCGTCGTGGCGCAGTTTCACCACGTGATCGAGGTTGAGCGTGGCCACGGTGAACCCCTCGCGCGCGCGAAAGCGCTGTTCGAGATCCGAAATCAGAGCGTCGGCCGACGGCGTGTTGACCACTACCGGGGCAGACGGATCTGCGCTGGAGATCCCGTTAATTTGCGACCAGTCCATCATCAAAAACCCACTCAACCGCGCGCTAGCATGAAGGCCAGCGCGCTGGCAATTCCCTACCCGCGCTTCATAGCACAAATCCCGGAGAGCACAGCGCTGAGCCCTGCTTTTTGGCAAATTGCGAACAAAGCGCGGATTTCGGGTGCCCTGTTTCGCTGCGGTCGCGAAAGCCTCACATACCCGCAGAGCGTACGGTCCTTCGCCACCAGTTTCGTAACGCCTTGATTCTGATGGGAATGCGACCCAGCGCACGCAACGCCCGGTGCAACAGGAAAACATTAGCAAATCTGCACAACGTTTTTGCGCAACGCAAAAGGCGCTGCTGCCGATCAAGCTGAGAGGTTTCCGATGGCTCTAATCGAAGATGCCCGGACGACGTGGTCGTCCCCTGTAACGCTGACCAGCGACGAGGTCTGGCAAGCGCGCTTTGGCAGCGTGTTCGTCAGCACGACCGCCTCGCCTGCAGCACTTGACGGCATCGCGTTGATCCAAGGCCACGGGCTGCACCTGCGGGCGGGACTGCAGGTTCGCTATCGCAAGGAAGGCCCAGGCGCAGCGCTGTTGGTGCGGGAAGCCGTCTGATGCCGCGCATGTGGATCGTTGGGGAGGGGACGGTCGGCGCCTGGCCGCCCGCTTGGGACAGCGGCGGTGTGTCGGGTCCGAACCTGAGCCTGGCGCCGCTTGTCGATGGCACGGTCGAGATCGACACGGATGCCGACGCCTTAACCATCACTGTCAGCGCACCAGCCGCCTATGCGGGATCCTGGGCCGTGACTGTTGCGGACCTGAGCCTTGGCCCCATCCCAATCGTTCCCCCAGGTATTTCGGGCGAGATCGTGGGCGGTCAAACCTTGAGCATTCGCCCCGGACTTTGGCTGTACGATGGATCGATCGACGCGCCGGTTCACAGCTATCAGTGGGCCCAGGACGGCGCAGACCTTTCCGGAGAAACCAGCGCTGACCTGAGCGTCCCTGCCGGGGCGGAGAGCAGTGTTTTCTCGGTCAGAGAGACGGCCAGCGACACGCATGGCAGCCGCACTGCAAGTTCCAGCCTTGGCGGCGCCGCCGCCGTGGTGGCAATTGCTGGCGGATTTCGCGCCGATGCCCTGCCCCATATTGCCGCGGCGACCGTTGCCGCGGGAGATGCGCAACTCACAGTGGAGGCGGCCTAATGGATCGCAGCATTTTCTACCGTCTGAAGTCGCCCCAGGGCCCATGGCAGCGCGCGACAGGGCCGCTGCCGCTGACGGTTTCGGGGCTGACCAACGGGTCAGTCTACGAGGTGGACACCGGCGATGGTGCCTTGATCGAAGTGACCCCGGAAGACACGTTCGCGGAAGTGCCCGTTTTGGCGGATGGATCGGCCTATCTGCAATCGGCAATCACGATTCCCGACACGCCCGCGTTCCTTTGGTTCGCCTCGTTCATGCCAGCGGTCCACAAACGGCACGCTTTGTTCAGCAACGCCGGTGTTACGGGTTCTGTCCATTTATGGGACAGTGGCGCCGCGCCAGTCCTGCGCAGCTACATCCGCAGCGATGGCGGCGCGATGATCCATTTGGGGCCGGAAATTCCCGTTGGCACGCGCACCCATGTTCTGATCCGCGGCTATGAAAGCGGCGGTGACATGATCGTCGATGTCCAGATCTGGGACGCCGCCACAAATGCCTGGACGGCGCTGCCGACCGAGACGCGGGGCGGATCCGTCTTTGAATTCACGACGGGGATCGCTGCGCCCTACCGGCTATTTGAGCGCAGTGACGGGTCGGGCCAGGGGTTTGACGGAACGCTCTACCGCGTTGCGATGTGGACGGGCGTTGGCCCTGACATCACGCTAGCAACGGTTCGCGAACAGTTCGCCGATGGCCCGGCCATCGCAGATCCGGCAATCGCGGTCGCGGCCTACGGCACGCCGGTCTTTGACCTTTATGGCCCAGCGGCACGGTTCAACACGCCCACACCTAGCGGCAGCGACACCAGCCTGACGACGCAAGGGGCCTTCAGCGATGACTAAGATACGCTTGGATGGATTTCCGACCGGGTCAGCGGTGGCCTTCTCGGTCGCTGCGGGAACGGCGTCGGCCAGTGCGGACGTCGCCGAATGGGCGGGCAGCGCGGCGCCCCCGCCGCCGCCACCTCCGCCGCCGGGTGACGACAGCGATATCACGATGACCCTGTCGGCCACGCGCGTGACCGGCACGGCGCCTACAGGCATTCTCTTTGAAGCAAGCGCGACATCGCCCGTGTCCTCTGTGGTCATTCCCTATCACGATATTCACTACACGTGGGATTTCGGGGATCCAGGAGAGTTTCAGCGGATGGCCACCGACATGCCGTGGGGGCGCGACCGTAACCTCGCCTATGGGCCAGTGGTTTCGCACACCTTCGGGGCCGGGACCTACACCGTTACCTGCACCGCGCGCGACGGGGTCAGTGCCCCACGGGTTGTGACCTTGCAGGTCGTTGTGGCCGATGCGGACGCGGTGTTCGCGGGCGCGGATACCGGCGTAATCTCTCATTCCGGGAACTTCGCCGGCAAACCGGCGGGTGCGTCGGAGTTTACGTCTTTTGCGGCAGCCAAGGCCGCGATGTCGGGCCGGGCGCAGCAGAGGTATCTGTTTCGGAGGGGAGAGACGTTTTCCAATCCCGATATCCGCCTGACGGACAGTTGCGACAAGGTGAGCTTTGGGGCGTTCGGCAGCGGCGCGGACCCGGTGATCCAGATCACCAACCTCAATGATAGCGGGATTATCGTGAACAACAGCGTGACCCCCGACGAGGTGTGCGTTGAGGGGCTGGACTTTCGCTTGCCTTATGACGCCACGAACCCCGGGACGGTCAAACCGAACGGCGAGGGCATCATGTTCGGTGGCGCGGCCTTGACGCTGTCCGGCGTGAAGACCGTGCATAACTGCCGGATCGAGGGCGGGGCAAAGGCGATCTGGATCGGCGGCAAGGATACATCGCCCCAGTATCACGTCTATGTCTCGGACACCTGGTTTTCCAGCTGGCACGACTACGGCATCTTTTGTGGCACCGGCGGCTATATCGGACTTGCGGGCATCACAGGGGCACAGCCCACGGGTACGATCAACGGCGCGGGCCAGAATACGTCGCCCTATTACGCCGACCAGGGGCCGTTCCGGGTTGGCAATCAGGATGGTCCTGTCGCGCTCAACCTGATCGACATGGCCAGCTTCAACAGCTGGGCGGCGGACAGCAACAACCGCAGTTTCCAGCAATGCCTGCGCATCAACTCGGGCCAGGTCGACGAGAAGATCAACATTGACCGTATCCGCACCGAGGGCGGCATGATCGCGACCTCGACCAACACCTCCAATGATGACGAGATGGCGCCAATCTGGTGCCTTGCGGACAAGTGGCACCATATCCACAGCGATCAGCAAAGCACCGTGGTCGTCGTTGATCGGGGTGGCCAGACATTCCGCAACCTTGTCGCGGTGGTGCCGAACAACATCCCGGGCTCGTCCACGGGCACACGGCGCTTCGTCGCCGATGACACGTCAGAGAGCATTCTGGGCAACGCGGATCGCCGGGTTGAGGTCTATAGCTACACGTTCGTCGACCTACGCAGTGATGCAAATGCCCGCAACAGACCCGGGACCACAACGAACCGAGACTATGACCCAGGCGTTCTGGACGCCTATTCCAGCCGCTATATGGGCAACGGCATCGATCATGCGCCGAACATGACGTCCGGGGGGGTGACGGCGGATGCACCCCTGAACAGCACCGGCACCTGGAGCCCCCGCTATGATGGAGAGCGTTGGGAAAATCAGCCGCTCGACACATCGCGGGCCTACGGTATTGAAGTGACAGCCGATTTTGCGCCGCTGCCCGGGTCTGATGCCATTGGAGATGCCACCGGCAAAGTTGCCATCGACGACTTCTACGGCGTTCTGCGGGGCGGGAACCCAAGCCGCGGGGCCATCGAACCGAGCTAAGGACAGCACCCATTGCTCGCTGCAGGTCCCGGGGGTATGCCGATTCTGATGGCGCGGATGCGTCTGAGCGAAGAAGGCGATCGTCATGCCCCCTGCCAACGCCGCCCCGCGTATCGCTTACCTGACAGGTGAGTTTCCGGCGGTATCGCACACCTTCATCTTGCGAGAGATCGAAGCACTGCGGGAAATGGGGCTTGAGGTCGAGACCTGTTCGATCCGTCAGACCGATGCCGCACACCACCGCGGGCCAGCCGAGCAGAATGCCGCAAAATCAACGTTTTACGTTCTAAATGCCGCGAAGAACCCACTGGCCGTCCTGCGCGCGAAGCTGTCGCTTTTGGCCGATCCGGAGCGGTTTTTTCGCACGTTTTTGCTAGCGCTGCGCACCGGTTCACCGGGGCTCAAGGGGCGTCTTTGGCAGCTCTTTTACTTCACCGAGGCAATGGTGTTGGCGCAGCACCTAAAGGCCCGCAAGATCACCCATCTTCACAACCATTTTGCCGATTCCAGCGCCTCGGTCGCGATGCTGACGGCCGAGTTGGCGGGTATCGATTTCAGCTACACTCTGCACGGTCCTGCCGAATTGTTCGAGCCCGAGAAATGGCGGTTGGATGAAAAAACCCAGCGCGCGAAATTTGTGGCCTGCATCAGCCATTTCGCACGCAGCCAGCTGATGTACTTCTCGGATCCCGCCGACTGGGACAAGCTTAAGATCATCCATTGCGGGGTGACGCCCGAAACCTATGAGGCCCCGCAGCGCGACAGCGATGGCTGCCACCTGGTGTTCGTGGGTCGGCTGACGGCGATCAAGGGGCTGCGGATCCTGTTGGATGCCTTTGGACAGGTGGCAGCGGACTATCCCGGGTTGCGGCTGACGCTGGTGGGCGATGGCGACGACCGCGCCGCGCTTGAGGCGATGGCGGCGCCGCTCGGGGATATGGTGCGGTTCACCGGCTATCTCTCG
This sequence comes from Pseudomonadota bacterium, assembly GCA_039193455.1. GTDB lineage: Bacteria > Pseudomonadota > Alphaproteobacteria > Rhodobacterales > Rhodobacteraceae > JBCBGF01. The sequence continues at coordinate 14,830 of JBCCWO010000034.1, forward strand.
CAGGCGGAAGTGGCCGAGACGCTGGCCACGGCGGATGCGCTGGTCCTGCCCAGCTTTGCAGAGGGCGTGCCGGTGGTGCTGATGGAAGCGATGGCGAGCGCGCGACCGGTGATTGCAACGCGGGTCGCGGGTGTCTCTGAACTGGTTGAGGACGGGGTGAGCGGGTTTCTCGCGCCTCCGGGCGACGCGACCGGTTTGGCGGAGCGGATCGCGCAACTGGCCGCCGACCCGGCGCTGCGCACGCGGATGGGGGCCGCAGGGCGGGATCGGGTGCTGGCAGAGTTCGACATACGCAAGGAAGCCGCCCGTATTGCCGCACTTTTCCGTGGCGAGATGGGCGACGGGCCACGGCCCGAGATCAAGACGTGAGGGCCAGCCAATGTGCGGACTGACAGGTTTTCTGTGGCATCCGGGCGCCGAAGGCGGATCCGATGCCAGCCGGACCGTGCAGGCGATGGCTGACGCTATCGCGCATCGGGGGCCGGATTCGCACGGGGTCTGGACCGACGCCACTGCGGGCATTGCCTTCGGCCATCGCCGCCTGGCAATCGTCGACCTCTCTGAGGCGGGGCATCAGCCCATGGCAGCGCCCTCGGGGCGTTACGTGCTGTGCTACAATGGTGAGATCTACAATCACCTCGACCTCCGGGCCGAGCTTGAAGGCGCGGGCAAAGCGCCCGATTGGCGCGGTCACTCGGACACCGAGACGCTGAATGCGGGCTTCGATGCCTGGGGGATCGAGGCAACGCTTGGTCGCGCCGTTGGCATGTTCGCCATCGCCGTATGGGATCGTCAGGAGCGCAAGCTGACGCTCGCGCGCGACCGGATGGGCGAGAAGCCGCTTTATGTGGGGTGGCAGGGCACCGGGCGAGACGCGGTCCTGCTCTTTGGCTCCGAGCTATCAGCCCTTCAGGCACACCCGGCCTTTCGGGCCGAAATTGACCGGGGCTCCATCGTCCAGTTGATGCGCCACAGCTATGTCGGCGAACGGATGTCGATCTTTGCCGGGATCGGTCGGCTGGCTCCGGGTGAGATGGCCGAGGTGTCGCTGGACGCGCCCGAGATCAAGCGCTGGCCCTATTGGTCCGGCGCAGAGGTTTCGGTGGCCCCACGGTCGATGGCCGATCTGGGCGACGCGGACGCAACCGACAAGTTGGAAGAGCTCTTGCTCGACGCCACAGGGCGCCAAATGATGTCAGATGTGCCCTTGGGCGCATTTCTCTCTGGGGGCATCGACAGCTCGACCATCGTCGGCCTGATGCAGCACCTGTCTGCAACGCCTGTGCACACGTTCTCCATCGGGTTTCATGAGGAACGCTACAACGAGGCAAAGTTTGCGGCTGAGGTGGCCCAGCATCTGGGAACGCACCACACCGAGCTGTACGTTGGCGACACTGAATTGCGGGACGTCATCCCGAAGCTGCCCACGATCTTTGACGAACCCTTTGCCGACAGCTCTCAAATCCCGACATATCTGGTCGCGGAATTGGCCCGGCGGCATGTGACCGTCGCGCTATCAGGGGATGGCGGGGACGAGCTCTTTTGCGGCTACGACCGTTACCGTCAGGGCGCAGGGCTGATGCAGCGCATCGGCAAGGTCCCTGCCCCGGTGCGCAGTCTTGCCGCGGCCGCGATCCGGGCGGTGCCCACGGGCGTCTACGACACGCTGATCGAACCCATTCGCGCCACCCCGCAAGGTAAGGAACCGAACGGCCAGCGCCTGCGCCGTATCGCGGACTATGCGCGCAGCCGCGATGTCGAGGATCTGCATCGCAAGCTCGTCTCGCGCTGGCGGTTCCCAGAGGAAGCCGTTCTCGGCGCGTCCGAACCGGCGAGCATTCTGGCCGAGCATCTTCCAGCCGCTGGCCCGTTGGGTGCAGCTGAGCGGATGATGCAGCTGGATATGCTGGCCTATATGCCCGACGACATCCTGGCCAAGGTCGACCGTGCCACCATGGCGGTCTCGCTCGAAAGCCGGGCACCTTTGCTCGACCACCGCGTGGTAGAGTTCGCCTGGAGCCTGCCGCAGCACTTTAAGTTGCGCGACGGTCAATCGAAATGGCTGTTGCGCCAAGTGCTCTACCGTCATGTCCCGCGCGAGCTGATCGAACGGCCAAAGATGGGGTTCGAGGTTCCGATTGGCTTGTGGATGCGCGGGGCGTTGAAAGACTGGGCGGCCGACCTGCTCGACCCGACGCGCCTGCGCAATGAAGGGTACTTTGATCCCAAGGTGATCGCCACCAAGTGGGACCAGCACCTGTCAGGCCGGTTCAATTGGGGTTTGCAGCTGTGGAACGTGCTGATGTTCCAAGCCTGGCTTGAGGCGCAAAAGGCCTAGGCCGGCGCAGAGCCCGCAAATCGCCCGGCGCGATCATCCTCGATCTCTGTCACCGCCTGCGCCTTGCCCACCCGCAGCGCACGCCGCTGATACGCCCGGATGAAGGCGCGCAATTCGGCATCGCCATGCTGTTCTTCACGCCGCAGCCAGGCGCCGAGGAACCCCTGCATCATCGCAAGCCCGCCCAGCACGTAGGGCGGATGCGCCATGCGGAACACAGCCGTTGCCATGAAATACAGCGGGTCAGAGCCCATGTAGTACTGCCCGAACCCATGGCGCCTGCGGCCGGTAAAGACACTCTTCTGGCTCGACCCCATGGGGCGCAGGTGTTCAAACCGGATCGCCGGATCGTCCCACGACACGGCAATCCAGCCCAGCTGGCGCGCCTTGTGGCAATCGATGGCGTCCCACATGACCTCGCGGACGAAACCGCCGATCTGTTGGAAGCATTCGGTGCGGTAGAACTTGGTCATGCCCACCGACATCTCATCCCCGCACTTCTCCGAGATCATCCGCCCGCCGGCCGCCCGGAAGTAGGGCTTGCCAGAACAGGTTCCGATCCGGGGATTGGCCTCCATGCTTTGGACCAGCGTCTCAAAATAGCCGAAGGGCAGGTCGAGATCGAGGTCGAGCTTGCAGAGATAGTCGAACTCGGACAGGTCAACGGTGTCGAGCCCGTGATAGAACGCCTCGATCACGCCGGGGCCGACGGCGCGGTGTCCGCGATCCGCCTTGGGCACAACGCGGATCCAGTCGTGCTGTGCGGCGTAGGAGGCCAGGATTGCGGGCGTATCATCGGTCGATCCGTCGTCGACGATGATCCACAAGGCCGGACGCAGGGTTTGCGCCACCACGCTGTCCAGCGTGCGGCGCATATACTCCGCCTCATTCCGGCAGGGCGACACAAGAACGTATCTGCGGTTTTGGGCCACGTCTCAATCCACTCGGTCCGCGGGCGCGCGCGCGGCAGCACCCTGTAACATTTACTGGTTGAAACGTTGATTGCCCATCGGCGGCGCGCTTGCAAGCGCCGCCGGGCTTGGCGCGTCACACGAGGCCGCGAATTCCCGTGGCGGTCGTACCGGTCGCCCAGACGCGGGTGACGCGCAAGGGGAAGGCATAGCCGGGGGTGATCGAGACATCGGTGACCGATCCGGCAAGTGTGGTGACGCGCACGGTGCCAGGTGTGGCAACGTTGAGCGCAGTGGTTACCTCGGATAAATCCGTTGTATCACTTGGGGTTACGTCAAATACAAGCTGCGCGGGGTCGGTTGGCGTTTGTGCAAATCCGGCAAATTTATCGGCGGGCATCCTCTGGCTCCTGCAGTTATGGGCGCCGGGGTTGCTAGCAGCGCGTCTCTTTTGCACGCGTAAATGCACCGCGCGGACCGGGGCGTATTTGCGCAACAGAGACGCCCACAACGCCGTCTACATGCGCCTGACAATCCCGTTCGGAAGGGCGCATCGTTCGCGACCGGTCGGGATTATGCTTAACCCCTCCTTAACCCGCGGGCGGTTACCCGAAGGTAATGTAGAGCGGCGCGGGGCAACGCATGACGCTTTTGGACACATTCACGGGTTCCACCAAAGCCTATGCTGTCCCGACCGGTATGGCCTGGCTTGCCATTGGGCTCGCGGGGGCGGTGGTGATGTTCTGGCCCGGGCTGCAAACGCTGTTTGTGGCCTGGCAAAGCCCTGAATACAGCCATGGCCCGCTGATCCCTGTTCTCTCTGCGGTGCTGTTCCTGCGCCATTTGCGCGATATGCCCGGTGTGGCGCAGCCGGTGACCGATCGCTGGATCGGGACCGCAACGATCCTGGCTGCATTGGGCCTGGGCGCATTGGGGTGGCTGGCCAATATTGGGGATTTGGCGGCCTATGCGCTCATTCTCTGGATCGCGGGGCTTGTGCTGACCGTGTTCGGCTGGCGCACGGGGCGGAAGTTCTGGCCGTCAATCCTGCATCTGGTGTTCATGCTGCCCTTGCCGGGCGTCATCTACTTCAAGATGACCACGGGGCTGCAGTTTCTGTCGTCCGAAATGGGTGTCGCGTTGCTGCGCGGGCTGTCGGTGCCGGTCTACCTAGAGGGCAACATCATCGATCTGGGCGTGGTGAAACTGCACGTGGCCGAGGCCTGTTCAGGCCTGCGCTACCTGTTTCCGATCCTGAGTTTTTCCTACATCTTCGCGCTGCTCTACCAAGGCCCGGCCTGGCACAAGGCCGTGCTCTTGCTGTCGGCGGCACCGATCACCATTGCCATGAATGCGGCCCGGATTGCGCTGGCCGGGGTGATCGTGAACCACCATGGACCGGCCTGGGTCGAGGGTGGCACCCATTTCTTTGAAGGTTGGGTGGTGTTTCTGGCCTGCGTGGCCGCGCTTTTTGCATTGGCCCGGGCGCTTTTATGGCTTCACCCGGCCCGCCCGCGACTGGCCGACGCGCTGGATCTGGACGTATCGGGCAGCGGGCGGCACCTCTGGCGGATCTGGCGGCTAGAGGCTTCGCCCGCGCTGGTCTGTGGCATGCTGGCGACGCTCGCGGTGGGCATGAGTGTTGTTGCCCTGCCCCCGCGCGGCGCGGAACCGGTGTCGCGTCTGCCCTTCGCCCTGTTCCCCGATCGGATCGGCGACTGGTCGCAAGCTGGCCCGGTGCGGCAGCTACCGCCCGCGGTCTCGCGGGCCTTGGGCGCGGATGACTATCTCTCAGTGTTTTTTTCCCATACGTCTGGCGCGGCCCCGGTGGATGTTTTCGTCGCCTGGTACGCCGACCAAAGCGCGGGCGGCGTTCATTCGCCCGAGATCTGCCTGCCCGGCGCGGGGTGGGAGATTGCGTGGCTCGATCGGACGGATGTGGCCCCTATTGCCGGCACGGAGACCCCGTTCCAAATCAACAGGGCCATCATCCAGCGCGGCACGTCCCGGCAAATGGTTTACTATTGGTTCGACCAGAAGGGGCGCCGCATTGCCTGGGACTTTGCCGCCAAATACTGGCTGTTGGTCGATGCCGTGCGGACGGGGCGCAGCGATGGGGCGCTGGTGCGGCTGACCACGCCCATCGATCCGGGCGAACCCGACAACCGCGCCGAAGCGCGCCTGCAGGACATGCTCAGGGCGCTTCAGGGCACGCTGCCGCGCTTTATCGGGTCTGGCCTAACGCCCGACTGAGACGTAGTCGCTAAAGCCCGCCTCGGTCAGATCGCTCTGCGAATAGATGTTTCGCAGGTCCGCCATTTTCGGCGCGGCCATCACGCCGGCCAAGCGCTTGAGATCAAGCGCACGAAACTCATTCCATTCCGTCAGGATCACCACCGCGTCCGCGTCCTTGGCGGCCTCGTAGGTGTCGTCATGCCAGCTCACGCCCGGCAAGAGCTTTTCACCTTCGTGCTGACCCTCGGGATCGACAACCCGCACCGTTGCGCCGTTGCCAACAAGCGACGGCACAATCGTCAGGCTGGGCGCGTCGCGCATGTCGTCGGTGTTGGGCTTGAACGTGACGCCCAACACAAGGATCGTCTTGCCGTTGACCGAACCGCCGCACAGATCGGTGATCTTGTCGATCATCCGGCGCTTGACCTCATCATTGACGGTCATGACCGTCTCGGTGATCCGCATAGGCACCGCATGCTCTTGCCCGATCCGGGCCAAGGCACTGGTATCCTTAGGGAAACACGACCCACCATAGCCGGGACCGGCATGCAGAAACTTCGATCCGATGCGCCCGTCCAGGCCGATGGCCTTGGCGATCTCTTTGATGTCCGCACCGACGCGTTCGCTCAGCATGGCAATTTCATTGATGAAGGTGATCTTGGTCGCCAGAAACGCGTTGGCCGCATATTTCGTCAGCTCGGCCGAGGCGATATCGGTGGTGATGATCGGCGCGTCCCGCAGGTAAAGCGGGCGATAGATCTCGGCCATCACCTCGCCCGCACGCTCGTTGCGCACGCCGACCACAACGCGGTCGGGGCGCATGAAGTCATCGATCGCCGCGCCTTCGCGCAGGAATTCTGGGTTCGAAGCCACATCGAAATCGGCATCCGGGTTCGTCTCGACGATGATCTCGGCCACCTTGTCGTTCGTGCCCACGGGCACCGTCGATTTCGTGACTACGACCGTATAGCCCTTCATCGCCTGCGCGATCTGCTTGGCGGCCTCGAACACGTAGGTCAGATCAGCATGACCGTCGCCGCGCCGTGTCGGCGTGCCAACGGCGATGAAGACCGCGTCCGACTCTCCGACCGCGGCGGCGAGATCGCCGGTGAACGTCAAGCGGCCCGCTTCGACATTGCGGGCCATCAGCGCTTCGAGCCCCGGCTCAAAAATCGGCACTTCCCCGGCGTTGAGCATGTCGACCTTGGCCGGATCCACATCGACACAGACCACTTCGTGGCCGAAATCCGAAAAACAAACTCCTGATACCAGCCCCACATAGCCGGCCCCGATCATCGCGATTTTCATTGGCGCAATCTCTTAGTTCCGATGCCCGCGTTGCTGTCGGAATGCCTGCGCCATGTCAACGCGGCGATGCCAGCTTGGCGGGCCCCGATGGATATCAAAGGCTCACTGCCGCGGTTTTAGGCGCGCAATCATGGCATTGGCGTGGCAAGAACCCGGCCTCTCTGCGCCGCAGAAACGCCTAAGAAACACTGTGTTCGGGGCTAACCCAGAACCGAAAAGCTGCTTTCTTCGTTGATCGGGCGCTTGCGTGAATAAAAGCCCACATCAATCTCGCGCCCGATATAGGGCAATTTGAACGATAACGGATCGCTGTCGTGATCGTTGCCGTTCTCGCAATACTCAACCAGCGCGGCTATCATCTTACCGGCAATGGGGGCGTTCTTGTATTGGTTCCCGCTGGTCCCACAGGCCATGTAAAAACCGGGCAGTGCCGAGCGGTCATAGATCGGGATCCAGTCGGTCGACGCATCGTACAGATCCACCACCCCGCGCGTGGCGCCGGGAATGCCGAGCGTTGGCACCCGCTGACCATAGCGCATCGCCTGGGTCGTCCACTGATCGGTGAAGTCGCGGTTGTAGTCGGTGTCATCCTCGACCCACTGATGCGGATCACATTCGGGGTCTTCACTGCCGATCAGGATGTGATTGCCGTGCTCGGGGCGGCAATAGCACGAGATATCGCTGTCTGACACGATGGTGCCGTTGGCCTCGAAATCAAAGCCCTCGGGCGAGGGCACATGCACCACCTCCTGCCGCAACGCGCGGGTTTCGATGGTCATATCGCCCAGAACATCGGCCATGGCGTTGATCTTGGACGAGGCCGGGCCGGCCACGTTGATCACCACCGGCGCGTGCAGTTCGGCCCCGTCCGCCAGACGCACACCGGTGACGCGCCCGCCATCCTGCAGGATGTCGGCGACGGTGGCGTTCATCTGAAAGACCGCGCCTTTGCGCATCGCGGCGTCGCCCAGGTTCTGTGACGACAACGCAGGATCGGTCACATAGCCCGCCTTCGGCCAGAACACGCCCCCGTTCAGCCGCGCGCCATTGGGTTTGCCGAATTCGGGATCATCCCGGCGCTTGGCCGGGGCAAAGCTGTCCATCGTGTAGATCGGCAATTTGCTTGTGATCTGATCCGGCGACCACTCTTCAAACGGGCAATCCAGCATCCCGCTGTAATGCATGTGTTTTTCCAGATGCCCGTTCAGGTCGGTCTTCGCCACCAGACAGCCGCACTCAACGAACTTGGCAAGCGTCTTGCCCGTAGGTGCCTCCAGATAGTCGGCCCAGTCTCGCCAGTAATGGTAACCCTCCCAGGCGAAGGCTGTCCCATCTAGCGTGGAATAGTGCATGCGGATGATCGCACAGGATCCCGCGGTGGACCCGTGGCCGATCTGCGCGTTCCGGTCCAGGCTGAGCGTCTTCCACCCCTTCTTGGCCAGCTCGTAGGCAACAGCGGTGCCAATGACCCCGGTTCCGATGATGATCGCGTCGGCGGTTTGGGTCATGGCGTTTCTCCGGTTGTGGTTTGCTGGACATGGGCGACGAAGGCGTCAAGCTCGGCCGGGCTGGCTGGTGTTCCGGTGAACCCGGCGACATAGCCTGCAACGCGGCTCATCCGTTCGTCCAGCGGCTCGTTCAGCTCCATCGCATAGTAGCCGATCTGCATGTAGTAAAGGATGCGCGCGCGCGTATCGGCCTCGGGCGCCGCAAAGCCATGGCGGGCGAAGAGGCCTGCCACCGCGGCAAGCCGGTCGGCATCCGCCCGATCAACAACCGCCCGCACATCTGCCGAACGCCGCGCCCAATCGCGGATGGCGAAATCGAGCCGGTGATCGAAGGCCTCTGCACCGACGAAACACTGAAAAAGGTTCAGCACCGCTTCGGCAATCGTGCGCGACGGCAACGCACAGTGGCGCTGGATCACACCGGTGTTCGAATTGTTCCAAAGCGCAAGCAGGTCGTTCAAAAGATGCTGGCGATCTTCGAAATACCAATAAAAGCTGGAGCGTGAAACGCGCAGCCGCTCGCTCAGTGTCAGGATTTTCACCTGCTCCACACCGGTATCGACCAAAACGGCCATTGCGGCGTTCAACCAATCGCTGCGGGTCACTTTCACATTCCCCGCGGGTTTGAGTGTCGCCACCGCCATCAGCTCACCGGGGCCGCGCCGCCCTGGGCGGTGCGCTTGGCAATAAAGGCTTTCAAGTCCGCTGCGCGGGCGGCGTCGGTGGCGGGTGGAACAAAGTCGCGCAGGATGCCCTGCCAGATCCCGGTAGCCCGCGTCGTGGCATCCTCGGCACCGTTTTCCGTCCATGTCCCAAAGTTCGACCAATCCGCGACCAGCGGCTCATAGAACGCGGATTGATACCGCTCCATCGTGTGGCTGGCGCCGAAGAAATGGCCGCCCGGCTGCACCTCGGCCAGTGCATCGAAGGCGATGGCATCGGCATCAGCGGGGGTTTCGGCGCAAAGTTCGGCAAAGGTTTGCAGCATCTCGATATCGGTGATGAACTTTTCATAGCTCACCGTCAGCCCGCCTTCGAGCCAGCCTGCCCCATGCAGCATCACGGTCGACCCGGCCAGGATCGCGCTCCACGCGCTCATCTGTGTCTCGTGCGCCGCCTGCGCATCGCCAAGATTGGCCGCGCACCCGGCCGCACAGCGCCAGGGCAGGCCGACGAGGCGGGCCAGTTGTCCTGCGCCGAGGTTGGCCTTTACCTGCTCGGGCGTGCCAAAGGCGGGTGCACCGGATTTCATATCCACGTTCGAGGCGAACGCGCCATAGCAGACAGGCGCCCCCGGCTTGGTCAGCTGTGTCAAGGTGATCGCGGCCAGTGCCTCGGCATGGCTGAGCGTCAAGGCCCCCGCCACCGTGGCCGGGGCCATCGCGCCCATCAGGCAAAAGGGCGTCACGATTGACACCTGCCCTGCCCGCGCGAAATCGATCAGCCCCTGCGCCATCGGGATGTCGATCTGGCGGGGTGAGTTGGTGTTTATGATCGTGTAGCAGTGCGGGTCGGCTGCGAACTCGGCATCACTCAAGCCCCTGAAATCGCGGATCATCTCGAAACAATCCTGCACCTGGGGCGTCCCGCGCGAGAACACGAACGGGAACTTGTCCGACAGGGTCAGCATCGCCTCAGTCATCGCGTAATGGCGCAGGTGCATGGGGATGTCCTGCGGCTCCACCAGTGGTGGCAGCATGTGCAACACGTCGAAGTGCTGGGTCAGCTTGATGAGGTCGCGAAAGTCCGAATCTGTCCCCGGGCGCCGCCCCTTGATCCTGTCTGTTGCGTGCGGCGCCCCTGCCCCGGGCTGGATTGCCAGGCGGCCCAGTTCAAGCGTCACATCCCGATCCCGTGCCCCAGCGCGCAGAACGATGCGCCGCGGGGCCGAGGCGAGCGCGGCCTCGACCAGATCGCGCCCGATGAACATGATCTCATCCGCCCCCTCCCGGGCGCCCGCCGCGGCAAAGATGGCGCGCGCTTCGGGCAGCAGGACCTTCACCCCCAGCTGCTCAAGCACCCGCAACGCAGTGTCGTGCATTTCCGCGACCTGATCGTCGCGGAAAACAGGCGTGGGCGGGAACGGGTTTTTCAGCGTGCGATAGTCGACCACCCGCTGGCCGCCACCGGCATCCGGGCGCGAGCCGCGCCGTCGGCCACGGCGCACGGGGGCGACCTGTTCGCTCATCCCCGCATCGCCTGACCCGCCGGATCATAGGGCGACGGTGCGATCACCTTGGCCGCGCGCTCGACCCCGACGACATGCACCGCCAGATCGCTGCCGACTTCGGTTTGCTCTCGGTTCACCAAGGCCATCGCGAGCGAACGGTCCACCGTGTGCCCGTACCCGCCCGATGTGATGAACCCCACCCGGTCGCCGTTCGACCAGACCGGTTCGTACCCGCTGGCATCTGCCCCGTTGGCCGCCACCTCCAACGTCACCAGTTTCTGCGCGGGACCGTTGCCGTCGCGTTCATTGATCGCCGCCTGACGCCCCACGAACTCGCCCTTGTCCCAGGCGATCCAGCGGTCCATGCCGGTCATCCCCGGCGTGCGGTCCTGCGTGAATTCCGCTGACCAGATGCCAAAGCTCTTCTCCAGCCGCAGCGACAACAGCGCATTGAACCCGTATTCGCGGATCTCCTCGCCCGCGCCGGCTTCGAGCAGCATCCGCCGCAGCGCGATGTGCTCGGCAGCACCGCAGTGGATTTCATAGCCCAGTTCGCCGGTGACAGAGAGCCGCCCCACCTTGGCCCGGATCAGCCCCAGATCGAACTGTCCACACCCCATGAAGGGCAGCGCACCGATATCGCCGTCGGTCAGGTTTTCCATCACCGCACGCGACCTTGGCCCCGACAGCGAGAAGCCGACCGTCGCATCGCCGATATCGCGGACGCTGACGCCGTCTTCCAGATGGTCCTGGAACCAGCGCATATGCCATTCGCGCAGGTAGTAGGATCCCATGATCCACCACGTTCCATCGCCCCAGTTAAAGACCGTGAGGTCGCCCTTAAGTTTGCCCTCGGGCGAGAGCATCACGGCCAGCCGCGCGCGTCCGGGTGCGGGCAGCTTGGTGGACATGATCCGGTCCAGCCAGCCTTCGGCATTCGGCCCCGTCACCTCGAACCGCGAGAAGCCCGAGATATCCAAAAGACCAACGCTGTCGCGCACCGCCTTGCATTCGTCCCGCACGATCTCATGCGCGTTCGAACGCTTGAGCGACGGCTCTTCCTCGAACCCCTCGGGCGCGAAGAAAAGCGGCGTCTCTAGGCCCCAGCTCACCCCCCAACGGCAACCCGCTGCCGTCATCTCGGAATGCGCAGGCGCCATCTTCAGGGGCCGCCCGGCGGGGAGTTGTTCGTTGGGATAGGTCATCACGAAGCGGCGCGAATAGAACTGCCCCGTGGTTTGCTTGATGTATTCCTTGTTCGACGCAAACTCGCCGTAGCGCGCGATATCCATCGGCCAGGCGTCGGCCTCGGTATCGCCGTGGATCATCCATTCGGCCAGCGTCTTGCCCACGCCGCCACCCTGCAGGAAGCCAGCCATCACGCCGCAGGCCAGCCAATAGTTCGGCACGCTGCGCACGGGTCCGACCAACGGATTGCCATCGGGTGAGAAGGTGAACGCCCCGTTCACCCAGTTCCGAATGCCCACCTCGTTCAGGCAGGGATAGCGCTCGAACGCCAACGTCAGCTCGTTCTCGATCCGGTCCGTGTCTTCCTGAAGCAGTTCGATGCCATAGTTCCAGGGCGCCCCGTCCATCATCCAGTGCTGGTGGTTGATCTCGTAAATGCCCACCAGAATGCCCTTCTGGTCCTGGCGCATATAGGTGAACCCTTCGAGGTCGACGGTCATCGGCACCTCGAAATCCAGTTCCGCCACCTCCGGGATCGTCTCGGTCAGGAAGTAATGGTGCGACAGGGGCGACACCGGCAGGTCGAGCCCCACCATCCGCCCGCATTGCTTGGCCCACAGCCCACCTGCGTTCACCACATGCTCGGCGGTGATTGTGCCCTTCTCGGTCACAACCTCCCATTCGCCGCCTTTCCAGTTCAGTTCGAGCACGCGGTTATGTTCGATCACATCCGCGCCGCGTTGCTTGGCCGCGCGGGCATAGGCGTGAACGGTTCCGGTGGTGTCGACATAGCCTTCGCGATCCGCCCAAAGCCCACCAATAACACCCTCGACATCCATGATCGGGCAGGCCTTTTTCACCTCTTCCGGCGTCATCAGGTGGCAATCGTCGATCCCGATGGACTGAAAGATGCGATAGGCCGATTGCAGCCATTCCCAGCGCGCGGGCGCCGAGGCAATCGTCACGCCCCCGGTCATGTGCAGCCCGATATCCTGCCCACTCTCCTTCTCGACCTCGGACAAAAGATCGATGGTATAGGCCTGCAACGCCGCCATGTTCGGATCGGCGTTCAGCGCATGAATGCCCCCCGCCGCATGCCAGGACGACCCGGCAGTCAGTACGTTGCGTTCGATGATCGCCACATCGGTCCAACCGAACTTGGCCAGATGATAGAGAACCGAGGCACCGGTCACGCCGCCCCCGATCACAACGACGCGGTAATGTGATTTCATGATCGCCTCCCTGACGATGGCTGATGGACGCGGCGCGCCTCTGGACAGTTATGTCCATTACTCCCCGCCCCTGCGCCTCTTTCTTCGCCAAACGCGACCGGGTAGCGTCGCAAACAGGCCGTGAGGGGGCAGACCATGCAGGCAGAGATTGAGGGCGTGATTGGGCTTAGGGCGGAGCTGAGGCAGGTCGAAACCGGCTTTACCTTCACCGAAGGACCGATCTGGCACCCGACCGAACACTGGCTCGTCTTCTCTGACATCGCCGAGAGCATCCAGTACCGCTGGAGCGCGGACGAAGGCCTGTCGGTCTTCCGCCGCCCCTCGAACCAGGCCAATGGCAACTGTTTCGATGGCGCGGGTCGCATCATCACCTGCGAACATGCCTCGTCACACCTTGTGATCCACGACCATGGCGGGAAACGCGTGCGGGTGCTGGCCTCGCATTTCGAGGGGCAGGAACTTAACAGCCCCAACGATGTGATCTGCGACAGCCAGGGTCGGATCTGGTTCACGGACCCCTCCTTTGGCCGCACCCGCGAAGACCTTGGGCTGATCCGGGATCAGGAGCTCCCGTTCCAGGGCGTCTTCCGGCTCGACCCCGACGGCACGCTCGAACTCGTGGCACAGGATTTCAAACAGCCCAACGGGCTTTGCCTGTCGAACGACGAACGGCATCTCTTCGTAAATGACAGCTGGGGTCCGACGATCCGGGTGTTCGATGTTGGCGCCGATGGCAGTTTGTCGGGGGACGAGGTCTGGGCGACCGTGACGGGCACGGGCGAAGGCGTACCGGACGGGATGAAGACCGACCTAACAGGGCGGATCTTCTGCAACGGGCCGGGCGGCGTGCATGTGTTTGCGCCGGATGCCACGCATCTGGGCGTGATTGCGACGCCGGAGAAATCTACAAACTTCTGCTTTGGGGGCGAAGACGGGCAGACGCTGTTCATCACCGCGTCCACATCGGTTTACGCCATTGAAACGCAGACACGCGCCAAACCGATGATCCCCGCTTAGCGCCACAGCACGGCGCGTCCGTCCGGACAGCCGTAAACCAGGTATTCACCGGCCCGCCGTAATCAGATCTGCGGAGGGCGCGATGACGGCCTATATCTCGGAACTGAAACCCTATGGCACCGCCGACGCGGAGTTCATCGAGATCTCGGTGCCTGCTGGCACGGATGCCTCTGGCTATCGGATCGCGCTCTATAACGACAGCGGTTCCTTCATTGAGGAATTCTCGCTCGGCACGCGGGTCGGCACGATCAAGGGCCAAGACATCTACGTCATCGACAGCGCCACGACCACGGGCTTTGACAGCACGCATTCGATGGGCAACCTGTGGCCCGGGGACGGGCTGGCGCTGGTCGACGATGCCGGGGCCGTCCTGCAATTCGTCTCGTACCGGGACGCAACAGTTACCGCATCCGATGGCCCAGCGTCCGGGCTGACCAGTACCAACTTGGGTTGGGTCGGTGCGGGGCAGAGCCTGCAAAGCGACGATGGTGGTAGCACCTACTTTCTGCAGACCGCGCCGAACAAGGGGAGCATTCCCTGTTTCGAACGCGGGACCCTGATCGATACGCCGGGTGGCCCAAGGCCGGTTGAAGATCTGCGGCCCGGGGATCAGGTCTCGACGCTCTGGCACGGGGCGCAGCCGATCGTCTGGACACGCGGGTCGCGGATCACCCTGCCACTCGCCGGGCAAGACGCGGTGCCGATCCGTATTCGCGCCGGGTCGTTGGGGTCGGGGCAGCCGGCGCGCGACCTGACAATTTCACCACAGCACCGCATTCTCGTTGGCACGCAGGGGCAGCTTGACGGGCTTTTTCGCACACCGGCGCTTGCCGCCGCGAAATCTCTGACCACCCTGCCCGGGGTGCAGCGCCTGCATGGCAGACGCAGCGTGTCCTACCACCATTTCGCGCTGGCCCAGCACGAGGTTGTGCGGGCCAATGGCGCATTGGCGGAAACCCTGCTTCTGGGTCCGATGGTACTGGGCGGGCTGCCAAAAGAGGATCGCCGCGAGTTGGCAAAGCAGTTTCCAAGGCCGGTCGCGACTGATGATGCTCTCAATGGCCCGGCTGTGGTCCCTTGTTTGAAGGTTGGCGCTGTCCGTAAGCTGCTGCGCGGGGCGCGTTCAGCGGAATTGGCCTGATCATTCTAGGCGAATGCGGCGCATGCGGTCACACGGTACGCTGAGTGTCGACCCGAAAACGCGTTTCTTGATAACCCAGACGATGTCGACGAAAGCGCGCTGTACGGCGGGGCCACGCTCTTGGGGTCAATGCTGCCGACCCAAAAAATGATCCAACAAAGGCCGCGAATGGCCGTTTTCAGGGGACAGCCCTTTAGTGTTCCGAAACGGATCCTGCAAATGGCAAAAAGAACCAAAACCCGCGCGAGCCTGAGCGAGATTCTCGCGTCATGCTCTGAGACGTTGTTTCCGGCAGAGATGGGTGCCGCACCCGTCACTGTGAGCAGCCAGGGATCAGATGGCGATACCCCTCTTCACGTCATGCTGTGGCGCGAGGACACATATGCCGTGCTGCAGCTGATTGAAGCCGGGGCCGATGTGAATGCGGTCGGGGATATGTCCGAAACACCGCTCCACATTGCAGTTCGAAAACAGAACCTGCGGGCCGTTGAAGCGTTGCTGAAGGCCGGGGCCAAGACGACCCTCGTCTCCGAGTTCGGGCAAACGTCGCAGGACAACGCCATGGAGATTGGCGGGGCTGTCAAAAAGCTCTTTGTAGACAGACCCTAGCGCCGCACCGCCCTGCGATCTGAACCCTGATGGCTTCCTAATGAAAAAGGGGCCGCCGAAGCGACCCCTTCTTAGTCCTAGCACATGGCTGGCTTACATCATGCCGCCCATGCCGCCCATGTCGGGCATGCCGCCGGCAGGCGCTGCGCCTTCCTTGGCGGGCTTGTCGGCAACCATGGCCTCGGTCGTGATCAAGAGACCTGCAACCGACGCGGCGTCTTCCAGAGCGGTGCGGACGACCTTTGCGGGGTCGATCACGCCGAACTTGAAGAGATCACCATACTCTTCGGTCTGGGCGTTGAAGCCGAAGGAAGAGTCGCTGGATTCGCGGATCTTGCCAGCAACGACAGAACCGTCGACGCCCGCATTCTCTGCGATCTGACGCAGCGGCCATTCCAGCGCGCGGCGCACGATGGCGATGCCCGCATCCTGGTCGCTGTTGTCGCCGGTCACACCGTCAAGCGCCTTGGCACCCTGGACGAGAGCGACGCCGCCGCCCACAACGATGCCTTCCTGAACGGCTGCACGCGTTGCGTTCAGCGCGTCATCGACGCGGTCCTTGCGCTCTTTCACTTCCACTTCGGTCATGCCGCCGACGCGGATGACGGCAACGCCGCCTGCCAGCTTGGCCACACGTTCCTGAAGCTTCTCACGGTCGTAGTCCGAGGTGGTTTCCTCGATCTGACCACGGATCTGCTCGACGCGCGCTTTGATCTCTTTCTTGGCGCCCGCACCATCGATAACGGTTG
>JBCCWO010000035.1:0-30873 GCA_039193455.1 Pseudomonadota bacterium
AATGGCGTCGCCACTACAATGCCGTCAGGCCGCACAGCGCACTCGGCTATCGACCTCCGGCACCCGAAACCATCATCCCGATGGATCACAGGCCGGTCATGCACTAACACTCAACATGGACCAGTCAAATTGGGCTGCTCAAGCCGTCTTTCGGGGCTCACATACATCCGTCATAGATGTCACTGAGCCGCCGACCCGCCGCATTGGCAGAAACGAACACTGACGCACGGGGATTGCGCTTCGTGCCGGACCCTTGAGGGGTCCGGGTCATGCGCACCCGCCCACCACTGAATGTGCATCATCCGACAACACGCTTCCAACCATTCACCGTATCGATACATCCCATGTCGTGCCTGCTATGGCAGGCGGCCCTGGTGACCTAGACTGATGACCTATCAGTTTAAGCCAATCTATTATGAGGACTCAATTTGCCCACGACCTGCGCCTCGCGCGCCGGAAAGCGGGCTACACTCAGGGCGATCTTGCCTATCTCCTCCAGAGCCACCAATCTGTGGTGTCCGATCTGGAGCACGGCAAGCATCGCCCGAGCCTGGAGCAGATCATCGACCTGTCGCTGATCTATGGCCGCTCCTTCGAGAGCCTCTTCTCCGAGGTCATGGCGGAGCGACGCGAACACCTGACCGTGCGCCTCGTCAGCTTGCCTGACCCCGACAAGACCACGGCCCATACCTTTAACCGCGATGGGTCGCTGGCGCGATTGCGCCAGCGCCTGAAACAGCCACCTGACTATGGCAGCGGCGCTTAGAGTTTTGTCGGTCGCGGTCGCCTCGGGGCGCGCCGGATACGTCTTCATCGCGAATGGCCAACTCCTCGACTGGGGCATTACGGTTACGCCCGCGATTACATCACAGACCTTGGCCTGCCTGAACCTACCGTCCGTCCGACCGGCCACTGGTGGCACGCCTATGCCGCATCCACGTTTACCGGCACGTTCGATATCTGTGCTCAGCGGCAAGGCCGTGAGTACATCCCGGCACATCGCACTCTTGAGCGGTCGGGCGTGGAGCTTGCGATTCCGGTTGGCGGTCGGCATTTGATCCCGGATCAGTTGTTCGCCGTGCGGTACACGGGCGGCTTCCGCGCGTACATGCTGGAGGTGGACCGGTCAACCGAACCACTTCGTTCGAGTGCAGCCCGGAAGAGCCTCGCGAAATCTGTTGACCTGTACGCCGCGATCTTCACGGGCGACATGCACCGCCAGCACTACGGTATCAAAGCCAGCACGGCGGTCCTATGGGTTTTCTCACACCCGGGACGGATGCAGTCCTTCCAAAACCTAGTTCGGGAGCGCACCGGACGGTGGGCTGGCCACTTTCTTTGCAAGGCAATGCCCAAGCGGCCTACCTGGGCCAGTCTTGAGGAGTTGCATCGAAAGCCGTGGGTATCGGGCGTTGGTGCGGAGGTGGTCGGGTTGTAAGAGGGAAGGCCGGTCGCACGCTTCGATTTCGCCAAGAATTTCGCTTAAGAATTGGCGAAATCTGTTAGCTACCTACTGCTGAATTTGATCTAGAGCGGTTCAGAGTTCATCGCGAAATTTGTCCACCAAGTCCGCCCATGCCTGCATCAGCTCCACTCTTTGTTCGAAGTAGGTCGCTCGGTTGTAAGCGCGACGGATTTCGTTCTTGTCTTGGTGGGCGAGTGCGGCCTCAATCACATCAGGATCAAAGCCGCGACTGTTGAGAATGGTGCTCGCAGTCGCACGAAACCCATGAGCGGTCACCTCATCTTTTTGGTAGCCCATCCGTCGAAGGGCGGAGTTGAGTGTATTGTTGGATAGCTGGCGGCGGTTCGACATTATCGACGGAAACAATAGCTCGGCTCCGCCGATCTCCGGCCAAAGAGCTTCGACAATCTCAAACGCTTGATCCGAGAGCGGCACGACATGTCCCCGGCGCATCTTCATTCGCTCCTCCGAGATCGTCCATGTCCGCGCACTACGATCAATCTCGTGAACGGTAGCGCCACGAACTTCGCCCGGGCGCACCATCGTCAAGATTTGGAAATTCAGTGCCGCTTTGGTGATAAAGTAGCCGGGAAATTCCTCCAGGTCTCGCAGCAATGCTCCGAATCCCCTCTCATCGGTAATGGCCGGTCGGTTGACCACTTTGGGCGGACGTATGGCACCTTTCAGCGGTTCAGTTGGATCGATCTCTGCTCGCAGCGTCACAATCGCATGCCGAAAGACACCGGACATCACGCTGCGTAGTCGACGGGCGCTTTCGCGTCGCCCGCTGCGCTCAACTGATTGCAACAAGTGCAATATCTCAGCGGGAGAAATCTCACTGACCGGGCGCTTGTGCAGTGGCTCTGCCAAATTCATCAGTAGCCAAGTATTCTTGGCGACCGTCGTCGGTGCAAGTTCGCGATCCTTCATATTTTCGAGTAACTCTTCGGCGATCAGCTTGAATGTCGTCCGCGCGAGTGTTTCGGCAGCAATCTTGTCGAGTTTCTTTTGTACGCCGGGGTCGCGGTCTTTGGCCAACAAGGCGTGCGCTTCTTCTCGCTTCTTGCGCGCTTGCGCTAAGGTCACCGCCGGATACTGACCATGCGATAACAGACGTTCTTTGCCGAGAAACCGGTACTTCTGTTGCCAGAGCTTCCTGCCACCCGGTCTCACCAACAAAAACAATCCTCCACCATCGCTCAATTTGTACGACTTCGGCCGGGGTTTGGCCTTGCGGATTTTTACGTCGGTCAAGGGCATTTGGGGGTAACGCTTTCTCAGATCGGGGAATTACCCCCAGCCGTTACCCCCAATTTGATGCGATTTGGGGGTAACGCATATTTTTCTATGTTCATATGCCTTTCACGAAAACACATAAAAATCAATGGTTTTGAGTAGAAATGAAACGCTATGAGAAGGTTATATGGTGCCCGGGGGCGGAATCGAACCACCGACACGAGGATTTTCAATCCACTGCTCTACCCCTGAGCTACCCGGGCACGGGGCGGGGCGTGTGATGGCTCCCGCGGGTCGCGGTGTTCTAGACGGGGGCAGGGGGGGTGTCCAGTGGCAAAGACGCAAAATCAAGGGTCAATCGGGGGCCGGGGATCGGGCTGGTCGTCGTCTTCATCGGTTAGTGGCGCGGGGATTGCGTAGTGGCCCAACATCCAGCGGCCGAGGTCGATATCGGCGCAGCGTTGAGAGCAGAATGGCCGGTACGCTGGGGCTGTTTCGGACTGACAGATTGGGCAGGCCATCACAGAACCTCGTGCAGGGGGCGGCGCTCGCGTTTGCGTTGTAACTCAAAATGGCCAAGCGTTGTCCAGCCGACAAGGCTTGTCTCGACCGGATCGGCGCGAAAAGCTTTGCGCAGCGTCTCTTCCAGCGTGCGACGGTCCTTTTTGGGCATCGGAGCGAAGTCGACAACGATCTGGCCGCCCAGTCCGCGCAGGCGCAACTGGCGCGGCAATTCGCGTGCCGCGGCGAGGTTGGCCTTGAGGCCGGCGGCCTGGGAAAAGTCTGTGCCTGTGTTCACGTCGACGGCGATGAGGGCGCTGGTGGGCTCGATCGTCATTGAGCCGCTTGGGAAGGCAACCTCGGGTGTGCGTAGCGCGTCCAGGCAGGACCGGACGCCGAGCGTATCCAACGGGTCCGGATCGCTCTCAATACGCGCGGCGAGGTCTTTGTCGCCCCAGATGTTTCGTGGTCCCGCGCCGCCCAAATCGGCCGACGCAATGGCGTCCAAAGATGGCTCAAGAACCACGGAATCCGGCGTTTTGCTCAGCCACTCGGTCTCGATATCTATCGCGAAGAAACCCGGCTTGCCGATCCAAGCCGCGCGTGGATCGGTCTCCGCCATCTCCGCACTCCACCACGTGGTATGCAGGGCCTTTACTTCGGCCGCGAGCCGGTCATCCGAAACACTCTCTGCCGAGGTGCGGATGATGGCCCCAAGTTCGGCGGTCACCGCGTTCTTTGCCGACTCTGCGACGATCGCCGCGTTCACGACCGCAATCAGACGGTCCCGTTCGGACGTGTCGGTCAGCTTGCGTGACGGGTTTATGCCTGGCGCGCCGGGGGTCAGGATCACCCGCGGGCCCTTGATCAGGATGTTGCGCCGCATCGGGAGGGCCTTGCCGGGCTCAGCGAAGCCTGCCACCTGCAGGGGCAGACGTACGCCTTGCTTTAGGCCTTTGGCGTCGCGCACATAGCCGGTGGCCCCTAAAGGCAGATCACAGAATGCACCGCGCCCGCTGGGCAGAACGCGTGTGATGGTCGCGTATCCCACAGTGCCGACATCTGGCTGTGCCTGCCGGCTGTCAGGGGGGCTGAGAACCCAGTCTTCGACGCGCCCATCGCAGATCAGTGCGCTTGCGGACTGACCCTCTCGCAGCCAACCAAAGGTGACAATGCGCCCCTTCACGGCCCGACCGGATACCGTGCGGCGGAAAGCAGTGATGCCGTTTCGAAGAGTGGCAACCCCATCACGGCAGAGTAAGACCCTTGTATCCACGGGATGAAGGCGCCCGCGGGCCCTTGGATCGCGTACGCACCGGCTTTGCCCTCCCAGTCGCCGGTGGCGAGGTAGATGGCAATCTCGGGCTCGGACAAGGATTTGAGCTTGACCGCGGTGACGACGTCGCGTTCCCACATCTGGTGTGCGGTGCGCACCGCGAGCGCCGTGATGACCCGATGCCGACGTCCTGACAACAGGCGCAGAAAGGCGGCGGCCTCATCCGCATCGCACGGTTTCCCAAGGATGCGGCGTCCCACGGCCACGGTCGTGTCGGAGGTGATCAACACCTCGCCGGGTGCAACCGTGAGCGCTTCGGCCTTTTCGCGCGCCATCCTGGCGCAATAGGGGCGGGGCAGCTCGCCTTTGGCGGGCGTCTCGTCGATATCGGCGGGTCGGATCTCGTCAGGCACAATGCCCAATTGCCCCAGCAGCTCGCGCCGTCGGGGGCTGGCCGATCCCAGGATCAGGCGCACTATTTGAAGCGGTAGTTGATACGTCCTTTGGTCAGGTCGTACGGTGTCATTTCAACTTGAACTTTGTCGCCAGCCAGAACGCGGATGCGGTTTTTACGCATCTTGCCTGCCGTATGCGCGATGATTTCATGGCCGTTTTCCAGCTCGACCCTGAATGTCGCATTGGGCAGGAGTTCCTTCACGACACCGGGAAATTCGAGCAGTTCTTCCTTGGCCATGTTCTCTCCGTTTCAATCCGCCCGATATCTTCGGGCGCCGCTTAAATGAGGGCAAACAGGCTATTTTTCAAGCGGAATATACCCAGTCAATTGACCGTGTGCGATTGTGTGGCGCCGCGAAATCGCAGGTGTGCGCCTTTTCCAAGATCGTGCTGTTCTTGTATCCGACGCGGTGGTTAGCCGTCCCACTGTCGCCTGATGACAATTTCGCAAGCACTAGCTTTCGGCGGTGGCGGGGCCGAACCGGTCGAGCAGGCGTGCCTTGATCTGGTCGCGGGCCTGGCGGTAGCTTGCCAGCTTCGCTTCTCGCGTCTCACCCAGGCCCGTGGGGTCGAGGATCGGCCAGTACTCGACGTCCAGATGGTAAAACCGTGTAAGATCAAGTGCTTTGCGTTGTGACGCTGGCGACAAGGCAACGACGAGATCGAAGCCCGACAAGTCGTCGCCCCATTCTTCCATCTCATCGAAGGACCGTGACCTGTGCCGGTGCAGTGCGACGCCGATCTCGTCACAAACGGCGATGGAGAACCCGTCGATTTCCATGTCGCCTTTTACACCGGCGGACTGCACATAGGCGCGCTGACCGTAGAGCTTCTTCATCAGCCCCTCTGCCATAGGCGAGCGGACGGCATTGTGATCGCAACAAAACAAGATCGACTGGGGAAATTGCCCGGCCACCCTAGCCCCCGAAGTGCAACACGCAGATCAGGGTAAAAAGGCGCCGCGCGGTGTCGATATCGACGTCGGCCTTGCCTTCAAGCCGCTCCTGCAGCACCCGCGCGCCCTCGTTGTGGATGCCGCGCCGGGCCATATCGATGGCCTCGATCTGGCTGGGGGGCAGTTTCTTGACCGCATCAAAGTAGCTTTCGCAAATCTGGAAATAGTCTTTCACGACCTGCCGGAACGGCCCGAGGGATAGGTGAAACTCCGCAGCCGGGTTTTCATCTTCGGTCTGAAGATCAAAGACCAGCCGTTTTTCCCGAATGGCCAGCAGCAGACGGTAGGGGCCCTCAGGCACAGGGCGATCCTCGCGCGCGGGCAGGGCGAAGCTGTTGTCTTCCAACAGGTCAAAGATTGCCACCTTGCGCTCTTGCTCGATCTCGGGCGTCGGCGGCGGCAGGGCGCTGTCATCAATATCGATGTGGCAGATGCGGGCGGTCATGACGGCGCCTCGTTCAGTTTGTTGAGCCGCGCGCGCACGCTCAGCCCATGCGCCTCAAGGCTTTCCGACTGTGCCAGCGTCTCAGCCGCCGGTCCGATGGCCTTAAGCGCCGCGGGCGTCATCCGCGCAAGCGTCGTGCGCTTGATGAAGTCCATCACTGACAGGCCGCTGGAGAACCGCGCGGAACGCGCCGTGGGCAGGACGTGGTTGGGTCCGCCGATGTAATCGCCGATCGCCTCGGGCGTCCATTGGCCCAGAAAGATCGCGCCGGCATGGGTGATATGATCGGCCAACCCCTCGGGGTCGGCCACGCAAAGCTCAAGATGTTCGGGGGCGATCCGATTGCTGAGCGCGGCGGCCTCCTCCAGGCTTTCTACCGTGATCACCGCGCCAAAGTCGCGCCAGCTGGGCCCCGCGATGTCGCGCCGGGCAAGCCGCTCTAGCCGGGCCTCGACAGCTTCGGCCACGGATGTCGCAAATTCCGCATCGGCGGTGATCAGAATGGATTGCGCGCTCGCATCGTGTTCGGCCTGGCTCAGCAGATCGATGGCAATCCAGTCCGGATCATTGTCCTTGTCTGCGATCACCAGGATCTCGGACGGGCCCGCGATCATATCGATCCCGACCTGCCCGAACACCCGCCGTTTCGCAGCGGCGACATAGGCGTTTCCGGGGCCGGTGATCTTGTCGACCGAAGCAATCGTTTCGGTCCCATAGGCCAGTGCTGCGATGGCTTGCGCGCCCCCGATCCGGTAAATCTCGCTCACACCCGACAGCTTGGCCGCCATCAGGACGAGCGGGTTGGCCACGCCGTCTGGCGTCGGCGCACAGATCGCAAGGCGCGGGACACCGGCGACCTGCGCCGGAATGGCATTCATCAGAACCGATGACGGGTAAGAGGCGAGCCCCCCGGGAACGTAAAGCCCCGCCGCCCCCACGGGGCCCCAACGCCACCCAAGGGTCGCCCCGGTGTCGTCGGTCCAGGAGGCATCCTCTGGCATCTGGCGCATGTGGTAGGCGCGGATACGCTCTGCCGCTTGTTCCAGCGCCAGGCGTTCGGAGTCGGGTACCTTGGCGCAGTGCGCATCAATTTCATCCGGGGTGAAGGCCAGCGTCTCCGGCGTCAGCGCCATCCGGTCAAACCGCTCGGTCAGGTCGATGACGGCGGCATCGCCGCGGGTGCGCACATCCCGGATGATCTCCGCCACTGCGGCATCCACATCCGGCGCATCCTCGCGCTTCATCGACAAAAGCGCGTCGAAGCGCGCCTGAAAATCACTGTCTCGACTGTTCAAAAACTGTGGCATCACTCACTCCTGCCGCCCCACATACCGAGCGCACGGCGCCGTCTCAAGCGGCGAGATGGCGCGGTCAGTCAGGGTGATCCGGAGCCTTGCGCGACGGTGCGATATAGGGCCGCGTTACATCGCTGAGCGTGACTTCCAGCGCTTCGACATCAATCGCCACCGCGCCGTCCCCGGCAAGCGTCAGCGTAAGGCGCCCTGTCCCATCTGCGCCGGGCGCAAAGGACATGGACAGGACCGACAGAACCGTCTCTGTATCAGAGCGGTCGATCCCTTGCGAGGCCACGTGCACCACGTCTTCGACCGTCAGAACGGATTGCACCCGCTCAAAGGGCCGTCCGCGCCGCCCAGCAGCCTCGGCATCTTCCCAGCGGAACCGATTGAGTAAGATGGCAAATCGCCGGGGCCGGCGCTGCCACGTCATCTCGGTGATCGGAAAGACACTGTCCTGGATCACGGACGAGATCACCTGCAGGTCTTCGGGATCAAACGCCCGCAGCCGCAGCGGGCGTTCGCCGCCATCCTCAAACCGGGCGTCATCGCTCATAGGCCAGGCACCCGTTCAATCGTCGCGCCGCAAGCCGAGAGTTTCTCTTCGACCCGTTCATAGCCCCGGTCCAAATGGTAGACACGGTTCACTGTGGTGTCGCCTTCTGCCGCCAGCCCCGCCAGGATCAGCGACACACTTGCGCGCAGATCGGTTGCCATGACAGGCGCACCTTTCAGCCGTTCAACGCCGGTGACTGTGGCTGTTCCGCCATGCACGTCGATCTGGGCGCCCATACGCATCAGTTCGGGCGCGTGCATGAACCGGTTTTCAAAGATGGTCTCTTCAAGCGTGCTCGTCCCCTCAGCCGTGCATAGCAATGCCATCATCTGGGCCTGCAAATCGGTCGGAAACCCCGGGTAGGGGGCCGTGGCGACATCAACCGCCTTGATGCGTCCGTTGTTGCGGGCAACTTTCAGCCCCTTCGCAGTCTCTTCCACGGTGATCCCGGCCGCATCCAACCGCTCGGCAAAGGCCTCGACCAAGGCAAGCGTCCCGCCAAGGCATTCGACCTCGCCACCGCAAATCGCAGGGGCCAGCATGTAGGTGCCAAGCTCGATCCGGTCTGGCACGACGCGATGGGTGGCACCACTCAGCCGCTCAACGCCTTGGATGGTGATGGTCTCGGTCCCGGCCCCCTCGATCTGCGCACCCATGGCACTGAGGCAAGTTGCTAGATCGACAATCTCCGGCTCGCGCGCGGCATTTTTTAAAACGCTTGTGCCCTTTGCCAAGGTGGCCGCCATCAGCACGTTTTCGGTGGCGCCAACGGATACAAACGGGAACTCGAACGTACCCCCCTGCAACCCGCCGGCCGCGGTGGCGTGTACATAGCCGTCGCGCAGATCGAGCTCTGCCCCCAGCGCCTCCAGCCCCTTTAGGTGCAGGTCCACTGGCCGCGCCCCGATCGCACAGCCGCCGGGCAGCGAGACGACGGCATGCCCGGCACGCGCCAGCAACGGGCCAAGAACGAGGATCGACGCGCGCATTTTGCGCACGATGTCGTAGTCGGCTTTGTGGCTGGTCAGATCATGCGACGACAGCGCCAGTACACGCCCGTCCTGCAAGCTCGACACCTCTGCCCCGAGCGATTGCAGCAACAGCGTCATCGTCCGAATGTCCGACAAGCGCGGTGCATTTGTCAGCGTCAGCGGCTCATCGGTCAGTAGCGTGGCCGGCATCAGCGTCAGGCACGCGTTCTTTGCACCCGCAATGGGAATATCGCCACGAAGCTCTGCTCCGCCCGTCACAACAATCGAATCCATCTGCCTGCCTCAGCTTTTCCCGGAGCCTTTGCGGGCCCGCGCCTGAGCCTTGCGCCGCTGAAGATTTGCCTTCAACGCCGCCTTGAGCCGCTCATCGCGATCGGCCTGGCCCTTTTGCGCACCCGGTTTTCCGGTGTTTTTGTCCATGGGTCCGTCTCTAGCGCACCTGGTGCGAGGGGTCCACAATGGGCTTGCGCGCAAACCCAAGACTCAGTATCCCCCGGCGCTGTCAGGCTGCTGTAGCTCAGTGGTAGAGCGCACCCTTGGTAAGGGTGAGGTCGGGAGTTCAATCCTCCCCAGCAGCACCATCTACGACAAGTCCTCAAATTTCAGCGCTGCGCGATCGTGGCGTGTGCCGTTTTGGTGTGGCTTGGGAAGTGCTGCTTCCGTTGAGTGGCTGATCGCCAGGACCGATTGGCACCGTGCAGACGTTTGGATCGCGATAGGCCCATTGGGCTGTGTTGCTCCAAGCGCGCCTTACCGTCTCTATTGGTAGTTGAACCCGACGTCGGCAGCCTCGCCACGCTCTCAGCACCGCACTTGTCGTCTATTGAGAGAGAGTTTGCCTGGCTGTGCACCCAGTCTCCAGCTATCCAGTCTCGGGTGAGAATTCCCTGTTTACAGGGAAACTACAGGGAGTAATTGCGGATTTGGGCCATTCTTGGTGTCATGAAGCCCCAAGTTGCTTGAAAAAACAGTGGGTTGTGCGTGAATTCCCTAAGTTAGTTAACAGGGAACGTATGTCTTATCATCAGTGAAACCTTGACGGTGAACAGGGAAGAAGATCTGGCGAGTGGGCTAGGCAAAAAAAAGACAAATTCAAACGCCTGAAGTAGACGTTCGAGCAATGTGCAGCGAAGGTCCAGTTCGAGCTCAAACCTCACGGTTTCTCCGAGACGGCTAACGACCTTCGATACGCGCCGAGTTGCTACGTCCTTAACGCTAGATGCCGCTTGGACAAGTATAGAACGCCCAATAATCGGGCCGTTTAGAATGAGCTGTGGAATACTATGTGACCTGTCCACAGGCTACGACAAATAGGCTTGCTCAAGCCTGCGCGCTGTTTACGGTGAACATCTTGATGTTTGCTTGTCCCCTTGGCTTTTAGCCCGCCGGCCCTTCGGGGCCGGTGTTCTTTTCTGGACACGCGAAAAAGCAACTGCATCGCCGTTCAGCCCGCGCTGATCCGTCCCGGCGCAGCAGGAGCCCTTCAGCAGTAAGATGTTTTTCGAACAGTCAACATAGTGGGCGTCCGCCCCTAGGATGGAGCTGTCCGCCGACCTCTCAGAAAATGGGTCGCCCAGGAGGTTAGCTACGCCGGGGCTTTGATCCTGGAAAGGGAAAAGCATGGAAGCACTTATCGGCCTTGTGGGCTTCGCGCTTCTGATCTGGCTCATGTTTGGCGGGCTTCATCGCGTGATTGGATGGTTTGCCTCCAACAGCAAAACCGACAAACAAGAGTAGAACCACGAACACGGACACTACCACCGTCGCTAATCCATGGAATTGAAAGCTCGCGGAAATGCGCACTCAGACATCGAGGAAGGCGGCAAAGGCTTGTCTAAAGTGCGCTTTGCTATGTGCTGCGCTGTTCGCCATTCTCTGTCCTCCGTTTCCTAAACATAACGGTGGACCCGTTCAGATGGGGCACTCCAGAGACCAGGATCGTTCTCGACGATGCCGCGACCGGTCAGGACGAGACGCTGATCCGCAACATCGCCCGGGCCCATGTTTGGCTCTAGCGGATCAAGGCCGGCGAGACTTTCGCTCAGATCGCGAAGGCGGAAAGCACATCGAAGCGCCGCATACAGCAGATGATCGACCTGGCCTTCCTTGCTCCGGACATCGTCCGAGATGTCATCGACGGGAAGCAGCCGCTGGGCTTCACCTCGGAATGGTGCAAGACGCACGAGATACCTTCTGACTGGTCAGAGCAACGCGCGCTAGTTGCGACCCTCTGATCGCTCCAACCCACACCTGGTACCATCGAAACGGTTTACGCAGACTTTCGGCCATAGAAGGCCGGTCCACAGCGATGTTTGCGGTCTGTGTATGCCCGCCAATCTCGTAACCGACGGAAGTGCCGGCACTATTGGCGGCTAACTTAGCACCGTCTCGAATGTGGGGAGCGCCTGGCTGGGGTGGTAGGATTCGAACCTACGATACACGGTACCAAAAACCGCTGCCTTACCACTTGGCTACACCCCAGCAGCGGGATTCTCATACGCAGGGGGATCGCGCATCGCAAGGGCGATGCGCGAAAAATTTGTCTAAGGCGCGCGGCAGGGTTTAGCCGATCGCGACCGCGCGGATGTCGTCGTCGATGAAGTCGGTGTATTGCGCGAAGTTCTCGGCAAACATCGTCACCAGCTTGGCGGCCTGGGCGTCATAGGCCGCGGGATCGCCCCAGGTCCGGCGCGGGTCGAGCAGGATGTCGGGCACACCCGAGATCGAGACCGGCACCTCAAAGCCGAAGTTCGGATCCTTGCGGAACTGCGCATCGGCCAACGTTCCGTCCAGCGCGGCTGTCAAGAGCGCGCGGGTGGCCTTGATCGGCATCCGGGAGCCGGTGCCATAGGCGCCGCCGGTCCAGCCGGTGTTCACCAGCCAGCAGGTTGCGCCGTGGCGGGCGATCTTGGCACGCAGGAGGTTGCCGTAGACTTCGGGCCTGCGCGGCATGAAGGGCGCGCCGAAACAGGTTGAGAAGGTGGGCTCGGGCTCGGTCACCCCACGCTCGGTGCCCGCAACCTTGGAGGTGAAGCCCGACAGGAAGTGATACATCGCCTGCGCGGGTGTCAGTCGGGCGATTGGCGGCAGGACACCGAAAGCATCGCAGGTCAGCATGATGATGTTCTTGGGATGGCCACCCAGCGCCGAGGACGACGCGTTGGAGATATACTCCAGCGGGTAGGCGCAGCGCATGTTCGCCGTCAGGCTGTCATCGTCGAAGTCGAGCTCCAGAGTCTCTTCGTCGTAGACCATGTTCTCGATCACGGTGCCGAACCGTTCGGTCGTGGCAAAGATCTCTGGCTCGGCCTCGGCGGACAGGTTGATCGTCTTGGCGTAGCACCCGCCCTCGAAGTTGAACGTGCCGCGATCCGACCAGCCGTGTTCATCGTCGCCGATGAGAACGCGTGCGGGATCGGCCGAGAGGGTGGTTTTGCCGGTGCCCGAGAGGCCGAAGAAGACGGCGGTGTCGACGGGGTTGCCCTGCGCGTGGTTGGCCGAGCAATGCATCGCCATCACGCCTTTTTCGGGCAAGAGGTAGTTCAGCAGCGTGAACACAGACTTCTTGTTTTCGCCGGCATACTCGGTGCCACCGATCAGGATCAGCTTCTTGGAAAAGTTGATCGCGATCACGGTGTCCGAGCGGCAGCCATGGCGTTCCGGGTCGGCCTTGAAGGATGGCGAGTTGATGATCGTGAAGTCGGGCGTGAACCGATCAAGATCGTCGCGATCAGGGCGGCGCAGCAAATGGCGGATGAACAATCCGTGCCAGGCAAGCTCGGTCACGACGCGCACGTCGATCTGGTGTGTGGGGTCGGCACCGCCGTACAAATCCTGCACGAAATAGTCCCGTCCGGCCATGTGCGCGCGCATATCAGCGTAGAGCGCGTCAAAGCCCTCGGGCGACATTGCGGCATTGTTTTCCCACCAGATACGATCTTCGATATCCGGCGTCTTTACCACGTGCTTGTCCTTGGGGGACCGTCCGGTGAACTTGCCGGTGGTCACGAGAAACGCGCCGCCACGGCCGAGTTTGCCTTCGTCCCGACGCAGCGCTTCTTCGATCAGCGCCGGTTCAAGCAGGTTGTAGTGTATCGTGCCAAGGCCGGTAATGCCTTGGTCTTCAAGGCGCATTTCCGGGTTAACCCGTCCGATTTCCATTTTTTTGCTCCCTGGCCGACGTGGCCATTGCTAAAAACCCACACAAACTCTCGGCTGCCCCGTTGCCGAGGCAGTCACTTTACCATGGGTCAGTGTTCGGGGAACCGGGATTTATCAATACGTTAGCGCAACCATGCCCCGGTTAGCGCAATCATGTCGGGGTTAGCGCAATCATGACACCGCGCTGCCGCAGTTTAGCCACTCATAACGTGTCTTTGTGACACACGAACTGTGCGGAACGCAGTGATTCGCACTTACATGTTGATTCTGTGCGCCTAATGGGCTTGGGTCCGGAAAAAACCAAAGGCAAGCAGAGCAGGACAAGGAACCTCATTATGTCGAGGATCGCTTTGGTGGACGACGACAGGAACATCCTGACGTCCGTGTCCATGACACTTGAGGCCGAAGGCTTCGAAGTTGAGACGTATAATGATGGCCAGGCCGCATTGGATGCGTTCAACAAGAAACTGCCCGACATGGCCGTGTTCGATATCAAGATGCCGCGGATGGATGGCATGGACCTGTTGCAACGGGTTCGCCAGAAAACTGCGATGCCAGTCATTTTCCTGACCTCCAAGGATGACGAGATCGACGAAGTGCTCGGTCTGCGCATGGGGGCGGATGACTATGTAAAGAAGCCGTTCTCGCAGCGTCTGCTGGTGGAACGGATCCGCGCGTTGCTGCGCCGTCAGGAAGTGATGGAGGCAGATAGCCTGGGTGAGGGCGAGGTGGGTCAGACGCTGACCCGCGGCGAGCTGACCATGGATCCGCTGCGCCATGCTGTGACCTGGAAGGGCCAGGATGTGTCGCTGACCGTGACCGAATTCCTGTTGCTTCAGGCGCTGGCCCAGCGGCCCGGCTTTGTGAAAAGCCGCGATCAGCTGATGGACGTGGCCTATGACGATCAGGTCTACGTGGATGACCGCACCATCGACAGCCACATCAAGCGGCTGCGCAAGAAGATGCGCATGGTGGATCCGGAATTCACGGCAATCGAAACGCTCTACGGCATCGGGTATCGATACAACGAAGAGTAAATGAACAATGCGTCGGGGATAGACGTGGTGGGCTCCAAACCCGTCAAACAGGCAGAAGTTGTCTTAGGCGAGGATTGGGTCGGACCGGACGCAAAGGTTGAGAGCGAGCTTCGGGCCAAACGCGAACAGCGTGGCCTGGTCTCGATCAACCGGTCTCCGCTTGCGCGGAAAATCATCACTTTCAATCTGCTCGCGATCCTTGTTCTGGTCGCGGGCGTTTTGATGTTGAACCCGTTCCGCGACAGCCTGGTGTTCCAGCGCGAGCGTGGTCTGGTCACCGAAGCCGAGCTGATTTCTGAGGTCTTTGAGGCCAATCTGCGGCTCTCCGCTGCGCAGGTCGGTGCGCCACAGTTTGATGCGCGCGACACGCTTGCTGCGCTTGACCTGACGAGCCCCGCCGATGTGTTCGTCTTCGCCACGGATGGCGCGGTGGTGGCCACAACGGTCGGGATGGAGCGTACAGAGGTTCCCCCTGTTGCCGGGCTGCAACCCGATACGCGGACCACGCTGATCACCGACGTTCTGAACCGGGCGTGGAACGGCATGTCGAGCGTCATTGCGCCGGTAGAAAACGCGGCCCCGGTCGTCGCAGCCGAAGATCAGGCGCGCGCGCTGGTACAAGAGGCCCTGACGGGTGTGACCAAGGTGCGCACGGGCGTCGATACGAACGGCAATACGATCTTTTCCGTTGCGACGCCGATCATCGTGAACGGGCAGGCCGTTGGGGTGGTTGCGCTGACAAGCGAGGCGGGCGAGATCGACAAGCTTGTCCGCAACGAGCGTGAGCAGGTCTTGCAGATGTTCGTGATCGCCATCCTCGTCTCTGTCGGGCTGAGCCTCGTTCTTGCCTCGACCATCGCAAACCCGCTCTCTGACCTCGCCGCCGCGGCCGAAATCGGACAGGATAAGAATTCGCGCCGGATATCGCCGGGGCGGGTAAGGATCCCCGATCTGACAGCGCGACCCGACGAGATTGGGCGTTTGTCCGGGGCTTTACGCTCCATGGTGGCTGCGCTCTACGACCGGATCGATGGCAACGAACAGTTCGCCGCCGATGTCGCGCATGAGATCAAGAACCCGCTGGCCTCCCTGCGCTCGGCCATCGGGACGCTGCGTCTGGTGAAGAAGGATGAACAGCGCGACAAGCTGTTGGATGTGATCGAACACGACGTGCGGCGACTGGACCGTCTGGTTTCAGACATCTCGAACGCGTCGCGGCTCGACAGCGAACTCGTCAAGGAAGACGAGGAAACCTTCAA
Organism: Pseudomonadota bacterium; assembly: GCA_039193455.1. Lineage (GTDB taxonomy): Bacteria > Pseudomonadota > Alphaproteobacteria > Rhodobacterales > Rhodobacteraceae > JBCBGF01. Next base: position 15,635 of record JBCCWO010000035.1, read on the forward strand.
CTTGCTTAAAATGGTGCGCGGCCTGGCCGATCACCTCGCCAATGAGGCGCATGACAAGGGGATCGAGTTCATTACCGATCTGCCGAAGGATCCGATCATTCTGGAGGGGCTGGAATCCCGTCTGGCGCAGGTTTTTGTGAACCTGATCACCAATGCCATCTCGTTTTGCGAAGATGGCGATGCCATCCGGGTTTGGGTGCGCAAGCGTGAGAACCGTGTGCTTGTGGTCGTGGAAGACACCGGGCCCGGTATCCCCGAGGCCGCATTGACCAAAGTGTTCAACCGTTTCTACAGCGAACGCCCCGCCGGGCATTTCGGGAACAACTCGGGGCTTGGCCTGGCGATCTCGAAACAGATTGTCGAGGCGCATGGCGGGGTGATCTGGGCTGAAAACATCCGGCCCACCGATGCCGACGCGATGTCCGAGCCTCTGGGCGCCCGCTTCGTCGTCGGCCTGCCGGTCTAGCCGGTTCAATGCCCGCGGCCTCTCCCGCCTCGGGCACATACGGCTGTATACTGCACGCGACTACCGTTTCGCGATCCAACCGCGCCCTTGTGATCATGGGGCCATCGGGCAGTGGCAAGTCCGCGTTGGCATTGCAACTGATGGCAATGGGCGCGGGGATTATCGCCGATGACCGAACCATCGTCACCCCAACGCCAGATGGCCCGCCGCTTGCCCACTGTCCGCCGGAACTAAGCGGGCGTATTGAGGCGCGCGGCGTTGGGCTGTTGCAGGCCGCGACCGCACCCGCTGCACCCGTTGTCGGAATTGTCGATTTGTCGCAGACCGAGACCGAGCGCTTGCCGCCCCTACGCAGCTATGAGTTGTTGGGCTGTCAAATCCCCTGTTTTCACAAGGTTGCGACGGCCCATTTCGCCCCGGCGCTGTTGCTATATCTAGACGGTGGACGGAGCCCAGTATGACGCAAGGCGCAGCCACCGAACCCCGGCAACAGATCACCCTGGTCACAGGGCCCTCCGGTGCGGGCCGATCGACTGCGATCAACGCGCTGGAGGATCTGGGCTTTGAGGCCATCGACAACTTGCCTCTGACGCTGTTGCCGAGGCTACTGGACGGGCGCCCCCTGGAACGCCCGCTGGCGCTTGGCATCGACACCCGCAACAGGGATTTTTCGGTGCCTGCGTTGCTCGAAGCGGCCGATGATCTGGCGGGGCAGGCGGCCTATACCGGGCGGTTGCTGTATCTCGATTGCCGGGCGGAAGTCCTGCTGCGGCGGTTTTCAGAGACACGCCGCCGGCATCCATTTGCCCAGGACGATGCCCCGGCCGAGGCCGTGGAACGCGAGTTGCCGCTCTTGGCGCCGGTGCGTGAACGGGCCGACATCCTGATCGACACATCCGAGATGACCCCGCACGACTTGCGGGCCGCCCTGACCCAGTGGTTTGGCGAGAAGACGGGCGAAGCGCTGGCCATCACGGTTCAGTCGTTCTCGTACAAACGTGGCTTGCCCCAAGACCTAGACATAGCGCTCGACGTGCGCTTTCTGGCCAACCCGCATTGGGAGGTCTGCCTCAGACCGCTGGATGGGCGGGATGCCCAGGTCGCGGCCTTCGTCGCGAAGGATCCCGCATTCGCGGCGTTCTTTGATCGCGTGACCGCGCTTATCCTGTCTCTCTTGCCGGCCTATGCCGCCGAAGGCAAAACCTACCTCTCCATCGGTCTTGGATGCACCGGGGGGCAACACCGTTCGGTTGCCGTTGCGGAAAAACTGACAAAGAGGCTTGCAGAGGCCGGGTGGCAGGTGTCAATTCGCCATCGAGAGCTCGAGCGGCGCGGACGGGGCGCTGCAAAGACGCTAGGGACGTAAGTGTGATTGGTATCGTCATCGTGGCCCATGGTGGGTTGGCCAGAGAGTATCTGGCCGCCGTGGAACATGTTGTGGGTCCACAGACCGCCATCGAGGCGATTTCCATTGGCCCAGACGACGACCGCTCTGCCAAAGAGGCCGAGATCTGCGCCGCTGCCGATCGGGTCGATACTGGCAGTGGTGTCGTGGTCGTGACCGACATGTTCGGGGGCTCGCCCTCGAACCTGTCGCTCTTGGCTTGCAGCCCCGCCAACCGGCAGATCCTCTACGGCGCCAACCTGCCGATGCTGATCAAATTGGCCAAGTCACGCGGAAAACCTGTGGCCGTTGCGGTCAACGCCGCGCTGACGGCCGGGCGGAAATACATCGACAGTTTCGATGCAACTGTGGAATAAAGCACAAATGACCGAAACCGTGCACCGCACCATCCAGATCGTGAATGAAAAGGGTCTGCATGCGCGTGCGTCCGCCAAGCTGGTGGAAGTGGTTGAAGGGCACGATGCCACGGCAGAGGTCTCGAAAGATGGGCAGGCGGTTGCGGGCGACAGCATCATGGGTTTGCTGATGCTGGCGGCCTCGAAAGGCACGTCAATCAACGTGGAAACTTCGGGCGCGCAGGCAGCGGAATTGGCGGATGCGCTTGAATCGCTCATTGCAAACCGATTTGGTGAAGACTACTAGCCGCTATGACGCCAAAAGACGTGGGACAAACGGGTTTGGTCGACAGCTATACAGAGACACCGACACTGCATGGTCGCTCAGACTATGTCCCGTATGACAAGCGCAAGCTGTCCTACGCCAATACCTTTCACAACCCGTGGCAGGCCAACACCATCCGCGTGCTGGAATGGCTGACGGGCAAGCTGCGCCTGCTACGCCTGATCCGCAAGTTCGAGCGTCAGGGCGTGGTGGAGGGGCAGGGGTTCTGGGCCCCGGCGCTCAAAATCATGGGGATCGACCTGTTGACCCCGGATGAAGAGATCCGGCGCATCCCGACCGAGGGCCCTGTGATCATCGTGGCCAACCACCCCCACGGGTTGATCGATGGCATGGTGCTGGCCGAACTCGTGGGCCGGGTGCGCGAGGATTACAAGATCCTGACGCGGTCGCTTCTGACCGGTGTTGAGGAGATCAGCCGTTTCATGATCCCCGTGGCCTTCCCGCATGAGGAAGACGCGGTGCGCAAGAACCTGGAGATGCGCAAACGCTCGATGGCGCATCTGGCCGATGGTGGCGTGGTTGTCCTGTTCCCTTCGGGCGTGGTGGCGTCCTCCGAGACGCTCTTTGGCCCCGCGGTTGAGGCCGAGTGGAACCCGTTCACGGCGAAAATGATCCAAAGGTCCGGCGCCACAGTTGTGCCGATCCGGTTTTCTGGACAGAACTCGCGCTGGTATCAGATCGCCAACCGCATCTCGCCCACTGTGCGCCAGGGCCTTCTGCTTCGTGAAGTTGTCCATGCGCTCAACAAGCCGCAGCGTCCGATCGTTGGCACGCCGATCACGGCCGATGAGATCGAGGCTTGGTCGGGCAATCCGCGCGGCTTCATGGACTGGCTGCGTGAGCGGACGCTGTCGCTGAAGGCCTAAGGCGTGTTGGGGGCGCTGCCCCCAAACCCCCGGAGTATTTTTGCCAAGATGAAGGGCAGAGGCCTTGCGTCATCCTGGCGGAAACAATGGCGTCCTAACGGGTAGGTACGGGCACGTCGCCCCGGTAGTCGTAGAAGCCGCGATCGGTTTTGCGCCCGAGCCAGCCTGCTTCGACATATTTGGTCAAAAGCGGGCAGGGGCGATACTTGGTATCAGCCAGCCCATCATGCAGCACGTTCATGATCGCCAGACAGGTGTCGAGACCGATGAAATCGGCGAGTTCGAGCGGACCCATCGGGTGGTTGGTGCCAAGTTTCATCGCGCTGTCGATCGAGCTGACCGAGCCCACGCCTTCGTAAAGCGTATAGACCGCCTCATTGATCATCGGCATCAGGATGCGGTTCACGATGAAGGCAGGAAAATCCTCGGCGCTCGCTGCCGTTTTGCCCAGTGAGGCCACCACCTCTTTCAGCGTTGCGAAGGTTTCGTCATCTGTCGCGATCCCCCGGATCAGCTCAACCAGCTGCATCACGGGCACGGGGTTCATGAAGTGGAAGCCCATGAACTTTTCCGGTCGGTCCGTGCGCGAGGCGAGCCGAGTGATCGAGATCGAGGACGTATTCGACGTCAGGATCGTCTCGGGCCGCAGATGAGGCAGCAGGTCTTCGAAAATTGCCTGCTTGACCGTCTCACGCTCGGTTGCCGCCTCGATGATCAGGTCACGCTGGCCCAGATCCGCGAGCTTTAGCGTGGTGTGGATCCGGGAAAGCGCGCCATCGCGATCGTCTTCGCTGATTTTTCCGCGCGACACTTGCCGGGCGAGGTTGCCCGAGATGAGTTCCAATGCACGGTCGAGGCTGTCTTGCGAGATATCGTTGACCAGCACGTCATAGCCGGCCATCGCAAAGACATGCGCGATGCCGTTGCCCATCTGGCCTGCGCCGACAACACCAACGGTTCTGATCTCCATGCGCGGCCCCTTTGCGACGTGTCGCGGGACTCTATGCACCTGCAGCAACGGCGCGCAAGGGGCGGGGTGCCGTTAGGGATTTCGAAAGTGGCCGGTGCGAAACTCTGTCTCGGGTGCGGTGACTTCAGGGGTATTTCATGGCTTTCGAGCGTCCGCGGACGTCGTTGGACTATCAGACGTGCACCTATGGCACGTCCCGTCTGCAATTTCGTGGGCCGCGACCTGCCGTCGACGGTGGCTACATCGCCTTCATTGGTGGTTCTGAGACTTATTGGAAGTTCTGCCAGCGTCCTTTCCCGGATCTTGTCGGGGCGGCCCTTGGGAAGCCTGCGCTGAACCTGGGCTGTCTCAATGCCGGTCTCGATGTGTTTCACGACGATTCAGCCGTGCTTGAGCATGCCCGGCGCGCGGCGTTGCGGGTCGTCCAGGTGCCCGGTGCGCAAAATGTCACCAACCGGCTTTATGCCGTCCACCCGCGCCGGAACGACAGGTTTCTGAAGGCGTCGAGGGCGTTGCAGCAACTGTATGCCGAAGTGGATTTTACCGAGTTTCACTTCACCGGCCATCTGTTGTCGGTGCTCTATGCGCGCGATCCGGGGCGGTTTGCGGTTGTGGCCGACGAACTCCGACAGGCCTGGTGCGGCCGGATGGCAAGCTTTCTGGCGCGCATAGGTGGGCCGACGGTGATCCTTTGGATTTCGAAGCGCACGCCCGATGATGCGGCGCGTAGCTGGCAGATGGAACCACGGCTTGTGGATCGCGCGATGCTTGCGGGGTTGTCGGCGCCCGGGCGTATCTTTGTCGAGGCGGTGATCACACCGACAAGGGCCACGGATCTGGCCGCGATGCATTTCGATGAGCTTGAAGCTTCGGCAGCCGCAGCCATGCCGGGACCCGCGGCGCATCGGGCGATCGCAGAGCGCGTGGTGGATGCCCTGCCAGCGCCCTGGCTGACACAGTTGCAAAAAGACCCGCCCCTTCTACAGCAAAGGGACGGGTCAAAATCAGGGCTGATCGCCCGCGTCTAGTCGAGTTTTTCGATCAACTCGGGCACGGCGGTAAAGAGATCCGCCACTAGCCCGTAATCGGCCACTTGGAAGATCGGCGCTTCCTCGTCCTTGTTGATGGCGACGATGATCTTGCTGTCCTTCATCCCGGCGAGGTGCTGGATCGCCCCCGAAATGCCGACCGCGATGTAAAGATCGGGGGCCACCACCTTGCCGGTCTGGCCCACTTGCCAGTCATTGGGCGCATAGCCCGAGTCCACCGCCGCGCGCGAGGCGCCGATGGCGGCGCCCAGCGCATCCGCCAGTTTCTCGATCAGCTTGAAGTCGTCCTCAGAGCCGACGCCGCGCCCGCCGGAGACCACGACGCCCGCCGAGGTCAGTTCGGGCCGGTCAGAGGCCGCAACGCTGTCTTCGACCCATTCCGACAGACCGGGATTGTCCGCAGCAGCGATCGTCTCGATGGGGGCCGCACCGCCGTCACCTGCTGCGTCGAAGGTTGAGGTCCGGATCGATACGACCTTTTTGGCGTCCGCCGATTGCACCGTCTGGATCGCGTTTCCGGCATAGATCGGACGCTCAAACGTGTTGGCGTCGACGATGCCAGAGACATCCGAGATCACCATCACATCAAGCAGCGCCGCCACGCGTGGCATCACGTTCTTTGCGTCGGTCGTGGCCGGGGCTACGATGTGCTCATAATCGCCAGCAAGCGACACGATCAATGCCGCCGTCGGTTCGGCCAGGCGGTGGCCGAGCGAGGGGTCTTCGGCCACGATCACCTTGCTCACGCCTGCGATTTTGGCCGCGTCGTCGCCCGCCGCTGCGGCGGAGGCCCCGGCGCAAAGCACGGTCACCTCGCCCAGTTTCTGGCCTGCGGTGACGGCCTTTGACGTTGCGTCCACGTTCAGGGCGCCGTCGGATACCTCTGCCAACAAAAGAACAGCCATCAGATGACCCCCGCTTCGTCTTTGAGTTTGGTCACAAGTTCATCGACCGACCCGACAATGGCCCCGGCCTTGCGAGCCTCAGGCTCTTCGGTCTTGGTGATGGTCAGCCGCGGTGCGACGTCGACGCCGTAATCCGCGGGCGCCTTCTCATCGAGAGGCTTTTTCTTTGCTTTCATGATGTTGGGCAGCGACGCATAGCGCGGCTCATTGAGGCGCAGGTCCACGGTTACGATTGCGGGCATCTTGACCTTCACGGTTTGCAAACCGCCATCAACCTCGCGCGTGACAAGGGCCGTTTCGCCCTCGACTTCGAGCTTTGAGGCGAACGTGCCTTGTGACCAGCCAAGTAGCGCAGCCGTCATCTGGCCGGTCGCGTTCATGTCGTTGTCGATCGCCTGTTTGCCCATGAGCACGAGACCTGGCGCTTCCTCGTCAATCACGGCTTTGAGGAGCTTTGCCACCGCCAAGGGTTCGATATCGGTGTGCACGTCGTCTGCCGCCACGATCAAAATCGCCCGATCTGCCCCCATGGCTAGCGCGGTCCGCAGGGTTTCCTGCGCCTGCTTGACCCCAACTGAGACGGCAATCACTTCCTCGGCTTTGCCTGCCTCGCGCAGGCGAATTGCCTCTTCCACCGCGATCTCGTCGAAGGGGTTCATCGACATTTTCACATTGGCAAGATCGACCCCGGATCCGTCCGCCTTCACACGAACTTTCACGTTGTAGTCGATCACGCGTTTGACAGGCACCAACACCTTCATTGCGCAGTTCTCCAGTTGCGGCGGCCCGCAATGGCCGCAAATTCGTCCGGATCGGTGTTAATGCGGTTCGCGGGCGGAGGACAGTACAAAATCGACGCCGAAACGCCCGACAACGCCGCGTTAGCCAGGCCTAAATACCTGACGCATGGGCAAGCTCGACCATGACCGAGGCATAGCAGATGCCGGTCGCGGCGAGCACGAAGATATGCCAAATGGTGTTGTGGAAGGGCAGGCTTTCCCACAAGAGGAACAATACGCCTGCCGTATAGGTCAGCCCGCCGATCAGCAGCAGAATGAAGCCTGGCGTGGACAGGCCGGCAACCAGCGGTCCGCCCCAGATCGCCCCCGCCCAGCCAAGGCCGAGATAGAGGATAAGGCTAGCAACGCGGGCCCGACCGCGCGCGAACAGGATAAGCGAGACACCGGTAAAGGCGACCCCCCAGATCCCGGCAAGAAACAGCCCCGCCTGCGACCCTGTCAGGGCGACAAACGGCGTATAAGTTCCTGCAATCTTGACATAAATAGCGGATTGATCGATGCGACGCAGTAGATCGCGCCAAGACGGGCGCAAGACCATGTTGTAAAGCGCAGAGCAGCCCAGCATGGCAATCAGGCAGACGCCGTAGATCGACATCGCCGTGATCGTGCCGCCATCGCCGGACCAGACCGCGGTCAGCGTGATGATGACTGGTACGGCGATCAAGGCGGCCACGAGGCCGGTGATATGCACAATAGCGTCCGAGATGTACTCGGCGCGGGTGTAGATGCTTGCGATGCGTGCGGCCATGCCCCGATGGTGGCGCGGGGCCTCCGGGCGGTCAATAGCGCAACAGGTGAACACTCCGTTAGCGGTTCGCCCCCGGAACCCACAGGACATCGTCCTTGCCGCCATTGTTGGCGATACGACCGGCCACAAAGAACCAGTCGGACAGGCGGTTGAGGTATTTCACCGCAGCGGGGTTCACCGCCTCCATCGTGGCCAGTTCGACCGTCAGACGCTCTGCGCGCCGCGACACCGTGCGGCAGAGGTGCAGATGCGCCGCAAGCGCTGATCCGCCCGGCAGGATGAAAGACCGCAAGGGCTCAAGGTCAGCGTTCATGGCGTCGATTTCCTGTTCAAGCCGCGAGACGTGCGCATCGGTCACCCGAAGCGGTGGGTATTCGGCTTCGGCGTCTTTCTCCATATCCGGGCGGCAGAGATCTGCGCCGAGATCAAAGAGATCGTTCTGGATCATGGCAAGCTTGGCGTCCAGGTCACCGGTTGCATGCAACCGGGCCAGTCCAAGCGCTGCGTTCGCCTCGTCCACCGTGCCATAGGCGGTGACCCGCATCGAATGCTTGGCGACGCGCGCGCCGTTGCCCAGCGCGGTTTCCCCGGCATCGCCGGTCTTTGTGTAGATTTTGTTCAGTACGACCATCTCAACCCCCGGATCGGCGCAGATACACAAACAGCAGGATCAGCGCGACCGCCCCGGCCTGGGCGATGAGGCGATACCGCATGATGCGATTTGCGTGTTTCTTGTTGAAATCGCCACCTTTTCCAAAGCTGCCGATCCCAACCATCAAGATGCCCAGCACCGCGAACGCAGCGATCAGGATGACGATCAACAGTGGATCTGACAACATGGCAATCTCCCTTTGCCGCGTGCATGTAGCGGGCGCGCGGGCAAAAGCGAAGGTGAAATCCCGCTCACGCCCGCCGGATCACCGCGTCAAGCGCGCGTGTGGGCAGGGCCCGGCGCAACGCGGCCATCATGTAAGTGGGTTTGGTCACAAAGTATCGCGCGCGTGGGCGTGGGCTTTCGAGCGCATGGGCAAGCTTGGCCGTCACCGCCGAGGGGGGCAGTTCGAAAGGGTCGGGCTTGGTCTTGTTGGCATAGAGCCGCTGCATCAGCGTCTGGCGGTACTGTGCGGCACGCGGCGAGGCGTCGACATCGATCCAGCGCTCGAAATGGGGCACCGCATTCTCGCGGATGCGCGAGGTGATCGGGCCGGGTTCGATCAGGATGATGTGAATGCCTGTGCCCGCCATCTCCAGCCGCAGCACGTCGGTCAACCCTTCCAGCGCGTATTTGGTGGACACATAAGCCCCGCGCCAGAGCATCGGGACAAAGCCCAAAACCGATGAGTTCTGGACGATCCGCCCCGCACCTTGGGCCCGCATTACCGGGATGACGCGGCAGGTCAGCGTGTGCCAGCCAAAGAGGTTTGTCTCGAATATCGCCCGCAGGGCGTCTGTGGGCAGGTCTTCAACTGCTCCGGGGATGGCATAGGCGCCGTTGTTGAACACCGCGTCCAGCGTGCCGCCTGTGGCGTCCAGCACCTCTGCAAGCCCGGCGCCAATCGTTTCGGGGCGCTCATAATCGATCAGCGGGCTCTCGAAACCCTCCTCGGCAAGTCGCGCGCAATCCTCTGATTTGCGGCAGGCCGCAAAGACGCGCCAGCCACGTTTGCGCATTCCCTGGGCCGCGTCATAGCCGATCCCCGAAGAACAGCCGGTAATCAGCAACGATCGACCGCTCATATATACCTCTTTCGATGTTATTTTCTGGACGCCGAATCCCCGTAGGACTACACTTTCGCCATGAGCGAGGCCATCGAGGACACCGATCCCGCGCGACAGTTGGCTGAACCACTGCGCAGGGCGATCGGGGAACGATATCTGCAATATGCGCTGTCCACGATCATGCATCGTGCGCTGCCGGATGCGCGTGACGGCCTGAAACCCGTGCATCGCCGCATCCTGTACGCGATGCGTGAGTTGCGGTTGTCCTCATCCGGTGGGTTCCGCAAATCGGCCAAGATCTCGGGCGATGTGATGGGGAACTATCACCCGCACGGGGATGGCGCGATTTACGACGCCATGGCCCGGCTCGCGCAAGAGTTTACGATCCGGTACCCGTTGGTGGACGGGCAGGGGAACTTCGGCAATATCGATGGCGATAACCCCGCGGCCAGCCGCTATACCGAGGCGCGTCTCACGGACGTGGCCGAAGCGCTGTTGCAAGGGCTCGACGAGAACGCCGTTGATTTCAGGGACAATTACGACGGCACGCTGACCGAGCCAGTTGTTCTACCCGCGTCGTTTCCGAACCTGTTGGCCAATGGGTCGAGCGGGATCGCCGTGGGGATGGCAACGAACATCCCGCCGCACAACATCGGCGAATTGATCGACGCGTGTCTGCATCTGATCAAGACGCCCGATGCCCGCGACGATACGCTCTTGAACTACGTCCCGGGCCCCGATTTCCCGACAGGCGGCATCATCGTCGAACCGCGCGAGCAAATCGCCCAGGCCTATCGCACAGGGCGGGGCGGCTTCCGCCTGCGCGCGCGGCACGAGGTTGAGGATCTCGGCCGCGGCCAATGGCAGATCGTGGTGACAGAGATCCCCTATCAGGTTCAGAAGTCGAAGCTGATCGAGAAGATTGCAGAGGTCATCCAGACCAAGAAAATCCCGATTCTGGCCGATGTTCGGGACGAGAGCGCCGATGACGTGCGCATCGTCCTGGAGCCGCGGTCCAAGAATGTCGATCCCGAAGTTCTGATGGGCATGCTCTTTCGCAACTCGGATCTCGAGGTGCGCATCTCGCTGAACATGAACGTGCTGATCGATGGGCGCACGCCCAAGGTCTGTTCGATGAAAGAGGTGCTGCGGGCCTTCCTCGATCATCGGCGCGAGGTTCTGCAGCGGCGCTCGCAGCACCGGCTGGAAAAGATCGATCATCGGCTGGAGGTTCTCGAAGGGTTCATCACAGCGTTTTTGAACCTCGATCGCGTGATCGAGATCATCCGCTACGATGATGAGCCCAAGCGGGCGCTGATGCATCAGGATTGGTCGAACACGCCGCCACGTGCAGAGAGTGAGGCCGACTATGTCTCGCCTTTGGATGCGGCAGAGCCCGACCCTGATCTGGGGTTGAGCGAGGTGCAGGCCGAGGCGATCCTGAACATGCGTCTGCGGGCCTTGCGCAAGCTTGAAGAGATCGAGCTAAAGTCCGAATACGACATGCTTTTGATCGAGCGTGCGGATCTTGAAGACTTGCTAGCGGATGAAGGCCTGCAATGGGCAAAGATTTCAGAGCAGCTCAAGGACACCAAGGCACAATTCGGCAAATCGCACCCTCTTGGTCCGCGTCGTACAACATTTGCCGAGGCGGCTGAGTTCGAGGACGTGCCCATCGAGGCAATGATCGAGAAAGAGCCGATCACCGTGGTCTGCTCGGCCATGGGCTGGATCCGGGCGATGAAGGGGCACATCGCCCTGGATCAGGAGCTCAAGTTCAAGGACGGTGACAGCGAACGCTTCATCTTCCATGCGGAAACCACTGATAAAGTTCTACTGTTTGGTTCCAATGGACGCTTCTACACGTTAAACGGGGCCAACCTGCCCGGTGGGCGCGGCATGGGCGAACCGGTCCGGTTGATGGTGGATTTGCCCAACGAGGCCGAGATCTTTGCCCTGTTCATCCATCGCCCGGGCGCAAAGGTGATCGTCGCCTCAACCGCCGGCGACGGGTTTGTCGTGCCCGAAGACGATGTCGTGGCGCAGACACGCAGCGGTAAGCAGGTGCTGAACGTCCGCGATGGCGTGTCGGCAGCCGTCTGCCGCGCTGTGGCCGGTGATACGGTCGCCGTGGTCAGCGAGAACCGCAAGCTCTTGGCTTTTCCGCTAAGCGAGCTGCCAGAGATGACGCGCGGCAAGGGCGTACGGTTGCAAAAATACAAGCAAGCCAGGGGGAAACAGGGCACGCTTGATATCGATGGTGGGCTTTCGGACCTGACCACATTTAATATTGAAGAGGGGCTGAGCTGGGCCATGCCAAATGGTGCGACCCGGCGCGAAAACGACATGTCAGGCTGGATCGGCAAACGCGCCGGTGTCGGCAAGGCCCCGCCCCACGGATTCCCCCGCAACAACCGATTTGATTGACCTTGCTTGAGCATGAGCTGAAAACCAACTTCATCGGAACGCGCGGCCCGCTCTTTGTGCTGGCACTGAAAACCAGTGTGTTGACGGTCCTGACGCTGGGAATTTACCGTTTCTGGATGAAGACCAAGCTGCGGCGATACTATTGGTCGTCGGTTCGGATCGCCGGCGTGCCGATGGAGTACACCGGGCAACCCGTTGAGAAATTGCTCGGATTCTTGATCGCGGTTGTGGTGCTGGCCTTCTACCTTGGTATCGTCAATCTGGGGCTGATGTTTGTCAGCTTCTCGGTCTTTCAAACCAATATCGCGGCATACGTCCTGTCGTTCCTCGGCGTGATCCCGATCTGGTTCTTCGCCATGTATCGCGCACGCCGCTATGTGCTGGGCCGCACGCGGTGGCGCGGGATCCGGTTTGCGCTGGATCCCGGGGCGTGGGGCTATGCGCGTCTGGCGCTGGGCCATTGGATCATAACGATTCTTACCGCGGGCCTGCTTTGGCCGCGCATGACGTTCCACCTTGAAAAATACAAAACCGACCGGACCTGGTTCGGCGATCAGCAGCTCACCCAAGAAGGGCGCTGGACAATGCTGTTTCCGGTGGCCTTGCCGGTCATCATATCGGTACTTGCGATTATCGGCGCGATTGCGGGGATGATCTGGCTGCCCACACTGCTCGACCAGACCCTCTCGGAACAAAGCGAACTCATCTGGGCGCTTGCCATTGTCATGGTCATTGCAACCCTTGTGCTGCCCTTTGCAGCAACGGTCTATTGGATCCGGTCGCTGGAGTTGCTGACAAATACCAAGCGCGCCGGAAACCTTCGCCTCGTCTTTGAGCCAAGCGCCGCGAAGGTGAGCCGGATTGTTTTCCTGGGCAACGCTTCAGTAACGATCATGGTCTCGATTATCCTGTTTGCCCTGACCCTGCTTGCTCTGGTGGGGGCGGGTGGCCAGGATATCTATGAACTTGCCGCCACCGGCACCGTGCCCGTGTGGGTCGCGACCGTCTTTGCCGCGATGAGCTATTTCGTCATCTACATCCTATGGGGTGCGCTGCATCATATCTATGTGCGCCAGCCACTATGGAAGCATTTCTCGGAAAAGCTGGTCGTTGTGGGCGGTCCCAAGCTTGACCGCGTTGCCCAGCGGTCGCGCGATGAGCGTAAGGATGCCGAAGGGTTTGCCGAAGCGCTCGACCTCGGGGCCGCGATATGAACCGCTATTTGCGCGACAGGCCCGGGGGCACGCTGGCGTTCAGCGCCCATGCCGACCTCTACGATGGCGAGACGGCGCGGCGGTACCGGATTCTTCTGGGGGTCGACGGCGAAGACCTGACGATCGAATTGCCCGACTACGAGCCCGAGCGCTGGCCCTTCGACACGCTGCGCACCATTCCGGACGTGACGGGCGAGGACCTCGTGATCGTCACCTCGACGGCGGAACCGCTCGCCCGGTTGATGATCCGCGACGAAGAAACGTTGCAGATGATCGAACGCCATAGCGCGAACCTCTACAAATCGCCCCCCGTGGGCGGCAAAGGCAAGATCGCGCTCTGGGCTTTTGCCGCAATCGCATCGGTGTTCCTGATTGTCTACGAACTGGTGCCCCGGGCCGCCGACCAACTGGCGCTTTACTTGCCCGCCGCTGGCGAAAAGGCGCTGGGCGATACCACGCTTGAGCAAATTCGGACTGCATTCGGGCTGGATGGCTCCGGCTATCTGGCGACCTGTGAGGGGCGCGATGGGCTTAGCGCACTTGCGCGTATGGAAAACCGGCTGATGCGCGGCACCGAAATCGACGTGCCGCTGACGGTAACCGTGCTGGATCATTCGCTGGTGAATGCGTTCGCGCTGCCCGGCGGGCACGTGGTGTTCTTCCGAGGTTTGCTTGAAGCCGCAGAGCGCCCGGAAGAGGTGGCGGCGGTCTTTGCCCATGAGGTTGGGCATGTGGCGGCGCATGATCCCACGCGACTGGCGCTGCGGTCGGCGGGATCGGTCGGTATCCTGGGCTTGCTCTTGGGCGACTTTGCCGGGGGTGCTGTCTTGCTGTACCTGGCGGAACAGATCGTTCAGGCGGATCACTCGCAAACGGCTGAGGCTGCGGCAGATGCCTTTGCCCATGACATGTTGGCCCGCAACGGCGTTGCCCCGGGCGCCTTGGCGGACATGTTCGAACGACTGCGTGTGGAATACGGCGATGTCGAGGGCCTTGAAGCGCATCTTGCATCGCACCCCTCCCTCGGCGACCGCATCGCTTCGGCCCGCGCCGCGGATGCGGCGATGCAGGGCCCTACCTGGCCAATCCTCCGGCAAGATGAGTGGCTTGCGCTACAGTCCATATGTGATTGATCTCAGGTGAATTGTCTGTCGCCCCGGCTGTGTGTATCCATCACGCAGGACGGGACAGAGTGGCCATGCGAAATTCGTTTTCTACCGCAAGCTTGGCGGTTGCTATGCTGTTGGCGGCATGCGGGGCGCGTGCGCCCGAGGTAGCCGCGCCATCTGAGCCTCTTGGCGACTTTCGAATGGGGTTCAATGTGGTGGTCGTGGGGGACGTGATGCAGGGGCCCGGATCGCAGACCGTCGATCCAGGTATCCTTGAGACCAGCATCGAAACGGCTGTGGCCAATCAGCTTGGCGCGTATTCTGGCGACGGGCTCTACCATCTTGGGATCCGGGTAGAAGGCTATGTCCTGCCCGAGCCTGGATCGCGATCCGACGCGGTTCTTCTGATGGCCGCGAATGTCTGGGATGAGAGCACTCAGCAAAAGCTCACCGCCACTCCGATAGAGGTCACGGGTACGGTGCGTGCGGCGGCACCGACGCTGGCGCAACTGGCCGACAGCGCGGCGGAGGAACTTGAGCAAGCATTGCGCGACAACGCCGCGCGCTGGTTTGCGCCAAAGCCCGGGCAGACGCGGATTCCGTTCGATCCCGATGCCCGCCAGGCCAAGGTGGCCAGCCCGCCCAACTGACGCTTGATTTTCGGTTGCCGAGTGAGTAGCTAGCCCGCGTTTACTGACCGGGCCGGGACGGCCCCCTAAAACGACGAGGCGGAGCGCCCCATGGCGAAGGAAAAGTTTGAACGTACGAAACCGCATGTGAACATTGGCACGATTGGCCATGTTGACCACGGCAAGACGACGCTGACGGCGGCGATTACGAAGTATTTCGGGGACTTCAAGGCGTATGACCAGATTGATGG
>JBCCWO010000036.1:0-29959 GCA_039193455.1 Pseudomonadota bacterium
AAACGCACGTCTGCCAAGTACAAAATCGACCGCCGGATGGGCGAAAACATCTGGGGCCGTCCGAAATCCCCCGTCAACCGCCGCGAATACGGCCCCGGCCAGCACGGCCAGCGCCGCAAAGGCAAGATGTCGGACTTTGGCACCCAGCTGCGTGCCAAGCAAAAGCTCAAGGGCTATTACGGCGACCTGACCGAAAAGCAGTTCCGCCGCATCTTTGCCGAGGCCGAGCGGGTGAAGGGCGACACCGGTGAAAACCTGATTGGCCTGCTTGAGCGCCGCCTGGACGCCGTTGTCTATCGCGCAAAGTTCGTCGCCACCATGTTTGCCGCGCGCCAGTTCGTGAACCACGGCCACGTCAAGGTAAACGGCAAGCGGGTGAACATCCCCAGCTACCGCGTCAAGGAAGGCGACTTGATCGAGGTGCGTGACCGGTCCAAGCAGCTCGCCGTGGTGCTTGAAGCGGTGCAACTGCCCGAGCGTGATGTGCCCGATTACATCGAAGCCGACCATTCCAAGATGACCGCCACCTTCACGCGGACACCGGCGCTGGGCGACGTACCCTATCCGGTGATGATGGAGCCGAACCTCGTCATCGAATACTACGCGCAGAACTGATCAACGCGACATCGACGACCAAGGGGCCGCTCCGGGAAAACCGCAGCGGCCTTTTCCTTGCGTCCCCATGCCACTGGCCTTGGCCGGGGCGCATCGCTAGAACCGCCCGAGACCACGAGGCAGGACATGACAGACCAGATCACACCGCAACCGGGGATCATGGATATCGCGCTCTACCAGGGTGGGGCGAGCAAGATTGCCGGGCGGGCAGATGTGCTCAAGCTCAGCTCGAATGAAAACCCGCTGGGCCCGCCGCCTTCAGCACAAAAGGCCATCGTTGAGGCGGCGGCCGCCGCGCATCTCTATCCGTCAACCGATCATGCCGACATGCGCGCCGCGATTGGCACGGTGCACGGGCTCGACCCCGCGCAGATCATTTGCGGCGTGGGGTCCGATGAGGTGTTGCAGTTTGCGACGCAGGCCTTTGCCGGGCCGGGGGATGAGATCATTCACACCGAGCACGGATTTTCGCTGTATCCAGTGTTGATCCGCATGGCGGGAGCGACCCCGGTGCAGGTGCCCGAGCGGGACCGCGTAGTCGACGTGGATGCGCTGTTGGCGGCGATCACCGAGCGAACGCGCATCATGCTGGTGACCAATCCGGGCAACCCCACGGGGACGATGATGGACCCCGCCGAGGTCGCGCGTCTGATCGCATCGGTGCCCGAACACATTCTTGTCGTCCTCGATGGCGCCTATACCGAGTACACAGAGGGGTATGATGGGGGCGCAGCGCTTGCGGGCAGCCGACCCAACGTGCTGATGACCCGCACGTTTTCCAAGATCTACGGTCTAGGCGGCCTGCGGATCGGCTGGGGATACGGCGCGCGCTGGCTGATCGAGGTGATGACGCGCATCCGGCAGCCCTTTAACCTGTCTACGGTTCAGATGAACGCGGCGATTGCAGCGGTCAATGACCGTGCCTGGGTTAAAACCTGCGTTGCGCTGAACCAGGCGCAGCGCGCCCGATTGATCGGCGCGCTGGGTCAGCTTGGGATCGCTTGCGACCCGAGTGAAACCAATTTTGTGCTGGCGCGTTTTGCGAGCGAGGCAGAAGCGGACGGCGCCTATGCCGCGCTGGTCGCGGCGGGGATCCTTGTGCGACAGGTCAAGGGCTATGGGTTCCCGGAAGGTTTGCGGATCACGGTGGGTGATGCGGATCAGACCGGGCAGGTCATCGCAGCGCTGACCCATTGGCGTGAGGTGGCGGCGTGAGCGTGATCTATGAGCGTGTCGCGCTGATCGGGCTGGGGCTGATAGCGTCCTCCATGGCGCACGCGATGCGGCGTGCTGGACTGGCCGGTGAGATCATCGGCACGGCGCGTTCGCCCGAAACCCGCGAGATCGCGCGCGAGGTTGGGTTCTGCGACCGGATCGTGGACAGCGCGACCGAAGCGGTGGCCGGTGCGGACCTTGTCGTCCTGGCAACACCCATCGGTGCCATGAGTGCCCTGGCGGCCGAAATCGGCCCGCATCTTGTCCCCGGGGTGACCGTGACCGATGTCGGATCGGTCAAGCGCGCGGTGATCGAGGCCGTGGGCCCGCATATCCCCAGCGGTGTGCACTTCATCCCCGGCCACCCATTGGCCGGCACTGAACACTCCGGGCCCCGATCGGGCTTTGCCGAGCTGTTCGACGGGCGATGGTGTGTGCTCACGCCCGAAGAGGGCGAAGACCCAAAGGCCGTCGATCGCCTGACCCAGCTTTGGGAGGCGATGGGCTCGAACGTGGATCTGATGGGGGTGGACCGCCACGATCTGGTGCTTGCGGTTACGAGCCACGCGCCGCACCTGATTGCCTACACGATGGTCGGTGTCGCCGATGATCTGCGGCGGGTGACCGACAGCGAGGTCATCAAATACTCTGCCGCGGGCTTTCGCGATTTCACCCGGATCGCGGCGAGCGATCCGACGATGTGGCGCGATGTGTTCCTGACCAACAAGGACGCCACGCTCGAGATTCTGGGGCGGTTCACCGAAGAACTGTTTGCCTTGCAGCGCGCGATCCGGACGGGCGACGGGCAGCATCTGCATGACTACTTCACCCGGACGCGTGCGATCCGGCGCGGGATCGTAGAGGCCGGTCAAGACACCGATGCGCCGAACTTTGGGCGGGGGCCGCAGCAACGATGATGCGGGCGGTCGCCGGTGCGGGGGCGTTGGCGCTGGTGGTCCTGTCGGGCTGCGGCGGTGGCGACCGAGCAGACCGTGGTGGCCTGTGCGGCGTAGCGGGTCTGGAAGGCGCGCGGGTGGCACCGGTCACGAGCACGAACCCGGGCTGCGGGATTCGCAACCCGGTGCGCGTGACCGCCGTGCAAGGAATTACGCTCAGCCAGCCGGCATTGATGACCTGCGAAACGGCTGAGGCGCTGGATCGCTGGGCGGCGCGCGGCGCCAAACCTGCGATTGGCAACCGGGGCGGGGGCATTGCGCGGTTTGAGGTGGCGGCCCACTACGCCTGCCGCACCCGAAACAACCGCCCCGGTGCGCGGATCAGTGAACATGGCAAGGGCAACGCCATCGATATCTCGGGCATGACCCTGGCGGATGGGTCGCGGATCACCGTGCGCGAGGGCTGGAACGGCACGACGGGCCGGGATGCGCGCGCGCTGCGCCAGATGCATCGCGCGGCCTGCGGGCCGTTTGGCACGGTTCTGGGGCCAGACTCGGATCGCTTTCATCAGAGTCATTTTCATTTCGATGTGGCCCGGCATCGGGGCGGGCCATACTGCCGCTAGCGGATGCGCAGGTTCGGGGCAGGGCCCAGGGGGATCGGTCCGAAGCTGACAAACCCGTTGCTGAGCCTGAGCGGTGCGTCAATCGTCTCGGGATCGCCGGAGAGACCGGCCAGGGACTCAAGCACGCTTTCCAACGCCCGGGCGAAGGGTTCAGGGACGAGCCCTGCATTTTGCAGAACCGCAAAGATGTCGCGCCAGTTGGTGGCACGCACCGTAATCTCGCCCGTCGGAACGCCCTCGGCATCGACCGTCAACTGACCCGCAGCCTCAAGTTCCGCATCGCCCCAGATCGCGCGCAGCCGCGACAGATCGATCGCCCGGATTTGCGGGCGCCGCTCTTCAATCGCGCGCCGGTCCCACGGCCTGTCAAAGCCGAGATCCGCCCGCATCTCCATCTCGGACATCGTGTCCGGCAGGATACCGGCGGGGTCGAGCAGGGCCCGCAGTGGTTCGGCTGGGCGCACCTCGGTTGCCGAGAACACGATCTGTTGCGTGGTCTGATCGTCCGGGTCACGCTCTGTCCGCAGCAGCCCGTCCGCCAGCGCCGCGTTCCAGCCCGCCGTCGAGCGCAGGTCGATCCCGGCCAGTGTTATGTCCGCACGGCGCAGCCGCAGCGCGGGGCCGGGGTCTACGGCGGTCGAGGCCCGCAAGTTGCCAGCGCGCACTGATATCCGTTCATCCGGGGAGGCCACGGTAAAGGCCGGTGGCAGCACCGCTTCGATATCGGTCGGTTTATGAGCGGCGGCCTCGAACCTGATCTGCGGCAACCGCCAGGCCAAACCGGTCGCGGGATCGGCGAGATCGAGGTTGGTGACGATGGTGGAGAAGCGCGTGGGATAGCCGGTGGTGTCGATCAACGTGGCCTCAGCCACCCAACCCTCGGCCCGCCGCGCTTCGAGCCAGCCCGCAAAGCCGCGCTCAAGCGCGTAGGCCCAGCCAAGCCAAACGCCCGACAGCAGGATCGCGACCAAAACGACAACGCCGACGAGTTTTCGCATGGTGCCCCTTTTCCCTTACGGCGCGCTGATATCTACAGACCGGCGCAACCAAGGACCAGAGCATGACGCACCGCCCTTTGTGGATTTTCGGCTATGGATCGCTGATGTGGAACCCGGGCTTTCCCTACGACATGCGCAGCATCGCGCGGCTCAGGGATTATGCCCGAAGCTTCTGCATGCGCTCAATCCACCACCGCGGGACCGCGGCGGACCCCGGCCTTGTCCTGGCGCTTGATCCACATCCCGGCGCCGCTTGCGAAGGGTTGGCCCTTCGCGTGACCGCAGGCGCCGAGGCCGAGACCATGGACTACCTGCGCGAGCGTGAGTTGATTTCGTCGGCCTACCTTGAGGTGGATGTGACCGTTCAGTTGGAGGACGGGCAGCAAGTGCCCGCGACGACCTATGTCGTCGATACGGCGCATGTTCAGTATTGTGGTACCCTCGACCTTGAGACGCAGGCGGGGATCATCGCGACAGCGGTTGGCGGACGTGGGCCAAACACCGAGTATCTGTTCAACACCGTCGCCCATCTGGAAGAGCTTGGCATCGCGGATGAAGAGCTGAGCTGGCTGGCGCGCCGGGTGAAGGCAATCACCGCAAATGCCTGATTTGATTTCGATGTTGGCAGCAGGGCCCGCCTCGCCTATCTTGCGGCCAAGAATAACCAGCGTCAGGACCTCCCTTTGATGGACCGACGGGACCGACTGGACCGCGAGGCCGAGCCACAGTTTGCACAACCGATCCGTCAGATTGTTCTGATGGTGCTTGTTCTGATCCTCGTGGGGGCGGGGGCTTACATCGCCTATCCCAGGGTCGCGCCGGTCTTTCTGGCGAACCCTTACCTCAACGGCTTCATTGGCTTTGTCTTCGTCATCGGGGTCTTTGCCTGTTTCTGGCAGGTCTTTCAGCTGATCAGCTCGGTGATCTGGATCGAGGGGTTCGCCCTCGAGCGACCCGGCCATCAATTCACCCGCGCACCGCGGCTGCTGGCCTCGCTGGCGGCGCTTTTGCGAAGCCGGGGGGCGCGGATGCAAATCGGCTCAACTTCGGCGCGGTCGATCCTCGATTCCGTTGCGACGCGTATCGATGAGGCGCGCGATATCACGCGCTACATCGTCAACCTACTGATTTTCCTGGGCCTTCTGGGCACGTTCTATGGCTTGGCGACGACCGTTCCCGCGGTCGTCGATACGATCCGCAGCCTGGCCCCATCGGAAAACGAAGGCGGGGTCGAGGTCTTTTCGCGCCTGATGACCGGGCTTGAGGCGCAACTGGGCGGGATGGGCGTGGCCTTTGCGTCATCCCTTCTGGGGCTTGCGGGTTCGCTTGTCGTGGGCCTGCTTGAGCTCTTTGCGAGCCATGGCCAGAACCGGTTCTACCGCGAACTCGAGGACTGGCTGTCCACAATCACCCGCGTCGGATTTTCCACCGGTGAAGGTGACGGGGAAATTGGCGCGGATATGGGCGCCACTTCGGCGGTGCTGGATCACATGGCCGAGCAGATGGACGGGCTGAAGACGCTCTATGAAAGCTCGGATGCCAGCCGCCATGCCATCGACGCCCGGATTGCAGCGCTTGTGGACTCTGTCGAGGCATTGGCCCGGGGCGGCCCGGAAGGCGGACAGGACAAATCCCTGGCGCGCATCGCGGCGGGGCAGGAGCGGATGATCCAACTGCTCGAGTCGCAGGCCGGGCAGGGGACCGCGGTGACGACCTCGGGTGAGCCCGATACCGAGGCGCGCATGCGCCTGAGGTCGATGGATGTGCAGCTTTTGCGTATTCTCGAAGAGTTGACGGCAGGTCGGCAAGAGATGCTGGGCGATCTGCGGACCGAGATTAACCAACTGACGCGGGCCGTCGAAGCGCTGGGCCGCGGGCAGGGTTAAGCCATGGCGCTGACCCGCAGATCCGTGCAACGCATGTCGGGCTCGATCTGGCCCGGTTTCGTGGATGCGATGACGGCGCTGCTGTTGGTGCTGATGTTCGTGCTCACGATCTTCATGATTCTGCAATACGCGCTGCAAGAAACGATCACCGGTCAGGAAAGCGAGCTGGACGAGCTGGCCGGTGAGGTTACGACTCTCGCGCAGGCCCTCGGGCTTGAACAACAGCGGGTCGCAAATCTCGAGGATGAATCGGCGCAGCTGTCGGCCAACCTAGATGCCGCGCGGACCCAGGCTGAGACACAGGCCACGCTGATCGCGACACTCAGCAATCAGATTGCCGCGCAAGAGGCACAGCTTGCCGACAACGCGGCGCAGATCACATCGTTTGAGGCGCAGGTGGCCACGCTGTTGTCCCAACGCGATACCGCGCTGGGCGAGCGGGATACAGCGCTGGCCGAACGCGACGCCGCGCGTGATGAAGGCGCCCGTCTGACGGCCACGGTTGCCGAGTTGGAGGATGCGCAATCGCGGCTGATCAGCGATCAAGAGGCGCTGCAATTGGCGCTTGCGCAGGCTCGCGACGAAATCGACGTGCAGGCCGAGGAAGCCCGGCTGGCGGCGGCGCGGCGTGAAGCCTTGGAGGCCCTGACAGCCGACCTGCAGGCCGAGGCGGAAGCGACAGAGCTGGCGCTGTCCGAGGTTGAGGCGGCGCGCCTTGTTGATGCCGCGGCCGCCGAGGCGCTGCGCGAGCGGCTGGCCAATGCTGACGCGGAACTGACGGCAATGACCCTCGCCCTGGAAGAGGAACGCCGCCAGGCGGAGGAGACGCTGACGCTATTGGCGGCGGCCCAGGCAGCAGAGGAGGCGGCGGCAGAAAACGCGGGTCGTCAGTTGACCGAGGCCGAAGAACGCGCCGCGCTTTTGGCGGTGGCGAACGAGGCGCTGGAAGCAGAAGAGGCGAAATCAGCCGAGGGTCTGCGCCGCATTGCGTTGCTCAACCAGCAGCTGACCGAACTGCGCACCCAACTCAGTTCGCTTCAAGCGGTGATTGATGAGGGGAACGCCCGCGATCAGGAATCTCAGGTCCAGATCGAAGCGCTGGGATCCCAGCTTAACACCGCGCTTGCCCGGGCAGCAGCGGAACAGCGACGGAGGGCTGAGCTGGAAGAGGCCGAGCGCCTGCGCCTGGAAGAGGAGGCCCGGCTGCTTGAGGCCGAAGCGCAGGACCTGGAGCAGTACCGGTCCGAGTTTTTCGGCGAATTGCGCGCGGTGCTGGGCGATGTGCAGGGCATCGAGATCGTGGGCGATCGGTTCCTGTTCTCATCCGAGGTGCTGTTTGAAAGCGCCTCTGCCGATCTGGCCCCGGCCGGGCGCAACCAGATCACAAGCGTGTCGCAAATTCTCTTGGGGGTGGCGGGTGAGATCCCGCAAGGCCTCGACTGGATCCTGCGGGTGGACGGGCACACGGACAACATCCCCTTACAACCCGGCGCGGAGTTTGCCGACAACTGGGAGCTGAGCCAGGCCCGCGCGCTGTCGGTGGTGCGATTCATGACCGAGGAACTCGGGTTCCCGCCGAACCGGCTGTTAGCGGCTGGCTTTGGGGAGTATCGCCCGGTGAACCCGGCTGGCACGCCCCAGGCGCTCGCACAAAACCGGCGGATCGAGCTGAAGCTGACTGAGCGCTGATCGTCTTGCCTAGAAAGTACGGCGGGTAGGGCCGAACTACGCGTGCCCAAATGAAAACCCCCGCACAAGGCGGGGGTTTCTCTAATCTCAATCGGCGGTTAGCAGCGGTGGCTTCTTCGATGAGAGCCGCCGCGCCTCGGGCGGTTCGATCCGCAGATCAATCTCGCCGTTCTTGACGCCAACCTTGACCACACCGCCCTTGGCGAGCTTGCCGAACAGCAGTTCCTCGGCCAGCGGCTTCTTGATGTGTTCCTGGATCACACGGCCCAGCGGGCGCGCGCCCATCTTGTCATCATAGCCCTTGTCGCCCAGCCACTCGGCGGCCGGTTTGGTCAGTTCGATGGTGACGTTGCGATCCAGAAGCTGGGCTTCGAGTTGCAGCACGAACTTTTCGACCACCTGCAGGATCGTGTCCTTGCCAAGCGGGGCAAAGCTGATCACCGCGTCCAGACGGTTGCGGAATTCCGGCGTGAACGTCCGCTCAATCGCGGCGGTATCTTCACCCTCGCGCCGTTCGCGGCCGAACCCGATGGCTTCCTTGGCCTGTTCGGCGGCCCCTGCGTTCGAGGTCATGATCAGGATCACGTTGCGGAAATCCACCTGGCGACCGTTATGGTCGGTGAGTTTCCCGTGATCCATCACCTGCAACAGGATGTTGTAGACATCCGGATGCGCCTTTTCGATCTCATCCAGCAGCAGCACGCAGTGCGGGTGCTGATCGACCCCGTCGGTCAGAAGGCCACCCTGGTCAAAGCCCACATAGCCCGGAGGCGCTCCGATCAGGCGGCTGACGGCGTGTTTCTCCATGTATTCCGACATGTCGAAGCGCAGGAGCTCCACGCCCAGCGTATCGGACAGCTGTTTGGCCACCTCGGTCTTGCCGACACCGGTCGGGCCGGCGAAGAGGTAGTTACCGATGGGTTTTTCGGGCTCGCGCAGGCCCGCACGGGCCAGTTTGATCGCCGATGACAGCGCCTCGATGGCGTTGTCCTGGCCAAAGACCACACGCTTGAGCGTCGCCTCAAGATCCTTGAGAACCTCGGCATCGTCCTTGGAGACATTCTTTGGCGGGATCCGCGCGATCTTGGCCACCACGGCCTCGATCTCTTTCGCGCCTATGGTTTTGCGGCGCTTGGATTCCGCAACCAGATGCTGCGCGGCCCCGGCCTCATCAATCACGTCGATGGCTTTGTCGGGCAGTTTGCGGTCATTGATGTACCGCGCCGACAGTTCCACGGCCGTCTTGATCGCGTCCGAGGTGTACTTGATGTCGTGATGCGTCTCGAAATAGGGCTTTAGGCCCTTCAGGATCTTGACGCTGTCCTCGACCGTCGGCTCGTTCACGTCGATTTTCTGGAACCGGCGGCTGAGCGCGCGGTCCTTCTCAAAGTGCTGACGGAACTCCTTGTACGTGGTGGAGCCCATGCACCGCAGCTTGCCGCCCTGGAGCGCGGGCTTCAGGAGGTTCGAGGCGTCCATGGCACCACCTGAGGTCGCACCTGCGCCAATCACCGTGTGAATCTCATCGATAAACAGAACCGCGTCGGGATGCTCTTCCAGTTCGGAGACAACCGCCTTCAAGCGTTCCTCGAAGTCGCCGCGATAGCGGGTTCCCGCCAAAAGCGCGCCCATGTCCAGTGAATAGATCGTGGCGCCAGCCAAAACCTCGGGCACCTCGTCGCCCACGATCTTGCGGGCCAGCCCTTCGGCGATGGCGGTCTTGCCCACGCCGGGGTCGCCCACCAGAAGCGGGTTGTTCTTGCGGCGCCGGCAAAGCACCTGCACGCACCGCTCGACTTCATGTTCGCGCCCGATCAGCGGGTCGACATCGCCCTTGCGCGCCTTGGCGTTAAGATCCACGCAGTATTTAGCCAGCGCAGACTCCTTGCCTTCATCCTCGGGCTGGTTCTGCGCCTCTTCCTCGAAATCAGTCGCGCCCTGGACGGGCCGCGCCTCGCCAAAGCTTGGGTCCTTGGCCACGCCGTGCGCGATGAAGTTAACCGCGTCGTAGCGCGTCATCTCCTGCTCTTGCAGGAAGTACGCCGCATTCGATTCCCGCTCGGCAAAGATGGCCACGAGCACATTCGCCCCGGTCACCTCTGTGCGTCCCGACGATTGCACATGGATCGCCGCACGCTGGATGACGCGCTGGAACGCTGCGGTGGGCACCGCTTCGGACCCCTCCACATCGGTGACCAGTGTCGACAGGTCATCCTCGATGAATTCCAGCAACGTCTTCTTGAGCGCCTCAAGATCGACCGAGCAGGCCTGCATCACCTTGGCCGCGTCCGGTTCGTCGATCAGTGCCAGCAGCAGATGCTCGAGCGTCGCCAGTTCGTGACGGCGTGCATTGGCCAGGGCCAAAGCTGCGTGGATGGCTTGCTCAAGCGTATTCGAAAATGAAGGCACGCGTTGTGCTCCTCTACTTGGGCCGGGAGGGTGCGAGGGCCCGCCAGACCGTGGCCTCTTGGTATTAAAGTTCGGTGATCTTTCCGAAGCTTCAAGACTTTTTTGGTCAAACGCGCTCACATTTTACGCGTTGATGGATTTGGTCCGCAATTCTGGCGCAAAAATTGGCGTGCTCAGAATGCGTCCTTGCGCCGACGGATTTCGGCGAACACCTCGACATCAGGGGCCCCCGCCATCCCAATGCCTGCTTTCACACCCGGTTCGGACGCGCGCAGAAACGGGTTCGTCGTCTGTTCAAGGGCCAGCGATGTCGGGACGGTTGCGGCACCCTTGCCGCGCATCTCTTCGATTGTCCGGATGCGGGAGATAAGGTCTGGATTGTCGGGTTCAATGGTTGCTGCGAATTTTGCGTTGGCTGCGGTATATTCATGGCCCGAGAAGATCATGGTGTTGGGTGGCAGCGCGGCCAGCTTGGACAGCGACGCCCACATCTGCGCCATCGTGCCCTCGAACACCCGCCCGCAGCCGCAGGCCATAAGGCTGTCACCGGTAAACGCCGCAGCCGCCCCCGGCAGATAGAAGGCAATGTGGCCCACCGTATGACCAGACACGTCGATCACCTGCACCTCATGGCCCGCAAACTGCATCGGGCTGCCCTCTGCCACCTCGTGGTCAAGCGGCGGCAGACGATACGCGTCGGCACCAGCGCCAGTGACCGTGCACTCGTGGTGCACGCGTAGCGCGTCCAGGCCTTCAACATGGTCGCCATGGTGGTGGGTTAGCCATACTTCGTCCAAACCCCATCCGCGCGCGTCCAGGGCGGCCTCGATCGGGGCCGCTTCGCAGGCGTCGATCAGGGCTGTCTGCCCCGCATCGGGATCGTGGAGCAAGAAAGCGTAATTGTCGGTGCGGCAGGGAACCGTAACAATCTCAAGGGGCATGGCGTTTCCCACTCTCTGCGGTATGGTGCGTTAACTCTCGCCGAACACTGGGCTGTCTGCAATGCACCTCGACGTGCTCGACTTGAGAAGCTTCTACTACCGGACCGGCCTTGGGCGCGCTGCGCAACGGGCCATTCGCGATCAGGTGCGCACCTGCTGGCCGGATACCGGCGGCCTGTCTGTCGTGGGCTTTGGCTTTGCAGTACCGCTGTTGCGCCCGTTTCTGGGCGAGGCAGAGCGCGTGATCGCGCTGATGCCCGGACAACAGGGGGTAATGCCCTGGCCACAGGGCGGGCCGAACCTGTCCGTGCTGTGCCATGAAACGCTCTGGCCGCTCGAATCCGGCAGCGCCGACCGGCTGGTGCTGATGCACGGGCTAGAGACAAGCGAAGATCCCTTTGCCGTGCTGGAGGAATGCTATCGCGTCCTCGCACCGCAGGGCCGGGCACTGTTCATCGTACCGAACCGTGCAGGTCTTTGGGCGCGGCGCGATGCGACCCCTTTCGGGTTTGGGCGCCCGTATTCGTTGGTTCAGCTCGAAAACCAGCTCAAAAGTCATGATTTTGAGCCGCGGCGCCACATGGCCGCGCTGTTCCAACCACCGTCGAAGAAGCCTTTCTGGATGAAAACCGGCGCAATGTGGGAAAAGGTCGGGCGTCGCGTCTCGAACGGCATCGCGGGTGGGGTTCTGATCAGCGAGGTCGTCAAACAAGTGCCCGCCCCACCCCGGCGCGGTTTGCCCGAGGCGGTGCGCAAGCCGCTACGGGTGCTCGACGGGATCGCCCAGCCAGCGCCGAAACCGGTTTAATTGCGCAGGAATCGTGCCGCCTACCGGAATCAGGTTAATTTTCAGCGCACATAAATTGCGCTTTCCGTCGCATCGCTGTTAACTATATGTAATATATTGATTTTCGGACCCGTTAATGTGCTGGTAAGGCGGTTGCGGGGTTCTGACACGTCTGTTACATCCACGCTGATTTCACGGTCCGCCGTTCTGGCGGGTCCAACTATGTCCCACAAAGTGTCCCCTACGGCGCTGCGTTGGGATCAAGACATCGAAAGGGTGGACGTGTCCGAACCAGCTTCGATTTCGACCGGCATCGCCGCACGTTACGCGACTGCTATTTTTGAACTGGCTCAGGAAGACACGGCGCTGCCGGCTCTGGAAAGCGACATTGGCGCTCTGGACGCGGCGATTGCAGACAGCGCCGATTTTCGTGCGCTGATCCAGTCCCCCGTCTATAGCCGGGATGAGCAGGCAAGCGCGGTCACCGAGCTTGCCAGCAAAATGGGCCTCAGCGGCATCGTGTCGAACACCCTTGCGCTGATGGCGTCCAAGCGTCGCCTGTTTGTCCTGCCGCAGCTTCTTGCCGAGCTCAGCCGTCTGATCGCCGAGCATAAGGGCGAGGTGACCGCCGAGGTCACGGCAGCGGCGGCGCTAAGCGACGCCCAGCAGGCAAAACTCGCAGACACTCTGAAAGCCCGCGTGGGCAAAGATGTCAAAATCAATATGGCCGTCGATGAAAGCCTCATTGGCGGCCTTGTCGTAAAAGTCGGCTCGCAGATGATCGACACATCGATCCGGTCCAAGCTCGCCGCACTCCAGAACACCATGAAAGAGGTCGGATAAATGGCAATCCAGGCAGCCGAAATTTCTGCGATCCTGAAGGACCAGATCAAGAACTTTGGCCAGGAGGCCGAGGTCGCCGAAGTGGGCCGCGTGCTGTCGGTGGGCGACGGGATCGCGCGTGTCTATGGCCTCGACAATGTTCAGGCCGGCGAGATGGTGGAATTCCCTGGTGGTATCCAGGGGATGGCGCTGAACCTTGAAACCGACAACGTCGGCGTCGTGATCTTCGGCACCGACCGCGACATTAAAGAAGGCGATACCGTCAAGCGCACGAACGCGATCGTGGACGTGCCCGCGGGCGACGCTCTGCTGGGCCGCGTGGTCGACGCGCTGGGCAATCCGGTGGACGGCAAGGGCCCGATCAACGCGGGCGAGCGCCGGGTGGCCGACGTGAAAGCCCCGGGCATCATCCCGCGCAAATCGGTGCATGAACCAATGGCGACCGGCCTGAAGTCTGTGGACGCGATGATCCCGATCGGCCGGGGCCAGCGCGAACTGATCATCGGTGACCGCCAAACCGGCAAGACCGCCGTGGCGCTGGACACGATCCTGAACCAGAAATCGTACAACGACGCCGCGGGCGATGATGAGAGCAAGAAGCTCTACTGCATCTATGTTGCCGTGGGGCAGAAGCGTTCGACCGTCGCACAGCTTGTGAAGAAGCTCGAAGAGTCGGGCGCCATTGAGTATTCGGTTGTGGTCGCTGCGACCGCCTCGGAACCCGCGCCGATGCAGTTCCTCGCGCCCTACGCGGCGACGGCGATGGCGGAATACTTCCGCGACAATGGCCGCCACGCGCTGATTATCTACGATGACCTGTCGAAGCAGGCCGTGGCCTATCGTCAGATGTCGCTCCTGCTGCGCCGTCCGCCGGGGCGTGAAGCGTATCCGGGCGACGTGTTCTATCTGCACTCGCGCCTTCTGGAGCGTTCGGCAAAGCTGAACGAGGATAACGGCGCGGGGTCGTTGACGGCCTTGCCGATCATCGAAACCCAGGGTGGCGACGTGTCGGCGTTTATTCCCACCAACGTGATTTCGATCACCGATGGCCAGATCTTCCTTGAAACCGAACTGTTCTACCAGGGCATTCGGCCTGCGGTGAACACCGGTCTGTCGGTGTCCCGAGTGGGGTCGTCAGCACAAACCAAGGCGATGTCGTCTGTTGCGGGCCCGGTGAAGCTGTCGCTCGCGCAGTATCGTGAGATGGCGGCCTTTGCGCAGTTCGGCTCGGACCTTGATGCCGCAACCCAGCAGCTGCTGAACCGTGGTGCGCGCCTGACGGAGCTGATGAAGCAGCCGCAGTATTCACCGTTGACCAACGCCGAGATCGTATGCGTGATCTTTGCGGGGACGAACGGGTATCTCGACAAGGTGGATGTCAATGATGTGGGCCGGTTTGAAGCCGGCATGCTCAACCACTTGCGCAACCGCCATCAGGACTTGTTGGACGACATCACCAACAACGACCGAAAGGTGAAGGACGAACTGGCAGACAAACTCAAAGCCGCGCTGGATGAGTTCTCCGGCGGCTTTTCCTGATCGGGGCTGAGGGACACCTGCCATGCCAAGCCTTAAGGACCTGAAAAACAGGATCGAGAGCGTCAAGTCGACGCGCAAGATCACCAAGGCGATGCAGATGGTGGCGGCCGCAAAACTGCGGCGCGCCCAGGATGCCGCCGAACAAGCACGCCCCTACACCGAACGCTTTAACGCCGTGCTTGGTCAGTTGGCCGCGTCCGTTGGCGACAGCGACAGCGCCCCGCGCCTGCTGGCCGGTTCCGGCGATGACAAGGTGCATTTGCTGGTCGTTATGACGGCAGAGCGTGGCCTGTGCGGCGCCTTCAACTCGTCAATCGCGCGTCTTGCGCGGGCCAAAGCCGAAGAGTTGCTCGCCGCGGGCAAGACGGTGAAGATCATCACCGTTGGCAAGAAGGGCCGTGAACAGCTCAAGCGCGACCTTAGCGATCACTTCATCCACCACGTCGATCTGACCGAGGTGAAAAAAATCGGCTATGCCAACGCGGCTGATATCGCCAAAGGTCTTCTGACCCGGTTCGATGAGGGTGAGTTCGACGTCGCCACGATCTTCTACAACCGCTTTGAATCGGTGATCAGCCAGGTGCCCACCGCACAGCAGGTGATCCCCGCCGATTTCGACGCGCCGGAAGAGGCTGGTGAGAGCACGCTGTACGATTACGAGCCGAGCGAAGAGGGCATCCTCGCTGACCTGCTGCCGCGCGGTGTCGCAACGCAGGTCTTCGCCGCGCTGCTTGAGAACGCAGCGTCCGAGCAAGGCGCCCGGATGAGCGCGATGGACAACGCGACGCGTAACGCGGGCGAGATGATCGACCGGTTGACGATCCAGTTCAACCGCTCGCGCCAGGCCGTGATCACAAACGAGCTGATTGAAATTATTTCGGGCGCCGAGGCGCTCTAAGAGAACCGGAGACACAAGATGGCAAACGCAAAAGGCAAAGTGACCCAGGTCATCGGCGCCGTTGTCGACGTTCAGTTCGACGATCACCTGCCCGAAATTCTGAACGCCCTGGAAACCGACAACAACGGCAAGCGTCTGGTCCTCGAAGTGGCCCAGCACCTTGGGGAAAACACGGTCCGCACCATCGCTATGGATGCGTCCGAGGGGCTCGTGCGCGGCCAGGAAGTGACCGACACTGCCGGTCCGATCATGGTGCCCGTGGGCAATGCAACGCTGGGCCGGATCCTGAACGTGATCGGTGAACCGGTGGACGAAGGTGAGCCGGTGAATGCCGAGGAAAAGCGGGCGATCCACCAGCCCGCACCGGAATTTGCCGAGCAAGCTACGGAATCGGAAATCCTCGTCACCGGCATCAAGGTTGTGGACCTGCTGGCCCCCTATGCCAAGGGCGGCAAGATCGGCCTCTTCGGTGGTGCCGGTGTGGGCAAGACGGTTCTGATCATGGAACTGATCAACAACATCGCCAAGGTGCACTCGGGCTTCTCGGTGTTTGCAGGGGTCGGCGAGCGGACCCGTGAAGGCAACGACCTTTATCACGAGATGATCGAATCCAACGTGATCAAGCCCGAAAACCTGGAAGACAGCCAGGTGGCACTGGTTTACGGCCAGATGAACGAGCCTCCGGGGGCGCGTGCCCGCGTGGCGCTGACCGGCCTGACGCTGGCGGAACAGTTCCGCGACCAGTCGGGGACGGACGTGTTGTTCTTCGTCGACAACATCTTCCGCTTTACCCAAGCAGGCTCTGAGGTGTCGGCGCTTTTGGGCCGGATCCCGTCCGCTGTGGGCTATCAGCCGACGCTCGCGACCGACATGGGCGCGATGCAGGAACGCATTACCTCAACCAAAGGCGGATCGATCACCTCGATCCAGGCCGTGTATGTGCCTGCGGACGACCTGACCGACCCCGCACCGGCCACGACCTTTGCCCACCTCGACGCCACGACCGTGTTGTCGCGTGCAATCTCGGAACTGGGCATCTATCCGGCGGTGGACCCGCTCGACAGCTCGTCGCGTCTCTTGGACCCAGCGGTTGTGGGCGAAGAGCACTATGGGGTTGCCCGTGACGTGCAGGGGATCCTCCAACGCTACAAGTCGCTGCAAGACATCATTGCGATCCTCGGGATGGACGAACTGTCGGAAGAGGACAAGCTGACCGTGGCACGTGCGCGCAAGATCCAGCGTTTCCTCAGCCAGCCCTTCGACGTGGCCAAGGTGTTCACCGGCTCGGACGGTGTTCAGGTGCCGCTGGAAGACACGATTGCCTCGTTCAAGGCTGTTGTGGCCGGCGAATACGACCACCTGCCCGAAGGCGCCTTCTACATGGTTGGCGGCATCGACGAGGTGATCGCCAAAGCCGAACGCATGGCGGCGGAAGCCGCTTAAGGAGGGGCCATGGCCGATACGATGCAATTCGATCTGGTCTCGCCCGAGCGGCGGCTGGCCTCGCTTGAGGCCACCGCGGTGCGCATCCCGGGATCGGAAGGCGACATGACGGTGATGGCCGATCATGCGCCGACGATCACGACACTGCGGCCCGGGCTGCTGGTTGCTGAAACCTCGGGTGGCGAGCAAGAGTTCATGGTCACCGGCGGGTTCGCCGAGATCAGCGCCGAAGGCGCGACCGTTCTGGCCGAGGCTGCCCTGCCGAAGGCCGAGGTGACGTCTGAGTATCTTGGCGCGCTGGTGACCGAGGCGAAGGCCGCACAGGAACGTGCAGCGCCTGATGGCGCGGATGCGGCGGCCAAGCTTGTGGCGGATTTGCAGGCGGTTGGCGCCGCCATTGGTGTAAGCGCCGGGTAGGACCCTGCCCATACCGACTAGGAAACGCGCGCCTCGGTGCGCGTTTTTTGTTTGTTGGCCCAGCGCTGGTACAGCGCTTGCCCGGCACCGCGCACCACATCGGACAGCGCGCGCAATTGCGGCTCTAGCGGGCTCGCACGGCGCCAGATCATCCCAACCGTTCGGCGCGGTTCGGGTGCCTCAAAGCGATCAATCGCGACCGGGGCAGAGCGGGTTTCCACCGGAACGGCCATTTCGGGGATCAGCGTCACCCCGATGCCCGCGCCGACCATCTGCACCAGCGTCGACAACGAGCTGCCATCAAGCCCGTCGCGCGACAGCGCCGATTGCATGCTGCAAAAGGCCAGCGCCTGATCGCGAAAACAGTGCCCCTCCTCCAGCAGCAGCAGCCGCATTTCGCGAAGTGCGGCGCCATCTGGCACCGGCGCATCCGCATCCTCGACATGGCGAACCAGCACGAAGCGCTCGTCAAACAGCGCCACTTCCGAAAAGGTGGGTTCCGACACCGGCAGCGCGACAATCGCGGTGTCGAGCCGCCCGTCGTTCAGTTCTTCCAACAGCCGCGGCGTCATCGTTTCGCGCACTTGGAGGTCCAGCCCCGGAAAGCTGCGCGTGACGTCGGCGATGATCCGGGGCAAGAGGTACGGCGCGACCGTGGGAATCACGCCCAACCGCAGCCGTCCGACAAACCCGTCGCGCGAGGCGCGCGCAAGCTCTCCCAACGCGTCGGCGGCCCGCAGGACGTCCTGTGCGCGTGCGGCAAACTCTTCTCCAAACCCGGTCAGCCGGACGCTTCGCGCGCTGCGGTCGAACAGACCCGAACCGACACTTTCCTCCAACTCCTTGATCTGCATCGACAAGGCCGGTTGCGAGATCGCGCAGGCATCGGCAGCGCGCCCAAAATGGCCATGCTGCGCAAGTGCTTCGAAGTAGCGGAGCTGTTTGAGCGTGAAGTTTATCATAAGAAATTATTATCATGACAATCAGTACAATCAACTTTTTCAAATGATTGCATTTTGGTAAGCAGGCGTCGAGCGCGCCCGCGGCGCGCGCCCGGAAACAGCCCAACGCCATTCTCGGAGGTCAGATGATGGACGGAACTCCACCCGCAAACTCAGGAAAATGCCCGTTTATGCACGGTGCAAACATTCAGCAATGGTGGCCCAGCCAGCTGTCGCTGAAGTCGCTGCATCAGTTCTCGGATCTGTCCGACCCGATGGAGGCGGATTTCGACTATGCCGAGGAATTCAAGTCGCTCGACCTCGACGCGCTGGTCGCCGATCTCCATGCCCTGATGACCGACAGCCAGGACTGGTGGCCGGCGGATTACGGGCACTACGGCCCGTTCTTTATCCGCATGGCCTGGCACAGCGCGGGGACCTACCGCATCCACGATGGCCGGGGCGGCGGCGGGACAGGGCAACAGCGGTTTGCCCCCCTCAACAGCTGGCCAGATAACGGTAACCTCGACAAGGCGCGCCGTCTCTTGTGGCCGATCAAGCAGAAGTACGGGCGAAAGATTTCCTGGGCGGACTTGATGATCCTCGCCGGGAACGTGGCGCTAGAATCGATGGGCTTTAAGACTTTTGGCTTCGCTGGCGGCCGCGCCGATTTTTGGGAGCCCGAGGAAGACGTCTATTGGGGCCCGGAAACAGAGTGGTTGGGCGACCAGCGCTACAGCGGTGATCGCGAGTTGGCCGATCCGTTGGGTGCGGTGCAGATGGGCCTGATCTATGTGAATCCCGAAGGTCCGAATGGCACACCTGATCCGTTGGCCGCGGCGCATGATATCCGCGAGACGTTTGGGCGGATGGCGATGAACGACGAGGAAACTGTTGCGCTGATCGCCGGGGGCCACACCTTTGGCAAAACCCACGGCGCAGGCGATGCCGGCCTTGTGGGGCGCGAGCCGGAAGGCGCTCCGATCGAGGCGCAGGGCCTTGGGTGGCACAGCACGCATGCCAGCGGCGTGGGCAAGGACGCGATCACAAGCGGGCTTGAGGGCCCGTGGACGCCGACACCGACGCAGTGGGACAACAGCTATTTCGACGTGCTTTTTGGGTACGAGTGGGAGCTGACCAAAAGCCCCGCGGGTGCGAACCAGTGGCGGGCCAAAGAACTTGCGACCGCGGACCACGCGCCGCAGGTCGATGGTTCGGGCGACACGGTGCCGATCATGATGGCGACCACTGACCTGTCGATGCGGATGGATCCGGCATATGAGAAAATCTCGCGCCGCTTCCACGAGAACCCCGACCAGTTCGCCGATGCCTTTGCGCGTGCGTGGTTCAAGCTGACCCACCGCGACATGGGCCCCTACGAGCGTGGCCTTGGCCCGCTGGTTCCTTCCGAGCCGCAGCTCTGGCAGGATCCGATCCCAGCGGTCGATTACACTGTCATCGACGCCGCAGATATTGCCGCGCTGAAGGAAAAGGTGCTTGCCTCGGGTCTGACCATTTCCCAGCTGGTGCGGACGGCTTGGGCCTCGGCGGCGACCTATCGCGGTTCTGACATGCGCGGCGGGGCCAACGGTGCCCGCATTCGCCTTGCGCCGCAAAAGGACTGGGCGATCAACATGCCGGCGGAGCTGTCGGACGTGATCGGAACGCTGGAAGGCATCCAGTCGGACTTCAATGCCTCGGCACCTGCCGGGAAAAAGGTGTCGTTGGCCGACCTGATCGTCCTGGCTGGCACGGCAGCGGTCGAGGCCGCGGCCAAGGCGGGTGGCCACAGCATCGAGGTTGCTTTCACCCCGGGTCGTAACGACACGACGCAAGAGCTGACCGATGTGGACAGCTTTGCAGTGCTCGAGCCGCGCGCCGACGGGTTCCGCAACTATATTGCCCCCAACGCGGTGCGGACGCCAACCGAGCATCTGATCGACAGGGCGAACCTGATGACGCTAACGGCGCCCGAGATGACGGCGCTGGTGGGTGGCATGCGGACGCTGGATGCCAATGCCGAGGGGGCCAGCCATGGTGTGTTCACCGATCAGCCCGGCACGCTGTCGAACGACTTCTTTGCCAACCTGCTGGACATGGGCATCGTCTGGACGCCGAAGGAGGGCGAAGACGACGTGTTCGAGGGGCGCGACCGCAGCACGGGTGCGATCAAGTGGACCGGCACGTCGGTCGATCTGATCTTTGGCTCGCACTCGCAACTGCGCGCGCTGGCTGAGGTCTACGGGTCCGACGATGGCAAGGCCAAGTTCGTGGCGGATTTCGCCAAGGCGTGGACCAAGGTTATGGAGCTTGACCTCGCCTGATCGTCTGCCATCGCAAAAAACAGAAACGGCGCCTCGCGTGAGGCGCCGTTTTCGTTTCGGGCGAAGGCCACGGTCAGGCGTTCATATACATGCCCTCGTAAATCGGTTCGAGCGTGGCGGGATCGAACAGGGAAGACACGCTTGTCCCGTTCCAAATGTTTAGGATGGCCTGTGCGAACATCGGCGCTGTGGGCACGATCCGGATATTCGGCGCCTGCTTGATCGCTGCCGTGGGTTCGATCGAATCCGTGATCACAAGGCTTTTCATCGCCGAGTTGGTGATCCGCTCAACCGCCGGACCGGAGAGAACACCGTGCGTGATGTAGGAGTGTACCTCTTTCGCGCCGTTTTCGATCAGGACGTCGGCTGCTTTGCACAGCGTCCCCGCTGTGTCGCAGATGTCGTCGACGATAATGCACGTCTGCTTTCTGACATCCCCGATCACCGTCATCTCGGCCACTTCGCCGGGCTTTTCGCGCCGCTTGTCGACGATGGCCAGGGCGCACCCGATCCGCTGTGCAAGCTCGCGCGCGCGGGTCACACCGCCCACGTCCGGCGAGACCACAGTGACCTTCTTGGGGTCTTTGAACTGGTGCTGGATGTCGAGCGCGAAGACCGGCGAGGCATAGAGGTTGTCCACCGGGATATCGAAGAACCCCTGGATCTGGGCGGCGTGCAGATCCATCGTCAGCACCCGTTCGATCCCGGCGCTGACCATCATGTTGGCCACCATCTTGGCGGTAATCGGCGTGCGCGCCTTTGTGCGACGGTCCTGGCGGGCATAGCCGAAGTAGGGGATCACGGCGGTAATCCGCGCCGCTGAGGATCGGCGCAAGGCGTCGGTCATGATCAGCAGTTCCATCAGATTGTCGTTGGCCGGGTTCGACGTCGACTGGATGATGAACATGTCCTCGCCGCGCACATTCTCGAACACTTCGACAAAGATTTCGGCGTCGTTGAAGCGTTCCACCCGGGCATCGACAAGGCCCGTTCGGACCCCGCGATGCATCGCCATGCGGCGTGCGACAGAGGTCGCGAGGGTCTTGTTTGAATTGCCTGCGATAAGTTTGGGATCTGGCTGGTGGGGCATCTGGCAGAATGTCCTCTGGCGCGTCTGATATGACGGATTCGTGACGTTGACACCGCTTAGCACGCGTCTAGGGTCGCGCAAACTCTGCAAGCCTGGGAGGGCGCGAAATGGCCCATATAGATTACTTCTTTGCCACGATATCGCCCTTTACCTATTTGGCGGGCACACGGTTTGAGGCTATTGCTGAAAAGCACGGCGCAACGGTGACCTATAAGCCGCTTGATGTGATCGCGCTGTTTGGGCGAACCGGGGGTGTTCCGCCCAAGGATCGGCACCCGGCGCGCCAGGAATACCGCGCGCAAGAGCTGCGCCGCCAGGCCAAAAAGAATGGTCTGGCATTCAACCTCGCCCCGGCCCATTGGCCCACCAATCCGGCTCCGGCGGCCTATGCGCTGATCGCGGCGCAAAAGGCGGGCGGGGGTGATCTGGGCAAGCTGATGCACGCCTATGGGCGCAGCTGCTGGGCCGATGAAAAAGACATCGCCACAGATGACGTGATCCGTGCCTGCCTGGAAGAGGCGGGCTTTGACCCGGCGCTTGCCGATAGCGGGATGCTGGCGGGGGCCGAGGAATACGCCGCAAACCTGGAAGAGGCGGTGTCGCGCGGAGCCTTCGGTGCACCGTTCTACATCGTCGCGGAAAGCGATGAGCGGTTCTGGGGCCAGGACCGGCTGGATGATCTGGACGCCTATCTAAGCGGCGATCTGTAGTGCCGCACGGGCTGCGCGCCGGGTATCCCACCTTCTGGCGCGAGATCGGGTTTGGCCCGCGTAATGCATTGGCTGTCCACTGTTCGCTCGCACATAGCGGTGCGTTGCGCGGGCTTTTGGAGCCTGTGGGCGATCTACTGACGACTACGGCGATGGACCAACCGGGGCATGGGCAAAGCGGTCACTGGCGCGGGGACCGACCGTTTCAGGAGGCGATGGTTGCGATCCTGCACGACTTTCTCGCGGATGCAGATGGCCCGATTGACCTGATCGGGCATTCCTTTGGCGGGACGTGCGCGCTTCGCGCCGCGGCGGAGGCGCCGGAGCGGATCCGCAGCCTGACGCTGATTGAGCCGCCCATCTACGATGCGCTCAAAGCGACGAACGCCCCCGAGATGGCGATGCAGGATGCGCTGGATGCGCCCTTCGCCGCCGCGATGGCGGCTGGCAATGCGGCAGAGGCGGCGCGGCTCTTTTCGGGCGTCTGGGGCAGCGGTGTGCCGTGGGAGACGCTGTCAGAGGACCAACAGGGTGACCTGATCCGCCGTATTCACCTGATCGAAGGGGCGGGGCACACGCTGAACGCCGATGTGACCGGGCTGCTTCAACCCGGCGGGCTCGAGGCGCTGGATCTGCCGGTTCTGCTGATCCGCGGGACGGTGTCGCCGCCTTCCGTGCCCGCGATCCTACGCGTGCTGGCGGGCCGATTGCGACGCGCGGAAACGGTCGTCATCGAAGGGGCAGGGCACATGGTGCCGATTACGCATGCTGTTCCTGTGGCGCAGGCGATACGGGCGTTTCTGGCCCGGACATGAGCACGAGCAGCCGGTCGATATCGGCATCGGTCGTGGCCCAATTCGTCACCAGCCGCGTCGGGATCAGCTCGCTGTCCGGCCCTGCCTCAAGCTCTTCCGGTGCCATGAAATAGGCGGGCCCGTCGGCCAGTGCCGCGCGATGCACTGCGCGGGGCAGCGAGACGAACATGATGTTTGCATCGACCGGGTGGTGGATGACCGCATCGGGTAACTTCCGGATCCCCGCCGCCAGCCGGGCCATCGCGCCATTGGCCGCCGCCGCGAGATCGCGGCAGAGCGAGCCGGTCAGGTATTCGGCCATCTGAGCGGACAGGTAACGCTGTTTTGAGAAGAGCAGCCCCGCACGCTTCTGGCGATAGATCACCGAACTGGCCAGAGCAGGATCGAAGACTACGACTGCCTCAACCCCCAAAAGACCGTTCTTGGTTCCCCCAAAGCTCACCGCATCGATCCCGGCCTTCCAGGACATCTCGGCCGCCGTGCATCCCAGCGCAACCATCGCATTGGCAAAGCGCGCGCCATCCAGATGGACCGGCAGGCTATGGGTCCGGGCAACGGCAGTCAGGGCGTGCAGCTCGTCTAAGGTGTAGACCGTGCCGCGTTCGGTCACCTGGGTCAGCGCAACTGCGCCGGGTTGGGTATAGTGTAGTCCGCGTTCAAAACCCTCGGTGATCGCCGCCTCCAGATCGGCAAGGGTGATCTTGCCGTGTTCTTCGGGCACCAGAACCATCCGTGCGCCGTTCGTGAAAAACTCGGGTGCGCCACACTCGTCGCTGTGGATGTGGGCGATGGCGCTGCAATAGACGTTCTGCCAGGGCTGAACGAGCGCGGACAGGGACAGCCCGTTGGCGGCGGATCCGCTGGGCACCAGGAACACCTCGGCCTCGGGCGCTTCAAAGAAGTCGCGCACGCGCTCCAACGCCTCATGCGATATCGGATCGTTGCCATAGGGCACCGCCGCGCCGGAATTGGCGCGCATGAGCGCCTCCATCACACGGGGATGTGCGGGGCTTGTCGTGTCAGATCCAAGGTTCACCCAACCGGCTCCTCAATAATGTGGTCTTCCCAATCTTCCTCGGGCACCTCAAACTCCGGCACCGTCCAGCCCCGCACAGAAACGCCCGCGGCATGCACGGTCTCTGCCGTGCCCGAGATCAATGGATGCCAGTCATAAAGCGGCTTGCCCTCGTGCAAAAGCCTGTAGGCGCAGGTCCGGGGCATCCAATAGGCAATATCGGCCAGGTTCGAGGGCGTCAGAACCACGCATTCGGGCACCAGTGTCTTGCGGATGTCGTACTGGCCGCAGCGGCAGGTTTCGTCATCCAGCAGGCGGCAAGCGACCCGGGTCAGTTCCACTTCGCCCGTATCGGCATCTTCGAGCTTGTTCAGACAGCATTTCCCGCAGCCATCGCACAGCGCCTCCCACTCGCGTTGAGTTAGGTTTTGGAGAGGCACATTCTCCCAAAAGCGGTCGCGCAGACCGTCGCGGTGGATCGGGTCGGTGGTCATCGGCAGGAACGTAGCGGATTGGTGGGGGAGGGGAAGACCTAGGCTTCGCTCAAAGAGACCCGCGCTGCGGCGCTGTCGCGATCCATCTGGGCGATCAGGGCATCGAGGCTTTCAAACTTTTTCTCCGGGCGCAGATAAGACACGAGCGCGACGGACAGGTGAGACCCGTAAAGATCGCCCTTAAAGTCGAACACGAACGTCTCGATATTCGGTTGGTTGATGCCGAACATCGGTCGCACGCCCATCGAGGCGACGCCGTCATAGTCGCCCGCATGCGGGCCGTCGCGCACTTCGACCCGTACGGCGTAGACGCCGAATTTCGGCGGGTGCAGCCCGGCGATGGACATGTTGGCGGTGGGATAGCCTAGTTCGCGTCCGCGCTGATCGCCGCGGATGACCTCTCCGTCGATGCGATGCAGATGGCCGAGCATCCTGGCGGCCTCTTCTGGCTGACCGTCGCTTAGTGCCTGCCGGATGCGGGTCGAGGATACTTCGACCCCGCCAGTTGAGAGCAGGGGCACGATGGTCACGCCAAATCCCATCTTTGCGCCGAATGCCGATAGGTCGGCGGCGTCGCTTGTTCGGTCTTTGCCAAAACAGAAATCGGCGCCGACAACCACGTGGCGCAGGCCCAGCCCGTCCAGAATGACGCGCTGGGCGAACTCTTCGGCACTGAGCGACGACAGCGTTGCGTTAAAGCTGATCTCGTAGAGCCGCTCCACGCCAAGCTTGGTCAAGCGGTTGGTCTTGGCCTCGGCATTCATCAACCGAAAGGGCGGCGCGTCGGGGGCAAAAAACTCGCGCGGGTGCGGCTCAAAAGTCAGAACACCGACCGGGCAGCCCAGCTCGCGCGCGATTTCCCCGGTGAGGGACAGGACCGCCTGATGGCCAAGATGCACGCCATCGAAATTGCCGATTGCGGCCGCAGCGCCCCGGTCAGCATCGTCAACGAACTGGTAGTCGCGAATGATCCGCATGGGCGCCCGGATAGCGCCGCTCTGGGGCCGGTGCAAGCGTCAGTCGAACTTGCCCGATGGTGCAAGCACGGTGGCCTCACCTTTCAGCACAACAGTGCCGTCAACTTCGCAATGTGTGGCCAGTTGGACCCGCCGGCGCGCGTGGTCGATCTCGGTCACGGAGACAACCGCGCGCACGATGTCGCCGGGGCGGACGGGGGCCATGAATTTGAGCGATTGGCCGAGGTAGACGGTGCCATGGCCGGGCAACTGCTCTCCGATCACGGCCGAGATCAGGCCGGCCGTCAGCATCCCGTGGGCAATACGCCCTTCGAAAATCGT
Organism: Pseudomonadota bacterium; assembly: GCA_039193455.1. Classification (GTDB taxonomy): domain Bacteria; phylum Pseudomonadota; class Alphaproteobacteria; order Rhodobacterales; family Rhodobacteraceae; genus JBCBGF01. The sequence continues at coordinate 25,890 of JBCCWO010000036.1, forward strand.
GTCCTGGGCATAGGCGTCGTCCAGATGCACCGGATTGCGGTCGGTCGAAACCTCGGCAAACAGTTCGATGTCGCGGTCCGTCACTTCCTTGGACAGCTCGCGCGTCATCCCGATCTCAAGCTCTTCGATGACGATCGTGCCACGGGGCATATTGTCGAGCATCCCACCAGTCTCCGCTTCGCAACTTTCCGGCGCAGTGCGCCAGAATTTTGTAACTTAATTACTTTGCAGGTGCAGAAATGCAAGTGAAATGCGCGTCAGCGAAGCTGTCCTATTGCAAAGGTCGGTGTGGATTTTTCCTTTTGGATAAAGGCGCTTAATGCCTCTTCGTCGGGGCTGTGCGACGTTTTAGTCTCGACCGCCGCCAGTCCACCGGTCACGAACAATGAGTCGATATCCTCCCCCATTGCCCCCTGAATGTCGGTTGCGATGCCATCTCCGATGGCCAGGATTCGGCTGTCAGAGACATGTCCGCCCAATTCGGCCAGCCGCCGCCGCGCCAGGTCGTAGACCGGCGGATGGGGCTTGCCGCAGTAGAGGCTTTCCCCGCCCATCTCGGTGTAGAGCGCGGCCAATGCGCCGGCGCACCATTCGCGCGTCTCGCCGCGGTCCACGACTATATCGGGGTTGGCGCATAACAGCTTCAGCCCCTTTTGCTTGGCATACAGAAAATCTGGCCGGTTCACGTCGGGGTCGGCCATCGGATCACGCGGCCCGGTGCAGACGATGCCGTCGGCCTCGGCCAACGGCACGCGCGCAATCGTCGGGCAGTTCTCAATCAGATGGATGGGCTCAAAGAATGGCAGGTCGTGTTCTTGCCCGATGAAGTAAACGCGGTGACCCACGACACCTTCGAACATTGCCAGACGGGCGCTGTCGCCGGAACTGGCAATTGTGTCCCAGCACGCGTCGGGCACGCCCATGGCCGTGAGCTGTTTTTTCACCTGGGCGCGGGGTTTGGGCGAGTTGGTGAGCAGGACGACCTTGCCGCCCTGTGCCTTGAACGCAAGCAGGGCCTCTACAGCGGCTGGAAACGGCCGCAACCCGTCATGGAGGCAGCCCCAGAGATCGCAGAAAACGGCGTCGTATTGGGCCGAAACCTCGGCAAGCGACTCAACAATTCTGGTCATGGTCGGGCCCCTGTACTGCCGTTTTCTAAGCGTATGGCGGATTTGGCCGATGAGCGCAAAACGGAAGTCGCATGCAACTAATCGAACCCTCGATCGTTGGTCTTCGGGCCGCGCGGCACACCTTGCGCAGCCCGGACCATCCGGCCGAGATCACGCTTTTTCCAATGATCCACATTGGCAGCCAAGTCTTCTTTGACCGCATCTACGATGATGCCCGCCGCGCCGATGTTGTGATCACCGAGGGCGTCCGCTCGCCCATCGTGCGGCGGATTGTGCGCAGTTACAGGTGGATTGGTGCCGAGCGTCTGGGCCTTGTCGTCCAGCCGCCCTTCAGTGCCGAAGACAGCGACTGTGTCGTGCGGCACGGCGATCTGGAGCCCGACGCGTTTGATGCGTTGTGGCGGCAGTCCCCCTGGTTTTGTCGGACGCTCTTTGAAATCGGCGCGCCGGTCGTCGGGATCTGGCGGCGGTTTACCGCCACGCGGCATACGCTCGCCCAGGACGCCCGAACCGACAGCCTGCCCGATCGCGCGACCATTTTGTCCTGGAGACCGGAACAGGCGGGCATGTTCAAGGCGATCCTGGAGGCACGGGACCGCCACCTGTGTGAGGTCATCGAAAACACCATTGGTCCGAAGGGCGGCTCTGGCCCCCGCGTCGCCGTCATTTTTGGTGCCGGTCACATGGGTGTCGTGGCCCGGCACCTTCACAACCTCGCGGGCTTCCGCCCCGCTGAAAGCGAATGGATCGAGGTTTTTTCGTACTGACGATCAGACGGCGAGGTTCGGGATGATCTGCTTTTTGCGGCTGACGACGCCGGGCAACACCACGGTATCGCCACTGACGCTTGCGCCAAAGCTCTTCTCAGCCACGGCCTTCACCAGATCGTTCGGGACCAGAAGCGTGGCTTCTTCGTTCAGGATATCGACCACGAACAGGAGGACCTGATCGGCCCCGTCTTCATCGGCGACAGGCCCCATGGCGGCCATAAGCGCATCCTTGCGGTCGAGCACTGTGCCCGGCGACGTCGTTTCAAGCACCGAGACGCGGAACTGCTTGCCGCCGACCTCGTATTCCTTGCTGTCCATCCGCAAAAGCTCGGCTTCCGAGAAGGCGGAGACGTCGGATTTCGCGGCAAAAAGCTCGGCGGCATAGTCCGGGATCGACACGCCAAGCTCCTCGGCCAGCGCATGGGCAATTGCCTTGTCTTCCTGCGTCGTTGTGGGTGACCGGAATTCCAGCGTATCGGACAGGATGCACGACAGCATCGCGCCTTTGATCCCCTTTGGCGCCTGCGCCATGTCCTTGCCGATCATCTTCCACATGATCGTGGCGGTGCAGGCCAAGGGCTCGATCCGGATGTCAATGGGGCCTTTCGTTTCAAGTCCGCCCACCAGTTTGTGGTGATCGATGATACCTTGAATATCGGCGTCGTTGATCGCGTCCGGCAATTCAGCGGGGTTGTTCGTGTCGACGATGACAACAGGCGTATCGGCGGCGACGCTGTCGATGATCTGGGGTTTGTCGAGGTTCCAGCGCTCAAGCACAAAGGCGGCTTCTGTGTTCGGCTCGCCCAGCAGACGCGGTTCGGCTGGGGTGCCCTTCACGTCGCTCAGATACCAGGCCCAGATGATCGGGCTGCCGGTTGAATCGGTGTCGGGAGATTTGTGGCCGAAGACGAGTGTGGTCATGGAAATTGTCCAGATGGTGTGGGAGTCGCGCGCCTTATAGGAGCGGGCCCCAAGGCTGTCACCCCCTGCCACCGGCGGCGCAGGGACGCGGCCTGAACTTTGACAATCCGCCGCTTTTTCGCGTATTGGTCCCGCACCTGAGAGGAGTGCGCTGACAATGGACAGGACGATCTAAGCCGCGACGCCCGAGCGCCCTGACCGGCGCTATGCCACCCTTCTCACAAGGATGCCCTGACAATGGACATGCCGCGCTGATCCCGATGCCGGGATCGCCGCCGCCCACGCGCGCCGTGGGTCAATTCCACATCTAGATTGTGAGGCATTCCATGCCGAAGAAAACCACCAAACCCCCGCGTAAGGGGCAGGGCCGCGCCTTGTCCGAAATCCTTGCCGCAAAGTCGGCGCGTACAGGGAACGCGCCCCATATGCAGGCGCTGCGTGGCAGTTCCCACCAGGCCCCGCAGCAACGGGGCGGACGGCCAAAACGCTTCCCGGGTCGCACGGGCGGCCGCTAGAGCCCTGGCCCCGTTTTGCAATGCGCGGGACGGGGCCCCAAATCGCGCGGCTTCGCGGCCAAAAAATTTCTTTCACAATCCGTTGACTCGTGGCTTGGGCTTACTTATCTCCGCGCCGTTAGCACTCGAACCCCATGAGTGCTAACAGGGAGAAACTTGAACCAAGGAGCGTTCAAAATGGCCTTTACTCCGCTTCATGACCGCGTGCTCGTTCGCCGTGTTGAGAGCGATGAAAAAACTGCTGGCGGCCTGATCATCCCCGACAGCGCCAAGGAAAAGCCCGCTGAAGGCGAAGTCGTCGCGGTTGGCGCTGGCGCCAAGGACGACGACGGCGATCGGATCGCGATGGACGTCAAAGAAGGCGACAAGATCCTGTTCGGCAAGTGGTCGGGCACCGAGATCACGCTGGAAGGCGAAGAACTTCTGATCATGAAGGAAAGCGACATCCTGGGCGTCATCGCCTAATCGCCTTTCCAACTTCACGAAATCTGAGTTTAAACAGGAGTAGCGAACATGGCTGCTAAGGACGTCAAATTCGATACCGACGCCCGCAACCGCATGCTCAAGGGTGTGAACATCCTTGCCGACGCGGTGAAGGTCACGCTGGGCCCCAAAGGCCGCAACGTTGTGATCGAGAAATCCTTTGGCGCGCCGCGCATCACCAAGGACGGTGTGACGGTTGCCAAGGAAGTCGAGCTTGAGGACAAGTTCGAAAACATGGGTGCGCAGATGGT
>JBCCWO010000037.1:0-26050 GCA_039193455.1 Pseudomonadota bacterium
CGCCCGTACCAGTCGGTGGCTGCGTGGGGGTCGGCCAGGTCGAGATGGCCGTGGTCGTTGGCGGCGAGGGGGGCCAGGGCCTCAGATGCCTTGGGCTCCGCCCGTTCGCGGCTCAAACCGTCCACTGGACGGTTTGCCGACTGCGTCGGACCGCCGCTCACCCCTTTAGCCCCGCCATGACGACGCCGCGGATGATGAAGCGCTGGAAGATCAGGAAGACGATCAGCGTCGGGATCGTCGAGATCGCGGCACCGGTCATGATCAGTTCCCACTGCACATCCGCCTCGTCCCCGAAGGTCGAAAGACCCACGGGCAGCGTGTACATCTCGACCGAGTTCGTGACGATCAGGGGCCAGATGAAAGCCGTCCAGTTGCCGAGGAACACAAAGATCGCCAGGGCGGCAAGCGCGGGCTTCACCAGCGGCATGGCCACCGTCCACCAGATCTGCAGCTCATTGAGGCCATCGATGCGGGCGGCTTCGATGAAGTCATCGGGCACGGTTTCGAAGAACTGCTTCATCAGGAAGGTGCCAAAGGCGGTCATCAGGCCGGGGAACATGATGCCCCAATAGGTGTCGAGCCAGCCGAATTGCTGGGACATCAGGTACCAGGGGATGACCAGCATCTCGGTCGGGATCATCAGTGTCGACAGAATCGCGATGAAGATAATGTAGCGGCCCGGGAAGCGGAATTTGCAGAGCGTGTAGCCCACGAGGCTGTCGAAGAGCACGTTCGAGATCGTGGTGATCGTGGCGATGATCAGCGAGTTGATGAACCAGCCGTAGAAGCGGCCGTCTTCGAGGACGAAGGTATAGTTCTCAAGCGTCGGCTCATTGGGGATGAGATTGACGTTATAGACCTCGTGCGGCCATTTCAGCGAGGTCGAGATCATGTAGACGATGGGCATGACCATCGCGATGCCGCCCAGAAACAGCAGCAGCCAGCGGAGGATCTGGCCCATATTCGCGGGCTTGCGGGGGGCCTTGGTGTCAAGCAGCGTCTCGGAGGAGGCGCGGATTTCTTCGGCGACGGCCATCCTAGCGATCCCTCAACAGCCAGAGTTGCAGGAGCGAGACCGCGAGCAGCACCAGAAACAGCACCACCGTTTGCGCCGCCGCATAGCCCATGTCGAAATCGGTGAAGGCCGATTGGTAGATCATCAGCACAAGTGGTTTTGTTGAGTTCAATGGCCCGCCGGGATCGTTCGTTGTCATGTTGAAAACGTGATCGAAGATCCGCAGGAACCCGATCGACGAGAAGACCACGATAAAGACGATGGTGGGCCGCAGCAGCGGCAGCGTGATTTCCCACAGCACGGTCCAGGTCGATACGCCGTCGATGCGCGCGGCCTCGTAATAGCTGCGCGGGATGGCGCGAAGGCCCGCCATGAAGATAATGATCTGAAACCCGAGCCCGGCCCAGACCGCCGGGGCCAGCACCGCGGGCAGCGCGTTGGTGGTCGACCGCAGAAACTCGATCTGCGGGATGCCGAAATCGGCGAGGAAGTTGTTGAAAAGGCCGATGGGCACCGGCTGATAGAACCAGCGCCAGACCCAGGCCATGGCCACAGCGCTCGTCATGAAGGGCAGGAAGTAGAGCATCCTGAGAAAGCCGTGCATAAAGCGCAGCTTGTCGAGGTGGTAGGCCACGACGAAGGAGATCACGAGGCTGACCGGTGTGCCGATGATGAGGTAGAGGAACGTGTTGGCGAACACCTTCCAGAAGACCGGGTCGTTCCAGAGCTTGGCGTAGTTTTCCCACCCCGCCCAGGTGCGGCTGCCCAAGAGGTTCCAATCCTGGAACGAGATCACCATGGCGTTGCCGGTGGGGTAGAACCGGATGATCACATAAAACAGGATCGGGATCGCCAGAAAGCCCCAGGCCCAGACAATCTGTTTCTGCTTGATCGAAAGGTTGCGGTACATGCGCTGTCCCGTCCCGAGCCTGGCCCGGAACACGTGTTGCGGGAAGGGCGAGGCCCCGGGTCAGGCCCGGGGCATCGCCGTCGTTGGGTTAGTTCGAGGCGTAGAACTCATCGAGCAGCGCCTGCTCGGCGGCGGCGGCTTCGGCGAGGCTCTCGGCCGGGTCGGCCCCGGCGAGGTTCACACGCTCGACCATGTCGACGAGGATCTGACGCTGGGCGGATTCGTTCACGAACTTCGTGGTGTTGGCATAGGCCAGACCCTTGATGAACGGACCGAACACCTCGTTATTGGCGTTCTCTTCGGTCAGGCCGACCGACGGCTTGGCGGGCAGTTCGCCCACGACGTCGAGCCAGATCTGCATCGCCTCATCCGAGGTGACGTACTGCATGAACTTGACCGCGGCGTCGTACTTTTCACCCTCGGCCTTCGTGGTGATCGCATTCACCCAGTAGGAGGAATAGTTCGACCGCATGCCGTCCCCGTGGCGGGCAGTTCGGTCACGCCCCATTTCAGACCGCGCGTGTTGTTGAGCGAGCCGATGCGGAACGAGCCGTCGATATGCATGGCGGCCAGACCCGCTTTGAACGCGGCCTGGGGTTCATCCATGAAACCAAAGCCCGCGATGCCGTTGTCGCCGGCGAGGCTGAGGTAGTATTCCAGCGCCTTGAGGCCCGCTTCGGAGTTGTAGTTCACGGTCTTGTAGTCATCGAGATAGGGCTCACCGCCGAACTGGCGTACCAGACCTTCGCGGAACCAGTGGTGGTCCTGCGCGGTCATGCCGATGGTGAAACCCGCCTGCGTGAGGTTGCCCGCGCCATCGCGCTTGGTCATCTGTTCGCCCAGCGCGATCAGCTCTTCCAGCGTCTCTGGCGGTGCCTCAACCCCAGCCTCTTCGAACAGGCGTTCGTTGTAGAAGAGCGCGAGCGAGCGGACCGCGGTGGGCAGCGCCCAATAGTTGTCGCCTTCGCGCATCGCCCCAACCATCGGGAAGAAGTCTTCCGAGATCTGGTCGGCGGGGAATTCCTCGGCCGGGAGCGGCTGGATCAGGCTGGCGGCCTTGTAGTCGTTGAGCCAGCCGTAAAACAGCTGCACCACATCGGGCCCCTCGCCCGCGGGGATCGCTGCGGCGACTTTGGTGCGGTAATCGGCATAGGGGAAGTGGGTCATTTTGACGGTGATGTCAGGATTGGCTTCCTGAAAGTTTTCGATCAGCTGCTCCATCGCCTGGACGCGGGCGTCGAAGAAATACTGCCAATACTCGATCTCGACCGCATTGGCCGCCGAGGCCAGAAGGCCGGTGATGCTTGTCGCCGTGGCGAGGGCGAAAGCCTTGAATTTGAGGTGTGCCATTTTTGTCGTCTCCCTGTGTTTGTACGCCCACTGAGCCGGGCGCGTGCCGTGGCGTCAAATAAAATCTCGTTTCATTAACTCACATCACTTGAGTTTTCAAGTAAGTTGACTTAATTGCCCGGGATGACCGTTCGACTGCTCAAAATCGTGGGCGCGAATGCCGAGCGCTCGCGCAGCCACAACCGGCAGATGGTGCTTGGGCGCATCCGGGCGGGCGGGCGTATGGGCCGCGCCGAGATTGCGCGGGCCTCGGGCCTGTCGACGCAGGCGGTGTCGAATATCATTGCGGATTTGCTGGAAGACGGCCTGATCCTGGAACAGGGTCGCCGGGCGAGCACGCGCGGCCAGCCCCCTGTGCAGTACGGCCTGAACGCCCAGGGCGGTTATGCGTTCGGGGTCGAAGTGCGGCCTGATGCGGTGCTTGCGGCGCTGATCGATTTTGCGGGCGAAACGGTCTTTACCGACCGCCGCCCCCTGCCCGCGAGCGACCGCGACACAGTGACCGCCCGGGTAAAAGCCCTGAAATCGGCGGCGCTGCGCCGCACGGGCGTGTCGCCCGATCGGCTGCTGGGCGCGGGTCTGGTGATGCCGGGCCCGTTCGGCGCCACCGGGATCACCGGGCATGAGACGGAACTGAGCGGTTGGGCCAATGTCGATCCCCATGCCTGGTTCTCGGACGCGCTGGACCTGCCGGTCTTTGTCGAGAACGATGCCAACGCGGCGGCGATGGCCGAACGGGTGTCGGGCGCGGCGATGGAGGTGGACAGCTTTGCCTATCTGTATTTCGGGGCGGGGCTTGGCCTTGGCGTTCTGGCCAACGGGCAATTGATCGCGGGCGCCTATGGCAATGCGGGCGAGATCGGGCATATCCCCGTGCCCTGCGCCGGAAAGACGGTGCCGCTGGAAGAGGCGGTGAGCCGGCTGTCACTGCAACGCGCCCTGACCGGTGTGACGGCGGCGCCGTTGCAGCAAGAGACGTTGGCGGAGCTGTTCGCGGCAGAGGATCCCGCCTTGATGGCGTGGCTTGACAGGGCGGCAGAGCCGCTGTCGGCAGCCATCGAGATCATCGAGAACATCTTTGACCCGCAAACCGTGATCCTCGGCGGGGCGATGCCCGACAACCTGCTGGATCGGTTGATCATGGGTGTGGACCTGCCGAAGCGGTCGGTGGCCAACCGGCCGGATCGCGCCCTGCCCCGGCTGACGCGGGGCACCTCGGGGCGGATGACGGCGACGCTGGGCGCTGCGGCGCTTGTGATCAACCGCGCGGTGACGCCCTCGATCGCAGCCGTGCCCTGATGGCGACACCGGATCAGGCCCGCATCGACGCAGACCGCGCCCGGCCCCGGATCCTGGCGCTGTGGTGGGTCTTGCAGCCGCTGAAATCGGTGATCCGGTTTATGAACACTGGCGCGCATCCCGATGATGAGATTACGGATTTGCTGGCCGCGCTTGCGTTTCGGGACGGGATCAACCTGAGCTATGCCTGTTCGACCCGCGGCGAAGGCGGGCAGAACGATATCGGGACCGAGGCGGGCGCGGCGCTGGGGGCCCTGCGCACACGCGAGATGGAGCGGGCCTGTGACGTCTTGGGGATGCGCATGTACTGGCATTCCACGGCGCCCGACGATCCGATCACCGATTTCGGCTTTTCCAAGAGCGGGGTCGAAACGCTGGGCAAATGGGGCCACGACCGCACGCTCGCGCGGTTTGTCGAGATTGTGCGGACGGACCGGCCCGACATCATCTGCCCCACCTTCCTGGACGTGCCGGGCCAGCACGGCCACCACCGCGCGATGACGCAGGCCGCGCATGAGGTGATGGCCGCGGCGGCGGATCCCGCATTTCCCTCGAACCTGCCGCCCTGGCAGGTGAAAAAGCTCTACCTGCCCGCGTGGTCGGGCGCGGGGCAGGCCTATGACGATGACGAACCGCCCCCGCCCGCGACGCTCACGGTGCCGGGTGGCGTGGGCGATCCGGTGAGCGGGTGGTCCTGGGGGCGGATCGCACAGCAGTCGCGCGCCTATCACCGGACGCAAGGGATGGGGCGCTGGGTGCCTGCGGGCGATCCGGGGCGGGATTGGCCGCTGCATCTGGTGGAGAGCCATGTGGACGGGCCGGATGTGGCGTTGGCCTCGGGGCTGGCGGCGGATTTGCGGGACCTCGGGGGGCTGGCGGACGCGATTGCGGGGCCCATGGGGGCGGCGCAGGACGGGATCGACCGGGCGCTTGCGGCCTATCCTGACTTTGACGCGGTGGCGGAGGCTTTGGCCGGGGCGCTGGGGCATGTTCGCGCGGCGCGGGAGGCGTGCCCCGAGGCTGTGGCGGATGAGGTGCTGCACCGGCTGGAGGCCAAGGAGGCACAGTTGGGTCATGCGCTGCGGCTGGCCCTCGGCGTGGACGCGCGGGCGCGGGTGGCCGAGACGTGGCTGGCGCCGGGAAGGTCCGCCGCGTTTGAGACCGAGCTCGATCGGGGCGCCGCGGCGGCGATGGATCTGGCGCTTGCCCTGCCGCAGGGGTGGCAGGCCGTGAACGGGGTCCTGCGGCTGGGGCCGGAGGCGGTGCTGAGCGATCCCTATCGCGCAGAGTACGATCCGCTCGTACCCCCGGCCCCGTGCCTGAAGGTCGATTTCAAGGCCCATGGCATCGACGCTACGTGCCACCTGCCGCTCGAAACCCCACCTGTCGCCCTGTCCGGCAATAGCGGCGCACTGGCCCCGCAGGCAGTTCTGGTGAACCGTGGAACACCCGGACGCGCACTGGCGATCTCGCTGTCCGACCTGCGGCCCGAGAGGGCTGTGGCGGATCTGGATGTACCTGATGGGTGGCGCGCCACGCGGACGGACACCGGGTTCGATGTGACACTCCCGGAGGCTGTGGAAGACGGTCTGACCGCCCTGCCCCTCACCATCGATGGCCAGCCTGCGCAGACCGTTCGGCCCATCGCCCATGATCACGTGGACCCCACCGCACTCTCCACCCCGGCGGTCGTGCGGGTCCGGGTGCTGGATGTCGCCGTGCCGGACGTGCGCGTCGGCTATATCGGCGCCGGAAACGACCGCGTGGGCCATTGGCTGGGCGCGATGAGGGCCGATGTGACCGACCTTGGCGATGCCGAGATCGGCAGCGAGGCGGCGCTGGCGGGGTTCGATACGCTGGTGGTCGGGATCTTTGCGATGCGGTTTCGGCCCGGGTTGGCCACCGCCATGCCCCGGATCAACGCCTGGGTGGAAGCCGGGGGCACGTTGGTGACGCTCTACCACCGCCCCTGGGACAACTGGGACCCCGACACGATCCCTCCCCGGCGGCTGGAGATTGGCCAGCCCTCGCTGCGCTGGCGGGTGACGGATGAGGCGGCAGAGGTGACGCATCTGGCGGACCATCCGGTTTTGGCCGGGCCGAACCCCATCGGGCCCGCGGATTGGGCCGGTTGGGTGAAAGAGCGCGGGCTCTATTTCGCGAAGTCCTGGGATGACGCCTATACGCCGCTTTTGTCGATGGCCGATCCCGGCGAGGACCCGCATGCCGGCGCCCTGCTGGTGGGCGAGATCGGCGCGGGGCGGCACATCCACACCTCGCTTATCCTGCACCACCAGATGGAGCACCTTGTGCCGGGCGCGTTCCGGCTGATGGCGAACATGATCGCCAAGCGGGGATGAGCGACGGCCCACCGCGCGACAACCTGACCGGCGGGGCCTGGCTGATCGCGGATATGGCGCTGAACATCTGGGCGCTGTCGATCGTGAAGGCGCTCGGGCTCGGCTATCCGGCGGCGCAGTTGGTGTTTTTGCGGGCCGCCGTCGGGCTGCTGCTGATCGCGCCCTGGGTCTGGCGGCGGAGGGCGGCGTTTCGGAACCTCGATGACCTGCACATCCACGCCTTGCGGGTGGGGCTGTCGGTGATCACGCTGACGGCGAGTTTCTTTGCAATCTCAAGGGTTCCACTGGCGCTGTTCACGGCGATGAACTTTACCCGGCCGCTGGTGACGATGATCATGGCGGCGGGGATCTTGGGCGAACGGATCGGGCCCCGGCGCTGGATTGCAGCCGGGGTGGCGCTGATCGGGGTGATGATCGCGGTCGATCCCAGTGCCGCGCCCTTGGGGGCCGGGGTGGCGGCGCTGATGGTGGTGATCCTGACCGGGTCCGGCGCGATCATCGCCACCCGGCGGCTGCGGCCCGCGCCCGAGATCGTGATGATGGCGTTCTATACCGGCGGCCTGGCGGCGGTGACGGGGCCGATTGCGGCCTGGCTGTGGGTGCCGGTGGCGGCGGGGCACTGGCTGCCGCTTCTGGCGGTGGGGGTGTTTTCGCAGGTCGCGCAGTTCTGTTTCCTGCGCGCGCATTACAACGGCGAGGCCGGGTTTCTGTCGGTGCTGAGCTATCTCAGCCTGATCCTGTCGGTGGGGGTCGGGTATTTCGTCTTTGCCGAGGTGCCGACGGTGCGGTTTGCGGTGGGTGCGGTGCTGGTGGTGGCCGCGGCGGGATGGGTGACGTGGCGGGTGCGGCGGGATGCCTCCGCGCGCTGATCCTTCCCGGCAGCAGAGCGCGCTAGTCCTGGTTCAGCGCCCCGTCCGAGCGGTGCGCGGAAGTATCGAGCCGCCGCGTCGCCCGTGTGCCCGGCACCAGCATCTCGGCCTTGCGGAAATAGGCGCGCAGCTCGTGCTTTGAGATGCCAAGGTCCTTGCGCGCCTGGGCCACCGTCTTTGACTGCCAGGGCTCATCTTCCATGGGGATGAGATGCAGGTCTTTGTTGTTGAGGTTGTCCACGGCGAAGCCGACGCCCAGGCGGAAGCTCGCGATGTGCTCTTCCTGGAACCGCCAGTGCTTGGGGTATTCGGTCGTGGAGACCTTGATGAAGAAGTCAATCACGTCCTCGGTGATGTCCGAGGCCGCGCCCATGGTGGCGCCGATGATGAACGCCTCGTCCTGCACATGCAGGCCGCGTCCCAGCAGGACGTGGATGCAGTCGTGGCGGTTGAGGTGGATCGCGCCGGGAAGGGCGTCGGGCGAGTCCGGGTTCTCATATTTCTTGATGATCTCCGGTACCTCATCGGCATTGGCCGCGGGCATCGTCGCCAACACATCGCGCAGCGTCATGTCGTCGGTGTCGAGCCCGGGATCCCATTCGTCCCATTTCAGGTCAATGCGCCGTCCCATCTAGCCATCCTCGAATGTGGTGATTGCCGAAAAGCTTTGTTCCTCTGCGATCGCTGCGCGCAGTGCCGCGGCGAGTTCGCTGACGTTGTCGATGGCCACGAAACTGGCCAGATCGGGGCGGCGCAGGATGTGATTGCCGCCGATGCCGACGCCGATGGTGGCGACCTGAATGGGCGTTGTGCGGGCCAGATCCTCGATCTCGGCGCGCAGGCTGTCGCGATTGGCGGCCTCGCCATCGGTTGTCACAAGGATGCGGTAGGTGCCGAAGCCGCCGGTGCGCGCCGCCTCTTGTTCGAGCGCAGCGCGGCTGGCGCGCATGGCCGAGGTGAGCGGGGTGCCGCCCTCGCTTTCGACCTGCGAGACACGCGGGGGCAGCAGATCGCGGGCCTCATCGACGCTGGAGAACGGCAGGATCAAGCCGGTGTTGAGCGCCACGACCGCGACGCGGTCGGTGGGCTGCATGGGGTCGAGCGCCGAGACGACCGCCTCGCGCGCGGGCACGATATCGCCGCCCATCGAGCCGGAGTCGTCAAGGATGATCACCGTATAGGTGCGGCCGGGGTCGGGGATCGCCTCGACCTCGGCCACCTCGACCGGGGGCCAGGCGGCGATGGCGGCCCAATCGGGATCGACCGGGGTGACGGGTTCCGCGGTTTGCAAAAGCTCTTCGTCGAGGATCGACAGGAAGACCACGCCCACCGCGATCAGCGCGACGACCCACATGGAGAAACGTTTTTTCTTCATGGCATCGCCTCCTATTGCAGCGGGGCGAAGGTGGTGGCCTCGGCCTGAACCGTCAGCACGCGAAACAGCACGCGCATGTTTTCGCGCCACTGCGCCTCGGTCTGGGGCGGGTTGTGACGGGGGCTGGAGATCCCGACACCGTCGACCGTGAACTGATCGCGGTTGATGCGGAGTTCGGTGTCATCGGCATAGCCGGCCAGCGCATCGACCACCGCAATCGCACGGTCCATCGACAGGTTCTGGGCGCTGGTGCGGATGGCGCGGAGTTCCTGGTTATCCGCCCCCGCCTGTTCGCGTTGCAGGTAATAGAGCGGGTCGGAATGCCCCTCGACCGTGATGATCGCGCCGGAATAGGTGGAGGCGAGCCGCAGGATCTCCTGGAAATCCCCCTCGTACAGCGCGACGGGGAAGTCGGTGGAGTCCGGGGCAAAGAACACCTCGAAATCGATCCGGGTGTTGGCATCAAGCTGCCCTGTGCGGCGCAGCGTGCGGACTGCGGCGGCGGCGGCTTCGGGGTCGAAGGCCGCGATCTGGCGTTCGTCGAGGTCGGTCAGACCCTCGGTCAGCGCGGTGTAGTCCCACTCGGCGGTTGCGAGGTTCGCCGGCGTGCTCAGACGATCGGCACCGCGCAGGGCGATGTTCACCTCTTCAAGCAACACATCAAAGCGGCGGGGTTCGTTGGCATCGGCAAAATGGCGGGCATTGCCGGACCAGCCGTCGGTGATCGCGTCCTGCCAGAGGAATACGCCCTCTTCCTGCGGCAGACCGCCGAGGAAGTCGTTGGCCATGAGGGAAGCAAGCTGTGCCTGGCGCGGGTCGTTCGCGTCGGCCATGAAGCGGCGCATTTCCTCTTCGGCGCGGAACAGGATGTTGACCATCTGGGCGATCTGATCGCGGTTGGTGTCGAAATAGTCGGCGCGCACGGCGATGTAATCGGCGATGACCGACGCGGCCTCTTGCGTTGAGATCAGGATCGTTGCGCCCCGGATCGAGCCTTCGGCCCCGGTGCCCACGGTGCCGCCCGAGGTCAGGAAGCGCGCGTCGGGCAGGATCACGGCGGCGGCGTCGGCGCGGCCGTCCGCCATGGCGGCGGTGGGGGTGTCGCCGTCGCCGGTGAGATCGGCGGTCCAGACGATGTCGACATCGTCAAAGCTGAGCCCGCCGTCGCTGAGCACCCGGCCCACGAAATCGACATGCGGGCCGTTGGCCTGGATTGCGATGCGCTTGCCCGCGAGGTCGGAAAGCTGTGCGATCCCCTCACCCCCGACGATGCCGTCGCCTGCCGAGAACGAGTGCTTGAAGAACACCACCTGTTCGGTGCGGGCATCGGCCTCGGTCACCGGGGCCGCGGCGGCGAGCATGCCGAGCGTGCCGCGCAGGTACGGCGTGTCACAGGTGAGGAAGGCCTCAAGCTGTGCCTCGAAGTTATCCTCGACCGTGAGGTTCAGCGACAGGCCGGCCGCGCCCAGCAAACCCCCGGTGCCGGACAGCTCGCCCCCGTTGGCATGGGCCACAACGCCATCCGCCCCCCAGGCGATGAGCGGCATGTCCGGGTCCCACCCGGGCGCGCAATCGCGCACGCCGGTGGTGACGGTCTCGGCCAGCAGATCGCCGGGTTCGGCGACGGCAAGCGTTGGGGCGGTCGCAAGCGCCACGGCGAGCGTGGCGATCAGGGCCTTGGGGGTCATGGATGATCCTCTTGCGGTTGGGTGGTCTTTTGTCTGGGGGCAAGCAGCGTCTCGGCCGTGGAGGAGGCCACGTCGACCTGTGTGAGCAGGATGTTGGCGGCACGTTCCTCGGCGGCGTCGAAGGCGCCTTCGAGCGAGGTGAGCGCGGCGGCGACCTTTTCACGGGATTGCGCGATCTGGTCATCGACCACGCCCTGATTGCGTTTTCTGAGCGCGGCGTGGGCGGTCACGCTGTCTTCGATCAGTTCCGCGCGGATCAGGTTGGCGCGATGGACGGAGAGCGCGTCTGGATCATAGAAGATCTCGCGCGCTGCGGCGTCGAGCGCATCGGCCCCGCGCAGGGCCTGGTCGCGCAGGCTTTCGGTGAAATCGCTCGACGCGGCGCGCAGGGCGGCGGCGCGGCGGTGGGCGGTGGTGATGGCGTCAAGCGCCGTTGCGGCGCGGGCGTCCGAGATCTGATGCCGCGCGCGGAACGCGTGGACGAGGCGTTCGGCATCGGTCCAGAGCCAGTGCGGCGGCAGGAAAAGGCCAAGCGTGACCGTCAAAAGCGCGGCGAGACCGGCGGCGGCGACGGCGGCAAAACCGTCGAAGGGCAGCGGCAGGCGGACGCTGAGGGCAAAGGCCACGGCGGCGACGACCGACAGGGCGGCAAGGATATAGGGACTGCGCGCGGGGTTCATCGGCGGACCTGAAGCGTGACGTCGACACGGGCGAGCGAGGCCTCGTACGCACGGTCGCTGGTGCCGTCGGGCTTGGCCAGGGGCGCGCCGCCGCCCAGCCCGGTGGCGCTGAGACGGGTGTCGTCGATGCCCATGCCATCTGCCATTTCTGCGACGAGCGCGGCACGCTCTTCACTGAGCGACAGGTTTGCGCCGGCGTCACCCTGGGTGCCGCTATGGCCGATCACAGTGACCACGATGCGCGCGTCCTGCGCGGCCTCGGCCAGAAGCGCGCGCAACCGTGCCTCTTCGCCAATGGCCAGCGCCGTGCCGCGGGCGAACTGGAAGGTTTCGGTCCGGGGCTGATCGACGGCGCCGAGCGCCACCAAGGCGGTGACGCCGCCCGCCGTGAGGGCCGCAAGAGCGCTTGCCAAAAACAGTCTGCGCGGTGGCCGCGGTGCGGTTTCACGCATCAAAACAGCCCCTCAGAGCTTGGGTCAAAGATATGGCATGCGGAAACAGTAACATTGGCCCTTAGGTAGGGCGGGGATCGGGTGAAAAAAAGACGCGGGCCGGATTGCGGGCGCAGGTGTGGCCGCCGGGCACGCGGCGGCGCGGGCCGTTTTCAGCGCAGTATCTTGTATTGCCCTAAAGGTTTGCCGCAATATCCTGCGTGGGCGGGTTTGGTCGTGCTGCGGTAAGACTGTCACAAAGCGCGGCTATGCTCGACCGGCCTTGCCCCTGATCAGAGCCCGCTCCATGAAGTTTCTGCACCTCACCGACATCCATCTGACGACCCCTGGCCGAACGATTGCCGGGCGCGATCCAAATGCCAATTTCCGCCGCGCACTGGACCACGCGCTGGACCGGCACGGCGATGCCGAGGCGTTGTTCATCACCGGCGATCTGTCGGACTGGGGCGGGCGCGAGGATTATCTGCGCCTTCGGGACGAGATCGCCGATGTTCCGATGCCGGTGCATCTGATGATCGGCAATCATGATGTGCGCGCGGCGTTTCTTGAGGTGTTCCCCGATCTGCGCGGCGCGGGCGGTTTCGTACAGCGCGTGGTCGACCTGTCGCTGGGGCAGGCGGTGCTGCTTGATACGGTGATGGCGGGCACGCATGCGGGGCATTTCTGCGCCGATCGCGCCGCCTGGCTAAGCCAGACGCTCGCCGACCTGCCCGGGCCGGTCTGGCTGTTTATGCATCACAAC
The DNA here is from genome assembly GCA_039193455.1 of Pseudomonadota bacterium. Taxonomy (GTDB): domain Bacteria; phylum Pseudomonadota; class Alphaproteobacteria; order Rhodobacterales; family Rhodobacteraceae; genus JBCBGF01. The sequence goes on from JBCCWO010000037.1 coordinate 12,741, forward strand.
CCGGTGCCCACGGGGTTGCAGGCGGTGGATGACATCATGCTGCTTGATGCCGAGCGCTTTCGCGCAGCGATCGCGCCCCATGCGTCGAAGATCCGGCATATCTTTCACGGTCATTGCCATTTGCCCCTGAGCGGGGCGTTGATGGGCATCCCGTTCTCGGCGCCGCGCGGGACCAACCATGCCAGCTGGGCGCATTTTGAGGCGCCCGGCAATTTTGCCCTGGCCGATTTGTATGAAAGCTACGCGGTGGTGATGGCGGACGACGACAGCACGATGGTGCACACGGTCGAGTTCGGCTACCCGGGCGCGGTGCATGTCGAGACGGCAGAGGACGACGTGGCCCCTACCCCGCAAACCGCTTAAGGCGTTTCGAGTTAAAATTGGATCGCTTGTTCGCTGCCTCTCCCTTCGGTCGAACGCGAAAAGCGACACCGGGAGGTTCAGCGAAAACTCGAAACGCTTTAACTTGGTGCGTCGGGGCCGCGCACCGGTTCCCAATGGACGCCCATGGCCAGGATGCAGGCCCGCCCGCTGGTATAGGTTTGCACCAACGTCCAGTCGCCGGTGCTGGGCGTGGACCAGATTTCGATGACCGTATCGGGGTCGCGCAGGCCGTGGCCCATCAACTGGGCGCCATGGTTGGCCTGAAGCCGGTCGCGCAGGCCGTCGCGATCATCACAATGCACTTCGGAAATACGTGCAGGGGCGGCGGTGGCCGCGGTCACGAGGGCGAGTGAAAGAGCGAGAGCTAATTTTTTCATATACCCTAGGTAGCACTTCCGCTACGCGCATGTAACAGTTTTATGTCACGGCTGTGGATAATTTGAACGATTGTTGCGATCGCTCACGAAAGGCGCCCGCGCATGGGTGCTTTGGGCTAGTCCGCCGCCTGACCTTCCGCCCATACCCGCAACCCCTCGAGCGCGGCGAGCGCGGTGCGCCCATGCGCAGTGAGCTGGTAGCTGACCGAGACGGGCGCGGTGTTTTGCACCTGACGTGTGACAAGGCCATGGGTCTCAAGATGGCGCAGGCGTTCGGCGATCATCTTTTTACTGGCGCCGCCGATCATGCGGGCAAGGTCGTTGAAGCGGACGGGATCGTCCTTGAGATGCCAGAGGATCGAGCCGGTCCATTTGCCGCCGAGGATGCGCATCCCGCGCTCGATCGGACAGGGGTCTGCACAGGGTTCGGCCACGCTGCGGCGGCCGCGTTGATCTTCGGTGACGGTGGCGCGCACGGGGCCTCTCTAGGTTACGAAAAGTATACTGGTTGATTTTGGTTATCGCATCGCGCATCCCGACACCAGCCCGCGATGTGCCCCCTGCCCCGGAGATCCAGATGCCCCAGCCCGACATACATCTTTACACCGCCGCGACGATGAACGGCTACAAACCGGTGATCTTTCTCGAAGAGGCCGGGATGCCCTATGACCTGACCTTTGTCGATTTCGCCAAGAAAGAGCAGAAGGCCCCGGACTATGTGAAACTGAACCCCAACGGGCGCATTCCGACGATTGTGGACCGGTCGAACGATGATTTCGCCGTGTTCGAGAGCGGGGCGATCCTGTGGTATCTGGCCGAGAAGGCGGGGCAGTTCCTGCCGACCGAAGCAAAGGCGCGCTCGGAGGTTCTGCAATGGCTGATGTTTCAGATGGGTGGTGTCGGGCCGATGATGGGACAGGCGATGTATTTTCAGCGGATCGCCGCCCCGAACGGCCAGGACGAGCCGTTTGCGATCAAGCGCTATGTCGACGAATCCCGGCGGCTGATGGAAGTGCTCGACGCGCGGCTCGGCGGGCGGGAGTGGCTGGCGGGCGAGGCCTATTCCATTGCGGATATGGCGACCTACCCCTGGGCGCGGGCCTATCCCTGGGCCAAGGTGTCAGTCGAGGGGTTGAACAATCTGAACGCCTGGTTTGACCGGATCGATGCCAGGCCCGCGGTGCAGAAGGCGCTGACCATCCCCAAGGCCCAACCGGCCTTCTGGGGGCTGGCGGATGAGAGCGCGTTTCTGAAGGAGAACGCGGATCGGTTTGCGTCGGACGTGAAGAGCTAGGGCGTTTCCGACTGTCGCGAAACCGCCCTTCGCCGGTGCGACCGCCCTAGGCGATCTGTGCGCCGCCGCGCCAGACGCTGCGCACCACGGGTTGATCACCGAGCATCCGCACCCGGACCAGATCGGCCAGGGCCCCCGTGGCGATCCGGCCCCGATCCGGCAGATGCGCGGCATCGGCCGGGGCGCGGGTCACGGTGGCGATGGCGCGGGGCAGATCGTTCCAAAGCGTAGCCAGGCGGAAGGCCGAACCCATCAGGAGCGACGGCACATAGTCTGACGAGATGATGTCGAGCAGGCCCCGCTCGGCCAGATCGCGGGCCGAGACGTTGCCGGAATGCGAGCCGCCGCGGATCAGGTTCGGGGCGCCCATGATGATCTGAATGCCCTGGGCGTGGCATTCCTCGGCCGCTTCCAGCGTGGTCGGAAACTCGGCCAAACGAATGCCGATAGCGCGCGAATGCTGGACCTGATCGCGGGTCGTGTCGTCATGGCTGGCCAGCGTGGCGCCAAGGCGGCGCGCCTCGCTGACGGCGGCGGCTTCGTGGGCGGCGCCGACGCGGTCGTAACAGGCCTGGCGGTTGGCGACGTGGATTTTGAAATCGCGCTCGGACATCCCGTATTTCCCGCTCATGTAGTCATAGAGCTTTGAGATATCGCGGAACTGGCGCTGGCCGGGGGTGTGGTCCATCAGGCTGACGAGACCGATGCGGTCGTCTTCGCCGAACTCGGCAAACTCTTCGATCAGGGTGTCGGAACAGACCTCGGCCCGCAGGTGGATCAGGTGACGCACCTTGAGCGCGTCCTGCGCGCGCAGGGTCAGGATCTCGGTCGCGACCTGGCGGGCGTATTTGCCGTAGCTGGTGTTGGAGGCCAGCAACGAGCCGACGCGCAGGGCGTCGAAGACGGTGGTGATGCCGGTTGCGGCCAGTTCACCGTCATGGGCGAGGATCGCACCGGTATGGGGCAGCTCGACCCCTGGGCGCGGCTCGATATGGCGTTCGAGGTTGTCGGTGTGAAGCTCTACCAGCCCCGGGATCAGCGTGTCGCCCTGCGCATCGATGGCGCCGGCGGGCAGGCTGTCGCCTTCGCTGATCTCGGCGATCTGGCCGGCTGCGACATGGACCGCGCCGTGCAGCACACGGTCGGGCAGCACGATGCGGGCGTTGGCGATGCAAAGCTCGGTGCTCGGCTCGGCCGGGGTTTCGGCGGGGCGCGGCGCGGTGAGGACGGGCGGGGTCATGTCAGAAATCCGGGCTGGTCCGGACACGCGGTTTGCGCGTTCGGGTGCAGGTTTGAAATGGGTCTTGCGTGGACGCCATGGCTATACGCGTTCGGGCTGAAGAAGCGCAAGGGCGGTGGCCACGGTTTGCGCGAGCGGGCCGTCATTGGCGACGCTGTGGACGGTGAGACCCGCGGGCACATCGACCGCACGGGCCAGGCGATCGCGGATATCGGCGGGCGTTTCGCGCCCGCGCGCGGCGAGGCGGGCGGCGAGCGTTTCGGGCGCGGCAGTGATGCTGAGCACCTCGAACCGAGGGAAGGCCGCGTTGGCCTCGGTGAGGATGCGGCGGGAGAGGTTGACGAGCAGATCGGCCCCCTGCCCCACGCGGTCGCGGACGTCGGCCGGGATACCGTAGCTGAGCCCGTGTGCCTGCCAATGCAGACAGAAGGCGCCCGCCGTCGCCATCCGCTCGAACTCGGACGGTGTGGCGGGGGTGTAGTCTTCGCCGCCCGCCTCGGGCGCACGGGTGATCACGCGGCGGACAAGGGTCAAGCGCGGCGCGGCGGCGGCGAGCCCGGCCATCACGCTGTCCTTGCCGACGCCCGAGGGGCCGACCACACCGATGAGCCGCCCGGTCATGCCGCGCGGTCCGGGGCGAAGGCGGTTACGTCGATCTCGCGATCGGCTACGCGGGTGCGGGCGTCGACATCGTGAAAGATCCCGACGATGGCGGTGCCCCGCGCCTTGGCGTCTTCGATGAGCGACAGCACGACTTCGCGGTTGGTGCCGTCGAGGCTGGCCGTTGGTTCGTCGAGGAGGAGCGCAGGGTATGGGTGGACGAAGCCGCGCGCGACGTTGACGCGTTGCTGTTCGCCGCCCGAGAACGTGGTGGGCGACAGGCTCCAGAGCCGTTCGGGCAGGTTCAGGCGGGCGAGGATCGCCGCCGCCCGGTCGCGGGCCACGTCCGCGTCGACCCCGTTATCGAGGAGCGGCTCGGCCACCACATCGAGCGTCGGCACGCGCGGGACGACGCGCAGGAACTGGCTGACATAGCCCAGCGTGGATCGGCGCAGCGCCATGACCTCGCGCGGTTCGGCGGTGACAAGATCCAGATCGCCGATGCGGATTTGGCCCATGTCGGCCAGATAATTTCCGTAGAGCAACCGCATCACGGTGGATTTGCCCGCGCCCGACATGCCGGTCAGCGCCACACATTCGCCGGGGGCGACGCTGAATCCGCAGTCGGTGAGCACGTCGATCACCGCGCCACCCTGATTGTGGAGGGTGAAGGTTTTCGAAAGATCTGAGACGCTTATCATGGGATCCTCATACCGACAGGACGGAGCTGACGAGAAGTTGGGTATAGGCGTGCTGTGGGTCATCGAGCACCTGATCGGTCAGGCCCTGTTCGACGACTTGCCCGTCCTTCATCACCATCACGCGGTCGGCGAGCAGGCGGACGACGGCGAGGTCGTGGGTGACGACGATGGCCGAGAGCCCCATGCCGCGCACGAGCCGGCGCAGCAGGTCGAGGATGCGGGCCTGCACGCTGACATCCAGCCCGCCGGTGGGTTCGTCCATGAAGACGAGCCGGGGCCCGGTGACAAGGTTGCGGGCGATTTGCAGGCGCTGCTGCATCCCGCCCGAGAAGGTGGCGGGGCGGTCATCGATGCGGGCGGTGTCGATCTCGACCCGGGTGAGCCAGTCTTCGGCCTGGGTGCGGATGTCGCCGTAGTGGCGCGCGCCGACCGCCATGAGCCGTTCGCCCACATTGCCGCCCGCCGAGACCGCCATGCGCAGCCCGTCGCGCGGGTTCTGGTGAACGAAGGCCCAGTCGGTGCGGGCGAGCATCCGGCGCTCGGGCTCGCTCATCGTGACGGTGTCGCGGGGGCCGTCGACGCGGGTGTCAAAGACCACCTCGCCCGCGTCGGGCGTCAGATGGCCCGCGAGGCAGTTCATCAGCGTGGTCTTGCCCGACCCGCTTTCGCCGACGATGCCCATGACCTCGCCGGGCCAGAGGGTGAACGAGACATCCGCGCAGCCGATCTGGCGGCCATAGCGTTTGGTGATGTTCTGGGCAGAGAGCAGCGGGGTCATGGGTGCGCCTTAAGGAAAGTGGTCACGTCCTGGTGGAAGCGGTCGGGGGTGTCGAACGGGACAAGATGCCCGCCGGAATAGGTGAGCGAACAGCCCGTTGGCAGCGCGTCGATCGCGGCGGCCTGGGCGGGCGTGGTCAGCAAGCTGCCCCTGCCCCAGATTGCGAGGATCGGGCACAGGAGGCGCGCGATAAGGGGCCAGCCGTCGAAGCCTAGTGCCGTGCGCATCGCATCCTGAAGCCCTGCGGGCGCCATCGATGCGACGGATGCGCGGATGGCCGGGCGCGCGGCGCGGTTGCTGGTGCGGCGCGCAATCACCGCTGCGAGCAGGCGCGGCATACGGGACAGGAGCGGCGTCATCGCCGCCGCGGGCCCATGAAGCGCGGGACGTGGCAGGCGCAGCGGCGTGTCGACCAATACGAGCGCCCGCACAGCACGGCCCAAGCGCGCGGCAAGCGTGAGCGCGACCATCCCGCCCAGCGAGTGACCGATCAGCGCGGGACGCTCGCCAACCCGGGGCGCGATGGCATCGGCATAGGCCGCGACAGTCGGCCTGGTGCGCGGCGCGACCCCATGGCCGGGCAAGGTCAGCGCGCGTCCGCCGGGCCAGAAAGGGGCAGCGTGGAAGGCCGCGCCATGGAGGATGACGGGCACCGTCATAAGGCGACCTGCGGTCTGGAGGCGGCGCCGGTGTGCCCGGCGGCCCGGCGCCGGGTGCAATAATCCGTATCCGAGCACACGAACATCCGCCCGCCCGCATCGTCGATGATCACCTCGTCGAGATAGCTGTCTTCGGCGCCGCAGAGCGCACAGGGGTGGTCGGCTTTCGAGGGATCGAACGGGTGGTCGTCGAAATCGAGGCTGACGGTTTTGGTCCAGGGTGGCAGGGCATAGATGCGCTGTTCGCGGCCCGCGCCGAAAAGCTGGATGCCGGCCATCTCCATCTTGGGGTTGTCGAATTTCGGAATTGGCGAGGGGTCCATCATGTAGCGATCCTCGATCTGGACGGGATAGCTGTAGGATGTGGCGATGTGGCCGTGCGTGCTGATGTCTTCGTAGAGTTTGACATGCACGAGCCCGTATTCTTTGAGCGCATGCATCTTGCGCGTCTCGGTCTCGCGCGGCTCAAGAAAGCGCAGCGGTTCGGGGATCGGCACCTGGTAGACCAGGATCTGATCCTCGGTCAGCGTTTCTTCGGGGATGCGGTGGCGGGTCTGGATGACGGTCGCCTCGCCGGTGGCGGTGGTCGTTTCGACATCGGCGGTTTTCTCGAAAAACTTGCGGATCGAGACGGCGTTGGTGGTGTCGTCCGCGCCCTGGTCGATCACCTTGAGCGTGTCTTCCGGCGTCAGCGTGGCGGCGGTGACCTGGACCCCGCCGGTGCCCCAGCCATAGGGCATCGGCATCTCGCGGCTGGCAAACGGCACCTGGTAGCCGGGGATGGCGAGCCCTTTCAGGATCGCACGGCGGATCATGCGCTTGGTCTGTTCGTCCAGATAGGCGAAGTTGTAGGACTGGTCGGTCATAGAAAGCCTCGTTCGGTGAGGGTGGCTTCGAGCGCGGCGGCGTCGGTGAAATGGATCGCGTCCATCCCGGCGGCCTTGGCGCCGTCGACGTTCTTGGGGCTGTCGTCGATGAAGACGCAGTCGGCGGGCGCTACACCGGCCCGCTCGGCCAAGAGCGTGTAGATGCGGGTGTCGGGCTTCATCATGTGTTCCTGACCGGAGACGACGAGGGTGTCGAATACCTCCCCCAGCCGCGGGTGGACCTTGAGCCCTTCGGGCCAGGTCTCGGCCGACCAGTTGGTGATGGCGTGGACCGGTGTGCCCTGCGCCTTCAGCCGGTCGAGCACGGCCCAGGTGCCGGGGATCGCGTCCTGGACGGTCAGCGGGTAGCGGGCGACGTATTCTTCGAAAAGCGCGCGGTCTTCGGTGTCGGCAAGCTCTTGCGCGAGATCGGCAAAGGTGGCGCCGCCGTCCGCGCGCGCGTTCTTCTCGCGGAAATCGGTGCGGGTGAGGAAGGCTTCGGTCGCTTCCTCGCTGCCGAAATGGTCGAGCCAGGCATGGTGCGGCTGCCAGTCGACGAGGACCCCACCGATGTCGAAGACGACTTGGGTCGGGCTCATGGGGCGGCCCCGGATGTGGCGGCGGTGTGCTGCGGCGCCGGGATCGCGCGCGGGTGGTTACGGGGCAAGAACGCCATCATTCGGCCGCCTCCGGCACGTCCTGCACCCCGGCTTCGCGGCGGAGTTTGCGCACGAGCTCCAGTTCGGACTGGAAGTCGACGTAGTGGGGCAGCTTGATATGCTCCAGGAACCCCGTCGCCTGAATGTTGTCGCCGTGGTAGAGCACGAACTCGGCATCCTGCGCCGGGGCGCCGACGTTGTCTTCGCCGAGTTCCTCCCACCGCAGCGCGCGGTCCACGAGCGCCATGGAAATGGCCTTGCGTTCCGACTGACCGAGGACGAGGCCGTAGCCGCGCGTGAACTGTGCCGGTTCGGTCTTGGAGCCCTGGAACTGGTTCACGGTTTCGCATTCGGTCACCTCGATCTCGCCAATCTCGATCGAGAAGCCCAGCCCGGGGATGTCCATCTCGACCGGGACCGTGCCGATCCGAAGCTCGCCCACAAAGGCGTGGTTGCGCGCGTAGCCGCGCTGGGTCGAGTAGGCCATGCCGAGCGTAAAGCCTTCATCCGCGCGCGCCAGCGATTGCAGGCGCAAGGCGCGGTTCGCGGGCAGCTCCAGCGGTTCGCGGGTGAGGTCGCCGGGTTCCTCGTCCCCTTGGCTGGGCTGTTCGATCAGCCCCTCTTGATTGAGGAAATCCGTCACCCGGGGCATCGGGGCATCGTCGGGCGCGCCCTGTGGCGCCGGGGGCACACCGCCTTCGGCCGCGAGTTTGAAATCAAGCAGGCGGTGGGTGTAGTCGAAGGTCGGCCCCAGCACCTGACCGCCCGGCAGATCCTTGAACGTGGCCGAGATGCGCCGGTCGCAGGCCATGGCGCCGATCTCAACCGGATGGGAGGCGCCGAAGCGGGGCAGCGTGGTGCGGTAGGCGCGGATCAGGAAGATCGCCTCGATCAGATCGCCCCGCGCCTGTTTGATCGCAAGGGCGGCAAGATCGGGATCGAAGAGCGAGCCCTCGGCCATGACGCGCGCCAAAGCGAGGCTGAGCTGTTCGCGGATTTGAGCGACCGAAAGCGTGGCCACATCCGTGTCGCCCCGGCGCTCCTCGGCCAGCCAGGCATGGGCGTTGTCGATGGCGCGCTCGCCGCCTTTCACAGCAACATACATCAGCCGATCCTTGTCGAGCGTGGCAGGGCCGCGATCTGCGTGCCTGCGGTGAAGTAGAAGTCGAGGCCGAGCGGGAAGCGCGCATTGTTCTGCGCGAACGCCGCCGGGTCCGGCAGGGCCAGCTCTGACGCGTCCCGGATCCCGGGGCCGGTGAGACGGGTGCCGGTCTGGCTGAGCCCGTCGCATTCAACGATCAGCGTGGCCGAGCGATCGGGGTATTCCGGCGTGCCGATGGGATAGGCGGTGAGCGGTAGGAGCGCGTCCCACCGCCCGACGGCAAAGCTGCAGGTTGCCGGGCCGGTGAAGGGCGCGCCAGTGTGGAAGGCGATCCAGGCGCGGGTTTCTTCGGTGTCGGCACCGCCGGCCAGATAGACCGGCGTATCGGGATCGCAGAGCGTCAGGATCGCGGTGCCCGCCGCCGGTGATAGCGGCGCAGGCGGGGTTGCGCCCGTGATGTCTTCGATCTGGCCCGGACGTGCCATGGCCGTCATCAACGCGCGAAACGCATAGGATGCTGTGCGCGGCGGATCGGCAAACCCGCCTTCGAGATGGGCCGTTGCCATCGCTATTCCCCCCGAACCATGGTGAAGAAGTCGACCTTCGTCGCCGCCGCCTTGGCCGCGCGCGCGGTGCGGCGGGCGCTTTCCTCGCTTTTGAGCGGGGCGATCACCGCTGTTTCGATGGCAGCGGCGGCCTGTGTCTGAAGGAGCGCGTCGGCCATGGCGACCGCCTGGGCATCGTCCTTGCGCCGCCCGGCAACATGGCCATGCCCCACCGTCCCGCAGGCAAGCTTGAGCGCGGCGCGGGTGACCGTCATCTCGCTGAGATTGAAGGCCCCGCCGGTGCCGCCCATGCGGCCGCGGACCATGACCGTGCCAATCTCGGGCTTGCGCAGCCAGTCAAAGGCCTGGGTCAGGCCCGTCTCGTTCAAAAGCGCGGCGACACGGCCTTCAGGAGCGCGGGCCATCAGCCCTAGCCAGTCCCGCCGCGCTTCGGTTGCGTTTGCCATCTAGACAACTCCACAACATCCTATACAACTAGACTTATCATAGCAGATCCTGCGGAAGATGCTTGTGACACTTTGATGACGAAGGCGTCCCCTACCCCGCTGTGGCAGTCCATCGCCGCGACGTTGCGCACGGCCATTGCCGAGGGGCAGTATGCGCAGGGCAGCCGCTTGCCGACCGAGACAGAATTGGCCGCACGGTTCGGCGTGAACCGGCACACGGTGCGCCACGCCTTTTCACAGTTGATCGCCGATGGGCTGGTTTATAGCCGGCGGGGTTCGGGGACGTTTGTGCTGACCAAACCGCTCGACTACCGGCTGGGGCAGCGGGTGAGCTTTCACCAGAACCTGCGCGAGGCGGGCCGCCTGCCGGGACGGCGGGTTTTGTCGGTTGAGTTGCGCGGGGCGGGCGCGCGCGAGGCGCGGCGGCTGTCCGTGGCCGAAGGTGACGCGGTCTGCGCGGTGCATTCGCTGTCGCTTGCCGATGGCACGCCGGTGGCGATGGCCGAAAGCCTCTACCCCGAGGTGCGGCTTGGCGGGATTGCCGAGGCGATGCAAAGCGGGATGGGCGTCAGCCGCGCACTGGCGGCTGTCGGGGTCGCGGATTACGTGCGGGCCGAGACGCGCATGTCGGCCACGGTCGCCGACGCCGCGCAGGCGGCACAGTTGCGGCTGCGCGAGGGGGCGCCGCTCTTGCTGGCCGAGGCGTTGAACGTGAGCGATGGCGTGCCCGTTGAAGTGGGCCGGACGTGGTTTGTCAGCGATCGGGTGACCTTGACGCTGGATCATGGCGGGGCGGCTGGGGCCTAGGCGTCTTGGGGGCTATCCCCCGTATTTTTCCAGAAACGCCTCGGCCTTCAGCGCCCGGAAGTCATCCAGCGCCGCGCGCAGGGCGTCATGGCCCCAGTCCCACCAGCCCAGCGCGATCAGCCGGTCGGCAATCGCCGCGGGCTGGCGGCGGCGCAGGGGCTTGGCCGGGGCCCCGGCGACGATGGTGTAGGGCGCAACATCCTTGGTGACGATGGCGCCCGAGGCGACCACCGCGCCGTCGCCAACGGTGATCTCGGGCTTGATCTGGGCGGCGTGACCGATCCAGGTGTCATGGCCGATCACAGCCTGACGCGCCGCGCGGCGGGCAAAGAATGCGGCATCGTCCGGCGCGTCGTCCCAATAGTTTTCGGAGCGGTAGAGGAAATGGTGCAGCGCCGCGCCATCGAGCGGATGGTCGGTGGCCCCGATCCGGGCAAAGGACGCAATGTTGGCGAACTTGCCGATCTGGGCATTGGCGATGTCGGCGTAGCGGTCGCAATAGGAGTAGTCGCCCACAACCGTGTTTGCCACGCGCGAGCCGCGCCCGATTTCAACGTAGGCGCCAAAGGTCACATCAGTAATCGTGCAATCCGGGTGGATCACAGGGGTGTCTGCCGACAGTCGTGTCACGGGGAGCCCTACTCAGCGTCGCCTTTGATCAGCTTACGCCGCAGCACGCCCGAGAGCCAGTCCATGAAGATCACCATGATGATGATCAGGATGATGTAATAGGCGACCTCTTCCCAGTCCTTCTGGGTCTGGATCGCCTGGGTCAGCATCAACCCGATGCCGCCACCAGTGATCGCGCCGATGATCGTGGCCGAGCGGGTGTTGGATTCCAGGAAATACAGGATCTGGGCCAGCAGGACCGGCATCACCTGTGGGATCACGCCAAAGCGGTAGCGTTGCAATGGCTTGGCGCCGGTCGATGAGATCCCTTCGATCTGCTTTTCATCCACGTTTTCCAGCGCTTCGGAGAAGATCTTGCCGAAGGTTCCGGCATCAGTGATCAGGATCGCGAGCGCGCCGGTGAGCGGCCCGGGGCCGAAGGCACGGCTGAGGACGATGGTCCAGATCAGCGCGTCGACGCCGCGCACGAAATCGAAGATCCGGCGGGTCGCGGCGCGGATCACCATCAGGGGTGTGAAGCGCTTGGCGGCGAGGAAGGCCAACGGCAGTGCGATGATGGCCGCGCCCATGGTGCCGAGGAAGGCCATCAGGATCGTCTCGCCAATGGCCCAGAGCACTTCGCCATGGCGCCACATGGCGTTGCCCCAAAAATCCTCCCACGCGCCGGACAGGTTGGTGCGGGCGGGGTCAATCTGGGGACCGAAGAGGATCTGCTTGAGGCCCACGCCGTGGTACGGGCTGTCGAGGGTGAAGAAGAAAAGCTCCCATCCCGGGAAGTAGTTGAATACTTCGGATTTTGACCGGGTGATGGTGAGGCGGCCTTCGTCGGTGGTGACGGCCACGCGGTTGCGGCTGGCGTTGATCCAGTCTGGGGCATCGGCGCCAAGGTTGGTGACAACGCGGCTGCCATCGAACTGAGCTTCCAGCGTGCCGTAGCTGGGGATGTCATATTCGGTCACGTTGTCGGGGAGGAACCGCACCTCATGCCCGCCGCCCAGATCGACGGTGGTGCCCGCGGCGTCTTCTGTGACCCAATCGGGATGCGTGCCCTCGGGATAGCGGCCCTTGCGTTCGCCTTCGATGGCATAGGCCACATCGCCGCTGCGATGATCGCGGGTGACGTGGACCTTGTAGCTCCAGCTGTCCGAGGCGAGGACAACGGCGTTGTCCCACTTCGCCCGCTCCCAAAGCCCCAGAACATCGAAGGCGAAGAAGACACAGACCAGATAGGCGAAGATCACGGCGGGAACCGAACCCGCGATCAGGCGCTTGCGCCGGAAGAGCGTGTCTGCGTCGCTTTGCAACGTCTCGATATTGGTTGCCGTGGCGGTCATCCGTGCGCTCCTTCGGTCAGACGGTTGCGCAGGCGGCTTGAGAGCTGGTCGACCAGTACGATGGTGCCGAAGAGCAAGAGGAAGATCGCCGCGGCCTCATCGAACCGCCCCTGCCCCCAGGCCATGGCGTTGCGCAGCTCATACCCGATACCGCCCGCCCCCACGAAGCCGAGGATGGCCGAGGCGCGAATGTTGATCTCGAACCGCAAGAGCGCGTAGCTGAGGTAGTTCGGGGCGACCTGGGGGACGACGCCCAGGAGGATCCGCTGGTTCCAGTTCGCGCCCACCGAGGCCAGGCCCTCAACAGGTTTGAGATCAGCGTTTTCGGCGACTTCCGAGAAAAGCTTGCCGATGGCACCGGCGGTGTGGATGGCGATGGCGATCATCGCGGGCACGGGCCCACCGCCCATGACAAAGATCAGGACCAGCGCGATCACGATCTCGGGGATGGCGCGCATCACATCGGTGAAGCGGCGCACGAGCGGGATCAGACGGGGATAGAGCGCGAGGCCCCGTGTTCCATGCATGGCAAGCACAAGCCCGGCCAGCACGCCGATCAGGGTCGAGACGGCCGCGATGTTGATCGTCTCGATCAGCGCGGGGAAGAACTTGACCATGTAGCCCGGCAGGTTGGCGCGCTGTTCCCAGGCCTCGCTCAGCACCGACTCCGGGTAGTCGCCGATATTGGCGATGCCGTCCCAAAAGCCGCCGGCGTTCCGCTCATCAGCGACCATGAAGCCCGCGACCATCAGAAGAACGAAGATCAGCAGGGTGAGCCCGCCATAAAGGCGCTTGCGTTGCGTCAGCTCAAGATAGGCCGCCTGTACCGCGTCTACGTTGGTCGCGCGACTGCCGGTGCTGCCCGGA
>JBCCWO010000038.1:0-21398 GCA_039193455.1 Pseudomonadota bacterium
ACCCTCGCAGCCTGTTGTCTTCTGCGGCCTCTTCCCCGTCGACAATGCCGAGTTCGAGGACCTGCGCGACGCCATCGAAAAACTCGCCCTGAACGACGCCAGCTTCTCGTCCGAGATGGAAACCTCCGCCGCCCTCGGCTTTGGCTTCCGTTGCGGATTCCTGGGCCTGCTCCACCTCGAGGTCATCCGCGACCGGATCGAGCGTGAATACAATATCGAGCTGATCACAACCGCGCCCAGCGTGATCTACCACGTCTTCATGCGCGACGGCACGATGATCCCGCTCCACAACCCCGCCGACATGCCCGACCTCACCCATGTCGACCATATCGAGGAACCGCGGATCAAGGCGACGATCCTGGTTCCCGACGAGTATCTGGGCGATGTCCTGAAACTCTGCCAGGACCGCCGTGGGGTGCAAGAGGATCTGACCTACGCCGGCTCCCGCGCGATGGTGGTCTACGACCTGCCTCTGAACGAGGTGGTCTTCGACTTCTACGACCGCCTGAAATCGGTGACCAAGGGCTATGCCAGCTTCGACTACCAGATGACCGGCTATCGCCAGGACAACCTGGTGAAGATGCAGATCCTCGTGAACGACGAACCCGTCGACGCGCTGTCGATGATGGTCCACCGCGACCGCGCCGAGGCGCGCGGGCGGGCGATGTGCGAAAAACTCAAAGACCTGATCCCTCGCCACATGTTCAAAATCCCGATCCAGGCGGCCATCGGCGGCAAAGTCATCGCGCGCGAGACGCTCTCGGCGCTGCGCAAAGACGTGACGGCGAAGTGCTATGGCGGGGATGCCACGCGGAAGCGGAAGCTGCTTGATAAGCAGAAGGCCGGGAAGAAGAAGATGCGGCAGTTCGGGAAGGTCGATATCCCGCAGGAGGCGTTTATCAGCGCGTTGAAGATGGATGGGTGAGTGTCGGTCCGGGCCAAAGGCACGACAGAAGGTCCAGTGGACCTTCTAAGACGCGAACGGGCGGAGCCCCGGGATCTCCGTTTTTGAGGCGGGTGGGCGAAAGCGATTGGCGCAGCCAATTGCGGGCCCACACCCCCGAAAACCTGGGTACTGACGCCCCCCGATTTATCCGCTAACCTATCGGCATGCCGACGGTCTTTCGCTTTGACGGGTTCCGGTTCTTCTTCTACTCGAACGAGGGTGATCCGCGCGAGCCAGTCCATGTTCACGTGATGAAAGGCGGCGGCGAAGCGAAATTCTGGTTGCGGCCAATCTCAGTGGCCAGAAGCTCTGGGTTTGACGCCCGCACGCTGAGACGGTTGTCTCAAGTGGTGGCAGACAACGCGGACAAGATTGAAGAGGCATGGCATGACCATTTCGGCAACTGACGTGACCTTTGACGAAGCGACCATGTGGGTCCATCTGGAAGATGGCCGGGTGCTGGGCGTGCCTCTGGCCTGGTTTCCGCGGCTGGTGGCGGCGTCACCCGAGGCATTGGCCGAGGTTCAGATCACACCCTTCGGGCTGCATTGGGAGGCGCTGGATGAGGATATCTCAGTGCCCGCGCTGATGGCGGAGGCGCCGAGGACAGCGGCGGAGTAAGCAGCTTTCAGGGCTTTTGGCCGGGCGGCGGCTATCGTAACGGCCGCCGTTTTATTCAGGTGAGTTGTTTTGGTGTGGTCAAAATATTGTAAAAAAGAACATCACATAGAGACGGCGGACAACCTTCGGCTTGGTGGACTCCATCAATACCGCAGCATCGAGGCTGTTGAACTTCGTGACACAAATGAAGGGCGCTTCGATTTCAGAATAGCACTAGATAGCGTCCGGACCACCGTACAATGGTGCGAAGAAGTGCCACTTCTGGGAATGGTGGAAGCTCTTTCTGCAGGAAGAACAATAGCACGGAATAACGACGTAACCCTTTCGTTGGAGGGAGACGGTCTCCCCGGGTCAGTTAGGGCGGTGTCTCAAAGTATCAGCACTAAGGCTGACGGCGGCGGCTTGATCGTGGCGAATGGTCGAGTGCATCTCCAATACGACGCTCCAAACGCCTTGATTTTCTGTATGTCAGGCGCGGATGATAATCCTTTTGAAGGTTATGATGCGCACTGGAGCATAACACGAGATCAAGTCGAGGTCTTTTCAAGGCTCTTGGCCCAAAGGATAACTGCCAGGCTTTTTGATCTTTCATACACCCATCCAATCAACGGTAGATGTAGGGTTGAAAGATTGGAAGCTACCAACGAAAAATGGCCAATTGAGATATTCAATACGGCGCAACCAGCAGATCGGGTCGGGGTTAGCTCTGTCGGCATCAAGTGCCGCGTGTCGGACGTTGTGTATTCGACAAGAGAAATCGAGATTACCGAAGAGGCACAATTGTCACGAAGTGATTTGCTGAATTGGATTGCCGATGCGGCGTTTACGAAGGAGAAGCACTTCTCGAGAGAAAAAGAACTTCGGTTTGTTTTCCAACCCTATGTGGAAAGTCACGTAGGGCATCTTGCTTTTTTGTCTTTCGATCTGGAGTACCTTGACATTGAGATCGATGAAGATCTTCGGAAAGAATGGTTATATATGCAGTCTGAAACCTAGCTCAAAAAATCCACCACCACCAACCCCTCAACACCCCCCTCCAACGCCGCCACCAACCGCTCTCCCGCCGCCCGATGCGCCGGATGCGCCAGATACCCAATCCGCGCCGCCGCATCCTCGAAATCCACCGTGAACGCATGGGTCGCCCCGCGCGCCAGCCCCTCCACCGACACATCCGCACCGAACCGCATCTCCACGATCCCGGGCACCACGCCCTGCAGCGCGGCCAGGGCCTCCCAGATGGCGGCGATCTCTGCCTCGGGCGTGGTGTCGGCGAACCGGCATAGAACGATGTGGCGGATCATGGACTGGTCTCCTTTTGCAGACCCGGGGCGCGGGGCGCCCCCGGGTCAAATCTAGCCGAGGTCTTTCGCTTTGCGGCGCAGCAGCTCTTGCATCATCCGGGCAATCGGGTCCTGACCGCCGCCGCGCAGGTGCTCTGCCATCTGCTCCAGCTTTTCTTCGGTATCGCCAATCTCGGGGTAGTCTCCCAGCCCCGGCAACGTCTTCTCCAGAGACAGCGGCCCCTGGATGATGCCCGACAGCCGCGCCTTGACAAAGGCCCGGACCACGGAATTCAGCGTGGTCTGCCAGCCCGGGCCAAGCTTGCGGAAGAACTTCACCAGGTCTTCGTCCAGCCGCAGCGTGACCCGGGTCTTCGTGGGCTGGTTCTCACGCTCCAGCGCAGTGTGCCACTCCATCGGCACAATCTTTTGATCCCAGATCGACCAACGCAAGTGCCATTCGAACTGATTCATCTGGTCGCAAAGGAAACGGTACTCCAGCCGCTCGCGCCGGGTCATCGTTGGAAACGGGTCAAGCGGGTCGTGCTCTTTCTTGGTCATGCCGGCTCCGGTCACATGGGGATCGGCGCCAGTTTTGTAGGCTTGGGTTAACAGCGCGCGTGGGCACCGCGCGGTGTACGGGGTGTGTACAGGATGTGTACGGGTTGTGCGGGCCTAAAACAGCCCGTCGCCGCCCTGTTCGTTTTCGAGGAGCGCATCGGCGCCCACCGCGGCCCCGGCGCCCACCACAAGCGGCGGCGGCACACAGGCGGCCAGGGTGATCAGGCTAGTCAGCAGAATGACGATCGAAACGGGGCGTGTGCGCATGACGGGTCTCCTTTCGGGCACTATTGCCGCGATCGCCGGGCACCCGCAAGCAACTGTGAGTCGGATTGGCGACTCACCTCGCAGGCGCAAATGGGGGTTTTGGGTCTTTGCAGGCGCAGAAATCCGTAAAAAACCGGGCGGTGTCAGCGGGAAATGACAGCTTTGATGTAAGGCAATGTAACACATTTGTAATTTGGATTATCCACAGAAATTTCCCCAATCTTAACAACATCTTATCCCCAAGAAAAATTCATGCTGCAGTGCTATTTTCTTGCGGCATAACGACAGTTCTGTGACGTTCGGTTTACCGCAGCGGACCGCAAGGATCGCAGCGGGGCGCAACGGCCCGGAGGCAGGCGCAGACAGAACCGGATCGCGAGGTGCGGGGATGGATGTGCAAGTCGCTGAGGGCTCGGCAGCGGAGCGGGTTCTTAGGAAACCGCACCATGCGGAGTACTTGGATGGGTTGGGGCGAGCTGCGAGAGCTCCTCGGAGCAATCGGGGCAGCGAAGGCTCTTCGGAGTTGGAGCAAACTGGAGCGGAGGCACCTTCGGGGGCAGACGGTTCAGGAAGGCGTCAGGGCGTATCCCCAGCGGATACATGCGAAGACCGCGTCTGAGCACCTGGCGCCTTTTCCTATTCCAGATCAGCATGTTAACCGACGCCCAAAAGCAAACGGGGCCCGTTTGCCTGTGGCAACCGGACCCCGCCGTCAGCGAATGCATTACCGCGTCTATGCACCTGTAGGGCGATGCCTACACGTTGCCGCGGGCGAGATCAACAAGATGTCGCCCCAATTTTAAACAAAACCTCAATATCTGAGCGAAAGCTCGATATCTGGGCCCTGATTGCTAGAACGGCACCCCGCTGATCAGCCCGATATTGGCATAGGGCGTCGCCTCCCCCGTCCGAACGATGCACCGCGCCTGGGCCGTCCGCGTCTTGAATTCCTCATGCGGCATCCAGGTCGTCACCCCCCGCGCAGCCAGCAGATCGCGCATGTCGCCAGTGGCTTCCTCGGCGGCAAAGGCTTGTTCCACAACCATTTCTGCCAGAACGGCGTCCAGAACCTCGGCAAACCGCGGCACGCCGAGTGTGACCGCCAGATCGATGCTGGGCACGCCCGGCGGCACCGGCAAACCGGCATCGGCGATCACAATCAGGTCGCCGTGCCCCTGGCGCGCCAACGCGGCGTTGAGGTCGACGTTCAAGAGGCCGGATTTTTTCATGCGCGTTCACCCAACCCGTTGATTGATTTCAAGAAGATTGCCTTCGGGATCTTCGACATAGACATTCCACACCCCCGGAATCGCAAAGACCCCGGCATCAGAATACGCGATCCCGGCGGCATCGAGCCGGGCCAGCACCGCCTTCAGGTCATCCACCTCGATCGCCACATGCCCGCCGACGCTGGGGTTGTGGGCAAGGTTGTTATTCTTGGCAAAATCCGGATCGGCCTTGATCAGATGCAGCCCGGTATGGCTTTGTCGGCCGTCCCCGAAAAGCGCGAGGCGATCCGGCGCGCCCGGCACATAGCCACGGCTCTTGGGGAATTCCCAAGCGCCTTCGGCCATCCCAAGAATGGTTGAATAGAAGTCTGCCGCCCGGCGGACATCGCGCGCTTCGAGGTTCACGTGATGGATCGACCAACTCATGGGGCGCCTTTCGGTTGTGCGCCCTCACTCTAGGCTTGGGACCCGGCGCTGCGCCAGCCATCCGGGCATTAACTGTCCAGAAACACCCGCACCGCCGCCTCGAACTCGCGCGGTTTGTCCGCGTGCAGCCAATGGCCGGCGCCGGGCAGGCTGGCGAAGCGGGCGTTGGGGAACAGCGCGCGGATCTGGTCGCGGTGCGCGCGCTCGACATAGTCGCTTTCCGCCCCGGTCAGAAACAGGGTGGGCCCCTCGAACTGTCCGTCGATGTCGGGAAAACCAAGGATCTTGTCCATCTCACGGTCAAGCACGTCGAGGTTGATCCGCCAGGTCCGGGCCTTGACGTCAAGCGACTGCAGCAGAAAGGCCCGCACGCCGGGCTCGGCCACGTCCGCGGCCAGTTGTCGGTCGGCGTCGCCGCGCGTCTCCACCCGGTCCAGATCGATGTTGCGCATTGCCGCGATCAGGTGCGCCTGCGTGTGGCTGTAGGCCACCGGCGCAATGTCGGCGATGACCAGCTTGCGCAGATGCGCGGGCTGGGCGAGCGCCAGCACCATGGCGGCCTTGCCGCCCATCGAATGGCCCAAAAGATCGCTTTGCTCGGTCAGGGCGCCGCCAATATCGCCCGCCATGTCAGGATAGCTTTGCGTCTCTGCGCGCGGGCTATCGCCATGATTGCGCATGTCGACCGAGATGACCCGGCGCGTGTCCGACAGCCGCTTGGCAATGGCGCCCCAGTTTCGCGCCGAGCCGAACAGGCCATGCGCAATGACCAAGGGCGGGCCATCCCCGCCGCCATGGGTCGTCTCTGTCAGTTGCATGCGCGCGGGTCAGCGACCGGGATAGATCGGGAAGCTGCCGCAAAGCGCCACAACCTCGGCCTTTACGGCGGCCTCGACATCGCCGTTGCCCTCTTCGCCGTTTGCCGCAAGCCCATCCACAACCCGCACGATCCAGTCGCCCACCTGGCGGAACTCAGCCTCGCCAAAGCCGCGCGTCGTTGCTGCGGGCGTCCCAAGCCGAATGCCCGACGTGATCATCGGCTTTTCGGTGTCAAACGGTATACCGTTCTTGTTGCAGGTGATGTTGGCGCGCCCGAGCGCCTTTTCGGTGGCATTGCCCTTCACGCCCTTCGGCCGCAGGTCCACGAGCATCAGGTGGCAATCCGTGCCGCCGGTGACGATGTCGAGCCCGCCCTTGATCAGCTGATCTGCCAGCGCGCGGGCATTGGCGATCACCTGTTGCTGGTAGAGCTTGAACTCGGGGTTCAGCGCCTCGCCAAAAGCCACAGCCTTGGCGGCAATCACATGCATCAGCGGGCCACCCTGGATGCCGGGGAAGATGGCGGAATTGAACTTCTTGGCCAGCGCCTCGTCATTGGTTAGGATCATGCCCCCGCGCGGGCCCCGCAGCGTCTTGTGGGTCGTGGTCGTGGCCACATGGGCATGCGGGAACGGAGAGGGGTATTCGCCTGCTGCAATGAGGCCCGCATAATGGGCCACGTCGGCCATAAGCCAGGCGCCAACGCTATCGGCAATCTCGCGCAGGCGCGCAAAGTCGATGACGCGCGGGATGGCCGAGCCACCGGCAATGATCAGCTTGGGCTGATGTTCGGCGGTCAGTGCGGCGACCTGATCGTAATCGATATCCAGTGTGTCTTCGCGCACGCCGTATTGAACCGCGTTGAACCACTTGCCCGACTGGTTCGGCTTGGCGCCGTGGGTCAGATGGCCCCCGGCATCGAGGCTCATCCCCAGGATCGTGTCGCCCGGCTGCAAGAGCGCGGTGAAGACGCCCTGGTTCGCCTGACTGCCCGAGTTTGGCTGGACATTGGCAAAGCCGCAGCCAAACAGCTTGCACGCACGGTCAATCGCGAGGTTTTCCGCAATATCAACGTAATCGCACCCGCCGTAATAGCGCCGTCCGGGATAGCCCTCGGCATACTTGTTGGTCATGACGGAACCCTGCGCTTCCATCACCGCGGCTGAGACGATGTTTTCGCTCGCGATCAGCTCGATCTCATTTTGCTGGCGACCAAGTTCCTGCGTGATCGCGCCGAACAGCTCTGGATCACGCGTGGCGAGCGTTTCGGTGAAAAAGCCGGTGTCACGATGCGGGGCGTTCATAACCATCTCCTCGGGCCAATGGGCGCAATTCGCGCGTTCTTATCGCCAAAAAGCTACGGGCAAAAGCCGGTAAAGCGACCTTGGCGACCCCGCTGGCGGCAAACGCCGCGCTTGTGTTTCCGTTCGGCGCGCGCGATGTCTTATCGACCACAAAGGACGGCGCGGCGGATGCGGCAGGTAGAAAAGATCGCGTTGCAGGCCAGCAGCGCCGATTTCGCGCAAGAGGCGCGGCGGGATTTGATGGCGCATTACGGCGACGTGGCGCTGGACGAGGCGGATGTCATCGTCGCGCTTGGTGGGGACGGCTTCATGCTGCAAACCCTGCACGGCACGATGCACCTGGATGCGCCGGTCTACGGCATGAACTGTGGCACCATCGGCTTTCTGATGAATGAGTTCGGGGAGTTGGGCTTGCGCCAGCGCCTGCAAGGCGCCGAGGAAGAGGTGATCCATCCTCTGGCAATGCGGGCCACCCGGTCGAACGGCGATGTGCACGACGCGTTGGCTATCAATGAAGTGTCCCTGTTGCGACAGGGCCCGCAGGCCGCAAAGCTTCAGATCAGCGTCGATGGCAAGGTCCGGATGGAAGAGCTTGTCTGCGACGGGGCGCTCGTCTCAACCCCGGCGGGGTCCACGGCCTACAACTATTCGGCACACGGGCCCATCCTGCCCATCGGCTCAGAGGTGCTGGCGCTCACCGCAATGGCCGCGTTTCGCCCGCGGCGTTGGCGTGGGGCGTTGCTGCCGACCTCTGCGCTTGTGCGGTTCGATGTGCTGGAGCCCGAGAAACGCCCGATGATGGCCGAGGCTGACAGCCGGTCGGTGCGCGATGTCGTGGCGGTTGAGATCCGCAGTGAGCCGTCGGTCGCCCACAGGATCCTGTTCGATCCGGGGCACGGGCTGGAAGAGCGGCTGACGCGGGAACAGTTCGTCTAGCTGTGGCCTCCGCCGCACAGGTCGGCGGAGGGAATTCTTGTGCGCCGATTGCTTACCGCAGGCGCGATACGACGCCGTCAGCAAAGGCGTCGACCAGCGCGGTATAGGCCGCTTCTTGGGTCACGGTCTGCACATCGACACCCTCTTCGGTCGGGACAACACGGCCCGCCTCGTCCAGGGTGATCGTCAGATCGTAGAAGCTGTTCTTCGTCCTGTCGGTGTCGTGGCGCACGTTGATGTCGCCCATCAGCCGCGAGTCCGCCCCCATGGCCGACTGGAACGAGTTTGCCATGGAAAACTCATCGATATCGATCCGGATGTGCGATCCGGTTTTGCCGGTCCGGTCGCCAACGCGCAGGATGATCGCAGATTCCAGGTCGTTTTCGAGATCAGACCAGAATGCCGCCGCCTCTTTGCTTTTGACCGCTTCGAGATCGAACTCGACATCGACACCGGCACCACGTGTGTCGGCCGCAAAGGACGGCAGACAAAGGGCCGCTGACGCGGCGCCTGCTAGAAGTATTTTTTTCATTGCTCGCCTCATATTACTTGAGTGCCCGCTGTTTAGCAGCCCGGTGGGACTCCCGCCACTGTCAAGGGATCGGATCGGCAACAAGTCACCTGTGCGCGAATTTGACGGTTCTGGACCCCTGCGGGATCTTGGCGGGTACATGGCGAAAATGTGGCCGAACCGTGTCACTGCCTGCGGCGCAATGACAATCGGGGGCAAGGTTTTCCAATGTCATGATTTTTCGCAATTTTCCTCACCTTTGGGCAGGTGTCGCAACCTTAGAATTATCGTAAAAAAGTCTTGTTTGGTGGCCGGATGCCCGGCCATCGCAATCTATTATGAGTGACCGAGTGTGTGAGAGCGTAATGGGTTCAGGCGATAACCACGGGGCGATTTCCCCGGTTCGCCAGAGGTGTGTGTAGCATGGCGATTAGTAAAGAGTTTCTTATCGTAGCGGCCCTCATCTGCGCATTGATTGGCGCGCTCGGGGCCGAGAATGTCGAACAGCTCATCAGAACCGCACGATATGCTTTCTGACCGTCTGGCACGCTAGACGGGAGCATTGGCGGCGCCTGTCCGCCGCCAAAGTTGGCTTGGCTACGCTTGGGTTAGCCCCCGGCGTAGCCAAGCGTCTTCAGCGCAACGCGGATCTCGTCCAGAATAGCCGGGTCGTCGATGGTCGCAGGCATCTTGTATTCTTGCTCATCGGCGATCTTGGCCATTGTGCCGCGCAGGATCTTGCCGGAACGCGTCTTGGGCAGACGGTCCACCACAACCGCCAGCTTGAACGCCGCAACCGGCCCGATCTGATCGCGGACCGATTTGACAACCTCGCCCACAACCTCGTCCGCATCGCGGTCGGCCCCGGCGTTCATACAGAGAAACCCGAGCGGTAGCTGTCCCTTTAGCTGGTCGGTGACGCCAATCACCGCGCATTCCGCCACGTCCGGATGCGCGGCCAGCACCTCTTCCATGGCGCCCGTCGACAACCTGTGCCCGGCCACGTTGATCACATCATCGGTGCGCGCCATGATGTAGAGATAGCCGTCCTCGTCGATATAGCCGGCATCCCCCGTCTCATAGTATCCGGGAAAATGGTCGAGATAGCTTTTGCGAAAGCGCGCCTCGGCATTCCAGAGCGTCGGCAAGGTGCCGGGCGGCAAGGGGAGGTTCACGGCAATAGCGCCGAGGGCCCCTGCCTCAACTCGATGCCCCGCCTCGTCCAGAATCTGCACGTCCCATCCCGGCATGGCGAC
Source organism: Pseudomonadota bacterium (assembly GCA_039193455.1). GTDB lineage: Bacteria > Pseudomonadota > Alphaproteobacteria > Rhodobacterales > Rhodobacteraceae > JBCBGF01. The sequence continues at coordinate 10,157 of JBCCWO010000038.1, forward strand.
TGACGGCGAGCCGATTTTGACCGGCATCGGCTCGATCCCCAACGGGTTCGCGGCGATGGCATAGCCCGTCTCGGTCTGCCACCAGTGATCAATCACAGGCACGCCAAGCTGACGCTGCGCCCATTCGATGGTGTCCGGGTCGGCGCGTTCACCCGCGAGAAACAGCGATTGCAGAGACGACAGGTCGTAGTCGCCGACCAAGGCGCCCGTTGGATCCTCACGTTTGATCGCGCGAAACGCCGTGGGTGCGGTAAACAGTACCTTTACCTTGTGGTCCTGGATCACGCGCCAGAACGTCCCCGCATCCGGGGTGCCCACCGGTTTCCCTTCGAAGACGATGGTCGTGCAGCCATAGATCAATGGCGCATAGCAGATGTAGCTATGGCCAACGACCCAGCCCACATCGGAGGCGGCCCAATACACGTCGCCGGGCTGGACATCGTAGATGTTCTTCATCGTCCAGTTGAGCGCCACCATGTGCCCGCCCGTGGGCCGCACAACCCCTTTGGGCTGACCTGTGGTGCCGGACGTATAGAGGATGTATGCCGGGTGGTTGCCCGCGACGGGGACACAGTCGGCCGGCTCGACACCGTACTGAAACGCGTGCCAGTCGAGATCGCGGCCTTCCTCCAGATGGGCGACCTCTTGTTCGCGTTGGAAGATGACGCAGAAGTCCGGTTTGTGCCCCGCCTGATCGATCGCATCGTCGAGAAGCGGTTTGTAGTGCACCACGCGCCCCGGCTCGATCCCGCAAGACGCGGCAATGATCGCCTTGGGCTGGGCATCGTCGATCCGAACGGCAAGTTCGTGGGCCGCAAACCCGCCGAAGACGACCGAGTGGATCGCCCCGAGCCGGGCACAGGCCAGCATCGCCTCAAGCGCTTCGGGGATCATCGGCATGTAGATGATGACCCGGTCGCCCTGGCCAATCCCCTTGGCGCGTAAGGCTCCGGCAAGCGAGGCGACGCGTGTCTGCAACTCGCCATAGCTGATCGTGTGTTTTGTATGGGTGACGGGGCTGTCATAGATAATCGCTGTCCGGTCGCCGTGGCCGGCCTGGACATGCCTGTCGACGGCATTCCAACACGTGTTGGTTTGGCCATCCACGAACCACTCATAAAGCGGAGCGTTCTCGTCGAAGAGCGCTCTTGAGGGTTTGACCGTCCAGTCGATGGCCTCGGCGGCCTGCATCCAAAAACCCTCGGGGTCGGCCTTCCAGGCGCCGTATGTTTCGTTGTAGCCCATGGGTCTCTCCTCCTCCGTCCCTGGCACAGGCATACGCGCGGCGGGCAAACCGGCGCAAGGCAGCCTCCTGTGGTACGGGGTCACGGTTGGCGGGTCAGGCGCCCGGGGCCGACTGCCCGGGTGTCGGTTTCTCGTGCTGGGCAGCGTTGGGTGATAATGACGCCCACGATCACAGTAGCCAGTCCGGCAAGCCGCAGCCCATCCAACGTCTCGGACAGCAGTGCAACAGCCAGACCCATGGTGAAGACCGGCACGAGGTTCATGAAAACGCCTGCTCGCACCGCGCCGATCTGTGCCACGCCCCGTTGCCAGGCGTAGAAGGCCAGCACCGACGCGCCGATCCCGAGGTAGAGCGCGGACGCAATGAGCGACGGTGACGGTATGGTAAGTGGGATCGGCGGGCCCGCGATCAGCGTCCAGGGAACCAGAACGATGAGACCCATCCATACAGTCAGCGCGAGGATCACGGCCGGCGGCGCGCTCACCTGACTGCGCCCGATCGCGCAGGTATAGGCCGCCCAACAAAAGGTTGCCGCGATCGCGTAGCCAAGACCTGAGCTGAGCGCTGCGATGCCCGTGCCCTCGGCCTCCCACACAATCGCGAAGACGCCAAGGGTCGACAGGGCAGAGCCAACCATTTGCATCCCCGACAGCTGAACCCGGCCCAGTGCAGTGGCAAGCAGCAGAACGACCACCGGGTTAAAGGCGAATATCCCAACGACTTGTGAGGCATCTGCGCTTTGCAGCGCCGTATAGAGCAAAAGGTTGAACCCGACGATCCCCAAGAGAGACAGAAGGGCAAGCTGGCCCGGGTAAAGGCGCAGCGTGCGGAGTGCGACGGGGGCGTTTTGGACCAAAACGGGCAACAGCGCGAGGCCCGCCAAAGCCCACCGCATGGTGTTCAGATGCAGCGGAGTGATATCGGCCGAAAGCGCGCGGCCCAGAATGAAGTTTCCTGCCCAGAACACGGGGGCGGCAATCAGAAATACATATGCAAATCGCAATGGATGCTCCGCAAAATCGGCGCCAGAAAATGTCCGTTTTGATCACAGCGCGGCGCAGGCTTGGAGTTGTCAACTAACGTTCTTGCCCGTACCCTGTGCGCGCACGCACTTTGGCCTATATTTCAAAGGGTTGGTTATGAATTGGGACGATCTGAAATGCGTTCTTGCCGTCGCGCGCCACCGCACATTTGCGGCCGCCGCCGACGCGCTTGCAGTCACCCATACCACCGTGAGCCGGCGCATCTCGGGGATTGACCGGCAGATCGGGTGCCCGGCGCTGACGCGGGTCGAGGATGGGTGGGTCCCGACGGCGGCGGGGCAGCGCCTTGTGGACGTGGCCGAGCGCATGGAGGCGCAGATCGCACGGCTGGAAGAGCAGTTCCCACTCGCCGAAGCGCAGCCCGCGGGCCTGATCCAGATTGCGACGATGACCTGGATCCACAACGTGGCCGTGATCCCGGGACTGGCGGCGTTCCGCGCCGCGCATCCGGACATTCGCCTGTACCTGTTTTCGGATCTTTTTGACACGGCCAAGATGCCCCGCGTTCCGCGGATCGCCCTGCGTTTTGCGTTGCCGCCCGCAGATGACGAGATCGAAATCCCGGTGGCCCGGTTTGACTATTCGTTCCACTGCCGAGCCGATGTGGCGGATCACAGCGCACTGGATCTGGTGGCGTATCACGGCGGGCTGGTTCAGTTTACGCCGTTCAACTGGGCCGCAACCGATGGCCGTGGGGACGACACGCCCGCGCTGTTGGCCGATGACGGACACCTTGTCGCCGAGGCCATAGCTGCCGGGTTGGGCTGCGGTCTGATCCCGGATCTTGTCGGTCAGGCCTATCCGCAGTTGCGGCGTTTGCCGCCGCCGGCCCCGCGGCTGAGCCGGAACCTGCGCCTTCTTGTAAACCGCAACGACTATGAGTTGCCGCATGTGCGTTGCGTTGTGGACTGGCTGGTGGATCACGCGGCCCGCGCCGCGGCCCCACCGGAACCTGCCTTGACGCCGGAAATCGTTGTCTAAGGCGGTCTAGCCGTAATGCGCCACCGGGGTACCGGCGAGCGCGGACATGTTCAAGAGCCCGCGCGCGGTGATCGACGGCGTCACGATATGGGCCCGGTTGCCCATTCCCATCAGGATCGGCCCGACCTCGAGCCCGCCAGCTTTCATCTTGAGGATATTGCGCACGCCCGACGCGGCATCGGTATTGGCGAAGATCAGCACATTTGCGGGGCCGCCAAGGCGGGAGCCGGGAAAGATACGGTCTCGAAGCACATCGTCGAGCGCGGTGTCGGCCTCCATCTCGCCCTCGTACTCAAAATCGCGGCGCTTGCTGTCGAGAATGGCCAGCGCGGCACGCATCCGCTGGCCGGTGCCGCAATCGAGATTGCCGAACTGCGAATGCGAGCAAAGCGCGATCCGCGGGGTCACTCCGAACCGGCGGACATGGCGGGCCGAGGCGCAGGCGGTCTCAGCAATCTGTTCCGGCGTGGGTTCGTCATGGACCTGTGTGTCGGCGACAAAGAGCGGTCCATCCGTCATGATCATCAGCGACAGCGCCGCAACGGGTTTGAGCGCGTTGGTCTGTAGCACATGGCAGATATAGTTCAGGTGCCAGAGATACTGGCCGAAAGTGCCGCAAATCAGGCTATCGGCTTCGCGCCGTTGCACCATGATCGCGCCGATCGCGGTTGAGTTCGTGCGCATGATCGCTTTTGCCAGATCGGGCGTCACGCCCTTGCGCGCCATCTTTTGGTGGTAGGCCGTCCAGTAGTCACGATAGCGCGGGTCATCCGCCGGGTTGACCAGATCCACGTCGCGCCCGGGGCGCAGCGGCAGGCCCAGCCGTTCGGCCCGTGCGGCCACCACATCGGGCCGTCCGATCAGGATCGGACGATCGGTGGTTTCTTCGATCATGGCATTCGCGGCGCGCAGGACGCGATCATCCTCGCCCTCGGCAAAAACGATCTTGCGGGCAGCCGTTGCCGCGGCCTCGAAAACCGGGCGCATGATCAGCGCGGACCGGAAGACCGAGCCGTCCAGCTTTTGCTTGTAAGCGGTGATATCCTTCAGCGGGCGCATTGCCACGCCGGTTTCCATGCCCGCCTCGGCCACCGCGGTGGCAACAACGCCCATAAGGCGCGGGTCAAACGGCTTGGGGATGAGGTAATCGGGGCCAAAGGTCATCTGTTCCCCGGAATAGGCGGCCGCGGCCTCGGCACTGGTGGTGGCGCGGGCCAGCGCCGCTATGCCGTCGATGCAGGCAAGCTCCATCGCGTCGTTGATTTCGGTCGCGCCCACGTCCAGGGCACCGCGGAAGATGAAGGGAAAGCACAGAACGTTGTTGACCTGATTTGGGAAGTCGGATCGCCCGGTGGCAATGATTGCATCCGGTGCGACCTTGCGGACGGCGTCGGGCATGATCTCGGGCGTGGGATTGGCAAGCGCAAAGATGATCGGGCGCTCGGCCATTTTCTTGACCATCGCGGGTTTCAGAACGCCGGGGCCGGACAGCCCCAGAAAGAGGTCGGCGCCCGCGATCACATCGTCGAGCGTGCGCGGCCCGCCCGGTTGGGCATAGGCCGCCTTTTGCGGTGTCATATCCTCGGTCCGGCCTTCGTGGACGAGGCCTGCTAGGTCCACGAGAAAGACGTTCTCGCGCCGCACGCCGAGCTTTAGCAGCATGTTGAGACAGGCAATCCCCGCGGCGCCGCCCCCGGTGGAGACGATCTTGATATCGCGGAAATCCTTCCCGGCGACGTGTAGTGCATTAGTTGCGGCAGCGCCGACGACGATTGCGGTGCCGTGCTGGTCGTCGTGGAAGACCGGGATGTTCATCTTGGCGCGGCATCGTTCCTCAACGATGAAGCAATCGGGCGCCTTGATGTCTTCGAGGTTGATGGCGCCAAAGGTCGGCTCCATCGCGCAGATGATATCGGCGAGTTTCTCGGGATCGGACTCGTTCAACTCGATATCGAAACAGTCGATATTGGCGAACTTCTTGAAGAGGACGGCCTTGCCTTCCATCACGGGCTTTGCAGCCAGCGCGCCGATATTGCCAAGGCCCAGGACCGCGCTGCCGTTGGAGACGACGGCGACAAGGTTGCCGCGGGCGGTGTAGAGGCTCGCCGCCGCCGGATCGCCGTGGATTTCCTTGGAAGCTTCGGCAACGCCCGGGCTGTAGGCCCGCGCCAGATCGCGGCCATTGGCGAGCGGCTTGGTCGCCTGGATCTCGAGCTTGCCGGGTTTCGGGCGGGAATGATAGTCAAGCGCGGCTTGGCGCAGGGCTTCGGAGCGGGGGTCGGTCACGGGGTGCAGGCCTTTGGTCTGAAAAGTGGTTTAACGTTAAACTAGTTTGCCGGGGGCGGAAACGGGCAAATCCGTCACAGGGGGCGCTGCCCCCGCCGCGCCGGGCGCGGCCCCCCCGGAGTACTTTGGCCAAGATGAAGGTTAGCGAACGCCGATCTCGGCCAAAGCGGCAAGAAGCTTGGGCGGCACGCCGTCTTCAAGCGCACGGCCTTCGGGAAGATCACGGGGCGCGTCACCGGTGGGCAGGTAGCGCCAGCCCTGGAACGGCCGTTTGCGGACGGCTTCGGTGCGGTGTACCTTGGGGTCGAGTACGATGCCGCACCGCGTGATGCCGTCGGGGCCCATCACTTCATCGAGCCGGAGGATGGTCTGACGGGCCAGAACGACTCCTTTGAACACCCAATAAAGCGACCCGCCGTTCAGCAGTTCTTGCGATTTCTTCGGCCACATCCGGGTTACATGCCGTGGCAGACCGTCAGGCCCCTTGGCGCGCGCCTTGCGCTGCCACGCGATCAGGTCGTCGACTTTTTCGGCACCGACGCAGAGTTTAATTAAGTTGATGCTTTCTGCCACGACTCACCCCTTGTCCCAAATACAGGATATTGTCGAATTGAAGTGCTGCAAGACCACAGGTTGTGGATAACTCCCGCAAGGCCGTTGACCGATCGATTGCTGGATAGTAACTTGGCGCGCCGCGCCAATTCCAAAGAAAGCACGCCATGACCCGCTTCGCCGCACCGATCGCCGAACAAATCTGGGATATGAAATACCGCCTGAAAGAGGCGGATGGCACCCCCGTGGATCAGACGGTCGAAGACACCTGGCGCCGGATCGCGCGGGCGTTGGCGGAGGTCGAAGACAAACCCGGCGCATGGGAAGACACCTTCTACGCCGCGCTCGAGGATTTTCGCTATCTACCTGCGGGCCGGATCACGGCGGGCGCGGGCACGGCGCGGTCGGTGACGCTGTTCAACTGTTTCGTCATGGGGACGATCCCCGACAGCATGGGCGGAATATTCGACATGCTGAAAGAAGCCGCGCTGACTATGCAGCAGGGCGGGGGGATCGGGTACGACTTTTCCACGATCCGGCCCAAGGGCGCAGATGTGAAGGGCGTCGCGGCGGATGCAAGCGGGCCCTTGAGCTTTATGGATGTGTGGGACGCGATGTGCCGCACGATCATGAGCGCGGGCTCTCGGCGTGGGGCGATGATGGCGACGCTGCGCTGCGATCACCCTGATATCGAAGATTTCATCTCGGCCAAGGCGGACGCCGCGCGGTTGCGGAACTTCAACGTCAGCGTGTTGGTGACGGACGCGTTCATGGAGGCCGTGAAGGTCGACGGGCCCTGGGATCTGGTGTTCGAGGGTAAGGTCTATCGCACCGTCGAGGCGCGCGATCTGTGGAACCGGATCATGCGGGCAACCTACGATTTCGCCGAGCCGGGGGTGATCTTCATCGACCGGATCAACGCGATGAACAACCTCGCCTATTGCGAGACGATTGCGGCCACGAACCCGTGTGGGGAGCAGCCGCTGCCGCCCTATGGGGCGTGCCTTTTGGGGTCGGTCAACCTGGCGCGGCTGGTTGCCGAACCCTTCACCGCAGGCGCGGCGCTGGATGAGACGGCTCTGGATGATCTGGTCGCGACCGCGGTGCGAATGATGGACAACGTGGTCGACGCCTCGCGCTTTCCCTTGCCCGAGCAGGCGGAGGAGGCGGTAAACAAGCGGCGGATCGGGTTGGGTGTCACCGGTTTGGCCGATGCGCTGTTGATGGTTGGGCTGCGCTATGGCTCGGAAGAGGCGGCCGAGCAGACCGAGCGCTGGTTGCACCGCATCGCGCGGGCGGCCTATCTGGCAAGTGTCGAGTTGGCCAAGGAAAAGGGATCCTTTCCGCTGTTCGATGCCGAGAAGTTTCTGGCCTCGGGAGCGCTTCAACACATGGACGACGATGTGCGCGGTGCGATCCGCGAACACGGCATCCGCAATGCGCTGCTGACATCGATTGCGCCGACGGGAACGATCAGCCTTTATGCGGGCAATGTGTCCTCGGGGATCGAGCCGGTCTTTGCCTATACCTATACTCGGAAGGTTCTGCAAAAGGACGGATCGCGTACCGAGGAAGAGGTGGTGGACTACGCGGTGGCAAAGTGGCGGGAGCTTCACGGCGATGCGGACCTGCCCGACTACTTCGTCAACGCCCAGACGCTGAGCCCGATGGAGCATGTGCGCATGCAGGCGGCGGCCCAGAAGTGGGTGGATTCCTCGATTTCCAAGACAATCAACTGCCCGGAAGACATCGACTTTGATGCGTTCAAAGACGTTTATATGGAGGCATGGGATACAGGGTGCAAAGGCTGCACCACCTATCGCCCCAATGCTGTGACCGGCAGTGTCCTGAGCGTCGCGGCGGAAGAGAAAAAACCTGAACCCGCGCCCCTGCCCGAAACAATCGCCGGACGCATCGAAGCGGCCGCCGCCCTGGTCGGGATCGACGATATTCCAACTTTGGCCGAGCGGGCGGGTGTTGAGCCCGATCGCATCGCGTCCTGGGACGACGGCAAGAAACCCACCAACCGCGATGCCCGCGCGGTGGCTGAGGCGCTGGGTGTTTCATCGCGCTGGCTGTTGTTCGGGGAAGGGGAAGGGCCGGCCATGGGCGCGCTCCCCGAAGTGGTCAGCCACGGGGCCGCCGAACCCGCCACGCCGCATGGCGACGTGGTCTATATCGCCGAGCCATTGGACCGGCCGCAGTCGCTGGACGGGGCGACCTACAAGCTGAAGTGGCCCGAAAGCAATCACGCGATTTACATCACGATCAACGATCTGGTGGTGAACGGGCACCGGCGGCCGTTCGAAGTGTTCATCAACTCCAAGAACATGGAGCATTATGCCTGGACGGTCGCGCTGACCCGTATGATTTCCGCGGTCTTCCGGCGCGGCGGGGACGTGTCCTTTGTTGTCGAAGAGCTTAAGGCAGTGTTCGACCCGCGTGGCGGTGCGTGGATGGAGGGGAAATATGTGCCTTCGATCCTTGCGGCCATTGGCGGTGTGATTGAGCGGCACATGATTGCCATCGGCTTTATCGATGGCGAGGGGATGGGCCTCAAATCCGATCCGCGCGCCGAAGTTGTGAACCTTGATGGCGCGCGCGGCGCGGCCTGCCCGGCCTGTGGCCAGTTCGAGATGCGGATGATCGAAGGCTGCATGACCTGCGGCAGTTGCGCCCATTCCAAATGCGGCTAGGCGTGCGCCGGGCTTAACCAAATCTCCGGAAGTCGTGGCTAGCAATTCGGCCATGAGATGCGGAGGTCAGCATGAACATTGAGGGTGAAGCGGCGATCTCGGGCACCCTGCGCAACCGGTATCGGCGGTATCCGGGCCGCGAGGATCCGCGGTGCGACGATGGTGAGCTGCTGTATCCGACGTTTCGTACGGGCTTTGCGATCCGGGCGGGCAGCACCGTTTTCACGATTGGTTCTGCGTTTGCGCGCGGGGTAGATCGGGCGCTTGTTTCCGCCGGATTGCAGGTGCCGACCGCCGCCTTCACCGCACCGGCGGACGAGGCGCGGGGCGGGGCGGCGGCCCTGCTCAATCAGTACAACCCCGCGACAATGCTCCAGGCGGTTGAGGCCGCAGGGGCAGAGCCCCACAGCTTCGGCCTCTATCCCGCCGGTGACGATGTGGTCGATGCGCTTTTGTCCACCGGCGGGCGGGCGGTCGGGCGGGAACGTGCGATTGAACGGCGGGCCGAGATTGCGCAGCTTTATCGCGCGGGGCTTGCCCGGGCGGAAACGATCCTTGTCACGCTTGGGTCGGTTGAGACCTGGTTTGACTGTGATGCGGCGCTTTACCTGAATGATGTGCCCCCGCGCCAGGTGATCCGTGACACGCCCGGCCGGTTTCAGTTTCGCCGCCTCGATGTCGGGCAGTGCACCGATATGGTCTTTGCGCTTTTGGACCACCTCACCGCCCATGGCCGCCGCAACGTGGTGTTGAGCGTTTCGCCATCGCCACTTGCGCTCACGGTGTCCGGGGGCGATGCGGTGACGGCCAATGCCCATTCCAAAGCGATCCTGCGGGTCGTCGCGCAGGCCGCGGTCGAGGCGTTTGACGGCGTCGACTACTACCCGGTCTACGAGATCGTTGGCTCAGCGGGCTTGCGCGCCTTCGGGCCCGATCACCTGCAGGTCCGGCCCGCGCTGGTTGATCAGATCGTTGGCCGCATGCTCGACGCCTATCGCGATCCTGCCGCATCCCGGCAACACGCGTCATCGGCCGCTTGAAAAAAGCGTCAGGATTTGCCGTTTCTGGGATTCCCCGACGCAACACTTGGTGGTAGTACCATGTGCAACAACAAGAAAACGGGGCATCGGGCAGCGATGGCGGGCAAAAAAGGCACGTTTGTCATATCGTGGGCACAGACGGAATTGGACGGGCTACGGGGCGCACCCGCCTCGGCGTTAGAGGTCGGGGCGACGTGGCGCTGGACGGGCGCGGCTGTGCGGATCGACGGACCCGACGATGTGATGGTGCTGACTGGCGCCGCGGGCGCGTCCGAGCTACGGCAGCGGGCGGCGCGGGCCGCGCGTCGGATGCTGAGCGCGAGCCTGCCGCCGGTTCGTCCACAGGATGGTACCGGATTTGAGGGCAGCGCCTTTGGCACGTGTTTCGAGGTGACCGACGGGCGCACCGCCTATTCGGTTTCCCTGGTCCACGTGCCGGAAGCTGCGCGCCCGCTTTTGGTCTTCAGCGGACCCATCCCGCCGCGCGACACGGATTTGTGGATCTCGACCGGGCCAGAGGGCGCGCCGCATCTCAACAGGATCACCGATACCCCGACGGGCGTCATCTGCTTTGCGGCGGGCACACGGCTGCGCACGCCCCAGGGCGAGCGAACGGTGGAAGACCTTGTAGAGGGCGACGCAATCTCGACCAAGGACGGTGGCGCGCAAGAGATTGTCTGGATAGGCGCACGGCGCATGACCGGGGCACGGCTCTATGCCATGCCCGAACTGCGCCCGGTCCGGATACGTGCCGGTGCACTGGGCGAGGATGATCCCCGCGGCGATCTGATCGTGTCGCCCCGGCACAGGGTTTTGGTCCGCGGGCACGTGGCGCAGGCGCTTTTCAATTCAGACGAGGTGCTGGTCGCCGCTGAGGATCTGATCAACGACCGCAGTGTGATCCGCGACCACGGGCTGCAGGAGGTGACCTATATTCACCTGCTCCTGCCGCGCCACCATGTGGTCTGGGCCAATGGGGTCGAGACGGAGAGCTTTCACCCCGCCAGCACCGATCTGGCGACCATCGATGACGCGCAGCGCCGGCGCCTGGGGGTGATCATTCCTGGGATCGAAGAGGATCCGCAATGCTACGGCGCCCCGGCCCGGCGCGAGCTGACCCGGTCCGAGGCTGCGATCCTCTGCCACGAGGCACGGGTCGTGATGTAAAAACGGGGCACCGTCCCCGTTGACTCCCCCATAATCCGGCGTATAAGCGCCGCTTCATTGGTGTTGGTGGCCCCCGCAAGGGGATGCCTGTCGCCCGGATGGGAGAGGACAACGCCCTTCATAGCTGCCCGATGCGGCGTTTCAGAAGGAGATCAGCCGTGACCAAACGCACGTCTGCCAAGTACAAAATCGACCGCCGGATGGGCGAAAACATCTGGGGCCGTCCGAAAT
>JBCCWO010000039.1:0-20936 GCA_039193455.1 Pseudomonadota bacterium
CAGCGCTGGCATAGTCTATCGGAAGGGCCCATGGATGGGCATTCTTTCCGGTACATATCGACCTCGATACGTCGAAGATGGCGAAGACTTTGAGGATTACTCCATTCAAATCTCCGCCGAGTATGACCTTGGGAACGGATAACCGCGCTGACAAGGTCGGCGTCGGGGCTGATGAGGGTGCCGGTTCGCTCTTCGGTGTCGGGATTAATGAGCTCCATCTGGCGTGCACCGTCGAAAGGATGCCATGCGACATCGTAGTAGGCCGAGGACAGGCGCAGTTCGGGCGCGGGCGCCACTTTATGCGATCTCTCTAGGGTCGGGCTTGTCATGGGGCGAAGCTAGCTTTGGACGCGGTCGTCGGAGGCTCTGGGAGAGGAGATGACGAGGAAGCGCACGTCGGCGCGGCTCTTGTTCATGACCTTGTGGACCGTTTGGAGCGGGATGTGCAGGGCGTCGCCGATCATCGGCTCGCGTGTTTTGCCTTCGACTTTGATCGAGAGCGTTCCGTCGAGAACGTAGAACATCTGGTGGGCGGCGTTGTGGAAGTGCGTGTTTTCGGACGTGCCTTTGGGCATGCGTTCCTCGATCACGCTAAGACTGCTGCGGTCGAGGAGGCGCCAGCCATCGCAGGCATCGCCCCAGATGTAATGCTCGGCGCGATCTTTGTTTGTCGGGGTCACTGATCCGTCCTCCCGTGATGTGCTGGGTGGTCTGGTCCTGTGGCGCACTCTGATCGCGCTGGCACTGGCGGGGCAATGAAACGCGTCGATGGTTCAGAAGAGTCGTTTCGAAGTGGTCTTCAGGAGCCCCAGAGCAGGGTCGCTCCGAGCACAAGGATCAGGCCGAAGAGGGCCTGCACGGTGACGCCGCTGGAGAGGACCCAGATGCGGCCCGCGTTCTCCGGATCGTCCTCCAGCGCGTCGCGCCGCACGAGCCAGTAGTAGCTGTCGTTGGGCAGGATCGCGATGAAGGAGCCAAGGCAGATTGCGTATATGGCGGCGACAGCGGGCACGTCGGCGCCAAGGACAATCGGGGCGGCGACCGGGGCGACGGCGGCGAAGGTGGCCATGGAGGAGCCCTGGATCAGCTTGAAGGCCGCTGTCAGCGCGAAGAGGCCGACGAGGGTCAGCAGGCCGCTGCTTTGGGGCACGAAATCTTCGACTGGGACGAGAGCGGTGAGCACGGCGCCGAACGCGCTGGCCGCGCCGATCAGGAGGAGGAGAGAGCCGGTGCGGCGCACGGCACTGTCCCAGCAGCCACGGCGCTGGTGCGCGGCTGTTTGGGCGAGGGCGAGGAGGGCAGCGGCGAGGAGCGCGCCCTTGGGCTGGAGAAGGAAATTGATCGCGCCGCTGCTGGTGGGGCCGAGAAGGGCGCCGAGGCACAGCAGGCTGGCGAGGAGGGCGAAGGGTGCGAAGGGGCGCAGGGTGTCGGACAGGGCAGTTTGGGGTGCGGTGGGGTTTGGCTTTCTGGCTGGTTGGCGCAGGGCGAGGCGGGCCCAGAGGAGGCCCATGGCCCAGACAGGCAGGAGGAGGGCAACGCCGTAGAGGGCAAGCTCGGTCCCGACCCCGTTCTGGCCCAGCACCCCAAGCCCCGTGGCCACGAGGAGGGGGCCGGCAGGGTAGAGGAGCTTGAATCCGGCATAGGCGCCGAATGCCACGTCGAGCCTGCTGTTCCCTGCGGCGGGGGACAGGGCGGCGTAGGCGGTGTCCGGGCAGATCATGCCAGCCCCGGCGACGGGCGACAGGGTGGCGGTGATCCTGCCCATGCCCGGCGAGGCGATGTCGGTATGGGCGAGGGCGGCGGCAAGGACGAAGGAGGGGAGGAGGATCAGCGCGAACTCTCCCAACGCGCTGCCAAAGCCCGTGTTGTAGGTGGCGATGAGGGCGTTGGCGTCAAGGCCGCCGATGAGGCCGAGGGCAAGCGTGATTAGGACCATCCAGACAACCATGGGGAGGTCGGGGAGCGTGTCGGCGATGCGGCTTGATGGCGCCGCGGTGTCTGGGGTGTTGGCCATGGGGGATGCCCTCGAATATTCTTTGGCATCATGGTACTGCTCCCAGAGTATCAGCTAAAATGAGAAAATACGGACCAAAGCATGACTTCATCTCATAATGCCTTTCGCGGAGTTTGGCCGTCGCTGCGGAGCTTGGAGGTGTTTAGCGCTGCTGCCGAGACCGGGAATTTCACGGCGGCGGCTCAGCGGCTTGGGGTCACGCAGAGCGCTGTATCGCGGCAGGTGGCGGATCTGGAGGGGCTGCTTGGGGTCCGGTTGTTTGTACGGCGCGGGGCGCGATTGGCGCTGACACCGACGGGGGTGCGTTTGTCGGAGCGGTTGGCGCAGGCGCTGGGGGAGGTGCGACGCGCTGTGGCGGATGCGGCGGCCTCTGAGCGGGTGTTGACGGTTTCGATGTTGCCGTCGGTCGCGGCGAAATGGCTGGCGCCGCGGCTTGGGGCGTTCGTGGCGACGCATCCTCAGATTGACTTGCGGGTTAGTGCATCGCGGCATCTGGTCGACTTTGCGCGTGACGGGATTGATGCGGCCATTCGCTACGGTCCCGCTCCCGCGAAGGGATTGGTTGCGCATCGTTTAGGCGGTGAAACGGTGACGCCTGTGGCGGCGGCGGGCTATGTCGAACGGTTGGGTCTGGCCATGCCGGGCGATCTTGTGCGTGCGGCGTTGCTGCATGGCGATATTCCCGAAAACTGGGCGGCGTGGTTTCGCGCAGCGGGGCTGGGTGTTGCGCCGCCAGAGGGGCCGCGGCTGGGGGATGATACGGCGATCCTTCAGGCCGCGATTGAAGGTCATGGGGTGGCGCTGGGGCGGTCACGGCTGGTGGCCGATGATCTCGACGCCGGGCGGCTTGTGGCGCCGTTTGAGACGCGGCTTCTGGCGAGTTTTGCTTATTGGTTGGTCTATCCGGAGGGGATCACGCCAACGCCGGCTTTGGGGACCTTCACGGAGTGGGTCCTGGCCGGGTTTGGGGATCAGTCAGTGTCAGCCTAAGTCCAGCTCCAGTCGGTGTTCGGCGCCGATGCGGCCTTGAAAGACAGGCCCGCTGTCGCGCATTCCGAGGCTGCGGTAGAGGCCGAGTGCGGCGGCGTTGTGGGCATCCACAGCGAGGATCAGCTGGCGCAGGTCGGGCCAGCGGGCTTGCGCGGCCTTGATGGCCAGGGTGAAGGCGGAGCGGCCATGGCCGTTGCCTTGCGCCTCGGTCGCGATCTTCAGACCGTGGAGCGATGCGGCGTAGGGGCCGACCCATTCGGGTGCGGTGGGCGGACGTTTGAGAAGGGTGATGCCGATGGGGTCTCTACCAAGCGTGAAGGCCAGTCCGAGGGTGGTTTCGGGGTCAGCGGTGCGCCAGGTTTCAATTGACTCTGCGAAGGTGCCGCCGAAGTCTTCCTGGGCCTCGCTCACGCTGCATCGAGACAGGCGGTCGCGTGTTTCTGTGTCGAGATCCGCGAGGTTCACCGCTTGGAGGGTGGTCATCCGAGGCTGGCCAGCGCTTTGGCAATGGTGTTGGCCAGGCGGGCGGAATTGGTCGGGTTCGCGCGGGCGATGCCGATGATCAGGCCGCGGTTTTTGCTTTGGATACAGAGCCGGGACAGGGGCAGTATGTGAAAGCCGCGGGCCCATAGGAAGTGTTGGAGCGCGATGTCGTCGGTGTCCTCGGGCAGGCGCAGCAGGACTTGCAGGCCGCCGTCGGGCTTTGAGACATGTGCGTGATTGCCCAGACGCTGGGTCAGGGCGCCGGTGAGGCAGACCATGCGGTCTTGATATGTGCGCGCCGCGGTGCGCAGGTGGCGGGCGAAGCGGCCCGAACTGATGAACTCCGCAATGGCGGCCTGGATGTGGGTGTTCACCCCGATGCCTGAGGTGCGATGCGCGCGGCGGACCGGCTCGATCAAGCCCGGCGGGACGACGAGCCAGGCGAGGCGCATGGCGGGGACGAGGCTTTTGGACAGGGTGCCCACAAGCATCACGGCGGCGGATTTGTCGAGCGCGAAGACCGGCGGAACGTCGGCGCCTTTCCAGACAAAATCGCCGTCGTAGTCGTCTTCGATGATCATGGCCTTGGTCTGCTCGGCGTGGGCCAGAAGGTTCAGGCGGCGGGCGAGTTTCATCCGCTCGCCGGTTGGGAATTGCGTGGACGGGGTGACGTAGATCAGCTTGGCGGGCTTGGTGGGGTCCAGGCTGCGCAGGTTTGGGGGTAAGGCTTGGGTGCTCAGGCCCTTGGCCTCAAACAGGGCGCGGCCGCCGGCATAGCAGGGATCCTCCATCAGCGCGCGGTCGCCGGGATCGGTGAGGAGGTCGGTGACCAGGGCCATGCAGCTTTGGGTGCTGGGCATGAATAAGACCTGCTCGGGCGAGATCGAGACGCCGCGGCTTTTCTTCAGGTGCAGCGCGAGGGCTTCGCGCAGGAGGGGCAGGCCGTCGTATTCCTCGTACATATCAAGGCCGCTGCGGTTGCGCCGGGCGGCGCGGCGCAGGCAGATGGCCCAGTCGTCGCGGGGGAACAGGCTGGGGTCGGGGAGGCCGGGGGCGAAGGCTTCGACTTTGCCGACGTCATAGCCTTTGCGGTAGTCTTCGCTAAGCGCCTGGCCGCGGGTGGACAGTGCAATCGGGGCGGAGCGGGTTGGCTTGCGCGGTTGCAGCTCGGGCAAGGCGCAGACCCGGGGCCGCGCGCCGCGGCGGGTTTCGATAACGCCTTCGGCTTGGAGGCCCTCGTACGCTTCGATCACCGAGTTCCGAGACATGGCCAGAGCGCTGGCCGCCTTGCGGGTTGAGGGAAGTTCGTCCTCGGGCTTGAGCACCTGTTCGGTCACGCCGCGCCGGATGGCCAGCCGCAACGCAGTGGCTTTGCCCGCACCCGGCGAGCGGTATTTTTCCATTAACGCAGCGATCTGAAGTGGTTCTATCATTTCGGAAATAACTGGCCGATTCAAGAGACCAGCTTGGCGCTATCGTCTTTGCGACGCAAGCAAAAAAGGTCAGAAACCATGTCCTTTCTAGATGCCAAGGACCTGAACCTCTCATTTGCGCGGATCAAAGACGCGGATCTGTTCGTGCAATACGTGGAGAAGGCGGGGGAGCTGATGCGGCGGTACGATGTTAAGGTTTTCGCGCGGGGTGCGTTTGAGGCGGTCATTGCGGGGCCGGCGGAAGCCGTGAGCGTTGGCGCGGTGTTCCGCTATCGCGATATGGAGACGGCGCGGGCGTTCTTTGCGTCTGAAGAATATCGCGCGCTTCTGCCGCTGCGCGAGGCTGCGTGTGACATGATGGTTGTTTTGATTCCGGAGACGGGGGAGGCTGAAAATGAGCGTCGTTGAAGATCGACTTAGGGCGATGGGGACCGAGCTCCCCGAGGCACCGCAGCCCTAGGGGAATTTCGTGCCGTTTCTTGTCGATTGTCGGGACCTTTTCATCTCTGGGCAGATCTCGGTCGGGCTCGATGGCGAGGTCATTCGCGGCAAGCTTGGGCACGACATCGATGTCGAGGCGGGTGTCGAAGCGGCGCGGTGCTGTGGCATCGGGATACTGGCGCGGGCAAAGGCGGCCATTGGCGATCTTGATCGGATTGCGAAGGTCCTCAAGCTTGGGGCTTTTGTGAACGCGGTCCCTGCGTTTTCTGATCATCCGCGTGTCGTGAACGGCGCGTCGGACCTGATGGTGGCGGCCTTTGGGCCCGAGGTCGGGCGCCATGTGGGTTTCGCTGTTGGGAGCAGCAGTTCGCCCGCCGGTGCGGCGGTCGAAATTGAAGCCGTCTTTCGGCTGAAAGAGGGCTGAGGTCATGGCGTGGAGAGCAGTGCAGCACCCTTGGTGATGTTGGCCATCGCTTTTTCCGGCGAGATGTTCGAGCCGCAGGCGATGACGCCGACGGTTTTGCCTTCGAGGCGTTCGCGCAATGGGCCACAGACCCCGGCGAGGGCGGCGGCGCAGGCGGGTTCGACGGCGACTTTCAGGGTTGAGAACATGAGCGCGCTGGCTTCGAGGATTTGCTCGTCCACCACGGTGACGATGTCGTCGACATGGGTCTGAACCACGCCGAAGGAGAGGGGCAGCGACTTTGGAGCGCCAAGGCTGTCGGCGATGCTGTTGATCTGATCGAGATGGGTCGGGTGGCCTGCATTCAGGCTTTGGCTCATGACATTGGCGCCGGTGGGTTCAATCCCGATGACTTCGATTCTTGGGTTGGTGCGTTTGAGAGCGGAGGAGATACCGCCGATCAGTGCGCCGCCCCCGACAGGGACCACAGCGACGTCCAGATCGGGGACCTGTGTGATCAGTTCAAGCCCGCAGGTGCTGGCGCCCAGTATCATACCCTTAGCGTCGTAGGGGTGCACGATGCTGAGGCGTTCTTCGGTGCTGAGCGTGTCGAGTTTCTCGAAAACGGCGACGAGGTCTTTGACGAATTCGATGCGACCGCCGAGCTGTTTGACGGTGGCGACTTTGACCTGGTCGACCGTCTCGGGCATGACGACGACGGCTTTGATACCCGCCTTCCTGGCCGCCCAGGAAAGCGCGATGGCATGGTTGCCGGCGCTGGCGGTGACGACTCCTGCGGCCTTGGATGCCTCGTCCAGTAGATCGATGCTGAGCTGGGCGCCGCGGGCTTTGAACGACCCGGTGTGCTGGAAAAGTTCGAGCTTGGCGATGACTTTGGAGCGCTCGGGCAAGTAGGGGCGCAGGGCGTCGTAGTCCAACTCGGTGATCGGGGTTTGAACGATGCGGCCGTCCAGCAATTTGTCTGCGGCTTTGATCTCTTCAAGTTCAGGGCCTTTCCAGGTCAGGGTGCTGTCCTTTCGCGTTCGGGTAACTGCGGTATAGACAAAAATGTCTAGAATTGGACAATATGTCTGAGTATTGCAGCCGTCAATTGTGTCGGTGCGGATGGAGGCGGTTTGGTTGGGACGGGAAGATGCAATGACGGAACGTGGCCGGAGTACGCTCATTCAAGACGTTGCCACGCAGGTGGAAGAGACACGCGGGCTGTTGCGCGGGGCCGTTGTCGAGACGCCGGTTTTGCAGTCGCGTGGGGCGTTGGCGGATGGCGAAGAGCTGTATTTCAAATGCGAGAATTTTCAGAAGGGCGGGTCGTTCAAGTTGCGCGGGGCGGTGTCGAAGTTGAAGCGATTGCCGCGAAAGGCGGAGGTTGTGACCGCATCTTCGGGCAATCATGGGATTGCCTGCTGTCTGGCTGCGCAGATCACCCGGCATCGGTTGACCGTGGTGTTGCCGACGAATGTGGCGGAGGCAAAGCGGGAGACGATTGCCGGGCTTGGGGCGCGGATTGTGCTTGAGGGCGCGGATTCAGGTATTTCGGAGGTGCATGCCCGGTCGTTGGCGGAAGAGACGGGGGCCGAGTACGTTTCGCCCTACAACGATCCGGCGATCGTGGCGGGGCAGGGGACGATTGGGCTCGAGCTCCTCGATCAGCTTGGAGCGTTTGACCGTGTTTACATCTCGATGGGCGGCGGGGGCTTGAGTGGTGGGATCGGTGCGGTGTTGAAGACCCATGCGCCCGCGACACAGATCGTGGGGGTAAGCGCGGTGAACTCCGGCGCTTTGGCGCGCAGTCTGGAGGCGGGGCGCGTGGTGGACATCGCTCATGAGGCGACGCTGGCGGATGGCTGTGCGGGCGGGATGGACCATGATGCGCTGACGCTGCCGATCGTGGTGGAGGTTATGGACGCGGTCGTCGAATGCTCGGAGGACCAAATTGCCGAGGCTTTGCGCGATCTGGCCTGGACGGAGAAGATGCTGGTCGAAGGGGCGGCGGCGATGGCCTATGCTGGGTTCAAGGCGATGCATGCGAGCCATCCCGTGGGGCGCAGCGTTGTCGTTTTGTGCGGGTCGAACTTTGATCGGGGAACGGTAGAGCGCATTGTCACAAGCTAGCTTAGAGGATGCATTGGCGCGGGTGCCCGAGGGGTGGGATAGCACGCTGTTGAACACGCTCCTGGCGTTTGAGGCGATCTTGCATCCGTTCATGGAGGTGATCGTCCATGATTGGCGCAAGCAAGAGGTGGTGTTCGTTCAGGGGAACCTGACCAACCGCAAGATCGGCGATCCTTCGTTCATGGATGAGACGGATTTGTCGTTTACCTCCGAGGCGATCATTGGCCCTTACCGGAAGACCAACCCCGACGGGCGTCAGATCAAGTCGATCAGCGTTGTGGCTCGGGACTGGGAGGGAGCGCCTCAGTTTCTGATTTGCCTGAACCTCGATGTCTCGCAATTCGCGGCGGCGCAGACGCTTTTGCAGGCGTTTACCTCGATCCCGTCGGGGTTTGAGACCAATCCGCTGGCCGATGACTGGGTGGAATCGCTCCATGAGTACATCGGTGCATGGCGGATCAGGAACGGGGCACCGAGCGGGGCACTGTCGGTGGAGGCGCGGCGGGCTTTGGTTGCGGAACTGAATGAGCAAAACGCGTTTGCGCGCCCGAACGCGGTGCCTGCGGTTGCGATTGCGGTCGGTGTCAGTCGCGCGACGCTTTATGCCGATCTGAAGGCGCTTGGGTGAAGACGGGTTACAGGCTATCGCAGGCGACCACTTGGTGGCGTCCCGAGGGCGTATCGGTTGTTTCGCTTGAATGGATGTCCGCAAAGACTTCGAGGATGTTGTTCTCGGGGTCGTTGAAATAGAGCGTGCGGTGGGGCCAGTCCTGATTGGTCGGCTCTTCGATAATCTCAACCCCTTTTGCCAGCAGTGCTGACTAGGCGGCGTCCACATCGGCAGGGGGCACGCGAAGGCTTAGCTGGAGGCTCGCGGAGTCCTGAGGGACGCTTGGTCCGTTGTAGCTTCGTCCGCGCGTGCTCAGGCCGAGGAACACGCCGCCCACCCAGAACTCGATCATTGTTCCGGGTGTTTCCTCTTCAACGGGAAAGCCGAAGACGTCGGTGTAGAAGGCTTTCATGCGCTCGAAGTCGTCGCAGAGGATGAAGACGTAGCCGAGACCCCGGATGGCGCCGAGGCCGGTTGCAGCTGGGATTGGAGTGGAGTTCACCTGCTGTCTCCGAGTTGTCTGCTTGGGGCGATCTGCTTTGGCACTCGCTAGCGCGTTTGCGGCGGTGCTCAGACCGAGAATATCTCGGCCTTGGCGGGCTTTTGCGTGCCGGGGGTTCTGTTAAACTATTGGAATGACGTATCTTTTGCCCTCCCTGAATGCCTTGCGCGGATTTGAAGCCGCGGCGCACAACCTCAACTACCGGCTGGCGGCCGAGGAGCTAGGGGTCACGTTGTTCGTGCGATTGCCTCATCGGATCGTTCTTAGTTGCCGTCGACGTCTTGCGAAGTGTCGCCAGACATCTGCACTCGTTGCTGATCTGGAGAGCCTTTTGCTCGACGGTACGGATCGCGACAGGGAGTAGGCTGCGGAGGCTATGGGCCTAGCGGGTCAAACGTTTCCAGCATCTGGAGGTCCGTGGGGTCGGGCGTGGCCGCGGCCATGGTCAGCATGGCATGGACCTGACCCCGGTGGTGGGTCTGGTGGTTGATCATATGCGCGAGGTTGAAGCCGAAATTGGTGGTAACATAGCGGTCGCCTTTGCGCCAGGTGATGTCGCGGGTGAGGTCCGCGTCACTCAGGCTGCCGATCCATAAGACGATCTGGTCATCAAGGGCGGCGCGCTCGATTTTGAAAGTGTCCCAGTCCCTGGGGGTGTCCGTGTAAGGGTGGTGGGCGCCGATACTCGCTTCCTCCGCGCGGTTACCGCGGAGGCGCGCGATCCAGATGCGGTCGTCCCAGAGGATGTGGTTCAGGGTTTGGGCAATGGAGCCGAAGAACGCGCCGCGGTCCTGCCAGCGGGCCCCATCGGTGAGCGTGTCGGCGGCTGTGACCAGAGAGCGGTTTTGCCAACGGTTATAGCGCGCCATGGTGCGGGCGAGCTCGAGGCTGAGCATTGGTTCAACCTTCCAGTCGTTTCATGGACCATGTCATGGCGGTTTGATACCCGGCGGCCGTTAGGAGGTCGAGTTTGGACGTCCAGTCTGCAGGGCAGACGAAGAAGGCGGTGTCGATGTCGCGGGCTGTGAAGGCGGCTTCGGCGGCGTGGAGGAGGGATCTGGCGCCGCGGGCATCGGGTGGGAGTGCATCGGGGTCGGCGATGTCTCTGTGGTAGAAATCATCGAGGACACCGACGCCTGTTATGTCGTGGGCGGGCGGGAAATGGAGGCGAGAGGCAGGCTGGGCGATGGCGTAGCCTTCGAGCGCGCTTGCGTCCCCAAGTACCAGCATGTCGCGGTCGCGCAGCGTCAGGCTTCGCGTCATCCATGCCGCGAAGCGGGCGTCCGCCTTGGGGTGAATTTCCCAGAAGGGATCGATGGAGAAGAGGATAGCGCGGTGTTCCGCGCTGCGCGCGACGATGCCGGGGATGTCTTGTTCGGTGGCGGGGCGCACTGTGCTGGCCGAGGGACCTGCGGCGAGACCGGATTTCGACAGGTAGAGCGTTATGGGGGTGTAGCCCCGACGTTTCGATGTGGCCGCCCATTCGTTTTGGGTGACGAGGGAAGACAAGAGTATCTTGGCGCCGGTCTCGCTTAGTTCGGATTCCGCGACCTCCATCAGGGCATCTACAGTACCGGCCGGGGCGCCCGGGGCGGTGACGCAGTCGGGGAGGATCAAGCCGGGGTCGCCTTGGGGGCCTGCGTAGATCGGTGGCACGGGCAGGCGCATCGCATGGGCCACGCCGACCAGTTGGCCGTCGCTTTTGGCAAGGCGCCAGAGCTGTTGGAAGGGCTGTTGTTCTGCCGTGACCGCGAAGGTAAGCGCCTTGGCGATCTGATTGGAGGCATCCGGGGCGACCTTCCAAAGCACGGGGTTCTCGCGCTGCCGCTCTTCAGCATCCAGAAGGAGGAGCGCGATCATCTGGTCGATGTCGTCTGGCGTGGCGGGGCGGATTATGAGGGTCACGGGGCGGGGCTTCCGAGTGTGGTGCGTTTGTTTTTGTATCGGATCTGGGCACCACTTTGACAAAGCCGAAGTCTTCTACGAGCATTTGGAAAATCTAACGGCTGGTCGCGCGCAATGAAGCAGGTGAACCTCAATTCCCTAAGGATTTTTTCGAGTGTGGCCGAGCATAGAAGCCTACAACGGGCGGCGGATGTTTTGGGGTTGTCGCGCGGGGCGGTGTCGCAGCGGATCCGCAATCCTGAGGTTGAGCTTGGGACCGTCCTTCTGGTGCGGGGGGCGCGGGGTGTGTCCCTGACGCCGGAAGGCGAGCGGTGTCGGGCCGCGGTGGGGGAGGCTTTGGCAATGCTGGAAACGGCGTTTCGCGACATTGCGGATGCGCCGGACCGGGTGACGCTTCATCTGGGATCGTCCGCAGCGGCGAAATGGCTGATGCCGCGGATGGCGGCCTTTGCGGAGCGGTTCCCCCGCGTTGCGCTGGTGACGGAGGCACATAGCGAACGGATGCCGCGGAGTTTGGGGCGCAGCGAGATGTGCTGTGCCCCGGGGCGGCGCCCGATGGGAACCCCGATCACCAGTGCAGAGAGCTGACCGAAATCCGGCTTGTCGCCATTTGCGGCCCTGATTTCCTGCGGCCCGATTGGCCGATGGGGGTTGAGACGCTTCTGACGCTGCCGCTGTTGCAGGACGCGCATCGACGGTGGGAGACGATGATTGAGGCCGCTGAGGTCGAGGGGCGGGCAACGATCCTGAACTTTGATCGCTCTGCACTGTCGCTGAATGCCGCGATTGGCGGGCATGGGGTGGCGATTGCGCCGCGGTATATGGTTGAGGGCGATGTCGCGGCCAAGCGGTTGGTAGAGGTTTGGGTTGATCCCGACCCGGCGGACCAGTGGCTCTATGTTTCGTGGTCGCGCGCGCATCTTGATCAGGCCCTCACGGGCCGGATTGTGGATTGGATCGCCGAGCAGTTTGCGGAACCAGAGGTCAGACCGTAGGGGGCCACGCGCCATCCAGATGGCTGGCCTCGTGGTCGCCGGGCCATGGGGGCATGGAGATGCAGATGAACTTCAGCGGTGTCTGGCCGGTGCAGCGGTACTGAAACGCGGTGCCCGCGGGAATGTCGATGGAGACGCCGGGGGTGAGGGGAGTGATGCGTTCTTCGCGCTCATCCTTGCGCCAAATTTTTCCCTCACCCTCAAGGATATGCCAAAACTCGCTGACAGTAGCGTGGACGGTGGCGCGGTTAATCTGGCCCGGGGGGACGGTGCTGTGGATCATGTTGCCGGTGGGGCCGTCCATGATGAAGCGGATGTCAGCGCCGGCGGGGGATTTGGCGTCCGCGACGGGGGAGAGGGTGGTTTCTTTCATGGGGTTTCCTCCGGAGACGCGCGCAGGGCGAGAAGATAAAGCAGGACGAAGGTGGCGGCGAAGGCGGCGGCCACGGTGGGAACGGCGGTCCAGCCAACTGCGGCGATCAGAGCGCCGATTATGGGCGGTCCGGTGAGCGCGCCGACGCTGCCGATCTGAGCGACGAGGCCGTTACTGGGGCCGATGAGGCGTGGCGCTCCGGCGACGCGGGGCACGGCGGCGAAGGTTTGCGCCACAAGGATACCGGACATGAAGACGGCTGCCGCCGCGAAGGGGATGATGCGCTCGGGCGTGGCGCTATCGGCGAACGTCGGAAAGGCCGTGGCGACGAGGGCGAGGGCGGCCAGGGCGGCAATGACGCCTTCGGGGATGCGGTGGGCGAGGAGGCCGTAGCAGAGGCTGCCTGCAATGCTGGCCAGTGCGACGCCGCCTGTGATGCCGCCAGCTCTGCCCGGCGTGAGGCCGTGTTCCTGGACGAGGAAGGTGGGCAGAAGGCTCAGGATCGAAAGCGCGAGCAGGGTGACGCCGAGGAAGGCCGCACCGAGGAGCCATGCGGATTCCGGGATGTCGGTCAGCGTGTCGCGGATGGTGGTGGCTGCACTGGTCTCGGGCGTGTCCTTGGGGATCGCCATGAGCGCCAGTAGGGTCGCCAGCAGGATCAGTCCGGCGCTGACGATAAACCAGCCGCGCCAGCCGATGGGCTCGGCCAGTGCGCCCCCGGCGAAGGCGGCGACGCTAAGCCCAAGCGTGAAGAAGGTGCCCCACAGCGCGAGGGCGAAGGCCAGGTGTTTGGGCGCGGCATCACGGGCAATGAGGGTCGGGGCAGCGACGACGACGACGAGATAGCCGATGCCTTCGAAGATCCGCGCTCCGATCAGCACGGGGACGGAAGTGATGGCCACGGAGATCAGTGCGCTGGCACCCATGATGAGGGCGCCGATTATGAGAGAGCGGCGCAAGCCTGTTTGCACGACCCGGTATCCGGCGGCGAGGCCAAGGACGGCAGACGCGGCGGTGATCAGCGAGACGAGCCAGCCGATGGCGAAGAGATCAAGCGCGAGTTCGCTTTGGATGAGTGTTGCCACGGGCGCGATGCGCCCGACCTGAACGGCGCCCGCCACGCCGATAAGAAATGCCGATAGAATTGATGGCCAGTCCGATTTCTCGGCCATGCCTCCTGCCCCCAGATATTATTGCTGTGTTTTGTAGGAGGCTAGCGGCGCGATGTGGTTGGACCAAACACTCTTTGGCTGGTCCGGTGAAAAGTGATCGGAAGTGGACCTGTTTGATCGCTCTGAATGAGGGATCAGTTGCGGACGTCGCGGATCCCGGCCCAAAGGAGGCTTGCGCCCATAAGGCCGAAAACGGCGGCGAAGACGCCTTCGAACCAGCCGGCAAAACGGGTGTAGCCGCGCATAGCGACGCCGGTGGAGAAGAGCCAGGCATAGGTGCCATAGACGAGAAGGCCGGAGAGCGCTCCCAAGGGTCCTAAGACGAGGACGTGCCAGACGCTGAGGCCCTGGCCGAAGAGGAACGAGGCGACGGCAGCCCACATGAGCGCGGCTTTGGGGTTGCTTAGAAGGACCAATGCCCCGCGCCGCCAGGCTTGGGCGTCCGAAAGGGGTTCGGTTGCTTTGCCGTATGTGGGGCTTGCGGTCCCTCGCCATGTTGTGCGGGCCGCTTTGATAGCGAGGAACAGGAGATATCCGCCGCCGAGAAGCTTCATGAGCGTCAGCGCCCATGGGAACGCCTCGATCAGGGTGCCAAGGCCCATTGCGGTGGCGAGTGACCAGACGAGCATGCCCGAGGAGATGCCCGTGACCACGAAGAGGGCTGGACGTCTGCCTTGGGCGAGACCGACCGAGGCCACGGCGGCAAGGTTTGGGCCCGGTGAGATTTGGGTCGCGATGACGCTGAGCCATGTGAGGGCGTAGACTGAGACGATGGCGCTGCTGATCATGCGTTTGCCTCAGTATCTCTCGCATGACGTTTTGCCAGGGCGCGCGCGTAGCGGGGCATGACGTGGGGCATCATGGTCTCGTCGTCGCCAGGGCGGTCGACGCCAAAGACGAAGCCGGGAAAATCGAGTGGCTTCTGGATGGCCCATATCTCATCATGCTTGTCCGGGGACAGGATCTCGGCGGGGTCTCCCACGGCGATCCAGCCCAAGGGGATCATTGTATCGGGGGCCAGTCGGGTCCGCAGGTGGACGATGCCGTTTACGCGGACTTCGGAGCGGGTGCCGATGAGAGCGCCGTTGAAGACCGTGACGCCGGTGGCGAGGAATGCCTCGTCTTCGACGGTACACCCTGTGAGATAGGCGCGCGGGCCGACGAGGACGTTTGAGCCGATGGTCAAGGGTGCATTGCGCACGCCGCGCAGGACGGCGTTGTCCATGACGACGACGTTTTCGCCAAGACGAATTGGCCCGCTTTCAGCAGTCAAAACGGCGCCAAAACCGATCGAGCAGTTGGCGCCGATGGTGACATCGCCGCTGATCGTGGCGTTTGGGGCTATGCGGGCAGTCGGGTCGATCGACGGGGAAATGTTGTTGTAATCAAGGATCATAGGTCTGGTCCGATGGGCGGGCGTTGTTTGGCTTGTGGCGCGGTGTCAAAGTGCCTTTTCGAAGAACAGGTCGGGGTAGGGGTCGTCGTTGAACCGCTCGATCTCTTTCCAGCCGAGTTTGCGGTAGAGGCCGATGGCTTCGACGAGGGTGCTGTTGGTATCGAGGCGCAAGGTTTTGATTCCAAGGACGCGCGCGGCGCCTACGGCAGTGTCCATCAGGCGATGGGCGAGGCCGAGGCCGCGGGCGGCGGGGGCGATCCACATGCGCTTGATCTCTGCCAGGTCGGTACCGTTGCCTTTGACGCCGACGCAGCCGACCGGCATGTCGTCAAGCCGTGCGACCACGAAGGTCCCGTTGGGGTGCTTCATTTGCGAAAGCTCGGGGTCGCCGGATTGTTTGAGGTCAAATTCGAGGTTGAGCCGGGCGCTGAGTTCGGTGGCGAAGGCGTTGAGACAAAACCTTGCGATGTCGGAGGTGTAGTCGGCCTCTTCAAAGACGATGTTTTCGCGTGACAGGGCAACGGTGACGACATCCATTGCCTCCAAGAGCCGGTGGGCGCTCTTGTGGCGGGCAAGAATGGCGGCGGCGCGTTCGTCCGAAAGCGTTTCGTAGATGTCGAATTCCTCTTTGCCCTTGGGGGTGAGGGTCGTGACGCGGCCCCGCCGGTCTGCCGGGTTTGGCTTGGTTTCGATCAAGCCTTCTGCTTCGAGACTGCGCAGCAGCCTGCTGAGGAGGCCGGTGTCCAGCTTCAAAAGGGTGCGGATGTCGGAAACGTTCTGGTGGCCAAGGCCTATGGCGTTGAGCACCCGTGCTGCGCCAAGGGGTCTGCCGCGGTCGAGAAAGGACTCCTCGAGTGCGCCAACCTCGACGGCAACGGCGCGGCCAAAGCTTCGGATACGGGCGATTTGGTCGATCTCCATTTAGTTGACTTTAGTCAGGTAAATTGCTTTCGCAAGGCTTTCATGCCGCGGTGTTTGGAGAGAAGACGGTTTCGCCTTCCGCCGTGAAGCTCTCAGATCGAAGGCTTGGGCGCGGGTTCGCGGTCGGCGTCGCCGCTGTTGGGTTCGCCTTTGGGCTCGATCAGAAGGACCTTAACTTCGGATTCGGCTCTTGGGCGGTGTACGACCCCTTGAGGGACGACGAAGATTTCGCCTTCGGACACGCGGATGGGGTCCTGACCCTCGATGTCCATCAACATCTCACCTTCCAGAACGAGGAAGAAATCGTCGGTTGTGTCGTGTTTGTGGAAGGGAAACTCGCCTTTGAACTTCACCACCATGATGTCGTTGGCGTTGTAATTGGCGACGACATGGGGATCCCAATGGGTGTCAAAGAGACTCAGCTTTTCCTTGATGTTGATCGGGGTCATCGGGAGGCTCCTGTTTTGGCGGGTGGCTGGTTGGGGTCGTATAAGTCACGAAGCGGGCCATCGCGCCAAGGTCCAGATTTGCAAAAGGTAAGCAGGCCAAAAACAGAAGGCTGGCCAGGCGACCGAGGGCGCCCGCGTCGCGGGTTGCCTCAAAGCCGAACGCGTTGCCGACCATCCCGATGAAGGCAGCTCCGAAGGCGTAGCCGATGCGCTGGACCATCGCGATCGCGCCGGTCACGCGTTGGCCTTCGTCGAGGTGGGCTAGTGCCGTTGCGCGGCGCAAAACGAACCCCCAGCACATGCCAAATCCCGCTCCGTTGGCGAGTGACAGTGCGGCGATGGCCCAGACGGGGCCGCTTGGGAAAATCAGGTCGAACCCGACGAGGGTCGCGGTGATGATCGATGTGCCCGTGACAATCAGGCGAGCGTCGAGCGCTTCGCGACTGTTGCTGAATGCGAAAGCAGCGATGGACCAACCGATGGATCCGCACGCCAGCACATAGCCCGCGCCGAGCGCGCAGACGCCGTGAATGCGGCTGAGCAGGAGTGTTCCGTAGATCGTGTTGGTCACGGTCGCCAAGGACAGGCCGAATACCATTAGCAGAGCGGCGCCAGTTGGAGTTTTGAGGCTGAACGGAGCTTGGGGGAGCATGCGCAGGCTGCTCGCGCGGGCATCAAGGCGCAGGAATGCGACGAAGAGCAGGATGCCGAAGGCGATGTAGGTCGAGCTTTTCAAAGGCTCGACGTCGACCCCCAACCAAGCCGATGGAGAGGACGGAGACGTCAGGACGAGCAGGCCTTTCCAGGGGACGCCGGGTGCGTCTTCAGCCTTTGGAGACATCTGGTCCTTTTGAAGCAGGACGAATATGGCGAGCACACCGGCTTGGGCTGCAAAGGCGGCAAAGCACCAGCGCCAATTTGCAAGCTCCACGAAGACGCCGCCCAGCAGGGGGCCGTGGAAGGCAGAGGCTCCCCAAAGCGTCGACATGGCGGCGATGGCCTTTGGGAAGAGATGCGAGGGGAAGATTTCGCGCGTGGCAATGAAGGCGAGCGAGGCGAGCACGCCGCCGCCAATGCCCTGAAGCAGGCCACCGATCAAGATGACGGGCATGTTTGGGGCCAAAGCGCTGACCAGACAACCAATGCCGAACACGATGGCCGTTGTTGCCATGGGCGCGCGCAGGCCGAACCTCATCGTCATGAGCGCGGCGGCGCTTCCCGCGACGACCGAGGCAAGGACATAAAGGAGGTAGGTACATGCGACGAGCTCTTCCCCGCCGACCTCGGCCACGATGGAGGGCAGCATTGTCGCCACGATCAGGCTGTCGCCCGCGTGGAGCCAGATGGCGAGGCAAACGAGGGCGAGGGCGGGGGCGTGGCGATCGGTCAGAACGGCGCGCCAGCTTGTGTCGTGGGGTGTGTCGGTGGTCAAGGGTGGGGTCGTTAAATCCAGAATTCGACACACTTGTCGCACCTCAAGTGCACATGAGGTCAAGGGGAATTTGCGGTGGTTCTGGGAAAAAAGGGCGGTGGCGCAGATAGTTCAGCTGCGGGCGAGGAGCGCTTTGGCCTTTTCCGCGCTGCGCACGAGTGCAACGACGTTCTCGCCTGCGGTGTGGAGGGCTGTGACAACTGCTCGGCCTAGGTTGCCGGTGGCTCCGGAGACTAGGATCATGGGCTTGGGGACGAACGTTTAGGCAAGGCGGAACGCTTGGGACGCTGCGCGGGAGACGACGACGATGCTATCGGGGCCCGGCGTGAGGAACATCAGCGCGTGGAGCCCGACCATCAGGATCACCAAAGTCCAATCCATGTTCTTACCTCAGCGTTGCCGACGGACTTTGGGGCGAGCCTACCGCGCGGCATGCGCTTACGGATACCACGTTGGGGCGTCAAAAAGTGACAAAGAGCGGCTCATTCGCGCTCTTCGCGCTTAGCTTGGTCTAATATCCATTCGCGGAACTTGGTGACTTTTGCTGGGTCTTCGCGGTTTTCCGGCCGGAGCAGGAAGTAGGAGAAGACCATCGGCGTGCTGAGACGGGCGTCAAAGGGGCGGACCAGTTGGCCGGATGCGATATGCTTTGCTGTCATGCGGTCGCCGATGAGTGCCACACCTTCGTTGTCGAGCGCGGCGCGCACCGCCATTTCCTCCTTGGTGAAGCGGGGACCTTTGAACGGATCGACTCTCGTGGCACCCGCGGCCAAAAGCCAAGTGCGCCAGCTGCCTTCGGCTTCTTTCCATTCGATATGAAGCAACGTGTGGCGGGCGAGATCAGCCGGTGTTTTCAGGGCCGGACCATTGGTGAGGAGATCGGGGCTACAGACCGGGGTGGCGCGCATGGCAAAGAGGCGGTCTGTGCGCACACCTTCGTAGTTGCCGGGGCCATAGCGGATTGCGACGTCGGCTTCGCCGGTTCTGAGGTCCACCAGCCGGTCAGTGCCGTCGATGCGCAGGTCAATCTCGGGCCATGTTTGGCGGAAACTGTCCAATCGGGGCACGAGCCAGAGCGACCCAAAGCCCGGGCTGACGCTGATCGTGAGCGTTTGGTCGTTCTTGAGGCTTTTGAGCCGGGATGTGCCGGCGGCAAGGGTGTCAAAGCCTTCGGTGAAAAACGGCAAGGCGGCGGCGCCGGTTTCGGTGAGGCGCAGGGCGCGGGTGAGGCGCTGAAACAGGGGTGTGCCGATCCGCTCTTCGAGTGTGCGGATCTGGTGGCTAATGGCGCCTGGCGTGACGCCAAGTTCCTCGGCGGCTTTTGCAAAGCTGAGGTGGCGGGCGGCGGACTCGAATGCTCTTAGGGCGCGCAGTGGGGGGAGGTCGCGGTGGGTCATATGAGTGAGAAAATCTAGCTTATGAGGTGAAATCAATTCCTTTGTTCTCGGTGTAGCTGAGGAAATACGAATTGACCTGAATGATGCTTCTTTGAATTGCGCAAAAAAACTATTCCATGACTCAGACACGGCGGATCGATGGTGTTGAGAAAGGCGACTATTCCCTCGGCGTAGGGCTGCTTGTTCTGTCCGCCTTTGCGTTCAGTTCGGCGGGCGTCTTTACGAAGGGTGTTGAGGCAGGCGCGCTGGCCGTTGTTTTTTGGCGCGGCGTCTTTGCGATTCTGGCGACGGGGGCTTGGGCGGCGTCGCGGGGACGGCTCGCGCAAGAGTTCACTGGCATGGGATATGCGGGTGTGGCGGTCAGTGTGATCGGGGCCGTGGGGCAGGTCACGTTTATCTCGGCCTTCAAGCTGACATCAATTGCCAATGTGGCGCTGATTTATGCTGCAACGCCGATTGTAACCGCTCTTTTGGCGTGGCTCGCGCTTGGGGAGCGGGTTGGACGGGCGACGCTTTTCTGCGCTGTCATCGTTGTGGTCGGGGTTGGCGTTCTTGTGCGGGGCTCCGCTGCAGGATCGGATATCCGGGGCGACATTCTGGCCGGGGCAATCACGTTGGTCATGGCGGCGATCATGGTGATCTACCGGGCTTGGCCCAAGACGCCGAGCGGGGGGCCGTCGATGTTGCAATCGCTGTTGGTCCTGCCGTTTGCTTTTGCGTTCGGTGCGCCGTTTGAGACGTCCTTGGGCGAGGTTGCGATCCTTGCGGTGTTTGGAACGCTTTTTGCGCTGTCGGCTGTGACCTTGGCGGAAGGCGCAAAGCGGGTTCCCTCCGGGCAGACGGCGTTGATCGGGACGATTGAGACGCCTTTGGCGATCGTGCTGGGCGTGGCGATCTTGGCTGAGGCGCCGAGTGTTGCGACGCTTGTTGGCGGGAGCATTGTTCTTGGGGCGGTTTTGTTTTCGATCTGGTGGAGCTAGCGGTGGGGGCTTGGTCGTCAAACGCCCTGAACGCGCTTTTCCCTCCTGTGCCGCGCGACGATGGAGGGGTCATGACAGAGACGAAGACCCTTCACATCGCGGTGGCCGTTGTTCTGGACGAGGCAGGGCGCATGCTCTTGGTGCGCAAGCGGGGGACCGAGGCGTTCATGCAGCCCGGCGGCAAGATTGAACAGGTGTAGATGCACTTGCATCCTTGGCGCGGGAGCTGCGCGAAGAGCTTGGGGTGGAGGCGGTGCGCATGGAGTATGTCGAGCGCATGACCGCTCCGGCGGCGAATGAGCCGGGGTTTCGTATCCAAGCGGGCGTGTTCGTTGTGGAGTTGTCGGGTGCCCCAGAGATTGGGCGGAGATCGAAGCCTCCTGCTGGCACGGCAAAGAATTGTCTGACAGGGTCGTGGCGCCTTTGAGTCAGGAGCTTTTGCGCCGCTTCGCCTCCGGTTGATTCAGGCTTTGGCCTGACCTGCGCTCACGCCGTCAACGAGCAGTACAGCGATGAAGAGGAGGACGACGCCGCCCGAGATCATGGCGAGCACCGCCCAGCCGAGGCTGGAGATCACAAGGCCTGCAGCGAAGGCGCAGATCGTAGAGACAAGCGCGATGATTGTATCGTTGGCGCCTTGCACGGCGGCCTTTTCGCCCTCGGGCAAGGCGGCATCCAGCATTGTGGTCGCGCCGATAAAGCCAAAGTTCCAGCCGATCCCCAGAACGATAAGGGCGCCATAGAAATGCGCGGCGCTGATCCCCATGGCTGCAGCGGCGGCGGCTGCGATGATGATGGCGAGCCCGATCATCGCGATGGTTTGAGCGCCGAAGCGCTTTATCAAAAAGCCGGTGAAGAAGCTTGGGGCGAACATTGCCACGATGTGCCAGCGGACGACATCGCTGGC
>JBCCWO010000040.1:0-20149 GCA_039193455.1 Pseudomonadota bacterium
CCGCGACATGACCATCGACGAGGCCGGTGACGCCCTCATCGACATGATCCGACGCACCGCAAACGGCAGAAACACCGCCGCAGAAGCCCTCGGTCACAGAGAGTTCTCTATGACAAAACTATACAGAAGCGCCTGAAGGAGGAGGAGAGAGACTTGCCCAAATCGATACTCATCCCCGTCGCCATCGACCATGAGCCGCTGGTCGATCGCAAGATCGAAACGGCGCGAAAGATGCTGGAGCCTGGGGGCACCATCACGCTTTTGACGGTGCTCGAACAAATCCCGGGATTTGCGGCGGAGTTTGTGACAGTGAAGTCGGAAAACCATCTGACAGCCAAGATCCAGGGCAAGCTCGATGCGGTCGCGGCGGGTGCCGACGACATCGCCTGCACCGTGACGACCGGCAAGCCGGGGGTGCGCATCACCGAGGTCGCGCGCGAGATTGGCGCCGATCTGATCATCGTGGGGGCCCATCACCCGTCGGCGGTGGACTACTTCATGGGCTCAACCGCCGCACGTGTGGCGCGGCGCGCGCCCTGTTCGGTGCTGATCCAGCGGTAAGGCGTGGCCGGCGGGGCGGGGTGTCTGAGCGTCCCGTGCCGACGTCACCTGTCTTCCGCGAGCACCTTCTGGGCCACCCGAAAGCACTCAAGCGCCTGCGGCACGCCGCAGTAAATCCCCACGACATGGATGATGGCGCGGATCTCGTCGCGGCTAACGCCGTTGTTGAGCGCCCCGCGGCAGTGGGTTTCCCATTCGTGCATCTTGCCCAAGGCCCCGATCATCGCGAGGTTCATCATCGAGCGTGTCTTGGGGTCAATCGCATCGTCGCCCCAGCCAAAGCCCCAGCACCAGGCGGTCATCGCCTCTTGAAACGGGCGGGTGAAATCGTCGGCGGCGGCGAGGTTTTTTTCGACATAGTCCGCGCCCAGCGTGGCTTTGCGTTGGGCGAGGCCGGTTTCGAACATGTTGTCCATGTGCAGTGTCCTGTGTGATGTACGGGCCTGAAAACGGGGCCGCAGGTCGCGGCCCCGCACGGGCATTCTGACGGATTATTCAGCCGGTTGCGCGGCGATATCGTCATGGGTGGTGGGCAGGCCCGCGGCCTCACGCCGACCGTCGCGCC
This sequence comes from Pseudomonadota bacterium, assembly GCA_039193455.1. Lineage (GTDB taxonomy): Bacteria > Pseudomonadota > Alphaproteobacteria > Rhodobacterales > Rhodobacteraceae > JBCBGF01. The sequence continues at coordinate 1,127 of JBCCWO010000040.1, forward strand.
AGATCGCCTTGATCAGCGCAAGCCCCATCAACACCATAACCATGCTGAAGGGCAGGGCGCCGATGACCATGGCGGTCTGGATGGCGCCAAGCCCGCCCGCAATGATCAGCGCACCGACCACAAGGGCCAGCGCGGCGCCCCAGAACAGGATGTGTGGACGCGCCTTTGGCCCCTCGTCGCCTGCGGCGTTGATCGTATTGATGATCAGAACGGCGGAGTCCGCCGAAGTGACAAGGTAGGTGAGCAGCAGGATCACCACGATCACCGACATGGCATAGGCCAAGCCGTCGCTCAGCATCACCGCCAGCATGGCGAACAGCTGATCCGACTGCCCGGCGCCCTGGATCGCGCCATCGGCCACGCCGCGCAGTTCCAGATCGATGGCGGTTCCGCCGACCAGAGCGAACCAGACAAAGCACATCGCCGCCGGGATGATCATCGCGCCCAGCACATATTCGCGGATCGTGCGACCTTTGGATATGCGGGCGAGGAACACGCCGACGAACGGTGCAAAGGCAATCCACCAGGCCCAGTAGAAAATCGTCCAGGCCCCCTGCCAGCCCGAGAGACGACCGCTTGTGCCGGCCTCGTAGGCTGCGGCAATGGCCTCGGGTGGCAGGCTTGCGGCAGCGGCGGGAAGCCCTTCGGTAAAGCTTTCCAGCGTGCCCCACGGGCTTGTTGCGGCGCTGTGCACGGCGGCCAGATCGTCTGCCGATAGGGCGGCGATGGCGGCCGGGGCGTTGGTGCTGAACGCCTCCAGTGTGACGGGTGTGAACACTGCGAATAGGTTGCCGGGGATCGACACGAGATAGTCGAAGAGGCCCACGAACAGCGCTTGCAGCCCAAAGAACGTCGATCCGAAGATCAGGAAGAACGCCAGAAGGAAAAAGCTGAGCCCCATGTTGATGTTCGAGAGCCACTTGATGCCTTTGCCAACACCCGACAGCGCCGACAGAGTCGAGGCCCCCATGATCACCAAAAGCGCAACGACGATGCCCGCAGTCGAAGATGAGACGGTGCCGTCCGAGGCGGTGGTTTGCAACCAGTCGCCCACGCCGATGCGCACGAGCCCGGCCACGAACTGTTCGACCCCAAAGCCCAGCGTTTGCGAGACACCCAGAACCGTGGCCACGACGGCGACGATGTCGACCAGATGCCCCACCGGCCCCGACAGCGAACGCCCGAAGATCGGGGCAAGGGCTGAGCGGATGGTCAACGGCAGGCCGCGGCGATAGCAAAAGAAGGCAAGCGCCAGGCCCACGATCGCGTAAGACGCCCAGGCGGCAAGGCCCCAATGCGTGAACGACCAGATATAGGCGTCGCGCACATTGCCTGCCGTGCTGCCGGTTGTCTCGCCCGTGATCGTCGCGGGGTTCGTGCCGAAATGGTACATCGGTTCGGCCGTCGCAAAGGTCAGCATGCCGATCCCGATCCCGGCACCGAACATCATCGAGAACCAGGAAAAGTTCGAGAACTCGGGCCTATCGCTGTCGAGCCCCAGCTTCATCCGTCCTGCCGTCGGCCAAAGCGCGAAGGTGAAGCAGAGGATGACGAAAAACGCCATCACATAGACGTACCAGTAGCTGAAGGTGGCGAGGATCACCGTGTTGAGTGCGCTCAGCACGGCCCCCGCTTGATCGGGAAAGGCGACTGCCCACAGGATCAGACCACCGACCAGAATTTTGGCGGTGATCGTGACGTCCTTGGCGAAGCCCCTGTAAAACCCGCTATCCGCCGTGCGGATATCAAGATCGGTCAGTGGTGGTTTGATTGACATGTCGTCCCCTCGCTGTTGGCCCAGTTCTGATGGCGCGCCTTGGCGGCACGGGTGATTTTGCAGGCGCAGGCCTGGCTTGATGCGTGCTGGTCAGCGCAGCTTGATGGCCACGTTCTTGGTTTGGACGTAGTTCCAGAGCGCCTCGCGCCCTTTTTCCCGCCCATAGCCCGATTTGCCGTATCCGCCAAAGGGCGTCTCCACCCCGCCCGCGTACCATTCGTTGACAAAGACCTGCCCCGCCCGGATCGCGCGGGCCGCGCGGGTGGCACGGTCGAGGTCGCGGGTGAAGACGCCGCCGACCAGGCCATAGGGCGTGGCGTTGGCGATGCGGATTGCCTCGGCTTCACTCTGAAACGAGAGGACGGACAGGACGGGGCCAAAGACCTCTTCCTGGGCGACGGTCATATCGGGTGTGACGTCGGTCAGGACCGTTGGTTCCAAGAACGCGCCGGGCCGGTTCATCTTCCGTCCGCCCGCCGTGACGGTTGCACCCTGGGCCACGGCGTTGCTGACCATGTCGGCCGCACGGTCGCGTTGGGGTTCTGACACCATCGCGCCCATGTTCGCCCCAAACACCCGGCGCTCGATCCCCGGACCGACGTCAAGGCTTTCGGCAACCGTTGTCACCCGGTCGATAAGCTCCGTGGCCCGGCTTTCGTGGACAATCACACGGCTCATCGCCGAACAGACCTGGCCCGCGTTGAAGTAGATCCCCCATCGCACGTCATTCTCAAAAGCCTCAAGATCGGCATCGTCATGTACGATCGCGGCAGACTTACCCCCGAGTTCCAGCACGCAGGGCACGACGTTCTGCGCCGCAGCCTTGGCAATGGCGATGCCGGTGGGCACCGACCCCGTAAAGACGATCTGGTTCACCTGTGGGTGCGCAGACAGGGCTGCCCCTGCCTCTGACCCAAGTCCGCAGAGGATGTTGACGGCGCCAGACGGCAGCCCGACCGCCTCGGCCGCGTGGGCAAACCAGGCATTCGTCAGCGGCGTGAGTTCCGGCGTCTTGATCACAACCGCATTGCCGGTCGCCAGCGCAGCGGACAGTGACCGCGCCGTCATCTCGACCGGGTAGTTCCAGGGAATGATCTGCGCCGAAACGCCGTAGGGTTCATATGTCGTGAAATCGAAGTAGCTGGCCCCCAGCGGGATCGAGCGGCCTTCGACGGTTTCCGCCTGATTGCCGTAATACTCAAAATACCGCGCCGCGCCTTCGATCTCGATCTTCGCTTCCCACAGGGGTTTTCCCTGTTCCAGCGTCAGGATCTCGGCAATCTCGTCACTCTGCGACAGCAGGTAAAGGCCCATCGCCTGCACCATGCGGCCCCGTTCCACCGGGCGCAGATCAGACAAGACACCGGACAGGTGCACCCGCTCCGCCGCCAGAACCGCGCGATCCACATCGCCTGGATCGGCCAGCGCATGTTCGGCCAGTTTCTCACCCGTTGCGGGGTTTGTCACATCGATGCGGCCCGCGCCGCCATCGACCCATTTCCCGTCGATGTAGTTTTGCCAGTACGGCTTGACCTCAGCCATCCACGGCCTCCCGCATCCAGCGCTGCAGATGCATCACCGAATGCTCGGAATTCACGCCGCTTTTGGGATCAAGCACCAGGGGCCCCGGGCGATACCCCCGCGAATTCAGCCCGCGCTGCACGCTCTCAACAAGGTGGATGTCCTCCTCAACCGTCGTCGCGCGGTCCTGCACCGCCAGGCGGCGGACGGTTTCGTCGTCCGTCCCATCGACGGTGTACCAACCGCGCCAGACCACGACCTTGTCGGGCCCCAGCGCACGCCAGTGATAGGTGTTCAGAACGTTCCCGGGATAGACCTGAAACGACATCATCGGCCAGAGAAACCAGCTGGAATACTCATGGCTATGCGCAAAGCCCGAGTTGATGTCATAGGTCATCGCCTCAAGGTTCTGGCACTCGGTCGTGTGCCGCAGGCAATAGCCTTGCGGCTGGATGTCATAGGTCTCTGGCTTGATGACGCCGGTGGCAAAGGTCGGGTGGTTGATCGAGCAATGGTAGCATTCGGAATAGTTCTCGACCGAGACTTTCCAATTGCAGGCCTCCTCAATCTCCACCCACTCGAGCGGCTTCAGACGGCTCCAGTTGGGCACCCATTCCTCAAGCTCGCGGCGCGCGTTGGGAAACCAGGCGTCCATCGGGGCGGCGTCCGGGTCGAGGTTGACGAAGAGAAAGCCAAGGAACGCCTCGGAGCGTACTTCGGTCAGGCAGATGGCGGATTTGTCAAAGCCCTCGACGGCCTTGATGTTCGGGCCCGAACGAAGCTGGCCCGTCAGCTCATAGGTCCAGGCGTGATAGGGGCAGACGACGACCCGCGTGACACCCGTGCCGCTGACCAACTGGTGCGCACGGTGTTGGCAGACGTTGTAGAAAACGCGGACCTGTTCATCGCGCCCGCGGATTGCAAACAGGCTTTCACCGGCGATTTCGAAACTCGTGTACGAACCGACCTCGGTCAGATCGGACAAGTGGCAGCCGAATTGCCAGGTGCGCGCCAAAAGGCCCGCCCGCTCCACCTCAAAAACCTGCGGGTCCGTGTAGTACTGCGCATCAAGGCTGTGGATGATGGTCGAGGGCTTATTCATCGACATAGATCCCAAGGTCGTGGCGGCGGGCATGGAAGCGTCGCACGCGGTCGACGATTTCATCGCTGCCGACGGCGACGACGAAACTGAGCAGCATCTCAAGCAGTGCGATGGTCGAAACGGTCGAGGGAAAGAATTGCGGCGTATCGACGGCTACGACAAAGCCGTGATCGGCCCCGCGAATGATGGGCGAGGCAGGGCTGTCCGATATGCCGATGACCGTCAGACCCTGCGCACGCGCAACCTCAACCGCCTCCACCACCTCGCGCCGATAGGGCTTGCAAGTGATCGCGATCAGGATGTCCTGGGCCCCCGCAAAGGCCAGATCATCTGTTGCTGAGTTGCCGGACCGGGGGATCGCGTGAAAGCGGACCATCCCGGTCGAGGCAAGGTAGCTGAAATTCCGCGCGCTGGCGTTGTTGACGCCGACGCCCAGCGTAAACACCTGATCTGACGTCCAGATCGCCTGTGCGGCGGCACGCAGATCCTCGGCGCTGATCCCGGCAAAGGTGTCTTCGAGATTGCGGATCGCGCCGCCAAACATCTCGGCGAACAGAGCACCCATCTCGCACTGACGCTCGATATCCTGCAACCAGCGCGCCCGGTCAGGAAAGCCCGCCTGACCCTTGCGAATGGCCTCTCGAAACGGCTCGCGAAAGTCGTCGTAGCCCTCGAACCCCACCTGGCGGGCCATCCGCACAACTGTGTTGGGCTTCACCCGTGCGGCTTCGGCGATCTCGCGCACGGTCGACACCCCCACATCGGCAGGATTTTCCAGCACGTACCGCGCCGCTTTCTGTGCCTCGGGCGTCAGATCCTCCCAGGCGTCGCTCAGCCTCGACAGAATCGCTGATGATACATTTGTGCCATTCATGATTGACTATGGTATATTTGTGCCTCTATGCCTGTCAAAGGAAACCTGTGTCCCAAGTGAGTCTTTCGCCATGGCCGACCTGCCCACCCATGCCCGCGTTGTCATCGTCGGAGGCGGCGTCATGGGCGTCGGCCTCGCGTATCACCTCGCCCACGAAGGGTGGGGCGGCGACACAGTGCTGCTTGAAAAGGCCGAACTGACATCCGGCTCCACCTGGCACGCGGCAGGGCAGATCACCCATTCCACAAGCTCTTACGGTCTGGGCAAATGCGTCGATTACAACATCGGGCTCTACTCTGGCGGCCTTGAAGCGGAAACGGGCCAACCCGTCACGTGGCACGGCTGCGGGTCGTTCCGGCTGGCCTATACCGAGGATGAGATGGACTGGCTGCGTCACACCTTGTCCGTCGGGCGCAGCCTGGGCTTCAACATCGAACTCGTCGGGCCAGAGCGCGTGGCCGAGCTTCACCCGTTCTACAATCTCGACGGTGTCCTCGGCGCACTCCACACCCCCGATGACGGCCATGTCGACCCCACGAACGTCACCATGGCCATGGCCGCCGGCGCGCGGGCCAAAGGGGTGCGGATCATTCGCCGCTGCCGGGCGACGAACATCACCCAGGCCGCGACGGGCGAATGGGTGGTCGAGACCGACAATGGCACCATCACCTGCGAACATGTCGTGAATGCAGGCGGCACCTATGCGCGGCAGATGGGCGAATGGTCGGGCCTGCAACTGCCGATGACGTCGATGACGCACCACTATTTCGTCACTGATGAGGTGCCCGAGTTTCGGGACCTCGACACCGAACTCCCTGTGATCCGGGACGATCGCAAAGTCTCTGGCTACATCCGGATGGAACAGAAGAAGGGCCTGATCGGGATTTACGAGAAGGCCAATCCCAACTCGGTCTGGCACGACCAGTGCCCGTGGGAATACGAAAACTGGCTGTTTGAGGCTGACTATGACCGCGTGATGCCCTGGCTGGAAGAAAGCCTCAATCGCATGCCGATCTTCGCCGAACTTGGCATCACCCGCGACGTGCATGGCGCGATCTCGCACCCGCCCGATGGCAACCCGCTGATCGGCCCGGCGCCGGGCGTGCGCAACTACTGGTGCTGCTGCGGGACGCAGATTGGCATTGGCTGGGGGCCGGGGCTGACGCGCGAACTGGCGCGCTGGATGGTGCATGGCGCCGCCGATATCTCGATGCGTGACTACGATCCGCGCCGCTTTGGCAGCTATGCCACCAAGGACTGGCAGGTGATCAAGGCCGAGGAAGACTATTGCCTGCGCCACGAAATCCCGTTCCCGCACTTCAACCGATTGGCCGGACGCCCGATCAAGCCTTCGCCCATCCATGACATCCTCAAGGACAAGGGCGCCGTCCACGAAGAGGTCTACGGGTTCGAGCGCCCGCGCTGGTTCGCCAAAGACGGCGTGGCGCAAGAGGACCACTATTCGTTCCGGCGCACCGCCGTAGACGACCTGGTCGCCGCCGAGGTGAAGGCCGTGCGCGAGGCGGCGGGGCTGATGGATGTGACCGCCTTCACCAAGGTACGGGTGGAGGGGCCGGACGCCCACGCGTTGCTCGATCGTCTGACCGCCAACCGGATGCCGCAAAAGGTGGGGTCGATCGGCCTGACCTATTTGCTGAACCGCCGCGGCCGCATCGAACTGGAAACCACCATCGTCCGCATGGCCGACGACAGTTTCTACCTTGTCTGCGCCGCCTTCTTTGAGCAGCGCCTGCTGGACCACCTTGACCAGCATCGCGGCGCGGCCGATGTGACAGTGACGGCCTTGTCCGACAGTTGGGCCGCGCTGTCACTCAACGGCCCGCGCAGCCGCGATGTGCTGGCGGCCTGCACCGATGCGCCGCTTGATAACAAGAGCTTCCGCTGGCTTTCGGCCCAGCAGATCACGGTCGCGGGCCACCGGATCTGGGCGCTGCGCATGTCCTATGCGGGTGAGCTTGGGTGGGAGCTGCACATGCCCAATGCCGCCTGCCGCGATGTCTACCTGGCGCTCAGCGCGGCGGGCCGCGCGCAGGGCATGGTCGACTACGGCAGCTTTGCCATGAACGTCCTGCGGATGGAGAAGGGCTTTAAGGGGGCAGGGGAGTTGACCAACGAGGTCACGCTGCCCGAAGCGGACGTGATGCGGTTTGTCCGGGCCGAAAAGGACTTTCTCGGCAAAGCGGCAACACTGGCCAATACCGAGGATCTGCCATGGATATGCGCCTATCTTGAGATCGAGCCCGATGGCGTCGTAGACGGCCACGGCGGGGAGGCTGTGCTTCTGGCGGGCACGGTCGTGGGATCCACGGCGTCGGTGGCCTATGGGCACACCGTGGGCAAGGTGCTGGCCTTTGCCTATGTCAAACCCCACGCTGCAGTGCCGGGCACGGATCTGCAGGTCGTGGTCCATGGCAAACCCCGCGCGGCGCGGGTGCTGGGCGGGCCGGCCTATGATCCGCAAAGCCTTCTGCCACGGACCGATGTCGTGCCGGAGCCAGCGGAATGAACGTCGTGGAACCCGTCGTGCGGACGCCTGTTGTCGCTGACCAGCGCATCACCCGGCTGCGACTGTGGCACGTGCCGCTGACCAGTAACACCGCCTATTACATGGCCGAAGGCAAGGCCTGTGAAACCGTCGAAACGGTGGTGATCGCGGTCGACACCGAGGCCGGGCTGACCGGATGGGGTGAGGTGTGCCCGATCCCCCATTACCTGCCTGCCTATGCCCGCGGGGTCGCCCCGGCCTTGCAAGAGCTTGCGCCGGTGATCCTGGGCGCGGCGCCCGTGGGCGTGGAAGCGGCCATGGCCCGGGCCGAGGCCTATCTACCGGGCCATGCCTATGCCAAGTCCGCCCTGGACATCGCGCTGTGGGATATCACCGGCAAGGTGGCCGGTTTGCCGCTTTACGCCCTGCTTGGGGGTCAACGCCAGGCGGACCTGCCGCTCTATCACTCCATCACCTGTATCGACCCCGACGAGATGGCCCGCATCGCGCGGGACGCACAGGCACAGGGCATCACGCAGTTTCAGGCGAAACTCGGCGCCTCGGGCGATTGGTCGACCGATGTTGAACGGTTGGCAAAGGTCCGCGCAGCCGTTGGGCCGGGGCCGCTGGTCTATGGCGATTGGAACTGCGGGGCCACATCGCTTGATGCGATCCGCGTCGGGCGCGGGGCGGCGCATCTGGACGTGATGCTGGAACAGCCCTGTGCCACGCTTGAAGACTGCGCCCGCGTGCAGCGCGCCACCGGGCTGCCGATGAAGCTTGATGAACTTGCCCATGACACGGCAACGCTGCTTGACGCGCACCGCCTGGGGATCATGGATGCCGTGGCGTTGAAACTGTCGAAGTTCGGCGGCCTCTCGCCCCTGCGGCGCGCGCGCGATCTGTGCCTGCATCTGGGGGCCAAGATGTGCATCGAATGTACCTGGGGCAGCGATATCGCCACCGCCGCGGCGCTCCATCTTGGTGCGGCGACCACGCCCGCCCGGGTGCTCAATGTCTGCGACCTGTCACACTACGTCGCCCCCCGCCTCGCCCCCGACGCGCCCAGCCGCAGCGGGGGGCGTATCTGCCCGCCGGATGGGCCCGGCCTTGGGATCACGATTGATGCCACCGCCCTGGGCGCGCCGGACCTGATTTTGGATTGAACCGATGAACCGAATTTACACCCAGTGCGATTGGATCGACCGCGCGCGTGAGGTGCTGCCTGCCGCGGGATTCGGCAACTTTGAGCCCTCCATCATCATCGCCCGCGGCGAGGGGAGCCATGTGTGGGACGAGGACGGCAACGAATATGTCGACTACCTGATCGGATCGGGGCCGATGCTCTTGGGTCATGGGCACCCGGAAGTGATGGAGGCCGTGCTCGAACAACTGCCCAAGGGCATGACGTTTTTTGCCAATAACACCAAAGGCATCGAGTTGGCGGAGGCGATTGTGGCGGCGGTGCCCTGCGCCGAGCAGGTGCGCTTTGTCGCCTCAGGTGGCGAGGCGGATATGTACGCGATCCGGTTGGCCCGCGCCTATACCGGCAAGCGCCGCATCCTGAAGTTCGAAGGCGGCTATCACGGCATGAGCGCCGAGGCACAGATGAGCCTTGCCCCCGCCCGCCGCGTGAACTTCCCAACGCCGGTGCCCGACAGCGCCGGCATCTCCGACAGCGTGGCCGACGACATGCTGATTGCGCCGTTCAACGATCTGGATGCGGTGGCCGGGCTCTTGTCAGAGCATACGGACATCGCAGCGATCATCACTGAGCCGTTGCAGCGGATTATCCCGGCGCAGCCCGGCTTCCTGGAAGGGCTGCGTGACCTCTGCGACCGGCACGGCGTGCTCCTGATCTTCGATGAAATCGTCACGGGCTTCCGCCTGGACTATGGCGGCGCGCAGGAACGCTACCGCGTTGTTCCCGACATTGCGACCTACGGCAAAGTCATTGGTGGCGGTTTTGCGCTCGCCGCCCTGGGCGCCAGTGCCGAGATCATGGCCCACTTCGACAAGGCGGTGGTGGGTGCCGACAAGTGGCTGATGCAGCTTGGCACGCTATCGGGTAATCCCGTAGCCGCGGCCGCCGGGCTGAAGACGATGGAAATTTTGCGCCGCCCCGGGCAATACGCGCGGCTGCGCGCCACCGGCCAGCGGCTGATGGTCATGCAGTCGGACGCGCTGGCGGCCCAGGGTATCGCGCATCGGATATGCGGTGACCCAACGCTGTTTGACGTGTACTTTTCCCAGTCCGACCCGATCGACTACCGCAGCGCCCGTCATGATGATCCGGAAACGAACGCGGTCTGGAATACGACGCTTCGGGCGCAGGGCGTGTTCAAAAGCCCGGGCAAGATGTACCCGTCCCTTGCCCTCACCGACGGCGATCTTGAGGTAACCGAGCGTGCGGTGCACGCAGCGGCGCAGGCCGTCGGGCGGCACGTGGCTGCCTTGTCCTAGGACGCTTCTTCCTGGCGCCACACCCGGTTTGGCCGACGGGGATCGACCCTGCGCAAAAGGGCGATGCGATCTAGGCCACAACCCGCCCGAGCCCGACCACGGGCCTTTCCTGGTTTGCGAACAGGATTTATCGTCAGGTCACGCGCGCAAAAAACTGAGGCAGAGATCACCATGCCCAGAACCCTTCTTTTGACCGGAGCAAGCCGCGGCATCGGGCATGCCACTGTTAAGAAGTTCTCGCGCGAGGGATGGCGGGTTCTCACCTGCTCGCGCCAAGCATTTGACGCCAACTGCCCGTGGCCGGGGGGCGCGGAAAATCACATCCAGATCGATCTGTCGGACCCGGCCGACATTATCAATGCCGTCGAGCTGATCCGCGAGCGTTTGGATGGCCCGCTCCACGGGCTGGTCAACAATGCGGGGATTTCGCCGAAAGGCCCCGAAGGCGGGCGCTTGAACACGATCGATACCGATCTGATGGATTGGGGCAAGGTGTTTCATGTGAACTTCTTTGCCCCAATCGTCCTGTCACGTGGCCTTAAGGACGAATTGGTGGAGGCGAAGGGATCGATCGTGAACGTCACCTCTATCGCGGGCGCGCGCGTCCACCCCTTTGCGGGCGCGGCCTATGCGACATCGAAGGCTGCGCTTGCGGCGTTGACCCGGGAAATGGCGCATGATTTCGGGCCGTTGGGCGTGCGCGTGAATGCAATCGCACCCGGCGAGATCGAGACATCGATCCTCTCACCCGGCACAGAGAAGATCGTGGCCGAACTGCCGATGCGGCGGCTGGGCAGCACACAGGAAGTCGCCGAAGTCATCTATTTCCTGTGCTCGGACGCCGCGAGCTACGTGAACGGCACAGAGATCGAGATCAACGGCGGGCAGCACGTCTGACGATGGTTCCCCAAGGCCTGGTTTGCAGGCAGGCAAGTCTGCGCCGTTTGTCAGATGCCGCGCCCCACAGCAGCCCTGATGCGTCGCTCAGCATTTGTCCCCGTGCTAGGAATGGGACGCAAAATCGAACAGAGGCGCCTTGCGCCCGCCACGTGCAAGCGTTTAGCCATTGGGGATGCATTGTCGTCTCACGCAGAGCTTGCTTCCCGCCATGCCCGCGACACCCGGGCTGTGGTTCGGAGGGGCCGAGCAACCCTCTGCAAAAGTTACCGTTCGGGATGCTTCGCCGCGAAGGCTTGAGACGGGCCAGGCCAAAACCGCCCACGCCACCGCCACACACAAAACAGGGTATGCGCCATGGCTCTGCTGAACATCGAGGATCTGACGGTAGAATTTCCCTCGCGGCGCCGCGCCTTTACGGCGGTCGATGGCGCGAGCATCACCATTGAGCCAGGAGAGATCCACGGTCTCGTCGGAGAGTCAGGTGCGGGCAAATCGACGATCGGCGCCGCCGTGATGGGATTGCTCGAAAAGCCCGGGCATATTGCGGGCGGCACGATCCGGTTCCGGGGCGAGGCGATCTCTGGCCTCGATAGTCAAGCCATGCAGGGACTGCGCGGCAAGAAGATCTCGATGATCTTTCAAGATCCCCTGACATCGCTGAACCCGCTCTTCACCGTGCGCCAGCAGCTTGTCGAAACGATCCGCGAACATCTGGATCTCGACGCCGCCGAGGCTGGGGCGCGCGCGGTTGAGCTCATTTCGCGCGTGGGAATTCCCGACCCCGAGACGCGGGTTGATCAATACCCGCACCAGTTCTCGGGCGGGATGCGGCAGCGCGTTGTGATCGCGCTAGCGCTATGCTCCGAACCCGATGTCATCATCGCGGATGAGCCGACGACAGCGCTTGATGTTTCGATCCAGGCGCAGATTTTGGACCTAATCAAGGAACTGGCGGTCGAACGTCAGGTGGGCATGATCCTGATCACCCACGACATGGGGGTGATCGCCGACACGACCGACAATGTCACCGTGATGTATCAGGGCAAAGTGGTTGAGACGGGGCCAACCGCGCAGGTTCTGGGCCACCCGAGCCACCCTTACACCCAGTCTTTGATCGCCGCCGTACCACGGCCCACGCGTAAGCTGCACCGCTTCCCCCAGCTGTCCTATGGCGGCCAAAGCACGAAGTTCGAGATCGAGGATCTGGCCCGCAACTGGCCCAAGAATGAATACGACGCCAGCGCACCTTTGCTTCAGGTCGATGGCCTCAGAAAAGTCTTCGGGAAAGGCCCGTCGCTCTTGAACCCGAACAGGCAACCGTTTGTCGCCGTGGATGACGTCAGCTTTGACATCCGTCCGGGCGAGGTCTTTGGCCTTGTCGGTGAAAGCGGATCGGGCAAGTCGACGGTGGCCCGCGTGATCTCGGGAATTGAGAGCGCGTCAGGCGGCCATGTCCTCTACCGGGGGACGGATGTGACCTCGGGCAGCAAGGGCGTGCCCGAGGAGTTTCGCAAGCAGATCCAGATGATCTTCCAGGACCCGTTCTCAAGCCTGAACCCGCGTATGCGCGTCGACCAGATCATTGCCGAACCCGCCCGCCATCACGGATTTCTGCGTGGCGAAGAGCTGAAACATCGGGTCAATGAATTGCTGGATCGGGTGGGTCTCGGCGCCGATGCCGGGCTGCGGTATCCCCACGAATTCTCGGGCGGCCAGCGCCAGCGCATCTCAATAGCACGCGCACTCTCGACACAGCCGAAATTCCTCATCTGTGACGAACCGACATCGGCACTGGATGTCTCAATCCAGGCGCAGATCCTAAATATTCTCAAGGACCTACAGGAATACCTCGGGCTGACGATGCTGTTCATCAGCCACGATCTGCCGGTCGTGCGCCAGATGTGCGACCGTGTGGGCGTCCTGCGCCGTGGAAAGCTGTTGGAGGTGTCAGAAACCGAGCAGATGTTCGCGGGCCCGAAACACCCCTACACCGCTGAACTGTTAGAGCTGATGCCGCGCCTCGATAGCGTGTCGCAGGAATTCAACGAAGACGCCAAACCGCACGCGTGACCACGGCGCGTCCGGGCTAGCCGCCGATCCGCCGCGGCACCGGGTGCATGCGGTCGCGGTGAAAGCTGCGCATCCCGGCGGCGGACAGCACCAACCGACTGATCCTCCATCCCTCGGGCGTCCGGCGAAAGCTGTGGTCGTACTGCCCCCAAAGCTCGCTTTCCGCATTGTCCTGCCGATAGCGATGCCAGGCGTAGAGATAACAGTTGCTTTCCGCCGCATCCGGGCCGTCCAGCGTGATCGCGATGTTCGAGACATGGTGGCTCGTCGCGGCGAACAGGTTTGTTGCACCACGCGTCACCATCTCGTGCAGCGCGGCGGCGCTGGTCAGGTTGGCAACGTCGGGGCCGTAGTCGATGACCGCGTCGTCTGTGAGCAAAGCTGCCACAGCGTCGGGATCGGCTCGGTCAAAGTGATAGCAATAGGCGTGGATCAGGCCGGTGATCTCGTCCTTGTCGACAAGGGTTTGCAGGGTGTCGGTGTCTGGCATCACAGGGTCTCGCTATTTTGGGCCTATCGCGTTTGAAGAAGGCCGCCCTCGATCGGAAGGATCTGGCCGGTGATCCACGAGGCGCGGTCTGTGCCAAGGAAGTGGATCGCTTCCGCGATCTCCTCGGCCCGGCCCCATCGCGAAAGCGGGTAGCGCTGAATCACGGTGGACAGGAGGCTTTCGAATTCGGCGTCGTCCGAACTGCGCGCCCGGAACTGTGCCTCGGATAGCGGTGTGCGTACCGCGCCGGGCGCAACCGCGTTCACCCGCACCGACTGCGCCGCAAAGTCGGCGGCAAGCTGGCGTGTCAACGCGGCAATGGCCCCCTTGGCGGCCGAATAGGCGGTCACGCCTTTCATCCCGGCGAGCGCCACGGTGGACGCGGTAAAGACCAACGCGCCTTTCGTTTCAACAAGGTGGGGGAGTGTGGCGCGGGCGGTAAGAAAGGCACCCGTCGCGTTGACGTCGAGCGACCGTTTCCAATCGTCCAGCGAAAGCTCAAGGATGCCGCCTTCGACCATCCCGCCCGCATTGGCAGCGACGGTATCGATACGGCCCGTCGCCGACAAAACCTCTGCCGTCATACCGGCGATCGCGGTTTCGTCCGTGACATCGCATTCGATCGCGTGGGCCTGTCCCCCTGTATTGCAAATTGCTGCCGCGACAGAGGCGGCGGCAGCGCCATCCACGTCGACGCAGAACACGGTTGCGCCATCTGCGGCAAACCGGTGGGCCGTGGCCGCCCCGATGCCCGACCCGCCGCCGGTCACGATAACGGTTCTGCGTGCGCCGTCGCCCAACCGGTTTACTCGGCGATCTCGATGTCGGGCGCGAAGATCTGGGGATAGAGCGAGCGCATGGCAACCTCGTCAAACTCGGCCTTGAAGGCGTGGTGATCCTTGAGCGCTGCGGCCTTTTCCGCCGCCGGGCGCGCGTCGATTTCCTTCATCAGCCGGTCGAGGTTGGGGTATTTCTCCATGATATTGCCGTCGCCCAGCATATAGGTCAGGCGCGAGCCCCAGCCCCACACGGCCATGTCGACGATTGTGTAGGTGTCGCCCAGCATGTAGCGGCCCGCGCCAAGGCGGTCGTCGATGATCTGCCAATGGCGGCGCGCCTCAAAATCATAGCGCTTGAGCGCGTAGGGCACCCTGGCTGGGGCGAAGTTACGGAAATGAACCGCTTGGCCCGAGAATGGCCCAAGGCCCGAGGCCACAAACATCAGCCATGACAACAAGGCGGCGCGTTCGCTATCGCCCGCGGGGGGCAGGAAGTGCCCGGTTTTTTCGGCGAGGTACAGAAGGATCGCGTTACTGTCGAAGATCACCGAATCGCCGTCGGTCAGCACCGGTAGTTTCGCGTTCGGATTCAAACCCTTGAACGTCTCGGTATGCTGTTCAGCCTTGCGGGTGTCGATCGGGACAAGCTCATGCTCAAGATCCGCTTCGAAGAGAAACAGCGCCACCTTCATCGGGTTGGGCGCCATGTTGTAGAAAAACCGGATCATCTTTTTCCTCGATATGCCTGGTCAATTCTGTTCGCATTATGAACACTTGTGCGCGACCAACCTGCTTCGACATGCACGAAAGTGTCAATGTGGAACACGCGCTCTGCGCTTTGGTCGGGGAATGGGGCAGGCGGGGCAGGGGTGGCTTTTCGTTGATCTCATCGCAGATCGGTCTAACCCTCTCATAATGGTGGCTCAAAAATCCATGCGGATCGCGCTTTGAAAATTGGACTGATCGTCAATCCCAATGCGGGCCTCGGCGGCGCCGTGGGGCTGAAGGGGACCGATGGGCCCGACATCGTCGCCCAGGCCTTGGAACGCGGCGCCGTTGCGCAATCCGGCCCGCGCGTGCGCCGCGCAATGGCGCGTCTCGCCGCCCGCGCCCCCGGCGCGGCGATTGTAACCGTTCCGGGCGCATTGGGCGCGGACTGGGTCGACGGCCTGGACCTCAGGTTGACCATCCGCCCGCTGCCCGACGTTTCGGGCACCGCCCGTGATACGTGGCAGGCGGTCCTTGTCATGAAGGACTGCGATCTGATCGTCTTTGGTGGCGGCGACGGCACCGCGCGCGATGTTGCGGGGCGTTTGTCAAAGGGCACGGGCCTGCTCGGCGTTCCCTGCGGGGTAAAGATGCATTCAGGCGTCTTCGCGGTATCGCCCGAGGCTGCGGGGGCGTTGTTGGCCGATCTCGTGGGGCAGGACGGCCCGGTTGACTGGGACGATGCCGCCGAGATCATGGATATCGACGAAGAGGTGCTGCGCGCCGGGCGCATCGCGCCGCGTCTCTACGGCCATGCCCGTACACCCCGGGCGCGCAATCGCATCCAGGCGTCAAAAGGAGGGCCCAAGATAGATTGGGGCGCTCAACTGCAAGGTGCTGCGGCTGAACTGGTGGGCGAGATGGATGACCACACGCTCTACATCATCGGGCCGGGGACGAGCGCGGGCGCGGTGATGCGCGCCGCGGGGCACGAGCCCTCGGTGCTTGGGACCGATGCGTTGCGCCAGGGCGCCATTGTCGCGCGGGATGCGACGGCGCAGGACCTCG
Source organism: Pseudomonadota bacterium (assembly GCA_039193455.1). GTDB lineage: Bacteria > Pseudomonadota > Alphaproteobacteria > Rhodobacterales > Rhodobacteraceae > JBCBGF01. Next base: position 17,385 of record JBCCWO010000040.1, read on the forward strand.
AAACGCTTGGCGCCGACGACGCGATCAAGATCGTGCTCGGCGTCACCGGGCAGCAGGGCTTTCTTCTGGGGCGCGGGAACCAGCAGATCAGCCCGGCCCTGATCCGGAAAGCGGGCAGGGACGGGTTGCTGGTGCTGGCCTCTGAGGACAAGCTGGCCTCGCTCGCCCAACCACGGCTTTGGGTCGACACGGGCGACCCTGATCTGGATGCAGAGTTAAGCGGGTTCGTCCGCGTGCGCACGGCGCGGGGACGCGAGATGATGATGCGGGTGTCCGCGAGTTGATTCAGATTGTGCGATATGCGAACTTTTGTGCACTATAGTTTCCACCAAGACTGACTCGCGACAGGGAGCAATTTGATGGCAAGCGAAACGCGCGCGCATCCATGGATGGCGAACTCGGCGCCCGGCGTTATCGACGAGATGCTGGCCGAGATCGGCGCATCGTCGGTGAAAGACGTTTTTGAGCAGATCCCGGAAGACCATTTCCGGAAAACACCCCTCGATCTGCCACCCGCGCTCACCTCAGAGATCGAGCTGCGGCGCGATCTTGTCGGCAAGCTGAAGAAAAACCAAAGCTGCGAGGAGAATCTAAGCTTCCTCGGCGCTGGTGTCTGGCAGCACCATGTGCCCGCAATCGTGGATGAGATTGTGGGCAGAACAGAATTCGCGACGAATGTGTGGGGCAGCTATCAGTCCGATCACGGCCGCAACCAGGCGTGGTTTGAGTTTTCGTCTCAGCTGGGAGCGCTGCTCAACCTCGATGTCGTGCAATTGCCGGTCTACTCGTGGGGCTGTGCGATTGGCCACGCAATGCGCATGGCCGCGCGGATGACGGGACGCAGCAAGGTTCTGGTCCCCGCGTTGTCCGATCCCGAACGGCTGAGCGTGATCCGCACCTATTGCCAGCCCTCCGAGATGGAGAACCATATCGAGGTGGTGCTGGTGGCCGCGGACCCGACATCGGGACGGCTGGACCTGAACGACCTTCGGGCAAAGCTGGGCGACGATGTCGCCGCCGTCTACTTCGAGAACCCGGCCTATCTGGGCACGATCGAGACCGGGGCAGCCGAGATTTCGAAGATGGCCCGCGCCGCGGGTGCCGAATCGATTGTCGGCGTCGATCCGTCCAGCCTCGGCGTACTCACGGCACCCGGGGATTACGGTGCCGATATCGTCACAGGACCGGTGCAGCCCCTGGGCGTGCACATGCATTGCGGCGGCGGGGCAGGCGGCTTTATCGCCTCGCGTGATGAAGAGCGGTATGTACGCGCCTATAACGGTTTCCTCGTCTCGGTGGTCGAGACGCAAGAACCGGGCCAGCTTGGCTTTGGCCTCGCCTGTCCGCACCAGAACTCCTATGGCATGCGCGAGCATGGCAACGACTGGACCGGGAACTCTACCTACCTCTGGGCGATTGCCGGCGCGGTCTACATGAGCTTGCTTGGGCCCGATGGCTTTCGTGAGCTTGGGACACTGATCGTCTCGCGCGCGCGCTATGCGGCCAAACTGTTGGCCGAGGTGCCCGGGGTTCGGATCGTCTGGCCCGACACGACGTTCAAGGAGTTCGTGGTGAACTTCGACGACACCGGAAAGACCGTGGCCGAGATCAACGATGCCCTGCGCGCCAAGGGCATCTTTGGCGGCAAGGATATCTCGGGCGAGGACACGACCCTGGGCCAATCGGCCCTCTACTGCGTCACCGAGGTTCACACAGCCACGGATATCAAACGCTTGGCTGACACACTTAAGGAGGTGCTGGCATGACCCGTCTACCTGAATTCCACGCCGCGAAATGGGATGAACCGGTTGTCATGGAGCTCGGCCGCCCCGGTGGCCGCGGCCAGCATTTCCCTGCCCCCGAGGGCGAGGTGACCGCCGCGGTGGGCAGCGACCTGATCCCGGCGGCGATGGTCCGCTCAGACCGTCCGGAACTGCCCGAAATCACCGAGTTCGAGGCACAGCGCCATTATCTGCACCTCAGCCATATGACGCTGGGCATGATGGGGATCAGCCTCTTTGGCACCTGTACGATGAAGTACAACTCCAAGACGGCGGAATTTGCGACGCTCCGCCCCGAGCTTGCGACCGTGCACCCGTACCAGCATCCCGACACCTTGCAGGGTGTGCTCGAGATCATGCACGATTTCGACGGTATCCTGCGGTCTCTCTCCGGCATGGATCAGTTCATCTTCCAGGCCGGTGGCGGGGCCGACGCGGCCTATACCATGGCCTGCGTGGCCCGCGCCTATTGGCAGGATCGCGGCATGCTGGACCAGCGGACCGAAATGGTCACCTCGATCCAGGCCCATCCCTGCAACCCGGCCACGGCGGCGGCGGCGGGCTTTAAGGTCGTCAACCTTCCCCTTGAAGAGAATGGGTATCCGTCGCTTGAGGCTCTGAAGGCCGCTGTGAGCGAGAAGACCGCCCTGATCATGCTGAACAACCCCGATGACATGGGCATCTACAACCCCGAGATCAAAGAGTGGGTGAAGGCCGCGAAAGAGGTTGGGGCGCTCTGCTTCTACGACCACGCCAATTTCAACGGGGTCATGGGCAAGCTGTCGGCGCGCGAACTGGGTTTTGATGCCTGCATGTTCATGCTGCACAAAACCTTCGGCGCCCCAAAAGCGGGCGGCGGCCCCGCTGTGGGGGCGTTCGGATGCTCCGATGAGCTTGCAGCTTACCTCCCGACGCCTGTGGTCGTGAAGTCCGGTGACAAATATATGCTGGACGAAGATCGCCCCAAGTCTGCGGGCAAGATCC
>JBCCWO010000041.1:0-19494 GCA_039193455.1 Pseudomonadota bacterium
AGTAGAGCTTCGCCCGGCGCACGCGGCCCCGGCGGACCACGGTGATCGAGTCGATATTGGTCGAATGCAGCGGGAACACCCGTTCCACGCCTTCACCAAAGGAAATCTTGCGCACGGTGAACGATCCGGCGATGCCTTCGCCGTTCTTGCGGGCGATGCACACGCCCTCATAGTTCTGCACGCGGGTCCGCGTGCCTTCCGTCACCTTATAGCCGACGCGGATCGTATCACCCGCTTTGAAATCCGGAATATCCTTGCCAAGCGCGGCCACTTGCTCGGCTTCCAGCTCTGCGATCAGGTCCATCTGACCGTCTCCTTCGAATTGCCCGTGGTTGGTCCCACAGAGGTGTCTCGCCTCAGAGCTCCGGTTTGCGTGGGGCGGTCGTGGCGCCCGCCGGAGAATTCAGGTCTGCTTTGCTTGCGTCAGGGCCATAGCCCACAGGTCCAGAGGCCGATTCAGCCCTAGAACCAGCGCCGTATAGTCGGGGCCTGCGGTTCGATCAAGGGAAAAGCGGGCCTGCGCGCGCACGTCGTGACGCGTCTATTTCGTGAGTTGTCCCCCGACCACCGCAGCGGGATCGGCGACGGTCAGGATTGCGGTGTCGCTTTGGTGCAGACCGCATTTGGCGCTCACGGCTTCGGACGGGGCGTTGCCGGGCTGCACACCGGTGAAAAACGCGGAATAGCCAAATCGCCGGTGCATCTCGCGGATCGCGTGTGCGCCAAGGATCAACGCCAGCCGTTCACCGCGACGGCTTGGATCGGTCGCCAACATCCCCCACCAGGCCATGCGGGCATAGGGGCTTTCTGCATGGGCGAAACTCGCGGCCGCCGCGCAAGAGACCGGTCGACCGTCCGCATCTGTCGCGACGACGCCAAGCCCTGGCTTTAGCGCATCGCGCAGGACCGCGCCGTTGACCGGCAAAACGCCCGCGCCCAGCGATACCTGAGCCAGTCCTTCCAGACCCTCCTTGGGTGTTGCCTGATCGGTAATAGTGACCGTGATGTCATCGGGCAGGCGATGCTTGGCCAGAATGGCCTCTGCCGCGGACAGCGCCGTCTCTGACCCTGTCCAATTTGCATAATGCGTGGTGCCATAGCCCGCGGCGTCCAGCTCGTCCTTCAACGCAGCAATGTCCTGGTTGGGCACCGCAAAGAAGTTGCTCGCGCCCTGAAGCGCGATAAGCTTTTCCAAAAGCGCGCGCCCCTCGTCCGTCGGGGTTAGCACGCCCACGGTTCGACCATAATAGGTGGCCTCAGGACGGTCGGACAACAGCCCATAAAGCGCCTGGCCGCGTCTAAGCAGCGCCTGCTGCTGGGGTGAGCCAAAGACCTCTCGCGCTCCGATCATCCCTTGCGCGCCATATGCGCCGCCCAGAGATCGGGCCGTCTTTCGCGGGTGATCCGCTCTGCTTCTGCCCGCCGCCATTTCGCAATCTCACCGTGATGCCCCGACAGCAGCACCTCGGGAATGGCGTGCCCCTGCCACTCGGCAGGTTTGGTATATTGCGGATGTTCCAACAGGCCTGTGGCAAAGCTTTCGTCTTCCGCCGACGCGGCATTCCCCAGCACGCCCGGCAGCAGCCGCACCGTCGCATCAAGCAGCGCCTGCGCGGCAATCTCGCCTCCGGTCAACACATAGTCGCCGAGGCTCAATTCCATCACGCCGTAATGCTCGAGAACCCGCTCATCGACCCCTTCGAACCGCCCGCAAATCAGCGTCAGCCCCTGCGTTCGCGCCAATGCCCCCGCCATCGCCTGATCGAAAGGCCGCCCGCGCGGGCTGAGATAGATCAGAGGCCAATGCCCCCGATCCCGCGGGACACCGCGCTGGGCATGATCGATGGCCCTGCCAAGAATATCCGCGCGCAGGACCATTCCGGCCCCGCCCCCCGCAGGCGTGTCATCGACATTGCGATGCTTTCCTTCTCCAAAAGTCCGTAGATCCACCGGTTCCAGTCGCCAAAGACCGTCCTGCAACGCCTTGCCGGTCAGCGAGGCGCCCAAAACCCCGGGAAACGTCTCTGGAAACAGCGTGATGACCTTCGCCGCCCAGGCGCCGGCCAGTTCCGGCCGCTCGGTCATCAGTTCACGCGGTTGCGCCGTGGCTTTGATCGACAGCCGCCCATGGGACTTCGATGGTCCCCCCGGATCACTCATCGGGAAACACTCCCTCCGGCGGGTCGGCCACGATCCGACCGGCGGCGATGTCCACCGTCGGCACGGCGTCGCGCGTGAACGGCAAGAGAGCAGGCTGTTTGGAACCAGGCACGGCCACCTCTAAGATGTCGGAGGCGCCATGGTTCAATACCGCCTTCACCCGGCCAAGCTCGCGCCCGCCGGGATCGACCACCACCAGCCCCACAAGGTCGGCGTGGTAGAACTCTTCCTCGTCGGTGTCCGGCAGACGCGCCCGCTCGACAAACAGGCGCACGCCTTTCAGCGCATCCGCGGCTTCCTTTGTCGGGACACCCGACAGCCGCGCCGACAGGCCGTTCTTGATCACACCGGTCAGCGAGACGTCAAAGGCCCGCGCCCCGTCCTCGGTCTCAAGCGCGCCGTAGGATGCAATATCCTCGGCCACCGCGCAGAAGCTTTTCAGACGCACCTCGCCCTTGACGCCGAACGCCCCGGCAATCGCCCCGACACAGACCCGATCCGTCATCTCAGCCCCCGGCACAGACCGTGCGCGTCAATCGTCCCGCCCGCGTCAAGGCAGCGGTCCACAAGCCGCAAATGCTGCACCTCTGCACCAGCCCAGAAGGCGCCGGCGCAGAGCCCGATGGTGATCCACCGGCGCAACAGACCAAGTCCAAGAAACCGCAGCACGCGCAGCCCCTGACGTGGGGCAGGGGCGGATTACTCCGCCGCCTGCTCTTCGGTTTCCTCTGAGGCCGCTTCTTCTGCAGGGGCCTCTTCGGCCGGTGCCTCTTCAACGGGCGCCGCATCTGCTTCCGCCGCTTCGGCGGCCTTTGCGGCTTTCTCTTCGGCCCGCTCCTTGGCTTTCGCGCCCGGCTCGGCCTTCTTCATGTTCGCGCGCTCTTTCTTTTCAAGCACACCGGCGGCTTCCAGCATCCGGCTGATCCGGTCGGTGGGTTGGGCGCCCTTGTCCAGCCAGTACTGCACGCGCTCCATCTTCATCTTCACGCGCTCTTCGCTGTCCTTCGGCAAAAGCGGGTTGTAGGTCCCCAGCTTTTCGATGAACCGCCCATCGCGCGGCATCCGGCTGTCGGCGGCCACGATCGAATAAAACGGCCGCTTTTTTGAGCCGCCACGGGCGAGCCTGATTTTCATTGCCATTGCTTAGTCTCCTGATGTTTCTGCAAGTCTTTCATGGTGTTGGATGACTTCCTGGATGATGAAGGCCAGGAATTTCTTGGCGAACTCGGGGTCAAGATCTGCCCGCTGCGCCAGGTCTTCGAGACGTGCGATCTGCGTGGCTTCGCGCGCAGGATCGGACGGGGGAAGGTCGTGTTGTGCCTTCAGGCGGCCCACCGCCTGGGTGTGCTTGAACCGCTCGCCCAGCGTGTAGACAAGGATCGCGTCCAGCCGATCGATCGACTCGCGATGCTCTTTCAACAGCCCTGCGGCGCGGATGGTGGGGTCGGTCAACGGGCCGCTCCTTTTTCAACTGCGGTGTCATAGACCCGGCGCCCGCTGTCCCAGACAAGCCGCACGTCGTCTGCGGCGGGGAAGGGGTGCAACCAAACGGTCATCTCACCAAACGAGGGGAATTCGAATGTGCCCGCCGGGGCGCAGCCCAGGCGGCGGGCCAAGGCTTCGGACCGCGCATTCTCGCCCCCGATCATCGAGACAAGGCGCGTCCATTTCAGCACGTCATAGATGTAGCGTCGCGCCGTCTGAGCCGCCTCATAAGCGATCCCGCGTCCTTCGGCACCCTCGAACACCGACCATGCAAGCTCGGGCTCGGGCCAGCCGTCGGGGTGAAAGAGCCCGACAGTCCCCAGTGCATCATCGGTTTTGCGGTCGGCGATGACCCAGCGACCATGGCCGCGCAGCACCCATTGCCCGATGAGCGAGGTGAACATCGTCCAGGCCTGGATACGCGTGTTCGGCCCGCCGATGTACTGTGATCTGTCCGAGGCGCGGAACGCCGCATACCGCGCGAAGTCGCGCATCTCCGGCGCGCGGAGCCGTAGCCGCTTTGTCTCGATCACGGGGATTTCCGGTGCCATCACAAACCCTCCGGGCGTGGATGCCGATAGACCAGCGGCGCGGGCTTCCCGTCGCTCAGCGGGCGCGCCGCATCGTCGTCCAGCGTCGCGCCCATCCGTTCCGCCAAGGCAACAGAGCGTGCGTTGGCGGGGTCGATATAGCTGACCGCAGTTGCCCAGTTGAGCGTGCCAAAGGCATAGTCGCGCGCGGCGCAGGCGGCCTCAAAGGCAAGGCCGGTGCCTTCCACATCAGCGGCCCACACCGTCCAGCCCAGCTCGCGCTCGGGCCAGTCTGCCGGAAACCAGGGGCCAGTCATGCCCAAGGGTGTCTCGTCGTCCCGGCGGCTGAAGACGAAAGAGCCAAAGCCAAGGAACACCCACATGCCCGCGGCATGGCAGAGCGCGCGCCATGCCGGACCCGGGCCGCCCGGTCCGCCGATGAATGCCGCCCGCTCCGAGGCATAGAAAGCCTCCCATGCCGGGTAGTCGCCGATCCGCGGTGCGCGCAGCGTCAGCCGTTCGGTTTCGATCACCGGGCTTTTGGTGAGATAGGCCTTCATGCCGTCACCTCGGCCATAAGCTGATACGTCAAGGCGCCGGGGTACCACGCGGGCGCCGGCGCACCCGTCAGCACGGCGCCAATGCGTTCCGCAATTCTGCACGAGGCGGTGTTGTCGGGCTGGATCCGGATCATCATCTGCGGCCAGCCCAAATCGCCCAAAAGATGCGCCTTCACGGCCAGCGCGCCCTCGGTGGCAAAGCCTTGTCCCTCTGCGGCGCCGTCCCACAGCGTCCAGGTGAACTCCGGCGCTTCCGCTGCGGGCAGCGCGAGCGGTCCCACATGGCCGATGGCACGCCCCTCCCGCTCCATGACGTAGCGGCCAAATCCGCGCAGGGTCCAATGCCCGATAATCGCGGCGAACGTATCAAACGCCTCAGCCTCGGAAAACGGCCCCCGCACAAAGCGTGACCGATCTGACGCACAATACGCGGTATAGGCCGCCAGATCGCGCGTCTCCGGCTGCCGCAGGATCAGCCGATCGGTTGTCAGATGCCTGGCAACACTCATGCCGGCCTCCGATGGCGATAGGCCATGGTGTCATCCGGTGTGTCGCCTTCGGGCAGCGGCGCCTCGGGATCGGGCGTCGCAGCGAGCCGCGTGGCCAGCGCAATCGATCGCGCGTTGTCGAGATTGATATAGCTGACCAATTGGTCCGAACGGTCCGTGGACCACCACCAGTCAAGTGCCGCGCGTGCCGCCTCATAGGCATAGCCCTGGCCTTCGTGTGCCTGCAGTAGGACCCACCCGATCTCGGGTTCAGGGAAATGATGCGGCTGAATTACTCCAATCTGACCGATGAAAGCACTGTCTCTATTGCGCTCGATGCCCCAGGACCCGAAGCCCTTCAAAGGCCAACTCCCAACTTCCGAGGCGATCCAAAGCCACATCTGCCGCGGCGTGTACGGGCCGCCCATGTAGCGCGCGCGATCGGAGCCGAACAGCTCGTAAAGAGGTTCGAAGTCCGCCATGACATGGGGCCGAAGCGTTAAACGCTCGGTGGATATCCGGGGGGCGGTTGTCACTTCTTCTTTCCAAAGCCGCTCAGCCCCGGCGGCAACTGCATCCCGCCGCCACCGCCCAGCCCCGGCAGCCCGCCGCCCGCGCCCAGTTGCTTTTGCGCGGCCTGAATCTCTGCCTCGCTCGGCATCGCGCCGGGCATGCCGCCCTTACCGCCAAAGAGCCCGCCCATCTGGCGCATCAGGCCCTTTTTGCCCATCTTCCCCATCTTCTTCATCATGTCCGACATCTGCCGGTGCATCTTGAGAAGCTTGTTGAGGTCAGACACTTCCATGCCAGCGCCCGCTGCGATCCGTTTTTTGCGGCTGGCCTGCAAAAGCCCGGGGTTCGCGCGTTCCTTCTTTGTCATCGACTGGATCAGCGCGATCTGCTGGCGGATGATCTTGTCGTCGAAGCCCGCATTCTCCATCTGGGCCTTCATTTTGCCCATGCCGGGCATCATCCCCATGATGCCTTCCATCCCGCCCATCTTCAGCATCTGGTCCAGCTGCTGGCGCAGGTCGTTCATGTTGAACTGACCCTTCTGGAAGCGCTTCATCATCCGCTCGGCCTGTTCGGCCTCGATCGTTTCCTGCGCCTTTTCGACCATACTGACGATATCGCCCATGCCCAGGATCCGCCCCGCCACGCGTTCGGGGTGGAATTCCTCCAGCGCGTCCATCTTTTCGCCAAGGCCCACGAACTTGATTGGCTGGCCCGTGACCGCGCGCATCGACAGGGCCGCCCCGCCGCGCCCGTCGCCATCCATCCGGGTCAGCACGACGCCGGTGATCCCGATCCGCTCGTCAAAGTTTTCCGCCGTGTGCACGGCGTCCTGGCCGGTCAGGCCGTCGACCACCAAGAGCGTTTCACGCGGCACCGCCACGTCGCGCACATCTTCGACTTGGCTCATCAGCTCGTCGTCGATCGACAGCCGGCCCGCGGTGTCGAGCATATAGACGTCATAGCCGCCGAGCGTGGCCTGCTGTTTCGCGCGCTTGGCGATATCCACCGGAGTCTGGCCGGGCACGATCGGCAGCGTGTCCACGCCGATCTGTGTCCCAAGGATCGCGAGCTGTTCCATCGCCGCTGGGCGGTTGGTGTCGAGCGAGGCCATCAGCACGCGCTTGTTGTTCTTTTCGCTCAGTCGTTTGGCCAGCTTTGCGGTCGTCGTCGTTTTACCGCCACCCTGCAACCCGACCATCAGGATCGGGGCAGGGGGATTGTCGATCTTCAGCTCGCCGGGTTCGGGGTTGTCGCCCGCCAGCACATGGACCAGCTCGTCATGGACGATCTTGACCACCTGCTGCCCCGGCGTAACCGACTTTGTCACCGCCTGGCCGGTGGCCTTTTCCTGCACCGCCTTGACGAAATCGCGGGCCACGGGCAGCGAAACGTCCGCTTCGAGCAGGGCCACCCGCACTTCGCGCAGCGCAGTCTTGACGTCATCCACGGAAAGGGCGCCCTGCTTGGTCAGCCGGTCAAAGACGCCGGACAGGCGTTCGGACAGATTTTCAAACATGGGGCACGGCCCTCCTCAGATCTTGTGGCATGTGCCCAAGATGGGCACGTACCGGCGAAACGCCAAACGCCCCCACGGGCGAAACCTCGCTGGTGGGGGGCGATCCCGGGACAGGGCCCGGGACCGGAAGCATGGCAACTTCCGGAACTCGCGAGGCTCTAGGCCGATCGCGCGATCAAGTCAAGCGGGTGGGGTGGCCGGACGGCCCGCCCAGGCGTTGATCCGGGCGACGGCCTCGTCATGTGTGGCCGAGGTGGCGAAATAGGCGGTGAGCGGAACGCGCTCGACCCCATCGGTGCCATCGATCAACAAAACCGGGCGCGTGGTATCCCCATCGCCGGACCGGTTGGTCTCGATCGCTGCGCGCAGGGAGCCAGGGGCGAAGCTGCGGTGGGTCCACCCGTTGCGGTCGCGCACCGACAGCTGCGCTGTACCGTCGGCGCCCAGTGTCAGGCGCGCTCTGCGGATCGCCAGGCGAAACGCGGCCCAGCTGCCACCCGCCAGAACCAGCGCGGCGGCACCGAGCAGCGGGTCGCCGTCGCGCCAGGCGGGGATCAGCAGGCCGAGCGACCCGACCATCGCCACGATCAGGCACAGCCCCAGAACCCAGGGGCGATCCTCGATAACGGTGGCGTCGGACGTGTCTTGCAGGACCTTGACCATGTCCCTGCGGTTACCGCGGAAAGGTGGCAGGGGTGTGGCGGGCGGCCTGCGGCTTGGCCACCCGTACCGGGCGCCTTAGGCGGCGATGGTCAGGGCCGCGACCTGATCGTTTGCGGCCTTCATTGTGCCTTCTGCGTCGATCATCAGCCGGTCGGCCGTCACGAAATCCACATCCCTGATCCCGATGAAGCTCAGCACGTGGCGCAGATAACCGGTGGCAAAGTCGATCTCGGATCCCGCCTCGGTCCCGCCCGAAGCGATGATGACGATGGCGCGCTTGCCCTCAAGCAGGCCCACGGGGCCGGTTTCGGAATAGCGGAAGGTCATCCCGGCCCGCGCGACCTGATCGACCCAGGCCTTCAGCGCCGCAGGAACGCCGAAGTTGTAGATCGGCAGCCCGATCACGATGGTATCGGCGGCCTGCAACTCACCCACCAGCGTGTCCGAGAAGGCCAACGTCTCCGCCTGCGCACTAGTGCGGGCATCGGCGGGGGTGAAATTCGCGTTCACCCAGTCTTCGTCGATCTGCGGAACCGGGGTGTCCAGAAGATCGCGGGTGATCACGTTGGGCGCGCCGAAACGCGCCACGATGTCGTCGGTCAATTGGCGAGAGACCGAGCCCGAGCGGCGGGCCGAGGCGTCGATGCGAAGAAGGGTATGGGTCATGGCAAGGCCTTTCAGAAGCGATTGGGACATGGCCACGAAGATGATCCTTGCGTTCACGAACGCAATCCCGCTAAATGAACAGAATCTGTTAGTTTTCGCACAAGGCTTCCATGGAGAACTGGGACGAGATCCGCACCGCTTACCACGTGGCCCGCTTGGGCACGGTCAGCGGGGCGGCCGATGCGCTGGGTGTGCACCACGCCACCGTAATCCGCCATATCGACGCGCTCGAGGGTCGGCTGGGGGTCAAGCTCTTCCAACGTCACGCCCGCGGATATACCGCGACCGAGGCGGGGGCCGATCTGATGCAGGTGGCCCAGGCCACCGACGACCAGATCACGCAGTTGGTGGGCCGGATCAAAGGCCGCGGCGACGATGTCTCGGGCGAATTGGTGGTCACGTCGCTGTCGTCGATCTCACCGCTCGTGACGCCGACGCTCGTGGCCTTCCAGCACGCGCATCCCGGCCTCATCGTGCGCTATGTCACCGGCGACCGGGTGCTGCGTCTGGAGTACGGCGAAGCGCATGTGGCGATCCGCGCCGGTTCGGCGCCCGACCAGCCCGACAACGTGGTGCAACCTTTCGGCAAGCTCGAAATCGGGCTCTACGCGAGCGAGGACTATATCCTGCGCAAGGGCATCCCGAAGGACGAAAACGATTTTGAAGGCCACGACTTCATCGGTGGCGACAACGAAAAAAGCCGTGCGCCCTTCAACGCCTGGCTGCGCCAGGCGGTGCCGGACACTCAGATCATCTTCCGCTCTTCCGACAATGTCCTGTTCCGCGACGCGGTCCTCGCGGGCGCAGGTATCGGGTTCATGTCGAAATGGGATGCCGACCGCTGCCAGAACATACGCGAAATCTTCCCGCCGCGCGATGAATGGTCAGCCCCGTTCTGGCTTGTGACCCATGTGGATCTTCACCGCACCACCAAGGTCCAGACCTTCCTGAAGTTCCTCAAAGAAGACGCCAAAACCTGGCAAATCGGCTTGTGACCCTGTCGCCCGAGGCGCAGGGTCATGCCGCCATGCTGCTTTTCTCGGCGCTCGTCGCGGGGTCTTTCAGCCTCGGCGTGATCGTGGCCAACGACATCGACCCGACCGCGCTGACCGCCGTGCGCTTCGCGCTCGCGGCTGCGCTCATCGGTGCGATCTGCGCGGCCACCGGGCGCCTGCAGCGCGCCCATTTCCGCGCGCCCTGGCGCTTTGCGCTCTTGGGTGGGACCTTTGGCATCTATTTCGTGCTGATGTTCGAGGGCCTTAAAACCGCCCCGGCGGTGTCGGCCGCAGCCGTGTTCACGCTGACCCCGATCATGGCCGGCGGCTTTGGCTATCTGCTCTTGCGCCAGCACATGACCCGGCGGATGGCGCTCGCTATCTCGATCGGCGCGGTGGGGGCGCTCTGGGTGATCTTCCGGGCCGATATGCGCGCCTTCCTGGCCTTTGAGATCGGGCGGGGCGAGGTCATTTACTTCTGGGGCTGCGTCGCCCACGCGATCTATGCCCCGCTGGTGCGTAAGCTCAACCGTGGCGAACCTGCGCTGGCCTTCACCTTCGGCATGCTCGTTGCCGGGGCCGTCCTGCTCTTTGCCGCCGGCGCAAGCCAGATCGCGGCAACCGATTGGGCCGCGCTGCCGCCCCGCGTCTGGATCGCCTTGTTCTACCTGTCGGTTTTCGCAAGCGCCGCGTCGTTCTTTCTGCTCCAATATGCCTCGCTCCGCCTGCCTGCGGCCAAGGTCATGGCCTATACCTACCTAACCCCGTCCTTCGTGATCCTGTGGGAGGTCGCGCTGGGCAACGGTGCCCTGCCCGCCCTGATCCTCGGCGGGGTGGGGCTGACGATTGTGGCCTTGGCACTCTTGCTGAAATCCGAGCACCCAGTTGACATGGGTCAGCCCGCCAAGGCGCGCGCGGCGCCATAGTCGCGGCGAACAGGAGCCGCCATGCCCGCCGCGACGACCAAAGCCCAACTCATCGCTGTGTGCGAAAAGGACTATGCCAAGCTGGCCACCGCTTTGGCCGGGATCGACACCGCCATTGCCACGCAGGCGTTCGAGGACGGGATCACGATCAAGGATATCGTCGCCCACCGCGCCCATTGGATCGACCTGTACCTAGGATGGTGGGCCGACGGACAGGCGGGCCGCACGGTGCACATGCCCGCCGAGGGCTATGGCTGGGGCGATCTGAAAGCCTACAACGCCCAACTGCGCGACCGATACGCAGACCTGACCTGGCCCGAGGCCTGCGCCCGCCTCGCCGCCCGACACGCCGCGCTGATGGCGCAATTGGGGGAGCTTGACGACGCTGCGCTCTACGCGGCGCCCATGGTCGGCGGCAACGGAAAATGGACGGCTGGGCGCTATGCCGAGGCGGCGGGGGCGAGTCATTACCGGTCAGCGCTGAAGTTCATTCGGGCGTGTTTGCGGAAGACGTGATAGGGGTGATGCCAAAGGTGTCGCTGGCGGCTAGGATCCCAAAGCCGCCAACTTCCGAACTGCGCCCGAATAACCGAGAAGCGCTCATCCCGTGCTGTGCGCCGGGTTTAGTCCCAGTCCTAAGTTCACCTGACTACCCCCAGTGTCAGGCTATCGGCGGGTAGCCAACGTTCATAGCTTATCCTACCTGTAGACCGGAGATGAGGATTGGGGCCCAGTACCAAGGATGCCGACCACGAGTTATACGACGCCCAAAAGTCCCGTGGCGGCCAAAGCAGAGACATGAAGAGTTCGGCCAAGGTGCTTGCCCTAACCGGCGGTGGGACGCGCGGGTTGTATTCGGCGACAATCATCAGCGGTATCGAGCAAGCCAGTCAAAAACCCGCCAGAGAGGTTTTTGACGTTTTTGCAGGGACATCCGTGGGCGCCATGCTCGCCGTTGGCCTGTCTTTAGGGATTTCAGCGAACCATATGGCCGAGCAGATCCTGCTGCAGGCAAAGGACATCTTCGGTCATCCGGCCTGGTTAAATCCAAAGCGTCTGGTGCGCGCAAAACACGACCCTGCGCGCCTGTCACGTGCCATTGAGGCGATCATTACGCCCAAGAACATGCAGCTGCGTTTGTCGGATTTGCCGGTGCCCGTTGTGCTGCCTGCCGTGTGCCTGACGTCGAATGAAATTGTCTACTTCACCGGAGAGCCGGAAATCGGTGAACGGTCCTGCATAAACAGCACCGTGATTGACGCGCTCATGTCGACCACGGCGGCACCAACCTTCTTTCCGCCGCATACAATTGACGGCTACGGCTATGTCGATGGCGGCGTGGGCGTAAACAGTCCCGATGTCGACGCGCTGTACTTCTGCCGCAGCATCTGGCGTCTTCCTTTGGACCACATCCGGCTCTTGTCCATTGGCACAGGCCTGAAAGCGGCCGGTGCCACAAAGATGGGAAGCCAAAACTTCGGGGCCTACGCATGGTTGACGAACTACGACATCATCTCAAGAATGGTGGCCCTTCAGGAAAACACCGCTACGGCTTTGGCGCAGAACCTGTTGGCAGAACGGTACTGCCGCGTGAATTCCAGGCTCTGTCACTCTGTGGAAGTCGATGACTATGATCAGGCGAAACTTGAGACGTTGATATCCGCGGCGTCCAAAGAGGTTGCCGATTTGCTTGATGCGCAACCTAGCAAGCTAGCGCAGTTCATTGACTGACCTGTCCCTTGGACCCCAAACAGCAATTGACGAGCGTGGACGGCTAGAGGGGAAGCGGCACGCCGACTGGGAGCCAACGTCCGCTTCGTCCGCAGTGCCAACCTTGGCTGCCGCGTTCTCTGCGGCTCAATAGCTGCTGGACGCTTCCGAGGCGGGCTCTTACCCTTGTCGAAGGATTGGGAGTGCAGGCATGAACCGACGTTTCTCTACATTACTGTTTTTGCTGGGCGCTGTGCCAACTCTCCTGATGGCGCAAGATGCAGAGCCGGTGATCCGGCCCGCTCTCGTAGCAAACGTTGAAGCGTCTGACGGGGTACTTCGCCGATCATATTCCGCGCTGGTCTACCCTTCGCGCGAGGCGGAGCTTTCCTTCCGGGTCTCCGGGCAAGTCGTCGAGCTGCCTGTCCGCGGCGCGATGACGGTCGCAGAGGGGGATGTGATTGCCGCTCTCGACAAACGGGATTTCGAGACTTCGGTTGCGCAGGCTCAGCAGCAGGTCCAGCAGGCCGAAGCCCAACTCGAGGCACTTCGCGTTGGTGCCAGGGCTGAGGAAGTTGCCGTCCTGGAAGCAAACGTGGCTGCCGCCGAGGCGCAGGTTGACCAGGCCCGGGAACAAACCGAACGCACCCGCGAACTTGCGGAACGCGGTGTGGCGACAACTGCACAACTGGACCAAGAAGAAACGAACCTGCGGGTTGCAGAGGCAAATCTGCTCGTTCAAGCGGAGCAATTGGCGATTGGCGTAGCCGGTGGGCGTCCGGAGGACATAGCCTCCGCAGAAGCCTCGTTGGAAGCCCTCAGACTTCAACTGGCCGTTGCCGAAGACAGTCTGTCCGATACAACCCTTCGCGCACCGTTCAATGGCGTGATTGCCCGGCGGGACATTGACAATTTTGCGCTGGTAACCGCCGGCCAATCCATTGCGTTGTTGCACGCACTCGCAACGGTTGACCTTGTCTTTGATATCCCGGGTCCGGATGTCGTGGCCTTTACGCAGATCGACCCCGACGACGTCGATACCCAGGTTGCCTTCGACGCAGTTCCTGGCGTGATGCTGACGGGAGATTTGGTTGAGTTTTCGACCCAAGCGGATGCAGCGACACAGACCTACCGCGGCCGAATTGCCGTCGAAGTTCCCGAAGGCGCGACGATCCTGCCTGGCATGATCGGTCGGGTGATCGTTTCCGCACAGGTTGGCGGCGACACGACCGTCACCGTTCCGCTCGCGGCGATTGGCGCGGCGCCCGATGGTCGTCCGCAAGTATGGGTCGTTGATACGGCGACCAATGCCGTTTCCGCACGCGATGTAGAGCTTGGCGAGGCTTCTGGGGATAGGGTTGCTGTACTCTCGGGGCTAGAGGAAAGCGACACTGTGATCGCCGCTGGTGTGAGCAAGATGCAAGAGGGTATGGTCGTCCGCCCGATCACCGAGATCGGGGGCTGAACGGTGGATCTTGCGCGTTTCGCAATTGAAAAGCGGCTCACATCCGCGCTTTTCTCGTTGCTGATCTTAGCGGCTGGCTTCTACGCCTATTCCAACCTGCCAAGGTTCGAGGACCCGGAATTCGTCATTCGCCAGGCGCAAATCGTTACGCCTTACCCAGGCGGAAGCGTTGCGGAAGTCGCGGACGAGGTCACCGACGTCATTGAGAATGCGCTGCAGCAACTTCAGGGCGTCGACGAGGTGCGTTCCGTGTCGTCGCCGGGTTTGAGCACTGTAACGGTTGAGTTTACGATCCAGTCTACCCCCGACTACCCGGACCTATATGAGCGTTTCGCCCAGCTGCGGGCAAAGATCGACGACGCGCAGACAGATCTGCCGCCGAACGCCCAGCCCAGCCAGGTCTTCGATGATTTCGGGGATGTCTTTGCGCAGTACTACGCGATTGTCGGCGATGGATTTTCGCTCACACAGCTTCATGAGTACGCGGAAGAGCTTCAACGCGAACTCGTGACGGTTCCGGGGGTCTCAAAGGTCGTCTTGAGTGGCATTCAAGATGAGGTCATTTACGTCGAGTACGAACCGGCCCGCCTAACACAGCTCGGTCTCTCCACAGGGCAGATCGCGCAAGTTCTAGAAGGCCAGAACCTTGTGACACCAGCGGGGAGCGTGGTTGTCGACGATTACCGCGTCGAAGTGCGACCAACGGGTGCGGTGAGCTCTGTTGAGGCGATAGAGCAGCTTGTCCTGTCGAACCCGCAAACCGGCGCGACCTTCCGCTTGTCGGACATTGCGACCGTTTCCCGAGGTCTCATCGACCCGCCACGCTCCCTCTTGTACCGGGATGGGCGCCCGGCAATCGGCCTCGGTATCTCCAACACACTTGGTGGGAACGTCGTCGAGATGGGGGAAGCGGTTCAGGACCGAATGGCGGCCCTTTTGGGGGAAAGGCCGATCGGAATTGAGGTCCTGCCCATTTCTGAACAATCCGTAACTGTCAAAGCATCAGTAAACGATTTTGTAATGAACGTGATCGTTGCCCTGGCGATCGTCGTCGGCACGCTGCTGATCTTTATGGGCCTTAGGTCCGGCGTGCTGATGGGCGGGATCCTTCTTGTGACGGTCGCGGGCACGTTATTCGGGATGTACCTGTTCGGGCTGGACATGCAGCGCATTTCGCTCGGCGCCTTGATCATTGCTTTGGGGATGCTTGTCGACAACGCCATTGTCGTCGTCGAAGGAACGTTGGTGCGCGTTCAAGACGGCGACAATGCCGCAGATGCGTCGACGGCCGTTGTAAACCAGACGAAGTGGCCGCTTTTGGGCGGAACGATCGTCGGGATCTTGGCGTTCTCGCCGATCGGGTTGTCGCCAGACAATACCGGTGAATATGCCGGAAGCCTTTTCTGGACGATCATGATCGCGCTTCTGTTCTCATGGCTCGTGGCAATATGGCTGACCCCATACTACTGTACGGTGCTTCTCAAGGCCGAGCGCAAAGATCCTGCCGCCAAGGAGAATGCCGTTCTCAGTATCTATCGCCGGGTGCTGAAACGCGCCATCCGGGCGCGTGTGATCACGATTGCGGTGGTGGTCGCACTCTTCGGGTCGGCACTTGCGGGTTTTGGGCTTGTTCCGCCGGGCTTTTTTCCCGCGTCGACGCGCGCCCAGTTTGTTGTCGATTACTCGCTGCCATACGGCACCGATATTGCCCGAACCCAAATCGAGTTACTTGAGATCGACGCGTATGTGAGAACGCTGGACGGCGTGACCGGGACCAATACGGTTTTGGGCGGGGGGCATTCGCGGTTCATGCTCACCTATGATGCGGAAGACAGCAGTTCGTCATATGGTCAGATCCTCGTCGACGTTGAGAATTTCCGAATGATCGGCGAGTTGCAGCCGCACCTGCAAACCTGGATCAACGACCGGTTCCCGGGTTCCCACTCCAAAGTATGGCAATTCACTCTTGGTCCTGGTGGAGGCGCACTCATCGAGGCCCGGTTTAGTGGGCCCGATCAGGCTGTGCTGCGCGATCTTTCGCGGCAGGCGCAAACCATAATGGCGGATGCAGGCGCGGTGGCAATTCAGGACGATTGGCGCGAACAGATTGCTGTGGTGCGCCCAATAATCGACACCGAAAACGCACGTCGCCTTGGTTTGACCCAGGCAGACATCGCGAGCGCGATCTACGCGTTCACGAACGGAGCCAATTTGGGCGTTTACCGCGAAGACGGAGATCTGATCAGCATCACCATGCGGCCAACCCTGCCCAATCGGGACGACATCGCCGATCTTCAGATGGTGGAAGTGTATAGTCAGATCACGGGGGGTTACATTCCGGTCGGACAAGTCGTTGATAGGTTTGAGGTTGTCTTAGAGGGCGGCAATCTTCGCCGCATCGACCGCCAGTTCACAATAACGGCGCAATCCGACCCGGCGCCCGGTGTCCTGTCAGGTGATCTTTTTGACACCGTGCGGGGACCGATCGAAGACATCGCGTTGCCTCCCGGATATACGCTGGAATGGCGCGGTGAGTTCGGGGGCAGCCAAGACGCCAACGCTGGCCTGGCCGCGACAATGCCCCTGGGCTTCGGCGCCATGGTCCTTGTCGTCGTGCTCTTGTTCAATGCAATTCGGCAGCCGGTCATTATTTGGCTAACCGTTCCATTGGCCCTGATTGGCGTCGTCTGGGGGCTCGCCATTAGCGGCACACCGTTGGAGTTCATGGCAATCCTCGGGATCCTGTCCCTCACCGGCATGCTGATCAAAAATGCGATTGTCCTGATCGATGAAACCGACAGCCAAATTGGGAACGGCAAAGCGCGTATGGACGCCGTCTTAGACGCTGCGGTCAGCCGGGTCCGCCCCGTCGTCCTGGGCGTATTGACAACCGTCCTCGGCGTGATCCCCCTTCTTTGGGACCCGTTCTTCCAATCGCTGGCCGTGGTGATCATCACGGGTCTCAGCTTTGCGACCGTGCTCACGCTGATCGTGGTTCCGACACTCTACACTGTCTTTTTTCGCGTCGGTGCGTCAGAGGTCGGGAGCGACGGGGGGCAAAGCACGCCGACTGTTCCTGTCACTTGAAGGCATGGGCATGTTGGGGAAAGTACCAAAGGATTGAAGCTGATCGGGACTTAGCAGCAACCGGTACACTGTCTCCTCAGCGAACACATATGCCTCTCTGCCGCTCTGCGTCATCGACGCTGTATTCTCGATTGGGGTCAGGTATTCGTCCACGCAAGCCACCGTGGCGCGGTTCTGCAATAAGACGGGGTGGCCGCGGTTTGCGATGTCGCGGGAGGCACGCGATGCGGGGAGCCACAGTATCTCAAATCTGCTCACACTCTATAATGGATTGGACTCCGAAGCAGCCGCCGAAGTGCTTTTTGGCAACCGGCAGCGAACGTCGACGACATCAGGGCTACTGAAAGCAGAAGCTGTGAGGCTATTCGCTCGGGCCCTTATTCGATGTGATGTCGATAACTTCGCCGATATCACGTCGGACCGTCTGGCATTTGCCGAAGCGATTATTCTAGGTCTCCCGGGGCAGGGTAGTGGAATTGCGTTCGACTACTTCCGGATGCTTGCCGGAGACGATGAACTCATCAAACCCGACCGGATGATACAGCGATTTGTCGCCTTCGCATTTGGTGCCGAAAAGGAGCCCGAGCTCCGGCAAGCGGCAGTCTTGCTGCGGCTCGCCGCTCGGGAACTAAACCGGCGCGGGCAAGACTGGACGCCCCTTAAACTCGACTACTCAATCTGGAAGTATCAGAGGGAGCGGCGCACTTAATGTCCGCTTTGCGGACAAAGCGGCCGTTCGATTTTGTCGACTCAATGCTTGCTTTGGGCTCAAACCGGTCATCCCACGCTTTCAGTCAGGCATGCTCGCAGTCGGGAAGGCATTCGTGGGCGGCTATGCGGACAAAGTGAGCCTTCGCCGCACTTGCGCCAATGTCTGGTAAGCGACCGCGACTAGGACAAACGCAAGAAGTCTTTTGACCACCGCAAGACTTCGTCTTTGAAGGCCTCATCCTCAAACTCAGCCAGCGCTGATGCCTTTTGGTACGGATCGGAAAGTGCGTAGAGCATCGCGTTCACCTGATCGATGACGAACGCGGCGGCGAACGCTGGCTCTGGATGAGCAATTTGATCTTTGCGCGCCATCATAAGATCGAAAAGCGCCTGGCTTCCTTCGCGTTTGATCTCTGCCATATGGGCTTTGAGCTCTGGATCATCCGCCATGACCAAGGCCGCAGCCGACTTCGAAACCCCAGACATGCGGCGCTGTTGCAAACGCAACTCCAAAAACGCTTCAAGGAGATCGTAGGTGCTCGCCCCTTCCCATTTGGCAGGGTCAGAGACTTCGCGTGTCTGCTCAACCAATACGGCAGTCATCCGATGGAAGAGCGCGTACAGCAGCGCCTTCTTATCTTTGAAGTGGTGGTAGACTGAGCCCACAGAACTGCCCGCCCGTTTCGCGACATCCGCCATGGACAGGCTCTCCATCCCCCCTTCAACGATCAGCTCTTCCGCCGCATCCAGCAGCGCGGTCTGAGTCTTCTCTCCCCGCGTTTGCTGCGTCTCGCGCCGCCAATGCAGATCGGAAAGCCAACGGTCTTCGGTCATAGGGTATCCAAAACAGAATTCGTATTCGGCTTCTTGACAGATCGAGACTCGTACGTCAAAACATAAACCGAATTCTAATTCTAATTCTAATACGGAGTGAGGAATGACAAAGACGGCTTTGATCACGGGCGCATCCAGTGGGATCGGTGCCGAACTCGCACGTATCCATGCTGCGACGGGAGGAGATCTTGTTTTGGTCGCGCGCCGCAAGGACCGGCTTGAAGCCTTGCGAGATGAGCTTGACACCAAGGTGTTGATCCTTGTCGAGGACCTGACCGATGTTGGCGCTCCCGAACGCATTCATGCCGCAGTTACGGAAGCGGGCATTCCGGTCGACTACCTGATAAACAACGCCGGGTTCGGCGGGCGCGGCAAATTCCATGAGATGCCTTGGGACGACATCCTTTCGATGGTCCAGGTCAATTCGGTTGCCCTTGCGGGTATGATGCGGATGTTTTTGCCTGACTTCGTTGCCCGGGGTTCCGGCCGGGTCTTAAACGTGACTTCGACAGCAGCCGAAGCCTCTGGCCCCTTGCAAGCCAGCTACTTCGCCTCAAAAGCCTTCGCTGCCAACCTGAGCAACGCGCTTGTTGAAGAGCTTTCTGACACCAACATCTCCGTGACGAATTTCATGCCAACGGCGACAGCGTCAGAATTTGCAGAACGCGCAGGCATGACGAATTCCAAGCTCTTTCAAAACACCACGAGCGCGGGGCAGGTCGCCCAAGATGGCTATGACGCGATGATGCGTGGCGACATGGACGCCTATGGCGGCATGGGAACCAAACGGTGGTTCATGCAGCAGATGCTGAAAAGACTACCCAAACGCGCGGCGTTGCGCGCCGTGCGCAATGCTCAAGAACCTGCGTGAGTAGAGGCCAATGAAACTCTTTTCCCGCCGTGCCTTCCTCGTTGGACTTGCCAGTATCGGAGGCGGTCTTGCCTTTGGGTACGTCACGACACCCGAGCCAACCGAAGGTGAGGGCCGCGCGATCCTCTGCCCCTTCCTCGCGATGAACCCGCCGGACACCACGAATGTTTGGACGTTTGCGCGAGGCGGCGAGGACAATGGTCAGAGTTACTCAATGGCTCTGATCGTAGCGACGATGGTCACCTATTCTCAAAAGGGATTGTGGGCGGTCCTGCGGCATGAAGCGCCAGACATCTATCGCCTCGATCAGG
>JBCCWO010000042.1:0-18630 GCA_039193455.1 Pseudomonadota bacterium
CGCCGCCCGCTGATACCGCATGTGCCGCTTCATCTCAGGCCGCGGGCATGTGGTTGCGTAAAAGAAGCTCAGTACGGTCAGCCGATTATTGAAGGTCGGCGCGCCCACGCCGCGCTCCTTCATGTCGAGTTGAAACGCCCGAAGCTCTTCCGGTGTCGCGCTATCAGGTGAATGGCCCAGATACCGCGTGAACTCCCGCATCGCGCGCAGATACATCGTCTGCGTCTTCGGCTGCAGCCCCTTAATCCGCATGTCTTCGAGAAAGCGCTGGCGTAACGCAGGCACATACTGGTCCGTCATCGGAACCTCCTGTCATCAGATTGAGAAGGCCCCAATCGTCAGGCAGGTGCGCCCATCCACCAAATCCACTGCTGAATTAATGCGCTGTCATTGCCCAAAACGCCAATACCGCGCGAGCGGTTTCGTCCTTGTCCCGCAACCTGTCAGTTGCCCTCGAAATCTTCGCCGCGCCACCAACGAATGGCTGCTATTCCCACTGCCGGGCAGCGCCATGAATAGAGCAGGTGCAGCGATTTTAGCGTTGCTTGCGCATGCAGCATGAAATTGAAATGGCCGCCTTGGGCTCTGCATCAGCTTTCGCCGCCTGAGGCGTGAACATCAGCTGATCGCCAGCGGGTGACCGCGCGGTGAGCGTGCCAACACAAAATCAAAGATTTGGCCTGAAGGTCCGATGACCGGTCTGAACCTAGCTGCTGCAACGGCATTGCTGCACTGGCATTGGACCGTTCTGAGCCGAGGCTGTGTGAAAACTCCAGATGATGTATGCTTTTGGTCAAAGACTGGAGGCGGGCATGTCAGGGTTTATCGAGGGGGTGGATCGGTGTCAGGCGACGCTTTTTCCGGACCGTCTGGAAGATTGGATCTGCGAAGATAATCCTATCCGCGTGATTGATCTCTTTGTTGATGAGATTGACCTTGAGCAGATGGGTTTCCTGCGCACCGCGCCTGCACGGACAGGTCGGCCAGGTTATCACCCATCGGTCTTGTTGAAGCTGTTCATCTACGGGTATCTGAACCGTGTGCCGTCCAGTCGCGCGCTGGAACGGGAGGCTGGTCGCAATGTCGAGGTGATGTGGTTGACCGGGCGGTTGGCTCCGGACCACAAGACAATCCCCGATTTTCGCAGCGAGAACGGCCCTGCCATTCGGCGAAACTGTGCACAGTTCGTCCAACTGTGTCGGCGGGTTGGCGTTCTGAAAGGGGATTGTGTCGCGATTGATGGCAGCAATTTCAAGGCGATCAACAACCGTGACAAAAATTTCACCAAGGGCAAGATCAAAAGCCGCACCGCCCATCTGGTTGCGAGCATTCAGCGCTATCTTGATGATATGACCCGGATAGACCGTCAGGAAGAAGGCGAGGTTCGGGCCGAGAAGATCGCCAACCTAGCGCAGCGTTGCGAGCGCATCCGGCAGGAGATCGCACGTTTGGTCGATATGCGTGAAGCGCTTGAGCAGAGTCCAGTTAGCCAGATTTCTTTAACAGATCCGGACAGCCGTTCCATGGCCACCAGCGCTAGGGGCAGTGGTTTTGTCGGTTATAACGCCCAGTCTGCGGTGGACACAGAAACCCACCTGATTGTTGCCCATGATGTTATCAATGCCGGGCACGACCGTGATCAGCTGGCTCTGATGGCCAAGGCGGCAAAGGTTGCTCTTGGGCGCGACGCCATGAACGTGGTGGCAGACAAGGGATACTTCAGCGGTCGAGAAATTCTGGCGTGTGACGAGGATGGGATTATCACGACCCTCCCCAGGCCCGAAACATCCGGTAACCGCAAGAAGGGCCGGTATGTGAAGGCTGACTTTGCCTATGACGCGAGCGCAGATGTGTATCGGTGCCCTGCCGATGAGACGCTCTCATACCGCTACACGACCGAAGAAAGCGGTCTGGCAGTTCGGCGATACTGGACCACCTCCTGTCTGAATTGTCCTATGAAAGCGCGCTGCACGACCGGTCGAGAGCGCCGGATCAGTCGCTGGGAACATGAGCAATTGGTCGACGAGATGCAGGAGCGCATAAACGACAATCCGAACTTGATGAGCTTACGCCGCTCAACCGTCGAGCACCCGTTCGGCACAATCAAGGCCTGGATGGGGGCAACACACTTCCGGATGCGCCGGCTCAAGAACGTGCGCACCGAGATGGCCTTCCATGTCCTGGCCTACAACATCAAACGCATGATCTCTCTGGTCGGGGTGCGTGGGCTTCTGGCCGCCATTCCGGCCTAGAAAGGGGCGTTCAAACCAAATTCCGCCATGGGAAGCCCGTTAAATACGCAAAGGGCGTCCGACTGGGGGTTGCTGGATGCAAAAACGAACCAAAACCCAAGAATTAACGAAATCTCAGAGCTAAACGCACGATCGGAAAAACTAAGATAGTTTCCACACAACCTCGGCTCACAGCCGCCTATTGCTGGCGCAGCGATGGCAAACTTCACGCGTCTCTAACACGGGCATTCTCTCAGATCGTAAAATCGTCCCGTCAGCACCGCGCTGATGCTTGGGCGCGGAGGGTGGATCGGAGGGTAAATCATGCCAAGAGTCCAATTTCCCGCAGTCACCCCAAAGCGCAGGGCTTGGAACAAGGGACGGATAATCGGTCAGAAAAGACCGCTGTTACCCAAGCAGGTTTGGGCAATCCGGGCACGGCTCGAACTGGCGGTCAATCTACGCGATCTGGCTTTGTTCAACGTCGCCATAGACAGCAAGCTGCGCGGCTGCGATCTGGTCAAACTGGTTGTGCCTGACCTGGTAAGGGATGATCGCGTTCGCGAACGCGTTCCGGTGATCCAGAGCAAAACCAAGCGACCCGTCCATTTCGAATTGACGGAAAACACGCGTGAAACCGTTTTGGCTTGGGTCTCATCGCCCGAGATGTTTGCGTGCCGGTTCATGTTCCCCAGCCGGTTCCATGACCGGCCACACATCTCAACCCGCCAGCATGGACGGCTTGTTCGCGACTGGGTGACGGCAATTGGGCTTGAGCCGAGTGGGTACGGAACCTATTCACTTCGGCGGACAAAAGCAGCGGAGATTTACCGAAAGACGGGCAACCTCCGTGCTGTCCAACTGCTGCTCCGCCATTCTAAGATTGACAGCACTGTTCGTTACCTTGGCGTCGAACTAGAAGATGCCCTGAGCATCGCCGAGCGCATCGATATCTGAGCCATTTTGGCGAGCGTTCCTGCCGTTCGCCATTTCAAAGCGGATATCTGTCCCTCATGCGGTGTTGGTCATTGCTGAGCCCAACCTGTGAATTCGCTTTTCTCGCTGCGCGCGCTCGAAGCACAGATTCTGCCGCATGCGCATCATCGCTGGCTCGACGACGCGGCGTGAAAACCAGCCATTCATGGAACACGCAGCGAAAGTTTGTCTGGAAATTCACGGGTCGCGGGACACAACGGTCACTCCCGCGTCGATGTATCCCGTAGTCTCCAAACCCCCGCCCAGGGCCGCAGTCGTCGTAGGGTCAGTGCCAATGCACCGAGCGTCACTGCGCAAATCAGGATCTTGGAACAAGTTCCCATCGTGCCCTCTATCATGAGCGCATGCGCCACACTGCAGACGACCACTACGATGGCAGCCGTGCTGTGAGCGAGCCGCCATACTTGAGGACGAAAGTGCAGTTTTTTCCGAAGTAATGCGAGGAGCGCCGCGACAACCAATGCCCACATCCCCACCACACCTAACGCCGAAAACGCAGTTGGAGCAGTGAAGGTGAGGGCATCAATCATGTCGGGCGGACTCGTGATCCAGAGACCTACAACATGTACAGCGATAGCGAGTACTAAGGCCGAACCGGTCCAGCGATGGAGCTTCCTTCCGGTTGGCATCGGAAGCCCAGGAAGGACTCCAGAGGCCAGTAATGGCTGCAACACCAGTAGGCCGAGTGCGATGACCCCCGCAAAACCAGCCGTAACGTAGAGAATGCTTCGATATGGGAGGTATTCGCTGCCCGCCGCCACAATGACAGGAACGGCGATGACACCAATAAGTGCAGACCAGATCAGGATCGCCCGGACCAAGGGGACGATTAGGCAGGTCGCAATACAAAGTGCGCGCTAAGGCTAGTGTCGCGCGCGGTTTCCATGACTGGGCGAAGAAACACGGTATCGAACTCGCCACTGTCATAAGCGAGGTGCCCGTGTGGTTGTCCGAAAGCCGGTACTATCTGCGGCATGTCGAGTTGGAAGATGCCATCTGCGTTGGTCAGGGTCGCACCATGGCTCCAGGGGTCGCGTTCGTGGCCTTCGGTCGTGTGTGCCCAAATTTGGATGCGAACACCTTCGAGCGGTGCGCCATCACCGGCTCTGCGCACCGTACCCAACATCAGGAATCCGCCACCACCAATCCGGTCCACAATGGGAGCGTCAGGTAAGTAGTTGTTCGACCCACCACGCATTGATCTCGTTGCAGCCAGGCCCTGAGCGCGAAGGGGCGCCACCAAACCAGTTCCGGTTGCTAGTGCAGCAGCGGTACCGATCGAAATGAGACAACGGCGGCCCATCAGTGTCGGGGTCATGGCGGATATACCTTCCATAGGTACGCTAACTGATACAAAGTATAGCTTAAATCTGCACGGTTTCATGAACGCCGATGGTCCCCACACAAGCTTGTGATGTGCGAGGTTCGGTGCATGGGGATCAATAGCTGAAATGGGCCACTTTGCGGGTGTCACTTGGCACTTGAATCTGAGACAGTGCCTTCAATGATTTCAGCGGCTTGCGCTGTCACCTAATTTGAGACTGGGCAGTTAAATTGAGATTTGCGCTTGTAGCTTGTCACTTTAACTGAGACTGTCGCTCCGAAGTCCATTCGGTACCGAACTGCCATGACCGATCCCTTGCTCGACGAGATTGACGAAGACCTCTGGAACGAGGCGTCAGGTCGCGCCGACACGATCCGTGGTTTCCTGAAGGACAATCCAGGCAAGACATCGGCCACCGACATTGCTCACCTCGCTGACGAGCTTGAAGTCAGCCGAGCATCCGTTTTTCGGCTGATCAAGCTGTTTCGCGAGGGCGGGACTGTCGCGTCGTTGGTGCAGAGAAAGCGCGGACGACCCGTCGGCCATCGGACGCTGGACCCTGCACGCGAGGAGATCATCCACGCGGCAATCAACAAACACTACCTCAAGAGAACTCGGCCATCGACTTCGCAATTGGTGCGGGATGTGCAAGCGGACTGCCTGTCCGCCGGCCTGAAGCCGCCACATCGGCGCACGATCGTGGCGCGGCTCGAGGATGTTGATCTTCGCGAACGCGCCCGGCGCCGGAGCGAGCACAAGATCGAGAAGGCAGCCACTGCCGTTCCCGGAACCTTCCACCCTGCCCGCCCGCTTGAAGTGGTGCAGATCGACCATAAGAGAGCGGACGTCTTCGTCGTCGATGAGGAAACGCGAGAGCCGTTGGGTCGCCCATGGCTGACGTTGGCGATGGATGTCTACAGCCGCATGGTGACAGGGTGCTACCTCACCATGGACGCCCCGTCCCGATTGTCGACCAGCCTCTGCCTGCTGCATTCAGTGTTCGATAAGTCCGCCTGGCTGAAGGAGCGCGACATTGTGGAGCCGTGGCCCGTCGCCGGTCTTCCCGACAAGGTGCACGTCGACAACGGCGCAGATTTCCGCAGCCGGGCTTTCAAGCGCGGATGTGACGATGCGGGCATTACCATTGACTGGCGGCCACCGGGCACGCCGCGGTTCGGCGGGCATATCGAGCGGCTTATCGGTACGCAAATGGGACGGCTGCACCTCCTTCCTGGAACGACGTTCAGCAACGAACGGGATCTGGGCGATTACGACCCGAAACGCCACGCGGCCCTGATGTAACAGCTGCAGTTCCGTCGCATCCGTTCCAGAGCCGACCCTGCGAAGCCAATTGCAGGGATGGCGGATCACCTGCCCCCATTGCAACCGGCCGTTCCAGGACTTGGCTCAATGCGACCGTGGCCATTCATTTGATCAATATCGTGACACTGCACTTCGTGGAGAGAAGCTGCTCCAAGATGATGCAGAATGCGGCATCCAGACCTGGACATCTCCGCTGGAACTTGCCCGCCTTCTGCTGATGCGCCGGGTGCCATGGC
This sequence comes from Pseudomonadota bacterium, assembly GCA_039193455.1. Classification (GTDB taxonomy): domain Bacteria; phylum Pseudomonadota; class Alphaproteobacteria; order Rhodobacterales; family Rhodobacteraceae; genus JBCBGF01. The sequence continues at coordinate 6,111 of JBCCWO010000042.1, forward strand.
CATTCCCGTGCGACGCCGAACTCTGGCACTATAGAGTTCTCGGCGTCGTAGTACCGGACCTCGATGACGTCATCGCCAGAGAGGGATCGTTCCCGCCCTCGCCCAAGCATCCAATTGTTCCACTCCATATCCGAACAGCAGTTTTGGCAGGCGTCGCCATCGTGGAGCGCGCAGGCCCGGAGATGCTCCAGATGCTTCAGGCGCATACCTTCGGGCACAACAGAAACCGGTTCGTCGAAGAAACCGACCATCTGATCAACCCGGCGTTCGGGCTACCAGGTCCTCGCCAGATGCAGTTAATTTGAGACTGGAGACACTCGCGGTCTCAAATTAGGTGCCCATTCCATCGAGAACCGCCGCAATCTTACAATTAAGTGCCAAGTGACAACTTGTGTGTCGCCCGGATCGTCACTGCCCATGCTGTAGTCAGTGTTGTAGAGATCGATCTTCCAGAAGATGTGATAGCTGTTGCCACCGATCTCGAACTCGAACGCACCAAAGCCATGATCGCCGTAAGGGTCGTTGTCTTCCGTGAAGACATCGAAGCCTTGGACGCGTTGCATGATGATGGCCTTGGACGCCGGTGACAGGTCCGCCACGCCGCGTGTCAGAACGATCTGACCCGGTACGGTGAAATCCGCGCCCCACGTCCGCCGAAACCTGTCGTTCTGTTCGGCGATTTCGGCTACTAGAGCCGCCTGCTCTGTCACCTCGTTCGAGGTCTCTGTCTCATTCTCCATCCGGTTGCTCCTTCATGGTTGGATAGGGTCTTTTCCCTTTGCTGTCTGGTTTTGAGGCAAGCCCCTTGAGGGGTGTCGTCTCCAAAACCTGACCCACTGGCGAAGTGCCGGAGTGAGCAAACGCCACCAAAATCGCTGGGAGTGGTGCGGCCCGCAGCGGCGGCGCCGCGAGGACACGGGTCCTGTCTATTTTGGTTGCGTGCGCGAGAACCCAGCGGGTTCTAAAGCAATGTCTCCTTGGACCGAGCGCAAAGCGCGATCGACAAGGAGACCAGAAAAACTCAAGGAACGGAGTTCCGCCGCCCCAGGGATCGAAACCCGCAAGGGCGGATCATCGACCCGAGGCAGATCCATGCGGACGTCCTTGACAGCGGCTCCGGAGGAGACGGTGAAAGGGCCAAATGCGAGCAGGGTCTGACCGGGTCGGATGTTCCGGGCGGAGGGCGGCATTGCCGACCGGAGCCCGAGGAGCGCGGTGGCGCGCCCGCAGGGGTGCGACAGGGGCAACCAGGCCTCAGAAGCGGAGTAACGACAACCGAGAATTACCATTACCCTCCAACTCTCCAAGGAGAGCAATTTAGGTCGAGCGTTTGGCATTTCCGGTTTCGCACATCTGGGGCAGACGCGATGAGGCATTCAGCGTACACCTCATTCGGCAGCGAACTTTCTGGAACTTTCTGTTGGGTGATCTTTCGGCTGCATCTCAATCATCTGCTCAAGCCGCCGGTCTGCCGAAGCGTCCGAAGTCACAACCAGCGCCGCGGTCCCGGTGTCTTCAAAGTGATCCAGCAGGGTGTGGAGCGCATCCGCGTCGAGGCCGATCTCGTCGGCATCGATTAATGCCAAATCCGTAAGAGACAGGAGACCGCGCGCAACGTGCAGCCGCACCCGCTCGCTGGATGTAAGGTTGCGCCGGCCCTCCGAGATCTTTCCATCCGGTCCGCCGATGCGTCCGGCGAGGTCGCTCAGCCCTGCTTCGGTCAGTGCTTTTTCAATCTCACTGTCTGATGGGCTGCGGCCGATGCCCATCGTTGCCTCGCGGCGAAGAGACCCCTTCAGCTGCGGCGCATGTCGGCCGAGGTACAGAACACGGCCCGTCGGTACCGCCACCGGATCGACCCCGAGGACATGGAAGCCTTCGGCCTCTGCCGGTTGCTCGAACCCCGCCAGCATCAGCAGAAGCGTACTTTTCCCGCAGCCCGCGGGTCCGTCGAGACGACATATCTCGCCGGGTTGCAACGCGATGTCCACGGGGCGCACGCCCGGCAGTTGCGCAGCGCGGATCCGCACCGGCAACGCATCCGGTTCGGGTTCGGTCTTCTTCGCCAGTGGCAGACGGGGGGCTGCCATCATGGCGTCGAGCTTGTCCGAGGCAACGACATAGGCGCGGCGGCGGTCGCTGACATCGGCCAAGTGCCGAAGAGGCCAGACAACCAGGGCCAGCGCCGTCAACGCCGCCACGGCATCCGGCACACCCAACCCGAGATGAACGCAGATGAATAGGCAAATCGCGCTGGCAACCCCGGAGCCCGCATCCGGCAGAGCGCGGACCGTTGCGGCCAGCGAGGCACGGCGCACGGCAGCGTCGATGATCTGATCGGACCGACGCGACAGCATCTTGAGTTCGGTATTGATCCGGCCGGAGCGACGCAGGGCGATGCCCTGCGGTAGACGTTCGGCCATGGCGGCAGCGAGCCGTGCACGCCGGCCACGCAAATCGGAATGCGCCTCGCCCAGCGGTCGGCTCATCCAGAAGATGCCGATCATAACGGCGAAGATAGGCAGAAACGACCCCACGAAAAACCAGGGCTCTAAAAGGTAGAGCGTGAGGAACGCCGCAGGAATGGTGATCGAGGCCGAGATCAGGCGCGCCAGCCCGCGCGAAACCCAGCCTTTGAACGCGGTAAGATCGCCCACATACCGCAGCGCCAGGGCGCCTGAGCGACGGCGAGCGATCTCGCTCGTCGGCATGCGTGTCATGTGCTTGAAAAGCGCCTTACGGATATCGGCCGCATAGCCCTGGCCGGTGCGCTCGGCCACGCGACCTTCGAGGGATCGTAGCGCAAAGAGCGCTGCTCCGACCAGTCCGATGGCGACCAGTGCGGCAAACGGCGCTTCGGTGCCGGACCCGTCGCGTAGATGGATAAAGACGGCCCGCGTGGCAAAGGCGGTCACGATCATCGTGACCGCCTGCCCTAGAGCAAGGCCGACCAGTATGACCAGCCCGACCCAGCGGCGATCCTCCAGTATGCCAGGGCGCGCACTCATGCCGCCTGCCGCTTGGCCGCAGTGATCATGTTGGTCAGCGCCGTTGCCGTCGCCGGATCACCCAGTTCGTCGCGGTCAAAGACCGGCAACCCGGTCTCTGCCGCTTCGGCGGCGCAGATCGGTGACCGTGTGAGCAAACCAGAGAGTGCAACTGGTGCCAGACCCCGTTTCTTTAGCCAGGCCAATGCGCCTTGCGCGGCCATCGCATCGGGGGCGGCCAGAATGAGCGCATCGAACCGGCTGGCCCAGCCCGGCTGGGACAGGAGCGTCGCCGTTTCCACTTGCGAGACGCCATCGGCCAACTCGACAACCGCCACATCCGAAGTGTCGGCATAAGCAAGAAGCGTGTCGATCCCAGTCTCGACCCGTGCGATGGGCTGACGATAGGTCGAGGCCATGCCGACGTCGGTAAAGTCCAGAACCTGCGCGGCACCAGCCGCTTCATATTGCTGCATATCGCCAAAGGCACCAGTGCCCGTGGCCTTGATCGCCGTCACACGGCGCCCGGAACGGGCAAAGCCATTGACGATCCCAGCCGCGGCGGCGGTCTTGCCTGTATTCATCCCGGTTCCGACTACGCCAATCGTCAGATCCGGCAATGCCGCAGGCCGTAGGCTGAGCGCGAATGCTGCCAGATTTATCGGTTTGCCCTCGGGCCCCGCGAGACGACCGAGTATGGTGATTTCCGTGGCCCGTCCGATCTTGCCGTGTTTCGACACGGCCGTTCCCGCGACACCACCGCCGGCCAGCAGATCGGCCTTGCTATCCTCGAAACTGGCATGCCCCTCAAACTGGTCGGCGGCAAACCGGTCGGCGCAGGCAACAACGATCCGGTCACCATGCCAGAGCGGGGAAAAGCGACCGTCGGCAAGCTGCAAGCGCTTGTGGTTGCCGATGCGCGTGACCTCGGCCAAAACCAGATCGCCAGTCGACACATTGTCGGTGTCGGGCAAAAGGCGCACGGCCTCGTCCCTGCAGACACGGCGGGTGACATAGCTCCACTTGGCACCGTCGGTGGGTGCGGAAAATGTGGTTTGGATGGGGGAAAGATTGGTCATGCTGCAGTCCTTTCAAGACCTTTGAGAGAAATGTGTTTGGTACATTGGCGATGCGCAGCGCAGCCGGCGCAGCGCCGCGCAGGTGCCGCGAAATGCTGGTCCAGGCGGGCGCGCACGGCACAGGTTTCAAAGCTGTGGCCGCACCCTTCCAAAAGTTCGAACGAGATATGCGGCGTTACGCCCGCGCGCTTGGCCGCTTGCGAGATAGCATCACACCAGCGCTTAGCGCGCGTGACACGTGTCATGCCTTGCTGCGCGTCGATGTCGTCGCCCTTGCGCAGGTTCTTGTCGCGCGACACGTCCTCGGACCCGACACAGACAGTGATCTCGCGGTCCAGAAAGCTTGCGAGGTTGGCCTGTAGCCAATGCCCGGTCACGCTGCGTGGCCCGGACGACGTGCCCGTGCCGTAAGGCCAGGAAATCTCGACTTCCGGAAAGGTCCACCAGCCGGGCGCCGTCAGGCACAGCCGGTCAACCACGTCAGGGTGGATCCAGGCAAACCGATGCGCAAATTGCGCGCCGCCGGAAAAGCCCGAAAGGTCAAAGCGCCCGGCATTCACGTGACCCTCGCGCACGAGGTTGTCCATGAGGGCCAGAAGCCCCAGGTCCGAACGGTTCTTGCAGGCGGCCATCTGATAGCGCTTCCATGAACCTATGTCGAAATGCGGCAGCACGATCGTGCGGACGATTTCCCTTGCCCGGCGCTCCATAAGTTGCGCCATGCTTTCGACCTCGCGTCGAATGCCATGCACAGCGACAACAGGTGGCGATTGCGTCGGCGCGGTCGCACCCACGATGTAAGCATCGGGGACGATACCCGGAATGCCGCGGCGGAATGTAATGTTGCCCATGACGATCACGCTGCCTCGGCGACGCGCTGACGCGCCCGCTCGGTTGCCGCTTCTGCCTTCGAACGCATGTCGGCGTGCAGCAAGTCGAAGATGATGTGGATGCGGTCCTCTTCACCATCGTTGTGGGCTTCGTGCATCTGGTCGTTGTCGAACCACCAAAGCTCGCCCTCTTGCATGCGAACCTCTTCATCGCCCGCTTTCATCCATGATCCGGCAGTCGATTTAAGGATCATGTGATACCGCCCTCGGAACCGGTAGTATTCGCCGCGGTCGATATGGGGGTACACTTTGCGGCCCGCGGGCAGACACACGATCTTGGCGCGGCTGAGATCGGCATCAAGCTCGGACGCTACATCGGTGATGAAGGCGCGTGCCAGTGGATATTCTGCCGACCCGGTGGTCCAGCGGCTTTCGTGGACGTCCCGACGATTGCGACCGTAGATCTTCGATTTGCGCAGACCGCGGAGCGGGATCGCCAGCGCCTCGCGCTGAACGGCAATCTTGTCCTGCCGGCCTGTTGCCGCCGCCCACGCGTCGTCCACCGATGCAATCTCATCGAGGAACGGCTGCGTCGGGATGTCGGCGCGAATACGCTTGAAGTAGTTCATTGGAGGCCCCCATGGCTGTTGAGTGTGGTGATTGCATCCAGCCTAGGTGGGGGTGCCTTCACGTTCCTGACGGGCAGATGAATGGCAGATGAAAGCCGCGTTATTGACGGCTGACAGGCGCAGGTTTTTGCCCATTTTTCGAGAAAACACAGGCGTCCATGGAATAACTTCACGCGCCGTCCGTAGGTCTCCCAGAAGAAAATGCCTCGGGAGAAGACCACGATGAAAATTGCGATGTTAGAAGGTGCTCCCGGCGTCGCACGATTCGTCGAACGCGGCCTGACCAGCGAAGGCTGGACGGTGACTGTCCTCCCCGACACGAATGCTGCCTTGGATCATCTGGGGAGCGCGGCATGCGATCTTCTGATCCTCGATATGGAAACCGGTTCCGGCGACGCGCTTCCCCTGGTGGCCAAAGCCCGCGAGGCTGTGGTTGGCCTTCCCGTTCTGATCTTGCGATCAGACAGCGGCCAAACCGGCAACGCACCAGACACCTTAGCGCAGGTGCTGCAAAAACCTTTCGCCTTCGAAGATCTGATCGAAAAGGTCGACGCCGCGAAAAAGGCAAAAAAGAAGCAGCCCGGACCCATTCGTTCCGCAGCGCTCGCGCTGCGCTTCGACCCGGCCACCCGCCGCGTGGGCACCAGCCAGGGGCAGACCACGCTGAGCGATGACGAAGCAGCGCTTTTGACCATCCTGATGAAGTACCCTGGCCGCCCCTACTCGACCGAACTTCTTTGCCGTGCGTTGAAAGACGCGCCGAACGCCGCAATAGACTGTCCGGTTGCCAAAACGATTGACGCGTTGCGAACCAAACTCGGACCCGAGGCGGACGCAATCATAACGGTCAAGAACTACGGCTACCGGTTCACTTGCGCGAAATGAGGCCTGATCCGTTCATCAAACGTTCATCAATAGGGATGGCCGCCATTCATACCGGGCCGCTAACTCATTCGCTAATCTATGTTTCGGAAGGGTAATCCATGAAGTCCACAACGCTGTTCAGCCTTTACGCCTCGGCTCTCGTCGCCGTCATTGTCGGGCTGGGAAGCGTTTCAATCTATAGCCTTGTGAAAGGACAATGGTGGGACGAACGCATCCAGCTTGCACAGGAAGCACACACCCTGCACCTGCGCCTGGAAGCTGATATCTTCCGCCTGTTCAAGCAACATGGTGACGCACTTTTGATCGGCGACCGCGATCGTGGTGCCGGTGAACGCGACCTGTCGGCGCGGATCGAGCAAAATCTGATCGACATTCGCGGCGTGATTGCCCGCGAGATCGAGATGGTCGGCGAAGAAGAAATCGAAGAATTGGACGCGCTGGCTGCGATTGAAGCCGACATTCGACTGGTCAACATCGCCGTTGCAACCTTGACTGCCACCGGCGAACCCATCCAGACCGACGCTCAGATCGCGCGATTGGCCGATCTTCTCGACCGGAAAATCGACATACATCTCACGCAACTGATCGAAAGCGCGCTGGCAGAAGAAGCCGAGGAAGTCGAGGAAACGCTTGCCGCCGCGAACGCGTTCCGCGCTTGGAACAAACGTGTGACCTATGTCTTGCTGGCCACCGCTTTTCTTCTGCTTTCTATTGGCTTTGTCTCTTTCAACCTCCAAATCCGGCTACCGCTCATTCAACTCATGGAGGCGATGTCGCGACTTCGCAAAACCGATTTTTCCGCACCTGTTTCCCTGACCGGCAGTCAGGAGTTTCGCAAGTTTGGTGTCATGCTTGACGAGATGGCACAAAGCCTGTCGCGCAGGGACGCCACCCGGGAAGAACAGCGCCAGACCCTGGAAGAGACCGTCCGGGCCAGGACCGCCGAACTGCAAAGGCTGATCGACCAGCTTGAAGAAGGTGAAGGCAGCCGCAAGCGCCTGATGGCCGACATCAGTCATGAATTGCGAACACCGCTGACCATTATCATCGGCGAGGCCGAGGTCGCTTTGCGAAACGCCCGCGGCCTCAGCGACGAAATGGCGGATACCCTGTCCTGCATTCGCGATTCCGCCAAGCACACCAACCAAATCGTAGACGACATGCTGACGGTGGCTCGCCGGGAGGCTGGTCAACTTCGCCTCGATCTGCGCAGCACCGACCTGCGCACGGTTCTTCGCGATGCAACCGACATGTTCCCAATGGATGTCGAGCTTCGTCTGCCCGACGTGCCGGCACAGCTATCGATTGACCGGGTGCGGCTGCGCCAGTCCGTGCTCGCGCTTTTGCAGAACTCACGCCGCTATGGCGGCCCCAACATCACTGCCGCGCTTGACGCGACCAGTTCGGGGTTCCGCATCACAGTTGCCGATGACGGGCCGGGACTGACCGACAGGGAAAAGCACAGCGCTTTTGATCGGTTTTTCCGGGGCTCGAATGCTGCCGGGCAAGGCATCGAAGGCAGCGGCCTTGGCCTGCCCATCGTTCGCTCAATCGTTGAGGCGCATAAGGGCCAGGTCACGCTGACGGATGCTGAAAGCGGCGGGCTTGCCGTCGTGATCGACTTGCCGCGCTCGCCCGCCATCAATGTCGTGCGCAACCCTGACGTCAGAAAACGGGCGTGAACATAGCCCAAGGGAGAAACCTGAATGAGTATTCTTTTGATCGAGGACGAAAACCGCGTGGCCGACTTTATCCGGCGCGGCCTGTCCGCCGAGGGCTGGAACATTGACCATGCGCCCGACGGGGAGACGGGGCTCGATCATGTCGCAAGCGAAACCTATGACCTGATCTTGCTCGACCTCATGCTGCCGGGCATTCAGGGCCAGGATGTCTGCCGGAAACTGCGCGCCCGAAAGAACACGACTCCGATCCTGATGCTAACCGCGCTTGACGTAGCCGAGGAAAAGGTCGACGGGCTTAGGGTTGGTGCCGATGATTATCTCGCCAAACCCTTCGACTTCGACGAACTTGTGGCCCGGATCGAGGCGCTGCGCCGCCGCGCAACCAGCTATCAGGCAAACAAGGCAGACGACCTGCTGCAATCCGGCGATATCTGCTTTGACCGCGCGTCGATGGAAGTCCGGGTAGGCGAGCAACAGATTGATCTCTCGAAGAAAGAACGGGACCTGCTCGTTCTCTTCCTGTCGAACATTGGGCGTGTCCTCTCGCGCGAGCGCATCCTGAACACGGTCTGGGGCCTGAACGAGGATCCGCTCACGAATGTGGTGGATGTCTATGTGGGGCGCATCCGCCGGAAGCTCGGGCCAAGTGGCGACAGGAGGATCGTCACGATGCGCAATGTCGGCTACCGGATGGACTGAGAAGGATCGGGAATGTTTGGAGTAAGTCCACTGCCCACCCGTAGTCCCACTATGGAACGCAACTCTAGCAGCAAAGGTCATAGATGTCACTTAGCACTTAAATGTGAGAATGCGGGCGTTTCGGAAGATTTTGGCATTTTAATCTGAGAATCTTCGGACCCGGGTGTCGCGGTCGCAAGGCGGCAAGCTCCTGCCCAAACGGCGTCGTCTATCTCGTTTGGAAGTGGTTCGGTCATAATTGAGGGTCTGACAACAATCGGAGCTGCGATTATCGAATTAAGTGCTAAAGCCAAAACTCTGTTATCAGTTTAAGTGCCAATTCTCAGATTTTAGTGCAAAGCTAAGTTATTGAAATCGCGTAGAATGGATTGTCAACATTAAGTGCTAAGTGACATGAGCACCGTCCCGCAGGGCGCATCACAGTGTTCGCTCTTCACGCTTCCTGTGCCTTTCGCACCGCGCGGAGCGCCGCGCGTTTGGGCATGGCCTTCAAAACTGCCTGCATGACCCGACGCTTTGTCGTCATGCCGCCATAGACGTCCATGTCACCGCGCAGCATCGCCGCGTAGCCGGCTGCGGCCACGGCATGCGCGTTCGCGGTATTCGCGAACAGCTTGGTGCCTTCCATGCCGGCGACTTCGGCGAACTCGGTCGCTGTGGCCATTGGCATCAGGTTGGTGACGGTCACGTTCGTGTCCCGCAACTCTTCGACCAGAGCGTTCGAGAGGTAGGCGGCAAATCCCTTGGTGGCGAAGTAGATCGCCTGAATTGGTCCAGGCATTTCAGCTGCTGTGGACGTGACATTGAGGATCCGCCCAGCGTTGCGTGCCACCATGTCGGGCAGGAAGACCCGGGTCAGGCCAGCAAGCGCCACAGCGTTCAACTGGATCATCGACAGGGATTGTTCCCACGGCATTTCGTGAAAGAGACCTCGGGCCCCTAGGCCCGCGTTATTGATGAGGTAGTCGATCTCGATCCCTGCCTCGGCGACCTCGGCATAGATGCGCTGCGGAGCTTTGGCTTCGGTCAGGTTCTCGGCGATTACATGGACATCCACGCCATGCGTCTTTTCGAGTTCTGCCTTCAGTGCCTCCAAGCGATCATGACGCCTTGCGACCAAAACGATTTTGCCGTTCTTCGCCGCGTGGATGCGTGCCATTGCTGCGCCGATCCCGCTTGAGGCACCAGTAATGAGTGCTGTCTTGGGCATCTCTACCTCTAAATAGAATTAGAATTCTGATTATGTTTTGACGCGACTCGCCTTCTGTGTCAAGAAGCCGAACCAAAATTCTATTTAGGACGGCGATGACAAAGAGCAGATGGCATTCGGACCTGCATTGGAGACGGGAGAGCCAGCAAACACGCGGCGAGAAGACCCAAAACGCGTTGCTCGATGCCGCAGAAGAATTGATCGTCGAGAAGGGCGTGGATGGCACCTCCATCGGGGATGTTGCCAAACGGGCAGGAAGTTCGGTCGGCTCGGTCTACCACCATTTCAAGGACAAAAAGGCGCTCTTCTACGCGCTGTTCCACCGAATGACGCAAGCTATGGCAGAACAAACGCGCCAAGCGGCTGAGCCCACGCGATGGGAGGGAGCATCGGTCCGCGACCTTCTGGACGGCTTCCTGGAACTACGGTTGCAACAGCGCCGTTTGGCGAGCGTGTCCAAATCAGCGATGGCCCTTGTGATGGCAAATGATCCTGATCTGAAGGCACATATGGCGGAAATCAAACTCGAAGGAAGTATTGCACTCCGGGAGCTAATACTCGCCCGCCGCTCAGAGATTGGTCACCCCGATCCTGAATTTGCCGTTGGTTTTGTCATCGATCAGACAAATGCGATGCTCTACGCGCTGTCAGACCCTTACCAGAAGAAGTCCGCATTGGTGGACGCTCACGACGACAAATTTAAAACCATCGTGCTTGCTTGGGCAGAGAGCGCATTGAAGTTAACCGACGCCTAACTGGTGTTTTTGCCGAACGGCTATATGAGTTAGCCTAAGTTGGGGTGGCCAAAAAAAAACGGTCTATTTGTCCAACAGCGTCCATTTTTGCAGAAGCAGCCAATGTCTCCTTTGACAGACTGCATCGCAGCAAAGAGTCCCTTTGATCTATGACCGCTTTGGTGAAGATTTTTCGATGCGGGCCGAAGTGTGAGGGTGCGGCTTGTTGCTCGGGCGGCCCGCGTTGGAAAATCTCCCAAGGTGGAAGTCGCGGTGGTCTTGGTGCGGCTATGGGGAAAGTGCGCTGACGGGTGATGCGACGACGGTTCTGGCAGATCGTGTCGCGTTTTTCATGAGGCCAGAGCCACGGGGACCACACCCTTTTCGATCTGATAGGCCGATCACTCTGGGTGGGAGCCTCGTGTTGAACGGTTGCACAGATTGATTGGCGCAGTTTGCTTGGGCCGGTGCTGCGTCGTGCAGCCAGCGTTGGTTGGTATTTTTTTGCGGTCGTTCGGTCATGCGGCCTGTTCCCGTGGTGGTGCGCGCGACATCGGTTTTCGCCCACGACGGAAGATCTCGATAATCCGCATGGGGCCGCCGCAGTTTGGGCATGGTTCGCGCAGCGTGAGAAAGGTTACGTCCGGCTCAGTGTCGTGGGCATCTGCCTGATCTGGTGGCTGGACGCAGAGCAACGCACGAATTTTGGCGAGGTTGGTCTTGCGGACACCGCTGGCCAGCAAGCCGTAATGGCGGATGCGGTGGAACCCATCGGGCAGGACGTGGATCAGGAAGCGGCGGATGAACTCGGGTGTGGCGAGGCGCATGACCTTTTGTCGGTCCCCGTTCTTGATCCGGTAGTCCTTCCATTTGTACGCCACTGTGTCGGCATCCGCGCTGACCAGTCGGTGGTTCGAGATCGCGACCCGGTGGGTGTACCGGCTCAGGTAGGCCAGTACCGCCTCAGGCCCACCGAAGGGGTGAAGGGTGACTTGGAATTGATCCTCATGGATCAATTCAGCCCTGAACGGGCGGAGCCCCGGGGGCGGCGTAGACCACCCACGCAGTTTTGCGGAATGGCGCGAGCCACTTCGCGAAGGCATCCGCTTGCGCCAGGCAGGCGAGATCGCCAAAGAAAGTGAGCTGGCCTGCTCGGTGCAGTTCCATCAGCCCTTCCAGGAACAAGCGCCTGAACAGCCACGCCAAGACCCGCACACGTAGAAAGAACCCCGGTTTGCAGGCGACCGATCGGGTGCCGTCCAGGGACAACCCGCCGCCCGGCACGATCATGTGGATGTGGGGATGATGGGTCAGCGCCGATCCCCAGGTGTGCAGGACGCTGGTCAAACCCAGCTTTGCGCCGAGGCGCTTGGGGTCGGCGGCGATGGTCGTAACCGTCTCGGCTGATGCCTTGAACAGCAGGCCGTAGACCGCGCGCTTGTTCCAGAACGCGATCTGAGCGATCTCGGCTGGCAGCGTGAAGACCACATGGAAATATTCCACCGGCAGCAGATCCTCGGCGCGCGCTTCCATCCAGTCGCGCGCGGCTGAGCCCTGGCATTTGGGGCAGTGGCGGTTCTTACAACTGTTGTAAGCGATGTGATGGTGGTTGCACTTGGTGCACGCTGCCACATGCCCACCGAGCGCCTCGGTACGGCAGGCTTCAATCGCCGACATCACTTTGAGCTGGGAAAGACTGACATGCCCGGCATTGGCCCGCCGCCACGCAGGACCGTATCGTCGAAAAATATCAGCAATCTCCAGCTTTGGGCGAGGCAAGACCCC
>JBCCWO010000043.1:0-17747 GCA_039193455.1 Pseudomonadota bacterium
GCTCCTCAAGCGAGAACTCGTAGAACAGCGCCGCCTGCGCTTCTTGCCTCGGTCCCATCATCGCCAATCTCTCCCTACAGGACGAATTGAATCAGCGACTTACCCCTCGATCAACCCAGAGTTTTTCAACGAAATAAGCCCTTTTTGACAGTTACTCCAGAAGCGACGACCGTCTCCTTCTGAAATAAGTGCTCGCCGCGAGTTTGTTGACAGCGGTGAATTTCAACGCGACCACGTCTTATGCTTTCACGCCAGCAACAATTCTGGAATGGCTATGCGCGGTTTGTCCAAAAGCCAGTGCTCGCATTGATTGCGCACCAGCCAACGGTCCGCCGCATCGCAGATTTGAGCGCCGCGATCACTTTGAAGACACCCGCCGGCATGGGACTGACGGACAATCCGTTGGGTCCTGGCGCGGGCTCGGTGCGAACGACAGTTTGTCAGGTTGGCCCGGCACCGTCGGGCGGCAGTATGCTGTATCTACACGGCGGTGCTTTCATGATTGGCAACTTGCGAGGGTACCGCCATCTGGTTTCCAGGCTTGGCAATGCAGCAAACCAGAGGGCGCATTTTCTTCATTATGGGCTCGCCCCGGAACATCACTTTCCGACGGCCCTCGACCAAGCCACGTTCGCGTATGAAGCGCTGTGCTCTGATCCCGATGCGGGCCCGATCAGCCTGGTCGGTGACAGCGCCGGTGGCAACCTGGTCTTCGCCTTGTTGCATCGCATCTGTAGTGGAGGATTCCAGCAACCCGTTGCAGTAGCTGCAATTGCTCCAATCTCTGACCTGCGGCTGACGAATGAATCGTTGAAGATGAATGCAAAATCCGACCACCTGGTTCCGATGCGCTGGATCGCGCGAGGTAAAGATGCCTATCTTGCGGGACGTGATCCGAACGATCCCGAGGTTTCGCCCGTGCTCGGCACCTTCGTCGGTGCATCGCCCTGCTTGATTCACGTGGACGAAGATGAACTGTTGTTCGACGACTCCAGATACCTCGCCGTCCGTCTTCGGGATCAGGGCGTTACAACCGAGCTGTCGACGTCTAGAGGGCGGACTCACGTTTGGCATCTGAACGTCGGACGATGCCCCGAAGCAAACAGCTCCGTAGCGGAAATCGGCGCGTTTATTAGGGAACGAGTGGCCAGCTGGAGGGTTTAGTGCGTCGGGTCAGCTTCACCAGGTGCACATAGAAGCAAGCTGGCTCGCGACGCCATAGAAACAAACGACCCAATAGCGGGCATTGGCCTGCATGCTGCGAACGGCAGCTTGGTCCGCAGAGCGGGCCTTTAACCAACTCTATGCCCCTCCCTTCCGCGCCACGAAATCAATCAACCCGGACACCCCACTATGCCCCCGGCCCTCCTGGATATCGGCGTCATAGTCGCGGGCGTGCACCACCTCGTAGCCCGGGAACGCATCGTGCAGCAGGTCGAGCGTGTACATATGCTCGACCCAGGGCGGGCCGCCGGTGCCGTAGTCGACCTGCCGCGGGGCATAGCCGTGGATCAATAGCATCCCGCCGGGCTTCAGGATTTGGTCCATCCCGCGAAAGATCTCGGCCCGCTCCGCCGGCGGCGCAAACTGGAAGAAAATCCCCACGACGGCGTCATAGGCCTCGGCCTCCCACGCCATCGCGTAGAGGTCGGCGACCTGATAATCGACCTCGACCCCCGCCTCTTCCGCCAGACCCCGCGCCTTTTCGATGCCCACGGGCGAGGCATCCATCGCCGTCACGCGGTGCCCCAGCGCGGCCAGATACACGGAATTGCGCCCCTCGCCATCAGCCACGGCCAAAACGGTTGAACCGGGCGACAGCCGATGTGCCTGCGCCTTGAGAAAGGCCGCCGGGTCTGTGCCAAAGTGAAAGCCCGGTTGGGCGTAGCGTTCGTTCCACATGGGGCCAGCCTAGGGGCTGGCTCCCTGTCAGACAATAGGTTCAGGGGGCCACGCGCCGCAACTCCGGATGCAGCGACGCGCCCAGCACGTGTTCCGAGCTGTGCACCACATGCTCGCCCCGGCCCACGATCAGCGGATCGTAGGGTTTGACGATCTTGGGATCCTTGCCCGGATAGTCCACCGCATTCAGGAAATGCGCCATGCATTCGAGCCGCGCGCGTTTCTTGTCGTTCGACTTGATGATCGTCCAGGGCGCATCGGCGGTGTCGGTGTAGAAAAACATCGCCTCCTTCGCCTCGGTATAGTCGTCCCATTTACCCAGGCTCGCCTTGTCGATGGGCGACAGCTTCCACTGTTTCAGAGGGTCTGTTTCGCGGCTGTCAAAGCGGCGTTTCTGTTCCTCTTGCGTGACCGAGAACCAGTACTTGAACAGGTGAATGCCCGAGCGCACCAGCATCCGCTCAAGCTCGGGCGTCTGGCGCATGAACTCGAGGTATTCGTTGGGGGAGCAAAAGCCCATCACCCGCTCAACGCCCGCGCGGTTGTACCAGGACCGGTCGTAGAAGACCATCTCACCTTTGGTCGGCAACTCGTTGACATAGCGTTGGAAAAACCACTGCCCGCGCTCTTCATCCGTGGGCTTGTTCAGCGCCACCACCCGCGCTGAGCGGGGGTTGAGGTGTTCGGTAAAGCGCTTGATCGTGCCGCCCTTGCCCGCGGCATCGCGCCCCTCGAACAAGAGGACGAACTTCTGCCCCGTCTCCTGCGCCCAGAGTTGCACTTTCAGAAGCTCGGCCTGCAGCTTGGCCTTGCGCACCTCGTAAGAGCGGCGCGAGAGCTTTTTGGCATAGGGGTACTTGCCCGCTTCAAACGCCACTCTCAGGTGATCGAGCATTTCGGGGGCGGGCGCGGGCATTACAGGATGCAAGGTGTCGGGCATTGGGTCTCTCCGGTTACTTCCGCCCAGGATACCCGACCCGGCCGCCCCGCGCTTTGACACCGCTCAACCCGGGTGCGGGCCGCCCTGTTCCAGCCAAAGGCGCAGCGCAGGCTCTGGCACCAGCTCGGCCATCCGCGCCTGATAGCGCGCGACCTGCGCGTCGCTCAGCACGCCCGCCCAGTTCCCGGTCCCGCCCTTGGCAAAGAAATCCGTATCGCTTTGCCACAGCCCGGTACCGCCCCCCGGCGCATACTCGTTCGCCCGCGCCTTCATCGCCTCAAAACCAGTGGCCTCGGTCACCGCGGCCATCACCTCTGCCTCAGGGGTTATGCCCGCCGCTTGGGCCAGCCGCGCCACCGCCCCGGCCCGATCGGCCATCATGTCGGCGTAGTGCAGCACCGTCAGATCCCGCCCGCGCAGGGTGTCGACCGTGCGCCGGTAATGCGAGACGAGCGTATCAAGGCTGTCGCGGTCCACATCACCGTCCTGAAACGGGTTGGTCAGGTAGAACTCCAGCGCCTCACCCATGGGTGCCTTCAACGGATGATCGCCGCGACCCGCCATGTTGTGGATGTGCTTGCGGATCGACAGGAACACATCCAGCGGATGGCGATAGACCGCGACCACCGGCACGCCCTCCCACACCGGGAACCCGTCGCCCGGCGTATGCGTCTTGACCACCCGGCGCCCGGTCTGCGCGGCCAGGGCGCGTTTCTTCTCGTCGGCATCGCGCATGTTTGAGTCAATCCAGGGCGAGACCTCGGGCACCGGCCCCGGCAGATCGCCGCCCGCCAGCAGCCGCACGAGGATCGTCTGCGTCCAGGTCGTCCCGCATTTCGCCGGGGTACAGACCATCACGTCGCCCACGCGCGCGGTGTAGATCGACCACCGCGCGGGGTCCGTGATCTCGCCGCGATAGGTGCGCTTGGGCGAGGCGAGGATGGCGGCGTCGGGCATGGGCATGTCTCCTGTCGTGGCGGCACCCTAGGGCCCAGCAACCCAAAACGCCAACCGCATTGCGCACCCCCCGCCCCCTGCCGTATCTTGTGGACATAACGCAGAACAAGAGCAGCATATGGCCGACGATCTTCTCTCCGCCCCCGCGACCGCGGACGCCTACGACGCCAATTCGATCGAAGTCCTCGAAGGGCTGGAACCGGTGCGCAAGCGCCCGGGGATGTATATCGGCGGCACGGATGAGCGGGCGCTGCACCATCTGGTGGCCGAGGTGCTGGACAACTCGATGGATGAGGCCGTGGCGGGCCATGCGAACCGGATCGAGGTAGAGCTGCACGAGGACCATTCCGTCACGATCCGCGACAACGGGCGCGGCATTCCGGTCGATCCGCATCCGAAGTTCCCCGACAAATCCGCGCTGGAGGTGATCCTCTGCACGCTCCACGCGGGTGGCAAGTTTTCGGGCAAGGCGTACCAGACCTCGGGCGGCCTCCACGGTGTGGGGGTCTCCGTCGTCAATGCGCTCTCCGATCACCTGCGTGTCGAAGTCGCCCGCAACCGCGAGCTTTTCGCGCAAGAGTTCTCGCGCGGCATCCCCCAGGGCCCCGTCAAAACGCTGGGCGCCACCCCCAACCGCCGCGGCACGCAGGTTACCTTCCACGCGGATGCCGACATCTTCGGCTCCCACCGGTTCGAGCCCGCGCGGCTCTTCAAGATGGTCCGCTCCAAGGCCTATCTCTTCTCAGGCGTCGAGATCCGCTGGAAATCCGCCATCGATGATGGCGAGACGCAGACCGAGGCCACCTTCCACTTCCCCGGCGGCCTGTCCGACTACCTGACCGAGACGCTGGGCGGGGCCACCACCTATGCCGACCGCCCTTTCGCCGGCAAGGTGGAGTTTCAGGAGAAGTTCGGCCAACCCGGCAGCGTCGAATGGGCGATCAACTGGACGCCTGCGCGCGACGGGTTCATCCAATCCTACTGCAACACCGTGCCAACACCCGAAGGCGGCACGCATGAGGCCGGGTTCTGGGCCGCGATCCTCAAGGGCATCCGCGCTTATGGCGAGCTTGCCAACAACCGCAAGGCCGCCCAGATCACCCGCGACGACCTGATCACCGGGGGCGCGGCGCTGGTCAGTTGCTTCATCCGCGAGCCGGAGTTTGTCGGCCAGACCAAGGATCGCCTCGCCACCACCGAGGCGCAGCGCATGGTCGAGGGCGCGGTGCGCGACCATTTCGACAACTGGCTGGCGGCGGATACGAAATCGGCCGGCGCGATCCTCGATTTCCTGATCCTGCGCGCCGAGGAACGCCTGCGCCGCAAGCAGGAAAAGGAGACGGCCCGCAAATCCGCCACCAAAAAACTCCGCCTGCCCGGCAAGCTGGTCGATTGCAGCCAGAACGCGCGCGAGGGCACGGAGCTTTTCATTGTCGAGGGCGACAGCGCGGGCGGCAGCGCCAAGATGGCGCGCGACCGAAAAACCCAGGCGCTCCTCCCCTTGCGCGGCAAGATCCTGAACGTGCTGGGCGCGGCCTCGTCAAAGCTCGGCTCAAACGCCGAAATCTCGGACCTCTGCCAGGCGCTCGGTGTGGGCCTCGGCACGCGCTTCAACCTGGACGATCTGCGCTATGACAAGGTCATCATCATGACCGACGCCGATGTCGACGGCGCGCATATCGCCTCGCTTCTGATGACCTTCTTCTTCACCCAGATGCGCCCGATGATCGACGCAGGCCATCTGTACCTCGCCTGCCCGCCGCTCTTCCGCCTGAGCCAAGGGGCGAAACGCGTCTACTGCCTCGATGAGGCCGAGCGCGACGCGTGGCTGGCCAAGGGCATCGGCGGCAAGGGCAAGATCGACGTCTCGCGGTTCAAGGGGCTGGGCGAGATGGACGCCAAGGACCTGAAAGAGACGACGATGGATCCCGGCTCGCGCAAGCTGATCCGGGTGACGGTGGACGAGGATGAGCCGGGCGAAACCGGCGATCTGGTGGACCGGCTGATGGGCAAAAAGCCGGAACTGCGCTTTCAGTACATTCAGGAGAATGCGCGGTTTGTGGAGGAGTTGGATGTTTGAGGTCATTTAAAGAAGAAGGCGAATTGAAGTGAGACTGAGCTTAGAAAATGAGAACATATTTCGGTCAGAAAACGGATTCACGTTGTACGAGTCCGGTCCAAACGATGTCGTTCAAATTAGATGCCCACACTGCAATTGTGTAGGGACTTTTGCCTCTGCAATCCGGCACTACCTCGGCTACTCGAAGGCACTAAAACACTCACCAGCATCTCGAGCTGCATTCTTTGGTGCAAATATTCGAATCTGCCCAAACAAAGAATGTCGTGGTCTGGTTTTCTCGATCGAGCATAGTGCGAACGGACGCGACCAGACAGTTTGCTTTCCACCTGAGTTGTTGGACTTCAACTCGGAAAACATCCCGCCAAGTCTTACGCGAACACTAAGAGAAGCGCTAACCTGCCATGCCAACGGAGCGTATCGTGCAAGTGCGATGATGGTAAGGAGGCTTCTAGAAGAGTTATGTCACGAAGCGGGTGTAGAGGCGACAAATCTGCACTCTCGACTGAAAGAACTACGGTCTCAGATTACACTCCCCGAAGAGCTTTTTGACGCTATGGATGAGCTAAAGGCCTTAGGGAACGACGCCGCGCACATCGAGGCAAAAGCGTTTGGGACAATTGATAAAGAGGAGTCAGAGCTCTCAATTGAACTCGCTCAAGAAATACTCAAGGCGCGCTTTCAGCATAAAAGCCTAGTAAGCCGCTTGAGAGCACGGAAATCACAACTCTAGGATTGCTCGGAGGCCTACCAAGAACCAAGGCAGTTGCTTCATAGCTGCGTCCCGCCCGGCCGAGAGGCCGGGCATCGCCCGAACCGCCCCCACGGGGCGGGCGATCCGCCCACCCCTCGGTCCGGGCGATGCCCTCTCCAAGTTGTTGCGGACGTAGCAGCACACAACTGCGCGCGCTTACGCTCCGGGCGTTCGCGCCGTCCATCGGTCCACCGGACCGATAGCGCTGGGCTCCGCCCGTTCGCGGCTGAATTCGTCCACTGGACGAATTCCGAGACGCCGCTCACTCCTGCACACTCTCCAGCCAGGCGGCCACATCGGCAATCGGGCGGCTCGTCAGGATCGGCTGACCCGTCTCGGCGGCGATCGCCGCCCCCTCCCCCTCGAAGAAATCGCCAAACAGCGGCATCGCGCCGCCATGGGCCAGCATCGGGTCGCGCCCGTCGATCTGGCGCACTACGCGGGTCACCGGGAACACGCCGCCATTGTCGGCCGCCAGCGTCGTCAGATCGGGCGGCAGCACGGTCAGCACCGCCCCCATCCGCCCGTCGCCCCGCGCGCCATCCCCGTGGCAGGTCGCGCAATAGGCGGCGAAGATCCCGCCGCCTTCGACCACATCGCCCGGGCGGCCCACGATATCCTCCGCCACGGCGCCGGTGCCAAGCGCGATCAGCGCCAGTGCAGGAACGAGATGTCTCATGTCTGCCTCCGTCTGAAATGCCCGTGCCCGCAGCTTGCGCGCAGTTGCGCGCGCGCGCCTTGATCGGCGTCAATCGCGCTCCTGACAGCGCATGTCAGGGGCGCTGCTCGACACCGGCACCCTGTCCCCGCTACGCTGGCGCCATGCGCCATTTCGACGACATCTACACCATCGCGGCCGACCGCAAAGGCGGCGCGGACGCGGTAGAGACCCAGATCACCCCGGCCCTGTCACCCGCCGCGCTCGCCGCCGTCCCGCCCGACCGCTGGCTCGCCACGATCACCAAATGCGTCTTCAACGCGGGCTTCAACTGGAAGGTGATCGAGGCCAAGTGGGACGGGTTCGAAGCGGCGTTCTACGGCTTTGACGTGGGCCGCTGCGCGATGATGGATGACGACTGGTTCGACGCGCTTGTGACCGACACCCGGATCGTGCGCAACGGCACCAAGATCCAAAGCGTGCGCGACAACGCGGCCTTTCTCGCCGCGCTGGACGGTGGGCCCGGAACGGTGCTCGGCGGTTGGCCGTCGACCGAGTATATCGGCCTCCTTGATCTGCTAAAGCGCGAAGGATCCCGCCTGGGCGGCGCCACGGCGCAATACGCCATGCGGTTCTCGGGGCGCGACAGCTTTATCCTGTCCAATGACGTCACCGCCCGCCTGATCGCCGAGGGCGTGATCGACAAGCCCGCCACCTCGAAAACCGCGCTGCGCCAGGTACAGGCCGCCTTCAACACCTGGATGGAGCAGTCGGGCCGCGGGCTGACCGAGATCAGCCGGGTGCTGGCGATGAGCGTCTAGCCCGCCTTGAACGCCAGCCCCCATTGCCGCAAGGGTTCCAGCGCCGCCAGCACCTGGGCTCCGCGCGGGGTCAGGCGATAGTCCACCCGCACCGGCACGTCCGCCGTCACCGTCCGCGTGACCAACCCGTCAGCCGCCAGTTCCTGTAACACCGTCGTCAGCACCTTGTCCGAAACACCCGCAAGCGCGCGGCCCAGTTCGCCAAAGCGCAGAACACGTTCGCCGCGCAGTTCAAACAGCACCCGGGGCTTCCACCGCCGCCCCACGAGCGCCAGCGCCAGTTCGATAGGGCAGGATCGTGTATGATCGAGATAGGTAAACGTGGCTATACTTTCCAATTGGTCAGTTACTAACATTATTCCAGTAATTGTAAGCAAAACGGGCCGTTGCTAGTCAACCGGTCACACATAACCACTGGGGACATTCCATGCTTTCAGGCCATTGCTTCTGCGGCGCCGTGACGTTCACCGCAACGGCGGCGCCGATTGGCGTCATCTCGTGCCACTGCACCGATTGCCAGCAAATGCATGGCACCTACAATGCCATGGCCGGTGTCCCGCGTGACGGCTTGACCATCATTGGCCCGGTCACCTGGTACAACAGCTCGGACAAGGCGCGGCGCGGGTTTTGCGGCACCTGCGGATCGCGGATGTTCAAGGACAACCACGGCAGCGACCGTATGATGATCTCGATGGGCGCGTTCGCGGGATCCACGGGCCTGAGAAACTTCAAAAACATCTTCACCGAGTCCCAGGGCGACTGGTACGACCTGCCGCCCGTGGAACCTCCCCAGTTCTCCGCGTAAGTGGCGCAGGGCGCGTGACACCGCCAGCGATTTAGGCTCCCTTACGGGCACAAGCCCACAGGAGCCCGCAGATGCCCGCGACCTACACCTATGCCGCCATCATGTTCGCCGCCGGGATCGGCATCCCGATCCTGGCCGCGCTGAACGCAGCGCTCGGCACGCGCCTGGGCTCACCCGCCGCCGCCGCGGTGATCCTCTTTGCCATCGCGGCCACCTGCGCGGTCGCGGCCACGCTTGCCACGGGCGGCGCCCGCGCTCTGTCGGCCGCGCCCGCGCAGCCCAGGGTCCTGTTTCTTGCCGGTGTGCTGATCGCGTTCTACGTGCTCTCGATCACCTGGATCGCGCCCGTGTTCGGAGTGGGCAACGCGGTGTTCTTTGTGCTGCTCGGCCAGCTTGTCGCCGCCGCAGCCATCGATCACTTCGGCCTTTTCGGCGCGCGCGAGGCAACGCTCACCTGGTCGCGCGCGGGCGGCATTGCGCTGATGGCCGCGGGCGTGGCGCTGACCCAACGGGCCTAGGGCACCGTCGGCCGGGCGTTTAGCGTTGCACCGATTCCAGCCAACGGGCAATGTCCACCACCGCCTGGCTGGTAAAGACCGGCGTCCCGTCCTGGGCATCCACGACGCCGCTTTGATCCTCAAGGATCAAACCGAAAACCGGCATCGGCCCGCCATGGGCCAGCAGATCCCGCCCATCGATCTTGCGCACCACTTCGGCCAAGGGAAAGCCCACGCCACCCGGCGCGATCTGCGTCAGGTCCGGCGGCTGGATTTCCAGGATCGAGGTCATCGGCCCGTCTCCCCGCGCCGAAAGCCCGTGGCAGGTGGCACAGTTTGTGCGAAAAAGCTGCGCCCCGTTCTCAATATCCGCCGCCGCCACACCCATGGGCGCGGCCAGCAAGAGCGCGGCGACTAGGGTCAAACTCCGTTTCGTCACAGTCCTCCTCGATGCCCCGCGCAGAGTATCCCGCACCCACGCCCGGTTGGCGTTGACCCCGATCAATCCCGTTTCGGTTGACGTCGCGTCGGCGCCGCGCCAAGGGTATCCCCGCGCAACTGGGGGAGAGTATGGCGGGATTTCTGGCACGGGTGCGGGCGCGCAAGTCGCTGTGGCAGGGGCTCGGCGCGATGCCCGAGGCCAAGGGGCTGCGGCTGCACAAATGCCTGAAATCCGGGCGCGGCGCGGTGGTTTATGCCGGAGAGCTTGATCATAAACCGGTGGTGATCAAACGCGCGCTGGGTCCCGATGCGGCCGATCTGGCGGGCGCGCAGGCGCGCGAGCTGGCCTATCAGCACCCCCGCATGGGCGACGGGCCCTACCGCGTGCCCGAACCGATCCTGGCCAAGCCCGATACCGGGGTCGTGGTCATGGGCGCCGCACCGGGCGAGCGTTTCGACCACGCGCTGCGCGCCGCCCCCGACCGCCGGGCCGAGCTGATCGCCGCCGCCGCGCGCTGGCTGGCGCATTACATCGCCCCCCGCCGCGAAACCGACACCTTCGGCGGCGGCTACTGGATCAAGCGCCGGCTGGCCGCAATCGAACACATGCCCGCCAGCGCCGACCGCACCCGGATCGAAGCGCTGATCGGCATCATGCGCCGCGAGAAGGCACTGATCGGCGGCAAGGAGATCACCCGCGCCCGCAGCCACGGCGATTTCTGCGCGATCAATCTGATGGTGGCCGGTGATGAGATCTGGGGCGTCGATATCCAGAACAACCACTGGCTGGCCGTCGCCAAGGACATCGCGCGCTTTCTGGTTTACCTGGAGATTGCGCTGCCCGCCCAGCGGTATAACGGGCCATGCGGGTTGGCCGCCGCGGATTGCCATGCGTTTCTCGGGGTGAAGGGCCTCATATCTCCGGATGAGGCAAACCGGGTGCTGCCCTATTTCGTGACGTCTGAAGTGGCCGGGCGGCTCGTGTCCGAGGCAGAGAACCCATACATGCTGTCAGCGGCCCAGGGCCTGGCCGACCGGCTTATTGCCGAGCGGGGGTAAGGCGCCCCTCTTCCAACCGAACGGTCCGGTCCATCCGCGCCGCAAGCCCCGGGTTGTGCGTCGCGATCAACGCCCCAAGTCCGGTCTCGCGCACCAGCTCCATCAACACTTCGAACACCACATCCGAGGTTGCGGGGTCGAGATTGCCCGTCGGCTCATCGGCCAAAAGCAGCCCCGGCGTGTTGGCCATGGCCCGGCAAAACGCCACCCGCTGCTGTTCACCGCCAGACATCTCGGCCGGGCGGTGCCCTGCCCGCGCGGCCAGCCCGACGCGGTCCAGAAGGTCTGTGGCCCGGGCCTCGGCGGCACTGCGCGCGACCCCGTTTGCCAGCTGCGGCAGCACGATGTTTTCGGCGGCTGAAAACTCCGGCAGCAGGTGGTGGAACTGGTAGACGAACCCCACCTGATCGCGCCGCGCCTCGGTCCGGCGGCGGTCCGAGCGGCGGGTCAGATCCTCACCCGCAATCGCGACCGTGCCTGCATCCGCCGTGTCGAGAAGCCCGGCGATGTGCAACAGTGTCGATTTTCCTGCCCCCGACGGCGCCACAAGCGCCACCACTTCGCCGCGCGCAACCTCCAGATCGACGCCGCGCAGCACATCAACCTCGGTGGGTTTGCCGCGATTGTAGGCCTTGGAAATCCCCGCCAGCCGCAGCGCCGCGTCACTCATATCGCAACGCTTCCACAGGGTTCAGCCGCGCCGCGCGCCGCGCGGGCAAGAGCGTTACGATAAACGACAAGGCAAGCGACAGCCCCACCGCCTTCATCACGTCGGCGGCGCGCAGTTCCGCGGGCAAGCGATAGATCCCCCGGATCGACGGATCCCAGACCTCGCCCCCCGAGACGTTGTTCACAAAGGCCAGGATCTGGTCGAAGTAGATCGCAAACAGGCAGCCCAGGATGACGCCAAGCACCGTCCCGATCAGCCCGACAAGCGCGCCGCAAATGAAGAACACCCGCATCACCGCGCCCTCGGTCAAACCCATGGTGCGCAAGATGCCGATATCGCGGCCCTTGTTTTTCACAAGCATCACAAGACCCGAGATGATGTTCATCGACGCGATCAGCACCAGCACGCTCATCAGAACGAACATCACCGTATCCTCAACCTCGAGCGCGCGCAGGAAGGCGCCGGCGCTGTCGCGCCAGGTCCAGAGCAGCGTGTTCGGCCCGCCCGCCGCGACCAGCGCGGGGACCAGGGCGTCGATCTGCTCGGGCTCGGTCACCATCACCTCGATCTCGTCGGCCACGCCATCGCGATTGAAGAACAGCTGGGCCTCATCGAACGGCAGATACAGCCGCGTGCGGTCGATATCGAACCGGCCCGCTGTGAAAATGTAGACCACCTCGTAGTTCGAGACGCGCGGGCTGGTGCCAAAGGCGGTGCGCACGCCGTTGGGCGAAATCATTCGCACCGTGTCGCCAATCGACACGCCAAGCTCGCGGGCAAGGCCCGACCCCAGCGCCACACCCTCGTCAAACCGGTTGATATCGCCGATCGACGCCGCGGGGTTCATCAGGCGCGGGATGGTGCGCAGATCGTCCCCCCGGATGCCAAAGACCTCGGCCCCTGCATTCTCGTCACGCGCGTTCAGCATCACCTGCGCGCGCACCAGCGGCGCGGCCCGCGTCACCTCGGGGATCGCGCGCAGCCGTTCGGCGAGCGGATCGAAATCGGCGATGGCCCGCGACGTGGCGCCGGTCTCGGTCTGATAGGTTGCGGAATAGACGGTGACATGGGCGTTGGCGCCCAGGATCGTGTCGACAAATTCGGCCCGAAACCCCGCGCGCACCGCCAGCGTGATGATCAGCGCTGCGACGGCAAGCGTGATGCCGATCAGGCTGATCCAGGTCATCACGCTCACCCCGCCCTCGGCCCGGCGCGCGCGCAGATAACGCCACGCGATCAGCCATTCAAAGCGGGAAAAGGGGGCGGGTGATGACACGGGCGGCCTGCTCAAGCCAAGGGTTTCTTTCCCGCTGCTCTACCGGGTTCGGGCCCCAACCACAATCCGTGGCCGCGCGTCTCAGCCAACGCTTGCCAGACCGGTGGCCTCGTACCCCTTCAGGATCGGACGGGCGGCGGGCCAGGCGGCGGTGTCCAGCGCGGCCAGTTCCGGGAAAAGCGCCACGATTTCGGCATGGGCGGCATCGTCTTCGGGCAGGGTCTGCGCGCCGGGCAGAAAGCTCTCGGTCGGGATACCCTCGGCAAAGATGATCTCGTGCCGGTCAAACAGCAGGTGGACATAGCTCACCGCCCGGCACGGCCGCCGGTAGATGGTATCGCCGTTCACCAGATGCTTGGCCGCCACCAGAACTTCGCGCGATCCGGTGGCCATCTCGGCCCGCCATCCCGAAACCACCATACGGTGCTGGGGCGACACCTCGAGCGCGCGCGCATTGCCAAGCGCGCCTGCGCTGATGCGGATCGGGGCAAGATCGCCCTGCCCCGGCACCACCCGCCGCCCGGTCCAGCGCACCGGCTGCATCCCGTGATCGGCGGTCTTCACCAGATCCCCGGGACGCAACGTCTCAACCTTCCGCAGACCCGCCGCCGTATCGATCAGCGTGCCGGGCGTGAAACACGGCGGTCCGAAATCCGGAACCGGCATGGTGATGTCGGTGGTGACAAACGTCGCGGAAACGAACGTGCCGGGATCCAGCGTGCTGCCATCGTTCGGCGTAAACACCTGCCGCCCGTCGGCCAGGTAGAACGTGGTGCCCGTGACCGTGAAGAGCCCCGTGCCGTCGGCCAGATCGACCGTCACCGTATCGCCGGGATAGGACTGGGTGATGTCCACCCCGTCGATGCTGTCGTTCGAGAACCGGTTGATCTGGTTGTTGTCGTTCTGGTCGGTGACGGTCAGGAAGTTGACCGCAAGGAACGTGCCCGGGGGCGGTGGCGCGAACGGATCAAGGATCCAGAACTCGTCCTGAAACGAAAAGGGCATCTTGGCCTGCCTGCCTCTGCTCTGGCGCGTTTTTTGCGCCTTGTTGGTCAAAGGCTTAGCGCACGAGCTCCGCGTCGGCTAGGGGTCTGCGCCGCGGCGTCCGCGGGCGGGTCTGGCGCGCAACACTCGATCCCGGGGTTTGGGTGAGAAAGCGCACGCAACCCTTTGGCGACGCGCCGAATACCTGCTCAGGACTGCGCCGCCGCGATAAAGCGCGCGATCAGATCGCTGTCCTTTTGCCCCGGCGCCGTCTCAACACCGGTCGAGACATCGACCTGCCGGGCCCCCGTCAGCCGCACCGCCTCACCCACATTCTCGGGGCTCAGCCCCCCGGCCAGCATCCAGGGCACCGTCCAGTCGCGCCCGGCGATCAGGCGCCAGTCGAAGGTCAGCCCGTTGCCCCCTGGCAAATCATCTTTTTTCGGCGGCTTGGCATCGACTAGGATCTGGTCGGCCACCTCTGAATAGCTGTCGATACGGGACAGATCATCCGCATCGGCCACACCGACCGCGGGCATCACCGGCAGGCCATAGCGGGCGCGGATCTCGGCCACGCGCGCGGGTGTTTCGCCCCCGTGCAGCTGCAACATATCAAGCGGCACCGCCGCCGTCAGCGCATCAAGCTCGGCATCGGTCGCGTTCACGGTCAAGGCCACCTTGGCCATGCCGGGCGGCGTCTGAACGGCCAGCGCCCGCGCGGCGTCATGCGACAGGTTGCGGGGCGATTTGGGAAAGAAGACAAAGCCCACATAGGCCGCCCCCGCCTCAGCGGCAGTGGCGAGATGGGCGGGCTCGGACAGCCCGCAGATTTTCACACGAATGTCTGTCACAGGTCAGAGCCAGAGGGCACACGCCATCAGTCGAGCAGCGCCAGAACGTCTTCGCCACCGTTCGCCGGCGGCCCCTTAAGTTCCGTCACCTCGCGCTCAAGCTGTTCGCGCGCGCGGCGTTGGCTGCTGGCTTCGGCGCGGTGCTTGTACTCGCGCAGCCATTCCCAGACGAAGCCGATCAGAACGCCGACCACGATGCTGGCAAAGATAATGATGAAAAGCGGCAGGCTGATCGTGTAGTTGCCGCCCGCCAGTGTCGCCAGCTCGGCCGGCAGCGCCGTCAAAGTCACCGCGTCGCGATTGGCCAGAGCGACCGTTAGTAAACCAATCCCGATGATCAAAAGGAACAGATACCGGATATATCTCACGCCTAATCCACCTAGTTGTCGTTCAACCGATCCCGCAACAGCTTGCCGGTCTTGAAGAACGGCACGTGCTTTTCCTCAACCTGCACGCTTTCGCCGGTCCGTGGATTGCGACCGATGCGCCCATCGCGCTTTTTCACCGAAAAAGCCCCAAACCCGCGCAGTTCAACGCGGTCTCCCTGGGCCATTGCCTCGATGATTTCTTCGAAGATGGTGTTCACAATCCGCTCCACGTCGCGTTGGTACAAATGGGCGTTCTCATCCGCGATCTTCTGGATCAACTCGGACCGGATCATAGACACCTCCCTCTGGTTTTGGCGCGGTTGGGGCAGCATGCCGCACCAGCCGACTATAGGGGCATCTGTTGGGCTTTGGAACAAGCTGATCCGTCATCTGCCCGTTAATTTCAGGCGTAAACGGCTGATTTTCGGGGCAATTACGCGCGCCATCGGCAAACCGCACCCCGACGGCGGGGTTCGCGACGGTGCTGCGACGCAGCTTGGCGGATGCTGATTCGGGTGGGTTGGCGGCCAACGATGCGGGATCGGGACCGCCACATTGCGACGGCCGCGCGCGCAGCACCACCCGGCGGCAAAGCCCGCACCGTCTTTTGCGGTTCCGCTGGCGCGCCACGGCCCCTACTGTCGGCAGGACCGCAGCAGCCCGGGGGCGCGTGATGACCGCCGCAAGCTTTGCCGATCAACTGCGCATCATGGCAGCGCTGGAAAGCGGCCCCGCCACCGATCGCGTGCTCGCGGCGTTCCAGGCCGTCCCGCGCGAGGTCTTTGCCGGCCCCGGCCCCTGGCGGCTGCGCTCACCCCACGTGGGCTTCACCCTTCCGGTGCGCGCCACCCCCGATGCCGATCCCAAATGGCTTTATCACCCGGTCCTGATCGTGCTGGACGAGGCCAAGGGCATCAACATCGGCGACCCGGGCTTTTGGGCCCGCCACTTCGTCCGTGCAGACATCCCGCCCGGCGCGCGCATCCTGCAGGTCGGCGCCGGGGTCGGCTATTATACCGCAATCCTCAATCAGATCGCCGGGCCCGAAGGCCATGTGCTGGCCCATGAGGTCGAGCCGGACCTGGCGGCGCGGGCCGTCGCCAATCTGGCGGGTTGGCCCAATGCCGATGTGCGCGTCGGCAATGCAGCGACCGATCTGGAAGGCGATGCCAAGTTCGACCTGATCGTCGCTTTCGCAGGCGTGACGCATATCCCTAAAGTGTGGGCAACGCGTCTGGCCCCCAATGCACAGGTCCTCGTGCCGCTGACCGGCGAGAACTGGTGGGGTGCGATGATCCTCGCCCGACCGTGTGGCGGCGGGTTTGAGGCCACGACTTTGGGGCCCAGCGGGGTTTACCCATGCGCAGGCGCGCGCAATGAAGACCTTGCCGCCCGCATCACCGAGATGTTCCGTGATCCCGCCCGCCTGAGCGACTGGCGGCTGCGGATGATCGACGGGCCGGACGGCATACGCCTTGAGCCGGTTGATGAGTGAGGCCCAGCCACGCCGCGGGATGGGGACGCCCGGGGCGGCATTGTCCAAACACAAGTCTAGAAGATCTGCGTAGGTCGACAGACCAAAAAAGGGCGGTTGGGGATGCCCACCGTATCCACACCGACGCTCGTGGGAGCTGTTAAACAAAAAAAGGCCCGGCAGTCCTCCTGCCGGGCCTTCTGACCAAATCGGTGTGGCCTTAGTCGTCGTCCTGCTTCAGGGCCGCGCCAAGGATATCCCCAAGCGATGCACCCGAGTCGGACGAGCCGTACTGTTCCACGGCCTCTTTCTCTTCGGCGATCTCGCGCGCCTTGATCGACAGGCCCAAGCGGCGGGTCTTCTGGTCGACATTGGTGACGCGCACGTCCACCTTGTCGCCCACGCCAAAGCGTTCGGGGCGCTGTTCGGCCCGGTCGCGCGACAGGTCCGAGCGGCGGATAAAGGACTTGGCACCCTCGTATTCCACCTCGATCCCGCCATCCTCGATCGCGGTAACCTCTACCGTAATGATCGAGCCGCGCTTTACGCCCTCGGTCGCGCCCGAGAAGCTGTCGTCCAGCGCCTTCACGGAAAGCGAGATACGCTCTTTCTCGACGTCGACTTCGGTGACGACGGCGTTGACCATATCGCCCTTGCGATAGCCCTGGATCGCCTCTTCCCCGCGCTGATCCCAGCTGAGGTCGGAGAGGTGGACCATCCCGTCGATGTCGTTGTCGAGACCGATGAACAGACCGAACTCGGTGATGTTCTTGACCTCGCCCTCGACCGGCGTGCCCTCGGGATGCGTCTCGGCAAAGACTTCCCAGGGGTTGCGCATGGTTTGCTTGAGGCCCAGCGACACGCGGCGCTTCGCGGTGTCGATTTCCAGAACCATCACGTCGACTTCCTGAGAGGTCGACACGATCTTGCCCGGATGGACGTTCTTCTTGGTCCAGCTCATTTCCGAGACGTGGACCAGACCTTCCACACCGGCTTCCAGCTCCACAAACGCACCGTAGTCGGTGATGTTCGTCACGCGGCCCTTGTGGACTGAGCCCAGACCGAACTTGGTTTCCACCGAATCCCACGGATCGTCCTGCAGCTGCTTCATGCCCAGGCTGATGCGGTGGGTTTCCTTGTTGATCTTGATGACCTGTACTTTGACGGTCTCGCCGATCGACAGGATCTCGCTGGGGTGGTTGACCCGGCGCCA
>JBCCWO010000044.1:0-17640 GCA_039193455.1 Pseudomonadota bacterium
CCTCGCGCGCGCGTGTGCCCTGTTTCAATTCCGGGGGGTGCGCACGGAACTGCGCATAAGTCTGTGCATGAGCGCACCATATTTCAGTCATTCTCACGCGTCCGTGCATTGATATGTGATCCGCAATGCCCCATTTCTCCCTCATCGGAAGCGCAGCAAGCTTCTGAACCAAATCAACCTCCGGGGTCTCCTCCCAGACCCTCCGAACCAAAAACCGAAAGGAACCACATTATGAAAACGCTTATCGCAGCCGCCGCAGCCGCCGTCGCTCTGACCGCTCCTGCTTTCGCTCAGATCACCGATGTCGAAGCCCACTTCGCATCCGAGTTCACCTCGAACGACGCCAAGATCTATGACGGCGTTCCCGGCAACGTGACCGACCGCGCGCTGGAACTGCACGCTCAGATCTTTGCCGAAGACGAAAGCAACAACCGTAGCCTCGTGCCCGCAGCCGATGACCTGCGCTTCTCGACCCGCGGTGTGGTCAACGATGTCGCCGCTGACATCCTGGCCCAGATCAAGGCAGAGTCGCTCGAAGACGAGTAAGCTGATCGCTAAGACCACCACTCCCTGACGACACGGGCGCCTCCTCACCGGGGCGCCCGTTTTCTTTGGTCGGGAAATATCCCGGGGGAGGCCCAGCGGGCCGGGGGCAGAGCCCCCTCCCCCTCACCGATCCGGCGCTACGTGGCCCGATACGCCATCCCAGGCGCCCGGCACAATTGCCCGGCCCAGCACACGGTCGGGGTTCGTCGGCGGCGGCATGATCACGCCCGTGAGCCGCCGAAACCCGAACCGCCCGTAATAGGGTTCGTCCCCCACCAGCATCACCCGCGCCCAGCCCGCAGCCCGCGACAGGCTTTCCTCGACAAGCAACGCACCCAGCCCCTCGCCCTGGCGGGTCGGGTGCACGGCAACAGGCCCAAGCAGCAAGGCCGAGGCCGCGCCCACGCGCACCGGCCAATAGCGGATTGCCCCGGCCACCACACCGTCCTCGCGCGCCACAAGCGACAGCGCCGCCACCGGGTCCACCCCGTCGCGCAGCCGGTAGGAGGACAGCGCCTCGCGCCCCGGTGCAAAGCACAGGTCGTAGAGCGCCTCAACCTCCCACCAATCGGCGGGGCCTTCCTGCGCGAGCGTGAGCATCGCGCCTCCCTCGTTTGGACTGGCACCGGCCCTAGCATGGGGGTAGGTGGGGCACAAACACCCCAAGGAGCGCCCATGTTCTATCGCCCCGAAGACGGCCATGGCCTGCCGCACAACCCGTTCAACGCCATCGTCACGCCGCGCCCGATTGGCTGGATCTCGACACGCGGGTCGGATGGGAGCGAGAACCTCGCCCCCTATTCGTTTTTCAATGCCGTGGCCTATTTCCCGCCGCAGGTCATGTTTGCCTCAACCAGCACCAAGCCCGACCGCGAGGGCACCAAGGACAGCATGTCGAACATCCGCGACACGGGCGTGTTCTGTGTGAACATCGTGGAATACGCGATGAAGGACGCGATGAACCTGACCTCGGGGCCCTGGGGGCGCGAGGTGGACGAGTTCGACAAGGCCGAGATCACGCGGGCGTCCTGTGAGACGATCCCCTGTTCGCGCGTGGCCGGGGCTCCGGCGAGCCTGGAATGCAAGCTGACCCAGATCGTGACGCTGGAGGGCGAAGCGAACTTTCTGGCGCTGGGTGAAGTGGTCGGCGTGCATATGCGCGACGATTGCCTGAAAGACGGGATCTTTGACGTGCTGGCCTTCAACCCGCTGACGCGGATGGGTTATCGCGACTACAGCGTGGTGCGCGAGAAGTTCAGCTTGAAGCGGCCGGGGGAGTAGACGGGGCGGTGGGTTGCGGGACGACGCGGTCGTTCGCCGGTTTTTGAGGATCGGACAAACCGGGCAGAGCCCCGATTAGTCGCCGCCATCGCCCCCACCGCCGCAGTCGATACCACCATCGGTGGAGACACCGGGGCGCGACAGAAGGATCCAGATTGTCAGGATCAGGCCAACCAACAAGGTTCCCAAGCCCGTTTCGACAGCACCGAACCTGTCCGCCAATTGTGCAAACATCCGGACGCCGATGCTTTCCCCCGGAAAGTACTCGAATAAGGCGCAGGTCCCGAAGAAGAGACACTATCCGCCAAAGAAGGTCGCCCAGAATTTGTTGGATAGTGACATGGCAGGGATCGTGGCACGGATATGTGGCGGAAGTGCGGCTCGGTCGGTTTTTCGCAGTCAAAGTAACAGGATGCGTAGAATGACCGGCCGAGTCGCACGGGCCATGCTGGAAGAAGAGTGTAAAGCTGACTGCGATGATCGTGCACCCAGGCAGGCAAGTCGTGTAGCGCCTAGCCGAGATTTCGCGCGCAAGATTGGCGTCCGGGGCGGAACTCCTTCATCCGCTATTGGTTTCTAACCTCGTAGTCGCGCCGGGCGACCTTCACGCCGTCCATGTTGTCGTTTGCCCACAAGACGAGCGGCTTGAGCAACTCCACTAATTCCTCGCCGACCGGCGTGAGCGCGTAGGACACCGCGATCGGTGGGCCCGGGTCGACGGTTCGTGTGATGTAGCCGTCTCGTTGTAGGCTGCGCAGGTTCTCTGTTAGGACCCCTTGGGTCACATCGCCGATGGTCCGTTTGAGGGCGCCGAACCTGAGCGGGCCGTCTTCCAAAGCCAGAACGATAATCATCTGCCATTTGCCGGTGACCTTGGACAGTACGGTCCGGATCGGACAGAGCAGAGCCTCGGCTTCGGAATGCGCACCGATCGGTAACATCAATCAGATCTCAGTCTATTTTTCATACCAGTTCTGGATATCGGACTTCGGTCGCCGAAATCGGGCCGGCTGTCAAGTGCGGCCCAGGCGTGGTGGTTCCCTAGACCGTACCTGGTCCTGAAAAGGTGCGTAATTGCTACTTGGTATAGAATCAATACCATATGCCGAAGGAACGGAATCAGCACAGCAAACGGCATCGAAGGATAGACGATGACACCTCAGGAACTCGCCCTCGCACTGCTCACCGCGGTTTTCTCGGACTATGATCCCGACGCGGCGCGGGCCGTCTTGGCACCCGACTACATTCAACACAATCCGGCGATCCCCAGCGGCGCCGAAGGCCTGCTCAACCTTATTCCTGTCCTGCAGGAGAACGGCGTCGGCATCACAACCCATCGTGTGATCGTCGACGGCGACTACGTCGTCGTCCACAACACCTTTGAGAATGCAGATCTGTTTGGCGCGCCCCAACTGGCGTCGTTCGACGTGTTCCGGGTCGAAGACGGTCTGCTGGCCGAGCATTGGGACAACCTGCAGCCGGTTCCCGCCGAAACAGCCTCGGGGCGTTCAATGTTCGACGGGCCGACCGAGGTTGTGGATCTCGACCTGACAGAGGCGAACCGGGCCGTTGTCGAGGCCTTCCTTCAGGACGTTTTTCTTGACGGAAACGTGCAGAACGCTGGCAACTACATCATCTCGGACCCCGGCGCCTATCTTCAGCACAACCCCCTTGTGGGCGATGGGTTGGACCAACTGGGCGCGGCCTTCGCCTTTCTGGAGGAACAGGGCCAGGGCTTCAGCTTTTCGGAAGTTCACATGGTTCTGGCCCAAGGGAATTTCGTCTTCTCGATGACGGAAGGTGCGATGGGCGATGTGCCGACCGCGTTCTTTGATCTGTGGCGCGTCGAAGACGGCATGATCGTTGAGCACTGGGACACGATCGAGGCCATCCCCGCAGAGATGGTCCATGACAACGGCAAGTTCTGAACATCCCAACGTAGCATCCCAGGAGACCCCCATGAATTTACGTCACACAGCCTCCAGCCTTGCCCGCCTGGGCGTCCTCTTATCGCTTCTGGCCACCGGCGCCGCGCGGGCCGATGGCCATAGCGACACCGACCGGATCGTAGAACTTTTGCGAACCTATGAGAGCTACGGAAACGCCAGAGACGCAGACGGCATGGGCAGCCTCTATACGGCGGATGCGGTCCTCCTCCCCGATCGGTTTGACGCCTATGAAGGCAAAGAGGCGATCACCGCATTCTACGCCTTTGCCTTCGGCGCGTTGAGCCTCGATCTGGTGTTCGAGATCGACCCCGAGGACATTGTTGTGTCCGGCGACACCGCTTATGCGGTCACGACATCTGCGGGCACACGATCGATCCTGGAAACCGGTCAAGAAGTGCCTGAGATCAATCGAGAGCATTGGGTATTCGAGCAAGTGGACGGGGATTGGATGATCGCCCGGTATGCCTTCAACAAATCCGAGTAGGCCGGTCCGGCGCCCCGAAAGTCGCAGGGGCGCCGGGTCATTTAGCCAAGCACATCAAAAAGGTCGCGTCCGATGGGTCGTCCGCATGAGGGAAAACGCGCGCTGGTCACCGGGGGCGGACGCGGCATCGGGGCTGCGATTGCCCGGCGCCTGGCCTCGGACGGCGCGCATGTGACGCTTACCTATGTCGGGTCATCGCGTGACGCGGATCGGGTCGTGCGGGGCATCCAATCGGCCGGGGGACAGGCCCGCGCGGTCGAGGCCTACGCCCGGCAGGTTGGGGCAAGCGCTGCTGCCGTCGCGGCGGTTGCGGACGATCTCGGAGGGCTCGACATCCTGGTCTCCAACGCAGGCGTCAACGTGAGCAAACCGATTGCCGACCTGACGGATGACGACTATGCGGCTGTGTTCGACATCAATGTGCGTGCCAATTTTGAGATCATGCGCGCGGCATCTACTGTTATGAAAAAGGGGGGCCGGATCATCGCGATCACGGCCACGATAGCGAACGATTACTTCGCGCCTGGCTTGGCGCTCTATGGGGCCAGCAAGGCCGCGGTGAACGGGCTCGTCCAGGGATGGTCGCGTGATCTTGGGCCCAAAGGCATAACCGTCAACGCGATCGTTCCAGGCCCGATTGATACAGACATGAACCCCGATCACTCGTGGCTTGCCCACCGATTGAAGAAACGAGTTCCACTGGGTCGCTATGGCCAGCCGGACGAGATCGCCTCACTCGCGAGTTTTCTTTCGAGCGAAGAGGCCGGGTTTATCACCGGGGCCCGCATCGTCGTCGATGGTGGCATGACGGCGTAATGGCAACCCCAAGCGGGTTGGGAGACTTGGAGGCTAGAGCTAGTGAGACCCGTTCTCGCGGTTGTCTAATCTATCGCCCGCCGCGCAAGAACTACCTTGAACGTGGCGCTGAATTCGATGCTTCCATCTGCCTTGCGGTAGGGCTCGATTGCCGAAAGATGTGCCTGATCCACCGCTTCTTGTCCCGCCAGGCTAATTGCTTTGGCTGCGACACCTGATGCAGCGAGGCCTGCAAGCGCGGCTTCTTGGTCGGGGTAGAACCAGGGGCTGTCGACATCGAACATGTCATATGACTGGAACCCGCCGCGTTCCACGAACTCTCGCAGCAGCGTGTCATCGGACAAAGCAAACGGACCTGGTGCGTTGGGTGGTGGTGGTGGCAGGAGCGGTTTGATGACCGTGACCACTTTGGCCGCTTCCATGCCTTCGGGATCGCCCCAAGTTGCAATTGCAACCTTGCCGCCCGGGGCGAGAACCCGCTTGATCTCTGACAGGGCCTTAACCACATCGCCGGCATATTGGATCGCGTTAAAGCTGGTCACCAGGTCGAAACTGCCATCGTCGAAAGGCAAGTCTTGCAAGTCGCCTATGTGAAAGTCCGAGGCAGGTAATCGAGACCGGGCAATTCCGACCAGTGCGTTTGAGGCATCCAACCCCGTCACCACCGCCCCTAATGCGCTTGCCTTCGCCGCCGCCAACCCTGCACCACAGCCGATATCAAGCAGCCTAGTTCCTTCTGTTACGCCGGTGCGATCCAGAACCGCATCGAACACGGGTGCCATGGTCGCCTCTTGGTATTTTGCCCAATCGAGAGCGCGATGGCCCCATAATTCTCCGTTGGCGACCCCGGTCATGGTGTTGATCTGTGTCATCGTCCGTCTCCCTGTGTTCTTCGATGACCAATTCAACCATAGACCAACTCAGGCGACGTAGTGCGTGGGCCGTACCAATGCCGGTACGTCTGTCGTACTAGTGGATTTTCCTCCCGCGGGTATGATTTGCGCGAAGGAGTTTGCCATGAGCGTGAAACCGTACGGTCTCTTGTGTCCGATTTCCCGCGCCAGCCAATTGCTGGAACCGCGTTGGACCATTCCCATCCTGACCGAGATTTGGGCAGGGGCGACCCGGTTCAATACACTACGACGCCGATTGGGCAAGATCTCCCCAGGTGTGTTGTCGCGACGGCTTTCGGAAATGGAAGCCAATGGGTTGGTGGAACGCGTCGAAGACAAGGCGGCTGGAACGGTGGACTATTTCCGGACACCGAAATCGGAAGCTCTTGAACCCGTGATCAGGGCCCTTGGGGTTTGGGCTCAGCAGAACATTGAGGCCGAGGTGGCGCTGGCAGGCACGCAGGCATCGCCTATGATGTGGAAGTGCCAAAGCGTCCTTCGAGTCGACGCTTTGCCTGACAAACGATCAGTGATCCGGTTCCATTTCCGAGATGAGCCGACTGACTACGATACATTCTGGTTTCTGGCGCAGCGCGGTGCACCGCCTGAGCTCTGCGTTCATGATCCTGATCAAGAGGTCGACCTTTATGTGGAGACAACACTGGTGGCTATGGGCGGCATCATTATGGGCCGAACAACGCTGGCCAAGGAAACCGAGCTTGGATCATTCTTTCTCAGTGGTGACCCCCGACTTGCACGAACGTTTCACAACTGGCTGCCGCCCGCGCCCTACGCGAGGGTTCCAGATATTCTGCCGCTGAGACCAGCTCTGAAAGCGGACGCTGAAACTATGCGCAGCATTTGACACTTAGGGCTTGAAGCGGACTTACGTCGCGCGTTGCCCTTGGAGAACCTCACTAGTCGCGGACTGTCTGGTGTGTGCGGGTCGCTTTTGGGTACGTGTACACGATGCTGCCGTCGACCCGAAGTGCAATGGGGGCGCCATTGCCGTTGTCACTCCAGGCTTCCACGGTTTGGGCCGAGCCATCCAGCAATCGTTCAACCGCTTTGTTGCGGTATATCGGGGTCCGCCAGGTGGTGTCGGACCCAACCTTGCTGACGATGGCTGTATACGTGGTTGTGTCGCTGTCGTCCTCTACCAAGATCGAGACCCGCGCGGGCTGTGGTTCGTCGCCCCGAACGATCATTTGAAGGCGCAGGCCGTGGCGCAGGGCCGCGAGTGATGCGGCGGTAAGGACAATTCCGAAAACTCGAGAGACGCCGCGTACGAGCACTGGCACCGTTTCGAGTCCAAAGGACTGAGGGAGCGTTTCGGGAAGAAACGCGATCCACAAGAACATGGCGCCGGTCGGAATTGCCAGGAAGACATATACAAGAAGGTAAGCCATGAATGACTTTCCCGCGTGGCCGAGGTCTGACTCAGAATGACGCAGGAATTTGTCACTATTGGGACCGTGCGCCGTGACATCTCTTCAGGCAGGCGGACCTAAGCGTCAGGCGCGTGCAGGCCGGTGACACAGATCGCGGACAAATAGGCAGTCGTTGCCCCCTGGCCTAGTGCCCGCCCGCCAGCAACCCCGTACGCACCGAATAGTTCGTCGCAACTTGGTAATCGGGGTCGTCGTCGCTGTCGACCATCAGCTGGCCCGCCTTGGTCAGGAGGGTGTGGCAGTCGCGGCTGAGGTGGCGCAGTTGCAGGGCCTTGCCGGCGGCTTCGTATTTGGCGGCGACGGCTTCGATCGCGGTCAGGGCGGACTGGTCCACCACGCGGCTGTCGGCGAAATCGACGATCACGCGTTGCGGGTCTGATCTGGGGTCGAAAAGCTCGGTAAAGCCTTCGACTGAGCCGAAGAAGAGCGGGCCCTGGATCTGATAGACGCGGGCGCCTTCGGGGGTGTCGTAGGATTTCGCGTGGATGCGGGTGGCGTTGTTCCAGGCGTAGGCGAGAGCCGAGACGATGACGCCGACCACCACCGCTATGGCCAGGTCATAGGCGACGGTCACACAGGTGACGAGCACGATGACCAGGGCGTCGGTCAGCGGCACGCGGCGCATGATCTTGAAGCTGTTCCAGGCGAAGGTGCCGATCACCACCATGAACATCACGCCAACAAGCGCGGCGAGCGGGATCTGTTCGATGAGCGGGGCGGCGACCACGATGAACAAGAGCAGGAAGAGCGCGGCGGAAATGCCCGACAGGCGCGTGCGCCCGCCCGATTTCACGTTGATCATCGACTGACCGATCATCGCGCAGCCGCCCATGCCGCCGAAGAACCCGGTCACGGTGTTGGCGGCGCCCTGGGCGATGCATTCGCGGCTGGCCCCGCCGCGTTCGCCGGTGATCTCGCCCACGAGGTTGAGGGTCAGAAGGCTCTCAATCAGGCCGATCGCGGCGAGGATCAGGGCGTAGGGAAGGATGATCTCAAACGTTTCCCAGGTGAGCGGAACCATGGGCAGGTGAAACGTGGGCAGGCCGCCTTCGATGGAGGCGAGATCCCCCACGCGGGGGACGTCGATGCCAAAGGCGATGACGACCAACGCCACGATGCCGATGCCTGCGAGCGGCGCGGGGATCTTGGTGGTGACGCGCGGCATGACCCAGATGATCGCCATGGTCACGGCGACGAGGGCGAGCATGGTGGCCAGCGGCCAGCCCGTCATCCATTCGCCATGGGCGATGCCGTGGCCGGAACTGGTGGCGGTGCCGGGCACCTGGAACTGGCTGAGTTGGGCGAGGAAGATCACGATGGCCAACCCGTTGACGAAACCGAGCATCACGGGATGCGGGACGAGGCGGATGAATTTGCCCAAGCGGAAGATGCCCGCGCCGATCTGGATGATCCCCATGAGGACGACCGTGGCAAAGAGGTATTCGACACCATGGGTGGCGACGAGCGAGACCATGACAACGGCCAGCGCGCCGGTCGCGCCCGAGATCATGCCGGGGCGACCGCCGAAGACGGCGGTGATCAGACCGACGATGAATGCGGCGTAAAGGCCGACCAGCGGGTGAACCCCGGCGACGAAGGCGAAGGCCACGGCTTCGGGGACAAGTGCAAAGGCAACGGTCAGGCCCGCCAGAATCTCGATCCGCAGGCGGCCGGCATCGGCGCCGCCGATGGTGTCGGCAATCTCAGAAAATACGGATCGGTTGGCGAGGGCCGCCATTAACTTGGTCACTCGAGAGCCTCGGGGAAAAATTATGGATTGGCGGCCAGTTAGCACGGTTCCGGCGTTTTGCACGGTATTCTTGGGTATACCCGCCCTGCGCAGAACGCATGGCTGTTCGCGGCCTGATGCAAATTTGAGCACCGCGTGGGATTTCCTTTGCACAGCGCGCGCGCCAAGGTGGCGGCGACCGAAACACGGGGGACGCCATGGCAGAGACAATGATCGGGGTGATTGGCGGCTCGGGCATCTATGAGATCGAGGGGCTTGAGAGCGCCTCTTGGCAAGAGGTTGCAAGCCCCTGGGGCGATCCGTCGGATGCGATCCTGACCGGGGTGCTGGACGGGGTGAAGATGGCCTTTCTGCCCCGCCACGGGCGCGGGCATGTGCATTCGCCCACCACCGTCCCCTATCGCGCAAACATCGATGCGCTCAAACGGTTGGGGGTGACAGACGTGATCTCGGTCTCGGCCTGCGGGTCGTTTCGCGAAGAGATGGCGCCGGGGGATTTCGTGATCGTCGATCAGTTCATCGACCGGACCTTTGCGCGCGAGAAATCTTTCTTTGGGACCGGCTGTGTCGCGCATGTGAGCGTGGCCCATCCCACCTGCCCCCGGCTGGGCGCGGCCTGTCTGGAGGCGGCGACCGCACAGGGGATCACGGTGCATGACGGTGGGACCTACCTGGCGATGGAGGGGCCACAGTTTTCCTCGCTCGCGGAATCGAAGCTTTATCGCGAGGTCTGGGGCTGTGATGTGATCGGGATGACGAACATGCCCGAGGCAAAATTGGCCCGCGAGGCCGAGCTTTGCTATGCCTCGGTCGCGATGATCACCGACTATGACAGCTGGCATCCCGAGCATGGCGAGGTCGATGTGAGCGATATCATCCGCACGCTTCTGGGCAATGCCGAGAAGGCCAAGGGGATGGTGGCGCGGTTGCCTGCGTTGCTGGGCGCCGAGCGCGCCCCCTGCCCCCACGGGTGTGACCGGGCGCTGGAGTTTGCGGTGCTCACGGCGCCGGAAAAGCGTGATCCGGCGCTGGTCGCGAAACTTGATGCGGTGGCGGGACGGGTTTTGGGCGCCTAGCGCCCGACCGCAGCTAACGCAGTCTTAACCGTTTTCCTTCAGAAACTTGCGGATGAACCCGCGAATTTCGCGTGCGGCGCTTGTGTCCAGCTCTTTACACAGCTGAACGAAGGCATCGCGCTCTTCTTTGTCGAGGCGCAGAATGAGCTGACTGTCCTTTTTTTTGCCCTTTTTGTCGTCTTTCTTAGCCACACAAACCTCGCACCTTGACTTTCGCATATGCAATGTATATACCCTTACGATACAAAGCACAGGCCAAAGTACTGAGTGCATTGAAGAAGGAAGAAAAAAATGACGCTTTATGCCGCAAGAGCAGTTTTCGTACAGGACCGCCTTGATGCCAAAACCCCGCGCCTGAACTGGGTGCCGGCGCGCATCTATCGACTGCTGCGCAAGACCTGAATGCGACGCGCCCCGTGAATGCGGGGCGCTCATCTACCTGCCGAGCGCGGCCCGAACCGCTTTGCGATAGGCGCGGCCCACCGGCACTTCTGCACCGTTTTTCAAGACAACGACCGGCGCGCCATTGCGATAGGCGTAGCTGCCGAGCCATGCCCGCGCGACCCACCATGAACGGTGGACACGCAGCCCGTAGCCACCCAACGCCTCTTCCGCATCGCGCAAACGCATCCGCAGCAACGTCTGCCCGGTTGCCGTTTCCACGCGCACATAGTGATCCTGGGCCTGAAGCAGGATCAGATCGCTCCCGACCGGCGCGGGCAGCGTGTCGAGCCAGGTGGGCCTGTCAGACCCCTGCGCGGGACCAGGCGCCGCGCCATAAGCGACGTGATCGAACATGGCGATCACCGCAACGGACAGGACCGCGGTGTTTGGGAAAAGGCGCACCGCCTCGTCCCAGATCGATGCCCCGAAGATCACGGCGTGGAAGGCGCCCAGCCACAGCGTGACCGGCAGGCTTGCCACCAGCGCACTGAGGACCAGCGACACCAGTTCGCCCAGCCCGCGCCGCTCGAACGCGGCATAGCCCGCGCTGGCGGGCAGGAACCCGATCCAGAACGTGCCGAAACAGACCACGAGCCAGTAGGCCAGCCGGGGCGCAAGGCGCATCTCGGCGAAGGTGCCGAACGGGCCTGTGAGCCCCACGACGACCGAGACGACCGCCATCACCGCCCAGAAGTTTGGGCGCCGCGCGAGATCTGCCGCCTCTTGCCGGGCCAGCGCGAACACGCTGTCATTCACGACATTTCCCATGGCGTTCGCGTCCAAACCCTTTCACCTGTCGGTTGGCGAGGTAAACACGCGCAACGCGACCGGCAAGGGACAAGGGGAACACCGGTGTCACAGACACAGGCCACGCGGGCGCTGATGCCCGATTATCTGCGCTTGTTTGCGCTGTTTGGGATTGTCGTGGTGAACGTCCAGTCGATGGCCTACTCCGTCCTCGGCGGCTTTTTCGCGGCGCCGGTTGCGGGTCTGCTGGACGCCGGGGCGATCTGGCTGGTCAATGGGCTGTTCTACCTGAAAACCTACGGCCTGTTTTCGTTCATGTTCGGGGTTGGTCTGGCGTTTCAGATGCGCTCGGCCGCGCGTCGGGAGCTGGCCTTTGGCCCGCTCTACCGCGCCCGGATGGTGGGATTGCTTGTGCTGGGACTGGCGCATGGGCTGTTGTTCTTTGCCTTTGACATCCTTGTGCTCTACGCGCTGACCGGTGCGATTTTGTACACCATGCGCGACTGGCCCGTGCGGCGGCTGGTCCGGATGGGCGCCGCGCTGTTGGTGGTGCAGATCATCCTGGTGATCCCGGTACTGATGGCGCCCGAGGCGCCCGACGACCTGACCGAGCTTGAGCGTATGGTCATGACCGCCGGCAGCGTGGCCGATGTCGCCGTGTTCCGGGCGATCTCTTTTGCCTCGATCTTTCCCATTCTCTTGCTGTTTCAGGGGGCCTCGGCGCTGGGCTGGTTCTGCCTGGGGCTGGCGGCGGTAAAATCGGGGCTGATTGACCGCCCCGACCATCAGCTGTGGGCACGGGCGCGGCGGTGGTGTCTGGGGCCCGGCATTGCCCTGAGCCTGGGGGCGGCGGCGGTGATGCAGTGGGGGCCCGGTGTTCTGGGGGATGTGTTGTTGTCGGTCGTCGCGCCGGTGGCGACGATTGGATATCTGGGCGCGATCGCAGCAGTCGCGCGTGCGCCAGGGCGCGTCATGGGGGCCTTGTTGACGGCGGGCGGATCGAGCCTGAGCGTCTATCTGGGCC
The DNA here is from genome assembly GCA_039193455.1 of Pseudomonadota bacterium. Classification (GTDB taxonomy): domain Bacteria; phylum Pseudomonadota; class Alphaproteobacteria; order Rhodobacterales; family Rhodobacteraceae; genus JBCBGF01. The sequence continues at coordinate 12,462 of JBCCWO010000044.1, forward strand.
AGTCTATTATCCTCAGCACGCTGTTTGCGCCCTATGGGCTGGGCCTTTGGGGCGATATCGGGCCCGCCGCCGCGGTGGCCATGGCGGTCGGGGTCACGGTGGCGCTGATCCTGGCACTGGTGGTCTGGCGGCGGTTCTTCGCGTTGGGGCCGTTTGAATGGGTCTTGCGACGGATCACGAGGATCGGGGCGCGTCACGTGTGAACACTGGGCAAAGACGCCTTTAGGATTCCCCACTGCGCTCGGCCCGGGCGTCAACCATCGCTGCAAATCGCCTCGGTTTTGGCCCCCGACCAGGGCAGCTTGATGCGCGACGGTTGCGTTCTGCGCGCCAGCCCGGGGAAGTGCGGGGCGAGCAGGTCGTAAAGCGCGGTGGTCTTGGCCCCCTCGGGGTCAAGCGCGCGGCAGCACACGAACTCTTCCACCAGCGCGGCCTGCTGTTCGTAGCCGTAGTCGAGAAAGGACCGCTGTGCCTCCAGCGTGAAGAGATAGGGATCGGCGGTTTGCACATGCTCGGCCACGGCCTTGCGCGGGGCGTAGGCCGTGGTGGCGCGGTTCTGCCATTGCCAGACATGGGTCAGCTCATGCGCCAGAAACATCGCCTCGCCCAGCGGCAGCTGCTCGGGCCAATCGGGCAGGTAGTCGGGCGACCAGGACGATCCGGCCATCACCACCTGGTTGCGCCAGACAAACCCGCCGATCACCCGGCGCACGCGGTCGCCGCTGGGCGGGGGCACGATCCGGTCCTGGCAGTTGACGCGCGGGCGCGCCGGGCGCGACATCGGGAAAAGCGCCAGCGACGGCCCCTGATGGAGCCGCGTGGCGTCGGCATCCAAGCCCGGCAGCGTCACGGCGGCAAAGTCACGCTCGGCCTCGGTCAGCGGCCGGGCGCAGGCCGCAAGCAACAGGGCGATCAGGGTGAGGCCAACGGTGGTTGAGCGAAGCATTGCGGCAGGGTAGCAGCGGGCGCGGGCGCTGCCTATCGGGCGGGTCAGTCGGACACGCAGTGTTGTTCTGGGGCACAGTGTCGGCTGGGCAGTTGCAAGCGGGGCCCGCACCTGTCGAAAGGTCGGCCCCAGACGCTGCGCGTGCCGCGTACATCGGCTAAGAGGAACGGACAGAGAAAAGGCCCGTTGGTTTTGCCCAGAACACCGCCCCGTTCTTACGTGATCTGCACCACCCCCCGCAGCGGCAGCACCCTGTTGTGCAAGATGCTTGCCGCGACCGGCTGTGCCGGGAACCCGGGCTCTCATTTTCATGTCCCGTCCTTGGAGCGCTGGCTTGCGGTGTACGGGTTGGACGACCGGCGCTTTGGATCGCGGCAGGAAGCCCTTGCGGCCGTGTTCCAAGCCGCGATGGCTCGCGGGATGTCAGATTCAGACGTTTTTGGCCTGCGTCTGCAACGCAAAAGCTTTGACTTCTTCATGGAGCAACTGGCGGTTCTGGCGCCCGGGGAGATGGGCGATGTCGACCGGATCGAACAGGTCTTTGGCAAGACCAAGTTTATCCATCTCAGTCGGACGGATCTTCTTGATCAGGCAATATCCCTGCTACGGGCAGAACAATCCGGGCTGTGGCATCGCAACTCCGATGGGTCAGAGATGGAGCGAACCGCCCCTCCGACCCCGCCAACCTACGACGCAGCAGCGATTGCGCGGCACATGAGTGAGCTTGCAGCGTTCGATGCAGACTGGGCGCAGTGGTTCGCGCAGCAAGAAATCGCCCCCCTGAGCATCACCTATGACGAAGTGTCCAATGACCCCCGGGCCGTTCTGGCGCAGGTGCTGTCCGCAATTGGATGCGATCCGCAGGTGGCCGATGCGGTCGGGCCGCAGACGGCAAAGCTGGCCGATGCCGAGAGCCTTCGCTGGAAGCAGCGTTTCCTGCGGGAGCGGGGGTGACGGCCCCGCGCGCTCCCCGCGTTTAGGGGCAAAATCACCCCCGACAGCGACCGTTTTCTAGGCACTTCCCTGCTCTGCCCCGCCCCACGGGCCATTCCCCCTTGCCTTCGCGGCCGTCCCGCCCTGAACTGCGCGCGATTGCCCGCGTCGGGAGGGGACATGCAGCTTCAGCGAAAAACCGTCAGAGACTATATTCGGACCATCGTCGACTTTCCCCATGAAGGGATCATGTTCCGCGATGTCACCACGCTTTTTGCCGACCCGCGCGGGTTTCGGATGTGCATCGACCAATTGCTGCACCCCTATGCGGGCGAGCAGATCGACAAGGTGGTGGGGCTGGAAGCGCGCGGTTTTATCATCGGCGGCGCGATCGCGCATCAGTTGTCGGTTGGCTTTGTGCCGATCCGCAAGAAAGGCAAGCTGCCCGGCGCCACGATCAGCGAGGAATACACGCTGGAATACGGCGAGGCGATCATGGAGGTGCATGACGATGCGCTGAAGCCAGGGGAGAAGATCCTTGTGGTCGACGATCTGTTGGCCACCGGCGGCACGGCCGAGGCCGGGATCAAGCTCATCGAGCGGTTGGGGGCCGAAATCATCGGATGTGCCTTTGTGATCGACCTGCCCGAGCTTGGCGGGCGCGCCAAGATCGAGGCGCTGGGCATGGATGTGCACGTGCTGTGCGAGTTTGACGGGCTTTAGATCGCTGCGCCCTACTCTGCTACGGGCAGCACCGCGCCGGGGTTCATGATCCCCTGCGGGTCAAGCGCACGCTTGATCGCCTGCATCGCCGACAGCTTGGCCGGATCACCGTAGTGCTGGAGCGCACCCACTTTGAGCCGGCCCACCCCGTGTTCCGCGCTGAACGAGCCACCCCGCGCCGCCGTCAGATCATGGACGATGCGGGTTATCTCTGGCGCGATCCCGGCATAGTCGTCCCGCGCACGACCCTTGGCCGGGAAGGCGTTGTAATGCAGGTTGCCGTCGCCCAGATGCCCAAAGGCGTTGATGCGGATCGTGGCATCCCGGGCGGCGATGGCCGCGCGCGCGTCATCAACGAACCCGGCCACCTCGCCCAGCGGCAGCGCGATGTCATGGCTGGCGACCGCCCCGATCGCCGCATTGGCCGCCGGAATCGTTTCTCGCAGGGCCCAGAGATCGGCGCGCTGCGTCTCGCTCGTCGCGATGACACCATCGCTGACCTCATCCGCTGCGAGCGCGGCCTCGAACAGGGCCGACAGCTCGGCGACGCCGTCTTCGGGCCGGGCCAGCTCGGCCTCCATCAGAACGCTCCACTCGGGCGGGGTGTCGAACGGTTGGCGGGGGCCAAGCCCGGTCTCGGTCAGGAACGTGAACCCCGCACCGGAAATCAGCTCAAACGCCGAAACGGCGCCGCCGAACAGCGTGTTCGCGCGGCCCAGCAGATCCAGCGCGGCGGCGGGCCCCGGCACCACCATCAGCGCGGTGGCCCGCGACTGGGGCGCCGGGTAAAGGCGCAGCGACGCGGCGGTGATCACACCGAGCGTCCCCTCGGACCCGATCAGCAGATTGCGCAGGTCATAGCCGGTGTTGTCCTTGCGCAGCCGGCGCAGGCCCTGCCAGATCTGTCCATCGGGCAGCACCGCCTCCAGCCCCAGGCACAGATCCCTGGCCGTGCCGTAGCGCAGCACCGAAAGCCCCCCCGAGTTTACCGCCAGCGCCCCGCCAATACGCGCCGTGCCCTCGGACGCATAGGACAGCGGGAAAAGGCGCCCCGCCTCGGCCGCTGCGTCCTGCACCGCCGCCAGGGTGGCGCCCGCCTCGGCCACAAGCACGTTTTCGTCGTGGTAGACCGCGCGGATCGTGGCCATCCTTTCCAGTGACAGAAGGATCGGGGCGGGCCCGTCGGGCTGGACCTGCCCGGCCACAAGCCCCGTGCCGCCGCCATAGGGGATCAACCCCACGCGCGCCGCACCGGCGGCCTTCACGATGGTCGCGACCTCGTCAACAGTGGCCGGGGCCAGCACCGCCCCGGCCTGCCCGTGATAGCGGCGGCGGGGTTCTTCGAGATAGCGGGGCTCGGTCGTGCGAAAGGTCGCGGGGGGAAGCTTGGCACGCAGATCGGCGATGAACGCCTCGGTCACAGGGGTCAGCATGGGATGCTTGTGGCAGCCGGGCGCGCGACCGGCAAGGGATGCCGGGTGTTTCACCGTCACCTCGAAGCGCCTTAGCCGTCGCTCAGGAACCGCGGCGCCAGGACGACGACCGTGGGCCGGTCGGGCAGCGTGCGTAACGAGACCTCGATGCTGTTCGGGGCCTCGCGGCGGATGTCGAACGCGTCCTGCATGCCGACCACAAAGCGATCCAGCGAGGACGGGCTGAACCAGTGCATCGGAATGACGATCGAAGATTTGAGACGTTTCAGCACCCGCGTCATGGTCGGCAGGTCCAGCGTCAGCCCCCCGTCCACCGCCGCCATCACCACGTCGAGCCGCCCGAGTGCGGCGTATTGCATATCGTCGGGTTCGTGATGCAGGTGCCCCAGGTGGCCAATGCAGAGCCCCGCCACCTCGAACACGAAGATCGAATTGCCATTCGCGCGGACCTCGCCGGTGAACCCGCCGCGCGTATCGGTGGGCACATTGCGCACCAGCATTTCGCCCAGATCGAGATGGTGATCGGCGGCCACCCCGTCCTGCGCCCAGCCTTGCAGGACATGGGGAATGTCGGGGTCGGGCAGCGCGGTCCAGTGGGTGCTGTGCGCGTTGTTCATGGTGACGACGGTGGGCGTGTGGCCGGTGGTGCCGATGAAGCCCGCGTAGTCGGTGACGGCGGTCAGCCCACCCTGCGTCTCGATCAGGAACATCGCGTGATCGATATAAGAGATCCGCACGCTGAACGCGTCAAGCGGAGCGCCAAAGCTTGCCTTGTGCAGATAGTCGATCCCCGGCGCGGCATCGGCGATGGCGATGCAATGGCTGGGCCTGCGGTCCTGCGCCTGAACGGACAGGGGCGTCAGGGCGAGCAGCGCGGCAAGGATCAGTCGGATCATGGGGGCACCTCCGTTTCCCATGAGGTAGATTGGCACGCGGGCAGGTCACGGGGCGAGCGTCGCAAATCTCGCATTTCCGTGAGGTTTCGGGGGCTTAGGTTGCAGCGCCTCGCGCGCGCGTGTGCCCTGTTTCAATTCCGGGGGGTGCGCACGGAACTGCGCATAAGTCTGTGCATGAGCGCACCATATTTCAGTCATTCTCACGCGTCCGTGCATTGATATGTGATCCGCAATGCCCCATTTCTCCC
>JBCCWO010000045.1:0-15170 GCA_039193455.1 Pseudomonadota bacterium
ATCAAAAAGCCGGTGAAGAAGCTTGGGGCGAACATTGCCACGATGTGCCAGCGGACGACATCGCTGGCAGTGTCTTCGCTGAAGCCACAGCCGACCATGGCGATTGGCGTTGGGATCATCAGAAAGACCATCACGCCTTGGGACACCGCGGCAATCCCGACGGCGCGGCGGATCGGGCGGCGGCGCAGCGCCGCGAGCGCGGCAAAGCGGCTGGTGCCGGGCGCGCGCTCAGGCCTTGGCGGTACGGCCATGCGAACGAGCGCAAGCGGCAGCAGGCCGATGAGGGCGATTGCGCCGATGGCGGCATAGGCCCCGGCAAAGGATATGGGTGAAAGGGCGTCCTTGGCAGCGATAAAGACCTGGGGTCCCGCGATGGCCGCGACCAGAAGCGAGCTTAGCATGAAGGAAATGGCGACGGGGCGCCATGTCTTCTCCACAACCTCACCGGCAGCGAAACGGAAGTACTGGAACGACGCCCAACCTGCACCCATAAGGAAATGGGCCGCGCAGAGTAGGGCGAAGTTCTGTGCGTAAAGCGCCTGTATGGCGGCCAGCGCTCCGACGATCGTCAGCAGTGCGCCGAGGGCAAATCCTGCACGCCGCCCGAGGCGCCCCATCAACAGCGAAAACGGAGCGGCGGCGAGCATTCCAGCGAGGGTCTGGACGGAGGATGGCAGCGTCGCGAGTGCTGGATCCGGCGCGAGCATCAGCCCCGTAAGCCCGCCCAAGATCAACTGGATCGGAAAGGCCGCGCCAAGGATTGTGTTGGCCATGATCAGGCCAAGGAAATTTCGATTGTTGAGAAAGGATGCCAATGACATCGCGGGCGGTACCTAAATGTTTTTGAGTGTTTTGAGCAAGATAGCGCGCCTTGGGCGGTCTTCACCCTCGCGGAACAGAAAAATGCAAAAGACTTTGGCGTAGTCTCATGCCTTTAGCAGAAACACTACGAGGGCGATGGCGCCCGGCAGCAAAGAGAACCACGAAGTAGACGAGTTTGACTATGTCGTAACCCAGCCGCTTGCGATGCGATCCGCCCACTGGGGATGGCTCGCTTGAGTGGCGCTCTCAATCATCCGTGTGGGATCATAAGGGATGTGGCGAAACCCGGTGAGCCAGCCGCGCTCGGTCTGTTCGACGACGGCATAACAGGCGGCTGGCGTGCCGGACTGGACGATATGGTCGACGGGGATGTCGTCCATGTATCCGGGGCAGCCGACGCTGCCAGGGTTGAGGATGACGCGCCCGCCGGGCAGGTCGACGCGGCGGGGCAGGTGGGTGTGACCGCACAGGAAAAGGGAGGCTGCTATGCCGTCCGTTTCCGCCTCGATCTCGGCGCGGGGGCGCAGAGTGATTTCGCCTTCGGGGGAGACCGCCTCGAGCCAGTAGGTGAGGTCGTCGTTTGGGGTGCCGTGGCAGGCGAAGATGTCCGGGGACAGTTGCGCGGTCGTTGGCATGTCCTTCAGCCACTTTAGATGCGTTGGCGTGAGCTCGTTAAAGGCGACCAAATCGATGGAGCCCATTGCGCTGGGGTCGCTTTCGGTGACCAAGCGGTCGTGGTTGCCTTTGATCGAGGGAAAACCGCGCTCCATCAGGATGTCGGCGGTTTCGCGGGGGGCCATTGGGCCGCTGACGTGGTCGCCGAGGTTGACCACGCTTGTGATGCCTTGGGTGTCGATGTCCTCCAGCACAGCAACAAGGGCGTCGGCATTGCTGTGAATATCGGCGATGACGGCAAAGCGCGTTTGATCGAAGGGCTTCATCGGATGGGTCCCTGAGCGTCGTGATGTGTGATTTTTGGACAAGCCGGGTGCGAACTTCTCAGAACTCCGGGCGGCGTGCAATGGGGGCAATGACAGGGGTTTCGATGCCCTACCATTTGGCGGCGTCGACCCTGAGGCTGCCTGCCGTGTGCGTCCAGACCGGACCTTGGCCATCGATGCGCACCGGGAAGCGCAGGCGTTTAGCGGTGCCCCAGTCGGTGGCCTCGATCTCACAGTCGAAATCGGCGTCTTTGGGTTGCATTGGATCGCCAGCGATGTCCCGTGTCCCGGCGCCGCTCAACAGTTTCGCGGTGCGGGCGAGGGACAGTCTGGCGCTGGTGATCTGGCCGGTTTGGTTTCGGCGCCGGAGCGCGCGCAGGACGGCGGCGGCCATGAAATAGCCGGTTGCGTGATCGAGGGCCTGGACGGGCAGGGGGTGCGGACGGTCGCCGCCGATGCGGATCATGCCTTCGTGCGCTATCCCAGCGCTCATCTGGACGAGGCTGTCAAAGCCCCGCCGCTTGCGCCACGGGCCGGTGTGGCCGAAGGCGTTCAGGCTGACCTCGATGAGATTTGGCGCGATTTTGCGGCGTGTGGCGGTGTCGTAGCCTTTGGCGGCGAGGGCGCCGGGTCGGTATCCGGTGACCAGAACGTCGGCTTTTGCGAGGAGGTTTTCGAAGATCTTGCGATCCTCGGAGTTCGAGAGGTCGAGACCCGCACGCCGTTTCCCGATGGTCACTTCGGGTTCGAGGGAGGGTTCGTTCCACCAAGGTGGGTCGAGGCGCAGGACCTGCGCTCCGAATCCAGCTAAAAAGCGCGTGCAGACGGGACCGGCGAGGATGCGGGTGAGGTCGAGGATCCTGACATCCGCCAGCGGCTTTGCGTCCGGCTCAGCGTTGGTGTGGTCCCACGCGATGAGTGGTTCTTTGGCGACCGCGCGCCCTTGTTCGTGTGCCTGCCAATCGTCCAGCGCGCGCATCTCTGCTGCGGCGCCCCCTGCGGCCACGATTGCGGACTCAAGCGCTGTTGCATTCGATGTCGCGACGGCTGCTTTGACGGCTGATGCTTCGGGCGCGCAGTCGAGGACGCTCAATGCTGCTTTGCGGTGGAGCGGCGCATTCGTATGCAGCCGAATCCAGCCGTCGTTGGTGCGATAGGCGCCTGCGATGGGATCCCATCTTGGCGCCATTTCCCAACCGACGGGCTGGATCGTTTTGGCGAACCAGAGCGATGCGAGCCGCCGGTCCAGTATTGCGTCTGTCGTGCCCAAAAGGGCCGCGAGCTCGGAGGTTGCAACCGCGACGGAGGCCGTGGCGAGATCTGAGACGGCAAAACAGGACTGGTGGTGCGCGGTGCCTTCCATCTGGACGGCAGGTCCGGGTGGGATGTCTGATCCAAGGGCGCTGGCGATTTGGTTTTGAAAGAAATCTGTCATTGGACGCTCACGCTTTGGCCCAATTTGGGGTGTGATTGCGAGCGCGGGCAATCTTGATCAGTATAATCAATATGAAAAACTCGAAATGGATCGATGCGGCGGCGGCGTGTGAGATCATGGGGGTGAAACCAGCGACGCTGTATTCCTATGTCAGCAGGTCCAACGTGCGCGTTCGCACCGATACCGCCGACCCGCGCCGCAGCCTTTATGCGCTTGCCGATATCGAGGCGCTGCACCGAAAGAGCCGGCGTCCGCGGGCCCGCTCGGACATCGCGCAAGGGGCCATTCGCTGGGGCGAGCCTCTGTTGGAGACGGCGATATCGGAGGTGCGGGACGGGATGCTGTGGCTGCGCGGGCGGGCCGTGACCGATTGCGCAGAGACCATGTCGCTTGAGGATGTTGCAGCGCTGTTGCTGGATGTGCCCTTTGACGTCTATCGGCCGCAAGATACGGCCGAGACCGGGCCAACAGCTTTCGCCCGCGCGATGGCGCATCTGGCGCGGGAGGCTGGCGCGGCGGAACCGATGGGGGAATTGACGGAGGTCGAGCTCGCGCGTGATGCGGGTGCTCTTCTTTCGCGGACGGCGGATGCCTGTATCAGGGGGTGTCATGCTGGGTTGATTCATCAGCGTTTGGCTGTTGCTTGGGGCGTGGACGGCGGTGCTGCCGAGACGCTTCGCTTGGCGCTTGTCCTCTTGAGCGATCATGAGTTGAACCCCTCGACCTTCGCGGTGCGCGTTTGCGCCTCAACGGGGGCCAGCCTTCCGGCGGCGCTCCTTGCGGGGATGGCGACGCTCAGTGGGGTGCGCCATGGGACGACGTCAGAGCTGGCGGCGAAGGCTTTGGAGTTGGGGGATGGCGCCATTGATCAATTCGGGACGCTTGATCCTTATCGTTTTGGCTTTGGGCATCCACTTTATCCCGAAGGGGATCCACGAGGTGCGATGTTGATGGGGGTTTTGCCGCCCCACTCGAAATCGGCTTTGGCGGTTCGGGCGTTATCGGAACGCCTTGGGCTTGCGCCGAATGTGGATATGGCTTTGACGGCGGTCTGTACGCATCTGAAGCTGCCGCTAGAGGCTCCACACACGATCTTTGCGGTGGCGCGACTTGCTGGCTGGGCGGCGCATGCAATTGAGCAGGCGGCGCGGGTTGATATTATCCGGCCCCGATCCCGGTACACGCGGCGGTGAGCGCAGACTGCTGCCAAATCAGGCACCCTATCGCGCGTTGACGGGCGAGTGCTATTTTTTGGGTGTTTTCAGGCGCAAAGTGCTGCGCAAGGCAAAGACAAATCCTGTGCCTCGCCTAGCTCCAGAGACATGGAGCGTCGCGTCGGACCTCTCCCCTACCTGATTGCCATATCGTTGATGTGGGGGAGCGCGTATTTGTTCCTCAAGATTTCGAGCGCGGAGGTGCCGCCTTTGCTGCTCGCGGCGTTGCGGGCAGGGGTGGCGGTGCCCGTCTTGTTGGTGATCTGCGTTTTGAGGCGCGAGTTCACGATTAGCCGCGCGAGTGCGCGTGACATGCTGGTGATCGGGACGCTGAACGGGTGGCTGCCCAATGCGCTCGCCGCCTTGGCTGTCACCTCGATCTCGAGCGCGATGGCGGGCGTTCTGCAAGCCACGACACCGATCATCACCGGTGTTCTGGCTGCGATGCTTTTGCAGGGCGAACGCTTGTCTTTGAAGACGGGTCTGTGTTTGGCGGGCGGGTTTGCCGGGGTGGTGCTGGTGGTGGCGTCTTCGGGCGGGGCAGAGGCGAGCGGATCCTTTCTGGGCTATCTTCTGATGATAGGTGTCGCAATTTCTTTTGGAGCAGGCGCGGTCTATGCCCGCTGGGCCAAACCGGGTGCGCCCGCGCTTGTGGCGTCCGGCCAGTTGGTTGTTGCGACGGTCGTGGCCGCGGTGGGCAGCCTTCTGGTTGGTGAGAACTGGTCCATCACGTTGAACGGCGAAGCGCTATTTGCTGTTTTCATGCTGGGTGCGTTCAGCACGGCGTTGCCTGCTATGCTCTTTCTTGTCGTCATTTCCCGCTACAAGGCAGTTAAGGTTGGTGCGGCGTCGTTTCTGCAGCCGATTTGGGCGATCCTCTTGGGGTTCTTGTTCTTGTCAGAGGTGATCTCGCCCGCGCAGTTGGCGGGGTCCGCGATCATTGTCCTGTCGGTTCTTGCGATCACGCGTGAGCGGCGGCCTTGATGGTTGCAGCGATGGCAGCTGGTCCGTCGCACAGGCGGGATCGCAACGCTAAAGTACTTGGCCCTTTGCGCAGAGCCTTGCGTAATCGATGCTCTCACCCGAGAGCTCTGCGTGATCTTTGATGAAGCTCTCGATCAGGCGTACGGTGTTGGGGTGCGCGACATGGTTGAGACCGTGAAGCGCGGCGGATTGGCAGTCGGTTGCGCTCCGCTTTAGGATCTTTGCAAGCGTTTTGAACATCGCGTCCTGAATGCGCTTGTGCTCGGGATTGTGCTGCACGTCGGCCACGCCCATTGGGTGAATGTCATATGGAGCATCTCCACATCCGCACCGCTGTCGATCAGCGCGGCAATGACGGGATGCGCACCGCGACACCAGCCGCAATACGTATCGTAGATGTAGGTAAATCGGCGGGACATGGCGTTGGCCTTTTCCTGGGGTGTCGTGAGCTGTTGAACGGAATTTAGCGGCCAGCCTATGTCATCTAAAGGCAAACTATATGGAAGCTTTGTCAGTCAAAAGATGACATTGACCAAGGGCAGCGGTATGTTGTTCTCGGAAAGGACCGACGGACATGTCAGAGAACCTGAACCGGCTTGCCTACTTCGTGGCGATTGCAGAGGAGGGCACGATCACGGCGGCCGCCGCACAGTTGCGGGTGTCAAAAGCAGTGGTCAGCAAGCAGCTTCAGCTTTTAGAAGATGATCTTGGGTCAACACTGGTCTTTAGAAATTCTCGCCATTTCAGTCTTACCGAAACGGGCGAGGCCTTTTACGAAGCGGCCCGCGCAGCCGTTGTTCAAGCCAAGGACGCATTCCAACTGGTGCGCAGGGGCCGAGATGAGCCGTCGGGAGAGCTCCGAATTACCGCCCCGCTTGAGCTTGGCGTTTGCTACGTTGCCCCCGCAATTGCGGAGTTCAGCTTACTCTATCCAGCGCTGAAGATCGATCTAACGCTCAGCGATACGCGCTTTGACCCGGTGGAGGCGCGGTTTGATATCGCGTTCCGTGTCGGGTGGTTGGAGGACTCGTCGAATACCGCGCGCAAGCTTAGTGGTTTCACTCAGGTCATGGTCGCAGCCCCATCGATTGTTGACACCTTTGGTTTGCCGCAAACACTGGACGAACTCGTGCGCCTGCCATTCATCGAAAATAGGGCTTTGAAAGTGCGATCTCGATTGACTTTTACGGATGAGCAGGGCGAAGCGCGGGAGATGGTTTTTCAACCGTCCGTTACAGGTGATACAACGCAAGCGGTTTTGGCGGTGGTCAAAGCAGGCGGCGGCATCGCCAACATGCCCGATTTCATCGTGGCTGATGCACTGCGAGCCGGAGAGTTGGTCGATATCCTGCCTGAGTTTGCGCTGCCGTCCGGGGCAATTTCTGCAGTGTTCCCGCCGACACCTTACCGATCCGCGGCAACCCGCAAGTTCACCGAATTCTTCTTTGAGAGATTTCATTCGCAGCGAAGGTCGGTCCCGCTGCAAGGCTCATCGATGAAACAGATTTTACGTTGAATTGATGTCTGCCCTACCCGACGAAAAAGTGTCGCTTAGCATTTAATTGTAAGACTGCATTGGTTCTTGATAGGTTTGGCATCAAATTCGAGACTGTATGGTCATTCAGTCTCAAATTAAGTGCATATGGCACGGCCTTCGAAGCTCAACGAGCAGGCACTAGCCCAGATTGTTCATGGCAGTTCGGCACCGAATGAACTTCGGAACGAAAGTCTCAAATTAGCTGCCAAGCTACGAGCAAAAATCTCAGTTTACCTGCCCAGTCTCAAATTAAGTGCTCGTACAACCCGCTGAAATCATTGACGACGTAGTCTTATGATTAAGTGCCAAGTGACAGTGCCTATGACACGTACCGCTGGTTTCGCGGAGAACGAGAGATCATGAAGAAAGCAGCTGTCTGAGTGTGCACGGATTGTGTTCGTCGCAGAGGGGACATGCGTTTTTTGGGGATGAAAAGCTGGCTTGTAAGCAAAACTGGGGCGAAGACCAAAAAACATCGTAGCCCCAGTTTGAGTGGCTGGCTCGGTCGCCGATCGAGAGTCTAGCCGCTTGCCTCTATCCGACTGTTCCTGTCGGCTGTTCATGCATGCTTAGAGTCAAGTGAAAGAAAGCGCGACACCGCATCGAACACCATTGGCGCGCGACGTTCTGCGCTGACGAAGTGAGCGCCATTGGCGATCTCTAGGTACTGCTTGTCCTGGCTGCCCAGACGGTCAAACAGTCTCAGCGCGTCAGACCGTGTTGACGTCGGATCCGCGCCCCCGCGTATCAAGAGCGCCGGGCAGGTTACATCCCGTGGGTCGTAAAGTGGACGCGCGTTGAACGCCTCCCAAAGATCGACGAAAGTACCGTTAGGTGCGCGAAACGCGGGAGGATCATGACACCCTGACTGAGGATCGTCAGACATCGATGATTGAACGAGCGCCTGAAACACGTCCTCTTCTCTCCAGGTCTCGCCTATCGGTATTTCTTCGTCCCATCGAGCGCGTGTTCCAGCTTCGGTGACCAGCCTGCTTGCGCCAAAGGCTTGGTTAAACCGGCTAGGGTCGCGTGGGTCGGCTAAGACCTTGTGCCAGCCAGCGTTCGTTTCGGACAAAATCGGGGCATAGAGGGCAAGACGATCAACCCGATCCTTGCCCAAGCTTGAGGCGTACATCGCTGCAGTGATCGACCCCCAGGATCCGCCGACAAGAGACAGGCTCTTCGTCCCATGGCGATCGCAAAGCCATCGCGCGGCATCATCAATGTCGAGTATCGCCTCGGACGCCCGTGCGAATGGAGCGTGTGTTGTCTCCAATTCTGGAGCGTGCGAGAGGCCGTAGCCCCGGATATCGAGCGCGTAGGCAGCAAAGCCGGCACGTGCGGTCGCTTGGAGCCAACTTGCACCGGGGCAGGGGATATCAAAGAGGCGGCTCGCATAGGTTGCCCCATGCACAAACAGAACAGGTGCACGTGCCGGTTCATCATTGTGCGCCCGGATGTGCAGGCGGATTTGAGGTATGTCGGAGGACGCAATGAAGTGCGACGTCGCGTTGTCATGGTCCATCCAATTCATCGCAAAGCCCTCGGAACGACAGTGACCAACGCAGGAAAGAGCCAAAGGATCACCATGCCAGTCAGGAAGATACCCACGACTGGCCAGGCGGCCCGAAACACGTCGACCGTGCTCATGCCCTCCGCTGCGCCCTTAAGCGCAAAGAGCGTGTATCCGAAGGGCGGGGTTAGACTTCCAACCGTGAGGTTGATCAGGAAAAGCGTCCAGAACCAGATTGGATCATAGTCTAGCGCGGCCACGATTGGCCCGTAGATCGGGATCGCCAAAAGCATAAAGGCGATCTGGTCGATGAACATGCACAGGATGAGCGGGATAAGCATCATGACCAAGAAGGTCAGGTCTGGGCTCAAACCGAGATCGGCGATCAGCGCGACCAAGCCGCGAGTTGCACCAGCGAAAGAGAGCAACTGACTGAACAGCTTGGCTGACACGATAATCACTAAGATCACTGCAGCGATCGTGACCGCGCTTAAGACAGCCTCGCGCAGCATGTTCCAGTTCAAACGCCCGAAAACTGCGGCCACCACAAGTGCTCCGAGAACGCCCGTCGCTGCGGACTCAGATGGTGTCGCGACACCAAGCAGGATCAGCCCCATCACCGAGAAAATTACAAAGAGGAACGGGAGCATGTTCAAGATTGAGCGAATGACGCTCTGGTCGCTCGAAGCACTTTCGGGAGGCGGCATCCGACCGCCCCAGAGATAGACAAACACAAGAGTGAGGGTCGCGAACATCAGCCCCGGGATGATGCCAGCAACGAGGAGGCCAGCAATGGACACATCGGCGAGCGATCCCACGATGATTGCCAGCAAGCTTGGCGGGATGATGGGTGCTAGGCTCGCTCCAGCTAGGATCGTCGCGGCAGATGCTCGTGTGTCATAGTTTCGCTTTTCCATGAGAGGGAGGACGGACCTGCCCAACATCGCGGCGACTGCGACAGCCGATCCAGACAAGGCCCCAAAGACCGTCGAAAGTACAATGGAGACCACATATAACCGCCCTTTGAGCTTGCCCACTAGGCGATCCACGCTTGTAAAGAGCACATCAACCGTGCCGGAGCGGAAGAGGATCTCGCCCATCAGAACGAATAGTGCGACGGTCACCAGAGTTGGCGACGTCGCTGTCTCAAAGATCGAATTGGAAAAGAGGCCGAAGCCACGTGGTCCAATCAGTACGAGGACGCCGACGATATTGAGAAGCAGGAAGCCAACAAAGATCTTCGCGCCCGAAAACAGGATCGCGAGAAGCAGACCTATGGCAAGGATCAGAAAAGCCGCCCACGTCATATACGTTTTTGGACCGTATGCCGGAGGAAGTGCAGAGCGGCGGATGAAAAGCCCAGGGCGATCACTGCTGTAATCCACCACCGTGGGATCGGGTTCGCTGCATTCGTCATGAGTCCACGTTCCAATTGCCGCATGGCCTCTCCAGCGATGATCCAGCCTGCGATGCCGCAGGCGACGGCAGCCAGAAGTGCTGTGATTTGTGCCAGTCGATGCGCGAGGTTCGGGGGCAAAGCTTCTGGGATAATGTCTATTGCCACATGGGCGTTGCGACGCGTGATGTCCGGCAAAGCGCAAAAGATCAGCACCGCGAGTGCGTATTGAACTGCCTCAACCGACCAGGTCGTTGGCGCACCCAGCCCGTAGCGCATGACAACTTCAAACACATAGAGAAAGACGGCCAAACACAACGCGCCTCCGGCCAGCGCAAAGAGCCAGCGGGAGGTCGCATCATGTAGGGAGGCCAGTTGGCGCATATCAGTCAGCGAGTCCTGCCTCTTGGGCAAGAGATCGTAACTCAGAAACAGCTTCAGGAGCGCCGCCTTCGGCGACTTGCCAGACCCCGTTGGACCAAAGAGCGTTTAGCTGCGCTGCTTCGTCGGCTGAGAACTCTGTAACCTCCATTCCGAGCTCCAAAAGAGCTGCGCGCTCTTCTGTGGCCAACACATTGAACCGTGCAATGCTATCCGCTTCCAGGCGAATTGCTGCGCGTTCGATCGCTGCCTGCTCATCTGCCGACAGGGCGTTCCACGCATCGAGGTTCATGAAGACCATCAGGCCCACTTGCCCAAAGGAGGGTTCGGCCATGTAACCCGCGACTTCGTGCCAGTTAAAATCCAGCGCGCCGGTGAGGCCCCACGCCGCCCCATCTATCGCGCCAGTTTGCAAAGAGGAGTACACATCGCCGCCACCCATGACGACACCCGCGCCCCCAAGCGCTTCGATCATCGGGTGGTATGAAACCGTCCCACGGATGTTCCGGCCGTCGAAGGCCGGCGCTCCATCGATGGGGTCGCGTAGGTAGTATCGAAAACCCACGGATCCGGTTGGCGGCGCAGCAATGAGCTTCATGCCTTGCGTCTCTTGGTAATAGCTGTCGATGAAGTCGAGAATACCGGCTTCCCGCCGAGCTTCTGGATCAGCGGCGATCGCATCAATCGCAAGACCAACCGGTGTGGTCCCTGCGTGATAAGCAGGGTGTGTAAACAGCATATCAAACACGCCTGCCTGGGTCGGCTCGAATTGCTCAAGCGGCGGCACGGCATCTGGGCCGGTGAACGCAACCGTCATCTCACCACCCGACTCCTCCGCCACAAGCTCTGCAAACGGCATCGCGATCTCGCGTGTGAACACGAAGCTTTCTGGGAACGCTCCCACGGCGCGTATTTCCTGGGCCTGGACGGCTACAGGCAAAAGGCCGAGCGCCAGAGCGCCAGCCAACACTGTCATCTTGGTCATTTGTTCCTCCCAACGGCGCCTAACGTTGTTTGTGGGCGCCTGCGGCTACTAATATAGTTCCGCACGGAACCTTATGTAAAGTTCCAAGTGGAACCTCACCGCGCTAGAAATCCTTATGACAAAGAATCACGACCCGTCCTTCAACATCACAAAAGAGCTTGCCGATCAGTTCGGGACACTTGCTCTGAAGATGCTCACCGATACCGAGCTTGCGGCTGCGTGGCGCGTGAACTTCTTGGCGAATTTCTTCACGGGACCCATTTATGCCGAGCTCGTTGATCGGTTCGATCTCTCACGCCCAGGCTTCGTCATCCTGTTCAGCCTTAGCCAGCAAGATGGACTCGTAGCGCGTGACGTGTGCCTCGTCACGGGGCTACCAAAGAACTCGATTAGTCGGGCAGTGACAGAACTCGAAGCGCGTGGCCTGATCAGTCGAGATACCAAGGATTCTGATAAGCGGGCAAAACCACTGACTTTGGAGCCCGGTGGCCGAAAGCTCTTGAAGGAGGTGTTGCCGCTCTTTCACACAAGGCAGAGTTCTCTCTTTGCGGTGCTCGACGAGGCGGAGGCGGCCGAGTTTCACCGAATAATGACGAAGCTTGTTTTCGCAATGCCCAACTGGGTGAACACAGAGGGCTGACGCACGCTCGAGCCGAGCCATCGACGCCGTCCGCGTGTCGGGTCACTTTAGGACGGTCTTCAGAGCCAATCCAAAAGACGCCAACAGCACGCCTGCGCCCTGAATCGTGCTTGGGATCTCGTCGAGAAGCGGTATCCCTAAGATCACTGCAAAAACTGGCACGAGCGATGGAAACAGTCCGGCCTTGGATGCACCGAGCAGTGACACCGCTTTGCTCAAGGCAACGACTGCGATGCCAGCGGCGACAACGCCCTGCATGATCGCATGAAACCCTGCCAGCGCGACATCTTCCAAAAGCTTGGACCAATCCGCTGCGAAGATCAGAACCGGGAGCATGACAACGCCTTAGACCAGCGAGACCGATCCAGTTGCGAGCACAGGGTCAAGTTGCCACTTACGCAGGAGGACCGTGAAGGTCGCCCAAAGAACGCCAGATGCAACGAAGAACAAGTCGACTCCGTCGTTTGGGGAACCAGAGGAACAGCACACGACATTCGTGTCGAAGGTCAAGAACGCGCGGCGTTGACCGGCGCGGCTATCACGCTTCAGATCGTCCTACTCTTGGGAATGTCATGAGCTCGCACGAAGTGCGCAGTCGGTGACCAACAGACCTGTTCATCCTGAGAGGACCTCCGGAATATGTGCGAAGCGACAACGGTCCCGAGTTCGCTGCCCAGACGGTCAGAGACCGGATCGCAACCGTCGGCGTCCTTTCAACCGAAAGCAGCGGTCTCAGTGAACGGTGCACCTCGGTGTCATTGTTGTCGTTCAAATCGCGGACGAGATTCAGAACCGACGTGAAGCGTGGCGGCGCAAGACCCTCGAACTCCGCCACGCCGCCCAGTTCGGCAACAACCACGCCGAGTGCGTCCTTACCGAGGTATTCTTGGGCGCGGAACCGAGCGTTGAAGCTTCCGCACTATCCGTTCTCCCACGGTGAGCCAGGTTCGATGTAGGCCGTCTTCGCGCTGACGGCCTTGATCCAGTCTTGGACGGTCTGAGCAACGAACCCAGGACTATTGTCTGACCGAATGTACGACGGGATGCCGCACAGGATGAACAGGGCACTTAAGCGACCCAACGGCTCTCGCGTTTCCTCATCGACGACGAAGACGTTCGCTCTCGTATGGTCGATCTGCACCACTTCAAGCGGGCGGGCAGGGTGGAAGGTCCCGGGAACGGCAGTGGCTGCCTTCTCGATCTTGTGCTCGCCCCGGCGACGGGCGCGTTTGCGAAGATCAACATCCTCGAGCCGCGCCACGATCGTGCGCCGATGTGGCGGTTTCAGGCCCGCTGACAGGCAATCCGCTTGCACATCCCGCACCAATTGCGAAATCGATGGCCGAGTTCTCTTGAGGTAGTGTTTGTTGATCGCCGCGTTGATGATCTCCTCGCGTGCCGGGTCCAGCGTCCGATGGCCGACGGGTCGTCCGCGCTTTCTTTCGACCAAGGACTCGACAGTCCCGCCCTCGCGAAACAGCTTGATCAGCCGAAAGACGGAGGCTCGGCTGAGATCGAGCTCGTCAGCGAGGCGTGCAATGTCGGTGGCCGATGTCTTGCCTGAATTGTCCTTCAGGAAACCACGGATCGTGTCGGCGCGAGCTGACGCTTCGTTCCAGAGGTCTTCGTCGATCTCGTCGGGCAGGGGATCGATCATGGCAGTTCGGCACCGAATAGGCTTCGGAGCGACAGTCTCAGTTAAAGTGACAAGCGACAAGTAAGAATCTCAGTTTAATTGCCCAGTCTCAAATTATGCGCCAGCGCAAGTCGCTGAAATCATTGAACACACAGTCTCAGATTTAAGTGCCAAGTGACAGAAGGTCCGCTTCGAGCCCAGAGTCACCGATGCTGCAAAAGGTATGAATGGCTGCTTTTGAGACCGATATTTCATGTGGTCTGAATGCGGTTTCGGGGATGGCCTGCTGCTAAGAGGATGGCGAGCAGCAGGACCGCGCCGGTGATCACAAACGGCACACTAATGGACGCATCATAGAGATAGCCTGCCCCAACGGGGCCAAAGACCAATGCAAGAGACCCAGCTGCCTGAAGCTGACCCAAGACTGTTCCTTGGCGTGCTTCATCTGTTTCGGCAGCGACAAGCGCCGTGAGAGTCGGATAGACGAACGCATGCCCAAAGGCGTAGACGACCAAGGCGGGTAGACCGATCCACAAGAACATCTCGACGGGTACGAATGGCAGAGCTGCAATTCCTGCGCCGACAAAGACAAGGCCGACAACCAACACGCTTCGTTCGCCGAATGCTCTGGCGAGAGGGCCAATGGCCGCTTGGACCGCTGCCGAGGCGACGCCAATCAGAGTAAACACATAGCCGATCTGGACGGCAGTGAGGCCGAAGCGGTCTGCAAAGATCAGTGCACCGATGACAGGCATCACGGAGAACCCAAGCGTGAAGAGAAACATCACGGCAAAGAGCCGTCGAATGGCCGGGACCTCGCGCAACGACGCAAAGATGCCGCCACCGCCGTTATGTGCTTTCGCGGCTTTCGGGTCCCGGGTTTCCCTGAGAAACAGGAATGCAGACACAAAATTCAGGGCACAGAGAGCCGCGACGCAAAAGCCAACGGCGGCACTGCCGAGTGAACCAGCGATTAAGGCCCCAAGCGGCGGACCAAAGACAAAGCCCATGCCAAATGCGGCTCCGATGAGGCCGAAGACTTTGGCCCTCTCGGATGGTGGCGTCATGTCGGCAAGAGATGCCTGGGCGACCGAAAGGTTGGCGGCAGCGATGCCCGACACCAGGCGAGCGACAAAAAGCATCGCGAGTGTCCCGGCCAATCCGAAGATGATGAAGGCTACGCCATTGATAGCGATCGTGCCCAACAGCACTGGCCTTCGGCCGATCCGGTCGGACAGGGCGCCAAGGATCGGCCCAAAGATGAATTGCATGAGACTGTAGCCAGCGACCAGCGCGCCGACGATGCCAGCCGTCGCACCAAAGGAGCGCGCGTACTCAGGCAATAACGGGATCACAACGCCAAACCCCAAGAGGTCCAGAAAAATGGTCAGCATGAGAATGCCAATGGCTGCTTTGTTGCTCGACGGTGCGGTATCGTCCTGTGCTGCCTCTGATGGAATCTGAGGTGCATGTGCCATTTTACGCGACCTCTGGCATCTTGATTTCATAGGGGTTCGCGATCGACATTTCGCGCCCAACGACTGTGCCGTCTGCGTCCTTGTGCGGCGGTTCGGAAAACGCTTTCAGGCCCTTCAGGTCTTTGACATGCATCTTGCGTGTCCACTTGCTGATGCCTGCAAAGTTCCAGATCAGGTTGAAGGGCGGCGGCATGCGGTTGGTGAAGGC
>JBCCWO010000046.1:0-14650 GCA_039193455.1 Pseudomonadota bacterium
TACCTCTCACCAACGGAGTTCATGATGAAAACCACCGCGCCAGCGCTTGAGACTCTTGCGGTCTCCACGCTGCCGCTCAACACTGAAAACCAACCGGGAGATTCCAGATCAAGCCGGCCCTAACTGCGGGGGAAGGTCACCACCATCAATGAAGTCTGCTCCCTGACCTCCGTCTACAGTGTCGTTGTCAGTCCCTGCATAGACGACGTCCCGGCCTGTGCCGCCTCCACCTGAAATGCTGTCGGAGCCAGTGCCGCCGTAGATGGTATCGTCACCGGAACCGCCATCCGCAGTATCATCGCCCGCGCCGCCGTAAACGAAGTCATTGCCAGTGTTCCCTGCAACGACGTCATTCGCTGTGCCTGCATAGATCTCATCGTCACCGGCGCCACCGTCGATGCTATCAGCTTCGTCGCCCGCAATGAGAGTTTCATCGAAGCCTGAACCCAAAATCGAGTTAGCATCATCTTCGTCGAAGTTGGCATCCACAAGGTCCGTGTAGTTTGGGTCGTTTGACGCACTGACGTTCCCGTCAGAACTGACCTCGTAGACAACGCCAGCCTTCAGTTCCCCGTCGGCGATCCAACCGACATGGTTGCCCGCAATTTCAACCCGATAGAGATTTACCGTATTGCCTTCGGGGTCGGTGAAGGTCCGTACATCCTCCAAGTAGAACTGGCCAGAGTCGACTAAAGTACCTTGGGCGTCGCGGACGGTTCCATCCTGACTGCTATCATCGCCAACCTCGTTGGCGTCGTCGCCCGTGTCGCCCTGGAACGTTGCATCGGCGTCCGTGATATCAAACTCATAAAGATCCTCTGACGCTTCCCATTCCGGCGGCAACCGAAACCTGGTGCCTGAATTGAGAGCACTTGACCCTGAGAGAACCTCAAAAGCGTTCGGAGCAAATCCTAGGATTGTTGGCATCTAATTCTTTTAACCAATTCATATAGAACACTTCTCGTCAGAGCGTCCTCTATCATGCTCGCGAATGCTTAACCTTGTCTGGACGACCGATTAATCTGATCAAAAGACTCAGCTTCAACTGGAAACAAAAAATCCTCTCTGTTCCGCACGCTGATGGATCATCCGAGTAAATGCGTTCGAGATGCGATCCAGATATGGTTTAGTGTAGGGAAACGTGTCGACGTGATCGTAGTTGTGCCGCATTGCGGCATTCGCCTCGAAGATCAGAAGCTCTTCGTTCGGTGCGGTGGTAAAATCGATGCCGAAGAAGTCGAGACCGATGAGGTTGCGGACGGCATAAAGACGTTCTAGCCGCGATTTTCCAAGATACTCGACTGGATTTGCAAGATATCGTTCCTCGTCGATCTGCATTGCCTCAGAAGTGTGCATGAGGCGATAGCGATCAGATGAGTGGATCTGCCAGTGATCACTCTTCAGGTTGGCGACTGGATAGAATTGCCCATCGATAAAGAATGCACGTGTCTTGCGGTAGGTGCCGCACGCATCACGACAGTCGATGAACGCGCCTGCATAAAGCCTGGTACCATGTGGCATGCCGCTTAGGTACGAGAGCAGCGATGCCCGTCCGTCTATCTTGGCCAGTGTGTGGCCAGTCTGCGTCCCGGCCTTTCGTAGGATCATTGGATAACCGATGCCGTGAACCTCTAGGGATTGGGCTACATCCTTGGGCGCGCCATCGTTCACAAAGATTAGGGTTCGGGCCATCTGTACGCCGTCGAGCGCACCAAGGCGTTGCGCATTCATCTCTCGGGTCGTGCGCAGTACCGCGCCGGGATGGTTGACCATCGGAACGTCACCAAGCTGCCGACAGAAGTCGCTGATTTTTTCCAGGATATCCGCGTTCAGATCCGGGCAGCTGACCGTATTGATGACGACCGCGATTTCGGGCAGCCCCGCTAATGCTGGCAGATGATTACCTGCGATGTTCGCATGGATGACGTTGAATTGCGATGTTGCGAGCAAGTGCCTCGTGGAGAAGTGGCCTTCGCAGTACGCAGTCATGTTAAGACCGGTCATCTTGTCTCGACCGACCTTCATTGTGCTGTTCTCAGGCGTTCGGATCTGCAAGACGTTCGGTTTCGATGGGTCGATCCTCCGTGGCAGTTCAAACGCACACTCTCTGGCCGTTGCCGTCAGAAGAGTTCGACTTTCTTCAGCTTTGCCAGCTTGTGTCAGCAGCGCTGAGAAAGTGCGCATTGCGGTAGCGTTCGGGATACCGGTCTCCAGACCAAGTGACATCCAGTGTCTGGCCTGCTCGAACTCGCCAAGCTGGAACAACAGGCGACCGAGATCCAACGCCCTTGACCAACCAGTGGGCGCCAGCGCCGCTGCACGCAGCGCATGACGTCTGGCTAGGTCGAGGCGCCGTGTGCCAAGCAGGACTTTTGCGAGCCTCAAGCGCCGGGCAGCGTCGAAAGGATAGCGTCGTGCCGCACGATATGCGCCGTTGAGGCTTACCCCCAGACCAAAGCCACGGGACAGTGAGGCACCGTCCGGAGCAACGAACCGTGCCCTTGAACGACTATACCAGACAGCTGGCATGGGCCCGGACCCGGAGCATCAGCCGGCTGCAGTCTGCATCAAACGCCGTTCGGCCGTGTAGGGCGCGTGTGTTGTGCAGAAACAGGATCTCGCCCGGCTCCAACCTGATGCGGTACTGTCGATTGGGGTCTGCCAATGCCGCGTCTAGTGCCGCGATAGCCAATGATGCCGCTGGCTCAAGTGGTTGCTTTCGCTCAGACGAGACGTCGATTTGATTCTTGTAACAGCGGATATTGTAGTGGCCTTGCGTGCGCCACAGAACTGAGTGTCGCCGGGCGCTGAAAGGAAACATGGGCTGCGAGAGGGTCGCGCGTGTAGCTTCGTCCAATCCTGCAATCACATCTTCAATGGACACAATGACGCTCTCGCCGCCTTTGGCTGCGCATCGCACCATCTGAAAGGCGACGAGGTCCGGCGGAGTTTGTGCGAATGAACCATCCGTATGCAGCGCCATCGCTTTTCGCGTACGGCTGTAGTTGGTCCTTTCGGCCTCAACCAAGGTGGCGAGCGGATCAAACTCCACTCGGTCACATGTTATACGCGGGCTGCGCGCAAGCTGGAGAGCGGGGCGTCCGGCTGGGAGTGACGCAATCGCTTGAACAAGCTTTCGGACAACTGAGGGGTCTTCAGTTGCTGCGATGTCACTCAGCACGACGAAGTGAGGTCGCGCCCGGAGCGTTTCGACAATCTCTTGTGCAACGATGCCTGTCGATCTGCTGCGATGTTCGATACTTGGCAAGGGTTTTTGGCACTGAATCGCTGTCTGCATGACGTCTCCGCGCGACTGAGATGACTCAGGCTTCCCCCTTGCATTCATCGAGACTCCAAACGCAACAGATGGTCGCTAGGCCATGGCGATCGAGCTAATCTCATACTGCGATACTCGGGTTTCTGAAGCGCTAACAGCTGCAGCATCAAAGCGCCGCGTATGCCGAGGAACGAAGTATGGGTGTCTAACAAACAGAGCATGCGCTTCACACAAACCAGACCTTCGCTGCAGCAAGCCCAAAGGCCGCTTTGTCCCGACAGTTCCATGTCAGACATAGCAGAGCGAATGGCTGCAATCGCGCAGGGAGCAGACACAGCAGCGGCATTGGCGAATGTCGATGTTTGGTCAGGTCTGAAGTGGTCCCGGAAAACTGGACAGCTGGCTAAGGTGTATCCCAAACCTTTGAAGGGATACGAGAATGGCGAAACGCCGGAAGTTTACAGACCAGTTTAAGGCCAAGGTGGCGTTGGAAGCGCTGCGCGGCGACAAGACGATCCAGGAGATCGCTGCGAAGCATCAGTTGCACCCGAACCAGGTGAGTACGTGGAAACGCCAGGCGGTGGAAGGCATGGCCGATGTGTTTGCGCGTGGCGGTGCGCCAGAAGGGCCGACGCAGGCCGAAGTGAAGGAGCTGCACGCCAAGATCGGGAGGCTGGCGGTCGAGAACGATTTTTTATCCGAAGGGCTGAAGCGATGAGCCCCGAGAAGAAACGCGCAGTGATCAGACGGGATCATCCTGACCTGAGTATCAGTCAGCAATGCAAGCTGGTTCGCCTGAGCCGGTCAGCGTTCTACTATACGCCGGTCGGGATCGATACCGACACGCTGGCAATGATGAAAGCGATCGACCGGGTCTTCACGAAGTATCCGTTTTTCGGTAGCCGCCAGATCGCAGCCCATCTGCGCCGGAAAGGAATCGTTGTCGGACGGCACCGGGTCAGGCGGCTGATGGCCAAGATGGGGCTGGAAGCGATCTGTAAACGCCCTCGGACTAGCCAGCCGCACCCAGAGCATCCCGTCTTCCCGTATCTGCTTCGAGGGGTGAAGATCGACCGGCCCAACCAAGTCTGGTGTGCCGATATCACCTTCGTACCGGTGCGCAATGGCTTCCTCTACCTGGTCGCCATCATGGATTGGGCATCGCGCAAGGTCCTGAGTTGGCGGCTCAGCAATACGATGCACGCGGACTTCTGCGTCGAAGCTTTGCACGAAGCTATCGCCAGACACGGCTCGCCCGAAATCATGAATGCGGATCAAGGCAGCCAATTCACCGGGTCGGCCTGAATCACGAAATTGACCGAGGTTGGTGTGCGCATCTCGATGGACGGGCGCGGGCGATACCTGGACAACATCTTCATCGAGCGTCTCTGGCGATCCCTGAAGCAGGAAGCGATCTATCTCGAAGAGATCAGCGATGGCTTCCAGGCCCGACGGGTCGTCAAGGATTGGATGGCCTTCTACAACGCCAAGCGGCCCCACTCCGCACTTGATAAGCGGACACCGAACGACGCATATGGGGCGGGCTTGGCTGAGCAAAAAGCAGCATGAAACCTAAACGCGATACACCTTAGAAACGCTGCGAAACTGTCCAAAAAGCTGGGGCCACTTCACAGTGCGTACATCGTCAGCGCTTCGAAAGCTTGGTGCATGCAAGCCGCGCTATCGGCGACTGGATCCAGTTCTACAATCACCGGCGTCCGCACCAGGCGCGGGAGATGAAGACGCGAACAGAGGCATTCAAATTAGCGGCTTAACCTGAACAAATTCTGCTCGGTCGATACATGCCTTCGATATGCATTCCTGAAACAGCGTCAAACCGTTCTCGATCTTCCGCTGTTCGACCAAATCCAGCAAGCCAGCGCGGATCAAAGCCGGAGGCACTGGCACTGTTCGAAATGCAGCTACGTTCTTTAGGCGCTCGTTGTCACCCTCGTCGGTGAAAACGAAACAATCGGCACTCGTCATGTCTTTAGGTCGAAGTTGGGCAGCCTATTCTCCGCTCGCACCTTGATACAGCGCAATCATCGGTGCCCACCTGTCTCGTGTTTCAGGGCGGTTGGCGGCTGTATCGAGAATCCTTCGAATTTGAGATGCCTCTTACTCACAATGCTTGGCGGAGAAGTGATTGTTGACTGACAAAATCAAGCAAAAATGTCAGCCTGCGCTAGTTTTTCTTGCGCTAGCCAGGCGGACTAGCGCCCGAACGGTAGGGACTGAGAAAAGTACGAACATTAGGAAAGTGAAGCACGTCACCCCAAGAACCATACTACTCTTTAGCCCAACCACAGAAATGACCTGAACCGATCCGGATAAGACCCAACCTAGATAGGCCATGCCCGCGACGCTCAAGATATATTTGAGGTAGACTGCGATTATTTGTTACACGATTCACGTTCACTCTGCAAGATACTGAAAGCACTCCTCGAACGCAGTCAAGTCATCTGCCTCGAGTGGCTGTTCAGCAGAGACGATGTGATCGACGCTGCATGCGATCATCAGGTTGACGGCTAAGCCGAAGCCTTCGACTGTGGCTCGACGGTCAGGGTAAACCACATGTTCCTCATTTTGATGTCTGGGTAGATTTTCGTTGTTAGCTTGCCAAGCGCTTTCAACGTCCGGGCCTCTTGATCGTGACGAAGCTCCATCTGATGGCGATGTGCCGCGTGTTCCGCCTGTGCAATCGTAGTTCCGAGTTCAGTTGGGTTTGGACTGTCAGCAATTCCATCCCAGTCTACCCACTTAAGCACGTCTTTCGTGTGCTCGTGCTCTCGCACCAGTTGTTCGAACCCTCCGGCGTCAAGAATGATTATACGAAGATCTTCTGGTAGTGCTGAGATTCGCTCAGCGAGGAGCGCCTCTGCTTTAGTCTGTTTTTTAGATAGAGTCTTCGCCGCGGTAATTTTTTGATCAACTTCAAACGCAAGCGCTTTTGCTTCATCAAAGTCTCGTGTTTTCATGGAGTGGGTGAGCGATCCTTTACCGTCAAACAAATGTCTTGCGACGGAGGGAATGCGCTTCCTATGAAACCCAACTTCGTTCCCGCGCCGTATTGCACCGCTGATTTTATCAGAGAAGAACCGCCTCAAGGACTCATGCTCTGAGTCCATAATGAGTCCATGTATGAGTCCCGGTCAACGAAAGAAATCGTTGTTTTTCAGTTATTTACTGACTTCATTGAGAAAATTCGCGCAAAAAGATGGTGCAGGTGAGAGGACAAACCTAGAACCCGCGCAGCTCAATCTTGTTCTTGAAGAATTAGAGGGGTGGGCTGCAGTTCTCAAGAGTGATCCGGAAGTTATCCACAGGCTGTCTGCGTTTGCCAAAGCGGCTGCGAATGCGGATGGAGACGACCAAGTCGACGCGCCAGACGCAACCCAGGCGTCACCAATCGATCCCATGGAGCCATCGCCATGAGCGGCGTGGAGGGCTCGGCAACCGACGATATGCCGACGCGGTTTCGGACTGCAGCAAAGGACAGAAATCGCACCAAAACCCGACCGCCGTCTCCGGTGACTCTGCGGCTGACGCCTGAAGAACGGGCCAGGCTGGAAGAATTGGCGCAAGGCATGACACTGAGCGCCTATATCCGGGGCTGTCTCTTCGCAAAGGAAGCTCAGCGTCGTAAACAGCGGCCCAAGGATGTGGTGGCGGACAAGAAAGCGGCGGCGGAGGCTTTGGCACTGCTCGGACAATCGCGCATCGCCAGCAATCTCAATCAACTAGCCTATCACGCCAATATCGGGGCGCTGATCGCCGATGAGACTGCAAAGGCACAGATCGCTGAGGCAAACGTGCATCTCAAGGCGATCCGCAGCCTTTTGATGCGGGCCCTCGGGAAGCGCCAATGATCCTCGAAGGCAATGAACGGGCCTTCGGGGGAGAACTGGCGCACCATCTTATGAACCCGAGGGACAATGACCATGTCACCGTGCACGCAGTAGAGGGGTTCATCGCCGATGACCTGCGCGGCGCGTTCGCCGAGATCGAAGCGATTGCCGAAGCAACGCAGTGCCAGAAGTATCTCTTCTCGCTGTCGCTCAACCCGCCCATTGGTCCAACCGTGCCGGTCGAGGCTTTCGAAGACGCGATCGCCAGGACAGAGCGCAAGCTCGGGCTCGTGGGTCAGCCCCGGGTCGTCGTATTCCATGAAAAGAACGGACGGCGGCATGCCCATTGCGTCTGGTCGAAGATCGACGGAGCGGCGCTCCGGGCAATCAATCTCTCCCACTACAAACGCAAACTCGGGGATGTCTCGCGTGAGCTCTACCGCACTCACGACTGGGACATGCCGTCGGGGTTCGAAGAGGCCGCCAAACGGGATCCACAAAACTACAGCCGGGCCGAGGCGGGACAGGCCAAGCGCGCAGAGCGCGATCCCAAAGCGCTCAAAGCCACCTTCCGGCGTTGCTGGGATGGATCGGACTCACGCGTCGCGTTCGAGGCGGCCCTGAAGGAACAGGGCTTTCTTCTGGCGCGAGGAGATCAACGCGGATTCGTTGGCGTCGATGTTGACGGTAAAATCTGGTCCCTCTCGCGGTGGTGCGGCGTCAAACCAAAGGAGCTTCGCGCCCGGCTTGGTTCAGAGGAAGGCTTGCCCTCCATAGAGGAGGTCCTCGCCGAGGGTGTGGTGCTGGCGCGACCGAAGGCCGTCTCCGACAATCCGGTCCTGGAGCAAAGGCGACAGAATCTCGTCACCGCTCAGCGCACAGAACGGGCTAATCTTCTTAAAGAGCAGGAGGTTCGACGGATCGCCGAGTTGAAGGCGCGGCAAGCCGCTCTGCCGCGCGGTCTTAGGGCTGTCTTCCTGCGCATGACGGGGCGCTATGATGCCCTTGTGCGGGACGCCAAGGCCGCATTCGCTGCTGCACAGAGTCGCGACCGCGCGGAACAACAGGCGCTCATCACCAAACATCTCGCGGAGCGGCGGGCGCTGCAGCGGGAGCTTGCGCGGTCTGGACTTAGTGCCGGTTTCGGCACTGCCACCGGGCCTGATCCCCGTCAGGTTCTGCACGACGCTGAA
Organism: Pseudomonadota bacterium; assembly: GCA_039193455.1. Taxonomy (GTDB): domain Bacteria; phylum Pseudomonadota; class Alphaproteobacteria; order Rhodobacterales; family Rhodobacteraceae; genus JBCBGF01. The sequence goes on from JBCCWO010000046.1 coordinate 8,319, forward strand.
AGTGATCTTCCGCTCTCTAAGGCGGAGCTCATTCGCAATCCAGCGCGGGTGCTGGCGGAGATATCCAAAACCAGTTCAAGGTTTGACCGGGCCGATGTGCTTCGGGAACTGATCAAACGGATCGACGATCCGCTGGTGCTGAAAGAGCTGGCGGATCGGGCGCTGACATCGCCCAGCCTTGTGCGGCTCGGCGAAGGTCCGCACGCCGAGTACACAATCAAGGACTATCTTGCTGCCGAAGCAGCCTTGACCAAGACTGCCCGACGCATGGCGGCGCGTTCTGGATTTGGCGTCGGGCGTGAGCATTGTAATCAGGCCATAGCCACCCAGAACGCCGTCCTGCGCAGGGCGTTCGGGGGACAGCTCAGCGCGGAACAGTGTTCGGCATTGGAACACATCCTAGGTGAGCGCCAGTTCGCGATGGTGGTCGGTCTTGCCGGGGCTGGTAAGAGCACCATGCTCGCCGCAGCATCCGATGCGTGGCGGCGGCAAGGCATCACCGTCCATGGCGCGGCCCTCGCAGGCAAAGCCGCGGACGGGTTGGAAAGTGCTTCGGGGATTCAAAGCCGGACCCTGGCCTCCCTGGAGGCAAGCTGGGAGAGCGGCAACACGCCGATTGCCAAAGGCGATGTGCTGGTCGTGGATGAAGCCGGGATGATCGGAACCCGGCAATTATCCCGGATCGCCCAGAAGATCGACGAGATCGGGGCCAAGCTGGTGCTGATCGGCGATCCCGATCAACTGCAGCCCATCGAGGCGGGGACACCGTTCCGGGATCTCATCGCGACCCATGGCGCGGCGCGGCTCACGGAGATTCATCGCCAGAAAGACGGCTGGCAACGCAAGGCCTCCCGCGATCTTGCGGCGGGCCGCGTAGCCGAGGCTGTTGCGGCATACGCGAAGAAAGGCGCGGTCACCCAAGGCACTGACGCCTTCGACGCCCTTGTCGAGACCTATGCGATGGATAATGCAGCCGATGGCGAGGCCCGTTCACGGCTGGCTTTCGCCCATCGCCGGAAAGACGTGCATGCGCTCAATCAGGCGATCCGGGCGGCGCTGCGGCCCAGTGACGAGCCTCGGTCAGAGGTCCTCCATGAGACAGCGACCGGGCCACGGGCCTTTGCCGCAGGAGATCGGATCGTCTTCGGGCGCAATGACCGAGACCTCGGCGTCAAGAATGGGATGCTGGGCACAGTAGAAGATGTTGGACGATCAAAACTGGTGGTGACGCTTGACGGCGACCCGCCGCAGAAGGTCACCGTCGATCCACGGCGCTACCAGCATTTCGACCACGGCTATGCCGTGACGATCCACAAATCCCAGGGCGCGACCGTCGATCAGGCCTATGTCCTGGCCTCGCGCTCCATGGATCGGCATCTCGCTTATGTCGCGATGACCCGGCACCGGTCGGCCATGCAACTCTTTGTCCGCAACAAGGATCGCCCGCGATGGTTCGATGCACAGCACCGCCGCGACTTTGGGCGCGACCCACCACAGCGATCAGGTCCTAGCATGTGCTGATAAAGACCGTCCCTGGCGCTTTCGGAGTATCGCGTTTCCAAAGGAAAAGCGGTCGCCCGGTCCCCTCCATGGGGCCGGGCGCGATTTTCCGAGGGCGCAAAAAAGCCCGCCCGGCGGAGTGCCGGACGGGGTGGCGCGGGATGCACCGGGCAGGGTGAATTAGACGTAGTGCTTCTTGATGGCTTTCCAGTTCTCGATGGCGGTGAGGCCACCGCGCTTTGTGTAGGCCATCATCGGGAAGGCCATATACCGGGGATGCCAGTCCGTCTTGCCGCCCTCACGGGTTCCAGAGACATAGTCCTTGATGATCGTCTTTTGCGCCTTGGCCGTGGCGGTGACATTGCCGTCCGCGACCGCCTTGCCGCCGATCTCTTTCAACATGGCGTTGATCGCTGGTTTGTCACGCAAAAGATCGTAGAAGGTGTCGTCCGGCGACCAGTGCTGGGCCATATCCGTGCCGAGACGCACACCCAAAGCCTCCACCATCGCGGTGCCCGCAGCCAAGGTTTCAGCCACGACAAATGTCAGGATGCGTTGAACGTCGTCATCGCTGAGTTCAACCAGCCTTGCAAAGAAGACATGCACATCCCGTGCAAGCCCCCAATCCTCTTTGCGGGGCACGATGATCTCGCCGTCTTCAAAACCCAGCAGCTTCGCGATCTCGGCCCGTTTCGCGATGAAGGCAGCTTGGGCGGTGTTCTCTGCCAATGACTCCGCATTGGCCTCGCTCGGGGCTTTCTGACTTTCGGCTTCGACGGACCAGAGGTCCGATCCCGCAATCATCTGCGCAACTGCCAATCGCAAGGCGACACCGGGCTGTGTCAGCAGATCATACCGCACAGCGGCATGGCGGTGCAGGTCGAGATAGCGCTGCATGGCCTTGGTCAGTTCCGGGCGTTCAACTGCGCCTTCTTCCGCGCCGGAAGCTTTCGCCGTCTCGCGCTTTCTCAGGGTATCGCGGTCCAGCACGCCTTCATGGCAAGCGACCTCACCGTCGCAGGCAATGGTGATGTGCACCTCACCGCCATCGTCCTTGACCACATCGGCATAGTTCCATGATTGCCAATGCTCTCCAACCTCATGGACCACGACATCAACCCAGCCCTCGGCACGGTAGCGCTCGGCCATCTCTGCAACCGCTTGGGATTGCAGCGGCCAGAACGCTGCGCTGTCGGAAAAGTACTTGGCATCGCCGAAGAGGTCACCAATCACCACAAGACCGCTGGCCTCTACGTCAAAAAGAGCGTTGCTCACAGGAATGGTTGCCCCGCCAAACAGCCAGTGTTTCAAGGCACGGCCTGTCGGGGCGTATTGGTCTTCAGACCGCAACAAGTCCATCCATGTCTTCTGCTGCGCCTTGCTCGCCATGGTCAGGGTGCGCACATCCTCGCGTCTGATCTCGTCCCGACGATAGGCCGTCAGGACTGGGCCGATCAGGTTGGCAATGGCCAGCCTTTGCGTCACCAGCCGGTCTGTTACGCCAAAGCGAGAGGCGATCTCCGCTACACTGATGCCCTGTTTCGCCAGTGCCGAGAAGGCCTTGTACTGATCGATCTCATCCATGGGCAGGCGCGCCACGTTCTCGGCCAGCGATGCCTCAACCGCGGTCGCGTCGTCATCGCTGTTCATGACAACACATGGGACTGGGTCGATGATGCCGTCTTCGGCCAATTGACGAAGCGCGTGATAGCGCCGCTGCCCGGCCACGACTTCATATCCATCGCAATTGGGGCGCACCAGCAAGGGTTGGATCAGCCCGAGGCTGCGGATGCTCGGCACCAGATCGGCCACCTCCTTGCCACCGCGCTTCCTCACATTGATCTTGGCGGGTTTGAGATCGTCGAGGTTGATATGTGCCATTTGCATTGACTGTCTCCTTTTCAAATGCAGGTGCGGGAGTGCACCCCGGAACCCTCCTGCGCCGCGAGACGCCCAAGGGCTCTCGGGTGCACTCATCCGCAGCGGTAGATCAGATGTCCGCCAGCGATCTCGGTCTCGGCGTAATCGACGCTCAAATCTCGGGCGATGGCGTCAAAGTCGATGTAGAATTGCAGCCGTTCGGGGATGTCGCCGAAGAGACCCTCCTCGACGAAGGCCTCGGCAAGATCGCGCAGGCTGGACATGCCGTAGAGGTCAACCTCGAACTCACCGGGCTCGGTGGTGTGCCAGTTGAAGTCATAGCCGCATTCACCAGCCGCGATGATGACGATCTGCTTGTCGGTCTCGTCCCAGCGGTCGATCTTCTCGAAGAACACCGCAAGATCGCCTTGATGCAGCCCGACGGCCTGCACCAGCGCCGCGTCTATCGAATTGCCATCGATGAACTGGATTTCGAACTCTTCGACGGGATCGCCATGGGCGTTCCGCAAGGCCGTGGCTTTCCCGGCATAATCGTCTGCATCTTCAAAATGGAACCCTGTCGCTGAGATGTCATAGGGTTGGGCGTAAAGCACTGTCGTCATGGACTTTTCCTTTCCTTCGAATACGGGTTGCGCATGCAACCCGACTAGCCACGCGGCAATGAGCGGGGGACGGCTGTCAGGGCCGGAAAGACCGGAAGTGGTGCGGGCACAGGGACCAGCGGGAGCGAGCCACGGTCCGGGCTTTCCGCCCAAGCGGAGCGCAGGGCTTGGCCTTGACGGCCAGGGGGCCGCAGGCCCAATAAAAGCGCGAGGGATCAAAGCCCGGAGGGCGGAGACCAGCGATCAGCGCAGGCTCCGCTTACGCGAGCCCGGTCCCGGATGGGACGCGCAAACACACCAATCCCCCGAAAGTTCTAGGAATATAGTCTCCTTGCAAAACTAAATCAGTATTTTAAAATTGCAGGGATGATACCCCGTGCCAAACGACATAGTGTGATCAATGCCCTGGACCGCGAAGCCGCGGTTGCATTGATTGGCGCTCGCCAGGTTGGCAAAACGACCCTGGCGCTTGAGATCGGTGAGACCCGCCCTTCGATCTATCTCGACCTCGAGGCCATGGCGGATCGGGATAAGCTCTCCGATCCCGCGCAGTTCCTGCAACTCCATGCAGACAAGCTGGTCATTCTCGATGAGATTCACCGCATGCCGCATCTCTTCGAAGCGCTCCGCGGCCTGATCGATCAAGGACGACGGAAAGGCAAGGCAACTGGGAGGTTTTTGCTGCTTGGATCGGCCTCAATTGATCTCATGCGCCAATCAGAAACGCTGGCTGGGCGCATCGAATATGTCGATCTCAACCCTTTGAGCTTGCCAGAGCTTCAGGACCAATCCGTCGAGACCCGCAACACGCTCTGGCTGCGGGGCGGATTTCCGAGGAGCTACATCGCGAAAGACGAAGAAGAAAGCCTCCGGCGGCGGCAAAACTTCATCCGAACCTATCTCGAGCGCGACATTCCAATGTTTGGCGCGCGCGCGTCAACGGAAACGCTTGAACGTCTCTGGACCATGCTGGCCCACAACCAGGGCAACCTGCTGAACGCCGCGCAGCTTGCGCGCAATCTCAGCCTGACCTCGCCCACGGTGACGAGCTATATCGGGCTTCTGTCCGATCTTCTGCTGGTCCGGCGTCTCCGGCCCTTTCATGCCAACACGACCAAACGTCTGACAAAGTCTCCGAAGACCTATATCCGCGACAGTGGTCTTGTGCACGCCCTCCTTGGCATCGAGACCCTCGATGAGCTCTTCGGGCATCCCGTTGTCGGCGCGAGTTGGGAAGGCTTCGTCATCGAAACAATGCTGAGCGTGGCGCCAACCCGCACCGCGGCCTATTTCTACCGGACCGCCGCCGGTGCCGAGATCGATCTTGTCCTCGATCTCGGCGGTAAACGCGGCCTCTGGGCCATCGAGATCAAACGCGGCCTCTCCGCGAAAATCGAGAAAGGTTTCCGCCAGGCTCTTGCGGATATCAAACCAACACGCTCATTCATCCTTCACGGTGGCGAAGACCGCTACCCCAAAGGCGAGGATACCGAGGCCATCGGATTGGTCGAGATGGTCGAGGAACTGCAGGCGCTCTAAGCTCGATATTTCGTTTCCGGACATGCAGAACGATTTCTGCTGCAGAAGCACTGCACCAAAAGAACTGGAGAGACTCAAAAGGAATGACCCTGATCAGCCGTAGCCATCGAACTAGCAAGCTCAACTGGTCACTTGCGAACCATCTCAAACGACTAGAGGATAAAGTCAAAGCCATCCAAGTCAGTGAATGACGCAGCCTCAATACCACCACTATTGAGCTCATCGCGGGTACCATCTGATTCACCGGCCCACCACCGAGCGCGCTTGCCAATGTGTAAGGCTTCAAAATCCAAATCGCTGAGATCTCCATCGTAGGCAGTCTCGCCTATGATCTGTCCATCGAGCCAAAACGTGAATGTGTCAGCTTCTGAGTCATGTTTTAGAGTAAGAGTGTTGACCTGCCCATCGATGAGATCCGCAGCGGCACTAAAATTAGTATAGAATGAGCCAAATTTCAGCTCACCGCTAATCCAGTTACCGTTGTTGCCAACACCTATCTCAAACCACTGGTCACTCACATCATAAACCCCGGCAGACGCGATCTTTCCCGCTGTCGGATCATTCATTTCGAAGGTCATAGCCCAATCGCCAGAGAAATCTGTCTGTTCAGCCCGCTCCAGCGCTGTCAGTGGCAGCAACTCTATGCTCTGATACCCATGCTCTAAGTTAGGCGCATCATAGGTAGCGGATGTGTAGGTCGCCTCAATGACACCACCGGGAAGGAAGTCTCGAGGCGCTTCGCTCTGACCGGGCCAGTACCGTTCGCGCTGCCCAAGGTGAAAAATGTCCATCTCTAAGTTTGAGATGTCA
>JBCCWO010000047.1:0-13900 GCA_039193455.1 Pseudomonadota bacterium
CGCGATCCTCTGCCCCTTCCTCGCGATGAACCCGCCGGACACAACGAATGTTTGGACGTTTGCGCGAGGCTGCGAGGACAATGGTCAGAGCTACTCAATGGCTCTGATTGTGGCGACGATGGTCACCTATTCCCAAAAGGGATTGTGGGCGGTCCTGCGGCATGAAGCACCTGACATCTATCGCCTCGATCAGGTGCCGGGCATCTCGCATGATGACCTTTATCAGAACTTCATTCCTGAATTGCGGGAGATCTCCAAAATGCGAGCGCGTGACGGTCTGATCACTCTGCAAGATTTGGTTGAGATGAAGGAATGGGTCGCCGAGCAGGTTGGGGTCACACCCGGAGAGGCCAGCCAAACTGAAACGGCTCTGCTCTTTGTCAGATCAGGTGGCGATCTGGAGGCATGGACCGTTGAGTTGGAAGACGTTTTCCGATTGCTGAACGGCCAAAGGCCTGAGGCTGATGCAGTGGTAACCCCGGGCAGGCTCAACCAAGCGATGGATGCAGCAAACTGGCGCGCTTGATGAGAGCGGACGTTCGTCACGGTCGCAGCATTCGGTACTTTGGGCTCGTTGCAGACATCGGATGCGGCGCAGCATCCAAACAGCCAACCATCTCGGTGACCTTCACTCACGGCCCGATCCGGACGTTCAACACATTGACCGAATTCTGCGGTTGCAGCCCGCATTGCCGCCATTCGCTGCACCGGCTCGATATCGGTGTTGATCAATTTCTGAGGTGCGGACTTAGCCGTCGTTTGCGTTTAGCAAGTAGGCGTCTGCTTTCAGCATAGTGGCCTGTTGCAATGCCAGTTTCCTGACATTGCTCAGATATAACCGATCAAATCAGGCCAGATAGGTGCGGAACCATGCGACCGTGCGTTCCTCCGCAAGGGTTGCTGCCGCCGCATCATAGCGGGGGGTCGTGTCGTTGTGGAAACCGTGATTGACACCGGGATAGATATGCGCCTGATAAATATTATCATTGGCTTCCATCGCCTTTTGGAAGGGTGGCCACATCGCATTGATACGCTGGTCGAGCGCTGCAAGCTGCACCATCAGTGGCGCCTCAATGCCAGCGACCTGTTCTGCGTCTGGAAATGAGCCGTAGAAAGGCACACCAGCAGCCATTTCAGGATAAGCGGCGGCCAATCTGCTGACGACACCCCCACCATAACAGAAACCCGTTGCACCCACCTTGCCATTCGTCCCGTCGAGGGCTTGTAGATATTCGAAGCCCGCAAAAAAGTCGTTTAGTAGCCGACCTTGGTCCAGCGTACGCTGCATCGTGCGGCCTTCGTCATCGGTGCCCGGATAGCCACCAAGCGACGACAAACCGTCAGGACCCATGGCGATAAAACCGGCCTTGGCCAGACGGCGCACAACATCGCGGATATACGGGTTGAGCCCGCGATTTTCGTGAACCACGAGAACAGCCGCGGGCGGCCGTTCAGGATCGATTTCGGCCGGGCGGACAAGATAGGCGGTGATATCGCCGGTCCCATTGGTGCTGCTATAGACGATGTCCTCTCCCACGATGTCGGCGTCATCTTCTGCGACCTGTTGGGCGAGGGCGTAATTGGGGGAAAGCGAGTTTAGGATTGCCATGGCCGTCAGGCCGCCAACCGCCCATTTGCCCGCGCGGTCCAGAAATTCACGCTTCGAGACTTTGCCGTGAACATAGTAGTCATAAAGATCCAGCAGGTCCTGATCGAAATCTGCCGCCGTGAGCCGTTTCATAGGTGTTTGTTCGTTCATTGTTTTCTCCTTGCTGTGTTGAGTGTCAGTTTTCCCTGACTTTACTGTGACTTTCCTCCTGTCAAAGTCTGGCTACGGTCGATTGCGACGCAGGGGCTGGGTCGCATCGCAATTGGTTTCGGAACCTGCGTTGGAACAGCCCACCTGTGCGGTGTGGCACGTCATGATCGCATTTTGTGAGGCTTCGTTGGCATGGTAGTGATAGCCAATTCCTTCGACGAAATGGCCGCGGCAAACGTCAAGGTCTCTTGGTTCGGTTCCGTTAGCGTCCAGCTGAGCGTGCAGCATATGTCCATCCATCGCGATCCCAATGATGGGTGCATGTCCGGCGACCGCTGCGGCGACCTCTTTCGAGCAGCCAGTGACAGCGTGGTAGTGGTATCCGACGCCAAGATTGACATGCCCACCGCAATCGTCAAAGGGCGCAATCGTATGGGCCGCGAGAATGGCATCGGCGGGTGCCGGGCCATCAATGCGCACTCCGTTGAGCGCCACGCCCGCGCCTAGATCGTCGATGGGTCGTGCTGCATCAGCCGCAACCGGTGTGATCGGGATGACGTAGGTCCGTTCGGTCTTGCCTTCCATGTAACTCAGCTCGCACTGGACGCAGTAGTTGTTGTAGCCGGGATCAACGCGCGGCCTTGCAGCAAGTGTGCAGCTTTCCAGCGTGTCGGTAACACGTACCTCTCCGGTCTCCGGGTTGTAGAGCTGCCAGACCTCATCATTATAGATTTCAGGAAGTGACTGGATGAAGTCGCCATCCACCTCAAAGACGGTATCCTGGTCGAGCCAGACGCCGCCCACGTCTGCGCCGGCTTGCGCAATGTTGGTCGGACACCATGGACCGGTGGCATGATCAACCGGGTTGCCTGTCACCGTGATGGCAACGCAGTGGCTGTCGGTGCCGCCGCTGAGCTTGCAGTCCACAATCGATGGCGTTCCCACTATGGCGTCCTCGGCAAACATCGCGACGATGTCTGCGACACGTTCGGCATCGTGTTCATGGGCTTGTGCAATTACAGCCGCGTTCGAAAGAACAAGACTGAGGATGAAAATGCGTTCCACGACTTCTTCTGTTGGTTGCCTCGTCAGCGCGGAAAACCGAGGCTGGCGAAAGGTTTGATCTACGTCGGACCGCGGCGGCCCGACGCGCGATTTAGTTGGCTGTCTCAACCAATGCGTCGCGGCGCGCCTGCAGGTTTGCCGCAATTGCGAGGAACTCTTCCGTGTCGCCATCTGCGAGGAGGTTGGTTTGCTCAAACGGGTCCGACGACAAATCGAAAAGTTCTGCAGGGGCATCCCTTGGCACCACAAGGCGGTAGTCACCTTCGCGCACGGCCCATCCGTAGATGCCGCCGCCACGCGTTTCACGATTGGTGAAATGGTCGGTGTAGATGTAGTCGCGGCTGCCATCCCCACCAGACAGCACCGGACCGAAATCGTAAGAGTCGGGCGAGGCGAAATCTGCCCCTGCCAAACCGGCGATGGTTGCGGTCAGGTCGGATGTGTTGATGAACGCATCGGTACGCCCTGCTTCAATTCCGGGGCCGGAGACGATCATGGGCACATGTGTTCCGCTGTCGTAGAGTGTCGCCTTGGCTTGATGGTCTCCGTAGAGGCCGTTCAGAACCTGGTTGGGCGTGCCGTTGTCGCCAATGAACATGACGACAGTGTTTGCACGCTCCTCTTCGCTCAAAGAGTTGAGCAAGCGACCGATTTCCGTATCCAAGGCCTCCAGCATGGCTTGGTAGTACGGCAATGGGTTTTCATCGACGGAGGCTTCGTCACCCGGCAGGTCATCGAAGCTGTGCAAATCGTTCGGTGGCAGATGAAATGGCGAGTGCGGCGCGTTGTAGGCCAGCCACAGGAACCATGGGCTGTCTTGCTCATTGATCCATCCGATCGCGCGATCTGTAATCACGGTCGTCGCATAGCCTTCGATCTGGACCTCCTGGCCATCTTCAATAGCCGTCCAATTGAAGTAATCCTGCACACCGCCATAGAAGAGGCCAAAGTAGTCAGGAACGCCCATTTGCTCGGGCAAATCATAGCCCATGTCGCGGCCGGTGATGTGCCATTTCCCAATGACATTTGCCGCGTATCCGGTTGGGGCCAGGGCATCGAACAAGGTAAGCGTATCGGGGTCCAGATCGTCGCTGCCGTCAGGCGCAATCGGCGCGCCGACGCCTGTGCGAAAGCCATACTGCCCTGTCATGATTGTCGCCCGCGTCGGTGAACAGGTGGGTTGAGCGTAGGCGTTATCAAATACGAGGCCGCTTGCGCACATGGCTTCAATGTTCGGCATTGGAGCCTGTTGGTTTCCAACATCGTAGCATCGCGAGGCATCCAGCCCCATGTCGTCGGCGATGATCAACAGGACGTTGGGCTCAGCCAGTGCCACATTGCCTGCAACGACCAGCGAAGCGGTGAGAATTGGGAGGCGGTATTTCACGGTTTCGTCCTTTTTGATTGCAGTGGTGGGTGGTCAGGAGGTTGGTTCTTGTCCCTGCGCAACGGCCTGCGACTGCCATCGGCGCATAAGAAGAATGACCGACGCCACCGCGACGGCTCCGGCGAGAACCACACCGAAGAAGTTGCTGAGAATGCTGGCTACCTGCTCAAGCTGGGATGCGAAGGTGTAACCAAGACCGACATACATCGCTGTCCAAATCAGCGCGCCGGGGATCGCGGCGAATGTAAAGCTCCGCCAGTTCAGGCCTCCTGCGCCGCTGAGGTAGCTGACATAGGGGCAGGCCGGGCTCAGAATTGTATGGCTGATCAGAACCGCTAAGGCACCGCGACGCTGGAGCAATGCCTTGCTCTTTTCAACGACAGGCGCGGTACGTTCTGATCGTTCGAAAAAACAAAGAAGCGAAGGACCGAGCTTGCGCGCGAGACCGTAGGCCAGTTGATCGCCAAGGACATAGGCGACAGTCGCTGCGAAGAAGACAGTCAAAAGAGAAATGTCTCCTGCAGCGGCAAAGCTCCCCGATGTTAACACCAACACCGAAGCGGGCAACGGCACGGCCAGGCAGGCCAGCAGCACAACACCGAACACCAGGAACACACCGTAGTCCGGGACGAGTGCGAGAACGGTCTCGGTCATTCCTGGCTCTCCCGGTACGCGGTTGCCGCGTCGCGGACTAGGGCAGTCAGGTCGTCCATTGAGATGTTGCGTTCCCGTGCGAGACGCTCCAAACGAATGCCCCGGTCATTGTCGGGGTCCAGTTCCAGAAGCTCCATCACCAAGGGGCGCGGAAGATCATATGTCAGCACCACATAGCGCGGTGTCATCCAGGGCTTCAGAGCAACATCGACGTTACGCGGGTCGTTGAAATAGAGCGCGTCCGTGATCGTATGAAAGGCAAACCACAGCGCCACGCTGATCGATCCAAGGAAAAGACCGACCAGGAGCCAGTTCTGCCTGATGAAGGACAAGACCCGCATCACTAGATGACCTCAGCGGCTCGCATCATTGTAGAACGACCCACTCTTTGAATGCCTCGTCCGTTGTTGCGCAATCGGTCAACAGAAGTGTCCGCGACATGAAAGGACCAGCGGAACGGCTGTTTTCACCTACTGAGACGCAGTTGGTTCCGTCCTCATTCGTTCGTATGGTGCGCTCTTCGGAATCGTAAACGAATTGCTGATCGGTCGCGGTCGCATCGCAAGTGGCCAGGGCAAAGGTGCTTTCGTCGTTAGGCCGATGCGCCATGCAGTATTCCGGGTATTCGACCGATCGGATTTGTCCCGTTTGGGCATCGATCGAAAATTGGACGTCGCCGCCTTGAGGCTTGCAAGAGTGCGCTTGCAATCGCTCCGCAAACCCTCTGCCAAGCGTGTCAATGCACCACCCAAGCTGGTCTACTTCGTCGAGGTTGTCGGCGAGGTAGATAACGGGCGACGGCGTTTGTAAGTTCGGCTGCTCGGCAAGCGACTGAGATGCTGTTGCAACAAGTGCCACAGTTGCAAAGGCTATGACCTCAAGTTTCATGTGTTTTTCTCCGCTTCGTTGTTTTGTTTGCTGAGAGCTTCAGGTCTTTGCCGGGAACGCGGCCTCCAAGCGCAAACTTCAGTTCACGGGTAAGCTCGGTCAGGAGCGCCGCCTTATCTGAACCGAGCTTTTCCTCGATGAGCTCATCAATGTCCTGCCAGGCGTCCCGCACTTCGTGCAGGACCGCCACACCCTGATCAGTGATGGATATGAGGTCGCCACGCCGGTCTTCGGGGTTCTTGCGGCGTTCGATCATGCCCAGTTTGAGCAAGCGATCGATCATCGTACTCATACTTCCGGAGGTGACATCGAACTGCTCAGTCAGTGCAGTCTGGGATACCTCCCCAACCCGGTTGAGAGCATTGAGGATCCGCGCTTGCCTTGGCGTGATCCCAACTGGCGTCAGCAAGGTCGCCAACCGTTTTTCCAGGATGTCCGCGCTGTGTAACAGCGAGTGAAATTTGTAAGGCTTTTTGGTCATACGGACAGCTTAACGAAAACTACCTTGAATCCAAGGTATTTGCGTTTGAGAGGATCTGCCTGTCGTTAGAGTCAGGGGAAACCATGGAAATTAGCGCAACCGAAAGACGCTCGGAAGGCGAACTTCCGTCTGGGGTCAGTGTCTCGGATGTTTCTATTGCCATTAAGCTCAGCACTGAGAACACGACAATCGCGATGGCAGGTATTAGTCGTTCGCTCTTGGACATAGGCCCCTCCGTCAATCATACCTGTTGAACGAATGGCCTTACGATTTCCGTCGAAAACTTTTAACAAGCGGACGTTGGTGTGCCGCGCAGCATCGGTGAGAATGGGCTCTTCACCGCAGTCGGATGCGGCGCAGCATCTGCGTGGTTGCACTTCCGGCGACCATCACAGACGGCCCTAAACCTGCCATTCACCGACCGGTCAACATGCTGCGTTCGCAGCCCACATTGCTTACATTCGCTGCGCTGCCAAAAACCGAGATTGCTAGAACTGACGGTCTGCGGGACAAAGGGAACCTTTGTTGCGTGTGTCCCAATGGCGGCTCTCGGTCAACCGTCTAGGTGCCGCGGCGCGGAGTAACATCCGGCCAGAAGTCGCAAATTGGTTGAGCTTTCCCTTCAGCTTTCAATTCGGCTTTGTGGGTTGGACAGTATGGCGTCTACTTTGAGAAGCGCATCATTTAGCACCTTTTCGGAGTTCACGGTTCCGACAGACAAGCGTACGGCGTTTGGAGCCTTGTCCGCAGGAAGCGCGAACTCGTCAGCCGGTTTGACAAGAACACCTTGAGCCTCACATGCCGCCGTGAAACGCGCAGAACGCCACCGCTCTGGCAAGGTAAGCCAGACGAAAGGCGCATCCTCGTGCCAAGCTATGTTCCAAGAACCAAGTTTGTTAACCGACGCTCGAACTCTTTCGGCGATTACGGCGTACGCGTCAGTTCGAATTGCAGCTGCGTGCCCCTCAATGAGAAGAAGTGTGCACAGATCGGAGATCGGCTGCGCAACGCCATAAAAAGCAGACTGCGCGACTTGCCGAAGCATGTCGCCCTGTCCAGAGGGTGAAACCGCAAATCCGAACCTCAGTGATCCACTCACTGATTTGGTGAACGATGACACGTAATAGGTCTGTTCCGGCAAAATTTCTCGGTAACTCGGCACTTCACATTTGGGCGGGGCATAACAGTCGTCTTCGATGATCCGCAGGTTCAGTGAACGTGCCACATCAGCAATCGCAAGCTTGCGGTCCAAGGGGGTCGAAATGGTCGTCGGACTGTGAACGGAAGGGGATGTGATAAGCACCTGCCCGCCGTTTTGGCGATAGGTGTGCGCCAACGCCTCAGGGATGAGGCCGTGTTCGTCCATGGGCACGCTTATCACTTTTGCACGCAACAAACGTGCTGCGTGACGAACGCCAGGATAGGTTAGGTCCTCGCACAAAATGACAGGGTTTGCGCCGGTCAAAATGGCCATGAAACACATCAAACAGGCATTTTGCGCCCCGTTTGCAAGCACAATGTGAGAGGCATCGAAAGCCCCTAGATCTACGTGTGATAGCCAATCTATCAGGGCGGTACGCACTTCCAGGTCTGTCTCAGGGGTCGGATAGTTTATGTGTCGCCGTCGGTGGGATTGCGCAACGCGCATCATGGCGGCGTCAATAACGCGCCCCTGCCCAACATCCGGAACACGACTGCTGCGAAAGTCGGCTATGGTTTCATCAACCATATTAATCAAAGGGACTCCCGGTTCAGGTGAAAACCGTGGTGTGCGCTCCGCTACGAAGGTTCCCCGACCGACGCCAGCAACCAAGCGCCCCTCATTAATCATCAGCGAATATGCACGCGCCACCGTTCCCGGCGTTACCCCAACCTGGTAGGCCAACTCGCGGACAGGCGGCAGTTTTGATCCAGGTTGCAATTGTCCTGATACAATTCCGTCACGGATGGCCTGCGCCAAAGCCTCATACTTCGATCGCAGTGATGGATCAACAAATGGCTCCCAATTTGTACCCACTACAATTCTTTCTTTGCACGACTCAATTTGTCTATTGTATTGCATAACCGCCCTTATAAGGCAAATTGTATCAATACAAAGTGCGAAAGGAGGGTCACCATGACCACTCAAGCCCTCACCAAAGACCTCTTGTTGGAGCTTAACTCCGCCGATCGAGTGCCCGCGCTGGCCAGAGTCCTTGTTTATCTGGCTACGGTGGTCACAAATTGGAGCATCCGTTCGCGAACGCGCAAACATCTGGCTGCTGTGCCCGATTGCATTCTGCGCGACATTGGTCTAACGCCCGGGCAGGCCAAAGCCGAAAGCCGCAAGCCATTTTGGCAACTCTAAGGTGCGACTTCGATTCAACTGAGCTTCCTGACCTTGCGGGGCCTCGGCCCTGCGGTTTTTTGGGAGGGCACCGAAGTAGTTCTCGCTGTATGTCTTTGGCGATTAGTCTCGTGCCGGTCCAAATCTGACATTCGTGGGCTGTTATCGGTGCAGCGATTGAGCCTGCGTTTCTGCCGTTCGCTGCAACGGCATGACGCCATGGCGAAAGAGGTCCAGAATGCGGAGAAAGTGGCCATTAATTTGCCTCTGCTACATGGCGGACTTATGGACAGTCGCCAGAGCTATTTGGGCATCGGCAAAAGATATGCCGGAGGCGGGCGTTCTGCCTTGGCCGAGCGCGGAGGAGGCCATTCATAAGCGGGTCAATTTCACTTATTCGTGTTGCGCCACGATGTGGGGTGTTCAATCAAAAGCGCTTCATCTAGCGCTGCGGGATTATCCCAGATGGGCTTTACCATGCATCTGATTTTCGACGGGTGGCGGCTCGACGTCGCCTCACGCACGGCAAAACGCGGGGACAAAACCGTTCGGCTTTCGCCGCGAGCGGTTCGATTGGTGTGCTCGCTCGCGCGCACTCCGCATATCGTCAAGTCACGCACCGAACTTTTGGAAGAAATCTGGCCGGGCGTATTCGCAAGCGACGAAAGCCTCACACAGGTGGTCGCTGAAGTGCGCCGCAAGTTTAGCAATCGCGCGCTCATTGCGACGGTTTCGGGCGGCGGCTACATGTTTACTGCCCCCGTGACGCGCGCTGACGAACCGCCAGCGCGTTCTGCGCCAGAGCCAGCCTTTTCAATTGACGCCTACGCGCTGTGCCTGGAAGCGCGCGCATGCTTTCACCGCGGCGATGAGGGATCGCAGCGCAGCTTTGTTGCCCTCGCTGACCAGGCGGCAGAAGTCTCACCGAACTACGCCGAGGCGCGTGGATTGCGGGCGCTCGCCTTGATGAAACGCCATATCTTCTGGTCGGAAGGCACGCATGTGCTAGAGGCCGCGATGGAAGAGGTTGAGGTCGCGCTTGCATTGGATCACACCCTTGCGCACGTGCATGTAACCCAGGCCGCGCTTCGAACCTTCGTGGGCCAAACAGAAGATGGGCTGAGATCGCTTGAGCGGGCTTTGGCGCTTGCCCCGCGCGACCCCGAAGTACACCTCGAAGCGGCCATCATGCTCATGGGTACGGGCCGCTTCGGGCAAGCGGCAACCCTCTCCGCGCGGGCGGCCGATCTGTCACCGCTAGGCTACGGCGCAGCAATGCTTGCGGCGCGCATCCTTGAGGAGTCGGATCCCCAACGGAGCCTGGTGTATGCACGCCGAGCCCTGCGACAGATCCGGACGGAGCTAGAATTGGATCCGTATTCCATACGGGCCCGATATGCACTTGGTCCGATCCTGGCGCAGTTGGGCGACACGCGTGCTGCGCGCGCGGCACTGGAAGACGTGCCGCACCACGAAAGCCCTCTGGAATACTATCGCGCCATCGGCTTTGCCAAGCTCGGCGATGAAACGAGTGCATTGCAACGGTTGAGATTCTTGACCGATCGCGGTTGGCGGCATGCGTGCATTTTGACCACGGATAATGGATTTCGCACGCTGCATCAGGACCGCCGCCTTCACCGTCTTCAGCGGGACGCGCTGGCGGCTTAGGCGGCGGCCCAATCCTAAATCGCCTATGCCCTTGCACGCGCCAGCGTGACGATGTGCATGTGGCGGCGAATGCGAAACCCCATTGAGTGATAGAGGGCGATTGCCGGGCGATTTCCAGCATAGGCGTGCAGAAACGGCATGTCGCCACGCGCAAGGATCGTCTGGGCTACGCGTGCGACAAGCGCCCGTGCCAGCCCGCGCCCGCGCGCGGAGTGATCGACACAAACCGCACTGATCTCGCAAAACCCCGGTAGCCGCATCCGCTCTCCGGCCATCGCGATCAGGCACCCTTTCTCGAAGATACCCCAATACGACCCAAGCAGGTGCGTGCGCGCAAAGAACGGGCCCGGCTCAGTCTCGGCCACCAGCCGTAGCATATCGGGTACATGCTTTGGCCAAAGCGCTACGATGTCGTCGTTAGCGACATCCTGCAATGGTTGTTCAAGGCACATTTGCACGCCCTGCGCACGCAACGTCGGCGTTGTCCCTGGCGCGATGGAAACCGGATCAGCTTGCATGAACGTCAGAGCGCATGCCCCCTTGCTCATGAGGTCGACAACGCCCGATGTGTCGGCCGGTTGCGCAGGATCTATTGCGGCAAAGGGGGCCACGTCCGATTGATAGGTGCGGCATGCCCCCGCGGATACGACGAAGCCAGTCTGGCGGGTGGAGAGAGCGGACCATATCGGTCGATCAAGCAACGTCCGCGTGGTCTCGAAATCAAGCGTGTGGCTACCCATGAGCGGTCATCGGCGTTCGCTGAGCGCGCGTTTTCTTTGGAGCCCGGCGCACCCACTTGGGCAGGTAGTCCATTGCCTCCGGCACCTCGGGGAACGCGATGGATTTGTCTAAGCTAGCCAGACGGCGGGTGAGCGATCCATCTTCTGCGGCCGCCAGAACCTCGGTCGCGCCCCCAACCAACACGCCACCAATAAAGACTTGCGGCACGGTCCGGATCCCGGTTTTCGCAAAGAGCGCGCGTAAGACTTCGCCACCCCAATCGTTTTCACGATAGCCTGCGGCATCGACATCGACCGACGCGAATGACACGCCCGTATCGTCAAAAAGCCGGCGCACAGACCAACAGAACTCGCACCATTCAAACCCGAACATCACAACGGGTGAGGATGCGTCGCTGACTGCCGCCTCCACAAAGTCCACAGCTTCGGGCGAGACAGGGGCTGGCGGCGCCTTCGCGGACGCGCTTTTTGGTCTTGGGGGAATTGCGTCTGCGATCGCCTGCTCTTCGTCGGTCATATCGACGGGAACATGATCGAATAGCGGGGTCGACAGATACCGATCGCCAATATCGGGGATCATCGCCAGTATCGTGCTGCCCGCCGGAACCTCGTGAGCCAGGGCCAAAGCGGCTGCCACGGTCGCGCCGCCGCTGATCCCGCAGAAGATGCCCTCACGGCGAGCAAGCTCTTGGGCAACCGTCAGCGCTTCTGCACCGGTGACGGGCTGATAACGATCAATATGCCCCGCGCCGCGCGCATCCTCCGCCAGTTTCGGTATGAAGTCCGGCGACCAACCCTGCACCGGATGCGCCCGCGCGTTCGGGTGACTGCGGGCCGCTGCACCGTCGCTACGGCGCTTCTGCGGGACATCGCTTGCAAGGATTTGCGAGTTCTCCGGCTCTGTCACCACGATCTTCGTGCCAGAGCCTTGCTCCTTCAGTCCAGCGGCTACGCCCTTCAGCGTACCGCCTGTGCCAAATCCGCTGACCCAATAGTCGAGACCAATGTCCACAAAGTCTTCCAGGATCTCCTGCGCGGTCGTTTTTGCGTGGATCTCGGCGTTGACCTCGTTCTCGAACTGCCGGCAGAAAAACCATCCATTTTGCTCTGCCAGATGCTCGGCCGCGCGAAACATTCCGGTCCCTCGCTCGACCGCCGGGGTGAGCACAACTTTGGCGCCGAGGAACCGCAATAGCTTCCGGCGTTCGAGGCTAAAGCTTTCGGCCATGACGATGATCAGGGGATAGCCCTTTTGTGCGCAGACCATCGCCAGACCGATCCCGGTATTGCCAGACGTCGCCTCAATCACCGTCTGACCGGGTTTCAGCAAATCACGACGCTCGGCATCTTCGATAACTGCAAGGGCGAGGCGATCTTTGACGGACCCCATCGGGTTGCCACCCTCAAGCTTGGCGTACAACGTGACGTGGTCGGGGCCCATGTTGTTGAGCCTTACCACCGGCGTGCGTCCTATTGTTTCGAGGATCGAAGTCTTGGGGCCGTCGGTAGAGCGGTGTCCGTATGGCCTCGTCATTTTAGTTCGTGTGGTTGTTGTAGATGTCATCGGAAACTCCCGATCAGGCCGCGCGGCGCGCGTCCAGATGCTGTGTTATGAGGTAAGACAAGTCTTGCGCGTCCGCCGCAGCGCCGGAGATGTGGTGAGATCGTCGGCGCCGGAGCAGCGGCAGACCCGTTACGAAGAGACCGGGCAAAGGGCAGACGCCGCCATCATGCTGCAAGCGACCCCGCGCATCGAAAACGGGAAGATCCATCCAAGAATGGTCCGCGGCATATCCGGTGGCCCAGATGATCGCCTTTACCGTGCCACGTCTAAGGTCGAGCGAGAGGCGCGGCTGATCGGGGATCGCGGTTGGTCCCGGGCGTCGCATCGTTGCAAGACCGCTTGTCTCGGCATGGCCTTCGAGCCAGTCATCGATGCGATCCAGCGTGCGGTGCATCTTAAGATCAGCGGCCGTCACCACGTTATGCAGACCGCCGGAGAAGAGCGCCTTGCCCTCGCGAATGGCCGCGAGACGACCTGTAATCTCCACGCCGAGTAACTGAAGCGCGTTCAGATCGACCGGGCCGCCGCCAAACAGTTGGGCCGAGGGCAGCCGCCGTGCCTTGGCGAGATCTTCAACCTCGCTCGCGCGTTCGTCGTAGATGCCCGAGCGATGCAGCCAAAACTCGATGTCCCGCCCCCGATAGCGGCGGGGCAGCCGAACATGTGCGCCAACGGCAAGCGTCACGTGGCGACCCGCCAACTGGATCTCGCGGGCGAGTTGCACGCCCGAAGCAGACGCGCCGACCACAAGGACATCGCCCTCGGGTAGCTGTTCGGAGTTGCGATAGTTGTGTGGCGTAAGTTGCTCAATATCGGAGGGCAGATCACGCGCCAACGCCGGGATCCGGGGCAAGCGCGTCGCGCCGGTGGCGTTGACCACCGTCTCAGCCGCCCAGATGCCGTGATCGGTTTCCACACGAAAGCCCGCATCTTTGCGCGTCACGCGCGTGACTGTCACCCCGCGCCGGATCGGCGCCGCGATGGCGCGGGCATAGCGTTCGAGGCGATCGGCAAATTCGGTCGCCGTCATGAATCCGTCCGGTTCCGGACCATCGTAGGCCGCGCCTGGTAGCCCGTTCGCCCAGTTCGGTGTTAGCATGCGCAGACTGTCCCAGCGTTCAGAACGCCACGCGTGGCCAGGGCCTCCGCGTTCAAGCAACACGTGCTCTACCGAGCGATGGGTCAGGGCACGGCTCAGGGCCAGACCGGCGTGGCCCGCACCGATGATCAAGGTTGTAACGTGCTCCATATCATTCCTTTTCGTGGCCCTGCGTGAGCCCGTGTTTTGCGGAGGGTTGTGCGTTGGCGCCCCCCCACCGGGCGCCCAACCACACCAACCCAACCCAACCGAAAAAACCCACCCCCCCC
>JBCCWO010000048.1:0-13860 GCA_039193455.1 Pseudomonadota bacterium
CGGGACGTGCTCTGGCACCGGCGCAGAAGGTGGATCGGAGCCGGTGACGTGCCCCACATGCTCTGGCATGGGCAAAGTCCGTGCTCAGCAAGGCTTTTTCACCGTCGAGCGGACATGCCCGACGTGCGCGGGCGCAGGCCACATTATCAAAAACCCTTGCGCCACCTGCAACGGTTCTGGGCGCATGAGCAAGGACCGCTCACTGAGTGTGAACATCCCAGCCGGTGTGGAAACTGGCACTCGTATTCGTCTCGCGGGCGAGGGCGAGGCCGGGATGCGCGGCGGGCCCACCGGGGACCTCTACATCTTTATCGAGGTGCAGGAACACCCGCTGTTCCAGCGCGAGGGCCAGCATCTTTATTGCCGTGTTCCCGTCAGCATGACCGCGGCGGCGATGGGTGGCGATATCGAGGTGCCGACGATCGACGGTGGCCGCAGCCGGGTGAAAGTGCCCGCAGGCAGCCAGTCGGGCAAGCAGATGCGGCTGCGCCACAAGGGCATGCCGATGCTGCGCGGCGGCGGGACCGGTGACATGTTCATCGAACTTGCGGTCGAGACGCCGGTGAACCTGACCGCGCGCCAGAAAGAGCTGCTTAAGGAATTCGACAAGCTGTCGAAGACCGACACGAACCCCGAAAGCTCGGATTTCTTTTCCGCGGTCAAGAGCTTCTGGGACAGCATGAAAAGCTGAGGCTTTAGCCTTAACCATGCGTTAAGACCGGGCGGGGCAGCATTCGCGCATGCCCCGCGACACCGCCACTACCCCCTCGCTGTTTGAAACCCTGCCGGTCGATAAGACGCCCTCGTATCTGCGCGACCATCGCAAACGATTGCGGGCGCGCTTTATGGAAGGCGGGGCGGCGGCAATGCCGGATTATGAGCTGTTGGAGCTTGTGCTGTTCCGTGCCATCCCGCGGCAAGACGTGAAACCTCTTGCACGCCGCCTGATGGATGCGTTCGGTGATTTCAATCGCGTCGTCTCGGCCCGGCCCGAGCGGTTGGCGCGGATCGACGGCGCGGGCCCGGCCGTTGTGCAAGAGCTTAAGATCGTTGAAGCCGCGGCGCACCGACTTGCCCGTGCGCGGGTGATTGGTAGGCCCGTGGTCTCAAGCTGGCAGGCGCTCTTGGACTATTGTCAGGCCACCATGGCCCACCGCGATACCGAGCAGTTTCGCGTGCTATACCTCGATACCCGCAACACTGTGATCGCTGATGAAGAGCAAGCGCGCGGCACGGTGGATCATGTGCCGGTCTACCCGCGCGAAGTTGTCAAACGCGCGTTGGAGCTAAACGCCTCCGCGCTGATCCTCGTGCACAATCACCCCTCCGGTGATCCTACGCCCAGCCAAGCCGATATCGACATGACCGAGCGTATTCGTCAGGCCGCCGAGGTGCTGTCAATCACGCTGCATGATCATCTGGTCATCGGGCAGTCGCGCGAGCTGTCGTTTCGCAGCGAAGGGTATCTGTAGCGACTAGCGCACCCAGACCTCGACCCGCCGGTTAACCTTTTGCCCCCAGGCATCGTCGTCACAGGCCATGGGCAGCGCCTCGCCAAAGCCGTCGGCCTCAAGGTCCACCGCAAACAGCGCTGTTGTGTCCGTGAATGCGCCCACCGCATCGCGCACCGCCTCGGCCCGGCGCAGGGATAGGGTGCGGTTGTCCACCGCCCGTCCGCGCCCATCGCTGAACCCGGCAAACAGCAGATCGCGCCCGTCAAACTCCCCGCGCTCAATCTCGGCGGCGAGAAGGGCGATGTTGCCCCGCGACTGCGCGTCAAGCGTGGTCGAGCCGCCATCGAACCGAAAAGACAGCGCCAAACGGTCGGCCCCGTCGAGCGCGGCAATCATGCGCTTCAACTCTGCCGTGCCGATCTCTGAACCGCTGTTCAGGATCGCCTTGGCCAGCCGGTCGCCCTGTTCGGCCAAGGGATGCCGTTCGGGCGCCTGATCGACAAAGCCTGCCGCGCGGATGGCGATCTGAGCTTCGGGGGATTGCGTGAAGGCGAGCAGTTCCCGTGCGATCCGGGGCAGGCGTTGTTGCGGCGTGTAGAGGAAATGCGCGACGGTAAGGGGGTAGTCCTCAGATTTGAGCGCGGTCACGCTGGCGCGGTTTTGATAGCCGCAGGGCCCGGTCAGCGCCACCGCGCGGGTGTTGCCAATCTCGGAAAATGGGGCGATGCCAATGGCGCCCGGGTCGGCGGCCACCGCATCGGCAAGGTCCTGCGCGGTGGCGTGCCGTGTGATGTCGGCGGCTGTGGCCGCGCGTGACGGTCGCATAACCAGCGTGTCGAACGACCGCCCAAGCCCGGACTCTCGCGACAAGAGGTGTAGCGCAATCTCTGCCGTGTCGCCGCCAAGCCCGGACCAGGTGCTGACCTCGCCCGCAAAGACCGCTGCCAGATCGGGGATCGAGATTGCCTGCACCGGGTTTTCGCGCGCAACGACCGGCACCATGCCGTCCAACGCGACGATCCGGCTGCGGGCCGGGTCGGACAGATCGCCCAGGCCTGCGCCTAGGGCGCGCTCACGCTCAGCAGGTGAGATTTCGCGGAACGACATGGCGATGGTCGCCTGCTCGGCCAAAAGGTCGGCAAAGCCTTCGTCCGATGTGCTGACGCGGAACCGAACGCGCGCCACCAGCGTCTCAGAGTTTGGGTCCGTCAACTCGTAGGCGAAATGGCTGTCATCTTCGACAATGCGGCGAGCCGTGAAGCCCCGGCTTTGCGCAAACGACTCAAGAATGGCGGGCAGCAGGACCGCTCCGGTCTCGGATGCGCCGGACACCATGAAATCGGAGACAAAGGCTCCAGCGTCCGGGCAGGCCGCGCCATCGCAGGCCACGCCCGCGCCATCGATCGTCAGAACGCCATAGACCGTGTCGATGCGATAGAATTCGCCATCGAAGTCAAGGAGCGTGCCCGACACCTCAAGCGCGCCGTCTCGCGCACTCAGCCGCACCTCTTGCGCAAGCGCGGGAAGCGTCGCCGAAAATAGAAAAGCAACGGCCCCCCCGGCCGCGCAAAGCCATTTCATGATTTGATGGTGCCGCCAGATCCCTAGTTCTGGGCGATCTTCAGGTCTTGCAGCACGTTTTTCAATACAAGAGTGTCGCCCACCGCCTCGCAACCGGGCATGGCGACGGTGACCTCGATCTGTCGCAGGCCTGCGTCGCCCCGCGTCTGAAGGGCCTCGGCGTCGATTGGCTGGCCACAGGTCTCTTCGGTCACGCGGGCCTCGATATGCAGGCGCACGACGCCCGAGCGGCCAAATTGGCCCGAGGGGAAGGAATAGATCTCGGCAATGGGCGCGTCGGGCAGCGACGGGTCACCAAGCCGGGTCAGATATCCGCCAAAGCCCATCATCCCGCGCTCGACGCTATGGGGTGCGGCGGCCGAGACGTGGCCCGTGGCGCCGGGCCGGGCGCCGAACTCCAGCGCGTGCATGGTCAGGTGCGCCGCAGCGGTGGTCTGCAATGCGACACGTTCGTGCCCGCGCAGGTTCTGGATGGGGACAAGTGCCGCCAGCTCATCCCGCCCGTTCAGCGAGATCGCAAAATCCGCCGGGTTGGCCAGGACCGGGACGAGCAACCTCAAGACGCCCGTCCGATCCGTTGCGGCGGCAAAGCTGAGCCCGGAATGCTCAACCGTGACGGCGGCTTCGCGGTCGCACGGCGCGATCAGTTCCAGGCGGACCAGCGCGCCCGGTTCGGATGTGGCTTTCAGTTGCGGTCTGCATTGCAGCCCCATCGCGTCCAGGTCGTACTCAGCCTCGCTGCGCGGCTTGCGCATCACGTCCTCGGGCAGTTGCGGGCGCAACGCGGTGATCTCGGGCAGGGCTGCGGGCAAGAGCGCCGGGGCCGGGGCGCTGGGCACCGGGTAGGCGCCCAGTGTTGGGCGATCATTTGGGATCGGCTCAAACCCCTGCATGGCCGACAACAGCGTCGACGTCTCGATATAGGTTACGGGCAGGGCTTGCCGGGCTTCGGTGGCCGTGGTGACGCCGACCCTGCTGGCGCCCGCGATGCTGTTTTGCATGAAATGGCCTGCGCCAATGGCGATCACGAACGTCAGGGCAGCCGTGATCGTTTGCCGTCTGTGAAATCTCTTCATTGTCTGTCCCGCCAGGTGTGCGGCGACCATGGCGCGGAATTGGGACGATGATTTGACGGGCGATGCGAAATGCAGCCCCTGATCATGGCTGCGCGTGCCCTCAAGATATCCTGCGGATCACAAAATCACGTGGCTAGCGGTGCGCGGGCCACAAGTGCCCGCCCAAGTTTTGCCATAATTCAGCGTGGTTTACAGGGCGTTAACCCTATTTTCGCCGCAATTCAGACGAGTCGCCCGTGGCAGTGTTTGAACTTCTTGCCCGAGCCGCAGGGGCAGGGATCGTTCCGGCCCGGGTTGCCCCAGGTGGACCGGTCATTTTCGTCAAACCCTTCAATCGCGGCGCCCGCTGCCGCGCCCGCAGCAGCACCGGCCGCTGCGGTGGCCGCAGCCTCGGCGGCGCGTTGCATTGCGGCACGCCGCGCCTCAATCTCGCGCCGCATTTCTTCCTGTTCCTCGGGCGTCATCGGGCGGATCTTGGATAGCTTTTGGGTCACCTCTTCGCGGAGCCCGTCCAACAGACCTTCAAAGAGCTGAAACGCCTCGGTCTTGTATTCGTTCAGCGGGTCGCGCTGGGCATAGCCGCGAAAGCCCACGACGGACCGCAGGTGTTCCAGCGTCAACAGATGCTCTCGCCACTTGGCGTCGATCGTTTCAAGCAGAAGCTGCTTTTCAATCGACCGCATCGCCTCGGGCCCGAACTGCGCGGCCTTGGCGGCCATCGCTTCGTTCGAGGCCTTGTAGAGCCGCTCGCGCACGTCGCCATCGTCGACGCCTTCTTCATCGGCCCATTCGATGACGGGGACGTCGAGCCCGACCTTGTCGAGCAGCATTTCTTTGAGCGCTTCGGTTTCCCACTGGTCCGCATAGCTCTTGGCCGGCATGCAGGTATCGACCAGATCGTCGATCACCTGATGGCGCATGTCCTCGGCGATCTCGGAAATCTCTTCGGCTTCCATGATTTCCAGGCGTTGCGAGAAGATCACCTTCCGCTGCTCGTTCATCACGTCGTCGAACTTGAGAAGCTGCTTGCGGATGTCGAAGTTGCGCCCTTCGACCTTGGCCTGCGCCTTTTCAAGCGACTTGTTCACCCAGGGGTGCACAATCGCCTCGCCTTCCTTCATGCCCAGCGACGACAGCACTTTGTCGAGCCGTTCCGAGCCGAAGATCCGCATCAGATCGTCTTCAAGCGACAGGTAAAAGACCGACCGCCCCGGGTCGCCCTGACGGCCCGAGCGGCCGCGGAGCTGGTTGTCGATCCGGCGGCTTTCATGCCGTTCGGTGGCCAGAACGAACAGACCGCCCGCGGCCTTGACCGCGTCTTCATCGCCCGCGTGCTCGGCTTCAATCTTGGCGCGTACTTCGTCGGGATGCGCCTCGGGATCGGCGGCAATGGCCTCCATCACCTTGAACTCGACATTGCCGCCCAGTTTGATGTCGGTCCCGCGCCCGGCCATGTTGGTGGCAATTGTCACCGCGCCTAGCTTGCCCGCATCGGCCACGATCTGGGCCTCTTGCTCGTGCTGGCGGGCGTTCAGGACATTGTGTTTGACGTTAGCTTTTTCCAGCAGGTTGGACAGAATCTCGGATTTCTCAATCGACGTTGTGCCGACCAGAACCGGCTGGCCCTTTTCGTTCGCCTTTTTGATCTTGTTCACGATGGCGTCGTATTTTTCGCCCGTGGTGCGATAGACCTGATCGTGTTCATCGACGCGGGCGATGGGCATGTTGGTGGGCACTTCGATCACGCCAAGGCCGTAGATCGTCTGGAATTCTTCCGCCTCGGTCGAAGCTGTGCCGGTCATCCCGCCCAGCTTGCCGTAAAGCCGGAAGTAATTCTGGAATGTCACGCTGGCGAGCGTCACGTTTTCGGGCTGGATCGGCACGCCTTCCTTCGCCTCGATCGCCTGGTGCAGCCCGTCCGACAGGCGGCGGCCCGGCATCATGCGTCCCGTGAACTCATCAATCAGGATGACCTCGCCATCGCGCACGATGTATTCCTTGTCCTTCTGGAACAGAATATGCGCGCGCAGGCCCTGGTTGACGTGGTGCACGATGGTGGTGGATTCCGGATCGTAGAGCGTCTGCCCCTCGGGCAGGATCCCGGCGGCCAGCAAGCGTTCTTCCAGAAACTCGTTCCCCTCGTCCGTGTAGGTCACGTTCCGGGTTTTCTCATCCAGCTCGTAATGTTCTTCGCTGACCTCAGGGATGATCTTGTCGATGGTCTGATAAAGCTCGGACCGATCCTGGCTGGGGCCCGAGATGATTAGCGGCGTCCGCGCCTCATCGATCAGGATCGAGTCGACCTCATCCACAATCGCAAAGTTGTGCCCGCGCTGGTTCATGTCCTTGAGGTCGGATTTCATGTTGTCGCGAAGGTAATCGAACCCAAGCTCGTTATTGGTGGCGTAGGTGATGTCGGCGGCGTAGGCGGATTTCTTTTCTTCCTCGGGCTGGCGGGGGTAGACGACGCCGGTGGTCAGGCCAAGCGCGCCATAGACCTTACCCATCCATTCGGCGTCCCGCTTGGCGAGGTAGTCGTTCACCGTGACAATGTGCACGCCCTTGCCCGAGAGCGCGTTGAGATAGGCCGGGAAGGTGGCGACCAGGGTCTTGCCCTCGCCCGTCTTCATCTCGGCAATGTTGCCCTTGTGCAGGAAAATCCCGCCCATGAGCTGAACGTCGAAGGCCCGCAGCCCAAGCGCGCGCTTGGCGGCCTCACGGCAGTTGGCGAAAGCTTCGGGCAAAAGGCTGTCGAGATCCTCGCCATTCTGGGCCCGCTGGCGCAGTTCGGCCGTCTTCTCGATGATCCCCTCGTCGGTCAGCGCCGCAAACTGATCTTCCAGCGCGTTGATCGCACTGACCTGCGGCATCGAGGATTTGACCTTGCGGTCATTGGGCGTTCCGAAAACCTTTTTCGAGAGGGTTCCGAGTCCGAGCATATTCATTCAGCCTTTGGGCGCGTTTGACAGGATCGTGTGAGGGGATGCGCTTGCCCGCGCCTCTGGCCCGCCATAGAAGACAGGGGAAGGCGGCCCCTCATAAGACAAAGGCGATGTAAGGGCCATCATAGAACGTGTCAACGTCGCGGACCGGCGCGGCCACGAGAGAGGATTTCCCGATGTACTTCCGCACTTCCGCCATGGGCGCCCTGGCGCTGAGCCTCGCGTTGGCCCTGCCCCTTCAGGCACAGGACGATGCGCCTGGCGCCGACACCGTTGTGGCCACAGTCGGCGATACCGATATCACGATCGGTCACATGATCGTTCTGCGGTCGCGCCTGCCACAGCAGTACCAGCAACTGCCCGATGACGTGTTGTTCCAGGGTATCCTCGATCAGATCGTACAGCAGGTGGTCGTGGGCCAGGCCGCGGGCGATCTGTCGCGCGAACATGCGCTGGCGATCGAGAATGAACGCCGGGCCCTTCTGGCCTCGCAATTGATCGAGGAGGTCGCGGAAGGCGCGGTGACCGACGATGCGCTGCAGGCCGCCTATGACGAAGCCTATGGCAATCTGGAACCAGAAACCGAATTCAACGCGGCGCATATCCTGGTCGAGACCGAGGAAGAGGCCCGTGCCCTGATCGAAGAGCTGGACGGCGGGGCCGACTTCGCAACGCTTGCGCGGGAGCATTCGACCGGTCCGTCGGGGCCCAATGGCGGTTCGTTAGGCTGGTTCGGCGAGGGCATGATGGTGCCGCCGTTCGAAGAGGCTGTGATCGCGCTGGAACCCGGGGCATTTTCCCAGGATCCGGTGCAGACCCAGTTCGGCTGGCACGTGCTGATCCTGAACGAGACCCGCGTCAAAGACGCGCCCACGCTGGATGCCGTGCGCGAAGAGCTGGCGGCCGAGGTGCAGGGCGCGGCGGTGGATGCCCGCGTCCAGGAACTGACCGATGCCGCCGAGATCACCCGCGCGGATGTCAGTGCCATTGATCCGGCGATCCTGCGCGACCTGTCGCTTGTTGCCGAGTAAGCACCTTGGCTGATCCCGTTTCTCCGCTGGCGCCACCCGGCGGGTTTCCCGACCTGCCCCCGGTGGCCGGGGTGCGGATGGCCAGCATTGCGGCGGGCGTGCGTTACACCGGACGTGCCGACGTGATGCTGGCGGTGATGGACCCGGGCACGGCCATGGCGGGTGTCTTTACCCGGTCCGCCACCCGCGCCGCACCCGTGCTCGACTGCGAGGCGAAAATTGGGCAGTCGGGCGCCGAGGGTGCTGCGATCCTGGTCAATGCGGGAAATGCCAATGCCTTCACCGGCACGCGCGGGGTCGATGCCGTCACGGCAATCACCGGCCAGGTCGCAGCCGCGACCGGGGTGCCGGAGGCGCGGGTCTTTACGGCGTCAACCGGTGTGATCGGCGAGCCGTTGCCGCACGACCGTATCACCGGGGCGCTGGGCGATTTGGTGCAAAACCTTGATCCCGGCAGCATCGCGGGCGCAGCCCAAGCGATCATGACCACGGACACCTTCCCAAAAGGTGCGGGGCACCAGGTTGAGATCGGCGGAAAGACGGTGACGATCAGCGGGATCGCTAAGGGATCCGGTATGATCGCGCCGGACATGGCGACGATGCTGGTGTTTATCTTCACCGATGCCCAGATCGCCCGGCCCGAGCTGCAGGCCATGGTGGCGCGCCTGAATGCGCAGACGTTTAACTGCATCACGGTGGATGGGGATACCTCGACCTCGGATACCCTGCTTGTGGCCGCCACCGGGCAATCGGGCGTGGATGTCGCGGGCGAACCGGCGTTTGAGACGGCGTTGCACGCGGTAATGCGCGATCTCGCCCACTTGGTTGTGCGCGACGGTGAGGGCGCGTCGAAGTTTGTGACGGTCGAGGTAAGCGGTGCCGCGGACGATGCCGATGCCCACAAGGCCGGGCTTGCCATTGCAAACTCGCCCTTGGTCAAAACCGCGATCGCGGGCGAGGACCCGAACTGGGGCCGCGTGGTCATGGCCGTGGGCAAGTCTGGCGCTGCGGCGGATCGCGACTGTCTGTCGATCCGGTTCGGGGATGTGCTGGTGGCCGAAAACGGCTGGGTGTCGCCCTCATATCGCGAGGCGGATGCCGCCGCCCATATGAAGCGCGATGAGATCACGATTGCGGTTGATCTTGGCATCGGCGCTGGCACGGCCACTGTGTGGACTTGCGATCTGACCGCGCGCTACATCGAGATCAACGCCGACTACCGTTCATGAAGATCATACTGGTCAGCGCCGTGGCCCTGATCGACCGCGATGGCCGGATCCTTTTGGCGCAGCGGCCCGAGGGCAAATCGATGGCGGGCCTTTGGGAGTTTCCCGGTGGCAAGGTCGAGCCGGGCGAGACCCCCGAAGCCGCGCTGATCCGGGAACTGAAAGAAGAGCTTGGGATCGACACCTGGGAAAGCTGCCTCGCGCCGCTGACCTTTGCCAGTCACAGCTACGATGACTTCCACCTTCTGATGCCACTTTTTGCCTGCCGCAAGTGGGAGGGGATCCCCACCTCGCAAGAGGGTCAAGCGCTGAAATGGGTGCGCGGGGCGGAGTTGCGCGACTACCCGATGCCGCCTGCAGACATCCCGCTGATCCCGATCCTGCGGGATTGGCTGTAACAGAAAAGGGCGCTCGATTTGGGCGCCCTTCTAGGTAGTGCTTCGGGTGATCAGGCGAGCGTGCGCTCAACCTCTTCCCGTTCAAAGATCTCGATCACGTCGCCAGGGCGGATGTCGTCATAGTTCTCGAACGCCATCCCACATTCCTGGCCCGAGATCACTTCTGCAACCTCGTCCTTGAAGCGCTTGAGCGTCTTCAGCGTGCCTTCGTGGATTACCACATCGTCGCGCAAGAGGCGCACCCCGGCCGAGCGACGTGCGACGCCTTCGGTCACCAGACACCCGGCCACCTTGCCGACGCCCGAGACCTTGAAGACCTCTTTGATCTCGGCATAGCCGATGAAGTTCTCGCGCACCTCTGCGGACAAAAGCCCGCTTGCCGCGGCTTTCACGTCGTCCACTAGGTCGTAGATCACCGAGTAGTAGCGGATCTCGACGCTTTTCTGGTTGGCGGTGTTTCGGGCCGAGGCATTGGCCCGCACGTTGAACCCAAACACCGGCGCGCCCGACGCCTCGGCCAGGCCCACATCGGTTTCTGTGATCGCGCCCACGCCCGAATGCAGGACACGCACGCGCACCTCGTCGTTGCCGATCTTCTCCATCGCCTGAACGATTGCTTCGGCCGAGCCCTGCACATCGGCTTTGACGAGGATCGGCATCTCAGCCACGTTCTCATCCGCCTTGGCCTTGGCCATCATCTGTTCGAGCGTGGTGGCGGCCCCGGCAGCGGCACGTTTCTCTTTTGCCGCCTTCTCACGATATTCGGCGATTTCACGCGCCTGCGCTTCGGTATCCACGACGTTGAGGACATCCCCGGCCTCGGGCGTGCCGTTCAGACCCAGCACCTCGACCGGAACCGAGGGGCCCGCTTCCTTCACGCGCTCGCCCTTGTCGTTCTCCATCGCGCGGACCTTGCCCCACTGTTCGCCGACGACAAAGATGTCGCCCTGGCGCAAGGTGCCGTTCTGGACAAGCACGGTGGCAACGGGGCCCCGGCCGACGTCAAGCTGGGCTTCGATCACCGCACCTTGCGCGGCGCGATCCGGGTTGGCCTTAAGTTCCAGCACCTCGGCCTGAAGTGAGATCGCTTCGATCAGGTCATCAAGGCCGGTGCCATTGATGGCCGATACCTCGACATCCTGCACCTCACCCGACAGTTTTTCGACGATCACCTCATGTTGCAGCAGATCGGTGCGCACTTTCTCCGGGTTCGCCTCGGGGCGGTCGATCTTGTTGATCGCCACGATCATCGGCACTTCGGCGGCCTTGGCGTGGTTGATGGCCTCGACCGTCTGCGGCATCACCGCGTCATCGGCGGCGACGACCAGAACGACGATATCCGTCACCTGGGCCCCGCGGGCACGCATCGAGGTGAACGCCGCGTGGCCGGGCGTATCGAGGAAGGTAAGCTTGCTGCCCCCCTCGGACGCCACCTGATAGGCGCCGATATGCTGCGTGATCCCTCCGGCTTCGCCAGCGACAACCTTGGCATTGCGGATTGCGTCAAGAAGCGAGGTTTTGCCGTGGTCGACATGGCCCATGACGGTGATCACCGGTGGACGGGCCTTGAGATCATCCTCTTTGTCCTCGACCTGGTCGATGACATCCTCGACATCGGCATCCGAGACGCGCACGACCTTGTGCCCGAATTCTTCGATGATGAGTTCCGCGGTATCGGCGTCGATCGTCTGGTTCTGGGTCGCCATGATGCCGTTGGTCATCAGTGCCTTGACCACGTCTGCGACGCGTTCCGCCATCCGGTTCGCGAGTTCGCCGACCATGATCGCTTCGGGGAGCTTGACCTCACGCACAACCTTTTCGCGCTCAACCGGGCCGCCCATGGCCTTTTGCCGGGCGCGTTCCTGTTTGCGCTTCATCGCGGCGAGCGAGCGTTGCCGTCCGCCTTCGCCACCGGCGAGGGCCTGGTTCAGAGTTAGCTTGCCGGACCGGCGGCCATCGTCGCGCCCTTTGTTGCGTGTGGGCTTGTCGCGCGTCTCGCGTTCGGGCTTGCGGGCCGTGGTGGCGGGCTTGGGTGCCGCGCTGCCGCGATTGGCAGGCGCTTCCGCAGCCGCAGGTGCGGGCGCCGCGGCGCGGGCCTTGGCCTCTGCGGCTTCCCGTTCGCGACGGGCATCCTCTTCGGCCTTTTGCTTGGCGCGTTCTTCACGCTCGCGCTCTTCACGTTCCTTGGCCTCGGCCTCGGCACGGCGGCGCTCGCGCTCTTCGGCGCGGGCCTTTTCCTCTTCGGCGCGTTTCTTTTCGTCCTCGGCCTCGCGCGCCTTGGCGGCGGCGAGCGCTTTCATCCGGCGCTCAAGCTCGGCGTCAGAAATCCCGGCGGGGCGTTTTGAGGGATCGCCACCACGCGGCGCAGCAGACGAGGATCCACCGCCCGAACCGGCTCCGGGCTTCGGCACGACAACGCGCTTGCGCTTGGTCTCGACGACGACGTTCTTCGTCCGGCCGTGGCTAAAGCTTTGCTTTACCTGACCGGAACGCGGACCGCCGCGGAGCCCCAGTGTCTTTTTGCCGTCATTATCGCTCATATGGTCTTCTATACCTTTCCGGCGCTGATTTCGCCGTCTGTTGTGCGAACGCCCGACAGCCGCAAGGCGTCCTCTCTGATCCGGTCAGTGAGTCCGCCCGCGGCAAGCGCCGCATGTATCACATGTTCCCGTCCGAATGCCAAACCCAATTCTGACGCATTTAAAACGGCAAAAACCGAGTCTTTTCCGCCCGGTGGACGCAGTTTCGATTTCCCCCGTTCCGACCCGTCATGGGCCTGAAACAACACCTCGGCTTCTTCGTTCAGAAGCCAGGATTTTACCTTCTCGTACCCTGCCACGGCCCGGCCCGCCTTGCGTGCCATGGCAATCAGATCGGTGACCCGCCGCGTCAAGCCGGCTTCGACATCCGCCAGCAGCGTGTCGGGCACCGTGACCGCCTGACGCGCGGCCCGGGCGAACAGCCGCTTTTTCAAAGCGGTCTCAAGCGCCCCGCGATCCGCGCTGACCCAGATGCCGCGCCCGGGCAATTTGCCCAGAAGGTCCGGCACAATAACATCGCCCGGACCCACGACAAAGCGGATCAGCCCCGCGGTTGGGCCCGACTGGCCGGTGGCGATGCACCGGCGTTCGGGCCCGCCTTGGGTCTTTTGTCGTCCTCCGCGCGCCATCGGCCCTGCCTGCGCCCTGGGATCAGGCGCTGGCCTCCTCTTCCGCGGCTTCGCCTTCTTCGGCTTCGGCAGCCGCTGCGGTAGCCGCCAACTCGGCCGGATCCACCCAGCCCAGCTGAATACGCGCGGTCATCACCATGTTCTGCGCTTCTTCCAGGCTCACATCGAAGGGCTCAAGAACGCCGTCATCCTTGGTGCGTTCGCCGTCGACCATGGTCCAACCGCCGGCCAGTTCCCAGTCGGCGCAGGTGGCGAAGTCTTCGAGCGACTTCACGTCGTCTTTGGCCAGCGCTTCGATCATCTGGGGTGTCAGCCCCTCGAATGCAATAAGGCTTTCCTCGACGCCCATGGCGCGTGCATTGTCCAGCGCCTTGCGGTTCATCTCGTCGATGTGGTCGCGGGCGCGGGCCTGAAGCTCGCTGGCCGTGTCTTCGTCAACACCGTCGATGACCAACAGCTCGTCCACCTCGACATAAGCCACCTCTTCCAGCGAGGTGAAGCCTTCCGAGACCAGAAGCTGGGCAAAGAACTCGTCGAGATCGAGCGTATCGACGAAAAGTTTGGTCCGCTCTTCGAATTCGGCCTGACGACGGGCGCTTTCTTCCTCTTCGGTCATGATGTCGATGTCGAGACCGGTTAGCTGGCTCGCCAAACGCACGTTCTGGCCGCGACGGCCAATGGCCAGCGACAGCTGCTCTTCCGGCACCACAACCTCGATGCGTTCGGCTTCTTCGTCCAGAACCACCTTGGATACTTCGGCGGGCTGAAGCGCGTTCACCAGGAAGGTCGGTTGGTCGTCATTCCACGGAATGATGTCGATCTTTTCACCCTGCAGCTCATTCACCACTGACTTCACGCGGCTGACGAGAATCCCGACTCAGGCAACCTCCGGGTCAATCGAGTTGTCGTTGGAGATCACGGCAATTTTCGCGCGGCTTCGTGGATCTCGGGCCACTGCCTTGATTTCGATGATACCATCGTAG
>JBCCWO010000049.1:0-13644 GCA_039193455.1 Pseudomonadota bacterium
GTTGCAACCAAGTAGAAATGTCACCCGGTTTGCAAAGCAGAAGTGTCACTACTAGCGCTGACAGGAGCAAGGCTTAGCAGCCCGGAGACCTCAAATATCGCAGGGCTGAAAAGCCTTGCGGGGGCAGGGGAAGCGGACCTTCATGCAACGTGCAGAGAAGGGCAGGTGAGAGCCCACTTTGACAAATGCTGCAGAGCGCGTGAATGTTCGAGACCGCGTGGAAGCAGCCATTCTTCTAGGCATTGAGGTTGTCCCGTGATGGATTGTGGATATTGTCGTTTAAAAACAAAATCTTGATCGGAATCAAGTGCGGCTTGCGTTCATTTTCTGATCGAGGAACCGGCTGTTTTGGCTTGTCGTGGCGAAGCCCGGGCTTGCGGGTGATGCGATTGGATCGATTCATATTCCAGAAATTTGGGAAGTTGCGTGCACAATTGAAGTGAGTTCAAGGGCGTCGAGGTCGCTTCCCCATATGCTAAAAAATGTAAAATGCCTTGACTCTATGGCGTGTGTGTCACATTTCCCTTTTACGATAACGGAAGTAACATAACGTTCGTGGTTTGCATATGCATGAAGGACCGGACGACACGAATGAGTGGTAAATATTCAGTTGTTTTTGTCTGCACCGCGAACCGCCTGAGATAACCTACAACTGCAGACTTTTCAGCGACTGGCCGGGCTTCGACGTTGTTTCAGCGGGTAAGGGTAGCGCCGCGCCGCGCGTTTTGACAAAAGTGCTCGTGAAGACCGCTGACGCTATCTTTACTATGGAATCGCATCATCGCGAGAAGGTCAGAAACAAGGTCAAGAAACGACCTCGGGACAATCGGATCACCGCTTTACAAATTCCGGATGAATTCGAACGTGGCGTTCCAGAACTCGTCTGTCTCCTTCGGAAAAAAGTGGAACCCAAGCTGAAGGAATGGTTTTGCCCCTGCTAGCATCGCGCCATTCGATC
Organism: Pseudomonadota bacterium; assembly: GCA_039193455.1. Classification (GTDB taxonomy): domain Bacteria; phylum Pseudomonadota; class Alphaproteobacteria; order Rhodobacterales; family Rhodobacteraceae; genus JBCBGF01. The sequence goes on from JBCCWO010000049.1 coordinate 959, forward strand.
TGTGCGTATGCATGTCGACGGACAAGTAAGAGCGGTTCAGTGCACATGCAGAGGGCGCGGTTGCGCGGTGAGAGCGCACACAACTGGCGACAAAGGTAGCCTGGAGTGGAACTAATGACGAAGACGAACGACTTGACAGCGCTAGCGATCCGGTTGGTCGGACCGGACGGTGTGGATTCCTTTGATGCGAAGATTCGTGAACGTCGCGCGCAGGCGTTCTGTGGCGTGCTCGATCCTGAGGCGGTAGGCGGCCTGATGTGCCTATCTGAACTCGAAAAGCTACTTGACGGTCCTGATGCGCCGCTCGACAGGACGGATGTTTTCCACGGGGGCCATATTCTGCGCCTTATGGACATTCATCACCGAAGCAATCGCCGTGTCAGCGACGTTTCGGCGGAGTATATCGCCAAGGGTGCGACCTTGCGGGTTCGGGATATTGAGCGCTCCTCTTCCGTGCTCGCAGCCTTTACCGGCGCCGTGTCTCGGGTCTACGCGGCGAAGTCGCAGATCAACCTCTATCTCACGCCCCCGGCGACTGCTGGCTTTCCGCCCCATTTCGACAATACAGACGTCTTCATTCTTCAGGTCGCCGGTTCCAAGAAATGGTCACTACATCCCGAATACAGCCATCGCGTGCCGCTGCCAGCCCCCGATGTCGCATGGGACCCAGAGCGTTTCCAACCCTTGGGAGCGGCCGAAACACATATCATGAAGGTTGGCGATGTGCTCTATCTTCCGCGTGGCGCGATGCATTCTGCGGTGTGTACCGAAGAGGAATCGTTGCATATTACGATCAGTTTGGTGCCTCTGACGGTTGCAGAATTACTGCAACGCGAAGTAGACCGCCTTTCGCGAGTTGAACCGGGTTTGCGTGAAAGGGTGGTTTGGTCGGTAGACGGCGGGGAGACGGAAGCCGAGGATCTGCGCGACACGATGCGCAGTTGGTTGAAATGGCTGGCCGCGCAGCTCGACCCGGCGCTGACCATCGCGGTCGAACGGGAAGCCTTGAGTGCTCCGGAGACTGCACCGGGCTCTTCCGCAATGTCAGACCTGATGGAGCGGTTGAGGGGCCGGCCAGACCGATCCGCAGAGAGCCAAGGACGCCCGGGTTCGGTCTAATCTGGGGTGCCGTCCTGCACCGCGTCGATGGCCTCTCGCGCTGCTTCAGCGATCTTCAGTCGGTCCATCTGCTGATACTTGCTCTCCCAGTCGTGAGCGACGATCTTGAACCGGTGAAAACAGTCTTTGGCCAGCCTTTCTGTTTCAACGAGGGACGCGATACCTTCTGCGATCGCGCCATTTTGGATGAGCGCCAAGCCGTTCCCCAGCATCTCGTCGAGGTCGCTGACACGGCAATCTTCCTCTCCCAGATGCACCGACTCCCAGTCGCGCGCCTTCGGGGCTTCAGGCGAGCCGAGCAATTTATCCAGTACTTGGGTCGTTCCATCCGCGTCTGTTCCCTCGATCGTAAGCTCATCGTCATCGAAAAAGAGGTCGAAACGCAGAGCGCCATCGGTTGCGGGATCCGTTAGGGTCAGCCCATGGGCCGTGGTGGCGTCCATCATCGGGTTGCAGAAGGCTTCGTTTCTAGATGTTGGGAAATGCCCGGACACCGGCAGCGAGACGGTTGCGAGTTGCCTCGTGCCGGGCGCGTGGCGGAGGAACTCCGCCAGCACATCGCCGCCTTCTTCCGCGTTTTCAATAGTGACCAGCCCGTCCCGGATTTTCAGATCGAGACCACTGATCCGCTGTCCGGCAAGCGAGAGCGGCCGGTTGATATGGACCTTGCCGTGGCTGCCGGAAGGAACGATAGTCGCAGTCATGCCCCCGACCGGAAAACTTGCATTGAAACCTGTGCCGTTGAAAGCGTATTTGAAGCTACCGCGCCAGTCACCGGGCGGTTCGAGAGCGAGCTCGAGATCGGTTCGCTGGCCCTTTATTGCGAGCCGCGTGAGACCGCGTTTTCTGACGAAGTAGACTACCCGGTTTATGAATTGCCTACGCCGCTGCCACGCGTCTTTAGGGTTTTCGGCGTGCAGAAAGAAGCTGCGCGCGAGCGCTTGCGAAAGGCGGTCGAGCGCGTCGTCCGGTGCCAGGCGGGGAAAGACGTGCGTGGCCCATGCTTTGGTCGGGTAGGGGATCGCCATATCGACGAATGCCCGGCCTGAAATTGTAACCGCCGCTTCGTTCTTGGCGGCCGCTATGATGCCGTGCCATCGGACAATATCACCGACCGGGAGGCCTTCAAGCATGTCGGGCCTGGGAGCGACGACCCGAATGCGCGCGGCCGTGGCGCTCAGCAGAACCTGCGCTTCCCATTGTTGCGCACTCGGCGGCGGCACGCCTCTGCCGTCCTTCAGCGAGGTGAGGATGGTATCCGGATCGTTCGTGACACGCAGAATTCTTCGCGGCGACAGGCGCAGGGCTTCTTCTTCCAGAGCGTCAGACATCGCGCTCGCCTCACCCGGCGCCTCGATCACTAGGGGATGGGTGGTTGAGGAGAGATTTGACCCTTCGGTTAGCGCGAGCGCGGAGATCTGCTGAACCGGGTAGTCCATCACAGAAGTCTCCCGATCTGGCGAACCGCTTCCGGCGAAAGCATCTTGTGATGTTCCGCTTCTAAGGGAATCCGTATTACCTGACCGGTTACGAAGTCATCCCATAGAGCCGGATCGGCAGCGCTGCGATCAAGATCGGCAGTTTGCAGCTCTGCCGTGTAAAGCGTCAAGTCGCCGTCAAACCGGTTCAGTGTTGCGGTTGGGAGCAGGCGAGAATTCGTCTCAAGCTGGTCGCGGAGCGCCATGATCTGCTCCGGCGTGAAGGCTCCGAAAGGGTGACCGGCCCGTGTCGCATGTTCCCTGATACACTCTGCCGAAAGGTTCTGCATTCCGGGCTCCAACTGAAGCCCGGCGCCGAGGGCGACATCGTACCATAAGGCATCGGCGTCGCCGTAATCCGGTTCGGCTTCGGTTGGCATCGGGTAACTGTCGAACAGTATGAGATTCTCGACATCGGCTCCCCGACGCTGCAACTCGGTCGCCACCGCATGGGCGACGACCCCACCGAAGGACCATCCCAGGATGCTATAGGAACCCTCGTCTTGCTGAGAAAGCAGCGCATCAAGGCTCGTTTCGACGATTTGGTCGAAGCTCTTGGCTAGGGGCGCACTACCTGACAGGGCTGGCGGTTGCAGAGCGACGATGGAACGGTCCGACGGTAACGTTGAAAGAAGGTTGGCATATTGCCAGCCAATGCCAAGCCCTGGGTAGAGGCAGAAGAGAGGAGCGGCGTGGCCCCTACTTCGCAGTGGAAGGATTGGTGAGAATGCGCTTACGGAATCCCGGGCCAAGCCGATTGCATCGCAGAGATCGTCCAGCCGGGGAGAACGAAAGATCGCGTCGATGGGAAGGTCTTGCCCGATCCGATTGCGCACGGCCATACTTAGGCGTGCAGCCAAAAGGGAATTCCCGCCGAGATCGAAGAAATCCTCCCCGAGCCCTGGTGTCGGAATGTCCAGAAGGCGTCCGACGATGTCGCACAGCATGCGTGGAAGTGGTGAAAGTTCTGCCGTCGGCTCAGCGGTTTTATTCGCGAGGGGCGCGGAAACGCGGAGTGCCGCGCGATCCACCTTACCGGAGTTCGTCAACGGCAGGCGCGATGCCGGTACAAAGATGCTCGGTATCATGTAGGAGGGCAGGCGCGCCGCGAGGCGTTTTCTGAGGCTCCGGGAGTCGGGCAAGGCGCCCGATGCGCCATCGGGACTTTCGAGCCAAGCCACCAATTTGGGATGCTCCGTCCCGGCCACTAGACGGACATCCGCGACAGCACCTGTTATTCCCGGCAGTGCCGCAAGGGCAGCTTCGACTTCACCGAGTTCGATGCGATAGCCACGAAGCTTCACTTGCGCGTCTTTGCGGCCGCGATATCGAAGCTGGCCGTCTGCGTTCCAGGCCGCCATGTCGCCCGTCCGATATAGACGCGTGCCCGGTTGGCCGAAGGGATGCGCAACGAAGCGCGTCGCCGTCAGGCCGGGCCGCTTCAGGTAGCCGCGGGCCAAACCGACGCCGGCTAAATAGAGCTCGCCCGTGACCCCGATCGAACAGGGACGCAGATAGCTGTCCAGAACGTACGCCTGGGTATTCGCAAGCGGCCAGCCGATGGCGGGATCGGATTCGGCGAGGTCAACTGGCCCGCCGAGGCTCGCGAAGATAGTGGTCTCAGTCGGGCCATAGACGTTGCGGAGCTCGAAGCCTCGAAACTCGCCCGCAATCCGATCCGGTGCCCATGCCTCGCCACCAACGAGTGCGGTTCGAAGGGAGGGCGGGAGCGGTTGCTCCGGATGTCGCCGCTCCGAAGCGAGTCGCGCGAAGACGGACGGTGTCATGCTCAACACAGTTACCCCCTCGCGTGCTATGATCCCACACAGCGCGTCGGGGTCGAGCACATCGGCCCGCGACACGACGACAAGACGACCACCAGACAAAAGCGGTCCCCACAATTCCCAGACTGCGAAGTCGAAGGAGTAGTCATGAACCATCGTCCAGACATCGTCCGGGCGGAAGTCGAAATCCATGCCCTTTGACTTGAAGAGCCGTGCCACGTTCCGGTGCGAGGTCAGAACGCCTTTGGGTTTGCCGGTGCTGCCGGAGGTGAATATCAGATAGGCTGAATTCTCTGGGCGCAGTAGCCCGGTGCGGTCGGCGTCTCTGGGCGGGCGTTCCTCCATGGATGCAAGTACTGCATCAGTTTCGGCGGTCCCTGGCCGGAGCGTGACCGGCGCAAGCCCAACCTCTGCATCGGGGGTGCAGATTGTCACGACCGGGGCCGCGTCGGCGACCATACAGGCCACGCGATCTGCGGGCGCATCCGGTTCGATCGGTAAATACGCAGCGCCGGATTTCAGGACCGCGATAATGGCGACAATGCGTTCGATCCCGCGCGGCAGGCACAGTGCCACGACCTGTTCGGGGCCAGCGCCGAAGCCGATCAAAGCCCAGGCCATCTTGTTGGTCACGCGCTCCAGTTCGGAATAGCTGAGGTTGCTAGTTCCCTGCGTTATGGCGATGCTGTCAGGCGTTCGCGCGACCTGCCGTTCGAAGAGGTCTACGAGTGTCTTTTCTTCGAACTCCGCCGAAACCCCCGCAAAGTCCGTAAGGATCTGCCGCCGCTCTTCGGCAGATAGCAACTCCAGCGCTCCTGTCGCCCGCTCGGGCGTCGTCACGACCGTTTCGAGCAAGTGCTCCAGCAGATCCAGCACCTTGTCTCCGTCGACAATCGCCCCTCGGAACTGGAGACGCAGCTCGAGCGTCTCGCTAGGTACGACTGCGAGGACGAGGGGGTAGTGCGAGACGCTCTTGGTGCGCGCCACCTTCAGAGTCTTCGCCGTGCTGCCAGTCATTATTGCCGCTGTGCCGAAGTTTTCGTAAGCAAACAGAGTCTCGAAAAGCGGCCCGTCGATAGACTTACCAATCTGGTCGAGCGGAAGGCTACTGTGGGGTTGAAGCCGCGCGAGGTCTTCCTGAAGGCGGCGGGCCACGTCGAAAAAACCAGCGTCGGGAACTGCGGGAACGCGCAGGGGCGTCGTCGTAATCATGAAACCGACCATGCGGTCGATCCCGTCGACCGGTTCATGCCGTCCGGATTGAACTATTCCCATGCAAAACTCACCGAGATCGAAGGTCTTTTGCAGGGTCATCGCCCAAGCAGATTGGAGAACGGCCGCCAGCGTGACACCCCTTGATTTTGCCTCCCGTTCCAGGCGCTCGACGATTTGACGGGAAAGGCGGCGGCAGCATTCCCGCGCCTCGCCTGTGACGGCAAGCCTGTCGGCTTTCTCGAACCCGTCTAGATACCTCTTCCACGCCTGCGTTGCCGCCGAGCTGTCCAGACCCGCACGGTGAACGAGAAGCGGCTTCGGGGACATTGGCGGTGGTAGTTCGGCCTCTTCGCCGGTCTCGTACAGGTGTGCGAGTTCGTCGACAAGGAGCGCTCCCGACCAGCCATCGGCCAGGATGTGATGGAAGCTCCAGACAAGGCGCGCTCGCTCCGGTCCCAGGATCAGGAGATGCGCCCTCATCAGCGGGGCAGTCTCCAGCCTAAAGCCGGCTCCACGGTCCGCCTCGGCGATTTCCTCGGCGCAGACCTCGGCATCCGACAGGTCAAGATCCGACAGGTCGGTGACCTCAAACGGGAGCCTTACCCTTCCTTGAACGACAAGAACCGATTCAAGGTCTCGGGTATCCTGCAGCGAGACGCGCAAGGCGTCGTGCCGGTCGATAAGTGCTTGCAGCGCTGTTTTGAGCCTGACCGGATCGGAAGGGCCATCGAGATCGCAGAGCATTTGCACTTGGTAGGGATCAGGCCCCGCGGACTCGCGTGCATGGAAAGCCAGACCTTCTTGGAGACCAGACAAAGGCCAGATGTCGGTGAGATCCGGCACCCGACGCTCGAGGTTTTCGATCGCAGATTGGGAAAGCGCCAACCCTGGTAGCTCGTGGCTGCATAGCCCCGTCAATGCCTTTTGTCCAACAGCCCTGGAAAGCACTGTCAGTGTCCGGATGAAGACCTGCGCCAGACGTTCTACGCAGCCGCGGTCAAGCGTGGCCGGCGCGAAGCGCAAGGTGGCCTCGAATCGAGGCCCTTCAGGACTTGTGACGATCATTGAATTAATGCTCAAGGCATGCGGCAGCGGCCAGTCGGCATCGGCTTCGCCGAAGAGAGCCGGACGTTCAGGGGCGGGATGCCAGGCGCCATGCACTGGAGCAGACACCTGACCAAGGTAATTCCAACCGATCTCCGGTGTGGGGTCTTGTCCGAGAACCCGAGCGCCGTGCGGGTCGAGCCAGCGCTGAACTCCGTAGCCGACACCACCGTCAGGTACTGCTGCAAGGCAACCCTTGACCCGTTTCAGTGCGTCGATGACCGCCTCGGCATCCTCAGCGTCGAGATGCGTCATATCTCCAGGGTCGAGGCGCAGGGGTAATTGAGCGGTAAACCATCCTAGCGTTGCGCTGACATCAGGGTCGCCCGGCCGCATGTCGCGACCGTGTCCTTCCAAGGCAACGCGGAGCGGGGCGGCGCCCCCTCCGTGGCAGGCATTGGCGGCGACCAGAAGTGCCGTGAGGAAGAGTTCGTTCGGTGTTGCGCGCGCCGGGCCGGTGATCCGTTTCAGAAGGGCGGTCGTGACGTCGGCGGGCAGAACCATGTGAAGATGCTCTGCGGAGGCAACGGTATCACGCCGGGGATCAAGTGGGGCGGCCAGGGATAGATCGCGATCGCACCACATCTGGCGCTTCCAGAAATCGCGTTGGCCCTGCCAGCGGGAAAGTTCGGACGCGCTTGTCTGCACCCATTGCCGGAACGTCGCGCGAGACCGCGGCGGCGGCATTTGAGCATCCTGCGAGGCCGCACGATAAGCCTCGGCGAGATCCTCCGACAGGATCGGCCACGATACCGCGTCCACGGCGATGTGGTGGGCAACTAAAAGAATCCGCCCGCGTTCGCCTTCGGTACCGGGCAGGACAAGCGCACGAAGGATGTCGCCGCTGCCGGGAGAAAGTTTCTCGGTCCTAAAGGCGGTTTCCGCGTCTACATGCTGGGGCATTACCTTAACTGCGCGCTTTGCCATCTCGGTGTCGAAGGGTTGGACCTCGATTGATTTGTCAGTGTTGAGGCGGGCGCGCAGCATACCGTGGCTCTTGATCACGTGGGCGATAGCCTGCTCGAACGCCGTGATGTTCATATCCTTTGGCGCCTGAAGCAGAATGGCTTGACGGAACTGGTCAATTGGCCCTCCACGCTCGATCAGCCAGCGAAGCATCGGCGTGTCGGGGACCGGACCGACGTCCAGGCTGGCAGCGCTCGGTACGCCGTCGGTGCGGTCAACTGCTGCGCTTGCGAGGGATCTGATTGTCGGGTTCAGCACCACATCGCGTGGGGCGATTTCGAAGCCGCGCTCTCGGAGGAGGTTCACCAGACGGATTGCGCTGATGCTGTCGCCGCCAATCGAAAGGAAATTATCCTCGGGACCGACGCGGGCCAGTCCGAGTATCGTTGCCACCGCCTCGCAGAAGACCTGTTCCCGCAAATTTGCCGGATGCCCGACCGCCGTGTCATTCGCGGCCGTCCAGGGGTTTGGAAGCTTGCGACGGTCGAGTTTCCCACTTGGCAATCTCGGCAATTCGTCGAGCACAACGATATGCGCGGGCCGCATGGCCTCTGGCAGGTTCTTTTGGCAAAGCGCGTTGACATGATCGCGGATTTCGCGAAAAAGATCGACGTTCAAGGGATTGTTCGAGAGCAAGCTTCTCCTGGTAACGGCCTTCCGATGTCGGGTCCAGTCGATACTCGGCATGCTGGTGTCGGAACGCCGGAGCACCGCGTCAAAGCGCCCGTCCTCCATGCCCGGAACGAGTGACATGTCGAGCCGATAGCCCAATGATTGCGCTAGATCGACAAGGGCACTGATGACTACGCCGCCCTCTTTTACCCATGCGTTCCCGAAGTTGGATATCGCGAGGTATTCCGGTCGTTTCGAAAGCGCCGAAGCGACCGTGGCGAGGTCCAACGGCCCGCCGTTTTCCGCATCATGCCATTCGAGCGCGCGATCTAGCAGCATGCGGCCGCCCGTTGCGATGACCGCGTCGTAGCGGAACTGGGACAATTCGTTTCGGATAGCCATGGCCTTTGGCATGACCTGACTCGCGCGGATTTGGGCGTGACGCGAGCGAAGGGCGTGGAAGAATCCTGGATCCAGGGCCAGTTCCCGGTCCTCCGAGAGGTCCGGCTGCGCGAAGCCCGACTTTCCGTGCTTCAACAACTCCGCGCCCAGAACAGGCAAAAGCGGCAAGCTGCGGACGTCACCGAAAAAAAGCGTGCCTCCGGGAGCAAGTAGGCGTCTCATGAGATAGTCCACCACGGCGTGGAGGTAATCGGCGTCGGGAAAGTACTGCACTACCGAAGGCAGGAGGATCGTGTCGAAGCGTTCTCCCTGGATCCCGTCCAGCGCGTGTGCCGCCGCATGCAGGAAGCGCGCTTTGCCGAGATTGGGAAAACGATTTCGGAGTGTCGGATCCGCCTGGAGTGTTCTCAGTTGCTCGATGTTTCGGCCAGATGCGTCAACGCCGAAATAGTCTTCGACGAGGTCGAGAAGCTGGAACATGATCAAACCGGTACCGCACCCGATCTCGAGTATGCGGCGCGGCTTCAAAAGCGCGATACGGTCGACCGTGGACCTGACGTAGTCGCGCATATCGGCGTCAGGCAGCGGCAGGCCAGTGTAGCTGCTCGCCCAGCCGCGAGTGTTGAAGGTCGGATCCGAGGGGAGAGGATCTGGGTTTTCGAATGCCTCCTCCAACTTTGTCCAGTCTCGCAAGCTTTCGGCTCGCAGGGCCTTGCGTATTCCGATCACGGCCTCCGAGGCATGCTCGGGTACGATCCAGGCGATCAGACGCGGATCTCCGTCGCGATCGGGAACTGTCGATACCGTCGCTTGCTTGATGGTGTCATCCGCGAGCAGGGACGTCGCGATCTCTGCCGGTTCGATCCGGTGACCCCGGATCTTCACCTGCTCGTCTTCGCGGCTATCGAAACAGAGCTGGCCCTCGGAATTCCAGACGGCCATGTCGCCGGTTCTGTACATTCTCGTACCAGGCGGTCCGAAGGGATCGGCCACAAATCTCTCGGCCGAGAGGCCGGGTTGACCGCGATAACCACGGGCCAATCCCGGCCCGGCAATGTAAAGTGCGCCACGCTGGCCCACCGGACAAAGCCGCAGCCGATCATCCAGCACATAGGTGGAAACGTCTTCAATTGGCGCGCCTATCGTCGGCCGCCCGTCCGATACCGTCACCTTACCCATTGTTGCGCAGACTGTGGCCTCGGTCGGTCCGTAGGCATTGAAGATGAGAGGTACGTCGCTCCAAGGCGCGATATGCGCTTGTGAAACCGCCTCGCCAGCCACCACTAGGGCTTCGAGGCTGTGGGACGCCGGTGGCGTGACCGAAAGTGCTGTTGGCGTGATCGTCAGGTGCGTGATCGCCTGCGCCGAAATGTACTCCGCCAACGGCGGACCGGCCCGCGCCGTGTCGGGGACGATGATCAGTGCTGCACCCCTGGTCAGGGCCATGGCCACTTCGCTGACGGCGGCATCGAAGGTTGCATTTGCGAGTTGCGCGACGCGGTTTTCCTGTCCAATCCGCAGGCGCTCGGACTGGCTTCTTGCAAGCTTGGGCATGCCACGCTTTGGCACCGCAACCGGCTTCGGTCGTCCTGTGCTGCCTGACGTGTAGATCAGATACGCTGTCTGATCGGGATGCCGGGCGGCGAGGCGCTCACGATCCTCCACCGGACTGGAAGAGTGTGCATCAAGGGCATCCCTGACTTCCAGCGCGTCGAGGTCCAAACCGCCCTTGCCGAGGATAACATCTGGCGCTGCCGCGCTCAGGATCCACTGGCTCCGCTCAGAAGATTCGGCGGGATCGACCGGCAGAAATGCCGCCTCGGTCTTCATGACTCCGATCAATGCGACGATAAACTGGCAGGATCGGGGCAAGGCCAGGGCCACAAGCTTTTCGGGGCCGATACCTCGTGCGATCAAATAGCGGGCGAGCTGATTGGAGCGGGCGTCTAACTCTTGATAGCTCAACCGTCCTCGGCTGCATGCGACAGCTAGCGCACCAGGTCGCGCTTCGACCGCCGCCGCAAACAGATCCATAAGATATACCGGATCGCCAATGCTTTCGGGGCCTCGCGATAGCGCCAATATCCGGTCGGTCTCAGCTGTGAAGAGCGTTGGATAGTCCAACACCGCTGCTTCGGGCGTCCTGACCAGCCAGGACAACACGGCACAATACTGCGACATTAGGCGTTCCGCACGATGCGGAGCGATTAAAGTCGGAGCGAAATGGAGCCGGACCAGGGGTCTGGTGCCCGGGATTACAGCGAGGCTGAGCGGGTAGTGGTTCCCATTGCGACCGCTGATCCCGGTGACTGGCAATTCGCCCACTGTCGCCGGGTCTGGGTTGGTCTGGAGCGGGTAGTTCTCGAAAGTGAAGAGCGTGTCGAAGAGTGTGGGCATCCCGAGCCGGTGGTGAATGTCCGTAAGCGGCACATGGGCGACATCCAACAATTCGGCTTGCGATCTCTGCAGGTGCAGCATGACGCCGGCGGCGGTTTCGCCTTCTTTGAGAGTCATTCGCACTGGTGTCGTTGTCAGTAGGAGTCCGACCATGCCTTCGATACCGTCAACAGGCGCGTTGCGGCCCGAGTTCACCATGCCGAAGCAGATTTCCCTGCGGCCAGTCGCACCAGCGAGCAACAGGCCCCAGGCCGTTTGGAAGATGGTTGCGCGGGTCACCCCGAGCGTCTTTACGGCCCGGGCGAGGTCTCTATCGAAGTCGGCGGTAAGGCAACGTTCGATCTGGTCCTGAGAGTAAAGTTGGTCGGTCCGGGCCTCCGGGGCGACAAGCGTCGGTTCTTCCAAGTTTTCGAGATACCGCGCCCAAGTCTCTATTAAGCGCGCCTTGTCCTGGCGTGCCATCCAGGCCAGATACGTTTCGGGCGTTGCAGCGGGCGGCAGCACCGCTGTGTCCGCCTCGTTCCGATAGAGGTCGAACAGATCGCGCATGAAGATCCCGCTGGACCAGCCATCGGCGAGAAGGTGGTGCTGGGTGATCAGCAGAACGTGGCCACAGGTTAGGGTATGGATCAGCGTGGCGCGGATCAGCGAAGGCCCTGAGGGCGGTATGCGTTCGAACCGGTCTCGCTGCTCGATTTCGGCAATGGACGCATCTTCCGCCGTGCCGGTTTGTCTGCGCAAATCAACCTCGTGCCATTCGATGCGACGGTCGCGATGGACGACTTGGACAGGTGCGTCCGCGTCGTGCGCCGTCTCAAACGAGACTCTGAGGCCAGGGTGGCGCGCCACGACTGCATCGAGGGCGCGTCGAAGACGGGGCGGGTCAAGCGGCGCGCCGAGGTCGACCCGTATCTGCACAAGATAGGGATCGAAGCTCTCCGTGGTGCATTGCGCGTGATACCAGAGACCTTCCTGCAAGGGCGTAAGCGGCCAGATCGCCTCGGCAGCGGGGAACCGCGTGGCGATGGCCTGCCGAGCCGGATCTGCTGCTGGCGAAAGCGTTGCGGGTGCCCTGCGCGCACCCTCCACGAAGCGGGTGCGCGCTGCGATATCGCGCAGCAAGGGAGTTAGGAATACGTCCCGGACCCTTAACTCACCGCCTGCGGCTCGCAAGCGATTGACAAGCCGTATCGCTAGGATGCTGTCTCCGCCAAGATGCAGGAAGTTCTCGTCGGGACTGACATCGGACAGGCCAATTAGTTCCGCGGTTACGGAACAGACGAGTGCCTCGGCGCGGGTTCCGGCTGGCGTGGGCATGCGTTTTCGCGCCGGAACGAGTCTCGCCAGCGCCGCGCGGTCGAGTTTGCCGTTCGGCGTCAGGGGAAGCGCATGCAGCAAAACGTAATCGGCGGGGTGCATGTAGTCGGGTAGATGCGCATCGGACCAGGCGCGCAAGTCGATCTCGCTGGTATCTCCCGTCACGAATGCGATTATTTTGCTAGGTTTTTTTGTGATGATGGCGGCGGTGTTTTTGATTTTTGGGTGTTTTGCGAGGATTTTTTCGATTTCGCCGAGTTCGATGCGGAAGCCTCGAAGTTTGACCTGGTGA
>JBCCWO010000050.1:0-12633 GCA_039193455.1 Pseudomonadota bacterium
GCGGTGGAGGACAATGAATGCTGGGGCAATGGGAGCAGTGGGATCGCCCTGCAGCGCGACGAAAGGAGCCCCGATGCGGCCTCTCACGCGCGGCTGACCGGCAATCGCTGCCATGACAACATGCAGTCCGGCATTGCCCTTGTCTCCTCGGACAGCGAGGCGGTGGAGGACAATGAATGCTGGGGCAATGGGAGCAGTGGGATCGCCCTGCAGCGCGCCGAAAGGAGCCTCGATGCGGCTTCTCACGCGTGGCTGACCGGCAATCGCTGCCATGACAACGCCCGAGCTGGCTATGCAATCGATGCAGGCGGTGAAGTCGACATTGCGGAGGACAATCAAGCCTATCGCAATGGTGAAGCCTCAGTGACAATAGATCCGTCAGGACGCAAAGTTCAGGATATTTCGTGGCCATTTGTTGAGGCCGACGAAAGCCCTGCGGAAACCCAAACCCGGCTGCGCGCTGGTGCGGCAAGCGGTGCCCTCGCCGCACGGCTGGCGGATTGCGTTTCATTGCCGGATTCCGATGCGCTGGCCCGCTTTCTCTATGGTAGCGGCTCACTTTTCGATCTGAAGCGACTGCTTGACGCAAAAAACACTCAAGAGACAGACAGTTCGGCCGAAATCGCGGCTGAGTCAGTCGTTTACACCCTCGACCGGAACCGGCCTTCAGCAACAGATGAAAAGACGGTCTATCGTTTTCAGCAGACGGGCACGGCAGGGCTGCGCCGAGTGGTATGGGACAAGGTTGCGGCTCATGTGATCAGTGACCGCCCGTCCGCCTGGTTGATCGGCGCTTTTGGAGATGCCGGCGGCGAGATTGAGCAGATTGTTGAGGATGCGGTGCAAGCAAACGGTGTCAATGTTGATGCGTTTGCGCCGGGTGAAGCCATCCCGACCGGGCGGCTGGATTTACTGCGGGCACTCCAGATTGGATCGGCCCGCATTGTGCCGCCCTTGGTTGTAAGCTGCAACGGGCGATCCGAGCAAGCTCAAATCAAGGAACAGCCCGAAGCACCCTTCCTTGAACCTCCTCCCGTACTTGGATGGCGGGGTTGGATCGCGCGTTTGGGCTTTGTATTGCGCACGCCCACTTACCTTTTGACACTAATCGGACTTTTGGCCGCGTCATTTGTTGTTGCAGTCGCTGTTGGGGCTTGGAAACGCTATCCTGATCCGCTGGCCGATCCAGTAACCCTCGCCCTAGAGGCGGTATTTTCAAACATCGACGATATCCAGCTGTCGGACATCCTAATGCTCTGCGCGGTAACTGCTGGGACAATAATGGCGGGGCTTGTTGCTTTTGCAAACCGGTTCTTGCCGTGGCATCTGCAATTTCGACCTCGACAGCGCAAAGAGGATGGCGCGGGGTCACCGCCACAAAGAGAACGCCCTTGGCATCGGTGGATAAACCGGCGCCTCTTTCGCAAAAATGCCGTATCACTTGTTTTTTTGCGCGATCTGCGTGAATGGCCGGAAGACGACCGGGCGGCCTTGCAGTCGATCTTTGAGAACCGACCGAAGGACACCAGTCTGATCGTGGTCGTAGATTGCCCAACACGGTCAGCCCTTGACCGGTCGCTGCTGTTTCCGCTCGACGCCCCCGGTGGTGGCCCGGCCGCCGAAATGACAAACGTCGAAGTCATTGCGTGTCTTGGCAACGAACCGGGCTTTATCACAGAGCACGCGGCGACAACGCCTGAGGCCCAGCAACGCCTGCTCGGAATTTTCGGAGACAGGGCAGCAACACGGTTGGAACAGATCAGGGGCGATATCTTGAGCGAGGAGTATCTGCCTGGCGATCTGCTACCTATGATCTGCATCGGCTATTCGCATTACTTCCCATTTTCCTTGCGGCACAGGTCTACAACCGCAGCGACACGACACAGTGAAGAAGTTCGCAAAACACTGGACCGCTACGTGACCCTCTATTCTGGTGGCGCCCAACGCAGCGCGACTTGGCTGAGTGAGAATGCACCACTTCAGCAGTGGATCGACGAGGCGCGCGAGGCCTCCTGTACGCGTCTTTTTCTGAAGCGCAAAGGGCGTCAGGAATCCTACAGTGTCTATGGCCGTTTCCAGCTTCGCTCGGAGATGGCTTCACTTGTTTCCGCTGTATTCGAGAACGATCAGCCCGGTCTGACCGATTACGTTCGGGCGATGCTTCGCTGCGGGGAATTACAAGCAATTTCAGCAGCGATTGAAGCGCTGGAAGCCGAGAACGGTAAGATCATGCATCCAAACCGTGCGTTGGCGGCGATCAAGGGGGCGCTGTTTCTTAGGGACGAGCACAAGGGGCGAGGTGAGAATTCGACTGATACAGATCGGAAGAGAGCCGAAATTGTCGACGCGATGTGGGAGCAGCTTTGCAGGTTGATCGATTTACTACCGGTGGCGCCCGACGATCCAGACCTGTTTTTGCAAGCCCAGCTTTATAGCGCCTCGCTGCATGCAAGGCATCCACTGCCGAGTGTGAGTGCGGTCCTTGAAGCGGATAAAGGGGGTGCCGCAAATTTTGCCCGATTGCTCAGCAAAGCAAAATTGCGCTTCCAAAATAGCGACCGCAAGCTTGCCAGCAACTTGGCGCAATCGGACCTGCGCTCGATGATGGCCCTGGCGCTTGACGCATTCTCAGGCTCTGTCGACAGAGCACTGACCCGTGCGTCGTTTAAGGCAAAATCACTTGCAGAACTGATTGATGGAGCCGATGGGCGAGAAGACCTTATCGCGGTTTGTGGACGCCATCGGTCACTTGGCCCCGAACTTCTCGCAACCGTTCTTTCCAACGCGGTACGAAACGCGAAGACGGATGAGGATCGAATCGAACTGGCCCTCGTGCTGGACGCTAACCTTCCGCTACTTGGAGCGCTCAGAGACGTCGATCGACCGCGGGGTTACACCGACATGAAAAACGAAAATTTGAGCACCTATATCGACCTTTTGGCTGCACCGGCGCTGCGAGACATGTGTCAAAGCGACGGCATGAGCGCAGGCTATGTGAGTATGGTCGAATTGATGTTTGGATCCACGGGGCATCTGTTTGGCACAGAGCGCCAAACAGATCGAGTAGAGTTTTGGGCCAATCCGTCGATGTCCTACAGTATAAGCCTTTGAGTTTCGAAACGTTGAGTGGAGGAAGCACCAGCGCATCCCCAGTCCCAATTTCACAAGGTCAGCGGTAGCTTCCCCACGTACCAAGCCATTCAGTTTCCATTGCCGAATGTCGTAAATGTCCCGCGACTTCCTCATTCGATACAGGCAGAAGCAATGGCAGCGGGGTCCGGCACCGGTCCCTCATGCTTCTAGCGGCGAACCAGCTAGAAAAGCCCATAGCGTCAAATGCCGCATGGAGCTTGAATAACTGCACTTCCTCGATAAGCGGTTAGAAGCCTTCTAAGACGACTTTACCTTTGGCCGTACCGGTTTCGATCATCGCGTGGGCCTTCGTGAGCGTCTCGGCATTTATCGGCGACAGAACGGTATCCAGTGTGGTGCGTATGCGCCCTTCGTCGATTTCACCTGCGACATAGGTCAGGAGCTTATGTTGCTCGTCCATATCGGGCGTCTGGTGCATCGCGCGCGCGAACACGAACTCCCAATGCAGCGCTGCAGCCTTGGTCTTCATGCCCGCCATCGGCATGGGGAGGTGAGTGTCGTCAATCGACACGATGCCGCCCTGCGGTCGGATCAACTCAACCGCCGTCTCCCAGTGTCGCATATCGTTAAAGATCGCGATGTGGTCGACAAACTGAATGCCAAGCGCCTGCAGTTGCGAAACCATATCTTCCCGGTGATTGACCACATGATCCGCACCGAGTTCCTTAACCCATGCGGTTGTCTCGGGACGGGATGCGGTCGCAATCACTGTGAGGCCCGCAGCTTTGGCAAGTTGGATGCCGATGGAGCCTACGCCGCCGCCAGCGCCAATGATCAGGACAGTCTCACTCGCATTTGCTCCGTTTCGGTCGATACCCAAGCGATCAAAGAAGGACTCGTAGGCGGTTATCGTCGTTAACGGCATTGCCGCTGCCTCAGCAAAGCTCAGCGTACTTGGCTTTGCCCCTACAATCCGCTCATCCACCAGTTGAAACTCTGCGTTGGACCCGGATCGCGTGATATCACCTGCGTAGTAAACTTCATCGCCCACGGAGAAATGCGTGACGTCTGGCCCAACGGCTTCCACCATGCCGCTCGCATCCCAACCGAGAATGCGTGCAGGGTCGTGGGTTTTGTCACCGCCTCCGGCGCGGACTTTGACGTCCACAGGATTGACCGAAACGGCCTTCACCGCGACTAGTATGTCACGTCCCGCAGGTGATGGTTTCGGTATGTCCACATCCACAAAGACGTCTGGTGCATCAACGGGCAGGTAATGGGTAATTCCAACGGCTCCCATAGCATCCTCTCCGCGAGGGTCTGAAAAAGTGTGCAATGTGGAGCGCCATCGCTATGGGCAGCGCTCCGATGTTGTGGTGATCAGCGCCCTACTGTGCCCTCTGCCAATGGCTCAAACCTCATGAGAAGGTACTCACCATTCCCCATGTCATCGCCGTTGTTCAGTGCAGCGGCACGGTTCAACTGGTTGACGGTGAAGTAGAGGAATCCGTCTGGCCCAAAGGCAAACCCGTCAGGCCAGGACTGGCCTTCTGGGACAGGCGCAATTGTGCGGTATCCGTCCGGTGTGGAGAGCCCAATCGCGTTGGCTTCGATATCAGCGACGTAAATGTTGCCCGCATCGTCGATCGTCATGCCGTCGGAGAAGGACTTCTCACTGTGGCGCTCAATCGTCCTCGCGACCGCCGAGCCGTCCCCGTCAAAGCTGGCGGTAGGAACACGGTAGATCGTGCGACCGTTCAGGGCACCGAAGTAAACAAACTCATAGTTCGGATCGATAGTGATCGGGTTGAGGGCCAAGCCGCCGTCCGTCTCCGGCATCAGCGCCTCGTGGCCCTGTGCCACTCTCTGTGCTGCACCGGTTTCTAAATCGACCACGATGAATGCGGGGACCGGGGCGCTAGACAGGTCGGCTTGCGACATGTCTGCGATGATCGCCCGGTTGCGCGCCTGATCCAGCGCATAACCTTGCAGGAAACTGTGTTCGACAAGTACATTATCGGGCAGCACAATTTCCCGGACCAATGCGTTAGCGTTGATGTCCCACCCGGTGAACACGCGTTTGCCAAGATCGAGGATCCACATGACACCTTCGTCGGTCACGCGAGCGGCGATGACGCCTCCGAACCCGCGGCTCATCTCGTCATTCGGGTACGGGTTCAGCGATCCGTCATCCAAAAGCTCATGGAGACGATGCTCTGATGATCCTAGCGGCGACATGCTGAGGAAAGTGCGCCCATCGGCAGTGATGAAAGGGTCACCAAACCGCGTATCATGCTGAGCGACGATTTCAGTCTCCAGTTCCTGGGCGGATGCGGCCCCAAGCACTGACACCCCCAATGCGAGCGAAATGGCGAGTGTTTTTGAAAGATACTTCATGCTTTCGGCCCTCATGCGATGTGTGTCAGTTCGTGCAACCAGAACTTTTCGACCATTCCATCGGTCGCTGTCATGTAAGCCTTCAGGTGATCATTCTGCATGTGCGTCTGCCAGAGATCGCGGCTTTCCCAATTCTCGTAGAACATGAAGTAGTTGGGGTTCTCGTTGTCCTGGTGCAGGTCGTACTGGATGCAGCCAGCTTCAGCGCGTGTGATCGGGATCAGCTTTTCAAGTTCCGCCTTTACGGCATCGACGTGACCGTCTTTGACGAGAATGTTTCCGGTGATCGTGAGTTTTGCCATTTCAGCGCTCCTTAGATGTTTTTCTCATTGTTACATTTTTGAGAAAGTCGGATAAACTTGATCTGAACGAACACTAAATCCGGGATTTCCGTATAATGACTTTCGAACATCTCCGGCTATTCAAACGCATCTGCGAACTCGGAAGTCTTGCCTCCGCTTCCCGTGAAGCCGGCATGTCGACATCGACCGCATCAGACCGTCTCGCGGCCCTGGAAGCGTATTATGGCACTGCCCTTATCAATCGCACGACACGGGCGATCAAACTGACAGAGGCTGGACTGACGCTCCTGAACGGCCTGGAAAACCTGCTCAACAATGCGGATGCGTTGAAGAACACAATCAAAGACGGGTACGAAACCTTATCGGGCCCAATACGGATCAGCGCACCAAGCGACCTCGGCCAAACTCTTGTATGTCCCTCGATTGATGCTTTCCAAGCCAAGCATCCGTC
The DNA here is from genome assembly GCA_039193455.1 of Pseudomonadota bacterium. Classification (GTDB taxonomy): domain Bacteria; phylum Pseudomonadota; class Alphaproteobacteria; order Rhodobacterales; family Rhodobacteraceae; genus JBCBGF01. The sequence continues at coordinate 6,244 of JBCCWO010000050.1, forward strand.
CGTGACCTTTGAACTCCATCTGAGCGACGGCTATGTCGACATCGTTGGCGGCGGATTTGACATCGCTCTACGGTTTGGGGACGTCACAGACCGAGCGTTGCGGATTATTCGATTCGAAGGCGCGCCAAGGATCGTCTGCGCGTCCCCCGCATACATTGGACAGTTCGGCAAGCCTGACACTCCCGATGATCTGGCCGATCACCGCTGTTTGCTCATGCGTTTTGGAGACTTACTAGACAACCGCTGGATCCTCAAAAGAGGGGGCAAAGCGAAAGCGACGCACGTCGACGGGTTTCGCATGTCCAATGACGGCAGGGTCGTAAAACGCTGGTGTCTTGATGGCGTGGGCGTCGCTTTGAAGTCTCGGTTGGATATCGCGGCTGAACTTGAAGAGGGACTTCTTGTGGCACTGTTCGAAGAACACGGATCGCCCCCATATCCTTTGCAGATCGTATTGCCACCAGATCGCCACCAACCCGCCCGCGTGCAAGCATTTACCGAAGCGCTCGCCCAGGGCGTCAGACAACAGATATCTTAGCTGGGTTCTTAAGCAAAACCGCGGCCTCAATGCACGTGCGTGGTTGTCCCAGTAGCGACCCGACGCATCGGCAAACGCATCATCCAAAGCGAAGCTCCGCAGTGGCAAGGCGCAGCGATTGCCGAGGCAGTGCGCTAGACCGGCTTGAAACTGCGGACATTTTGCCCATGGCGGGATGTAGCTTTCACGGCGCACCAGGCTGAATGTGCTAGAGATGACCCTTTGATAGACCGAAAAACCAGTCTTAGTTAAGCCGCAACGAGGTTCTCGGTCGCCTCAAAGAAAATGCGCGGATCCGAGGCGGAGCGCGCAATGAGCATGGCGCCTTCGAGCTGAGAAAGGATGCGGGTTCCTTGACCTGGTTCGACTTCATTCAGCGACTGGATGCCAAATTGCAGGAACGCATGCGCTTCTCTGGCGACGTCTGCAGGTAGGCTGTTCCCTTCCGCTGCCAATATCCCGCAAAGGCACATCAGCCCGTCTTGCTCCAGCGCCTTGTTGAACAGGTCACGCCAGGCTTTAACGCGCCCGGTGCCTTGTCTTTCCGCCTGCTCAAGCGCATCAGCAAAACGCTCCCGATACCTTTTGGCCACTGCAGCGGCGAGGTCCGGCTTAGTCGGGAAGTGATAGTGAACGCTGGCAGACTTGATACCCACTTCACTGGCCACTTCGCGAAAGGAAAAACCGCTGTAGCCATGCGTGCGGATGAGCCGTTCGGCCACATCCAGAATGGCATCACGTCGATCTGACATCGCAAAATCCTCAGTCGCAAATGATTGTTACCTATCGATAGATAGAAAGCGCTTGAAGGTCAACGTGGTCTCGATTTATGCATCTACCTATCATTAGATAGATAGGAGAATCCCATGTTCGAAAACAAAGTCGCAATCGTCACCGGAGGCAGCTCTGGCATCGGCAAGGAAGTCGCGCGCCGCTTTGTGGAGGCTGGTGGTTCTGTCGTCCTCGGGGGACGCAGTGCCGAGAAGCTGGAAGCAGCCGCGAAAGAAGTCGATCCTCCAGGCGCGCGTGTTGCAGTGGTGACGGGTGATATCGCTGATCCCGACACCGGGGCGCAACTCGTTGCCGAGGCTGAAAAGACATTTGGCGGCGTCGACGTACTCTTTAATAACGCGGGCGTTTTCCGTCCGAAGCCGTTCCTGGACCTAACGGTGGAAGACTATGACTGGTTCCTCGACACGATCCTCAAGGGCAAGTTCTTTGCCGCCCAAGCCGCTGCCAAGGCAATGATGAAGCGCGGCGGTGGTGCTATCGTTCAAACAGGATCGCTCTGGGCGCTGCAAGCGGTCGGGGCTACCCCGTCCGCGGCCTATTCCGCAGCCAATGGCGGCGTTCATGCCATGGTGCGCAACCTCGCGCTGGAGCTGGCGTCGGAAAATATCCGTGTCAATGCCGTAGCACCTGCCGTGGTCGAGACCCCGGTCTACAACACGTTCATGAGCGACGACCAGGTCGCGGAGACTCTGCCCGGTTTCAATGCTTTCCATCCGCTGGGCCGCAATGGCCGCCCCGCAGACATTGCCGATGCGCTGATGTTCCTGGCCTCGGAACAGGCCAGCTGGATTACCGGGCAGGTTCTGTCTGTCGACGGAGGGGTGACCGCGGGTCGTCAGTAGCCCGGGTCGGTACATCAACAAAAAAGCCGGTCAGAGGATGCCCTGACCGGCTTTCTATTGGTTTCAAACGTCCGACTGAAGGCTGGCAGGCTCTCTCGCCGCTAACTGCGCCAAGGCCACCTCGGCCGCTTCAAGCGCGCCTTCGATATAGCCACCAAAACTGGGCGCGACTTCGGTTCCTGCAAAGATCAACTTCCCGTCCCAGAGCCCGCGCATGGCCGTGGGCAGCCCATAGGCCGGATGGCTATATTGCGGGGCCGCATCAGATGGCGTTGCGGTGAGCGGATCTAACGCCCAGTCCTTGATAAAAAGCGCGCGCGGGGTCGCGGCCCCAGCTCCGAAGAGGCGCACGAGCTGTTCCTCAACTGCCTGTTTCAGGCGTGCGGTATCGGCGCGGGCCGCAGGCGGCACACCGATGAACCCGAAGAGCGCGTAGGGACCTCCCCTGGCGGGGGAGGCGTCGTGGATTTCAACCATCGGGCCACGGCGACTCATGGCGTCGCCGGAAAGCCCGGCCTCACGCCAGAACGGCCTATCATAGACCGCCACGGCCTTGGCCTGGCCTGCCATCCATGTGGGTACATTGGCCATTGCCTGCGTCGCCTGCGAGGGAAGTGCGGGGGCAAAGTCCAATCCAGCGGCGGTTCGAGGCGGCATTGCGAGCACAATGCGGTCGGCCTCGATCTGGGTGCCTTCCTGAAGCGTTGCGCAGCAGGTCCCGTCCGTCATCGCGAGGCTTGCGACCTGAGCGTTAAGGCTCAGTCGCGTTTCGGTGATGCGGGCGGCGAGCGCCTCGGTCAGGCGGGACAGGCCCCCTTCGAGCCGCCATGATCCTTCCATAGAGGCGAACCCATAGCCGCGCTGGACGCGGCCGCCTTCGTCTTCGTAGGTCAGATCGCCATTGGCAAATTGATCAAATTTGCCAAGGCCTAGACGCGCGACCAACGCCTCAATCCGCGGCTGACCCGGCCAGAACCACGCAGGCCCCATGTCGAAACTGGCGTCACCGACGCTTTCGGTCATGATCCGCCCGCCAAAGCGGTCGCGGGCTTCCAGCAGATGATAGTCGCGCCCCTCGGCCTCCAGCCTCTCAGCCAGATAAAGGCCGGAAAGACCGCCCCCGATAATCGTTGTTTTCATAGCTCAAAAGCCCTCTGAGGCTGGACGCAGATCCAGTTCATGGGTCCAGGTGGATTTAGGTTGATGGGCAAGCTGCCAATAGGCCTCGGCAATCTCTTCGGGCCGCATCATTTTCGTGGGATCGAGGCTGTGGAGGTCGCGCGAGCGGGCGGTGTCGATGATGCCGTCGAGGATAACGTGACTCACATGGACGCCCGCGGGCTGGAACTCCCGCGCCAATGACTGGGTGAGGCCGCGCAGGGCGAATTTGGCGCTGGCAAAGGCGGAGAAGCGCGCGCCGCCGCGCAGGGAGGCCGTCGCACCGGACACGATGAACGCACCCCCGCCCGCCCGCACCATGGGCTGCATCGTCGCCTGAGCGAGCAAGATCGCCGACTGCACCATGGACGACCATGTGCGGTGGTAGTCGCTCAGATGCGCATCCACGAAGGGACGGATCACAAGCTCTGCCGCGTTGTGGATCACGACGCGGGGCGCGCCGTGCTCAGCGATGATTTCGGAGATTGCCCCGGGCAAGGCAGCCTCGTCAGATAGGTCGATTGTGTGGAAATCACCGACTGGTGCCTCTGATCGGCTACGACCAAGGCCCACGGGGGTGAACCCGCCGGAATGAAACCGTGCGAGAAGCGATTGACCGAGGCCCGCACCGGCGCCCGCAACGATAACGAGTGGGGCTTGGTCCGCCATCACACTACCGGCGCATGTGCATGCACGAGATGGCCTGTTTTGGCCCAAACCTTCGCGCCCTCCGCACCGGCCCTTGCGGACAGCGCCTGTCCTGACGGCAAACGCAGCCAACCGCCCTTGTTCAGGACGTCACCGCCCTCGAAAAGGCTCCCGGACAGCACCAGCACTTCCGTGCCACCTGCATCGTTGATCTCAAGTACAGCACCGGGACCGATCTGGCTGTAGGTGACCGTCTCGCGCGCGTCCTTGTGAAGCTGGGCCGTCGCGACACCGTTCACCGTTGCGGCAAGCGCGTCGGCCATGGTCTTGCGGAACTGGGTTCGGTCATCCATGTCGAACTGCCAGAGTTTCACAAAAATCGTGCAGCCATCATCCGAACCCGGCGTATGGGCCGAGGTGGGCGGATTCCGCACATAGGTTCCCGCTGGAAAGTCGCCGTGCTCGTCCTGAAAAACGCCTTCCAGAACTATAAACTCTTCGCCGCCCGTATGGGTGTGCTCCGAAAAGTGACTGCCGGGTGCGTATCGAACGATGGTCGTGGCCCGCGCCACTTCATCGCCGATGCGATCCAACATGCGCCGATCCACGCCAGCCATAGGGGAGGCAATCCAATCGAGGTCTTCAGAATGAACCACCACCCGCGCGTCAAAATCTGCGTTAAGTTCCATTGTGCCTCCTAAGTTGCCTGATATCTGCGCTGCCGCTTGAATGCTTTGCAGAGCAAAAGGCGTCGCTATCGACTCCAACAACTATCTATCAATAGATAGATGAGATTTCAACGTTTGTTTCGATCGAGAATTCTCGAATGATCGATTTGGAGACAACGGATGCGGTGAAGAAGACTCGTTGCTGCACATGTGACGGGTCATTGCATTGACAAACCTAAAGTCAGAGCTCGACTTGGTCCGCGACCTGTTTGCCCGTCACGCGCGCGGCGAAGGATCGGTTTGGCGCCAGTCCCCAAACGCGGGTTTGAATGACCTGATTGGTGACCCATGATGCAACCGCGAAATGGCTATGCCGCAGCCGCGGACAAATGCTGCGTCAGCAAAGCGCGAAAACCCAATGTCGGCTAGGTCCGCAGCTGTCATGCCCGGGCACTACGCAGCGAAAGTGAAGTTTGGATTGAGCCGAATTCTCCGCTGCTTCGAAGCGAGCTAAGTGCTGCAAATGCGAGCAATTGCTGCGTCAGCAATAGCCGCAACTGCACCAGGCGGGTTTGTCCGCGACCTGTAAATTGCAGTCCAGAATGTCACCATGCCATGAACGAATGGCGGCTATCCCCGCCGCCGGGCAGCGTAGTAGTCTGAGCACTTGCAGCGATTTTCGCGCTGCGTGCGCGCGCAGCACAAAATCACAATGACCGCCTCGGGCTCTCCGCCGACATCGGACCGAACGCGGCATTCATATGACGAGCTGCTGTAGCTTGGATGAAAACGGCCCATGGACGAAGCCGCTGTCGCGGCAATGGCGCATTTTTCTGATGTTTCGCGCATCCCTTGAGGCACGCATTTTGCGGTCTCGCTGACCTGTCTGACGATTGGGGTTTCTCAATCTGATGACAGGAGGTTCCTATGACACAGGAGAAGATAAGCCCGCTGCGTGCGCGGATGATGGAGGACATGCGTATTCGGGGGATGGGCGACAAGGCTCAGAAGTCGCATGTCCGGGCGATCAAAGGTTTCGCTGCGTTTCTTGGGCGCTCACCCGATACGGCAACGCCTGACGATCTGCGCGCCTATCAACTGCACATGACCGATGCCGGGGTGACGCCCTCGACCTTCAACACGCGGATTGTGGCGCTGCGGTTCTTTTTCGGCATCACCTGCGGGCGCGAAGACATGAAGCGGTTTATGCAGTTCAAGACCCAGCCCAAGAAGCTGCCGATTGTGTTTAGCGTGCAGGAGGTGTCTGACCTGTTAATGGCAACGCCCGGACCTGGGCTGAAGTACCGGGCTGCGCTTAGCATTTCCTATGGCGCCGGGTTGCGCGCTTCGGAGGTGTGCAATCTCAAGATCAGCGACATCGACAGTGATCGTATGCTGATCCACGTTGATCAGGGCAAAGGCGGCAAGGATCGCAAGGTGATGCTGTCACCCGGATTGCTCGGCTTGTTGCGAGAGTATTGGAAAGAGGCCCGGCCAGAAGGATGGCTCTTTCCTGGAAAGCCCAAGATCAACCCGATCTCGTCGCGACAACTGAACCGCGCTTTTTCATCGGCCAAGAATATGGCGGGGATCAGCAAACCCGCCACGCTACATACGCTGCGTCACAGCTTTGCGACCCATCTGTTGGAGGCGAACACGGATGTCCGGGTCATTCAGGTTCTGCTCGGCCACGCCAAATTGACAACGACAGCGCAATACACCCACGTGGCGACCAAGACGATTA
>JBCCWO010000051.1:0-11989 GCA_039193455.1 Pseudomonadota bacterium
AATGGCGTCGCCACTACAATGCCGTCAGGCCGCACAGCGCACTCGGCTATCGACCTCCGGCACCCGAAACCATCATCCCGATGGATCACAGGCCGGTCATGCACTAACACTCAACATGGACCAGTCAAATTGGGCTGCTCAGATTGACCAGATCAAAGTAGCCCGAAAGCGAGACCATGCCGGGTGCCCGAGATATCATTTACAGATGTGAGCCCGTTACCGAAGTCCTGAAGCTAGGCGATATGCGGGGTTGCATCTTTTGAAGAGCCTAATTTTATTGTAATTCAGGGACCTGGCGCCCGTCAAAGCCGTTCTAGAACGGAGATATTTTCCTTTTTTGGCTGAATTGAATTCACCAATTGACAAGACTCGGGCCGTGTCTGATAAAGAAACGGGGATAAATTTAGGAGTGGCGAGTATGGCCGAAGAAAAGAAAAACCAAAAAGAAATGGACCGGCGCGGTTTTTTGAAGGCGAGCGGTAAATATGCGGTCGCTACACCCGCAGCGGTTACATTTCTTCTTTCGACGACCTTGAGCACCCAGGCGGTTGCGCGTTCCGGCGGCGTGAAGCACGGCGGCGGCAAGCATCTGGGCTGGAAGGCAAAAAAGAAACAGCTGAAGTGGAAGCGACGCGTTGCGCTGCGGAAGGCGCTTCGTCGCTGGTATTTCAAGCTTTGAGGATTTTCGGGCTTAGCTGCCCGTCCTGACCTGAAATTCGACAGCGCGATCTTTTCGATTTACGATGTGATCGCGTTGTCGAAGAGTATCCAATCAATGACAGTTGGCTATGTATCGCTGAAGCATGGCGTTTGGCGTACTGACCTTGGTGGCGCAAGCGTATTGTTTGTTCCATCGCGCAGTCAGATTCTTGGCTCTAGCGACTTAGTTGACGGCCTGTGGGACCGTCTCTCGGTAGGGATGTGGTGGGCGGATTTTGCGTCAGCCGTCGATGACGCGGGCCTCGACCCAGAGGACGTCTTTCGAGACTTGATGAATCAAGGCCTGATCGAGGAGGTCTTGCCGCAACCGGAAACAGGACAGGTCGCGCGTAGTCTGTTTCTGGATCTCGCAGGTGTTCCCATTGGCTTGCACCTATGCGACACGCGCCTCGGTGAGCTGTTGCACGTACTTGTGGGACACCTTCAGGTAGAGCCGCGTCGATGCGATGACCATATTGTGGTGGCCCATCGCGCCGATGCGCTCGGGGTTGCAACTGCAGGCGAGGGTGTCGAGTGGAGCCCTTGGGAAGAAGCCGTTCCGGCGGTCAAAATTGCGCTGACGGACTGCATCCTTGAGCATCTCGGCAAGCTTATCTTGCATACGGCCGCCGTGTCCCGCGGTTCGGAAGCTATGTTGATCTCTGGCGAGCCGGGGATGGGCAAGTCGACGCTTTCTGTCGCGCTCGGGGCCTCGGAGTTCTGTCTTGAAGGGGATGACATCGCCTATGTCGAAGCAGACGGTCGGGTGGCCGGGATACCGTTCCCTGCAACCCTAAAGGACGGTTCCTGGCCAATGCTCACCAGTTTTCGGCCCGACCTTGAAAATCAGAACGAGTACATTCGGCCCGACGATGAGACCGTCCGATACCTGCCGCACGACCCGAACCTGACCGTCTCACCCAAATCGCTGCGATGCTTGGTTTGTTTGGCGAGAGGCGACAATCAAGCCCCTGAGATACAAGAGTTAACTCCACTGGAGGGCCTGGCTGCCCTTCTTGAGGGCGCCTGGTCCAAGGGCAACCAGCTAACTACTGAGAATTTTGAGGCACTTGCCGCTTGTGTGGCAAGCGCGCCGGTTTATAGGATCACTTATTCGGACTTGCTTACGGCGGTCAAACTTGCACAACAGGTGTGGGAGCGATCCGCGCGGTAGTATTGGTTCGGGTGTTGAATGACCGAGGACACGACAGTTCCAGAGATCTCGACGAGTTTCGCGGCGCTGGCTTCTTGTTTTCGGGGTGACTTTTCCCCGAACATTGATTGGCTGGTGGTCTTGGCAACCGCCAATGAGCACCTTGTTGCCCCACAACTCTATGCCTCGGTTCGCGAATTGGCCAAGCAGCGTGAGGTTGATCGCGAGCTTCTGAGCTATCTTGCGGAACTGACCGATGCGAACGGCGACCGAAACCATCGGTTGTATCTCCAACTTGACGAAGTCGTTGCCGCTCTGAATGCAAAAGGGATTATCCCCGTTTTGCTAAAGGGGGCGGTGCCGTTGGTGAATGCATCTCAGCCGTCGGATTGCCTGCGCATCCTGCGGGATCTCGACATAATGGTGCGCAGGGAAGAGCTTGGTGCGACCCGCGAAACGCTGTCAGAACTCGGATACCAGGTTTTTTCGGACAGTCACTACGCCCACTCACCAGGCAGCTATTATCGCGACGACTGCGTTGGCGCGATCGACTTGCACACCGAGTTGCCCGGTCAAACCTGGGCGAAGATCACGGACCCGGCGTCGCCCGAACGGTTGAGAAAGGTCTCAATCGACAAGGGATGCGCCATAACTCCGGACCCAAGCTTCTTCTTCGTGATCAATCTGTTTCACGACCAAATCCACGACCGTGGTGACCTAAAGGGCGTGACGCATATCCGCTACCTTTTGGAACTGCGTGATCTTGTGCTGCACCAGTCCAACCTGCTCGATTGGCCCTGGATATTTTCGCAATGTCAGTCATTCCGGGCCCGTTTGGCGCTAGAGCAGCAATTGCGGATGATGCACCACTATCTCGCGGTGCCCTATCCCGCCGGCTACAAAGGCAGCGCCCTTGGTTGGATCCTGCTTCAGCGGCGTGTTCTGAAAGAAAAGAGCGGTTTCTTCGAACGCTTGGACGCATCGGCGATCAACACGTTCCTGGCCGTGCGCCGCGTCCTGCGGAGCCTAACGGAAGCTTAGTGGTCCTGCAGGCCTGCGGCTTCGCAACACTCTCGGAAGACAATGGCCTTGAGTTCAGAATAAGCGCATGCACGCGACAAACGATCATCGTTGCACAGCCGCTTCTACGATGTGAACAGGATTTCCCGGCCCAAAGTCAGAGCACGAGGCATGCAGGTACGCACAGTGCCCGCAAACTCGAACGGGCGTGTCCGCGGAGATTAAATTCTAGGCACAAGGCCCACATCCCGCCCGGCCAAGGCGGTTTTCTGCGCGCGCCTGTTTCGAATCGTGCGGCGATCAGTAGTGTCGCGTCCAGCGGCAATGACGCCGCCGGTGCCCAGGCACCTCAAGTAGTACGATGCCGTGCTCGCAAAACTTCACAAGGTCCCGCTGGGGCCTTCCGCTGACAAAGTGGGCTTTTGCACATGGCAAACGAAACCTCCGGATTCACCCGCGCGCAGCAGGAGTACCTTGCAAAGGTGCTCGTGCAGGCAAATCTGCACCGGGCGTTTGCGCCGCAATCCACCGGGCCTGCCGCAGCGGCTGAGCCGGAAACGCACTATGGCTTTCCGCTAGAGGATCTTTGCAAGGAAGAGGCCGCAAAGCGCGCGACGCATCCGCTGGATATCTGGCGGCAGCTTGAGGACTGGACCGCGGCCGATCACATGGCCGAGGGGCTTGATCAGTTTCTTCTGCGCCATCTTGGATTCTTCAACGTCGAGCCGAACAGTCAGGGCTATATGATGCGGCTGCGTGCGCCCGGGTGCCAGCTTTTGGCGGCGCAGTTTCGGGTGCTGGCGCGTTGCGCGGACGACTATGCGGGCGGCTACGCCCATGTCACCACGCGGGGCAGTCTGCAACTGCGTGAAATCCGTCCACGCTCGGTCATTGCGATGATCGAGGCGATGGAAGAAGGCAACCTTACAGCCCAGGGCACGGGCGCGGATTCGGCCCGTAACCTCACGGTGACGCCCTCGGCGGGGTTTGATGTGGACGAGTTGGTCGACATGACCCCGCAGGCTCGGCAACTGTCGACCCGGATCCTGCGCACGCGCGAGTTGCAGGGGATCCCGCGTAAGTTCAACATCTCTTTCGACAATGCGGGGCGGCTGTCCTGCCTGTCGGACACAAACGATATCGGGTTTCTGGCAACCATCGTCGAAGAGAACGACCAAGGCGTTGCCCCTGGTTTGTGGTGTCGGATCGCGCTGGGCGGGATCACGGGGCACAAGGATTTTGCGCGCGACACCGGCCTTTTGTGCCGCCCCGAGGAAACGGTCGACGTGGCCGAGGCAATGCTGCGCGTTTTCGTCGAACATGGAGACCGGACCAACCGAAAGAAGGCGCGCCTCAAGTATCTGCTCGAAAAGAACGGGGTAGAGTGGTTTGTCGCGCGTGCGCAGGAAAAGCTGGACGGCTTTGCCTCCGCCATCCGGTTGACCCGGCTTGGTGCCCGCTTTGACCGTCCCCGACCGCCCATCGACAGGCAGGCCCATATTGGTGTGCATCCTCAACGGCAAGTCGGGATGAACTACATCGGTGTTGCGCTTGAGCTTGGGCGTCTTTCGCCCGAGCAGATGCGCGTCTTGGCGAATGTGGCGGAGACCTTCGGGGCAGGGGACGTGCGCCTGACGGTTTGGCAAAATGTGCTGATCCCCTTTGTGCCAGATGCGCAAGTCAACGCCGCCTGCGCCGCGATCGAGGCCGCGGGGATGTCCGTGCGCGCGTCTGCATTTGCCGCGGGTGCCGTGGCCTGTACCGGCAAATGGGGCTGCAAGTTCGCCGCCGCCTACACCAAGCAGGACGCGCTCGATCTTGTGCGGCATCTGGAGGCGCGCTTTACGCTTGATGCGCCGATCAACATCCACCTCACAGGGTGCGCCAATTCCTGCGCGCAGCATTACATCGGCGATATCGGGCTTGTCGGTGCGGCGGCACCCGGTGGGGGCGAGGGTTACAACATCGTTCTCGGCGGCGGCTCTGATCAGGATCAGGGTCTTGCCCGCCCGCTCTGCGGCCCCGTTGCCGCGGCCGAGATCCACGGGATCATCGAGCATGTGATTGGCGCCTATCTGGCGCGGCGCGCGCCCGATCAGACCTTTTTGTCATTCGTGCGCACGCTCGGCGATGACGACCTCAAAACGCTCTTGCCGCAAGAGCTTACTCAAGCAGCCTAGAAGGACACCGGCCCCATGAACGTGCAAAACCCGCTGATTGTCCAAACGATTGAATCCGCGATCACTGCCTCGGAACCGCAGGTCGAGCTTATTCCCGAAGACGCCCCGTTCGACGCAGAACAGCGGCAGTGGCTGAACGGGCTGCTGACCGGCCTTTCGGCGATTGCCGCCTCTGCCGCCGCAGAGGCCGGGGCAGGGGCGCAGGCGCTTACTCCCATGCGCGTTTTGTACGGGTCGCAGTCGGGCAATTGTGAGAGCCTGTCAAAGACCCTGCGCAAGGCGGCAGGGGGCCACGGTTTCGACGCAGACGTCGCTGCATTGGACGACATCACGCCGGATGACCTGGCCCAGATGGCGCATGTGGCCATTGTCGTGTCCACCTTTGGCGAGGGGGATCCACCCGATAACGCCGCCAAATTCTATGCGCAGTTGATGGCCGACGACTGCCCGGCGTTGCCGGCGACGCTGAACTATGCGGTCTGCGGTCTGGGCGACACGAGTTACGCCGACTTCAACAAATGCGCCGTGGACATCGACGCCCGCCTTGCCGCGCTCGGGGCGACGCGGGTGGCCGACCTTGCGAAGTGCGACGTCGATTTCGAGGATGACTTCGACGTCTGGAAAGAAGCGGTGTTCACGTCAGAGGCCTTTGCCTCTGCCAGCGCGGGCAGCGCGGTGGCTCAGGTGATCGATGCCGAGCCTGCGCCGATGTTCGACAAGAACCGACCGTTCATGGCATCGCTCTTGGCCTGCGAGACGCTGAGCGGTGCGAAGAGCGCGAAATGCGTCAACCACATCGAGATCTCGCTTGCCGGTGGTGGCGCCGATCTGGACTATGCGGCGGGGGATGCGCTGGGCGTCTGGCCGGTGAACTGCCCTGACGAGGTGTCGGCCCTGCTGGCGGCCGCTGGATTGAGCGGCAACGAGACCGTCACACTAAAAGGCGGCCCGGCCCGGTTGCGCGCCGCGCTGACCACGCGGCTTGATCTGGCGACGGTGGCTCCAAAGACGCTTGAAGCCTTCGGGTTGGCCGAGGCGCCGGAGGGGGCGCAGGTGTTCGACCTCGTGGAAGCAGTAGGAGGCGTTGACGCGCAGCAGCTCGTGGATGCGCTTCGGCCCTTGCAGCCGCGGCTCTATTCGATCTCATCCAGTCCCAAGGCCCACCCGGGCGAGGTGCATCTGACCATTGGCGAAGTGCGCTATGATCTGAACGGGCGCGCCTGCAAGGGTGTGGCGTCGACCTATCTGGGGGATCGCCTGGCCGAAGGCGGCATGGTCGGCGTCTATGTCCAGAAGTCCGCACATTTCCATCCGCCAAGCGACGACACCACGCCGTTGATCATGATCGGGCCGGGCACTGGCATCGCGCCTTTCCGCGCCTTCCTGGAAGAGCGGGAGGCGCGCGGTGCGACGGGTAAGAACTGGCTGTTCTTCGGCGATCAGCACGAGGCCTGCGACTACCTTTACCGGGACCATGTGGAGGGTTGGCGCGAGAGCGGGTTGTTGACCGAGCTATCGCTGGCCTGGTCGCGTGATGGGGCGGACAAGGTCTATGTGCAGACCCTTTTGGAACAGCGCGGGGCGGAGGTGTTCGCCTGGCTGGAAGAGGGGGCGGCTGTCTACATCTGCGGCGACGCTTCGCGGATGGCGGTGGACGTTGAGGCCGCCTTGCTGCGTGTCATCTCGCAGGGGGCTGGTTGCGATGCGGCGGGGGCGCAGGCCTATCTGGACAAGATGTCGTCAGAGCACCGATACCAGCGGGATGTGTACTGAACCGGCGCGTTCGGAGCGCTGGCCCAAAGGATCTAACGGCACCCAAGCACAAGCTCGGAGTAGTAGTCCTCTGCCGCAAAGAGCAACTGGTCCAGGTCGTCATTGCGCACCCGCATGGCAAGCTCCAAAAGGCTTGCAAGGCGCGGGTCCCTCAGCAACGCAGTAATGGAGCGGGCCAGATCCTCACCCTCAGTCTCGTGCAGCCCATCGACAATCGTCTCAACAAGCCTGGCCTGACCCTCGCCCAGCGCGCAAATTCGGGCCATGAGATCCGGCTCGTCGCCAGCATGTTGAAGTTTGCGCTGCTTTGTATGTCTCACGATACAAAGCCGCTCACGCCTGGATCGGTGTTGTCCTCATGCACCCCTCCCGTGCTGGGTCATTGGATGACCTAATCCAAAACTACGGATACACTGCCCGGAATCAATCGATTAGTGGGACATGATTGATGCAAAAATTCGATATGTCGCGGATCGACGGTCACACGCTGCGGGTCTTCGCGTCGGTCTGTGAGACGCAATCGGTAAGCCGTACCGCCGCTTTGTTCGCGGTCAACCAATCGACGATAAGCCACACGCTCGACAAGCTGCGCTCTGCCGTGGGGGACCCGCTTTTTGTCAAATCGGGCCGCGGGATCACGCCCACGGAGAAGGCCATGACGATGTTGCCAAGGGTGCAGAACATCCTTGCCGATATCCAGGGGCTGGTCGCGCCTGAGGTCTATAAGGCGGATGATGACAACCGGCCGTTTGTCATCGCAATCCCGACCCCTGCGCTTCTGGTTGAGATGCGAACGCTCTACCAACAGCTTTTGAAAGCCGCGCCGAACGCCCTGCTTCAATTGCGGCGGATGGCGCCGCGGAACAGGTTATACGAGGTGCTGGCGCAGGACGAAGCCGAGCTTGCGCTGATCGTGTCCGGCTTGAAGTACCCAGCAACGCTGAACCATCGGCGCTATGGGGCCGACGATCTGGTCGTGTTTTATGATTCCGAGTGTCGTGGGCGTGTCAGTAGCGTTGAGGAATATGCAGCGTCTCGGCACGGTGTGGTCGATTTTGGCGGGACCGAGAAAAGCCACGTTGAGTATTACCTGGCAAAGCTCGGGCTGGTTCGCTCGGTCTCGCTCGTCGCCCCAACCGCGTCGATGCTTGGAGATCTGATCAAGGGAACTGATTTGATCGCCACCATGCCGCGTGGGCTGCAGAACGGCGCCTACCGTGCACTGGCAAACTGCCCCGTTCCGATGGATCTGCCCTGCGTGACGTATGATCTTGTCTGGCACCGGCGCTACGAACACTCGGGAAGAAACCAATGGCTGAGAGAGCTTGTGTTGTCGTCACGGGGCACTCCCGGGACCGAATTGCCGATGACGGGATGACCGATAACCTGCTTGGGAGGTCACGGCTTAAAGAGACCGAGGCGTCCTGTGCAAGACAACAGTGCTCCGTGCCGCGTGGGCATATCCCAGGAGCAATGCCAGTCTCTGTTGGCAAGATTTTCACAATCCATCGCCAAACACTTGATTAACCGCGCTATCCATCCAAGGAATACGCCATGGCGCGCGAAACACGCGCCATCGCGCTGTTAATCAATGCGGATTGGAAACGGATGTCCTTACGACGCGTGATCATTTTGGTGTCTCTCGCCGCCCTCGGCGCGCTTGCGATTGCCGGCTACTTGGCTGGGACCGCGCCGCGGGAATTGGTGCAGACGCCCACCCGCTATCTGGACAATGGCTTCCCCCATGACGAGATCCCGGAGGAGCATAAGTCGGCGACGGCCGCGCTGCTCTATGCGACGGACCGGTTGCCGATCAATGGCGATTTTACCGCCGAACGCTCCAACGCGCTGATCTTTGGGACGGTGGAGGTCGCGCTTGGGCAAGACGCAACCTGGGAAGAGCTTGTCGACGCCAGCCAGACGTCGGATCGCACGCGGCCGTGGGAGCTCGAGATGACCGATTTCCGGGAGCTTGGGCGGTTCCGCGACACGCCTTTGCCCTTCACGCTTGAGGACGGCCAACCCGTCGATTTGCCCTGGCCCCGCGCGGTATACGGATTTGGAGAGCGCAGCTTTCAGCGCATGCTCTCGAACAGGCTCGCTACTTCTGCCCAGAAAGAGGTGATCATATACGTCCACGGGTTCAACAACAGCTTCGTGGATTCGGCCAAGAACCTCGCCGAGATCTGGCATTTCACTGGCCGATGGGGTGTCCCGCTGCTCTATACGTGGCCGGCCGGGCGCGGCGGATTGTTGGGGTACCTGACGGACCGCGAAAGCGGGGAGTTCACGGTCTTTCACCTCAAGGAAACCCTGCGCCTTGTCGCGGTGATGCCGGAAGTTGAGCGGGTGCATGTTCTGGCCCATAGCCGCGGCACCGATGTCGTGACGTCCGCGCTGCGCGAGTTGATCATTTCAACGCGGGCGTCGGGGCAGGATCCTCGCGAGGCGTTGAAGATCCGCAACCTGATCCTTGCCGCGCCCGACCTGGACTATGCGGTCGTGGGCCAGCGCCTGATCGCCGAACGCTTCATTCCCGCCTTCGAACGGATATCGGTCTACACCAGCGAGGGCGACGGTGCGCTGGGTCTGTCGATGTGGCTGATGGAGGGCCAGCGCTTTGGCCGGTTGCAGGCGGGGGGGCTGTCGATGGACGAGGAGCGGATCTTTGAGAACATCCGCAACGTTGGCTTCATAAACGTGCCCGAGACCCAGACGGTCATCGGCCACAGCTATTACCGCGACTCGCCAGAGGCCCTGTCCGACATCATCGCCATGATCCGCGACGATGCAGAGCCGGGGTCCCCTGAGCGACCCTTGACCCACCTCGGCGGCAGCTTCTGGGAGATTCCCGTTCAGCCTGAGCGGTGACGCCTGACTGAGAGCGGTGGAGTTTGGTTCTTAGCGGGAACGCGCCGCATTTAGGATCATCGCCCGCAGGCCACTACCGCTTCAGGCATCTCGCATTGATCACAGACATCTCCGCAAACGCGACCAGCAGCGCGAAGGCGCAACGGAGCGGTCGAAGGCGCACAACGCCTTGTGCAGACCAGCGAAATTCACCGATCCCGTGCCGATCATAAAGGCGCCCAGTCCGGCTGACGCAGAGCGGTGTAACGACACCGTTGCCGGCAACTTTTTTCTCCCCTCGCTTTGTCAGCAAGCTATGTCGCCGCTGTCACAAGACCTTCACGTGGTGACGATACCCATCCCGCGTGGCGCCTTGGAAAGAGTTGCCAGAGGCCCGCAATAACCCAGACGCTCAGAGGTCGGCTGCGGTCTGGGGGTGATGCGGTAGCACCGGAGCTCAGCCTTGCCACCACCCTCGGTCGGGGTGGGGCAAAGGCGGCTGTGGCATTCGATGACATGCTTCGGGCAACGGGAGACAGGGCCAGTTTGGAGGCGCTTGCCAGTGATTACCTCAAAGGCCGGTTCCAGGATCAGACTGTGGCGGCAGGGAAGTTCTACCCCTCTCGCGCGGAGAGCTTCTTCAAGCACAACCGTGAGATCCTCGACCGCCTGCCCGCACTGAGAGCGGAGTTGCAGTCAGCTATGGATGCACAGTCGCGCGCCAGCCGTGTTGCATCCGTCCTCGGGGCACGGAAAGGTAAGCTGACCGATCCACGCAAGTCCACAAGCGCGCTCATCACCAACGCTCGGACAGGAGAAGAGATTGCCGCGATATACCGGGCCCGGAGCCCCGCGCGGGCAGCGTATCAAGCCACGCGAGATGCCGCGCAGGACAAGACTGGGCAGGCTCTGGCAGGTCTTAAGGCTGGTCTTCTTGATCACCTGATGCAGACCGCCCGCACCGGGCGTTTTGATGATGTTGGACAGCCAATCCTCTCCGGTCGGGCTCTCCTGGGGCAGCTGACCGATCCAAAACAAGCAGCAGTTCTGAACCAGATCCTCACCAAGGAAGAACGCGGGCGGGTCAAACGCATCGCAGCCCAGCTGCGGAACGTGGAGACAGCGTCGGTGCGTCTGCCGACCGTGGGCGATCCGATGAATGACACACCCAACCAGGTCATCGGCTTTGTGGCCCGCATCGCAGCGGCCCGACAGGGCGCGCGTGCCGGGCAAGGCACAGGCGGCGGCCAGCTCGTCATCGCAGGCGAGTTCTCCAAGCGCGTCAGCCGCATTCTAAAGAACCTCACCAACGATACAGCAGAGCAGTTGCTCAAGGATGCGGTGCAGGACCCCGACCTCTTCAAAGCGCTCCTTCTTCGCGACAACGCCACTGTCGGTCTCAAGGACCCACGCATCCGCAGTCTGTCGGAATGGGCCATCGGCGCAGGGGTCGTCTCAAGCATGGAGGAGGAATAGGGCAACATGGCTGACCGATACAAGGCCGATAGTTCGGAAGGTCGTAATCCGGACGGGACGTTCGCCAAAGGCAACCCAGGCAAGCAGCCTGGGACCAAGCTCAAGTCCACGCGTGCGGTCGAAGACCTCATGAATGGAGAGCGCGATAAGCTCAGCCGCAAGGCAATCGACCTTGCACTTGAGGGTGACACGACCGCCCTTCGCCTCTGCCTGGAACGCATTGCGCCGCCCAGAAAGGACGGCCCAGTGCGCTTTGACCTGCCCCACATGGAGAGTGCCCAGGACGCTGCCAACGCCGCAGCAGCCGTGCTTCAGGCGGTCTCAGAAGGCGAGCTAACACCCATCGAAGGGGCGACGGTCATGGGGCTGGTGGAGAACTACCGCCGGGCTTTGGAAACAAGCGAGCTCGAAGAAAGATTAACCAAACTGGAGGCGCGGAAATGAGCAGCCTTAAACGCCGCATGCGAAGTCTTGAAGCGCGAACGTCAGGCGGGCAGTTCGTTGTCGCTATCGCGCCGGACCAATGGAGCCAATCCCGTCAGCAAGAAGTTGTTGGCAACATGCTTGCCGAGGCAGGCGTCGACAGTCCGACGCTCGTACTAACCTCCCAACGCACACCTCACATCGAGACGGCGGAGATTGTGTACATCGGCGAGGCTCAGGCGTTCTTTGACTATGTCGCGGAAAACGGCAGGCGAATTGGGCCTGATTGGGGGAAACCAGAATGAGCGTGAAGTCCCGAGTTCGGCAGCTGGAGCGTCGGCGAAAGCAGACGCACGTACTCGCGGTGTCGCAAGTTGATGAGGACGGCGAGATCATTGGCTACCTCGTCTATGAA
>JBCCWO010000052.1:0-11925 GCA_039193455.1 Pseudomonadota bacterium
AAAGCCCTCTGTCAATCGAGGCAAAATCACCTCGACCAACAGCACACACCCGACCTCAAAATCCGCGAAGCAAATCCAGGTTCAGCAAACGGCCCGCCACACAGGGCCAATATCGCGGAGCGATTTAGTGCGAGAGCCCATTTTGCAGAATGCTGCGCTCCGCACGAAAGGCTGCTTTACAGATTTCATGCCTTCATCAACGCGACGCCTCCGGCAATCGCGAGTGCAGAAAACCACCGCCACCTGCTGACCGGCTCACGCAAGACAAAAGCTGCGATCAAAACGGCGAAGAGGATGCTCGACTCCCGCAGCGCCGCGACCAAGGCTATTGGAGCCTGCGTAAAGGCCCAGACCGCGATCCAGTAGGAGCCGAGTGACATGGCTCCGGCTGTTATTCCGGTTTTCCAAGCAGGCAGAATCGCCGGAAAGGCTGCGCGCCCGCGCGTCCAGAGAGTGTAGGCGATCATGCCAATCGCATCACCGATCACCATCCAGAGGATGAAGCCCGATGACGTGCCTGCGATCCGCGCGCCGATTCCGTCCACCAGCGTGTAGCTGGCCGTAAACCCTGCCGTGCCCATGGCGTAGAAGAGCGCCTTTCCCCGCATTCGGCCATCGGCCGAGCCACGCGCTGCCATGACAAGAATGCCAGCGGAGATGCAGAAGATGGCAAGGAGAGAAACTGGATCGAGCGACACACCGATGAACGCAACCGAGACCAGCGTCACGATCAGAGGGGCGGTGCCTCGGGCCAGAGGGTAGGCTTGGCTCAGATCGGCATGATCATAGGCTTGAACGAGAAAAACCTTATATCCCGTGTGCAGAATGGCAGCGGCCACGATCCAGGACCACGCCTCCGTCGCCGGTCTGGGCACGAACGGCAAGATAGGGATCGCAATCAATGCCTGAACAAGGGCCAGCAGCAGAACCGTCGATACCCGGTCCAGCCCGAGCTTGACGACCGAGTTCCAACCCGCGTGCAGGAACGCGGCAACCAGCACGGCTGCGAAGACGTGGTTCTCCATGCGTCAGCGCCAGAACGGCTTGGCGATCTCGACCGTGCGATCTGGTTCGCCGATCCCCACATCCCGCAGACCGTCCGCAGTCAGGCGGGACAGAGCACGGCGCGTGACAAGGTTTCGATACCAAAGCGCCAGATAATCCCAGGTGATCGTACTTGGGACGGTGGTGTCAACGAAGCGGAAGGAGTATTCATGTGCCATGAGGGATTGTTGCATCGTCAAAGCGCCATGAAAAACGATGTTTTTTCCACTTGTAAGTGAGGCAAGCGCACATGAAACGTGGAACGCTCCCTCTCAATGCCCTTCGCGCCTTCGAAGCGACGATGCGGCACGGCCAGATGAAACTGGCAGCCGAGGAGTTGGGCGTAACCTATGGGGCCGTTAGTCGACAGGTCCGGGGACTTGAAGAAACTCTCGGCGTGTCGCTCTTCGATGGGCCGCGCAACAAACTCACCCCGAGCCAAGCAGCGCGCGATCTTCAGCCGGTCCTACAGGAAGCTTTCTACCGTATAGAAACAGCGGTTCTGCGAACGCAACGCCGAGCAACAAGGACACTCGATTTGTCCTGTCTCAGCACCCTTGCGATGCGGTGGCTGATCCCGCGCCTCTTTGATTTTCGCGAAACGCATCCTGGCATCGATGTGCGTATGACGGCCGATGACGCACCGGTCGATTTCTCGCGGGACCGCTTCGACGTTGCAATCCGAGTAGGCCTAGATTCGTGGGACGGAGCGAATGTGACTGAATTGTTTGCGGATGAAGTCGGGCCGGTCCTCACCCCAACTCTTCTGGAATCTTCTGGGTCGGTCACGTGGGAGAACCTGTCGGCTCTGCCTCTCTTACACACGCGGACCCGTCCTGCTGCGTGGACTGAGTGGTGCAGCGCGACCGGAAATCCTGTCCCGTCAGGTGGGCAAGAGTTTGAGCATTTTTACTTCATGCTAGAAGCTGCGACCGCTGGACTCGGTGTCGCCATAGCGCCGGAGGTTCTCGTCCGGGATGATCTTGCGGCTGGCCGACTGTTCGCCCCGTTTGGATTTCGGCATTCAGCTAAGCAGTATGTCGCGTTGACGCCGGATCATCCTTCCGCTGAAGCTGTTACGTTCATACGTTGGCTTGAGTTGCAGGCGAAGGCGGACGGGTCCAGCAGATGATCCAATGATTTTGAAAGCGGCCATTGGTGCAGTAGTAGCGAAATCACACTCTGTCCGTGTCATGCCGGTTTGTGCGCCGCGCCTCGAAGGGCGCTTCATTTCAGATCGGTCGCTCATAGACCTTGCAGCGAAGGTGCCGGAAGAGCCCACACTAGCGAATGCTGCACATTGCGCGAATGACAGCTATCGGGCGTACCCTGCTTTCAAGACCAGATCACACAATGCCGAAATCCGCGGGTTTAGGTCATCACCCGATCTCCAAGCCACAGAAACCGGAAATCCCGGGCTTTCAAACGGTAGGCTTCGGATCGCTAGCTTAGACAAGATCGATGATTGGCGCACAAACTTCTCCGGTAAGGTCGCGATGAGCGGTAAATGCTCCAAGAGAGAGGGCGCCTGTAGGAAAAACGGCGTGGTGAGTGCGACGCGACGTTCAACACCTTCCTTTTGGAGAATGTCATCCACAAAGCCACGTGCTGAGCCATCGAGCGACACCAACAAATGATCATGCGCCACATAATCGGTGAGAGGCAGCGGATCAGGCAAATGCAGCAATGACTGATTGAAGACGCACACATGGCGCTCTTGGTAGAGCCGCCGCGTTTTGATCCAGTCCGACTTCTTTGGAAAAAGGCCCAAGGCGATATCGATATCGCCATTGCTCAGCAACTTCTCCGCATCTGAGCGGTCTGCACGCCGGATCGATAGGGTGGCGTTGGGCATGTGTGCCACCAAGGCGCGATGCATTGACGGTGTCACAATGGCTGCGGCGTAGTCCGATGCGCCAACGAGAAATCGGGTCTGCGTGGTGGCGACGTCAAAGGCTTGCACTCCGAAGAGCGTTTCTTCGATCTGGCCAAGAGCCATGCGCAGTGGGCCGATGAGCGCTTGCATTTTCGGTGTGGGTGTCATGCCTTTTGGCCCTCGCTGAAAGAGATCGTCTTTGAGCGTCAGCCGCAATCTGGACAGCGCTTGGCTGACCGCGGGTTGGCCAAGCCCGAGCACCTCCGCCGCTGCCGTAACGCTGCCTTGGCGTTCGATCTCGTTCAGGACCTTGAGCAGGTTGAGATCGACGGATCTCAGATTACTTTCATGCATGAACTATCTCTTTTATGCATTTCAATGATGCTCTCTCGATCCGTATCTCATGGGTCAGCAGAAAGGAACCCATGATGAAAACGATCCTCACATCCGCAATGATTGCCGCAACGCTCTCGATGTTCAGCCCGGCCATGGCGCAAGACAACCTCCCCGCTGCAACGCGGCTTGCCATGCCCGGCGAAAACCACGCAATGCTTGAGCCAATAATCGGGCGCTGGGACGTCGAAATGCGCGTCTATCCCGGACCAGGCGCCGAGCCCATCGTGTCCAATGAGATGTCCGCGACCCGCGAATGGGTCCTTGGCAGACGGTACGTTCAGGAAGCGTTGTCGGGCAGTTTCGCGAGCAATCCCTCCGAACGGTTGATGATCATCGGCTACAACAACCTGGAAGAACGCTTCGAGTTGGCTAGTTTTGACACGTTCGAGCCCGGCTTCATGGTCTATGACGGTCAGGCCGACGGCACCACCATCTCTGTCGAAGGCGTGAGCCTTGAGGCAGGCTTTGGCCCAACGCCAACGGGCCGCCATCGCGACCTACGGTTTGAGTTGACCATCGAAAACGAACGCTCGGTACAACGCATCTTCGTCAAGTTCCCGACTGAAGACGAGTTCCTGTTCGTGGAACAAATCTTCACCCCAGCGCAGTGAGGCAAAACCATGTTCGGTATGAAAGGTAAATCCATCCTGATCGTAGGCGGGGCCTCGGGCCTGGGGCGCGCCACCGCTGAGATGGCGGCTCAGTCGGGCGCGCATGTCCACATTGCCAGCCGCTCTGAAAGCAAACTAGCCCAAACAGCAGGGCAGATCGGGCATGGGACGCAGTACAGCGTGGTCGACATGACCGACGAGGCGGCGGTCACGACATGGGCCGCGGCACTCCCAGAGATCGACTATCTGGTCATTTCGGCGTCCAGCGCGGCCCATGGGCCGTTTGCCACGGCCGAGACCGGGCCATTGCGAGACATGTTCGATGCAAAGTTCTTTGGACCTTATGTGACCGCACGCGCGGTTTTGCCGAAACTACGAAAAGGCGGTGCGATCGCGCTTTTCTCAGGCGTTCTCAGTCGCCGTCCCGGCGCAAATTGTGCAGGTCTTGGAGCGGTCAACGGAGCGGTCGAGGCCCTGGCGCGCGCGATGGCGCTTGAACTTGGGCCGGACTTGCGGGTGAACTGTATCTCGCCGGGGATGGTCCGCACCGAAGCCTATGCGGCGATGCCCGATGACGCCCGCGAGGCAATGTACCAAAGCACCGGTGCATCTCTTCCTGTGGGTCGTGTCGGCGAGGCCTCGGAGATCGCGCAGACCGTATTGGCAATTCTAACCAACGGCTACCTGACCGGTCAGGTCATCGATATCGATGGTGGCCATATGATCCGTCAATACGCCACGAGGTAGAGGCGCTGATGCAGGCTTGCGGCTCGCTGGTCGCAAGCCTGTGGCGTGCTTGCCCGTGGTTGAGAGGCGAAAACCGGACATCGCAAGGCCTCGAGCGTCTTTCCGGTTTGTCCCGCGATGCGCTAATGGCTGACATTCGCGGTCGTTCGCGACGTCAGCCATTCCGCCGGCTCTAGGCCAAACCGTGATCAGCAAGCGGCAGCGATCGGATCCGACGTCCTGTCGCCGCGAAGACTGCGTTGCAAACTGCACCCGCAAGCGGCGGCACGCCGGGTTCTCCGACACCACCAAGTGGCGCCCCCGTCTCTATGTTTTCAACTTGGACCTCGGGCGCTTCATTTATTCGAACTAGCTCGTAGTCAGTAAAGTTCGATTGTATGGTCGCGCCTTGGTCTAGTGTTATCTTGGCCCGCAGTGTTGGTCCCAATGCGTCGATGACGGCACCCTGAACCTGTGTCTCCACTTGTCCTGGGTGGATCGCTCGACCGCAGTCGATCGCGGCATAGACCTTTGAAACTCTGACGCGGTCGTCTTCTATCTGGATCTCGGCCACCTGAGCCACAAAGCTTCCGTAGGAACCGACAACCGACGCGCCTCGATGTACACCTTCGGGTGCCGGGGTTGACCACTTCGCCATCTCGGCTGCGCGGGTCAGCACGACATGCGCTCTGCTATCCGCCGGCAGATTGGCAAGGCGGAATGCGACAGGATCCATTCCGGCAGCATGCGCCAGCTCATCAATGAAGCTCTCCATCCAGTATCCAGTAAAACTCCCTGCAATCGACCGCCATGGCGACAGCGGTATCGGTACAGGCGTCACCGCATGGTTCACGGCATAATTGGGAATCCCGTAGGGCGTATCGACCAAGCCAAGCAACGAGAACGGATCCATATTGTTTTCGCGCACCAGAAACGCACCCATCTGCGGGCCGGCTACCCTTACGCTCATCGCCGTTATGCGGCCCGCTGCGTCGACCGCGCCGCGAAAGCGTGCCTGCATGATCTGGCGATAGAATCCGAACGCCATGTCGTCCTCGCGCGACCAGATAACCTTGACCGGGCGTCCACCAAGCGCGCGTGAGGCGAGAATTGCCTGCACGGCTTCATGTTGCCAGGTCTTGCGCCCGAAGCCACCGCCAAGAAAAGCGGTATTGATCGTGAGTTGATCGGCCGTGATGCCAAGCTCGCGTTCAAGGTTCATCCTGATCCAGTCATGTCCCTGTGTGCCCGTCCAGAGCTCGGTGCGCTCGAGCGTTGAACTTGCCGTGCAATTGATCGGCTCGAGGCAAGCATGTGCGAGCATCGGGATGGCATAGTCTGCTTCGATCACGTGGTCGGACGCATCAAGTGCCGCCGCCGGATCGCCGCGCATCAGCGTCATCGGGACATTTTCGCGGCCCAGCCCTTCGCTGATCAACGCATCCAGTGCTGACTGATCGAGCGCATCATGTTCGGTCCGGGTGAAATCGATATCGAGCGCGTCAGCCGCTCGCTTCGCTTGCCACCAGCTTTCTGCGACGACAACGGCGCCGCGCGGAACCTGGACAACCTTCAGCACGCCAGGCAGAGATTCGACGCTCGCAGGATCGAGCCGCGCAACATCCGAACCGAACACAGGTGCCAGTCGAACGGCGCCGTAGACCATGTCAGGAAGCGTTACGTCGATGCCATAGACAGCTTCAGCTCGTACTTTCGCCGGCGTGTCCAGTCGGGGCACGTTCGTTCCTGTCAGAGTGCGCTCGGATTCCGGGCGCAGTACCGGTTCTTTCGGCACTGTCAGCGTCGATGCCTTGGCCACCAGATCACCGAAGGGCACACTTCGACCGGTGGCGTCATGCACAACCGCACCATCCCGGGCCTCTAGCTCGGTTGCACTCACGCCCAGGTGTTCTGCCCCGGCCTGGATCAGAATCATCCTCAACCGTGCTGCGGCCTGGCGCATTGGATCGTGGAAGAAGCGAATCCCGTAGGAGCCTACCGAACGCATCTGGCCAAATGGCAGACGATAGGGGTCGGAGGGCTGTTTTGGCATCTCGACCCGGATCGTGCGCCAATCCGCGCCCAGTTCCTCGGCGAGGATCATGGCCTGCCCGGTATGAGTGCCCTGACCCATTTCACAGGTGGGTAGGATGCAAGTCACAAGTCCATCAGCATCAAGTCGAAGAAACGCGTTCTCTGCAATGTCGGCAGGAACTGTGGCCCGGACGGCAGCCGGTACGACAAGCGGGACCACCAGGCTCGCAGCAGCACCTTTGAGAAAGGTACGACGGGATGAAACAACAGTCATGGCTTGCTCCTCCTCAGGTCCGATTGAGTTCCGCGGCGCGCTTCGTTGCGGCCCGGATGCGGTTGTAGGTTCCGCAACGACATAGATTGCCGGACATGTACTCGTCGATGTCCGCATCTTGCGGATCTGGCACGTCGCGGATCAACGCTGTGGCTGACATCATCTGTCCACACTGGCAGTAGCCGCATTGCGGGACGTCCAATTCGATCCACGCCGTCATCACCGGGTTTGCGGTGTCCGCCAACAAGCCCTCGATCGTCGTGATATCCGCTCCCTCGACGGCGCCGAGAGGCAAGGAGCAGGCCCGGACGGGCTCGCCATCGAGATGCACTGTGCACGCCCCGCATGATCCGATGCCGCAGCCGAACTTTGTCCCGGTTAGCGCGAAGTCCTCTCGCAGGACCCAGAGAAGCGGTTTTTCAGGGTCTGCAGCGGTTTCAACGGGTGTTCCGTTCAGCTTGAATGACGTCATCGCTGGTCCTCCTCATGGCTGCGTCTTTATATTGTGTTGCATCAGCGCATGAGAAGTGTCTGAATTGACAACCTTCTGTTGACAAATTAGCAACATACAATGCAACGCGCTGAAGAGATGGCTTTCCTCAGAACAGTTCAGCTTGGGTCGATCCGAGCTGCAGCGCGTGACCTGGGACTAGATGCGTCGGGTGTGTCGCGCAGGATCACAGCGTTGGAACGACGCCTTCGCACGCGGCTGGTTGATCGCAGCGGTAAGAAGACGCGTGTCACCGAACAGGGACATATCTTTTTCGAGGGACTGCGAGAGATCATCGATCAGCTCGAGTCGCTCGAGGCAGAGATCGGCGGTGAAAGCACTCATCCAACGGGTTTGCTACGGGTGACCTCGGCGATTGATTTCGGGCAACAATTCCTGACCGCGTGGCTGCTTGAGTTTCGAGCACTTCATCCCAGTGTCGAGTTTGACCTTATTTTGTCGAGCAGCTTTCTTGATATGCCGCAGTCGCGGATTGATGTTGCCCTTCGTGTTGGAGCGCTACCAGATTCCAGCCTTATCGCCCGCAAACTCGCCAGCGTGCCCCGTGTCCTGGTTGCCGCAACGAGCTATCTCGATCGCAAGGGTCGACCGCAGACGCACCGGGATCTCGAAGGTCATGATTTTGTTTTCTTCTCTTCCGAGCACCGAAATCAGCCGTTGGATCTTATAGATCCGAACGGCGAAACCGTAGAAGCACCGCGGAGCAGCGGCGTTGCAATCAATGCGGTGCATTCTGTCGTCGAGGCCGTCTCGGCAGGTGCAGGCATACACAACGGACCACTCTGGGCATTCGCCGACCGGATTGCCTCTGGCGAGGTCGAGATGATCCTGCCCGAGTATCGCTTGCGAACTCTGCCGCTCCATGTCTTGCGACCGCCATCTAAGGTCACTCCAGCGCGCGTCACTGCGTTCAGCGACTTCATCGCTGCGAAAGTGTGCGATGTGAACGGTCTGGAGACATGAACTGGTAGACAATGCGGACGTCTGATCTCGCGCAGGTCCGGACCTTCAACCGGGAAGAGTGAACGGCAGAAGAGTCCGCACAGCAGACCTCATTGCACCTCTCGACTTCGCATTCGCGGCGAGTGTCCGCTAACGGGAACGCGCCTGCGAAAGTATACCGACCTCGCCAATTTCCACTATGGGCCGTCGGCTGAAGCACCATATTCAGGCGTAGGCCTGCTGCGGAACGGGCGGCCGACTCCTGGGTTCATTGTGTTGCGTTATTCACGAACCTCTTGGTTAAGAGCAGATGAACAATACACTCGAAGCACTTGGCATCCCGGCTATGCCGGGCGGGCCCTCGTGAACGAAGCCACGGCTGCGCCGCATCTTTGCCCTGTGGGCCTTGATCTCTGACACAGGTGTTGAGCGGCTCCGCCGCACGTCTCTGTTTTGAGCCGGGACAGGCCCGGCTCGAACCCTCATCACCAGCTTACGTCAAATCCGGGGACGCGCTGCTGTGGGTCAAGGATCTTCCGCCGCAGCAAGCTGCGGTCTCCCGAAAAGACCCCTGACCCATCCCCGCGGTTTGATCGATCGTCCAGTTAAGGGCGCCCCTGCGGGTCGGCGTCTTTGTTCTGTTCAGTTTGGACGCTCGCCGCTGGGCAGGGGTTCAAGCGCGGGGAAAAAAGTAAACTGAGCGCCTGCGCTGCAACCCCTAACCGAAGTGAGCGCAGCCATGACCACATTGTTTGCCCAACCTTATGACCTCTCCGCCACCGGCTTCTACTTTGAGGATACAGAGGACTATGCCGCCAAGGCCGCAACGGCGGTTAACAGCTTCGGCCACCGGGTCGAGGAGTTCGAAATCCAGTTGATCGATAGCAAGCCCATCGTTGCGGCTTTGGCCGACGCTTTGGGTCTTCATCAGGGCGACATTCCGGCATTCTTCGAGAAGATCGACTCCTGGGACGACCATCAGAAGCGCATGGTGATCATCGCCGCCGGGGAGTGCGGCTATCAGTTCACATGGGACGATGACCCGGACACGCTAGACGTAGAAATCTACGAGATGGCGAGCCTGTGCGAGTTGGCCGAGCATTTCGTGGACGAGGGTCTCTTCGGAGACATTCCTGGGCGGCTGACCTTCTACATCGACCACGACGCCATCGCCCGTGACCTTAGCGCAGACTACGCCGAGACCAAGATCAACAGGAGCCGTCTGATCTACCGATGCGGTTAGCAGGAGAGCAAACCCCGATGCCCACACGCCCGCCGTAATCCTCTGTCATCGCCCATTAGCAGAGCGATCACAGCGACTAGCCGCTTATGAGATTGCGCTTGCTGGCCCAGAACGGCTTTGGCGCACCGGCTGCTCGGGCGCGCTGGCCTTGCAATTTACAGTTTTCTTGTGTATTAATAGGACATCACTCCTATAATTGCGTCTTGAGCGTGTCGGACCAGTGCACGGTCTGCCCTTAGCCTCGCGCACCGGCATCCGCCCGGCCTGCGCCCTGCAGACAGTCCAAGATGCCGTTGGGATTTCATCACCGATCAGTTTGCAACACGCGCGGCGTTGCCGGGCCCGTATGGCGCCCCGGCGCCGCGCAGGAAAGACCTTGCGCATGGCCTTCGATCCTAAGAAGCATTTACCGGCCTTGGCGTCGCACGACGCGTCAGACGAGGCGAAGCTTGAAGTTATCCACAACCTTCATGCGTTCGCCGAAGTCCTGCGAGACCGCGCCCGACAGCGGCTTTCTGCGCAACTGATCGCTGGCGCGCCCGCGTGTTCTGATTCCTTCAAGAACGCGACCGGCGTAGACTTGAGCGACCAACCCCCAATCGACAGGAGCACGCGATGACCGAGCCGACATATGCCGTTATCTACTGCCG
Organism: Pseudomonadota bacterium; assembly: GCA_039193455.1. Taxonomy (GTDB): domain Bacteria; phylum Pseudomonadota; class Alphaproteobacteria; order Rhodobacterales; family Rhodobacteraceae; genus JBCBGF01. Next base: position 10,308 of record JBCCWO010000052.1, read on the forward strand.
CGTCTCCACGTCGAAACAAGCAACAGACGGCCACGGGCTGGAAAGCCAGGAAGCCCGCTGCCGCGACTATGCAGCCGACCAGGGATACGAGGTCGCCTGTGTCTTCCCAGACGACGCCTCGGGCGGCGGCGACTTCATGAAGCGCCCGGGTATGGTCGCGCTCCTGAGCTTTCTCGATGCCCAGCCGGACAAGAGCTTCGTCGTGATCTTCGACGATCTCAAGCGCTTTGCCCGCGATGCAGAATTCCACCGGGCGCTGCGCCGGGCGTTCGATGCCCGCGGTGCTCGGCCTGAGTGTCTCAACTTCCGCTTCGAGGACTCCCCCAAAGGCGAATTCATCGAAACCGTCATCGCTGCGCAAGGCGAGCTGGAGCGCAAGCAGAACAGACGCCAGACCATCCAGAAGATGCAGGCGCGCACCCGGGCCGGGTACTGGCTCTTCAATCCTCCAGTTGGCTACCGCTTCGACACCGTGGAAGGCGTTGGGCGTATGCTCGTCCGCGACGAGCCGTTGGCAACCATCGTGCAGGAGGCAATCCTGGGCTTCGCCAACGGGCGCCTGTCGACCATCGCCGAGGTGAAGCGATTCCTGGAGTCGCACCCGACGTTCCCGCGCGACAAGAACGGCGAAGTGAAGTTCGACAAAGCCAAACGCATTCTCCAGCACCCGATCTATGCCGGCTACATGAGCGTTCCCAAGTGGGATCTGCACATGCTCAAATGCCAGCACGAGCCGCTGATCGACTTCGCCAATTGGCAGCGCATTCAGGATAAGCTCAGCAGGAAACCCCTGGCGCCAATCCGGAAAGACAGCATTCTCCAATTCCCATTGCGCGGGTTCATAACATGCGCGTGCTGCGACAGGCAGATGACAGGAAGCCTCGCAAAGGGGCGCGCCAAGCATTACGCGTACGACTTCTGCAACAATAAGGCTTGTGATGCTTACCGCGGCAACATCCGCGCTGAGGCCCTTGAGAGCGCCTTCGAAGGGCTCCTGCGCCGCCTGCGTCCCCTACCCAAAGTCGTGCGGGCCTTCGAGGCGATCCTGCGCGAAGTCTGGGAAGAAGACGGCGTCAGCGCAGCGGATGAGGCTACTGAAGCCGAACGTGCCTCAAAGCGCATCGAAGCCCAAATCGAGGGACTGATCGATCAGGTGCTGGCGACCGATAGCGAGATGCTTAAGCGCCAGTACGAATCCCGCAAGCGGAAACTGGAAACGCAACGCGTCCGGCTCGAGGAACAAACCCGCCGCCACAGCAGATCGCGCACCACTTTCGAGGAAGCTGTACGAACCGGAAGCGACTTCCTGCTAAATCCCTGGAAACTCTGGGCTTCCAGCGATCTCGCGGACCGCAATCTCCTGTTGAGGTTGGTATTTGCGACCCCGATCAGATACTGCCGAAGACAAGGCATACGAACCGCAGATTTGACCTTGCCATTCAGGGCCTTAGCAGGAAGTCCTGACACGAACTCCTGTATGGTACGCCCTACGGGACTCGAACCCGTGTTTCCGCCGTGAAAGGGCGGCGTCCTAGACCGCTAGACGAAGGGCGCCCGGGCGGTGCAGCGCTAGATAGCGAAGGGCCGGGCGAAGGGCAAGAGCCAAATCATGGGAATC
>JBCCWO010000053.1:0-11347 GCA_039193455.1 Pseudomonadota bacterium
CTGCATCTCGGCAACTGTCATCCCGGCGTAATGGGCCACCACTACGACTCCAGAGCTTTCGAAGATCTGGCCGAGTTCCTCGACCACTTTCTCTTTCTGGGCTCTATCCACAGTTTCACTCCAATATGGGGGCGAACCCCCGGCTCTAGACTGGCGGGTCGCCCCGCCACTTCAGGTCCGTCTACGGGACCGAGCCAACATCGCCCGAGGAACACCTCGGAGGATTAGGTCGTCTCCCGTCTCGGGCAGGAATTATGGGGCCGGATGGCCCCACCCACCGTCTTGGACGAAAGCAAAAGGGCGTGCGACGAATCGCACACCCCGATGCATGCGCGTGGATAGTCCTTTGCACCGGTAATGCCAAGTCCCAAGCGGCGGCAGGCCACCCAATAGGCGCACCCCCGCGTTGCTTAACGAAAGGTTAACGACTACGCTGGCGACAAAACAACGAGCAGACAGTCCGGCAGGCCCGCAATGAGCGTATTCGGCTATATCCGCTTTTCCTATTTCGGACGCAGCGACGCGCGGCTTGCACGGCAAACCGCGGATGACGAGACACGTTTTCGGGCGCTCTACGCCGACAGACGCATGGAAGAGCGCTTTTATTTCTTTGAAAACCTCACTCTGCCGTCCTTGCGCGCGCAAACAGACCCCGATTTTCAGGTGCTGGTCCTTGCGTCAAACGTCATGCCTGACCGCTACAAGGCACGGCTTGCGACCGCCATTGCCGACATTCCGCAGGTTGACGTGCTATATTGCGACGCCGCCCACGTGACAGACGCGATAAACCCGGCGATGGGCGATATGACCGCTGGTATCAAGGAGAACACGGTCCATTTCCGGCTCGACGATGATGACGCGATCTGTTGTGACATGGTCGCGCGGCTGCGCGCCCGGGCGCCACACGCCCAACCCGATGAGCTGATCACCTATCCCAACGGTTTCTACCTGACCCACTGGGATGGCGCCCCCCATCTGGTGCGCAAGTTCGAGCCCTACATCGCCATCGGTTTCGCCTTCGTGAACCGCCCCGGCCAGATCCGAAACCCCTATCAGTGCAAGCATGGCAGCCACTACCGACTGGTGCCGACATCGATGGACCCGCGGCCCTATGCCTATATACACTGCGCCCACCCAAGCTCGGACACGCGCGACGCGCAGGATCGCAAGTTCCGCAACGCGCTTAAACACGATGTACACTATGGTTCAGAACGCGCACGCAACCGGATCGCATCCACTGTCCAGCGGCGGTTTCCGGGTTTCACGCTTGAGGGGTTGGAGGCGCTGATTTCAAACGCGCCGGGGGTCGCAGGGCACATGCCTGCACATGCGGGCAGAAGTATGGAAGAGGGCGTAGCCGCCCTCCCCCGCTAGCACTTAATCAGGCGTTGCCCGTCGCGTCTTGGACCGACACGGTCACGCCCGGGCCCATCGTCGAGCTCAGCGCGACTTTCTTCATGTAGGTGCCCTTCGCGCCCGAAGGCTTGGCCTTGGACACCGCATCGACAAAGGCGCGGATGTTCTCGGCCAGCGCTTTTTCGTCAAAGCTCGCCTTGCCGACACCGGCATGCACCACGCCCGCCTTCTCGGCCTTGAACTGGACCTGACCACCTTTTGCGGCCTGAACAGCCTCTTTGACGTCCATCGTCACCGTGCCGACCTTGGGGTTCGGCATAAGGTTGCGCGGGCCCAGGACCTTACCCAAACGGCCAACGATCGGCATCATGTCCGGGGTGGCGATGCAGCGATCAAACTCGATCGTGCCGCCCTGAACCGTTTCCATCAGATCTTCGGCGCCCACGATGTCGGCACCGGCGTCCTTGGCCTCTTCGGCCTTGGGACCGCGGGCAAAAACCGCAACACGAACCGATTTTCCGGTTCCGTTGGGCAGGTTGACCGTTCCGCGAACCATTTGGTCGGCATGGCGCGGGTCGACGCCGAGGCTCATCGCGATCTCGACGGTTTCGTCAAACTTCGCGTTGGCGTTGCCCTTGATCAGCGTCACTGCCTCTTCGACGGTGACATTTTCCTTACCGGCGAAAGCCTCGCGCGCGGCGCGGGTACGTTTTCCAAGCTTGCTCATGACTTACCCCTTCACCTCGATCCCCATCGACCGGGCCGAGCCCAGGATGATCTGCATCGCGCCATCGATGTCGTTGGCGTTGAGGTCTTTCATCTTGGCTTCCGCAATCTCGCGGATCTGCTTGGATGTGACCGAACCCACGACTTCGCGGCTGGGATTGTTGGCGCCTGACTTCAGCTTGGCGGCCTTTTTCAGGAAGTACGACGCCGGGGGCGTCTTGATGTCCATCGTAAAGGACTTGTCCTGATAATAAGTGATCACGGTGGGGCACGGCGCGCCGGGCTCCATCTCCTGCGTCTTGGCGTTGAACGCCTTGCAGAACTCCATGATGTTGATGCCGCGCTGACCCAGCGCCGGGCCGACCGGCGGGCTTGGGTTCGCTTGCCCGGCAGGCACCTGAAGCTTCATGGTGCCAGCAACTTTCTTGGCCATAAGCCATCTCCTTTTCTCAGCACCGCCCAAGCGCGTCTTGGGCGGCAGGGTTTGCCCGTGGTCCGGTGCCCGCACGCGTGCGCGCCGCCTCCCACGTGTGTCGCAAAGCCTGCGACCGGCGCCCAATACGCTGCAAGATCCCGCTTGGCAAGTGCGGTGGCCCGCATTCTGCCGGCAGCGGGCTGGACAATCGCGCTGACACGGCCAAACCTGTTGCGGTCTTGTATTGTAGGAGTCTGTCCCATGAGATCCCTTAGCTTTGCCGCCTGCGCCATCGCGCTTTCCGCATCCGCCGCCCATGCCGCGGGCCACGGCGCCTGCGCCGAAGGCAAAACGCTCGAAGATGGCGTACTGACCATCGCGACCGGCAACCCGGCCTATTACCCGTGGGTGTTGAACGACGCACCCGAAAGCAAGGAAGGCTTTGAGGCGGCTGTTGCCTATGCGATCGCCGAAAAGATGGGGTTTGCCGAGGATCAAGTGACCTGGGTGCGCACCTCGTTTGACGAGGCAATCCAGCCTGGCGCCAAGAACTTTGACTTCAACATGCAGCAGTACTCGATCACCGAGGAACGGGAGCAGATGGTCGACTTCTCGCTGCCCTACTATACATCGGCCATGGCGGTCCTGACGACGCAGAGCGTTGTCGACAAAGGGATCGCACCGACGGCGGAGTCGATGAAAGGTCTCATCTGGGGGGCGGATGCCAACACCACGGCTGTTCCAATGCTCAATGAGATAATCGCGCCGGAGTCTGACCCGTTGCTTTACGGCGATAACACCGATGTCACCGCGGCGATGCAGGCCAACCAGATTGACGCCGCGCTTTTTGACCTGCCCACAGCGCTGTATCTTGCCGCGGTGGTTGTGGAAGGCGGCGTGGTCTTTGGCCAGTTTCCCGCAGATCGCGCCGAAAACCCCGATCAGTTCGGCTTGCTGATGGAAGACGGCAGTGCGCTGAAAGAATGCGTGGACGCAGCGATCACTGAGCTGACGGACTCAGGCGAACTGGCCGCCATTGAAGCGCAGTGGCTGCAAGAGGCCACGGGCGTGCCGGTCATCGAATAGATGGCTGACGCGGGGCTGACCGGGGCAGCGCGGGCACCGTCAACGCCCACCCGTCGGCAAGCCTACGAGGCGCAGGTGCGGCAGCGGTCGATACGGATCGCTGCCGGATCGACGCTGGCGGTTGTGCTCGCCATCATCCTGCTCGTCCCGCTCGCACCGGGTTGGGCGGCGGTCAAGCGCAGCTTTTTCAACGCCGAGGTGTTCGCCCAGACATTCCCCGGCCTTCTGAACGCGTTCCTGCTTGACGTGATGATCTTTGCCTGGTGCGCCCCGGCCATCGCGCTTTTGGGTCTTGCCATCGCGCTCTGCCGCGATGTCCGCGCCCCCGCCCTCTTTCCGCTGCGGCTGTTTGGGGCGATTTATACGGATGTGTTCCGCGGTCTGCCGGTCATCCTGGTGATCTACCTGATCGGCTTTGGCATCCCTGGCCTTGGCCTGCCCCGCCCGTGGAACTCACCCTACATCTGGGGCTCGGTCGCGTTGATCCTGGTCTACGCGGCCTACGTGGCCGAGGTGATCCGGTCGGGCATCGAGTCAATCCACCACAGCCAGCGCGCCGCCGCGTCATCTTTGGGGTTGTCCGAGGCCGACACGATGCGCTTCGTGATCCTCCCGCAAGCGATCCGCAACGTGGTGCCCGCAAACATGAACCTGTTCATCGCGTTGCAGAAAGACGTGGCGCTCTTGTCCTTTATTGGCCCGGTTGAGATCTTCCGGCAGGCGGGAGTCTACAAATCCCTGTTTGCGAACTTCACGCCCTATGTCGGGGCCGCCTTGATCTTTCTGGCGATCACGATCCCCGCGACACGCTATGCAGATTACCTGATGAACCGGCAACGGAAGCGGCGGACATGACCGCCAAGCTGTCGCTGCGCGGCGTGTGGAAGAGCTTTGGCGCCACCCCGGTCTGTCGGGGCATCGACCTTGATGTCGGAACCGGCGAAATGGTCTGCCTGATCGGAGCCTCCGGATCAGGCAAGTCGACGCTCCTGCGCTGTATCAACTTGCTGGACCCGGTGGATGACGGGGCGATCTACCTCGATGGGATCGACATCGCCGAACCGGGCCTCGACCCCCTGCCCGTCCGCAAGCGGATCGGGATTGTGTTCCAGTCGTATAACCTGTTCCCGCATATGACGGCGGTGGAGAATGTCATGCTCGCCCCGCGCCGCGCCAAAGGTCTCACGCGCGCAGACCTAACCGCCCCCGTCACCGCGCTTTTCACCCGCTTCGGCCTCGGCGACCGGATGGAGCATTACCCCGACCAGCTCTCCGGCGGTCAGCAACAGCGGGTGGCGATCATCCGGGCGCTGGCGATGGAGCCCGAGATCATGCTGTTTGACGAGATCACCTCGGCCCTCGACCCCGAACTGGTGGGCGAAGTGCTGGACGTGCTGCGCCAACTGCACGCTGACGGGATGACGATGATCCTGGCCACGCACGAGATGGGCTTTGCGCGCGAGTTGGCGGATAAGGTGTGTTTCCTGGACGGCGGGCGGATTTTGGAGGAAGGCCCACCTAAAGAGATCTTCGCAGCCCCACGAGAGGCGCGCACGCAGGCGTTTCTGTCGCGGGTGCTTTAGCTGTCTTCCCCGGGCAGATGTTCGGTTCCCCAGATACGCATTTCCTCGATGATCGGCAGAACTGACCGTCCCTTCTCCGACAGCGCGTAGTCGACCCGAGGCGGCACTTCGGCGAAGACCGTCCGCGTTACAAGTCCGTCAGCCTCTAACTCGCGCAGCTGTTTGGTCAGCATCTGTTTCGTGATCCCTTGCACCGATCTTTGCATGACCCCGAAACGGTTCACACCATTGGCGATGCAGAACAGGATAACCGGCTTCCATTTCCCGCCGATCATCGACAGGCAATAGGTAACAGGGCATCGGGCAGGCGCTGTATCAGGCGTCAATGGTATGTTTTTCATGACTAACTCTACTATTATTTACTAGTTGTCAGAATTGAATTTATGCGCAGGTTACGCCACCATCGTCAACTGATGGAGCATCCCATGAAACCAATCGCACTTGCCGCAGCGCTTGCCCTGCTGAGCACCACTCAAATAGCCGCGCAAGACACCACCCTGGATGGCCTTAAATCGCGTATAGTCGGCAGTTGGACATCCATCGCGTGTGAGCTTCGGCCCCAGCAAAATGCCGAAAACCCAGGAGGCGCGCCGTCGACAACCTATTTGACGCGTGACTTCACCTATGATGCCGAAGGTGGGTTCTCTGCCACAATCACGGTCTATGCGGACGCGGCGTGCGAGGTGCCTGCAATCTCCTATGATCTCGCCGGCGAGATCGTCTGGCACGGCCCCAATCCAGCGGCGCCAGGCGCGTGGTCACAGGACTATGTATTGAACCGTCAGTTGGAACTGACTGTGCTGGCCCCACCTATGCGCGACCAACTCAACCAGTTGCCCGAGGGCGCTTGCGGCGACGGCCCGTTCGAGCTTGGCATATCGCGAGAAATCTTGGGCAAGCCCTGTGTGCTTTTACGGTTTGTCGAGGGCAGCACCTTCGTGGTCGACCACGACCTTCTTTACGTCCGCAAGGACACGCCGAACATGTTGTTCATGGGGGGCAAGCATGTGGACGGCACGGGATTTTACTACCCCGAGAACCGTCCAACGGTCGGACTCCAGCAACCCTTGATCCGGACCGACTAGAGTAGAGCGCGCCGGCTTGACCGCCGGCGCAACTTTCCTCATCCCTCTTTCGAAACCTGCGTGAACTCCAGCTCCACCGGGGTTGCGCGGCCAAAGATCGAGACCGTCACCTTCAGGCGCTGGTTGTCCTCGTCCACTTCCTCGACCATGCCGTCGAAGTCTTCAAACGGACCGTCGTTGACCTTCACCTTCTCGCCCACCTCGAACGTGATCAGCGTGCGCGGCGCTTCTGCGCCCTCTTCGACGCGGTTCAGGATCTGGTTCACTTCGGCATCGCGCATCGGCATTGGGCGGCCCTGCGGCCCCAGGAACCCGGTGACGCGGTTGATCGAGTTGATCAGGTGATAGCCCTCATCCGACATCTCCATGCGCACAAGGACGTATCCCGGCATGAACCGGCGTTCTGTGGGCACTTTCTTGCCACGGCGGATTTCGATGACTTCCTCGGTCGGCACCAGAACTTCTTCGATCTCGTCCTGAAGACTGGCATCCTCAACAGCATGTCGGATCTGCTCGGCGACCTTCTTTTCAAAGTTCGAAAGCACGCTGACAGAATACCACCGCTTCGCCATGTCCTGTTATTCCTCTCGTCGCCCGGCAAACCGCCGCTAAAGTGCCTCCCGAAAATGAACCATGGCGCCCGCTTGGGGAAGTTCAAAGCCGCTGGTTCAGGGAAGTGGCAGCGCCTTACCGCTGAAAATAGACGAGTTCAAGGGGGCGTGCGCCGCTAATCGGCGCTAAAACATCCCTAGGATGCCCTGCAGGCCCATCCGGATCAGCCAGTCGACAAAAAAGAAGAAAATCGCCGTCAGCATCGCCATGACAAAGACCATGGCCGAGGTAATGCCGACCTCGCGGCGCGACGGCCAGACGACCTTGGCCACTTCGGCGCGTACCTGCTGGATGAACTGAAGCGGATTGGTCGTTGCCATCGGGGCACCTCTGCTGAGCCTGAGCGGCAGATACGACGATGCCGGGCCAAGTTCAAGACTTGGCGCCGGTCATCGTTACGTGAGGAAAGAGGCCTCGGGCAGAGCGGCGGTACCTATTTGTGGCCCCAGCCTGGTCCCGCATCGTTGGTGGAGAGGTCAGATCCACCTGCGGGCGCGACTGTTTGCTGTGATGACCCGAGGCGAGGAGAACGGAGTAAGATCCTTCGCCTGGTCTTTCGCATCCGTCGACCCCTCCGGGTCTGACAGCAAATGACGTCGCTATGTACCGCGCCCTCTGCCCGAGGCTCGCAGGATGGAGATACCGCGCCGAACCCGGGGATTACATTGCCACCTGGGGCCAATGCCGGCCTTTCGTACCCAGGGTGTACGTATTTTTCGGGGGTTTTCCTTTGGGTGTACGCTGTCCACCCCCCGGGGTGGAAAGGCCGGATTCGCGCGATTTCGGCCATCATCCCGCCGCAATCGCGCGCTATTGCGCGGGATCATGAGACAATACACCCGAACCGTCAGGAATTACGGCCGATTGGCCGCCGCAGGCATCCTTGCCGCGGGGTTCGCAACCGGCACACCCGCACAAAACTCGGGCACCGAAGACGTAGTCTGGCTTTTGCGATCCGAAGGCTATGAGATCACGGAAATCAGCCGCACCTTGCTGGGCAGAATCCGGATTGCTGCCACAAACGGCACGTTCGACCGGGAAGTCATCATCAGCAGATCGACGGGCGAGATTCGGTATGACGGCGTGTCCGCCAAGACGCCTGACGCCCAGCCGACAGCGGAAGGACCAGGCCAATGACAACGGATGTGACCCAAGGCGCACTTGCCCGGCTCAGCCAGACGGCCCGCGCGCGGGCCAGCACGGCGCCCAAAACCGAAGCTGGGCGCAAGCGGCGAGAGCGTTTTCGCTTGATGATCCTCTACACCGCCCTCGCAATCCAGACGCTCAGCGCGTTCTTCTTTACGGGAGAATTATGGTCCGAAATCCTTGGGCTGCGGCAAACGCCGATCCCCTATGCTTATCAGGAAGTCATCCAGATCCTCGCCAGCATCGGATTGGTGATCGGGCTCTTGGCCACCTCGATGTTGGTCCGCCGGGGGCTTGACCGGATGGCACATCTGAACCGCCAGATCGACGTGGCGTCGGGCCAGTATGAAGATCACCTTCGGATGCTGTTCAAGGAGTGGCGCTTGTCGCCCTCGGAACAGGCCGTCGCGATCTATGCGATGAAGGGGTTCTCAAACGCCGAAATCGCAGATCTGCGCAACACCACCGCCTCGACCGTGAAAAGCCAGATGAACGCGATCTACCGCAAAACCGGCCTTGGCAACCGTCAACAGCTAATCTCGTTCCTGGTGGAAGAGTTGATGGCGGGGATCAACCCTGAACCCGCGGAGAAAAAGACGAAAGCCGCCTGAGCGAGAGGCGGCTTTGTCGGGCCTTGGCAGGGGCGGAGGGGCTCGAACCCCCGACCCTCGGTTTTGGAGACCGATGCTCTACCAACTGAGCTACACCCCTAAGGCCGAGGACAGGCAGTAGGCCAGCATTCAACCGAAATCAAGGGTCAAGCGTGCAAACCCCGCCCTGCCGTGCAATGGTTCCGGCACGGCCAAAATAGATCGGCCAAGAAGCGAGATGAACGTTACTTTCCCAAGCCTTTCCGACGCAGAATTCCATGCGCGCCGCTGGCGTGACCTGGGGCCGTCCGAGCTTGGCGCCGCAGCAAGCGTGCCAACCATGCTCTCCGACGACGAATGTAAGTTCTACCTCTGGCTGGCCGAACATGCCGCCAGCGGAAAGGGCGTTATAGTTGACCTTGGATGCTTTGCGGGCGGCTCAACAGCCTATCTTGCGCAAGGGGCGCAGCGTGCCGGTCATGCGCAGCATGTGCACGCCTTTGATCGCTTCCGCGCAAGCGAGGCAGTGAAGCGGGATGTGCTGTATCGTTCCGGCGTCCACCCGTTCGACGGGGCCCGCATTCTGGAACTTGCGCGCACCCTTCTCGCCCCGTGGGCACCGCATGTCACGCTGCATCCCGGGCCTATCGAGGCACAGAATTGGAACGGGCCACCCATCGAGCTCTTGGTCATCGATGCCGCAAAATCCGTGGCCCTGGCCGATCACATCGCCGCCAGCTTTTTTCCCGCACTGATCCCGGGCCGGTCGATCGTGGTCCAACAGGACTTCCTGCATTGGAAGACACCGTGGCTCCCCGCGCAAATGGAGCTGATGGCAGATTGCTTTGCACCCATCGCTTATTGTCCACCCGACACGGTTGCGTTCCGGTGCATATCCCCCGTGACAACAGAGGCGCTCGCCGCGGGTCGCGTAACCGCCCGCCGCGATGCCGAGCTTGTCGCCGCCTTAAAGTCGGTGGCCGTCCGCCTGGCGCAATGGGATGTGGCTGAACGCCTGCACACCAGCCTCGCCGCTTTGAAACGCAACCCGAACAAACGTCGCGCAAAGGACTTTGTGCGCCGGCCCTAGGCCCCCGCGCATCGCGCGTTCGTGAGCCTTGCGTCCCGAACACTCACGCTGGATTGCTTCGGGCGTCATCGACCCCTTGCCGTAAGCTTCTCCCAGAGTTTCAGGAGAAGAGCCATGCACACCACCCCCCTAGGACGCCGCGCCTTCTTGGGCGCCACGGCCACAGCCGCCCTCACCGTGGGAGGGCCGGGCATCCGAAGCGCCAAGGCCGACGAGACCGGTGCCGCGTTTGCCTTTGAGGTCACGCGCACCGACACCGAATGGCGTGAAATGCTGACGCAGGATGAGTACGTGATCCTGCGCAAAGGCAGCACAGAACTCCCCCATACAAGCCCGCTGGTGCAAGAAGAGCGTGAGGGGATCTATTGCTGCAAAGGCTGTGATCTGACCGTCTACACCTCGACCTGGAAAGTACCGCTCGACATCGGATGGGTGTTCTTTTCCCATAGCGAACCCCGCTCTGTCCTGACGTCCATTGATGGCGCACCGCCCGACGGCATGGGCAATGATGGCGGTCCCGGCGCGATGATGGAGGTGCATTGCCGCCGCTGCAGCAGCCATCTGGGCCATATCGTCTTTGCCAAGGGCAAACTTGTGCACTGCGTCAATGGCGGCGCACTGAACTTCCGCCGCGTCCGGGTCTAACCCCAAGGCTTTGTCCGCTTCCACCGGGCGCGTCGGGCCCGACCCTCTTCGCACGAGGGTCGGGCTTTTTTTGTGCGGTCCTGTTGCAGAGTTCACGTGATCCCGCCCGTGAGTTCACGGCCCGGTCAACGTGTGTTCTGCCTTGGATCACTCACCTGTGCAGCACGTTATCTTGTCCCGGGTGACACAGGCGATGGCGCGCCGTCCTACCCGAGCCTTGCTCACGCACGGAACCGATCAGGACACGAGAGGCGGAGCGTTTGAAACAGTTTTATTTATCCTTTTCAGATGGTTAAATCTCATCCACGCATACGCACAAAATCGGCAAGGCACTTGTTCACAAGGCTGTCCTGTCAAGTCTCACCCGCGTGAGAACGCGGCGGATCTTTCGTGATTTCCCTAACCGCCTGCGTGTTTCGATGATCCCGGCACCGGTCTCGGGCCGGGTTAACCAACTTTCTGGAGCCTAGGAGAAATCGAATGAAAACCACTCTCAGCGCACTTGTCCTTGCCACCGCTGTCGCCACCACCGGCGCGACCGCATCGATGGCGATGGACATGGAATTCAACATGCTGACCGGAGCGATCTTCAATGAGCTGAAGTCACGCGGCCTGCCGACGGACGGCATCAACGATCTGAGCCTCAGCCAGATCGCGATCATCAAGGACATCATCGAGGGTGATGAGCCCGAGGGGAAGAAGACGAACCGTATTCAGGCAATCCTTGAACGGTCATCGTAAGCCAACCCCGCCAAAACAAGAAAGGCCGCCTGATGGCGGCCTTTCCTTCTTATACCTTACGACCAGCGGCCCATTTTTTAGGCTCTCACAAATCTCTGCGAAGAACTTTGCGCACTGGCCCGGCGCCAGCCTCAGTCGATGATCTTCGAGACAACCCCGGCGCCGACGGTGCGGCCGCCTTCGCGGATGGCGAAGCGCAGGCCGTTCTCCATCGCGATCGGCGCGATCAGTTCCACCGTGAACGACACGTTGTCGCCCGGCATCACCATCTC
>JBCCWO010000054.1:0-9311 GCA_039193455.1 Pseudomonadota bacterium
CCGGTACCGGTCGGGGCCGTGCGCATCACCACCTTGCCGGCGCCCCAGCGCCCTTCGATGTCATGGTGCAGCGTGCGGCCTTCGCGCAGCGGCACGCGGATCAGCTTGCGCTTGGCCTGTTCAGTTGCCTTGCGGATCGCTTCGGGCACCTCTTTGGCCTTGCCCTTGCCAAAGCCCACGCGGCCGCGCTGGTCGCCCACGACGACGAGGGCTGCACAGCCAAAGCGTTTCCCGCCTTTGACGGTCTTCGACACCCGGTTGATCGCGACCAGGCGGTCGGCAAATTCCGGGGTTTCCTCTTCCCGCTGCCGTCCCCGGCCGCGGCGGTTTTCACGTTCTGCCATAAATCGCAGTCCTCATATCAGGGCGCCCATGCGCCGTTTGTCTCGATCCCGGTGCCAAACGGCCCGGATCATCGGAGGGGCCGGCCCGGCCCCTCACCCTTAAATCTTCAGCCCGCCTTCGCGCGCCGCGTCGGCCAGCGCCTTCACCCGACCGTGGAACAGGAACCCGCCCCGGTCGAAATAGGCCTCTTCGACGCCTGCCTTCTTGGCGCGCTCGGCAATTGCCGTGCCCACCTTGGCGGCCGCTTCGACGTTGTTTTTGCCGACAACGCCCAGGTCTTTCTCCAGCGACGAGGCCGAGGCCAGCGTCACGCCGTTCACATCGTCGATCAGCTGCACGCTGATGTTCTTGTTCGAACGGTGAACCGACAGGCGCACCCGGCCCGCATTCACCTTGCGAAGCTTGTTCCGAACGCGCAGGCGGCGTTTCTGGAACAGTTCCCGTTTGGAAAGTGCCATATCTCTCGCGTCCCTTACTTCTTCTTGCCTTCCTTGCGGAAGATGTACTCGTCCTTGTACTTGATGCCCTTGCCCTTGTAGGGCTCCGGCTTGCGCCATTCGCGGATGTTTGCCGCGACCTGGCCCACAAGCTGCTGGTCGATACCCTCCACAACGATCTCGGTCTGCTTGGGTGCCGTGACGGTCACGCCCTCGGGCACCTCGAAGTTCACCTCGTGGCTCAGACCCAGCGACAGTTTCAGTGTGTTGCCCTGCATCTGTGCGCGGTAGCCCACGCCCGAGATCTCAAGCTCTTTCTTGAACCCGTCGGTGACGCCCTGAACGAGGTTCGCCACCATCGTGCGGCTCATGCCCCACTGCTGGCGCGCGCGCTTGGACTTGCCGCGCGGCTCGACCGACACGACGTTGCCTTCAACGGTGATCGTCACATCGTCGGTCGCCGTGAACTCACGCGTGCCCTTGGGGCCTTTGACGGAGACGGTCTGACCCGACACGGTGGCTTCCACCCCCGACGGCAGCTCGACCGGCCTTTTACCAATACGAGACATTGCCAGACCTCCTTAGAACACGGTGCAAAGCACCTCACCGCCCACATTGGCAGTGCGTGCATTTGCATCCGACATCACGCCCTTGGGCGTCGAGACGATGGAAACACCCAGGCCCTGACGGACCGAGGGGATGTCTTTCACACCCATATAGACGCGGCGGCCGGGCTTTGAGACACGCTTGAGCTCACGAATGACAGGGGTGCCTTCGTAATACTTCAGCGAGATCTCGATGGCCGGGTGGCCATCCTTGCCGGTCGTCGCCTCATAGCCGCGGATGTAGCCTTCGTCGGCCAGCACATCCAGAACCCAAGCGCGCAGCTTGGAGGCGGGCGTTTCAACGGTGGACTTGCCGCGCATCTGCGCATTGCGGATGCGGGTCAGCATATCTCCGAGAGGATCGTTCATCTTCTACCCTCCTTACCAGCTCGACTTGACCATGCCGGGGATCTGCCCGGCCGAGCCCAGCTCGCGCAGCGCGATCCGGCTGATCTTCAGCTTGCGGTAATAGGCGTGCGGGCGCCCCGTCAGCTGGCAACGGTTGTGAAGCCGGGTGGCAGACGAATTGCGCGGCAGCTTGGCAAGCTTCAGCCGCGCCTTGAACCGCTCTTCCATCGGCTTCGATTCATCATTCGCGATCTCTTTCAGCGCGGCGCGCTTGGCGGCGTACTTCTCCACCAGCGCCTGACGCTTCTTTTCGCGTTCGATCATTGCTTTCTTGGCCATTGCGATATCCTCCGGCGTCAGCTGTTGAAGGGCATGTTGAAATGCTTCAACAGCGCCTTCGCTTCCGCGTCGGTTTGCGCGGTGGTTGTGATGATCACGTCCATGCCCCAGACCTCATCGACCTTGTCATAGTCGATCTCGGGGAAGACGATGTGTTCCTTGATGCCCATGGCATAGTTGCCGCGGCCATCGAACGAAGTGCCGGGAACGCCGCGAAAGTCGCGGACACGCGGCATCGCGATGGTGATCAGACGGTCGAGAAATTCGTACATCCGGTCGCCACGCAACGTCACCTTGGCACCCAGCGGCATGTCTTCGCGCACGCGGAAGCCAGCGATGGATTTCTTGGCCTTCGTCGTCACGGCTTTCTGACCGGCGATCGCCGTCAGATCCTCAACCGCCGACTTGGCTTTCTTGCTGTCCTTCACCGCCTCGGCGCCACAGCCGATGTTCAGAACGATTTTGTCCAAACGCGGGATCTGCATGTCGTTCTTGTAGCCGAACTCTTCCTTCAGAGCGGCGCGAACGGTGCCGGTGTAATGCGCCTTCAGGCGCGGGGTGTAACTGGCTGCATCCAACATCAGATCGCCTCCCCGGTTGTCTTTGCAAAGCGCACCTTGGTCTCACCGTCCATGCGGAAGCCGACGCGGGTGGGTTTGCCGTTGCCGTCCAGAAGCGCCAGGTTCGACAGATCGATGGGCATCGCCTGCGGAATGCGCCCGCCATTGCTGGCCTGGCTCTGACGGGTGTGACGGATCGAGATGTTGATCCCGTCCACGATGGCCTTGCCGGTCTTGGGCATCACCTGGGAAATCTCTCCCTCTTTGCCCTTGTCCTTGCCGGCCAGCACGACGACCTTGTCGCCTTTTTTGAGTTTCGCGGCCATCACAGCACCTCCGGCGCAAGCGAAATGATCTTCATAAAGCTCTTGCCACGCAACTCACGCACCACCGGCCCGAAGATCCGGGTGCCGATCGGCTCGTTGTTGTTGTTGAGAATGACGGCAGCGTTGCGATCAAACCGGATCGCGGTGCCATCTTCGCGGCGCACTTCCTTGGCGGTCCGCACGACGACGGCCTTGCGCACGTCGCCTTTCTTCACACGGCCGCGCGGGATCGCTTCTTTGACCGACACCACGATGATGTCGCCAACCGAGGCATATTTCCGCTTTGAGCCGCCGAGGACCTTGATGCACTGAACCCGGCGAGCACCGGAATTGTCAGCGACATCCAGATTGGTCTGCATCTGGATCATGAGGTTTCTCCCGACCTTTGGGGGGCTGTCCTTGCCTTCGTCCCCAGGGTTTCGATCAAACCGGGTGGTGTGGCGCTGGTTAGGCGGTCACAACCTCCCAGCGTTTCGTTTTCGAAATCGGCGCGCATTCCTGAATACGGACGCTGTCGCCAACCTTGAACTCGTTCTTGGGGTCATGCGCGCGGTACTTCTTGGATGCGCGCACGGTCTTTTTCATCATCGGATGCGTGTAACGACGTTCGACCAGGACCGTGACGGTCTGTTCGTTCTTGTCGCTGGTGACGACGCCGGACAGGATTCTCTTGGGCATGTCTTACGCCTCCGAAGCGGCGGCAGCCGCTTTTTCGTTCAGAATGGTTTTCACACGGGCCGCATCGCGGCGGACCTTGCGCATCTGTGCGGTGTTCTCGATCGCCCCTGTGGCCTGCTGGAAACGCAGGTTGAAGGCTTCTTTCTTGAGGCTGGCAAGCTCGTCCCGAAGTTGATCGGGCGTCTTGTCACGCAATTCGCTGGCGTTCATTCCGCCGGTTCCTTTCAACAATCACCGGAAGGCCCCGAAAGGGTCACCCTGATTCCAGTGGAGTACGTGGATGAGCGCGCCGTATAGGCGGCTCGACCTGAGTTGGCAAGAGGTGTTTTGTGCCCGCGCCGCACTCAGAAGACCGCGTGATCGCCAAGTTGCACCTGGCGCCGGCCCGCAATAACGTCCCGGTAGAACGCGCACAGAGTTTCGTGCCCAAACTCCGGCGTTGCGTCCGCATCATACCGCCCCGCCCCATTGTCCCAAACAAGCATCGACTCGGTCGCATAATACCGCCCGATCCGAACAAACTCGGCCTTGTCAGCCCAGCGTTGGCTCACCAGCCCAAGCCCCCGGGCCACCCCGCCAATCGCGTCCATCATCGCCACCGGCACATGCCGGAACCGCGCAGGACGCCCCGCGGCCTCAAACAGCAATCGCCCCTGATCAAGCGGTGTCAACGCAGGCCCCGGCCCACCGATGGGCAGGATCCGCCCCTGCCGGTCCGGGTCTGCCAGGCAAGAGGTGATAAAATCCCCCAGATCGTCATCGCTGATCGGCTTGCACGCCGTCAGCCGCCCGTCGCCAAAAACCAGAAACGGCTTACCCGCCTGCACCCGCGCAATCTGCCCCGACAGCGATTTGAAGAAGGCGGTGGGCCGGACGATCGACCATGTCAGCTCCGACGCCATAAGCCGCTCTTCAAAGGCCAGCTTTGCCCGCTGAAACGCCAAAAGCGGCTTTTGCACACAGATTGCGGACAAAAGCACGAACTGCCCCACCCCGGCGGCCTCCGCCGCGCGCAAAAGGCTGAGATTGGCGTCGTGATCCACGGCCCAGGTATCCCGCGGCGCCCCGGTGCGGGACGCCAGACACGACACCACGGCGTCAAAACCGCCCTCCCGCATCACAGCGCCCGCCTCAGACACCTCCGCCACCCGCGTCTCACCCGCGAACGGCACGGCCTCGCGCCCCGGCCGCACGACCCGCACCACATCATGCCCGGCCCGCACCAACGCCCGGCCCGCGGCCTCCCCCGCCGTGCCGGTCGCGCCAAAAAGCAGCACGCGCTTGCCTGATCCACCCTGCACCATGGCGCCGATAGGCCGCCAAACCAGCGCGCTTGGCAAGCCCGCCCTTGCATCCTGCGGCCATATCCGCAATCGACAGCCCACCACCGCCAAAGGCCGCATCCATGTCCGAGATCACCCAGCTCTTCGCCACACCGCTCTACCGCGCCCGTCTGTCCGATCATGGGCCGACCATCGATGCGCGCGAGCTTGAGGCATCCTGTTTCACCATCGCCGAAGATGACGAGGCGGGGCAGGACTGGTGCGAGACGGAGGGGTATCCAGGCTACACCTCCTATGCCTCGCTCACCGATCTGCCCTGGCGCTTTCCGATCTTTGCCGATCTGGTCACCGCGCTCGACGCCCATGTCACCGCCTTTGCCGACACGCTCGCCTTCGATCTGGGCGAGGGGAAACTGGCGCTCGAAGACATCTGGATCAACATCCTGCCCGAGGGCGGCATTCACACCGGCCACATCCACCCCCAAAGCGTCATCTCGGGCACGACCTATGTCGCCATGCCCGAAGGCGCGAGCGCCATCAAATACGAAGACCCCCGGCTGCCGATGATGATGGCCGCCCCGCCCCGCCGCCGCGATGCCGACCCGCGGCTGAGCCAGTTCCACTACGTCGCGCCAAAGATCGGGGATGTCCTTCTCTGGGAAAGCTGGCTGCGCCACGAAGTGCCCATGAACATGGCCGAAGAGGAACGCGTGTCGGTCAGTTTCAACTACGCCTGGGTCACAAATTAGGCTGGCCGCACAGGCCGCGCCCGCTACCTCCCCCTCCAGCACAGTCTGGAGGACCCTAATGACCCTCGCCGCCCTGCTCCTGACCGCCACACTCTTTGGCGGGATGGTCTTTTTCAGCTTTGGCTTCGCGCCGGTGCTCTTTGCACAACTGCCGATGGACAAGGTGCGCCCGCTCCTCCGCGGCACCTTCCCGCACTACTACCTCGCGGTCATCGCCCTCGCCGCTATCGCCGCCGCCGTGACCTTCACCGTGTCCCCCTCGCCGCCGGGCTCCTGGCCGCCATCGCCGCCAGCACCGTCTATGCCCGACAAATCCTGATGCACCAGATCAACGCCGCCACCGACCGCGCCGACAAACGCGCCTTCGGGCGGCTCCATGGGGCCTCGGTCGTCATCCAGCTGATCCAGATCGGGATCGCGGGCTGGGCGGTGGTGGTGATCGCCGGAGGATAGTGCAAAGGTGGCGACGATCCCCATCGGACCGCGCCATGCCACGCTATATCCTCCTCAAAGATGCGCCCGCGCACCTGCAAGGCGCCCGCCGCATCTCGGTCGTTGGCGTGTCTGGCGCGGGCAAATCCACCCTGTCCCGGCGGCTGGCCACGGCGCTTGACCTCCGCTACGTTTCGCTTGACCGCGACATGCGCTGGCTGCCGGGCTGGCAGGTCCGCGACAAGGCCGAACAACGCGCCCGTCACGACGCCTTCGTGGCCGAGGACCGCTGGGTCATCGATGGGACAAACATCAGCTTCATGGACACCCGCCTGCCCCGCAGCGACCTGTTGATCTGGATGCGCCTGCCACGGCTGGTCGCGCTCAGCGGCATCGCCCGCCGGGTCGCTGGCAGCTACGGCCGCGTCCGCCCTGACATGGCCCCGGGTTGCCCGGAAGGGCTGCCGGATTGGGAGTTCCTGAGCTGGATCTGGACGTTCGAGCGCAAACAGGCGCCGCGGATTATTGAGACGGTGGACAGGGTCGCGCCGGAGGTGCCGGTGGTGGTGGTGCGGCGGAGGGTGGAGGCGGATGAGCTTGCGCCAGAGCGTGATAGCGGCATCCCCCGGGATTGAGCCGCCTGATATGCCGCGCAGAACCGCAAGCGACCCACCGTCGCCCTTCTTGTCCGCTCGCCAACCTAGGCCGAGGACGCCAAGTCCTTCAGCGCTCGACGCAATAGTTTGCGGCACCGCTGCGATAGGTGGCCATCAACCGCCTCGAGACCCAGTGCCCGCCGCCGCAGAAATCGCGCCAAGGCATACGCGCGTGATTGCTGAGACAGATACCCACTCCAACCCGCGTCATCAGCGGCCTGCATCTGGAACACTCCAAAACCGGCTATGACACACCCCAGATCAGTCGCCAGTTCATGCGCATCTGCGCCCCCTGGCACCTCGTGTTCCATGCCAGCAAGACGGGCATGCATCACCTCATGGGCAAGCGTGTTTATGAAGGCTAGCGGGCGGTGCATGTCGTCGGGGTTATACCGAATAACTGCGATCCCATCGATATCCTGATAGGTCCCAGCAACGGAAGACAGGTCTTGATAGTTGTGCATGTACTCGGCTGGCACCATGTCGATTGGATGAAGCTCAACGGGGCGTTCGAAGCCCAGTAGTCGCGTTACGTCTTCCAGTACGAGCCGCGCAGTCGCACTATCCGTTCCACCCGGTGCGCCAAAAAACTCCTTTGTCGGCAGGATTGGAAGTTCGGGTGGCGCAAAGCGGGCGTCGAACCAATCAAAACAGGTATCAATCCACCGGCTCATGTCTTCGGAGACAATGGGCTTTGACCAAAACAAAAAAGGCACCTCGCGACAAAATGAGCGCAGCAAGAGCCTTACACCAAAGAAAAGCCCCCGCCAATTTCTTGGCAGGGGCTCTCTTACTTCACCGTAGTCCCGGCCCGCAGATTGCTTGCGCAATCCGCTACACCGCACGCGCGAGGATTACCAATCCTCGCGAACCACCGTCCGCGTCTTCACCGGCAGCTTCATCGCCGCCAGGCGCAGTGCCTCGCGGGCGATCCCGTCGCTGACGCCGTCGATCTCGAACATGATCCGGCCCGGCTTCACCTTGGCGGCCCAGCGGTCGACCGAGCCCTTACCTTTACCCATCCGCACTTCGATGGGCTTGGCGGTGATCGGCGTGTCGGGGAAGATCCGGATCCAGACCCGGCCCTGACGTTTCATGTGGCGCGTCATGGCCCGGCGGGCGGCTTCGATCTGGCGCGCGGTCACACGCTCCGGCTCGATCGCCTTCAGACCATAGGTGCCAAAGTTCAGGTCAGAGCCACCCTTGGCCTCACCCTTAATCCGGCCCTTGTGCATCTTCCGGAATTTTGTGCGCTTTGGTTGCAGCATCTTCCTGGCTCCTTAATTCCGGCGTCCGCCACCGGCGCCACGGGGGGCCGGGCCGTCCTGGAGTTCCTGCGCCTTGCGATCCCGTGCGGCCGGATCATGTTCCATGATCTCGCCTTTGAAGATCCAGACCTTGATGCCGATGATCCCATAGGGCGTCATCGCCTCGGCCAGCGCATAGTCGATATCGGCACGCAGCGTGTGCAGCGGCACCCGCCCCTCGCGATACCATTCGGTCCGCGCGATCTCGGCGCCGCCCAGACGGCCCGCGACGTTCACACGGATGCCCAGGGCCCCCATGCGCATCGCGTTCTGGACCGAGCGCTTCATCGCCCGGCGAAAGCTCACCCGGCGTTCCAGCTGTTGCGCGATGGACTCGGCCACCAGCGCCGCATCGAGCTCCGGCTTGCGCACTTCCACGATGTTGAGGTGCAGCTCGCTGTCGGTCATCGCCGCCAGCTTCTTGCGCAGCGTTTCGATATCGGCGCCTTTCTTGCCGATGATCAACCGGGGCGCGCGGTGTGCACCGTCACCCGGCACTTGCGGTGCGGGCGTTCGATGATCACCCGGCTGACACCGGCTTGCTTGCACTCGGTCTCGATGAACTCGCGGATCTTGATGTCTTCAAGCAGAAGATCACCGTAATCCTTGGTGTCGGCGTACCAGCGGCTGTCCCAGGTGCGGTTCACCTGCAGGCGCATGCCGATCGGATTGACTTTATGACCCATCAGGCTGTCTCCTCGACCTGGCGAACGGTGATGGTGAGTTGCGAGAACGGCTTGACGATCCGGCCAAAGCGGCCGCGTGCGCGGGGTTTGCCGCGCTTCATCGTCAGGTTCTTGCCGACATAGGCCTCGGCCACGATCAGCTCATCCACATCCAGGTTATGGTTGTTCTCGGCATTGGCGATCGCCGACTGCAGACACTTCTTCACGTCCTGCGCGATCCGCTTTTTCGAGAAGGTGAGGTCGCTCAGCGCCTTGTCCACCTTCTTGCCGCGGATCATGGCAGCGACGAGGTTCAGCTTCTGCGGGCTCGTGCGCAGCATGCGCACCTTGGCCATCGCTTCGTTATCCGCCACGCGGCGGGGATTTTTATCCTTGCCCATGGCTTACTTCCTCTTCGCTTTCTTGTCGGCGGCGTGCCCGTAATAGGTGCGGGTCGGGCTGTATTCGCCGAACTTCTGGCCGATCATATCCTCGGTCACGTTGACCGGGATATGCTTGTGGCCGTTATACACCCCACAGGTGAGACCCACAAATTGCGGCAGGATGGTTGAGCGACGCGA
>JBCCWO010000055.1:0-9175 GCA_039193455.1 Pseudomonadota bacterium
CGCTGACGCGAGCGGTAAATTGAAGTGCCCAATCGAGAAGACCGATGGAGCTCAGCGAGACTCCTTGTTCTTCTACGAAGCTGCTACCTACCCATATCCGGACGTTCGTAGCAGACCCATGAATGGCCGGTTAGTCCCGCACACTACCATTTCAAGCACGGATAAGCGAACGGCAGCAATCGCGCAATTGTCCGCATAGTGCGTGATCAGCGAATGTCCGGTTCTTCGTTTTGGCTGTGGTTTTGCCGCATCGCACCATCCGGTAGGTTGGGCTCTATCCTGTCCTTGGCTGCGGCGTGAACGAACGCCAGGAAAGGGCATACTCTCCCATTATAGAGAACTGCAGCTCAAGTGGGTCCAATGTGCGCCCGAGCGTTTCGCTCAGTCGACGGCTTTGGCACCCGCAGCGGCCGTTTGGATCCGTGGGATTCAACCAGAACACCGGTTGCGTGAATCACAACGGGCGATTTGCCGCCGCACGATGGCGGGGGTCGGTCCTCGCGTCCCTTGTGCCTCTGCGGTCCGCAGGTTGCCCCGCCTTCCGCTCTCCGGCGGCAGCGCAAGGTTGTCGGCGTCCACCCTCTGTGAGACCATTGCGCATGGGCGCAGTACAGTCGCGCATTTGGGGAGCAAATCGGAGCCATGAGACACTCTCTGAGAACATTACTCGCTGCGCTTGGGCTGTTCCTCGCCGCCATCAGCAGTGCTCAAGCGCTGCCGGTGACGTGGACGCTAGAGGATGCCGAGTTTCGTTTTGGCGGGACAGCGACCGGCGGGTTCGTCCACGATTTCTTGAGCAATACCTTCAGCGTCGTGAACATCGTCACAACACCCGGTGCCGCCGCCGGTTCCACAGACGGGTTCGGCGCGACATATTCGTTCTCGCTCTCAGGCGCGCCATCGACGCAACTCACGTTCCTGGAGGAAAGTGCGACCAGCACCGATCTCACAGGTGACAATGTCCTATTCCTGCTGCTCGACGAACTGCTGACACCGTTTGGCGGCACGATTGACTTGGCCGCGAGTAGCGGCGAGGTCATCTGCGACGACCAAGACTGCATTCCTCCGAACCCGAACAGGGTTTTCGCTGGCGGCTCGCTCGTCGGGGTGCAGGTCATCCCGCTGCCTGCCTCGGCGATGTTGCTCTTGTCGGCGCTGGGAGGGCTAGGTCTTCTAGTGAGGCGTCGAGCTTAGCCGTAATCCGAGGAGCCTTGGTCAGGGCTACGCGGAGAACCCAGTATGTGCTGACAGACATGGGCCAGGATCATGTTCTCCAAGATCGGCGGTTGTTAGCCTGGTCGGTTAGAGATCAGCACTCGCGCTCTAATGCGTTGGCCGCTTGCCCTGGGACCGAAGCTTGGACCGCCTGGAGTTTGCAGGTGCGCGTCCGAAGATAAGTTGGATGCTAAGGGATCTGACACGGCGCAGATCAGAAGTTCACGTTCAGGAGCAAGCCAAACTCTCGTCGCACCCCAAGCACATTCAGTCCAGTGGGGCTGAGTATTCTGGAGTACTCTTCGTCTAGAAGGTTGCGAACATAGGCCGTCAGTTCCACCTCATCCTGAATGATGTAGCTGGCATTCAGGTTGACCAACCAATAGTCGTCATTCTCGAGTGCGGCCGTGTTCGCAGCGTCGGAAAAGTTACTACTGGTATAATTTACATCACCACTAACAAACAGGCCATTAGAGAACGTGTAATTAGCCCCGAAGTTCGCCGTTATTTCAGGTGCAAACGGAAATTGATTTCCCGCTTGTTGTACGCCATTGAGCACGTAATCCCCATATCGGTTATTGACGTAGGCTGCCGAGGCGAAAAACTCCAATTCATCGGTCACGAACTCGCTGTACTGTATCTCGGCGCCCCAGAGTCTGGAGTTTGCGGCGTTGGACACAAAGTTATTTCCGAGTGCATCCCGCTGTGCGACCTGCTGATCGGTCCATCTGGTGTAGAAGACATTTGCGTTAAAAACGCGGTTCCCGTCACTTGATTGGGACCGAAGCGCAAGTTCGAACGTATCCGTGAATTCCGGATCGAATTCAAAAGTGAACGGTTCCGAAGCTGGGCTTACGGTGACGCCACCGCCGCCAGCACGATAGCCGCGTTGATAGGTGGCGCCAAGGCTTAGGTCGTCGTCAAAGTTATAGACCACACCCGCCTTGGGTAGAAGCGCACTGTACGTGTTGTCGAACGTTCCGGTTTCACTGCCACCTGGAAAGCCGCCAAAGAAGGTACTCGCCGTGGACGTGTTTTCGACCTGCTCCAGATCATAACGTAAGCCAGCGATCAGCGTCCATTCCGGCGAAAGATCGTATTCCGCCTCACCATAGATGGCATAATTGTCTGTCTTGATGTTCTCGAGGAGGAGGCTCCGAACGGCACCTATATTGACTTCAAGCACACTATTCTCGCTGAGGTTTGTGTAAAAGAGCCCTGCGATAGCCCGTAGATCCTCGGTATCGTATACCAGTTGAAGCTCTTGCTCGATCGTTTCGTACTCGCGATCGCGCAAGGCAGTCACGTTGAGTGACGGAACGCTCTGAAGAAAACCTGGGTTTGCATCGGTGTATTGGGAACGGGACGAGAACATCAAAACATCATTGATGTCGTAGTCAATATTCAAACTCGGAGAGTTCAATCGCAGAAATTGGAACCCCTCATTATTGATATTCGTAAACTCGACATCAATCGAAAGGTCCTCAGTTGGATCGAACCGCAGCTTGCCCCGGACCGTCTGCCGTGGGTTTTCACCGTCGAGGTTCTCCCGCCTATCTGCAGAGAGACGGACCGCAATCTGGTCCTCCACAATAGGCATGTTCAGAGCGAAAGCCGCCTGATACCCAGTGCCCTCCTCACCCCTGTCTCGCTCGATTTCTGTGACGCCTGCGCGAACCTTGTATTCAGGTATGTAACTCGGATCGACCGACTCAACGATAACTGCCCCTGCGAGTGCGTTGCGACCAGATTGGGTTGACTGTGGGCCGCGCAACACTTCGACCTGCTCGACATCCCATGTCGAAATGTCAGTGATACTTACATTTCGATAGTCAGACAAGCGGATGCCGTCCGTGGTGATGGCAAGCGTCGAGTTCCCGAATCCATTGTCTTCAGCAATGCCGCGGATAGTGAACTGGCCCGCCTGATGCACGCCGGGGACTCGTTCGAGTGTTTGAGCTACGGACGTTTCCCCGCGCTGATCGAGTTCGTCTCCGGTGATGATCACGGCACTCGTCTGACTGTCCTGAAGAGTTCGCTCTATAAGCTCGCCACGCACGATGATCACATCGGTCGTCAAGGTGCCCTCAGCGCCGTTTCCCTGTTCGACAGTGGCAGGCATCTCAGACAGCACAACCTCGTTGGTAGAGGTGAATGTCGGCTGTAGGCCCGTCCCCAGAAGCATTGCATCCAGTGCCTGCTGGGGTGCTAGAGTGCCTTCGACAGGTGCGCTTGTCAGACCGCGCACCAGATCGCCCGGCGCGACTACGCGAACGCCGGTCTGACGATTGAAGCTCACGATTGCTTCTGCGAGCGGCTGAGCAGGGAGAGAAACCGATACCGGGTCTGACGGCAGGGTCTGGGCAGAAGCGCTTGCCAATGTCGCGATAAACGCCGCCAAAGCCAGCGCACAGGTGTTCTTGCGTGGTCGCGTGAACGGTCTCATTCGGTCCCCCTAATGCCATGGTGATGGGGGCGATCACCCCGTCTCCCTTCCCAAACGAACGGGACCGGCAGTTTCCAAGGGACGTCTCGTACTTTTTCGGGACGCTTAGCGTGTCAGGATTGTAAGCAGCGGTGGGGCAGCGATCACGGAAGCCCCGTGCAGGCTGGCCGCAAGTTGCAAGGTGGCGAGCGGGTCTTCCAGAGAGAAGACACCGGTGACCTTGGCATCCGACAGGCTCTCATCAAGAATTATGATACCTCCAGCAATTCGCCGGTTGAGCACCTCAACCAGTGTTGATAGCGGCGCGTCTTGCAGGACGATCTCGCCTGTACGCCATCTACCGATCGTCGCCGGATCAACGATGCCAAGATCGATCAGCTGAGATTGGGAAACACGCGCCACCTCGCCGGCTTCCAACATCACCGGCAACTTGCCAAACCTTACCTCGACCGAGCCCTCATTGATGCCGACCAGAACCTCGTTCCTAGTCATCTCGACCTGATAACCGGTGCCTGTCGCCCGCGCCTCTACGCCACTGGCAGTCACGATGAACGGTCGAGTGTCAGGCGTGACCTCAAAGAACGCCGCCCCCCGGAGAAGATCGATCTTCCGACCGACGTCATCAATGCTCTCAGAGATTGCCGAACCCGCATCCAGATATACGAGATCGCCGCTTGCCAACGTGATCGTCCGCGGGGTCTTTCCAGCAACGTGGTCAGCTTCAAGTCTGATAAGTAATTCAGGGCCTACGAACCAGCCGACCCCGACAACAGCTGCGATTGCCAGTATCGCACGACCTGTCGGCCCGCGGCGCACCTTGTCAGGACGTGACACTGACCAGCTCTCTGCGACGCTTTCATACGCACGTCGTTCGTCCGGTCCGCGAGCAATGAATGCGTCGCGCATCGACTGGGCAGACGCGTCCTCCGGATCGCTATCCAGGCGCAAGAAGATATCAACAGCTTCCTCTCGCAAGGCCTCACGAGACTTGGTCATGTCGCTGCCCAGTTCATTTCCCTGGAACCTCGCTGTATTGACAGAGGACGACGGGCGCCTGCGAGCCTTAGTCGTCGCTGAGCCGTCGATCGATCTCGATGAGTGCGGCCTTGACCATCTGGTGAGCCCGCTGGTTTGTCACCCCCAGTTGCGATCCTATCTCGTCGAAGGTCATCCCGTGTACCCGCCGCAGGACGAAAGCCCGACGGGTGCGGACAGGCAACGCGGCCAAGACTTCCGCCGCCAGTCTTGCCTTGCCGCGCGCGACCGCAATGTCCTCGCTATCCGCTCCAGATGTCATCAAGTGTGCGAGTTCGGCTAGGATCGAGCGCTCCAAGCGCGCACGCCTACTCCAATCAAACGCGAGATTTCGAATGATTGTACGCAAGATCGGAAGCGCGTCTTGCCGCTTGTAATCTTTCTGAGCCCAGCGGATCCACGACTCTTGTATCAGATCCTCTGCGAGCGACGGGCAACCTATCGCTTTCTCAGCCGCAATGAGCAGATCGCGGCGCTTATCCACGAACACGTCGATGTCCTGGTGAAATTCTCTGTGCGCTTCGGTCAATGCTGCTTTGCCCGGGTGTCCGTATTTGGATTGTCTTGTGGCCGGGCTGGCACTGATCCTCGCTGGGCTAAATTAACGGGTAGCACCGACGTGTTTCCAGCGCAACGCCGAGCCGTCCTCGAACTCTCGCAGGTCACGCTCGAAGACTTTGTATTTCCGAGCAGGTTGAAGCGTTGCCCGCACATCGGCACCCTGCAGTACCCCCGGCTGGTCAAGGAGTGGTCTAGGCGATCGGCCTACCGCCAGAAGTGTACGGCACGCATTCCCTGCGGAGGACAAAGGCCTCGCTGATCGACAAGAAAACCGGCAACCTCCGCGCCGTGCAGATCCTGCTGGGTCATACCAAGATCGAGAGCACGGCCCGCTACCTTGGCGTGGATTTCGAAGATGGATGGATCAAAGACGATCCAAATACCCGGGCTCGCGGGCTAGCCCACCAACACGGACAGCAACAAAACCGCGCCAAGTCCCAGAAGCGGACCGACCACAGCAACCATGAAGATATCGAAGTAGCTCTTCTCGTGCGTGAGCCCGGTGATCGCCAACAAAGTGATGACGGCCCCATTGTGCGGCAGCACGTCGAACCCGCCGGACGACAGGGCGGCAACCCTATGGAGCAGTTCCGGGTACACGTCGTTCTCTATCGCCATCTGCAGATACTGATCACCAAGGGCCTCCAGAGCGATGCTCATCCCGCCGGATGCCGATCCAGTAACTCCTGCCAGAATGTTGACCGCGAGCGCCTCGGAGATCAGTGGGTATCCCGGCGCGATGTTCACGACAGCATCCCGCAGGATCACAAAGGCCGCGATTGAGGCGATGACAGTGCCGTAGCCAACCTCGCTGGACGTATTGAAGATGGGCAAGAACGATGCCGACACTCCCTCCTTCAACGACGTGTTAATACTTGTTAGGTGCCGAAAGTTCATGGCGATGGCCGCCAGTATCGCCACAACCAGGCCGACGATCAGCGACCATATACCCCGGACGTCGTCCAGGCTGGCGTTGCCGTAAAGCTCTTCCGCCAGGAACCTAGTATCAAAATTAGGGAGTACCAAGCGCGACGTCGCCAGGTTAGCGAGGATAACAATCACGATGGGTGCAAGGGCAACCCAGATGTTCGGCAGATCCGCTTTGGTATTGCCTGCCTCGTCGTCCGGCCCTGAAAAGTCGTCATCTTCGCCATAGCCATCGCCGCGGGCCGTCGCTGCTCCGATTCGTGTTTTCAGCCACCAAAGTCCGAAGGCTGCAATGATGACCGCTGCGAGCAAACCCGAGACAGGTGCCGCAAAGCTGTCCGTTCCGAAATACGGTGCCGGGATCGCGTTCTGGATCCGCGGGGATCCCGGCAGCGCTGTCATGGTGAAGGTAAATGCGCCGAGCGCGATGGTCGCAGGAATGAACCGCTTGGGCAATTTGGACCGCACAAACATGCTGGCTGCGACCGGATAGACGGCGAAGGCCACGACAAAGAGTGATACGCCGCCGTAGGTCAGTACAGCGCATGCGCCCACCACGGCCAGGGCGGCACGTCCAGCGCCCAACTTCATTATGATGCCATTGGCGATCGCGCCGGCGCATCCAGTGTCCTGCATAATTTTCCCGAAGATCGCGCCCAACAGGAACAGCGGGAAGAACTTGACCAGATATGCGCCCATGGCGGGCAGAAAGATCTGAGTGTACGTTCCCAGTACTGGGCCCCCAGAATTCAGCACTACCGCTAGAATGGCCAGGACCGGCGCCAGGATAATGACGCTGACCCCGCGGTAAGCGAGATAAATCAGCAGGACAAGTGAGATAATGATCCCGATCATATTGCCTCCGATCACTTGTCGCCATGTGCAACATGCTCGCCGACTCACCGCCCGGAGTTCTTGGCGAGTATGCTTAGGAATTGCACCAGATCTCATAACCATGCCGCACCTGCACACAGGGCGCGCGGACACCTCGCGACGCAAATCGGACATTCCCTGCCTTTTTCATGGATACTGGACGGCTTCTTGCAGAATCCGTTCGCAGTTGCGGTCTAAACTGGCGATACCTGCCGATACCTTATGCAATGTATCGAGGTCATTCTGCGGTGAGACACACCAAGGTCGATATCGCTTTGCAAGGCGGCGGTGCGCACGGTGCCTATACTTGGGGCGTGCTCGACCGTCTTTTGGAGGAGACCTGGCTCGATATCGTCGGGGTCAGTGGTACAAGCGCAGGGGCGATGAACGCTGTCGCCTTGGTGCAGGGCTTGGCCTGCGGCGATCGTGAGGAAGCGCAGGAGCTCCTGCATACATTCTGGAAGCGAGTGTCAGCGGCCGCTGCCTTTAGCCCCGTCCAGCGCACCCCGATCGACCGAGCGCTTCAGGGCTGGCGGCTTGATCGCTCTCCGATCTATGAGTGGTTCGACGCCATGGCGCGCTTCTGGTCGCCCTATGCATCCAACCCACTCGACATCAACCCGCTTCGTCAGATTGTCCAAGCAACGTTCAACTTCGATTTGGTCAATACCGAGACCGCGCCGCGGCTGTTCCAGTCGGCGACAAATGTCCGGACGGGGCGATTGAAGATCTTTCGCCAACCGGAAATCTCAGTGGAGACGACGCTCGCATCGGCCTGTTTGCCGACCCTCTATCAGGCCGTCGAGATCGATGGCGCAGCATACTGGGACGGCGGCTACATGGGAAATCCACCGCTCTTCCCACTGGTAGACGAAAGTCCGGCGCGAGATGCGATCCTCGTGCAAAACAATCCTTTCGTACGCCCGGAAATTCCCCGCACCCGCAGCGACATCGAGAACCGGCTGAACGAAATCACGTTCAACTCTAGCCTGTTGAACGAACTTCGCTCGATCGGTTTCCTGCACCAGGTGATCGAGAGCGAGAACCTCGACCGGGAAGCCTACCGCAATGGCCGCCTGCATCGTATCGCCGCGGAGGAAGAGATGCAGAAGCTCAACGTCTCCACAAAGATGAACGCCGCTCCCGACTTCCTGAACCATCTCTACAGTGTTGGCCGTGAGAGCGCCGATGCGTGGATACAGGAGAGTGGGCCAGAAGTTGGTGTCCGCTCTACCTGGCTACCAACTTATCTTGCCGAGGACACTAGAAACCCAGCTCACCTGAAATCTACATGAAATTCTTGAAGAAGTATTTCAATACTGTGCAGCCAAGGTGATGAAATGCTGGCTAAGGTCCCTGTCTTACTAGATAGATAGACGCAACTTCAGAAACTACGCACGCTCAAGTTGGATGCGACAGCGGCGTTTTGTGAGTAGACCTTCACTCCAAGAGATCTGCCCGACCGCCGGGGTCTTCATTTCATTTGCCATAGAGTCTAGAATCCGTGAACGTCTATTCTCGCGTAGTTTCAGACATTCAGCCCAGGATCACCAACGGCGGATTTGTCCTACACAGCCGGCCTTGGCTTGCCTATGGCGAGAAAAAACTTGATCGGAAGTACAGGATGACCGCTTTGGGCCGAATTTACGAGGCAGGATAGAGAGCGGTTTTTAGCAACCAGGATCTCATCTGTTCCAACTTAGGCCCTTTTCCGTATCTCGGCCGGTGGATCTTGTGTCCCATGAGATCTGCCTGAATACGCTCGGGTGCTTCGACCTCGATCAATCTGTCTTGGAACCCATGTCGCAGTCCGTAGAGGGTCGCGCCGTCCGGCAGCAGATTGTTGTCCTTGAGATACTTGTTGATTGCTGCGGAGGCCTGCGCGTTCTTACCCGCATAGCGAAGAAATCCATCTGGATGTTTACGAATAGCCATCAAAGCCGTCCCTACTAGTGGTACTGACCGTTCCGAATGTGATGTCTTGAGCGCCCGGGTCCGGTTTGGGCGGATCAAAATGTGAGGCACTGACGCTTCGAGCAGAATGTCCTCCGCCTCCAGGCCAGCGATTTCATTCAAACGAGCGCCAGTATCCGCCATGATAAAGACGATGGCACGTGC
>JBCCWO010000056.1:0-9073 GCA_039193455.1 Pseudomonadota bacterium
CCGTCGCATCCTGCTCACTCAGGTGTCAGGCTGGCCCTGGAGACGGCATGAATGAGCACCTTGCGATTTGGCAAAGCAGGTTCGGCGCCTAAGGAAAGACTTATGCTCTACGGCTCAGGAACTCCGCCACTAATCCATTGAAAAGGGTCGGTCGCTCAAAGTGAACCGCGTGGGCACACGAGGGGAGAACCGCAAGATTTCTGTTTGGGATATCACGCCAAAGAAGCTCGGTCTCGGACCAGCTATAGGTGCGGTCCTCATCTCCCCAAACGATCAGGGTGTCAGCCGAGATGGTGGGCAGATGCTCCTCTCCCGACCAATCCCGCATGGCTGCGAGACCAGCAAGAATTGCATCCAACCCGGCCATCTCGGCCACTTTCGCACAGTGTTCATACTGTTCCGCAGCGTCCCGTTGCAAAAACCAGGTCGCCGATATCCGTCGTGCCGTCGCCTGCGCGCCATCCTCTAGCGCGCGCTGCATTGAGGTCTGAATCGTCTCGAACCGTCCCGGCAAAACCCCGCGTGCGCCTGTCGCATAAAGCACCAGTCGCCGCACGCGCTCTGGGGCTTGCCGGATCATCTCCTGAACGATCATGCCGCCCATGGAATGCCCAAGAAGGTCAAAGCGCGCGACCTGGCGGGACTTTAGGTCATCCAGCGCCCAGGCCGCAAAGTCCTCAATCCGGTCTATAGGCGCCATCCCGGCGTTGTGCCCGAAGCCGGGCAAGTCTAGACAGATCAGCTCACGCGCTTGGCCCAGAGGCGCCTGTAACGCCCACTGCGCGCTGCCGCCCATGAAGCCATGGACGAAGACAAGCGGTGTCACTTGTTGTTACCCTGCACAATCCGATCAAGGATCATCGCGCAGAAGAGGATCGAAAACCCGGCAAGAATGCCTTGACCAACGTTCGCGTATTGCAAAGCTTCGAGCACATCCTCCCCCAGACCTTTCGCACCGATCAACGAGGCGACAACGACCATCGCGAGCGAGAGCATGATGGTCTGGTTGATCCCTGCGCGTATGGACGGGCCCGCCAGGGGCAAATCCACCTTGGTCAAAAGATACCATTTATTCGCCCCGAAGCTGATTGCAGCCTCGCGAACGCTTTCGGGAACTCCGCGCAGCCCAAGCACGGTCAGGCGCACCACGGGTGTGCCGCCAAAGATCATGGTGACGATCACGGCGGCCGGTTTGCCGACACCGAAAAAGGCAATTACCGGCACCATGAAGACGAAAGCAGGCATGGTTTGCATGAAATCCATGATCGGCTGGATGAAGGAGTAGAACCGCGGCCGCCGGGCAGAGAACATGCCCAAAGGGATGCCAATGACAATCGATAGACAGGCCGCCGTGCCCAAAAGGGCCAGCGTGGTCATCGCAGCCTCCCAAAAGCCCAGCAGTCCCATATAGGCCAGGAAGGCGCCCGAGTAGATCGCCGTGCGCAGTCCCGCCGTCAG
This sequence comes from Pseudomonadota bacterium, assembly GCA_039193455.1. GTDB lineage: Bacteria > Pseudomonadota > Alphaproteobacteria > Rhodobacterales > Rhodobacteraceae > JBCBGF01. Next base: position 1,459 of record JBCCWO010000056.1, read on the forward strand.
CCAAGTGAGCAAGATGATCAGGGACGCGATCACGATCCAGGGGGTTTGCACCAAGATTATCTCAAGTGCGTCGAGAAGCGCGCGGATGCCGATGGTCAAGCCGTCAAAGAAGGCTTCCGAACTGCGCACGCACCAGGCGATGAAGTTTTCGACCCAGGTGATCCCGGTCAGGCGGATGTCGGGATCGGTGGGAAAGCTGGTTAGCAAGGAAAAGCGTCCGGGAAAGCTATAGTGGACCATCGCTGTGACCACGATGACCACCATGAACACCGCAGACAGCGCGATATGCTGCGGCGGAAGGCCTGAGCGCACCGTGTCGTCGCTGAGCCAGTCGGAAAAGCGCGCCTCAAGTGCGGTGTTGGCCATGACGGCCTGCACCAGTTTGACCGCGATCAAAATCCCAAGGCCTGTCAGAGCAATTGTTGGTCCCATAGCGGCCGCCGCCTCGGCTTCGGCGCGGATGCCACCGATATTTGCTTCGAGGGAATCGACCGTCCTCTGAAAGGCATCGACGCGGTCTGAGTTGTTCTCTATAGCCGCCTCAAGCTGTTGCCGCCTGAGTTCAAGCGTGCCCTCGATCGACGCGATACGCGCCATGGCATCCGCGCCAAGATCGCCAAAAAGACCGCGGGCGATCTGCACAAACGCCAAGGCTTCTAGAATGAGAAACGGCAGCGCCCAATTCCAAAGGCCCCGCGCGCCGAACCAAACCGGGCCAAAAAGACCGGCCATCGCATTGAATGTCGGCGCAAACCGCGAGGATGCCCCGATCTTGTCGAACATTCGAATGTAGTAATCGGGCGAAGTGCGGACGAAGGTTCGGATGTTCTCGCGCCGCTCGTCCGCATAAGCGAGGGCAGCGTTACTGTTGGTATCCTCAAGCGGGTTGATCCCGAGATCTTCGGTGGTGGTCACGGTTTGATCCATCATGACACTTCCGTCCCTTCGATCACGGTTTTGAGTAGGTCCGCCCGGGTAATCACGCCCACATCTTTGCCCGCGTCCTGCACGACGATGGGGTGCTCATCGTCGATGGCGAGGTTGATGAGAGTGCTGAGGTTCTCGTCTTCGTTCACGCGCGTCGCATCGACGGAGATCCCACCGTTCGCCGAGACATGGCTCTCAATCGGCTGCATCACGGCGTGAGCATGCACCACCTTGAGGCGTGAAATTCCTGCGACGAAATCCGCCACATAGTCATCCGCAGGATTCATAACGATGTCTTCCGCCGTGCCGATCTGCACCATCTTGCCATCGCGCATGATCGCAATGCGATCGCCGATACGAACCGCCTCATCCAGGTCATGTGTGATGAAGATCGTTGTCTTCTTGAGGATCTTGCTGAGCCGGATGAACTCATCCTGCAATTGTCGTCGGATCAGCGGGTCGAGGGCCGAGAACGGCTCGTCCATCAAAAGCACATCCGGGTTCGCGGCCAAGGCCCGGGCCAAGCCAACGCGTTGCTGCATGCCGCCTGACAGCTCATGGGCGAACTTCGCGCCCCATGCCCCCAGTTCCACGATGTCGAGGATGGCGGCCGCCTGCCGCATACGTTCGTTCTTGGCAACCTTGCGGATCTCCAAAGGCATCGCGACGTTGTCTAACACCGAGCGGTGCGGCATCAACGCGAAGTTCTGGAAGACCATCCCAATCTTCTCATTGCGGAACTTCTGCAACTCACGCGGGCCCAATGCCATGACATCGGTGCCCTCGATCTCGATCTTGCCTGCGGTTGGTTCCAACAGCCGGTTGAAGTGGCGCACAAGGGTAGACTTGCCGCTTCCCGACAATCCCATGATGCAAAAAATCTCGCCGCGATTGACGCTCAGGCTGACATCGGCAACGCCGACGACGGCGTTGTACTCGGCCAGTACTTGCGCCTTGCCAAGCCCGCGTTCGCGGATTGCGGTCAGTGCAGCCTTTGCGTTGTCGCCGAAGATCTTCCAGACGTTGGAGATCTCGATGACTTTGTCGTCTTGCATGTGATCCACCCCCGAAAAGCCCTCGAAGACGACGGCGCGACCGCGCCGCCGTCGATCTTTTGCTAGGTGGGATCAGAGACCCAGCATCGCGTCCACGCGGTCCGAGTTGGCATCCACCCACTCTTTCGCAACTTCGGCCGGCTCACGACCGTTGGCGCTGATCTCGAACGCCAACTGGCTCACATCCGAAGCCTCCAACTGGAAGTTCTGGAAGAACTCGGCAATCGCAGGTGACCGGTCGACCAGTGAATTTGACCAGGCGATCTGTACGTCCTTCAGCGCATCTTTGGATGCGACCATCGACTTGTCATACCAATCAGCGTCGTCCGACGGCTGCACCATGACGTATTGCTCCGGGTCATAGGCTGGTTCGCTCAGCATCATGACATCGAACATGAACCAGACCGCATGCGGCTCATAGCAATAGAACGCGTATCCTTCGCCCTTTGCGATGCTATCCTTGATGCGAGCGGTTTTGACCGCTTCTTCTGCCCGGATCGGCTCTACAAAATCTAGCAGACCATAGTCGCGCGTCTTCACCTCGTTTACATTGGCCGAGGCCCAGCCAGGCGCACCGATCCACATCTCACCCAGACCGTTGCCGTCGCTGTCCATCAACGCTGCAACATCCGGGCGGCCAAGATCAGTGATGTCCGTGATGCTGTTGGCTTCGCCAAAGTCCTTGGTTACGCAGAAGCCTTGATTGCCCTGATACGGGTTCGACGACAGCGTAACCGTGCCTTTGCCATCGACATATTCCTTGGTGAAGCTTTCCTGGTTCGGCAGCCACACATCCGGATGCACATCAATGTCGCCCTTGCCCTGATCCATCGCCTGAAAGATCGTGGCGTTGTTGCCGGGCACATACTCGACCTCGCCACCGATGCGCGACTGAACAACCTCGCCCAGAACATGCGCAATCGCTTGCGCACCGGTCCAGGATGGGACGCCTATTGCGACCTTCTCGGATGCGAAGGCAGGCAGAGCGAACACGCTCACGGCCGTTGCCAGCCCTAAGGCTTTCACATTGGATTTCATTTTTTTCTCCTCTGTTGTGTCTCGCCCGCTTCGGGCGTTTGGTTAGGGAAGTGATTGGATCAGCTGATCCTCATAGGCGAAGAGCGCGGTCGCACCCCCGGTATGAAGGAACAGCACTTTGTCTGTCGGCTTGAAAAAGCCTTGCCGGATCATGCCGATCAAGCCCGCCATCCCCTTGGCGGAATAAACAGGGTCAAGAAGGATGCCTTCTTGACGCGCAGTAAGGTGGATTGCCTCATAAGTAGACGGCGCGGGAATGCCGTAGCCCTCGCCAACATACCCGTCATCCACGCGGACCGCGCTGACATCGACCGGATCGGCGCCCAGCTTTTCAAGCGTCTTCTTGGTCAGCCCGTGTACTGCCGCGACTTGCCGGTCATGCGGCTGACGCACGCTGACCCCCATTACGGGCAAATCATAAACCATTGCCTTGAATCCCGCGACCAGCCCGGCTTGGGTCCCAGTGCTGCCGGTGGCCATGACGAGCCAGTCGAAAGACCGACCCGTAGACTTGCAGTGCGCGACGATTTCTTGGGCGCAATTGGCATAGCCCAGGGCCCCGGTCGCGTTCGAACCGCCACCCGGGATGAAGTACGGCGTGTGCCCGTCAGCGCGCAATTTCTCTGTCACCGCCTCAGCCTCTGCATTCATATCGAGACCAGCGGGCCGAAACTCATGCGTGGCCCCGAACAGCGTGTCGAGTAAGACGTTACCGGTTTGCTCGTAAGAAGCATCCACACCCGGAACCCGGCGTTCCAAAAGCACGTGACACTTCATGCCAACCTTGCACGCCGCCGCCGCCGTTTGGCGCACGTGGTTTGATTGCACCGCCCCTTGCGTGACCAGAATGTCGGCCCCAGTTTTTATGGCTTCCCCAACAAGAAACTCCAGCTTACGGGTTTTGTTCCCGCCGGTGGCCAGGCCCGTGCAGTCGTCACGTTTGATGAACAGGTGCGGGCCGCCAAGATGCTTTGACAGCCGCGGCATCTCTTCAATCGGCGTCGGTTGGTGGCAGAGGGGTGTTCTGGGGAACCGATCCAGCGCAAGGCCGGTTGTATGACGATCGAGCGTAGCGGTGTCAGCCATGGGAAAATCCTGCTTGGAATCCAAGTCTGCAGCCTGCGCCAAATTGCTCTCTGGCTCCAATGTCATGTTCGAATGACATCATGCAAACCTTGCATTATGCAAAATGCATGGATGTCTCCCTGTTTCGTGACCTTGAACGCTTGCACCAGACCGGCAACTTCACGCACGCGGCTGAACTGGCAAACCTCAGCCAGCCTGCTTTCTCGCGCAGGATCAAATCGCTGGAGAGCTGGGTCGGCGCGATCCTGGTCGATCGCTCGCGCCAGCCCGTGCGACTGACTGAGGCCGGTCACCAGATGCTCGACGCGGGTCTTCAGGCGCTGAACCGCATAGAACAGGAACGTGGCCAGATACTCGAATCCCAAGCGTTGCCGGATCGCTATGTCGTCACTTTCGGCGCACAACACTCCATTGGATGGCGGTTTTACCCCCGTTGGCTGCAGACGCTTGAGGACGGCTATGGTCCGATCCTGTCGCGATTGCGGGCGGATGACTTGCCCAATTGCCTGCAAGACCTTGAGAACGGTCACGTGGATTTTGTTGTGGCCTACGGCACTCCAAGCGCGAGGGCGGCAGTTGATCCGGCATCGATCTTGATCGGAAGCGACCGGTTGATCCCTGTGTCCAAACCGACCCCGGAAGGCGCGCCGATCTTTGACTTCCAGGCGTCGGAGGTGACGCCCTTTCTCCGCTTTGGCGACACAGCTGCCATCACGACCTTGATGGAACCAACGCTGTTCCGCTTCGACCTGAAGCCCCGCCTGCGCACCGTTTACGAAAACTCGATGGCGGGTGCGCTTCGGATGCGCGCACGTGCGGGCGACGGCGTTGCGTGGCTTCCCGAAACGCTGGTGGCCCCCGACCTCGATGCGGGGCTGCTGGTGCCCACCGGGCCGGACGCGTGGCAAGTCGCGCTCGAAATCCGCCTTTATCGCAACGAACCGCGCTCCAACCACACAACACGCGCGATCTGGAACTATCTGGAGCAGCTGTCCAACGATGGGTAGCTGGCGCTCGGATAAGTGCGTGCGCACGGTTATGCGAGAACGGCAGGTCACGCGCGCGCCCTTTTCCGCTTGGGATCGATAAATGGAACGTCTGCAACCCGGGCCGGCAGACGTTTCATGTGCCCATCCATCATGCCAACGTCCAAGGGGTGATCGGTCTTGGAATGCTCAATGGCCAGCCGCGCCATCGCAATCCCCCGCCCAAGCGAGGGCGATCTGGTGGCGGATGTGATCTCGCCGATCTGACGTTCCCCGGCATAGACTGCCGCCCCGGCAAGCGGCACGTCATCGCCGGTCATCAGCAAGCCTTTCTGACAAACACGTGGTCTCTCGACATTGCGCGCCAACGCGGCCTTGCCGATAAAGTCCGCCTTTCGCAGATCGACGGCAAACCCCAGCCCCGCCTCATAGGCATCGACACCCGCCCGAAATTCAGCGCCTGCGGCTGCGAGACCCGCTTCGATCCGAATGATCTCAAGCGCCGCTGTCCCCATCGGTGCGATCCCGAACGCCTCTCCTTCCGACATCAGCGTGTCCCACAACGCGACCGCGTCGTTTCTTGAGCAAAAGAGCTCATACCCAAGCTCACCAGTGTAGCCGGTGCGCGACAGCATGAAGCTCACTCCCTCGCGGTCATGCAGGCGTCCCACAGTGACACCAAACCACTTGATATGCTCCAGGGCCGGGACGTGGGGTTGGGTGAAGACAATCTTTGAAAGCAGATCCCGCGACTTTGGCCCTTGCAGCGCGATGTTGACCAAAGGCTCGCTCATGTCCGAAAGCCGGACCTGCAGACCCTGCGCGCACGCATGCTCTTCGATCCGGCGCGCGCTTTCTTCCGATCCGCAACACCAGCGGAAAAGCTGTGGCCCAAGGCGGAACAAGGTGCCGTCATCAACCACCGCTCCGGTTTCGTCACACATCAAGGCATAGGTCGCGCGCCATTGCGGCAGACGTGACAGATCGCGGGTCAGAAGCTGCTGCAACACGCGCTCCGCGTCCGGACCGACCACGTCATACTTCCGCAGACTGCTCATGTCCTGCAGCGTGACGCGCTCGCGACACGCCCAGTACTCGCCCAAGGTTCCGGTCGACGGGTATGTGGCCGGAAGCCATAGGTTTCGCGCCGCCACGAAATCCTGCGTCAGTTCTGAGGTGCGCGGATGAAAGGCGCTTTCCTCGCTCACTTGCATCGCCCCATCCTCTTTTGCCCGAAACCCCACAGCGCGCGTGATCGGCGCTTCGGGCGCGTAAATGCGCACATGAACATCTGTCGGGTTCCACCCGTTGATCGGATCGATATCGTCCGGGCACGCGGTCGAGACGCAGACCAGATCGCTCAGCGCGCGCATGACAACATAATCGCCCGGACGCGAGTGACTTTCTTCGGTCAGTATGTGGCGCGATTGCGGGTCGACCCAGGTGTTCCAGAAAAAGTTAATCGCCGTCCAGGCGGCGCGCCTTTGAATTCCGAAGGGCTCCATCGCGGCCGAAATATTGTCCGAACAATTCAGATGCTCGGGAAAACCACGATCCTCATAGCCCCGCGCGGTACAGGCCAACCCGTAGGTATCGTGACGTCCGCAGGTATCGCGAACGACCTGCAGCATCGGCCGCATATCACGGTCGAAGTATTTATCGAGAAGCCCGGGCATGGGATAGGCTTGGCGCACCATGGAACGGGTCGCCGTGCTGTCGATCATTCGTTCGATACCGGCGTCCAACGGCCCGGCTCGAAACGCCATAAAGTCCGAGCACTGCTGCCCTTCGATATCGATCACCTGCGCGAATTGACCCTTTGCAAGCTCATAAGCCCGAGCCGTCCCGCGGGGGATTGTGAACTCGTCAATGACGCGCCCCAAAGGCTCCGGCAGAAGCTGAGGACGCGTCCCGCGATCCACCCGGATCTCGACATCACCCTCAGTTTGTCCCGCGACGACATCTGTCTTGTCCGCCGGAAGGATGGCCCAGACCGTGCAGTCTTCTGATGCTTTGAGAAAGGTAGATGCACCGACCGGTACGTCCCCGGTCGGCATTGCAGCGATATCTATACCCATCGCAGCAGCCCAGGCGGTCAGAGCTCTATCATCGAAAGTATGCTGCGACACCGTAAGGTCCGCGCGCAAGCCAAGGGCCGAAAGCGCGGCATTCCCGCGCCCCGCCACGACAAAAAACGTCACCGAGGTTGCTTGCCCGGTTAGGTAAAGAAGTTGCCCTGCCTTCAGGTCAAACCGCACACAACCCCTTGGCGAAAGTCGAAGCGTGTCTTGAGCCGAAGGCGACGGGAAGCCAGGAAAGCGTCTGAAAGACGATCGTGTCCCGACATTGCTGAAGTCAAAAAGCGGTTCCCCGAGAGGCATTGGCGCGCAGACTTTCGCTATGTAACCAGTTTCATCGTGCATGTAACCGGTTACGCGAGTCAACGTTCTGGCTTAGTCTCGCGACTAAGATGCTTAGTCCGATCAAAAAACGATCCAATTTACGGGATGTTGCCACGCGATC
>JBCCWO010000057.1:0-8516 GCA_039193455.1 Pseudomonadota bacterium
CGCGCGTTGATCGCCCCCACGTCGAACTCAAGGCTCGGCCAGTGGTTCTGGCTGGCAGCTTCGAGCCCTTCGAACAGCTCGGTCGTGGTGGCGCGCTGGTTCGGTTCCAGCCACCGCCCGGACCCGAGGTTCATCAGCGCATTGGGCTCTTCGGCGCCGCTGGCCACGACGCCGCGCGGCCGGTGGTATTTGAACGACCGCCCGACCAGCATCTGACCCGCGCCGAGGAGCGCCGAGGCGAGCGTGTCGCCCTCAAACCCCGCCATGCGCTTGCCGTTGAAGGTAAACTCGACGCGGGTGTCGCGGTCGATCCGGCGCCCGCCGGTGGGAAGGCGTGTGCTCATAGGGTCCACCTCGACACCCAGCCGGGACGCTTGGACAGGATCAGCTCCACAAGCTCTTTCGGCGGTTCGGTGAGTTGCGCGGAATAGGTGCCGAACACCTCGTTCGTGATGGTGCAGCGCGCGGCGTGGAACCACTTGCCGCAGCCATAGCTGTGACGCCAGCGCTCAAAGTGGACGCCCTTGGGGTTCTCGCGCTGGAACAGGTAGGCTTCGAAATCGGCGTCGTCCGATCCGGGACCAAAGCGGGTGAGATGCGCCTCACCGCCCGGGGTCAGCTCGGTCTCGTCGGCGTCCACGCCGCAATAGGGGCAGCGTAGGATCAGCATGCGCAGGCCTTTGGGACAGGTAGGGTGACCACGGCACACTCCGCACGGGTTGGGACAACGCGCGCGGTTTGAGGCCGATGCAGACCGGTCAGGTCCGCCGGACCGGTGTTACCAGTTGGGGTAGATGACCGGTGGAGGCGTCGGCTCTTCGCTAAGCCCGTAGCCTGTAAGGGTGACGTGAAAGAAGGCTGCCACGACAAGCGGCACCACGACTCCGGCGGCAAATCCGGCGATCTTGAAACGGTTGCGTTCCAGATCGTCCTGGCTGGGGAAGCGGCGCAGGATGGCTTGCATGGACGGGTCTCCCTTCTCGTTCGAGCGGGAGGTAGGCGCCTTGGGCCAGCGGTCAAGGCGGCGGTGTCTAAAGTTGCGGGCGCCTGACGGCGCCCGCCTGTCAGCGTCGGAGCGTCAGCCCTCGGGGACCGGAGCCGCCGGGGCCGCAGCAGGCGCCACAGCACCGTCCGGTGTGCCTTCCGGGCTGGTGGCCGCGCCGAAGAGAATAAGGCCGATAAGCGCGACAACGGCGATGAGGCCGATAAAGGTCCAGATGCCACCACCGCCGTTGGTTCCGGCATAGTCCATGGGCCCGGGGCCGCGGTCGTAGTTTGGTCGATAGTCGTAATTTGACATGATGCGTCCTCCTCTCGCGGGTCCGATGATGCGGACAGCGCGGGACGCTGCGAAGGGGGACGGGCCCAGGGGGCCACGGATGCGCCAAATGTGGCGGATTTCGCGAGTCGGGATCGGCCAAGGAAGGCCGATGGCCGGGCGGCGGCGATTTCGGCGGGAATTGGCTTGTGGATATGTGGAAGTGCCTGATCCGCACGGACCGCCGCGCCACGGCGTGGGCTGAATGCCCGCCGACGCGCATTGAACGCGCAGCTTGGGTGCGACGAGGCGATGCGGGCATCGCCCGGGCCAGCCCGGGCGCGAGGCTCAAACCAGGGGATCAATGCGCCACCCCCGCCGCCACGCTCTCATCGATAAACCGCCCCTCGCGGAACCGCTCTAACCCGAACTCTGCCGCCAAGGGCCCCGGATCGCCCTTGGCAATCATCTCTGCCGTTGCCCAGCCCGACCCCGGGATCGCCTTGAAGCCCCCCGTGCCCCAGCCGCAGTTGATAAAGCAGTTGCCCAGGGGGGTTTTCGAGATGATCGGCGAGCGGTCCCCGGTCATGTCCACGATCCCGCCCCACTGGCGCAGCATTTTGAGCCGCGAGATGATCGGGAAGGTTTCGATCAGGGCGCGCACCGTTTCCTCGATGTGGTGGAACGATCCGCGCTGGGAATAGTTGTTATAGCCGTCCGCCCCGCCGCCGATGACCATTTCGCCCTTGTCGGACTGGCTCATATAGCCATGGACGGTGTTGGCCATCACGACCACATCCATGCAGGGTTTGATCGGCTCGCTGACCAGCGCCTGCAGCGCCACGCTTTCGATGGGCAGCCGGAAGCCCGCCATCTCGGCCAGAACGCCTGAATGCCCGGCCACGACGATGCCCAGCTTGTCGCAATCGATGTCACCCTTGGACGTGGTCACGCCCACCACCTTGCCGCCCTCGGACCGGATGCCCGTGACCTCGCATTTCTGGAGGATGTCCATACCCATGGCCGAACAGGCCCGCGCATAGCCCCAGGCCACCGCGTCATGGCGCGCCGTGCCGCCGCGCGCCTGCCAGAGCGCCCCGAGGACGGGATAGCGCGGGCCGCGCACCTCGATGATCGGGCACAGCTCTTTCACGCGCTCTGGCCCGATGAACTCGGTCTGCACGCCCTGCAGGCTGTTGGCATGGGCGGTGCGCTGATAGCCCCGCACCTCATGCTCGGTCTGGGCCAGCATCATCACGCCGCGCGGGCTGAACATGACGTTGTAGTTCACGTCCTGGCTCATCGTCTCGTAAAGACTGCGCGCTTTCTCATAGATCGCGGCAGAGGGGTCTTGCAGGTAGTTCGAGCGGATGATCGTGGTGTTGCGGCCCGTATTGCCACCGCCCAGCCAGCCCTTTTCGATCACCGCGACATTGGTGATCCCGAAGTTCTTGCCGAGGTAATAGGCCGTGGCCAACCCGTGGCCGCCCGCACCGACGATGATCACGTCGTAGCGGCGCTTGGGCTCGGGCGCGGCCCAGGCGCGTTCCCAACCCTTGTGAAAGCGCAGGGCTTCGCGAGCGACAGCAAAGACAGAGTAGCGTTGCATGGGTCCCATCCCGTCGGCGACCTGATGTTTGTGTCGCGCTCCCAGATCGTTGCCAAGCCGCCAGCGTCGCTTTGTGCCGAAATGCGACATTGCGCCAGCGCTGGGGAGACTTTTCCTCGCCGCCGCCCCATATAGAGTGCCGGGAACAGCAAAGGCGCGCCACCGTTGGGTTTTTGGATCATCAGTCTTGGTATCGCGGGCATGGTCGCCGTGCTTTTGGCGCTGGCGCTGATGCGGCGGGGCGTGGCGGCGGGGTCTGCGGCCTTTGACGTCAAGGTCTACCGCGATCAGCTGCGCGAGGTGGAGCGGGATCTGGCGCGCGGGGTGATCACCGAGGCAGAGGCCGAACAGATCCGGATCGAGGTCTCGCGCCGCCTGCTGGACGCCGATAAGGCCGCCCAGAGCACGACGCCCGCGGGCAGCGAAGCGCCGCGCGTCGCAACCATCGGCATTGCGGTGGTCTGTGCCCTGGCCGTGACCGGTGGCACCTGGGCGCTCTACCAGCGCGTGGGGGCGCCGGGCTATCCCGATCTGCCCCTGCAGGCGCGCTTCGAGATGGCGGAACTTGCCCGCCAGAACCGCCCCAGCCAGGCCGAGGCCGAAGCGGATGCGGCCCGGGTGGCGGCGCCGCGCCCCGCGCTTGACGAAAGCTATGCGGCCTTGCTGGAACGTCTGCGCGACGCGCTGGCCGAGCGGCCCGATGACTTGCAGGGCCATATCCTGCTGGCGCGCAACGAGGCGGCTGTGGGCCGGTTCGCCGAGGCGCATGTGGCGCAAGCCCGGGTTGTTGCGCTGAAGGGCGCAGAGGCGACGGCGCAGGATTACGCCGATCTCAGCGATCTGATGGTGCTGGCCGCCGGTGGCTTTGTCTCGCCCGAGGCCGAGGCCGCGGTCAATGAAACCCTGGCGCGCGATCCGGCGAACGGTACCGCGCGCTATTATGCGGGGCTTTTGGCCGCGCAGACCGGGCGCCCGGATGTGGCGTTTCGCATCTGGCGGGCGCTTCTTGAGACCTCCCCCGCAGACGCCCCCTGGGTACTGCCGATCCGGGCGCAGATCGTGCCGCTGTCCCAGATGGCCGGGGTGGACTATGTCCTGCCGCCTCTGGACGCCACGCCAACCGGCCCCACCGCCGCCGATATCGCTGCCGCCGAAGACATGAGCCCCGCCGCGCGGATGGAGATGATCCGGGGCATGGTCGACGGGCTTGGCGACCGGCTGGCGACCGAGGGTGGCCCGCCCGAGGATTGGGCGCGGCTCATTCGTGCGCTGGGTGTGCTTGGCCGCCGCGATCAAGCGCTGGCGGTGTGGGAAGAGGCGCAGCAGGTGTTCCCCGACGACATAACCCGCGTGCAGATCCTGCAGGCGGCCCGCGATGCGGGCGTCGCCCAGTGATCATCGACGAGATCGCGGAATTTGCCGCCGCCCTGCCGCCCAGGCGCGCGCTTGCCGGGCTTGATCTTGGCGACAAGACCATCGGGGTTGCCGTGTCCGACGGGCTCTTGTCGGTGGCGACCCCGCTTGAGACGATCCGCCGCCGCAAGTTCACGCTCGACGCCGCGCGGATTCTTGAGATTTCCGACGATCGGGCCCTCGGCGGCCTTGTGCTCGGCCTGCCGCGCAACATGGACGGCAGCGAGGGGCCGCGGTGCCAGGCCACGCGCGCCTTTGCCCGCAATCTTGCGCGCCTCACCCCCCTGCCCATCACCTTTTGGGACGAACGCCTGTCCACCGTCGCCGCCGAACGCGCCCTGCTTGAGGCGGATACGTCGCGCGCACGTCGCAAAGAGGTCATCGACCATGTGGCCGCGGGATATATCTTGCAAGGCGTGCTGGATCGGCTGGCACATGTGAGGCAAACGCAATGAAAGACGACCGCGACAAAATCTGGCAGCGTGACGAGATCGACTCGCCCTGCATCAAGATCTGCGTGATCCATCCCGAAACGCGACTGTGCACCGGCTGCCACCGGTCAATCGACGAAATCACCGCCTGGTCGCGGATGGACGCAGAGACGCGGTCCACGATCATGGCCGACCTGCCAAGCCGCGAGGCTTTGCTGCGCAAACGCCGGGGGAGGCGCGCGGCGCGCATCGTACGCGGGACGGAGTGAGTATTTTTGCCAAGATGAGGACAGGCCCCTTCATCTTGGCGCAAATACTCCCGCCGGAGGCGGCGCGACAGTGACGGGCCAGCGCATCATCGGAATTTCGGGACGAAAATAGGCAATCATCCGGCCCTCTGGCGCCGCTCGCGCCCCGTCTTCCCAGGGCGCAACGCCGTGCAGCGCATGCCGGTGGATCAGATAGGCGCCCCCGACGGGCACCGTGACGACCCGGCGGGGGCAGCCGTCGAAACAGGCGCGGCGCGCGCTGTGGTAGACCTCGGTCACGTCAATGTCGGGCCAGCGCGCGGGCGGGTGTGGCCGCAAAACGTCGCTCAGCGCGGGGCCGATGATCTTGTGGCTGCCCTCCCAGATTATCATCGGGCTGGCCTGCGCCTCGGCCGTGGTGAGCGGGATCCCAAGGATGAAGCCATGCGCCTCGCCCAGGACACGGCGCCGGTCCGCACCCATGGGCAGCAGCCCATCCACATGCGCGGCATCGCGGTCGCGCCGGTAGCGGGCGGCAGCAGCAGTTTCGCCTACGCCCGGTTTTGGGTAGCCGGGATAGATGACCGACACCTGTGCCCGGTCCCATGCCGTGGGCGACGCCCCCGTATGTGCCAGAACATCAATGGCCGGGCCCGCGAGCGCCACGCCGTCGCAGGCCCCGTCCGGGTGCGTGTCGAGCAGGTTTACCCCGACAAACCAGGTTCCGCCGCAGCGCAGCCACTGGGCGTTCGCCGCATCGTCGATCCGTACCAAAGCCTGTTTACGCGCGGCGTCGGCCCAGGCCTGCATACGAGGATCGGGGTCAAAGGTAGTCCAGCCGCGCGCCTCCAGATCGCTCACGCAGCGATCCCGCGGGGGACCTGGGCCAGCGCCTCTTGCACCAGCGCCACCCCGGCGCTGGGGCACGTCGCCCCTTCCGAGAGGTGCCGCCGCCAGGCCCGCGCGCCCGGACGGCCCGCAAAGAGCCCCAGCATATGCCGCGTCACCGCGTGCAGCCGACCGCCACCAGCCAGGTGCGCCGCGATGTAGGGCAGCATCTCGTCCACCACGTCATGGGCGTCTCTGGCGGGATCCGGCCTGTCGAAAATGCGCGAATCCGCCTGGCCGAGGATGTCGAAGGGCGCATGGTAGGCGGCGCGCCCGATCATCACACCATCAAGCCCGGCCTCAAGGAAGCCCTGCGCCTGGGCCAGGCTGGCGATGCCCCCGTTCACCGAGACGTGGAGGTCGGGAAATGCCGCCTTCATGCGGTGGACGAGATCGTAGTCGAGCGGAGGGATGTCACGGTTTTCCTTTGGGCTCAGCCCCTGCAGCCAGGCCTTGCGCGCGTGGATTGCCACCCGGTGCACACCGGCGGCGCGGATGGTAGCCAGAAAATGCGGCAGGATCTTTTCGGGCTCTTGTGCGTCGACGCCGATCCGGCACTTTACCGTGACCGGCACGTCGACCGCCGCCTGCATCGCGGCAACACAATCCCCGACCAGGCCCGGTTGCTCCATCAACACGGCACCAAAGCAGCCCGACTGCACCCGGTCCGACGGGCAGCCGACGTTGAGGTTGATCTCATCATAACCTTCATCCGCCCCCATCCGAGCGGCCTGGGCCAGCTCGGCCGGGTCCGACCCGCCGAGTTGCAGGGCCACGGGATGCTCATCAGGATCAAAGCGCAACAGGTGCCGTGCGTCGCCCCGCACCAGCGCCGGCGCGGTGATCATCTCGGTATAGAGCAAGGCGTGCCGACTGATCCGCCGGTGCAAGGCGCGGCAGTGGCGGTCGGTCCAGTCCATCATCGGCGCAGTAGACAATCTAGCGTGTTGATTTATATGCATATTTTGTGTATCTTCAAACTATTGGCGGCGACGGCTGCTACGCTGGAATACGCCCCGATATCCCCGAATTTGCCCCTCTACGACGACTCATTGCACATACAGCGCACACGAAAATGGCCACCATCGCCAAGCTTCCCTCCGGTGCCTACCGGGTCCAGATCAGACGAAAGGGCCGCTACGCGAGCGAGACGTTCCTTCGCCGCGACGACGCCCACCGCTGGGCCCGCCAGGCGGAGACCCGGGTCGATCAGGGCCTGGCGCCGAACAAGTCGGCCGTCTCCCGCCTCCAGACCTTTGGCGACCTCATCGACCTTCATATAGCCGATATGTGCGAGGTAGGGAAACCGCCCCGGCGGAGCAAGTCAGCAACGCTCACGACACTCAAACGCGATCTCGGGAAGGAGAAGATCGGCCACCTCGACCGGCAGAAGCTGATCGACTACGGCAAGATCCGCGCGGAGCAAGGTGCGGGCCCGGTGACTCTCGGTATCGACATCGGCGTAATCAAGATGATCATCACCCATGCGGCGGCTGTGCATGGCCTCGATATCTCTCCGGAGCCCGTCGATCTGGCGCGTGTCGCGCTGAAGCGGCTGGGGCTGGTTGGCAAGGGCACGGAGAGGGATCGGCGTCCTAGTACGGACGAGTTGAACCGCTTGTTCCGCTGCTTCGATGACAATGAACGGCTGACGCTGCCCATGACTCGGATAATAAAGTTCGCGGTCGCCACGGCCATGCGGCTCGACGAGATCTGCCGGGTCGAATGGAGCGATCTCGATGTCGACCGCCGCATGCTCCTGATCCGCGACCGCAAGGACCCACGCAACAAGACCGGCAACGACCAGCGGATCCCCCTTTTCGCCGCAACCGGGTTCGATGCTTGGGCGCTGGTCACGGAACAGGCCACGCATTTGGGTCACAACAACGGGCGGATCTTTCCTTATAATTCTAAGTCGGTCGGGACAGCCTTCCGGCGCGCCTGCGTGGAGGTCAGTGTCAAAGACCTTCGTTTCCATGACTTGCGCCACGAAGGCACAAGCCGCCTCTTCGAGGCAGGCTTCGCCATAGAACAGGTCGCCCTCGTCACCGGTCATAAGGATTGGAAGATGCTGCGCCGCTACACGCATATCAGACCTGAAGCACTGCATAGGCTGGCCGCCTCGCGCGCGCCATTTTCGTCCGGGAACCTCGCGGCCGAGTGATCCGAGAGCCAGAGGGACGCCGTCCCGGCCCGTGACGGGTTTGGAGGTCGAGAGAGAGGCTCCCGGCCGCCCGTCGCGGAGTTTTTCCAATGAACAGCGAAATCATCGATGCCGGGCGTGACATGAGCGGCGGCTACAAGGTGGATGTGTCGCGCGGCGGATGCGTGGACCGCGTGTCGTCCGAGTGGTTCTCGCGGCCGGATGATGAGCGGTATCTGTCGCTCGACGATCTCTTTGCCTCGGTCAAGGGCCGGGCGGAGCGGAGCCGAACGCGCACGGTGGCGAGTGCGGCGATCCGGGTCATCGACGGCATTCGTGCGGCGCGGGCGAAGATCGTCGCACGGTCGGACGAGGACCGTCAGGACTTCCTGCGCAAGCGCGGGTTCTCGAAGGCGGAGACGGGGCGGATCGTCGAGACGGTGCTGACCGAGGAAGGCCGCCCGCCGGAAAGCGTCTTCGACTTCGTCCAAGGGATCACCGCGGTCGCTCGCGCGAAGCCACAGCA
>JBCCWO010000058.1:0-7920 GCA_039193455.1 Pseudomonadota bacterium
AACGGCGTCCCAGAGGGCTTCAGGAGCGGTGTTTAGAACAAGTCTGAGAACCACAACAACAAAAACCGGCAAATTGTGTTCCTGAACCAAAACTCTACTGAAACCGATTTATCTCACCCAGTTTCCACACAGCCTCGCCGCATCACGCTCATTGTTTGAAAGCGTAGCTGTCACTGAAATGGTGCTTATCGACGTCCCAATTGGCCAAGCCTTGCCAACTGTGCCAGCATCTGCGCACCCGTCCCCGTTGAAGCCCCGCCCGGACTGACCGGCGTGTTCTCATTCACCCCCCGTCGCTGCGGCATCTGCTGCACGCCGAAGAACTGCCGCGCCCTCAGCGCCGCATACTCAGCGCCGGTCGTCCCTCCAATTAGATACCGATTATAGGCTTGCTGACTGCCACCAAGAGCCCGCCCAAAGCTGTAGGCACCCCCAAGACCGCCCGAAAGTGCTGGCATCATGATGTTCCCGGAGATCGCCCGAACGATGAAGGGCGTCGCGATGATGAAACCCTTGGCCATCAAGACCATCATGAAGAACGGAATGAGCGCTCCGATATTGGAGGCGCCCTCCGGATCCCCCAGTTCCCCGATGAGCGCCGTCGAGACACCAGTGATCGTTGCGAACACGCCAGCCACGACAATCGGGTAGATCGCAAAAGACACCAGTGCCGAGAGCCATCGCGCGAAGTAATCCTTGGTAACCTCAAAAAGCGTCAGGAAGATCATCACCGGCGCGATGCCTATGAGCAGCGCGATCATGAGCCGCGATGCGACGAGGATGAAGGCCGCGAGACCGCCCAAGATCGACAGCAACAAAACGCCAAGTACGTCGAGCAGCGCCCCAGCCATCCAATTGAGCTCAGAACCCGCTGCGTTGAGATAATCCCCGAGTTCCGAGATCAGCCGGTCAAACTCCTCGGCAAATGTTCCCGACGGACCTGGCGTCCCGCCACCCACAGACGCCACGAGCGATCCTGCAATGCTGTCGATGCCGTTCAGGATGGCCGAGGAGAGCGCATTGAACTGCACCCAGTTCGTCGCGAATATCCCGATTAGCCCGACCTTCACCGTCAGCCAGAATGCCGTGCGCCCGTCCATCGCGCGGTACTGGTAGATCATGCTGATACAGACCAGCGCAAAGACGAGCGTGGCCCCAAGCGCGAGGATGGTGCCGACTGTTGCGGAGACAGCTCCGAACTGCGTCTCAGCGGCGCTGTCGAGATAGCTCTGCGAGGTTTCGACGAAGTAGGTGACGACGCTCATGGACTTGGCCTACCAGTTTCCTGCGGCTTGGCAGATTGCCATTGCTTCAGACCGGGCCGCGCTGGCATGGCGATTGTAGTCATCTGAGGCCTCGAGCATGACCCACCGTTCGGCGTGGGCGAACTCTTCGAAGAACACAGCTTCTGCGGCAACCCAAGAGGGGAACCGCGTGTGACAGTCGCAATTGTTTTCCTCGACAATGCGCTCGGGGTTCTGCGCGCGGTAGATGTCTTGCACCAGCACCCGCTTATAGGCGTCGCGCAGTACGATGTTTTGCATCCAGGCCGGCTCTTCGGGTCGGTCCATGCAGACGTCGGGCGTGTTATCCAGAGTTGGAACGAGATCGCGCTCGGCGAGGGCAGGAACCGCGACGAACGCTGCAAAGATTGCCGGTAGGATACTACTCTTGCTCATCCGGCGGCCTCCACTGCCCGATCAACGTCAATCTTGCGCTTTAGGAAAGCCGTGTGCCCTACATTCGCAAACTCCGAGGTGCTGACTGACACCACTTCCCAGCCATGGCTGCCGCGTAAGTTCAAATCCTCCTGCATCTCGATGAGGCTGGTTTTGCGATCCATCGGGAAGGTCACGATCTGATATTCGAAGCGTTTCATGCGGCGACCTCCGTCTCGAGTTCTGTTCCCGGCAGATAGAACTCGGTGATGCCGCGCTTGCCGCTCTCTCGGCCGGCCTGGATGATCACGTCGATCGAGCTTTCGATGTAGGTGACCATGTCTTGGTAGGTCATCGGGATCTCCGTTTTAAGGGCGGCGATCGCGAGGCGCTGGACCGCGAGTTGCGGCGTTTCGGCATGGAGCGTGGTCATCGATCCGCCGTGGCCTGTATTGATTGCCTCGAGGAAGGTCATGGCCTCCTTGCCGCGGACCTCGCCGAGAATGATGCGGTCCGGGCGCATCCGCAGCGTGGCCGTCAGAAGGACATCGGCCGATTGGAGTTCCGCGTCACGGTTGGCGATCAAGGTGACGGCGTTCGGCTGCGTCGGCAGAAGCTCCGCCGCCTCCTCGATCGTCACGATCCGTTCGTCGTCGTCGACGAAGGAGAGGATCTTTCGGGCGGCGACCGTCTTGCCGGTCGAAGTTCCGCCTGAGACGATCATGTTGAGCTTGTTTTCAACGCAGAAGCGGATGGCGGCGTAGATATCGCCCGCGGCGACGACCTCGCGCAGTGCCCGGTTTTTGTCTTGGCGCAACGCTTCGAGCTTGCGCTCTTCACCATAGAGATACTGCAACTCGATCTCGTCCAGCGGGAGGCTCGAGAAGAAGCGTAACGAGATCGACATGCCATCGGTGACGGCAGGCGGCGTGATGACCTGGGCGCGGATTGGACGGTCGCGATAGGTGATCGAGACCGAAACGATGGGTTTATCCTTGCTGAGCGTCGTGTTGGCGCCCGAGGCAATCTGGTTGCCAAGGTCGCGGAGCTCGGTTCCGCTGAGAGTCTGCTCTAGCCTCCGCATGAAGTGATCGCCCTGGAATTCCCCCCAACAGCTACCGTCGGGATTGATGCAGATCTCGATCACATCGTCTCGGGCCGCATCGGCCAGTTTGTCGAGGGAGGCTTGGAGGTAGCTCAGCGTCATGGGTCAGAAGATCTCCAGATCGCGGTCGACCATCACGGTGACGCGCGCGCCCTGGTCGACATAAATGACGGGACCGATGGAGAGGTACTCGCCGATCACGCTGTCAGTTGCGTCCGCCAGATCGTCGCCCACATCTTCGAGCACATCCGCTGCGGTCTCATCCTCGACCTCGCTGGCCGCAGCAGCGAGTGCAGCGGAGATGATTGAGATGAGGGCGGCTGAGCCAAAGCGTTCGTCAAAGCGGGTGTCGACAAAGCCCGACACACCGGAGCGTCCCAACTCGTCACCACCAAAGGAGCTGATCTGGATGGTTTGATCTGTTGGCAGGATGATCCGGTCCCATGCGATAGTCACGCGGCGCTGCGCGATCTCAAGACCCGACCGATACCGCCCAATCAGACGCGAACCTCGAGGAATAAGCAGCCGCGTGCCATCGTAGCTGTAGACATCCTCGGAGATGATCGCCCGAACCTGGCCGGGTAGCGAGCTATCGAGCGCCGTCTCCATAACCGCCTGGATCATCGTGCCTTGGATGACGGTGTTGGACGGGTTCGCAATCACTTCGGCTTGGGTGACCGTGGCAGGCAGAGCTCCGTTCAAAACGAAGTCAGTCACTTCGCTGAAGGTGCGTTCAGACAGTTCGCCTGATGACGGATCGCTGCCCACGCCACCAAACGCAATGACGGGCGACGCGATGCGCCGTTCTTGAAAAGCGCGTTCTTCTTCTGCCCGACGCTGTAGCTCGGCAAGCCTGCGGGCTTCTTCCTCTTGTCGGCGGCGTTCTTCCTCGCGGGCGCGCAGCTCATCCTCCGTCGGTCCGAGCGGCGCCGGGGCAGGGGTCGCAGCTTCGAGACGCGCCAAGTCGAGGTCCATCCGCAGCTGCTGAAGTTCTCAATCTCGGGCAGCAAACGCTTCCTGAAACTGCAGCTGCGCGTGCTCCGAGGCTGCCTGCAAAGCTGCGATCTGCGCCGTCAGTGCATCGATTGCTTCCGCGGCGGCGGTATCCTCTGGCACGACAGGATCGGGCGCATTCCGCAGCTCTTCAATTTGCGCCTGAAGTGCTTATAGTTGTGCGAGCAACTCCGCATTCGGCTCGGCGGGTTCTGTCTCAACGACAGACAGGCTAAGGTGATCGAGTGGATGTACCGAGAGGGACCTGACGGGTTCAAAGGTGGCCTGAGTGCGGAGAACTATATCTCTATCTCCGGGACATCGCGGGCAGCTGCGACCAGGGATCTAAATGAGCTTGTAGAGCTTGACGCCCTCACGCGTACCGGCGAGCGACGGTATACCCGCTACTGGCTTAAGCTTGAAGGACCGGATGAGTAGTGCATCGCTGGCGGGGAGAGCGCTCTTCGCTGCTAGCTCCGCCCTGGGTCCCTGATGCAACCTCTTGCAGCTGAAGTTTCGTGAGCGCCTGTCTTCGATTCAGCCTCGGCAGACGGGAATGCGCGTCACCTCATTTTTGCACTTCGGGATCAGTCGAGAGCAGTTGCTGGCGTTCTGTGATTTTGAACCCCTTTGATGCACTGCTCCCGTGCCAGGGGGCGACACGATGCCCTTCCGATGGCGCCCGAATTGTAGGTCTTCGATCAAACTGCGAATGGTCCGAAACCGAAAGTGGGGAGGTTGCCACTTTTTGGACACATGGAGCCCAGTCCGGATTGTCGCCTCTTTCATGTCACGACATCTATCGTTTACCTACTTCGGGAAAATGACATGCTTGGTGGAGCGGGGTAGTATCCGAAGCCGTTTCGATCTCGCTAACGCTACCGAAACGGCCATAGGAGTATGGGAAGCGACGGCGGGACGAGCGAATGCCGATCGACAAGCAATTCTACGATGTACCCGTCCAAGACAATGGCCGCGTAGTCCTGCCCGCGGACTCGCGAAAACTGTGGTCGACCCCTTGTAGCTAGGCATCCGTCAGGTGTTCTATCCGACAGGCTACGTGTCCGCGCTGCTCGCGGCGCGGACACACTCAAGACGGCGGTCGCATCCTCCGATCTCAAGCACATGCGGCGGATCAGCCTGACACTGTGCCTCTTACAATTACTGGGTTGGTATACAGCGTGCCACTCACGTCGCGGTATCAACTGTAGCGGTCAATAGCACTCGCAGCTGTCGATGTCTGCTTAGTCCGTCCATTGTTGGGAGTGGTCATCTTGCTGCGCGGAAATGAACAAGCATTCTGGGATCTCCGACGCGCCTTTCCTCACCGCAGGCGTTTGATTGAGAAGGTGCGCAAGCTGTCGATTAACCTCGATATGCGATTTCCGCGAAGACGTCCGCAGGAAAGCGGCCCCGTTGACCGATCTGCCAGGGCGACGTCGCCCAAAGAGACGTCTGCGCATGCCCTAGAAGCTGCCCGTCAGGCCATCTCCGAGCTCGGCGCTGATGCAGATCGTCAGGCGCTTTTCGCACGAGCCGATTTGATCTGGAAGCGCCACAGCTATATAGGGCTCTAACGCGTCGCCCTGTAGATATATTGCAATTAAGGGTACAGAAACTGCCGAAAACGCGCCCAATCCGCAGAATCTGATTAATTAGGGTACAATGACAGCTACTGCGATGCGCACAGAAGATCTTGGAAACCACCCGCCAAAACTTGCTGGTCTATCTGAATATCGGATATTTGAGATATCTCAAAGCTGTCTGTCAATTCAAACTGGCTCACTATCACTGCTGCGCTAAGAAGCGTAGGCGCTAAGGACCAATCATCTGCCGTAGCAATATCAAGAATGCCTTCCGCCCGCCGAAAATCGTCGTTCGCAGTGACCCTGCCGCCCTCGGTGCCGCGAAAGGCGATGACAACTTCATTGCCCTTTCTCCAGATATCGGCGTTTAAGCCGCTGGTGTGAGTGACACTTGCACCTGATCCGTCCAAGACATCGCGACTCCACGTTTCCAATAGGTAGTTCTCTACATCCGAGATTTCATTTGGGGTGTCGAATCGGCGGTCATCATAAGCGGCCAGAGACATGAGTGAATATTCAAATAGGCTTGCCATCTAATTGTTCCTAATTATTGCTGCATTTCCGGCTTCCAAAGATCGCCGTTCAAGGGATCAAAAATCGTTCTAGGCCAATCTTCTACCCTGATAATTTCTCCGAATGTGAATGGCCGTCCAAACAGATCGAACCCCTTAAAGACCTCGGACTTGTGCCAGTATTGACTATGCCAATGGATCAGGCCTGGATTGTCAAAGTCCGCCCGAACGACGCCATCGTCTTGATACCAGGAGATGTATTCATCCATGTATTTTGGATTGGAGGCACTACGTTTCATCCGCTCATACCCTTTTTTAGTAAGGGGAAGCCCAAAACGTTCCTCTTCGCGCTGGGGGATCCCCAACAGACCAATCGACTCCAGTCCAGCGCGACGTCCGCGCAGGATGTAATTTACAGCGAGATTAATTTCATCTGATGCAACTTCGCTCAAAAATCCCAAATCAACGAGGGCGGTCTTATCCATATGGCTGTCAAGGAATTCAACCAAGCCCGCGTGATCAACCCTGTGCTCATTGCGCGCCACCAAACTCTCCCACCCAGGTCGCCGCTCGGGATAGCGCCACTCTTCTTCCGAAATACGGATCATGCGAGGCATTTTTCCATGCTTGAATCGCAGACTTTCTTTGAATGATGGATCAGTCGGAAACAATGCGCGCTCAGAAATCTGCTTCCTCGCCTCCTCAATTAACTCGGGACTGGAGGGGTGCTTCGGGATCTCGACCTTAAAAGGCTGGATGATCCGCAGTCTGCCATTCTCGGCCCAAAGCGCGGTTTCCGAGACATAGATCAGACCCCGGGTCGCTTCCCGAGGATTGCGGTGGTTGTACCAATCCAGCCTTGGCGTCCAGCCGTTGGGTACATCGAACACATACTCCGGGTCCGTGTAGACCGCCGCAACCGAGTGACCCCAAACATCTCCAAAGGCAAAGCACAGCTTGCGCGACGCCTGAAAATAGATCATCCCGCCGCCCGAGATTTCGGTCGGGATGCTGTGTCTGGACATCTTAAATCGGATGTTCGACGCGCCCTCCGGCACTCCGGGCGGCATCGTACAGTCAATCAGATCGTCGATCACAACCGGCACACCATCAAAGCTGAGCTTTGCCGTGATCCGGATCACATGCGAGGCCGGGTGGCGTTGGGGCTGTTGCGCCTGCATATCCTGCGCGGCGGTCTTTAGGGGCGAAAGTTGGTACAGTGCCGCCCCAAGCAGGACGACGCAGACCAGGCCGATAGCAATCCTCATCACAGTTTTCCTTTGCCGTTCATCCACCGAAAATGCCACCCGTCACACCTCTGGGATGTGTTTTCTGCACCCTGAAGTTGAGGCTGACCGCGCGTACACAAGTCTTGGACATTGCTGTGATCCTTGTCTTAGTGGCCCGCCCATACAAGACCACCCGTGCCGCCTTATACCCCCTACAGAGCGGACACGTACTGGCGCCACTTTGTTGACGTCATGTGATAGAGATGGCCCGGAAGATCTGAACAGTTGAGTTAAGTGGATTTTCCGCTCCTGATCCGGCAGCGTGCCGCGACGAATGACCGAGGGTGGCAAGAGGGTAACCTCGGGATGCTCAAGATTGTGCGCGGCGTGATGGCCGACGGTCATGCCAGCCTCATCCTTGAACTTGTCGAAGGGAAACGCGCCATCATAGGCCTCAATTAGCGGCCGCAACTCCTCCGGGAACAGCGTTGCCGCGGCACTGGGGAGTGCCGGTGTTTCGGCCATTGCCGAACCCGTGATCATGAGCGCAGTTCCGACAAGTACCGAAAGTAGTGGCGTATTCTTAATGCGCATTGATCGGTCTCTGTGTTTTGTTTTTTTTATTCCGCAAAGCAAGCAAGCACGTTTCGTTTAAGTTTTATTCCAAACGCATCAAGCTATTACATGATGGATTATATTTATAGGCTGCGTCAGCCCCTGGCTTTCTGGTGGCAGGTGCACTCTCAGGATGTGGAATTTGAATATATGTTTCTGTGATCTGGTCAAATTGCGCTTTGTCAATATAGTAAGGGGTCGACATCGAATACACCCTTACGG
>JBCCWO010000059.1:0-7494 GCA_039193455.1 Pseudomonadota bacterium
CCCCGATATATACAATATTGTCATTTTTCAGACAGTTAGCCGAACGCACCGACAGTTCCAGCTCGTCCACTTTCTTCAGAAGCAGCGGGTTGAACTCCAGCCCATCGTCATCGGACTCGGCCCGCGCCGACTCGGGCTCATCGAAGTTCACGAAGATCGACAGCTGATCCTGAAGGATCCGCGCGGCATAGGCCACCGCATCGTCCGGCGTGACCGACCCGTCGGTTTCGAGCTTCAGCGTCAGCTTGTCATAGTCCAGCACCTGGCCTTCGCGGGTCGGCTGCACATCGTAGCTGACCTTCTTGACCGGCGAATAGATCGCGTCCACCGGCACAAGGCCGATCGGCGCGTCTTCCGGGCGGTTCTTGTCGGCGGCGACATAGCCTTTGCCCACGTTCACCGTCAGCTCGATGAACAGATCCGCGCCGTCATCGAGGTGACAGATCACGTGATCCTTGTTCAGGATATCGATGCCCGCGCTTTCCGAGATATCGCCCGCCGTCACCACCGCCGGGCCCTTCGCCGAAATCGACAGGCGCTTGGGCCCTTCGACTTCCATCCGGATCGCCACGCTCTTCAGGTTGAGAACGATGTCGGTGACGTCTTCGCGCACACCGGCCACAGACGAAAACTCATGCAGGACGTTGTCGATCTGGATGCTGGTGATCGCAGCACCTTGCAGCGAACTCATCAACACGCGGCGCAGCGCGTTGCCCAACGTCAGACCAAAGCCGCGCTCCAGCGGTTCGGCCACGACGGTTGCCTGCCGCATGGGGTCATTGCCAGGCTTGACCTCCAACTGCATGGGCTTGATCAGTTCCTGCCAGTTCTTATGGATCATGCGTGTCTCCTCAATTCCAGTCGTCTGCCCATGTCCAAAGCAGACGACGCCCGAGGTCAAAAATCGACGTCAGCCGCACCGTGGACCCCCCGCGGTGCGACCGGAAAATCCGCGCTCAGACGCGGCGGCGCTTGGGCGGACGGCAACCGTTGTGCGAGATCGGCGTAACGTCACGGATCGACGTGATGTTAAAGCCCACAGCCGCCAGGGCCCGCAGCGCCGATTCACGCCCCGATCCCGGCCCCTGAACCTCAACTTCCAGCGTCCGAACACCATGTTCCTGCGCCTTCTTGCCCGCGTCCTCGGCGGCCATTTGGGCGGCATAGGGCGTCGACTTGCGCGACCCCTTAAAGCCCATGGTCCCGGCCGAAGACCAGGCAATCGCGTTGCCTTGCACATCGGAAATCAGGATTTTCGTGTTGTTGAACGAGCTGTTCACATGCGCCACGCCCGCGGCGATGTTTTTACGCTCTTTGCGCTTGGTGCGCTTGGTATCGCGTGCCATATCCCTGCCCCCTTACTTCTTCTTGCCGGCGATGGGCTTGGCAGGGCCCTTGCGCGTGCGTGCGTTGGTATGGGTGCGCTGGCCACGCACAGGCAGGTTGCGGCGATGGCGCAGCCCGCGATAGCAGCCCAGGTCCATCAGGCGCTTGATGTTCATCTGCACTTCGCGGCGCAGGTCGCCTTCGACGGTGAAGTTTGCGTCGATATGTTCGCGGATCGACAGCACCTCGGCGTCGCTCAGCTCATTGACGCGCCGCGCGGTGTCGATACCCACGGCCTCGCAGATCGATTCCGCCGAAGCCCGGCCGATACCGGTGATATAGGTGAGGGCGATAGGCACCCGCTTGGCGGTGGGGATGTTTACGCCGGCAATACGTGCCACGTGAGATTTCCTTTCGTTGCGAGCCCGTAGTTCCAGGCCCTTTTTTCACAACCAAAGCCCGAGGCGTTTTTGAGCCACGGGCCGCGTCATTTGATCAAAGTCCAATTGCCCGGGAGCGACCCGTTACCGTGGACGATTCTCTGTCGAGATGGCGTGAGATAAGGTCTGCCGGGCGGGGCGTCAAGGTGCTGTCAAGGATTAATTTCAAGCGCCGTGAATCATTGCTTACCGCGCTCAAAAGCCTTGGAAGAGTTTAGCGGAGTCCCTCACCGGATTCTGGGGTTGGGGGCCCGAAAACACCAATACAGGACGCTATGCGCCATCCAGCACGGTACCAATCTCAGCCGATACCTCTTCAATCTCACCAAGCCCCGGAACCCACCGAAGCTGACCCTTCGCGTGGTAGTATCCGATCAAGGGCGATGTCTTCTTGTAATACTCGGTCAACCGGACCTTCAGGCTTTCCTCATTGTCGTCGGCCCGCACCGGCTGACCCGCCGCGGCCGCCTCTTTGGCGCGGTTGACGATGCGATGCACCAGCGCCTCGTCATTGACCTCCATCGCGATCACGTGATCCAGCGCCTGCCCCTTGGCCGCGAGCAGGTCGGCCAAGGCATCGGCTTGCGCGAGCGTCCGCGGAAATCCGTCAAAGATGAAGCCGCCCTCTGGATGGGCCGCCAGCTGTTCCTCGATCAGACCGATCACGATCTCATCTGTCACAAGCTCACCGGCATCCATGATCGCGGCCACGCGCTGGCCCATCTCGGTCCCTGACGTCCGCGCCGCGCGCAGCATGTCACCCGTGCTGAGCTGGATCATTCCCCTCTCGGCCACCAATCGTTGCGCTTGCGTACCTTTGCCGGCGCCCGGCGGGCCGAGTAGAATGATATTCATCGTCGAGCTGTCCCCCTCTTGCCGCGACGTTTCCCGCGCAGCTGAGACTTCTCGATAAGGCCTTCATACTGATGTGCCAAGAGGTGGGATTGAATCTGCTGCACTGTGTCCATCCCCACCGAGACGATGATCAGGATGGATGTGCCCCCGAAATAGGCTGTAATCGCCAACTCGTTGCGCACCATTTCCGGGATCAGACAGACCACGGCAAGGTAGATCGAGCCGACCACCAGAATGCGGCTGACAACGTAATCCAGGTACTCTTCGGTCTTCTTGCCCGGCCGGATCCCTGGAATGAAACCGTTCTGGTTCTTCAGGTTCTCTGCCACATCCTCGGTCTTGAACGACACGTTGGCGGTGTAGAAGTACGTGAAGAAGATGATCATGCCCGCGAAGAACAACAGGTAAAGCGGCTGCCCCGGCCCGAAATAGGCCAGGATCGTCGACATGACCGGCCCGGTCTGTTGGCCAGAGAAGGTACTCACCGTGGTCGGCAAGAGCAGCAGCGATGACGCAAAGATCGCCGGGATCACGCCCGCAGGGTTCACCTTGACCGGTAGGTGGCTTGACCCGCCATCATAGACCTTCATGCCCACCTGGCGGCGCGGATACTGGATGTGGATCTTGCGCAGCGCACGCTCCATGAAGACCACAAAGATCAGCGTCGCGATCAGCATCACGCTGACCCCGATGATCACCGCAGGGGACAGGGCGCCCGACCGGCCACTTTCAAAGAACTGCGCAAAAGCACCCGGCAGCTCGGCAATGATGCCAACAAAGATGATCAGCGAGATCCCGTTGCCCACACCTCGGGCCGTGATCTGTTCGCCCAACCACATCAGGAACATCGTGCCACCCACCAGCGTGATCACGCAGGCCACGCGGAAGAACCAGCCCGGATCGGTCACCAGACCGCCCGATTCAAGGCTTACGGCCAGGCCATAGGCCTGGAAGGTCGCCAGAAACACGGTGCCATAGCGCGTGTACTGGTTGATTTTCATCCGCCCCTGCTCGCCCTCTTTCTTCAATTGCTGAAGCGAGGGGACCATGGCAGTCAAAAGCTGAACGATGATCGAGGCAGAGATGTAGGGCATGATGCCCAGCGCAAAGATGCCCATCCGGCTGATCGCGCCGCCGGTGAACATGTTGAGCACGCCACCAAGGCCCGCCGCTGCCTGTTCCATGAAGGCGCGCAATTCGTTCCCGTCGATCCCCGGCACGGGGATGTAGGTGCCGATGCGATAAACGATCAAAAGGCCGATGGTGAAGAAGATGCGCTGGCGCAGTTCCGTCGCCTTGCCGAGCGACGCCCAGCTGACGTTTGCGGCCATTTGCTCTGCTGCTGATGCCATACGAGGCTCTCTTTCATGCAGGCGCCGCCGGACCGTTCTCCGGTCGGCGGCGCTTTGGAAAACGTCTCAAGGATGTAAGGGCCTCGAAGGGCCCGCACAAGCGTTTACGCAGCCGCCGACGCGGTTGTGACCGTCAGCGATCCACCGGCCTTTTCGACGGCCTCGACGGCGGATTTCGACGCGCCGGTCACGTTCAGAGTGACCTTCGAGGAAAATTCACCCTTGGCCAGCACACGCACACCGTCCAGCTTGCGGCGCACGATCCCGGCCTCAACCAGCGTATCCTCGGTGATTTCACCCTTGGCGTCGAGCTTGCCCGCCTCGATGAACTTCTGGATGATGCCCAGGTTCACAACGGCGAATTTCTTGCGGTTGGGCTTGTTAAAGCCGCGTTTCGGCAGGCGCTGATACAGCGGCATCTGCCCGCCTTCATAGCCGTTGATGGCCACGCCCGAGCGGGACTTTTGCCCCTTGATACCTCGGCCAGCGGTCTTGCCCTTGCCCGAGCCGGGTCCACGGCCCACGCGCATGCGCTTCTTGGCCGCCCCCGGATTGTCCGAAAGCTCATTCAGTTTCATGTCGCTTCTCCTTGCCGGATGCGGCCCCCAGCGACGGGAGCGGCCGACCACGGCGTTTTTTGTAAGGTTTAAGGTGGTCCTTTGCGGGCCACCGGCGGCGTATAGGGGATTGCGCCCACCATGGCAAGGGAAGACAAGACCCCGCAGACGCACCGATCCTGACGCCCTTTTGCGACAGCCGTGATACATCCTCAGACGCAGCATCACAGAGGGACGATACAATGGCCTCTTCCACCGCGACGGTCGATTACATCCTGGAACAGATTACGGAAGCTGGGGCGGTTCGTGCGCGCAAAATGTTTGGCGAATACGGCGTCTATTGCGACGATGTCTTCATTGGCGTGATCTGCGATGACACGTTCTTTGTAAAACCGACGCCGCAAGGCACCGCGCTTGCGCCCGACCTGGACATGTCGCCCGCCTATGACGGTGCAAAACCATCGCTAAAGATAACAGCCGATCTTCTGGAGGATACGGACCGTCTGTCTCAGCTTGTGCGTGTCACCGCCTCGGCCCTGGCGGCCTGACCACCAATTGGCGCGACACTCACGCCGCATCACCATGGCACGCGAAGCCTTGATTTAAGGGGTAAAGCACCCTTGGCTATACTAGCCCACGCAGACGGCACAGGAGACACCGATGGGATTCGCAATGGACGCGCTCGGCTTTATGGCCGTGGTTTTTACGCTCACCGTGGGCGCCCTAGCAGCACTCGCCATCGTGTTCTTTGCCATCGACCGCCTGCAGACCCACGACGCCATCCGCCGCAACTACCCGGTGCTCGGCCGGTTCCGCCATCTCTTCTCAACACTGGGAGAGTTCTTTCGTCAGTACTTCTTCGCCATGGATCGCGAAGAGTTGCCCTTCAACCGGGCCCAGCGTGAATGGGTGAACCGCGCGTCCGAGGGGGAAAGCAACACCGTTGCATTCGGGTCGACCCGCAACCTCAACGTGGTGGGCACGCCGATCTTTGTGAACGCCGCCTTCCCACCCATCGATGACCAGTTTGCCAAATCCGAACCCCTGGTCATCGGCCCCGATACGCGCCACCCTTTCCACGCGCGGTCGTTCTTCAACATCTCAGGCATGAGCTATGGCGCCATTTCCAAGCCTGCCGTGCAGTCGCTCGGCCGCGGCGCAAAGGATGCCGGGATCTGGCTCAACACCGGCGAGGGCGGCGTCAGCGCCTTCCACCTCGAAGGCGGGGCGGATCTGGTCTTTCAGATCGGCACCGCCAAGTTCGGCGTGCGCGACCCCGAGGGCAATCTCAGCGACGCGAAACTCCGTGAAGTTGCGGCCCACGACACCATCCGCATGTTCGAGATAAAGCTTGCCCAAGGCGCCAAACCCGGCAAGGGCGGCATTCTACCGGGCGCCAAGGTCACGGCCGAGATTGCGGCGATCCGCGGGCTCGAGGTGGGGCAAGACGGCATCTCGCCCAACCGCCACCGCGAGGTCGACGATTGGGACGATTTGCTGGACATGATCGGCCACATCCGCGAGGTCACGGGCAAGCCGGTCGGCATCAAAACCGTCGTCGGCACCGAAGACGCCATCAGCGACCTCTTCGCCGCCATCACCCGGCGTGGGCCCGCCAGTGCTCCGGACTTCATCACCATCGATGGCGGCGAGGGCGGGACCGGTGCGGCGCCTATGCCGCTGATCGATCTGGTCGGCATGTCGATCCGCGAGGCGCTGCCGCTTGTGGCCGATATGCGCGACGCCGCGGGGCTGAAGGACCGGGTGCGCCTGGTCGCCTCGGGCAAGCTCGTCAACCCCGGCGATGTTGCCTGGGCGTTGGCGGCGGGGGCCGATTTCGTCACCTCGGCCCGGGGCTTCATGTTCGCGCTCGGCTGCATCCAGGCGCTCAAATGCAACAAGAACAGCTGCCCCACGGGAATCACCACCCACGACCCGCGGTTTCAGAAGGGGCTGGTGGTCGCCGACAAATGGCGCCGAGTCTCGGACTATGCCCGGGGCGTCGTGAAAGAGGTTGAGACGATCTCGCACTCCGTTGGCGTGTCAGAGCCGCGCTTGATGCGCCGCCGCCACGTCCGCATCATGCAGGACAATGGCCGGTCAGTGCCGATGAACACGCTCTATCCGTCCGTCCAGGCGGCAGAGGCGGCGGAGTAGACCCGTACATCCGCAACAAAAGAAAACGCCCCGGGTTCCCCCGAGGCGTTCACCGTCCCGGACCTGATCCGAGACCTCATCTCATCGGAACGCAGCCCTTAGCCGCGCTCTTCTACGATCTCCACCAGATGCGGAATGGAATTCACCATCCCGCGCACGCTGGGCGTATCTTCCAGCTCGCGCGTCTTGTGCATCTTGTTCAGCCCCAGGCCAACAAGCGTCGCACGCTGTTTGGCCGGGCGGCGGATCGGCGAGCCGATCTGTTTGACAACGATGGTCTTGGCCATGCTTATGCCTCCTCTGCCGCGGCTTCAGCAGGGGCTTCAGCCTCGGGCTTCTTCAGGATATCGGCCACCTTCTTGCCGCGGCGCTGCGCGACCGAGCGGGGCGAGGCCTCTTTCTGCAAACCGTCAATGGTGGCACGGATCATGTTGTAGGGGTTCTGCGACCCGATCGACTTGGCGACCACGTCCTGAACACCCAGCATCTCGAACACGGCCCGCATCGGACCACCGGCGATGATCCCGGTCCCGGTCGGAGCCGTGCGCATCACCACCTTGCCCGCGCCATGGCGGCCTTCGATATCGTGGTGCAGCGTGCGGCCTTCGCGCAGGGGCACACGGATCATCTGGCGCTTGGCTTGTTCCGTGGCTTTGCGGATCGCCTCGGGCACCTCTTTGGCCTTGCCCTTGCCAAAGCCCACGCGGCCCCGCTGGTCGCCCACGACGACGAGGGCTGCAAAGCCAAAGCGTTTCCCGCCCTTGACGGTCTTCGACACCCGGTTGATCGCGACCAGGCGGTCGGCAA
>JBCCWO010000060.1:0-6665 GCA_039193455.1 Pseudomonadota bacterium
ATAGGCGCGCATGCTGTCCTCGCGCAGGATGTCGAGGACGCGTTGCGCCTCGGCCCCCTGCAACACCTCGCCCCGGCCCTGGTTGTTGACGGTCGACTGCGCGGCGAGCGCGTCGGGCGCGGGGATGTAGAACTCGCGATCCAGGATCGAGTAGCGGGCGGAGTATTCGTTGACGTTGGCGGTGCGGTGGCGGATCCACTGGCGCGCGACGAAGACCGGCAGTTTGACGTGCAGCTTGATCTCGCACATCTCGAACGGGGTCGAATGCCAGTGGCGCATGAGGTAGCGGATCAGGCCTTCGTCGTTCTGCACATGCTTGGTTCCGGCGCCGTAGCTGACGCGGGCGGCCTGCACGATGGCGCTGTCGTCGCCCATGTAATCGATGACGCGGACGAAACCATGATCGAGCACCGGCTGGATTGTGTAGAGATGCTGTTCCATCCCCGGGGCGGTGGCGCGCAGGGTCTGGCTGGGGCGCGCGCGCAGTTCGGCGATTTCCTCTTCCGGGGTCTTCGGGGTGTTTTCCATGTTCATGCCTGCCTCCACACTGGACCACCCCATCATAGTGGGGTTTGGAGGGCGCTCAACACGATATGTTGAGGGTATGCCGGGTTTCCTGTGGAGAACCCTGTGGGCAACCCCGGTGGCTCGGCGCGGGTCCGCCACCGTAGAATCCCCGCAATTGCACCACGGAATTGCCGCAATCGGGGCAAAACGTGGCCAAGGTAGCGATTACTGAGGGAAATTTTGACATGACTGCCTTATTTGCAATGTTTGCCGCCCTATTCACGGCGGGCGGCTTGAGCGGGGGCTCGGACGGCGGGGGATCTTCATCGGTCAGCGACAGCGGCGCGGCAAGCGGTGGCGGCGGTGGCTCTGGATCGTCGGGCGATTCCGCGGCGACGCTTGCGGCCCTGTCATCCCCCGATACGGCGTTTTATGCCGAGGATGGCCAGCTTGTGCTTGAGGCCGAGAGCGCGGAGGCCAGCGGCTCTTGGGAAGCGCGCAAGGTCGATGGCGAGGATACGATGTTGTGGGATCACAACCGCAACAATTTCAACCGTGTCGAGGATGACCAGGCGCTGTCGTTTGAGTTCGTCGCCGAAGAGGCCGGGCGCTATTACATCGCGATCCACGGCGGTCGGGTGACCAGCGCGATGGACCCCGACGATGTGCGTGACGACATGGGCAACGACTCTTTCGTGCGGATCACCAACCTTGAGACCGGCGAGGTGATCCTGGATCCCACCAAGCTGTTTGTTGGGCTTGGCGATGCGGATGAAGAGCTGAGATGGGGCGATACCTTCGACATCAACCACGACAAGAGCGATGCGCGGGCGCAGCTTGAGGACGACACCGCCTATCGGCTGGATCTGATCGGGCGGTCGGACGGCCATGCGATCGACCGGGTGACGCTGGCGAAGGGCGGCTTCCTGCGCGACACGGACGTGGCGGAAAGCGGGCTCTTGATGGATGCGCTGTCGTCTTCGGCAAGCGCGATGGCGGTCGCCCCGGTCGAGGAGGACGATGAGGACGACGCCCTGCTCGTCGCCTGAGGCGTGCGTTTCCACCGGCGGCAGCACGGGTCTTTGGTGACAGAGGCTTGTGCATGCCGCCGCAGCGCCTAGGGTGCATCCCAGATGAGGGAGCACACCAATGGCCATCGAATTCTACCATGTCATGCAGCGCGCCAAGGATCTGGATGCGACGATCGCGTTCTATGAGCTTTTGGGCCTGCACGAACGGCGGCGTCACGACAGCGAACAGGGCCGCTTTACCAACGTGTTTATGTCATCGGGCGATGCGCCGGCGGGCAGTGTCGAGCTGACCTATAACTGGGATGGCGATGACGGGTTGCCGTCCGACAGCCGCCATTTCGGCCACATCGCCTTTCTGGTCGATGACATCTATGGGCTGTGCCAGCACCTGATGGACAATGGCGTGACGATCAATCGCCCGCCGCGCGACGGGCACATGGCCTTTGTGCGCTCGCCCGACAACATCTCGATCGAGCTGTTGCAGAAGGGCGATGCCCTGCCCGCACAAGAGCCCTGGGCGAGCATGGGCAATACAGGCCATTGGTAAGGCTGGCGCTGGCGCTGTTGGTGGCCGTTTGGGCCACGGCGGCGCCTGCGGCCTGCCGGTTGGCGCTGGTTCTGGCGCTTGATGTTTCAGGCTCAGTCGATGAGCGCGAATATGTGGTGCAATTGAACGGCGTGGCCACGGCGCTGGAGCATCCGGAGGTGCAAGAGGCGCTGTTGGCCCTGCCCGACGCGCCAGTGGCACTGGCGATCTTTGAATGGTCTTCGGCCAGCTATCAACGTCAGGTCGTGGACTGGACGACGCTTTCGGGCGCATCCGATATCCTCGCCGTTGTGGATCAGCTGCGCCGTTGGCGCCGGGCGCCTGCGCCCGAGGCGACGGGTCTGGGGGCGGCGATGCTGCATGCGGCAGAGCTGTTGCGCGGCGGGCCGCAGTGCTGGGCGCAGACGGTGGATGTGTCGGGGGACGGCAAGAACAACGATTGGCCCATTCCCCGCGATGTCCAGCGCAGCGGGGCGCTTGAAGGCGTCACGATAAACGCATTGGCGATCGGGCAAGAGCTGTTGCGGGGCGGCGATACCCGGCGGATGGGGATTGCCGAGCTAACCGCCTATTACCGGGCCAACCTGATCCAGGGGCCGGGGGCGTTTGTCGAGGTGGCGTTGGGCTATGACGATTATGCGGGCGCGATGACCCGCAAGCTTTTGCGCGAGATCAGCGCCCCGCCGCTTGGCCAGACCGACCCCGAGCCGCGGCGTTTTGCGGGCGCCGACCGCTAGTAAATGTAGCGGATCTGATCCGTCCAGTAGCGTTCCACCCGCTGGAGCGCGCTGTTAATCGGATCGAACCCGTCATTGCCCAACGCGCCCGAGCGCATCAGCCCCTCGGCATGGCGGGCAAAGAGCATGTGCACGACATCATGGATATCGCGGCCCTTGTCGGTCAGCCGCACGCGGACCGACCGGCGGTCCACCGCGCAGCGCTGGTGGTGCATATAGCCCATCTCGACCAGCTTCTTGAGATTGTAGGACACGTTCGAGCCCTGGTAGTAGCCGCGCGATTTCAGCTCGCCCGCCGTCACCTCATTATCGCCGATATTGAACAGCAACAGCGCCTGCACGGCGTTGATCTCAAGTATGCCGACCCGCTCAAATTCGTCCTTGATCACGTCGAGCAGCAACCTGTGCAAGCGTTCGACCAAAGCAAGGCTTTCCAGATAACGCTCCATAAACCCGCGCTCTGCCGGATCGTCCGCTATCGCATGCTGGGCGCCCATCCAAACCTCCGCGTGCTTCCCGTGGGCGGGGGTTTGGGCGAAATTTCCGAACATTCAGTTAAATTGAAATGTGTTCCGGGCGTCTTGCCGGCATTGCCCGCCTTCGGGGCTGGCCAGCACCGCACGAAGCGTTATGTGCCGCCCATGCGCAGCATCGCGATCACCATCGTTCTGATCATCCTGGCGATCAACACAACCTGGTTTGTGGTGCATTCCGCGGTGCTGGGCTGGGGCGACCTGACCGCGGCAGCACCCGGCACGCTGTCGCGCGTGTTTGCAACGGGGTCGGGGTTGGCGACCTTTGGCCTTGCGCTGCACATGGTGGCCGGGGCGGTTCTGACCATCGGGGCGCCCTTGCAGGCGATCCCCGCCTATCGCGCGCGCTGGCCCGGTGGGCACCGGCGCAGTGGCTACCTTCTGTTTGGGCTGGCGATCCTGACCGGCTTTGGCGGGCTGTCCTATATCCTGCTCAACGGCACCATCGGCGGCTGGTGGATGAGCGGGTGGTTCGCCCTTTATGGCGCGCTGATGATCTGGGCCGCGATCAACACCGTCTACTTTGCGCTCGACAAGGACATGGTGCGCCACGGGGCCTGGGCCACGCGGCTGATCATCCTGGCCGTTGGATCGTGGATTTACCGGATGCACTATGTGATCTGGTACGGGCTGACCGATGGCGCGGCCTCGAACGCGGCGTTCACCGGGCTTTTCGATCAGATCCAGGTGGTGGCGTTCTTTGTGCCCTACCTTTTGATTGCCGAGGTTTTCCTGCGGCGCCGACCCGCGGCCCGGCGGGCGCTAGTTTAGCGCCGCCACCTCGCGTTCGATCCGCGCGATGAGCGCGCGAAACGCCTCGGGCGTTTCGGCCTGGCCCGTGACCCATTGATAAAGATCGTGGTCGTTTTCGGACAAGAGCGCATCGTAGGTGGCCAGATCCTCTTCGCCCAGCGCGGCGAGGTGCACATCCGACCAGCGGCCCAGGATCAGGTCCATCTCTTTGATGCCGCGCCGCCAGGACCGGATGCGCAGCCGCTTGAGCCGATGTTCCGCCGTCTCGGTCATGCGCCGCCCGTGCGCAGAGCCGCCTGCAGCTGTTTTTCGAGAACGCCAAGCCGTGCCGCGCCCGCGGCCATCTGGCCCCGCACGGCACGGATCTCGGTCAGGATGGTCGACACCTCGTTGGTCAGGGCCGATTCAGCATCGGGCGCGTCCACGCCCACACCCTCGCCCGTCAACAGCCAACGGAAGGAGACGTTGAGCACACCTGCCAGCATCTGAAGCTTGTTCGCCCGCGGTTCGGCCAGATCCTGTTCCCAGGCGCGGATCGTCTTGACCTTCACCCCCAACCGGCGGGCCAGATCCTCATCCGAGAGCCCCAGAGCCTCGCGCGCGGCCGCGACGCGGTCGCCGAAGGTCGCTGCGTCATCTGAATACCAGCCATCGTCGTCTCGTGCTGTGTCCACGGCATGCACCTCGGGGCGGGATTGGGGTTGATGGGGTCTGCGCGTGACCATAAGGCTTGGCCGCGCATCAGGGCAACAGGAGGCGACCATGTCCTTTCTTTCTGCGACACTTGGCCGGGTGAAACCATCGCCCACCACGGCGGTCACGTCGCTTGCGCGGGAGCTGAAGGCCGCGGGCCAGGATGTTATCGGGCTGGGCGCGGGTGAGCCGGATTTCGACACGCCCCTGCGCATCCGCGAGGCCGCCAAGCGCGCGATGGACGCGGGCGAGACGCGCTATACGGCTGTGGATGGCATCCCCGAGCTGAAGGCGGCCGTGGTGGCCAAGTTCGCCCGCGACAACGCGCTCAGCTATACGCCCGAGCAGGTCACGGTGTCGACCGGGGGCAAGCAGGTGCTGTTCAACGCGTTCATGGCGACGCTGAACCCCGGGGACGAGGTGGTGATCCCCGCGCCCTATTGGGTGAGCTACCCGGATATGGTGCTGCTTGCCGGCGGCACGCCGGTGATCGTCGAAACCACGCTTGAGACCGGGTTTCGCATGACGCCCGAGGCGCTGGAGGCGGCGATCACGCCCAAGACGAAATGGCTGATCTTCAACTCTCCCTCGAACCCGACGGGGGCCGGGTATGATCGCGCCGCACTTGCCGCGCTGACCGAGGTGCTGATGCGGCACCCGCATGTCTGGGTCCTGTCGGATGACATGTACGAGCACATCACCTTTGACGGGTTCACCTTTTCCACCCCGGCCGAGGTGGAGCCCGCGCTTTACGAGCGGACGCTAACGCTCAACGGGGTGAGCAAGGCCTATGCGATGACGGGTTGGCGGATCGGCTATGCTGCCGGGCCCAAGGTGCTGATCGACGCGATGCGCAAGGTGCAGTCGCAGTCGACGACAAACCCCTGCTCGATCAGCCAGTGGGCGGCGGTCGAGGCGCTCAACGGCCCGCAGGACGATCTGGCGCCCAATGCGGCGATGTTCCAGCGGCGCCGCGATCTGGTGGTGTCGATGCTGAACGCGGCCGAAGGCGTCAGCTGCCCGGTGCCGGAGGGCGCGTTCTATGTCTACCCCTCGATTGCGGGCTGCATTGGCAAGACCTCGCCCGCGGGTACGGTGATCGCCGATGACGAGACCTTTGCCCGCGCGCTCTTGGAAGAGACCGGGGTGGCCGTCGTGTTCGGGGCCGCGTTCGGCCTTTCGCCGCATTTCCGCGTCAGCTACGCTGCGGCGGATGATGTGCTGACCGAGGCCTGCACCCGCATTCAGGCCTTTTGCGCCAGCCTGAGCTGAGGACGACCCCGCCCGTGGAATTGCCCGACTACTACTTTCGCGTCCGTGAAAATGGTGCGGTGGTCTATCGGGTCACAACCAATCAGCGCGACCAGCGGCTGGAGATGGACCCCATTGCCGTGGTCAATGTCCGGCGGGGCGAGGTGAAGCCGCAGGGCGAGCGGACGCTGAGCGATGCCGACATGGCGGCGATCACCGAATGGATGGAGGCGCGGCTGGAGGTTCTGGGCGCGCGCGAGCTCGACGACATTCACCGGGCGATCGATCATCTGAACCTCACCGCGCAATGGGTGCAGTCACGCGCGAGCGATGAGGCGCTTGAAGAGGTTACAGACCCGCTGCTTTTGGCGATGCACGATCTGCGCACGGTTCTGGTGCGCAAAAAGGCGGATCGACTGAAGCGTTAGATTTCTCGCATTTCCGTGAGGTTTCGGGGGCTTAGGTTGCAGCACCTCGCGCGCGCGTGTGCCCTGTTTCAATTCCGGGGGGTGCGCACGGAACTGCGCATAAGTCTGTGCATGAGCGCACCATATTTCAGTCATTCTCACGCGTCCGTGCATTGATATGTGATCCGCAATGCCCCATTTCTCCC
>JBCCWO010000061.1:0-6549 GCA_039193455.1 Pseudomonadota bacterium
ATCCAGTTCAACGCTTTCTCGACGGCAGTGCTTACTGGCATCGACAGCATCGCAGGAGCGCTGGTCGCATCCGTTGGCGGCGGCACGCCAGGGCCATCAGGCACATTTGCAGAGGCGTTCGACGGGATAATTGCGGAATTCTCGGAGTACCTAAACACCATCGGTGACGGTATGCACTGGATGGCTGGGGCGGTTATGGGCGTCGTTGGGACCGTGCTCCTTTCGCTTCTTGGTGGGCTCGCCGCATTCTTTTTGATCGCTGCACGCCTAATGATTGCGCTTCTGGTTGGGATCGCTCCAATCATGATATTCCTGACACTTTTCGATGTGACCAAGGACTATTTTGCACGTTGGCTATCGGCCTTGATTTCGTTCGGAATCTATCCCGTCGTTATCGCAGGGGTGTTCGCCACAATTATAGGTGTCTCAAACGCATTGATTGCCGAACTCGGCGACCCGGATAGCGCCTCAACGATCGGAGCGGTTGTCCCCTTCTTCATGATGATTTTCATGGCGAAGGGCTTCATAATCGCGACGCCATTTCTTGTTCGAGCAATCTCCGGAAACATCGTGATGCCTGCGCTTTCCAGCGGATTGGCAGGCGCCTATGTCTTCGGCAGAGCGGCGTCAGGTAGTCAGCAAGCTTACAATCGCTACAACGTCGGCACGGCCTCCGCGATTGAGTACGCCGCTTTACGCGGACGGCAAATTCTTGGACTTCAGAGCATGCCAAACCGAGGAGGATCTTCGGTACCGGCAAACAACTCTGCGCCAGCTAATCCTTCTCCAACTTCAACTGGAACAGCGGCGCGTATGGAAGCTCAAAAGGCCCGGGCACAACGGCTGGCAGATGCGAAGAAGAGCTAGGCGGGACCCGTCTGGTATTGGCACGCCTCCACCGAGTTGATCGCCGAAGTGGATCTTCAAGCAGCTCGCGGCGAATGGCGCCGAAGAGCCCATACTAGCCATTTTCTGCATTCTGACGAACGTCCGCTTTGGCGAGGCAGTATTGCCGTCGAACCGCGCCTAGCGTCGCAGGCGCGATGCAAGCCGCCGATAGAAGCGCAATGGCCGAAAAGCCAAACGACTCGAAAATCACTTTGAAGACCGTCGTGCCTACAAACATCGCGGCATAGGTCACCGCGCTATACAGACCGAGAATAGTCGCACGCTGCCCCGGAGACAGCGCCGTCAATTGGCCCACAAGGATATTCAATCCAAGATGGTTTGCGGCGCCCCACATGAAACAGAACACAATGAGTGCCATTCCGAACGGTGCCAGCAACGAAAGCCCGACATATATGCAAAGCAATGTAACGAAGACGACAGGAGCGGCTTTTGTTGCTCCATGCCGGTCAATAAAGCGATCGAGGGGGGCGACAACGCCAAAGCCCACACCATAGGAGAGCGCAGCCAAACCCGCGATACCGGTCGCAATCCCCAACACTTGCGTAAGATGGGTGCCCAGATAGGCGTAGAGCCCGTAGAATGCCGCCATGTAGCACGCTACAGCAAATAGGATCGGAGGCAGCCCCGCAATTCGTATGGCCTCGAGCGGCGAGGTGGCTTTGCCGCTGGGTCGCGTTTCCGAAATCTCAGCCTGCCTAAGTGCGATAAGCAAAATCAGACCAGTCGCGCCAAGGATCACAAAAACGATGCGCCAATGCAGGAAATCAGTGAGCATGGCCGACAGGCTGACACCTGCGACAAGACTGAGTGTCCAGCCCGTAAGAACTTTGCCGAGGGTTTCACTTTCGCGTCCCTTTGGTGCGATCTCGGCCGCCAGCCCATAGATTGCAGGCAAGGCGAGGCCCGCTGCCAACCCGGCCAAGGCTTGGCCCACGATCAGGACCCACAGCGCGATTGCCGATGCGCAGACCACCATCGCCAAGCACAACCCTATGAGCGCAAGGAACAATGCGCGCCGCAGCCCGATCTGGTCTGCTTTCGGTGCAAGCGTCAGCGCGCTGATCGCTGTTGCCGCGCCATAGACAGCCGAGGCGAACATGACGTCCGTCGCGGAACCGCGCGGCAAGGAGGCCGCAACATCCGTTGCAATTGGACTGAGGACCAAGGAATTTGATCCGACAAAACTGATGCCTAGCATAAGGAGCCATACTGGGTTCATCGCGCACCTCTTTCGAGGCCAAACCGGTAGACGAATTTGCTCAGATACGATACCAAATTCCATGTTTCCAGAAAAAAATCGAATGAGGTTCGGTAAATGGCCAAGGATACATACGGTTTAGATGAGATTGACCGAAACCTGTTAGGCCTCCTGACGAAGGATGCTGAACAGAGTTACAGCGATTTGGGTAAAGCGGTTGGTCTGTCTGCGCCTGCTGTCCATGAACGTGTGAAACGCTACAAATCCAGTGGGCGGATCAAATCCGTTTCGGCGCAGCTTGATCCGAAAATGACGGGAAAGCAGTTCTTAGCGTTCGTTCACATCAACACGAGCGGTTGGGGAAAAAGTAACGCTCTCATGCAGATCGAAGAGCTTCCCGAAGTCGAAGAGATTCATTCTGTCACGGGTGACACGTGCATGATCCTGAAAGTCCGGATGGAAAGCACGCAGGCGATGGAGGCGCTGCTCGCGCGCCTCTACGCGCTTCCCGAAGTGATTTCGACCAAGAGCTATGTGGCTTTGTCGACATACTTGGAACGCCCGGTCCAAGCCGGTGTTTCCGATCTTTGAATTAGACAAAGCGGACATTCCCTGCATGGCAGCTCCGTCCCGCGTTGCTGACCTTCGTACAAGGATCTCCAAAGGTCTGCTTTGATACTGGGTGGCCACGCATCTAGACCTTGTGTGCGAGCGCCTGTTCTCTGAACTCGGCTTCGATATCTTCACCATCCCGCAAACGATGCTTCGCGATTTCGCTGCTGTCGCCATCCTCATTGCCCTCGCTCACGGGAGATGTATCACCATCACCTTCTGAATCGGTCTCTGCATCGGCCGCAGCCACAATTGCCTTGCCCCACGCTGCGCCCCCGCCCTGCCCTGCCGGGTCCTCCGCACCAATTTCCGCAAGTGCAGAGATTGTCGATTGGACGGCAGCTTTCGCGTCTGCTTCGTCACCGGCGATCATGTCTGTCAGCTTGAAACTCTGCTGTACGGTAAGATCCAACTCAGCTTGATCCGTGGTCAAACCAACCTCCCGAAGCGCCTTCGCACTCTTCTTCCGTCGACTGGTGGCAAGCGCCGTGCCTGTAGACGCCTTGGATTGTGCGGCCGCAATACTTGTTTCAACCATCTTTGACGGTGCTTTGCGGGAAGACCGCGTCTTCACGCCATGTGCCATGGTCTCATCTTTTTCCACGCGGGTCGCCGCCGGTCGTGGTTGCGCCACTTCGGTTGCCTGGACCCGCGGTTCTACCGCAGGAGACTCTTCCGGGAACGGCAGCTCGCCTGACTGTGCCTTATGAATGCTCTTGAAGAATGGGTCGTCGAAATACCGAATGCGCTTTGCCCGCACTGGCATCTGAGCGTCCACGACCATCACGATGTCATCAAGCGACATGCGCCGGGCTTCGTCCTTGGGCAAGAGCGATGTCTCTTCGGTGCGTTCAGACATGCTGCGCCCCTCGAACGGATTGCGGCCGATGGAGCGGGAACGGGTAACTACCCGTTTGGTGGTCATGCCGACCGCGCCACTCAGCTCCTCGACGGTCTTTTCATCGGACGGTGTGAGATAGAGCTTGATCCCTGCATTCCCCTGCAATGCGCGTCGGTTGTTTTCGCCGTAGATTTCATCAAGCGCCGGGATGGTCTGGGTCACGATCGCCAGGTGACCGCGATAAGACCGCAGTGTCTCGATGCTTTCCACAACGATCGGCATCTTCCCAAGCCGATTGAACTCATCGAGCATAATCATCACCGGCCAAGGCTCGTCTGGACCCGGCTCCCGATCCTGCAAGGACGCAATCAGATCGGAGAAGAACAACCGGATCAGTGCCGCCATCGGGCGCACCATATTCGGGGCCACGACCAGGTAGACCGAGAACGGCTTCTTGCGGATGGTCCGGAAGTCGAAATCCGACGTAGAGGTCGCAGCATCGATGGCCGGGTTGCTCCACTGATCGAGACCGGAAGTCATAAGGAGCGAGATATAGGAAGTCAGTGTGTCGTTGTTCGTTGAAGCCATCCGCTCGAAGATCAGCTTGGCCGCCGTGTTCTGCACCTCGTCGCGGCGCTTCATGAACTCCTTGCGCTTGTCCCCACCAGACGCCGTGATGCGGTAGATCTCGCCGAGTGTCGGGCTCTTTCGCTCGAATGCGAGCAGGCCCGCCGCAACAAAGAGATCGATCCCGCCTTTGAGCAGACCGGACGTGCGGTCGTTGTCTGTCTGCAGAAAGAGCGTTGCGAGGAGCTGCAGCTCCATCTGCTGCTGGTTGGGATCGCGGAGGTCGGCGATCCTGAGGAGCGGGTTGTAGCGATGCGACCGACGGTCGTTCCAGTCCGTGGGGGCGAAACGATAGACATCATCCCCCTCTGCCGCCCGGTGTCGGGCCGTCACCTCGAAATTCTCGCCCTTCACGTCGAGAACAACAGCGCTGCCGCGGAATGTCAGCAGGTTCGGGATCACGAAGCCGGTGGTCTTTCCGCGTCCAGTCGGCGCCACGCAGAGCACATGAGGATAGACGCTTGAGGACAGATACCGTCCCCGTCGTTTGGGTGAGGTCATCTTGCCGAGGATGAACCCGCTGCCCGGAGCGGTGAAGAAG
Source organism: Pseudomonadota bacterium (assembly GCA_039193455.1). Lineage (GTDB taxonomy): Bacteria > Pseudomonadota > Alphaproteobacteria > Rhodobacterales > Rhodobacteraceae > JBCBGF01. The sequence goes on from JBCCWO010000061.1 coordinate 4,729, forward strand.
CCGTTGCGCTTCAACTCCCCGGCCCGTTGCCAATGGGTCTTGCCGAACTTCGTCAATGCTGTGCCGGATAGAACCGCGCTCAAGAGCATGCCGGCAAAGGCCGTACCGCCGATGATGAGGTTGGCCAGCTGAAAATCATCGGGACGCACCTGACGGAGGCTCAGGTAATTCCCGGCGAGCCACAGAAAATCGATCTCCGCGCGCAAGCCAAGATCGCGAAAAGTGAGGAACGCACTCGCAAAGACATATCCAAACCCCGCACTGAGAAGGGTCAGGAGAAAAATGCCGAGCGCGATCCGACCCCTATCCATGGGTCTGGCCTTTCTCGGTATGGCTTTGCAGGCTCTTCAAACGCTGCGCATCATATTCCTCTTCGGCAATCTCGGAGACCACCTCACGCACGGCATCGCTGTTTGCGGTCGCTTCATCCGACTGCAAATAGGCTTTCGCGGCGTAGAGGCGGTCCAGACGGTTGTCGATCACCTCGTCGAACGCATCGGCATCCCCTTCGCGCAAGGCGGCGATCCTGTCATCGTCAAGAAGACGCTCCACTTCCGCGCGATAGGCCGCCCTGCCCTCATCATCGGCAAAGGGCGGATTGATCTTGTCTATGCGTTCATGGGCAACCACACCTGCAAGCACAGAGTTGTCTGGTAGTCTGCTAGTGGTTCCCGCGACTGCGTCTCGATCGTCCGTCGTGACCTCCCCGCGCCTGGCGGCAAATGTAGCCGCATAGGTTGCCCCAAGACCGCGTGCCAAATGTTCCGGCATGTCTGGATAACGTTCCCGCATGTCGGCCGCGGCGGCCTCGTCGATCTGCAAGGGCCCATCGGACCGCGACAGGATGCGATTAATCTCGGCGTCGATCCGGTCCGCTTGTGCCTCGTCAGTGATGCGGACGTTGAAAGGATCGCGCGTCTCGATCACATCGCTGGGCCGTGCTGGCAGATAGGGATGTCGTCGCAGATAGGCCTGTTGTTCCATCTCGAGGCGGGCCTCGGCTCGGATGGTGATTTCATCCGCGCGCGCGGCAATGTCTTTTTCGGAAAGCCCCTGCCCGCGTAGGTCTTGCCGGATTGCCCGGGCAGCATCATCCACGCTTTCTGCATCGTAATGCATGTCGGGAACACGGGCGTCTTCGATGACACCATCATGGCGCAGCACTTCCGCTCGCTCCAGACCTGTCCCGAGGGCGACATGCACCTTATCGAGCTTGTCGACAGCGACCTTCAGATCCTCGCGGCGCTCCAGATTGAGGTCCTGCGCCTCCGCGATTTTTTGAAGATCGTCTGCATACCATTCCCGCTCCAGGGCCGCGGTATCGGCCCCCTGCTCAATGCGCGCCACGACCGTTTCCCAGGAAATCCCGGTTCCGCGCAAGGCGGTCTCGATCTGCGCCCGCGTCCGGCCTTCCCGCAGCTTCTCCACCAGGCCCGCGTTGATGTTGGCCTCAGAATAGATGCCCGTCTCTGTCGGTCGCTCTGTCAGCGTGCCTGAGCGCAATCCGAGCGGCTGCATATGCGCGACCGGCCTCAGCGCGGCCACCATCTGTTTTTGCAGCGCCGGGCGGTCGGCCTCAGGCGCCTCCCGGATCAGGGCGGCAACGCGGTTCATCTCATCGGCGAAGCGACTGTTCAGATCGTCGAAACTCTGGTCCTGACTCATATAGATGTCTCCGGTTTGCGGGAGTTTGCCCTGCCGCGCGAGAAGCGCGCAGGCCTTCAGCAAGGCGCCTTCTATGTCTTCGCGATTTTCAGGCGACGCCTCGGCCGCGAGCGATCGATATATCTGGGCGTTTCCAGCGATCTCACCGAGGGCGCG
>JBCCWO010000062.1:0-5288 GCA_039193455.1 Pseudomonadota bacterium
GGCCGAGGCCTACATCCTGACCAAGGAAGAGGGCGGGCGCCACACGCCGTTTTTCGCCAATTACCGTCCGCAATTCTACTTCCGGACGACGGATGTGACGGGCCCGGTCGAGCTGCCGGAGGGCACGGAAATGGTGATGCCGGGCGACAACCTGAAGTTCAACGTCGAACTGATCGCGCCGATCGCGATGGAAAACGGCCTGCGCTTCGCCATCCGCGAAGGCGGCCGGACAGTTGGCGCCGGCGTGGTCTCCAAAATCATCGAGTGAGGCGCAAAGCCGCCCGGTTTGCACAGTCGGGCCTGCGGGCCCGACCGAAAGGAAAGACAGACGCGATGAAGGGCGGCAATTCCGCTGCTCTTCCTCTCCGTTCAAACCCGATAAGGGAAAACGACAATGGCCATTCAAAGCCAAAACATCCGCATCCGCCTCAAGGCGTTTGACTACCGCGTTCTGGATGCCAGCACGCAGGAAATCGTCAACACCGCCAAGCGGACCGGGGCAGAGGTGCGCGGGCCGATCCCGTTGCCCAACAAGATCGAAAAATACACGGTTCTGCGCGGACCGCACGTGAACAAGAAATCCCGCGATCAGTTCGAAATCCGCACGCACAAGCGGCTTCTGGACATCGTTGATCCCACGCCCCAGACGGTCGACGCGCTGATGAAGCTCGACCTCGCCGCAGGCGTGGACGTTCAGATCTCGGTTTAAGGGGGCAAGGATATGTTGCGCTCTGGAGTCATCGCAAAAAAGGTCGGTATGACCCGGCTTTTCATGGAAGACGGAAAACAGATCCCTGTCACCGTTCTTCAACTCGACAAGTTGCAGGTCGTCGCGCAGCGCACGCCCGAGCAGCACGGCTATGCCGCTGTCCAGCTTGGCGCGGGCACGGCCAAGGCCAAACGCACCAGCAACGCCCTGCGCGGCCACTTCGCCGCCGCCAAGGTGGAACCCAAGCGCAAGATCGCGGAATTCCGCGTTGCGCCTGAAAACATGATTGCCGTAGGCGAAGAGATCACCGCGAACCACTATTTCGAAGGCCAGTTCGTGGATGTTTCGGGCACCTCGATCGGCAAGGGCTTCGCCGGTGCGATGAAACGCCACAACTTCGGCGGCCTGCGGGCCAGCCACGGTGTGTCGATCAGCCACCGCTCGCACGGCTCGACCGGCCAGTGTCAGGAACCGGGCCGGGTGTTCAAGGGCAAGAAGATGGCCGGCCACATGGGCGCAGCCCGGGTCACCACGCAGAACCTGCAGGTGATCCGGACCGATGCCGACCGGGGCCTGATCATGGTCAAGGGCGCGGTGCCGGGCTCCAGGGGCGGCTGGGTGACGATCAAGGATGCGGTGAAAAAGCCGTTCCCTGAAAACGCGATCCTGCCCGCAGCTCTGAAATCGGATGCCGAAGCGGCCGCGAAAGCCGCCGAAGAGGCCGCCGCCGCCGCCGCCGCAGAGGCCGAGGCCGAAGCCAAGCGTCTGGCCGAAGAGCAGGCCGCACAGGAAGCGGCCGCGATGGAAGAGGCCGAGGCGTCGATCGAGGCCGATGCCGCGGTCCAGGACGATGCGTCTGACGCAGACACGTCCGACGCCGAGAAGAAGGACGATGAGCAATGAAGATCGACGTCATCAAACTCGACGGCAAGAAAGCCGGCTCGGTCGATCTGGGCGAGGATGTGTTCGGTCTGGAACCGCGCGCCGACATCCTGCACCGCGTGGTCCGCTGGCAGCGCAACAAGGCGCAGGCCGGCACCCACAAGGTCAAGACCCGGTCCGAAACCAGCTATTCGACCAAGAAGATCTACCGCCAGAAGGGCACCGGTGGCGCGCGCCACGGCGACCGCAATGCGCCGATCTTCCGCAAGGGCGGTATCTACAAGGGGCCGACCCCGCGCAGCCATGCGCATGATCTGCCCAAGAAGGTGCGCAAGCTGGGGCTCAAGCACGCGCTGTCGGCCAAGGCCAAGGCAGGCGAACTGGTGGTGATCGAGGCCGCAGAGGCGGCGGGCAAGACCCGCGAGTTGGCGCGTCAGGTCCGCGATCTGGGCTGGAAGCGCGCTCTGGTCATCGACGGGGCCGAAATCAACGAGGGCTTCGCCCGTGCGGCGGCCAATATCGACGGGCTCGATGTGCTGCCCACGACAGGGGCCAATGTCTATGACATCCTCAGACGCGACACGCTCGTGCTGACAAGGGCGGGTGTCGAAGCGCTGGAGGCGCGGTTGAAATGAGTGCGAAACCAGAACACTACGACGTGATCCGCAAACCGGTCATCACCGAAAAGGCCACCATGGCGTCCGAGGCCAACGCGGTGGTGTTCGAGGTGGCGATCGACGCGGCCAAACCGCAGATCAAGGAAGCGGTCGAGGCGCTCTTTGGCGTCAAGGTCAAGGCGGTCAACACGACGATCGCCAAGGGCAAGACCAAGCGTTTTCGCGGCCAGATGGGCAAGCGCAAGGACGTCAAGAAGGCCTATGTGACGCTCGAGGAAGGCAACACGATCGACGTGACCACCGGTCTCTGATCACGCGGTCAGTTCCTGATCGAAGCCCTCCGCAGTGAGGGCTTCTTTTTTGGCCCGGCTCATGAACCGGGGTATGAAAACCAGACCTGTCGTCTGCCGGCGACCAGCCGGAGCGGGATGAAAATCGCGCGCCGAAGCCCATGACGACGCAAGGTGCAATGCGTGTCGCACAGGCCTGCGTGCCGGCGCGCGATGACCGGAGTGGCTAATGCTGCATCATGTCAGGGCCGTGTCCCGCCCGTTTCGCGGCGTCTTTTGCTTTTGCGCAGTTCTGGGTGTCGCCGCGTGCGGTGTTTCGGTCTCTTCGGACAAAGATGTCGACAGATACGCGGCAAGTTTCGGGTCGACGACCGTGAGCTGGACCGACTTCCTGCAAGTCAGCAAGCTTCATCGCGACGCCGTGCCAGTCGCGCCGGGCGAAAGCGTGTACCTCTTCACGCGCATCTCCACGGAACAGATCACGCTGTCCAACGGAAAGACCGTCCCGCCCGAGAACTGTATCACCGCGTCGTCGACATACACCATCAGGCAGATCTACTCGGCCAGTCAGCCGTACAGTCCGACGACAGTCCGTATTCCGCGCGTCGACAACGAAATCCACAGCGAGTGCAAGGCGAAAATGCGCGCCAACAACGATAAGGTCAATCAGACAAGCCGGTCCGAGTTCGTCAGAATGACCGAACAAGCAGTCAAAAAGGACGGGACCTGTGTCTGGCTCGGGTATGATCGTTCGCTGGATTTGCTGATGAGGTCGATAGGGGACACGGCCCGGGCCTCGGACGAACGGGTGATCTTTGCGAAACTTCGGTGCGGCTGAAGCCTTTCGCCATTAATCCGACCGACCCGCCAAAGGCGAAAGGCGCAGCACAGGGGCGATGCAAGGCGTTTCGCGACACGCTGCGAGCCAGGCCTGCCGCGAAACGCTTCAGGCAAACCGCGCGCGCCCTCGCCTGCGCCCCCTGCCTTCATCTTTCCCGAAATACTCCTGGGAGCGCGAGGGGCTGGCCCCTCGCAGGATCGTGCAGCGCGAGGGGCTGGCGCCTCGCAGGATCATGCAGCGCGCGGGGCTGGCGCCTCGCATAGACACCAAAGCGTTTCCCCCTGAGACATCAGCCAAAGGTGAACGGCGCGCAGAACGGGAACAGAGGACCGCGTTACCCGAAACTCTGCGTGTCAGGTCTGTCGCACAACGCTTTGGGCGCAGGTTGCGCGCCCGCAAACAGAACGTCCGCCTTGTCCGCGCCGCGGACACGGCTCGGCAAGAGCAATGCGCGCGGGATCAGGGCGAACGCCGCCGCTTGGTCGCCCGCCCGGGGCTTGCCGGGCCTGTGGCTCGGGGTGGCAGGCGAAATGCGCGAAGGGCCAGGATTTCTTGGGGCAAAGGCTTGACCCGCAAAGCACTCTTGCGTAAACGACCCCATCCGCAAGCCCCGGATTCGTCCGGGGCTTCGCTTTTGTTCATTCGAACAAACCCACCGGGGACCTGCGGGGCCCTATACTCGGGGCGCTCACGCGCCGCATACATAGGCAGGGCACGCCCTGTCGTTTGCTAGACGGAAGACAGAAAGCATGGCACTCAAGTCGTATAAGCCAACGACGCCGGGCCAGCGCGGGCTGGTGCTGATCGACCGTTCGGAGCTGTGGAAAGGCCGTCCGGTCAAGTCCCTCACAGAGGGTCTGACGAAATCGGGTGGCCGCAACAACACCGGACGTATCACATCGCGCCGACGCGGCGGCGGGGCAAAACGCCTCTACCGGATCGTGGATTTCAAGCGCGCGAAACAGAATGTCCCGGCCTCGGTCGAGCGGATCGAATACGATCCCAACCGCACGGCCTTTATTGCACTCATCAGATACGAAGACGGCGAACAGTCCTACATCCTGGCGCCGCAGCGGCTGGCGGTTGGCGATCAGGTGATCGCCTCTGACAAGGCCGACATCAAGCCGGGCAATGCCATGCCGTTTGCGGGCATGCCGATCGGCACGATCGTGCACAATATCGAACTCAAGCCCGGCAAGGGGGGCCAGATCGCCCGCGCGGCGGGCACCTACGCGCAATTCGTCGGCCGCGACGGCGGCTATGCGCAGATCCGGCTCAGCTCGGGCGAACTGCGCATGGTGCGCCAGGAATGCATGGCCACCATCGGCGCGGTCTCCAACCCCGACAATTCCAACCAGAACCTGGGCAAGGCCGGCCGCAACCGGCACCTGGGCAAGCGGCCATCGGTGCGCGGCGTGGTGATGAACCCCATCGACCACCCCCATGGCGGCGGCGAGGGACGCACCTCGGGCGGCCGTCACCCGGTCACGCCCTGGGGCAAGCCCACCAAGGGCGCCCGCACCCGCAACAAGAACAAAGCGTCGCAGAAGCTGATCATCCGCTCGCGCCACGCCAAGAAGAAGGGGCGCTAGCACATGTCTCGCTCTGTTTGGAAAGGCCCGTTCGTCGACGCCTATGTCCTGAAGAAGGCCGAGAAGGCGCGCGAGTCGGGCCGCAACGACGTGATCAAGATCTGGTCGCGCCGGTCGACGATCCTGCCGCAGTTCGTGGGGCTCACCTTCGGCGTCTACAACGGCCACAAGCACATCCCGGTGAACGTCTCCGAAGACATGATCGGCCAGAAGTTCGGCGAATACGCACCGACCCGGACCTATTACGGGCATGCGGCCGACAAAAAAGCGAAGCGGAGGTAAGCCGTGGGCAAGGAAAAGAACCCGCGCCGCGCAGCCGAGAACGAGGCAATCGCGACGCTGCGCATGCTGAAGACC
>JBCCWO010000063.1:0-4740 GCA_039193455.1 Pseudomonadota bacterium
ACGCGCCGCACGTGCCGGTGCATTTGGGGTCGATGTCGGAATCGATCCGCACCGTGATCCGCCTGAACCCCGAGATGAAACCCGGCGATGTCTATGTGCTGAACGCGCCCTTCAACGGCGGCACGCACCTGCCCGATGTCACCGTGATCACGCCCGTCTTCGACGTCGAGGGCACGCAGGTGCTGTTCTACGTCGCTTCGCGCGGGCACCACGCCGATATCGGCGGCAAGACGCCGGGCTCCGCCCCGCCCGACAGCGCCCATATCGACGAAGAGGGCGTCCTGATCGACAACTTCAAAATGATCGATGCGGGTCACTTCCGCGAAGAAGCCACACGGGCGCTTCTCGCCTCGGGCCCCTACCCTTGCCGAAACATCGAAGAAAACCTCGCCGATCTGGCAGCCCAAGTCGCGGCGAACGAAACAGGCGTGCGCGAGGTCCAGAAAATGATCGGGCAATTCGGCCTGCCCACGGTCCACGCCTATATGGGCCACGTCCAGGCCAATGCCGAAGAATGCGTGCGCCGGGTCATCACCTCGTTGACGGACGGGTCCTATGACTACGAGCTCGACAATGGCGAGTTCATCCGCGTGGCCGTCCGGGTCGATCCGGACGCGCGCTCGGCCGAGATCGACTTCACCGGCACCGCCGACAAGAACCCGTTCAACTACAACGCGCCCTTGGCCGTCTGCCACGCCGTCGTGCTCTACGTCTTCCGCACGCTGGTGGGGGCCGATATCCCGCTGAACGAGGGGTGCTTCAAAGCGCTGAAAATCATCGCCCCAGAAGGCACCATGATCAACGCGCAGTACCCCTCGGCCGTCATTGCCGGAAACACCGAGGTCAGCCAACTGATGTGCAATGCGCTGATGGGCGCGCTGGGCGTGATGGCAGGCAGCCAATCCACCATGAACAACTATGTCTGGGGCAATGACCGGCTGCAGAACTACGAAACCATCTGTGGCGGCACGGGCGCGGGGCCGGATTTCGACGGCTGCTCGGCCATCCAGACCCACATGACCAACACCCGCGGCACGGACCCCGAGGTGCTGGAGTTCCGCTTCCCCGTCCGGCTAGAGGAATACGCGATCCGCCGCGGATCCGGTGGGGCAGGGCGGCACCGGGGCGGCGATGGCATCACCCGCAAGATGCGGTTCCTAGAGCAAATGACCGTCACGACGCTCTGCTCGATGCGCCGCATCCCGCCCTTTGGCGTGGATGGCGGATCGCCGGGCGAGGTCGGTCGCGAATGGGTGGAACGGGTCGACGGCACCAGGGTGGATCACGCGGGCAACGATCAGAATGAAGTTTACCCCGGCGATGTCTTCGTCATGCAAACGCCCTCGGGCGGCGGCTACGGCACCGCCTAGGTGCGCTGCGCCTGATCATAGGCGTCCCGCGCCTGATCCAGTTCCGGGAAGTTCCGCACGGCCCAGTCATCCAGACCCGCGAGGGTCTGGCTGAGCGAGAGGCCGACCGGGCTTAGCCGGTACTCCACATGGGGCGGCACGATCTGAAGATCGGCGCGCAGTACCAGACCATTCCGCCCCAGATCGCGCAGCGTCTGCGTCAGCATCTTTTGCGAGATCCCCTGGACCTGCCGCTTCAGCGCGCCGTTCCGCATTGGCCCTTCAGCCAACGACCGCAGGATCAGGATCGCCCACTTGCTGGCGATCAGCTCCAGGGCATGGCGGGCGGAGCAGGTGGCGTCAAAGACGCTGGGCTCTGGAGTAGTCGAGGTGTCCGACATCAAGAAATCCGATAGGCACCAAAAGGTGCGTACTTGCGATCTGGTTCCTAATCGATAGCTGAAAAGCATCCGATAAACCAGAGAGGAACAAATCCATGCGCGCCCTTATCCTCAACTCCAGCCCCCGGCGCACCGGCAATTCGGCAACCCTGACAAGGTCGGTTGCCCAAGGCCTAGAGCAGGCCGGGCACATTGTCGAAACCGTTCATGCCGCTGACGTCGTCACCACGTTCCTGGGGGATTGCCGCACCTGCCGTAACGCCGATGGTCAGTGCACCATCGATGACGGGTACGGCAAGTTCTTCCTAGATCAGCTGCTAGCCGCCGACGGGATCGTCTTTGCCTCGCCGGTCTACTGGTACGGCATGTCGGCCCAACTGAAAGCCACCTTCGATCGCATGTTCTGCTATGTCGCGGCGTCCTATCCGGGCTCGGACGCGGTGGTTGCACGCCTTCAACACAAGCGGATCGGCTTGGTGCTAAGCTCGGAGGAGACGTTCCCAACCGTCACCGCGGCCATCGCCCAGCAGATCCAGGAATACTGCCGGTATACGCGCTCCAGCTTCGTCGGCACGGTCCATGGCGTTGGCAATGCGCGGGGCGAGGTGCGGATCGATCCCAACGATCCGATCGCCGCTGCCCATACGTTCGGCCAGCGGTTCTTCGATGCGCTTACGACCGACTACACCATCGACGCACCGCGCGCGGGCCGGGTTTGGGGCCCTCCGCCATCGCCGCAAGACAACCGCCACGTTGGCTGCTACGGTTAATCAGTTCGCAAGCGGCAGAGGGGACGGACGACATGGACATGGCCACCAGCATCCCGGAGAAGTTTCGCGATCTCAGCGGAAAGATCCTGGCCGATGGGGATTTTCGCGCAAGCCAGGCGACCGAGACGCACCCGGTCATCAATCCAGCCACCGAGCAGGTGATCGGCGAGATCGCCGAGACAACGCCTGCCGAGATCGATCAGATGGTCGCCTCGGCCCACGCCGCGCAGAAGCTCTGGTGGAAGAAGTCGGCGCTGGAGCGGTGCGAGATCATGCACGAGATCGCCATCGATCTCTTGGCCATGAAGCCCATGCTGGCCGAAGCCCTGACCCGCGAGATGGGCAAGCCCTACAAAGAAAGCGCGGACGAGGTGGAATGGTCCGTCGCCGCCATCCGCTATTATGCAGAGATCGGGCGCAACGAGATGGGCCGTGTGATCGGCCCCGCCGTGGAAGGCCATCTGAACTACACGTTGAAGCTGCCGCACGGCGTGGTCGCGACGATCCAGCCCTTCAACTATCCCATGACCCTTTTGGCGTGGGAGGGCGCCGCCGCCCTGGCCGCAGGCAATGCGCTGATCGTCAAGCCCTCCGAGTACACAACCTTCACGACTATGCTGTTCTCGCAGGCTTTCAACGCGCACTTGCCAGCAGGCCTTTATCAGGTGGCCACCGGGGCGGGCGATGCGGGGCGGCAACTGGTCGAACATCCCAAGACCAATATGGTTGCCTTCACCGGTTCGGTCCCCACGGGTCGAGCCATCGCGCGCACCTGCGGCGACATGATGAAGCCCTCGCTGATCGAAACCTCGGGGAACGATCCGTTCCTCGTCATGTCCTCGGCGCCCTTGGACGTGGCGGCGCGCGGGGCGGCGTTTGCAGCCTATATGAACTGCGGGCAGATCTGCGTGTCGGCCGAACGCTTCTTCGTGCACGAGGACATCCACGATGCCTTCGTCGCCAAGCTGATCGAGAACGCCAAGGCGATCCGCGTTGGCAACGGGCTAGACCGGGTTGAGATGGGCCCCATGGTCGCCGAAAAGGAACGTGACCGCTATGAAGCCGTGCTGGCCCGCGCGCGCGACCAAGGCGCCAAGGTGGCCCTTGGCGGCGGGCGTCCCGCGGGCTTTAATCAGGGCTGGTTCGTCGAGCCCACAGTTCTGACCGACTGCACGCCGGACATGGACCTCTTCCAAGGCGAAAGCTTCGGGCCGGTCGCCCCGATCTGCCGGGTCAAAAGCTTCGACGAGGCGATGGACCTGGCCAATGACAGCCAATACGGCCTCGGCGCCTGTCTCTACACCACAGACATGGCCGAAACGATGCGCGCCTCGGCCGATTTGGACGGGGGCATGGTCTGGGTCAACGCGCCTTTGCTCGACAACGACGCCGGCCCCTTCGGCGGCACCAAAATGAGCGGCATGGGCCGCCAATTGGGCCAAGAAGGGCTGGAGACATTCCGCAAAACCAAGCTCGTCTGGATCGACCCGGCCTGCGGCACCCAGGATTTCTGGTGGTTCCCCTATGCGGACGGTGAGGCTTATCCCGGCGGCCAGTAGCGCCGGCTGAGCCGATTCTTAGTTCGGCTTGTGGTGGGATTTCGCCGCAAGAGGGGGTGAGGTCGGTGTAATGGTCTGGGCGCTTTTGGCGTTCGTGTTTGCGCTGATGACGGTGCAGCGGGCGCAGGCTCACAGTCCGATGTCTCCGCAACAGTGGATCGACTTCTGGTCTCGGACCGAGGGAAAGATCTTCAATTTTCTCAGTGATTAGCGCCGGAAAGTTGGTTCAGCGCGCGATCCGATCAGAGTGGTTGGGTAAAGCGCTGCGGTCCGCCTGGCCGATGGCGCCGCGTTGCGAGAGCGGGTCTTCGCGCTGGCCACAATCAACCGGAGGACGGGCATCGAACCTGTCCTGATCCGGGCGTTGCCGCTGCTTGGGCAACTGGGCGCCCTCGCCGTGCGCGAGGAAGGCCGGGTCGAAGGTCTGGCCGAAGGGGTGATGGCCTCCTACCGCGCCGAATCGGTGAAGACGCGGCGTGCCGCCATGGCCGAGTTCGACCGGATGCTTGAGCGCGCTCGCTTCTGGCGCTTGCGGGCACCTGCGATGTGCCGAGGCTGAGCGACACGGTCCTGTAGCGGGGGCAGCCTAAGGCGCGAGCGGGGGCTCCAGCGTCTATTGGCCGAACGGAAGTATTCACTGCGGCACCGATCACGACACGGG
>JBCCWO010000064.1:0-4545 GCA_039193455.1 Pseudomonadota bacterium
CCGAGGAAGGCCGCCCGCCGGAAAGCGTCTTCGACTTCGTCCAAGGGATCACCGCGGTCGCTCGCGCGAAGCCACAGCAGGACGCGCGGCTGGTAATGGAGGCCAAGGCGAAAGCGTTGTTCGAGAAGCCCTGACAGACGTAATATTTTTTTATATTAGTGCTTTAATGCCAAGAGCTGAAGTCTTGCATGAGGATATCGAGGGGCGTCAGAGCCCCTCGATCGTGAACTCAGGCGCGCCTTGCCAGACAAGCTTCCAGCTCGCGCCCGGGCGGACATTCTGGATGATGCCGGGATCGAAGGCCACAAAGCACCGTCCGCCCGGGTGCCGCACTGAGGGATAGATCAGCCCACGATGCCCCTCTGCCCTCAAGTCCACGGCGAGACGCTGCCCGGCCGGATAGCCGCGCTCGGGGTCTGGGTCGAGCGCCGGATGCTCTTCCCCGTGCAGATCCGGGAACTCCCCGATGAAATCCGCCAGCAGTTCTACGTAGCGCGCCTCGTCCTCGTAGCGGCCGATGAAGCCCAGCTCGCGGGTACGGTGGAACCCCACTTCCTGTGCGCTCGTCAGCATGTCCCATGCGCAATACCACGCGCCGCGGTCGCCGGTGTTGAACCGGTTGCCCAAGGGTCTCGTGTAGGTGAAGGCCGCGTTGATATGGCTCTGCCCATAGAGGGTCAGGTCATGGGACCGCCGCGCGAAGGCCAATTCGCGGCGATCGAGCGCGGGGCTGCCTTGCGCTTCGGCAATCAGGCGGGCACTGGTCTCGCCTTCGATCTCCGCGAGGATGTCCGCCTCATCGTCGCTGTCCACCAGCCCGCGCAGCACCGGCGGCTTATGATGGGTCTCGGAAATCAGCCGAACAAGGGCGCCGTCATTGACCGACGTGACCCTCAAACCCCGCCCCGCAGCGCATCGACATAGCCCCGCACGCGCAGGATCTTGGGCAATCCCCCTTCGATCATCGCGTCCACGGGGCGCGCACCGTCAAACTCCGGACCTCGGTTGGGCAGTTTCACCCACTCCCGCGAGATCGGAGCGTCGAAGTAGAGCTCGAGCGACTTGTAGAGGCCGATCAACGCGGAGAGCCGCAGCATCTGGTCCCGCGTCAGATCCCCTGCAAATTCAGGCTTCTTCGCCCGCTTCCAGGTCGATTCCGACATGTCCGCCAGCGCCGCGGCCTCCCGCAAGGTAAGTGACCACGCGTCCGCGATCCGAGCAAAGGCCTTGAGCGCGACCCCTTGCCGATCCGGTGCGGCACGGTCCAGGACAAGGTTTTCCATTTGTTGGCGCTCCTTCGATATTCGAATTTAACATAGGTCCATATGGATCATTATTCAAGTCCATATGATCTCGTCAGGCCCGCCTAGAGTTAGAGGTGGGCCGGGCTTTCCGTGACGGGTTTGGAGGTCGGGAGAGAGGTTCCCGGCCGGCCTGTCGCGGAGATATCCCATGAGACCCAAGCAACAGAAGATAACCCTCAGCGCCTCGCGCGACATTCCCTTCAACAAGCTGATGCTCAGCCAGTCGAACGTGCGCCACGTCAAGGCGGGCGTGTCGATCGAGGAACTGGCCGAGGACATCGCGCGGCGGACGCTGCTCAGCTCCATCACCGTGCGACCCGTGCTCGATGATGGGCGATACTTCGGTCCGTTGCCCGCGGACGTAGTCCTCGGACAGGCCATCCCCCTTTGGACATATCGAGGGGCAGACGATGGGTAGCGCCGAACCTTCCCACAGCTGTCGGCACTTGATTGTCGCAAGCGCGCTTCTCCTGAGCCACTGCGCGCCGATCACCATCGCCCCGTCGGCCGTGATCGCTCAGGATCACGCGACTGCTGCATCTGACAGGCAATCCATCGACATCCATATCGCAGAAGCCTCGCACAGGTTCGGCATCCCGCAGCGCTGGATCCGTGCGGTCATGGAGGTCGAGAGCGCAAGTAATCCCCGCGCGGTCAGCCACGCGGGTGCCATGGGCCTCATGCAGATCATGCCGGGCACTTGGGCCGAATTGCGCGTAGCCTATGGGTTTGGCGATGATCCCTTCCACCCGCGCGAGAACATCCTCGCTGGTACCGCCTATCTGCGACAGATGTACGATCGGTTCGGGTCGCAGGGTTTCCTCGCAGCCTACAATGCCGGTCCTGCGCGCTACCAAAATCACCTCGACACCGGCCGCGCTCTTCCGCAGGAAACCCGCCAATACCTTGCGATGCTCGCGCCACTCATCCGCGAAGGAACCGACGTTGTGCGGGCAGTGAACCATCCGCAAAGGCCGCAGGATTGGCGCGACGCCCCCTTGTTCATCGCAACGGTTGAGAACGAACAAGCCACAGGTAGTGCTGCTCACGCGGTGAGGATCGTTCGCGAGCGAAACGTATCCAATCAACCGCCCGTCCGGCTTCAGGCAAATGGCCAGCATTATTAGCAGTCTGTGATCTGTGGTGGTTTGGACCGCACGCTTCAACCATTCGAGGCAGGCCGTCTGATCAAGCGCACCATCGTCGCTAAAAGCCATGGCTCTGGGATCGCCGAGTATTGCTGAGACTTGGTGAAGATCATCATCGCAAAACGGCCTTTGGGTCAGGCGGACGGTGTTGATCATGTCTCACTACTCTTTCCGGACTGAGGCAGCTTCGCCAGGCGTGCCATGCTGACAGCATCAATGAACTCACCTCCGCATAAAGCATAGTCTCGCAACACACCTTCTCGTTCAAACCCCATGCGTTCGTAGAGACCAATAGCGCGTGCATTGTCCGCATTCACGGTCAATTCGATCCTGCGCAAGGCCCACCAATCGTCAGCCACCTCAAGCAATGACGTCAACAAACGCGCTCCAAGTCCATTTCCGACGTAAGCATCATGAACGCCCATCCCGACAGCACCGACATGTGATCTGCGCCCCTCAAAACGCGTCAAAGAGGCCATGCCGACGATCTCTTCCTTCGAGATGGCTACGAGGCATACGAAATTTGGTCCGTTCGTCGACATCTTCTGTCGCGTTGTGCTCACGCTCTGATGAGGCAACCGCATCGTGCCCCAGCGATAACCAGGCAGGTTCATCAAAGCTGCCACGCCGGGCGCATCTTCCGGTTCTACCGCTCGGATGGAGATGTCGGCTGCCAACCCCTTCTCGGCTATCTGGCAAGCGCCATCATTCGTTCTGTTTGTTGTCATACTGTGCTCCCTAGTCTGCCGAAGGAGCGGCAACCCCACTCCAATCGGTGGGGTCCTATAGAAAGGTCTCAGCCTATGCCGCGCACGCCTTTCCAACCCATGCAAAATGGGTGAGATGATGTACGTCGTTCATTGCCGATGCCATGGCGCTCAATAACATGCCTGAATGATGATAAAAAGCGGCTGCTTCCGCGACCAAACCGATCATTGGTCGTTGCAAAGCTATTGGCCAGTTTGTCCGCACTGCTGTCGTCGAAGAGTATCGCAGCGAACGACCGTTGCGACCCCAAGGTGGTCATTTCCATTTTGTGCTGCGTGCGCGCGCAGCGCAAAAATTGCTGCACTTGCTCTGTCAGCGGCGCTGCTAAGCGGCGACAGCAGCCGCCGTTCGTTCACGCCGCAGCGAGGATTTTCGGGGCAACTCACTGGTCGCAGGACAAAGCAGCCTTCTGCCTTGCGGAAACGAAGGTCTGTTCCGACCTCAGGCGTCAACGGACGGCCGTAAAACATCGGCAAACGTCACTGCCGGTGTTTCGTGGCGCAACGGATTTCACGGGCGCACATTAAGTGGCTTTCTCATCAAGACGAATGGTCCTTCTGGGTATGATTGCAATTCCACAAATTCATAGCCAAGAGCCGCGTAAAAATTCCGCGCGGTCAGTGAGGAATGTAGCATCATTTCCGAGATTGCTCTCTGTCGCGCTTCTTCTTCAATTCTTGTAGTCAGCACTTTGCCTAGCCCTTGCCCCTGAAATGCAGGGTCCACGAACAATGATCGCAGATAGTCACCTTTCAGCCCCGCAGTTCCAACAAGATTGGCACCTGCGAAGCACAATAAAATAAGCTCATTTTCGATCCTTTCGGTGAGCGGCTTCGGTTCAAAAATCGCGCACAGCCTATCAATTGATCTTTGATCATAGTCATTAGCATTTGAAACGCGGATTGTGCGCTGGATCAGCCCGCTAAGCGGAACCACATCGGCAACCGTGGCCTTTCGGAATTTGAGCGATTTCATCACGCAACCCTATTCCGGGACATGCGACATCGACAAGCTGGCAAAGATGGCGAAACGGCAGACGTCTTTGGACAGTTCTTTGTCTTTCATAAAGGGGCGGATTCATAAGCTTCATGGCGTGTCCTACCGGCTATCGCATCAGACAACGCCATCGCGAGTGCAGACGTTTGTGCGCAGCGCAGCATTTTGCACGATGAGCTCTAAGCGGCCCAATGCTTGCGCGGCAACGACTTGCATCGTGCGTCTCTGACATCGGCCCTTCGAACAAACTGTAGACTCGTCCCGTCAGCGCGGTGCTGATGATTGGGCGTGGAGGGAGGAGCGGAGGGCACAACATGCCAAGAGTTCAA
>JBCCWO010000065.1:0-3579 GCA_039193455.1 Pseudomonadota bacterium
CCAGCAACGGCATGGCGAAACGCCACGTGTCGCGGGCAGCCCCGATGCCGTGGATCAGGAACAGTGGCGGGCCGCTGCCCTCGATTGTGTAATCGCAGTCGATTGCCGTCATTGTCTCAATCATTCAGCCGCGACTTGGGCGGGCGGACCCCCAGTAAAATGGGGCATCACCTCTTCGGCAAAGCATTGAATGCAGTCCAATGTCTCGGATTGCGGGGCGCCGAAATTGACGCTCAGGATCACCCGGTCAATCCCGAGATCCGCATAGGGACCTAATTTGTCAATCATCTGCTGAGGCGTGCAGATCAGCAGATTCTCATCCAACTCGGCGCGCGTCTGGGTGCGCGGCAGAACCCGGGCCATCCCCGCATCGATCAAGCCAGGGCCTGTATAGACGTTGTCGAATCGGCTGTAGTAATGCTCGGCCAAGTCCAGCTTGCGTTGACGCTCGGCCTCCGAGGTGGCGATATGCCCGACCCGTGACAGCGACAGGGTCAGCGGCTCACCTGCCTCGCCCATCTCCGCCTTGGCACGGTTGAAAGCACCAAGCTGATCCAGAAGCAATTGTTTGTTCCCAGAGAGCGGCGTCGTCTGGATGTGAAAGCCGCGTTTCGTGCAGTTGTAGATCCCTTCTGGATTCATGACTGCCATCATCATCTGGGGCCCACCGGGGCGCACGGGGCGCGGCATGATCGTGATGGGATCGAATTTGTAGTAGGTGCCATCCCACGAAACCTCTTCCTCACGCAACAAGGCCTGAAGGACATCGAGCGACTCGTCAAAGCGCGCGCGGGTCTCCTCCATAGGCACGCCGAGGCGCTCCATCTCGACCTTGAAGGCTCCGCGCCCAACACCCAGCAAGAGCCGCCCATCGGTGAAGATATCCGCAACCACCACCTCACCGGCATAGGTCCGCATATCATGCAATGGCAGCACGACGATCGATGTCATGATCTTGATGGCCTGCGTATGCGCGGCGATCTTCACCGCGAAGGTGAGGGGCGCGGGCATCATCAACACATTCATCAGATGGTGTTCGGTCACAGAGACCGCGTCAAAGCCCAATCGGTCTGCAAGGATCGCCTGCTCCAGCATGTCGGCATAGACGCGATCTCCACCATAGGACTTGTCTGGATAATCCGCCGAGAGCTGAATGCTGAACTCCATAACCACCTCCTGGCCGCAATTTTAATTTTCACGCTTAGAATGGACCAAATGCGTAATCCATGATATCAAATTTAATCTATCTATTAGATCGAATTTGGCGATTTAACGAGATCATGAACATCACAGCTGTCCAAACCTTCCTGGCTGTCGTCGAAAGCGGGAACCTGAACAAAGCGGCCGAGCGGCTGAACGTCACGCAGTCGACCGTGACGGCGCGGCTCGATGCGCTGGATGCTGCCTTTGGACAGCCCTTGCTGGTCCGCTCGCGCCGTGGCGCACAGTTGACCCGGGCAGGTTTCGCCTTTCGCCCCCATGCCGAAACGCTGCTGCGCAGTTGGGACCAGGCCCACAACGCCGTCGGTCTCCCCAGTGGGTTCTCGGCGCTCTTCAGCTTTGCCTGCGAGGTCGATCTATGGGCCAGCGCCGGCAAGGCCTGGTTCAACGAGGCGCGTCAGGCGCATCCCGATCTCGCCTTCGAAGCATGGCCCGCGTCCCTGGACGAACTTAAATCCTGGCTGGCCAGCGGGCTGACCGACGCGGCCCTCTCGACCGAGCCGCTCGCAGGCTATGGCATTACCTCGCGGGAATACGCTTGTGAGCGGCTGGTCCAGGTCTCGACCACCCCACGGGACGCGCAGCCCTGGCATCCGGATTATGTCTATGTCGACCACGGGGCGGAGTTTCGGCGTCAGCACTCCCAGACTTGGTCGACTGATCAAACAGCAAGCGTGACCTATGCGTCCGGCGCCTGGGCGCTAGAGCATTTGCTGGTGGAAGGAGGATCGGCCTATCTGCCATGGAAGACATGCAAAGCGTATCTAGAGACTGGACTTCTGCATCTTGTCGTCGGGTCACCAGAACTGTCGCGGATGATCTACATCGTTGTCAGGAACGCAAGCCAGACGACCTTCCCATGGGTGCTCGAGCCTTGAGAGTCTGGTCCGGCCGTTTCATTTCTGCTTTCAGGCTCCTGAGGCCCACCCAAGCATCTAAAACCCGATCGCAGTCTCCCCCGAGCATATGTGGAGTAGCCCGCTGAAAATGGCCCTCCAAATGGGACAGGGGGCCCCCCATATGAAACGCTTGGGTTGGGTGGTCGATGTCTGGGGCTATAATCCAGCGGCGACTTCCACGATGAAAGCATGGCACATGCCTAGGCTTTCCACGAATTCGACCAGTGTCCTGCCATTGGGAGCCGTGCGAGGCCGATACTCATTGTAATCTCATCACAAGGCCGCGATGAGCCGCCGTGCTTCTGGAGTGTCCCCATTGAAGTGGTCCGCTTCCTAAATAAATGTGTCTACGCGGGCTATATGAGTGCGCCTAAATGGCGCGTTTCTCGGCGAGATGGCCACCACCAAGGTATTATCAGCAGAGCCACATTCGAACGCATCAGACAACACCTGAATGAAGGTGTCTACGCGCCGACTAGAGAAGACATCAAAGCAGATTTCCCGCTTCGTGGCGCAGTTTGTTGTGCATCGTGCAAGACACCTTTGACCGCAGGTTGGTGTAAGGGGAAGTACAAGAAGTACCCCTATTACTTCTGCCGGAAGAGGGGCTGCGATCTCTACGGAAAGATGATCGCACGTAACAAGATAGAGGGCGCTTTCATCAAGCTTCTTGCGGAGCTGAGACCCAGCGAGACAATGTTTGAACTTGTCCGCGCTATGTTCAAAGACGCTTGGACCCAAAGGACTGCACAGATCAATGATACCGCAAGAACCTTCAGAACTCAGGCGGTAGAGATCGAACAAAGCATTGATGAGATTATCGATCTAGCGGCGAATGCAAAGAACCCGCGCCTGATCGCGCGCTATGAATCAAAGATAGAAAAACTGGAGATGGAGAAGCTGGTTCTGCAGGAAAAAGCCCAAAATTACAGGAAGCCCGAGCACACTTTCGAGCAGTTGTTTGAACTCTGCATGCGGTTCCTATCAAACCCTTGTAAACTCTGGGAAAGTGGCCGTTTCGAGATGCAGAGACTAGTGCTTAGATTAACGTTTTCCGAGCATCTGCAATACTGCCGAAAGAACGGCTTTTTGAACACCGAATTATCATTACCATTCAAGGCTTTAGGTGGTGTTTCGGGGGCGCAAATGTGGAATGGTGCTGCCGGAGAGATTTGAACTCTCGACCTCTCCCTTACCAAGGGAGTGCTCTACCCCTGAGCTACGGCAGCGCTGCGGGCCGGAGGAATAGCGATTTAAGGGCTGATTGCAAGCGCAATCTGGACGCCGGGGCTCGGGCTGTTTACATGATCTCGCATGGGACAGGCAAAGTCAGAGACAGAAGACGAGCGGGCCGCGCGGCTGGCTGAGGCGCTCCGCGCGAACTTGCATCGGCGCAAGGCACAGAAACGGGCACGGGCCGGGCAAACGAGCTCTGACAACGACAAGACAACACAAACGC
>JBCCWO010000066.1:0-3134 GCA_039193455.1 Pseudomonadota bacterium
CGCTGACCCGGTCCAGAGGCTCCTTGAATTGGCTCAATGTGATGCTGAGCCCAGGCGCGACACGGGCAATTCGAAGATCAGTCTCGGGTGAATATCCAGGGATCGTGAACCTGGTAATCTGACCAGGCTCCGCCGGGTGATGACGCTCTGGCTCGATTTTATCCATGAGGAAATTTATCCGACCATTTTGATCGGAGATCAATGCTTATCGGTCAAAGACTGGATTCGGCGATCGGCTTCGCCGGTTTTGTAACGATCTTAGGCGAATTGGGGCCGCAGCTTCGCATTGGCGCTGGAGGCTCGTGTGCTGGAGCACTGCAAATTCGAGCTCCGTTGGAGGCCAGCCTACCCTTCCTGAGGAGTCAAATTGCTCTTCACATCGAACAGCCTTTGATCGCTGCGGCGGCCGAAGCTTACACCGCGCCACCCGCGTCCGGTTTTGCCGTCCATTCACTCAATTGCTCGCGAACCCGTCGGCGCCACAGCTTCAGCCTGCTATAGCCGCGCAAATCGACATAGCGGGGCAGAGCGACCGCCAAGGCGGCGCGTTCTGGCAATGTCCAAGTCCGCCGCCCGACCTCGGCCCGGACGCTCTTGTCAAACTGTCCGCGCGTGCCCGTTAAAGCCCGCGTTTTCCACAGCTCCGCTTGCAGGTCTACCCCCTTAGTTGGGCGCCAGATACGCTGCCCGAGCGCGGGCAAACCCTGCCTCGCAGCATCTACATACGGCGGCTTTGGCGCCGCATTGGCGGAAGGCCTCGCAAGCGTTTCAGTTGGGGCTTTGGTCCCATGGACGACCCTCTGGACAAACTCTGTCTCATTGGTGCCGGCGATCTTGCGATCAAGGATTAACGGCAGGAGGCAGAGATGATCCCACCCCCAGGCATGTGGGTAGATCGAGGACACCCGATCCTGAATCTCGCCAATCGCCTCACGACGCCATAAACCGTAGATCCAGCATTCATGGCTCGAGAACAGTTGGTGCAGGATCGAGGCGATACGCGGCCCAGAGGGTGGTGCGCGATAACGAAAACGTCGGGTCTCGCCCTTCCTCAGATGATGTGAAACGACATCGCCGACGGCCAGGCAGACCTCGTCATTGTCGCGAAAGCAGCCGACTAACGACTCGATAAAGTTCGGCGCTGAGAGATCATCATAGGCGCGCCACATGAAAAGCTCGCTCTCCGCCCGACGGCGGAGATCGGTAAAGTTCGGCAGACTGCCGATGTTCTCGGGTCGACGGATGTGAATGAAGCGAGGATCACGGGCCGCGAAATCGGCGCAAATCTCTGCTGTTTCATCCTCGGATGCGTTGTCTCCGATTAACACGACAAAGTCATCAAAGGTCTGGGTACGCAGGCATTCCAACGACTCCCGGATCAATGGGGCTCCGTTATAGACTGGTATGCCGACTGTTACTCGGGCCATCTCGAGGCTGCGGTTCTCTGCTCAGGATTTGGATAAACTTCTTACGGATGAATGGACGAACTCTCTTGTCTCGACACGCTGTTTCTTAGCGGCGGCTGGTCAGCTTGGAAACCCACGTGGAGGCGCCATACTTGGTTTTTCCAGGGTTCTTGCTGTGGCGCATGGGGTGCCTTAGGCGCATTGGCTGCGGAGACTTTCCCCTCCGACCTGCACAACGAAGAGATGGACAGCGCTTCGGCAATAGAGTTCTCAGAGCGTCCAGCCATTGACTGGTGAGTTGAGTTGCAATGTGAGGTTCAGTAGACCCGACGCAGAGAGAAGGTTTGCAAAGTGCAAGAACAGGTTTCAGTCCAAGTCCTAGTGTCATCAAAGCCCAGAGCAGTCTTACATCGCGAGGCTGAAAACGCTGAGGAAACCAGTTTCTTGAGGTCAATATGAGCATCTCACGCACTTACAAAGCGCCAGGGGCTTCAATCGCAAAAACTGGCGCGCTTCCCAGCAATTTCGTTCTCAAATCCACCTTCCGACACCCTCGAGGTAGACCTGATGCGTAAGGCGCCCAAATGGCGAGCCTTTCTTCCAACGAGCCGGGAACTCCGATACGGACTGCAAAGAATGGCGGCCAAGACCGCGCCGTCGGCCACACGCGTCTTGAACCTCCATGTCGACGAGGCGCAGTGGAGTGAGATTCAAAACGCCGAGTGTTATAGCTGGACTGAACAGTCGAGCCTGGTTTTACCTGAAGACATCGTCGCTGACCTGTCAGCGGTCTACCAGCATGAGTTGCGACGCTGTGGCGTCGTCCATCGCCATGCCCGTTGGGACTATGACATCATCGAGCTTCCCATAGCGGATGTCCTGACCCATAGTGGTCAGGTTATAGCGCCAAATGGAAAGTCGCTGACACCGATCTCACGCAACACGGCGCGGCCTGCTCTCCTGCGGAGAGGGACAATGGATGGGCCGGTTCTATCACTATTGCCGCCCCGGCTGTCGCGGAACTACTACCATTATCTCATCGAAGAGACGGTTCAGATCCGATCCATCCTCAAACGCCTTTTTGAAGATCACCCGCGCATCATCGGCCTCGTGAGGCGCAATCCACCAGCCTATGAAGCACAGTTCCGGGCAGCCCTTCGGTCTGAGTTCCCAGGTCTCGAGCTTTGTGAGGTTGGCACCGGCAAGCGGCTAACCTGCAGCCCCTTGATTGCCTATCGTTTGAAGCGGAATGGACCCTTCCGCTCGCCACCCAGCAGGGACAATCTGGCCCATGTCGTCTCGACCTATCTGGATGCCTATGCACAGCAAGTTCCAAAGCGTGGAGAGTATCCTCTTCTGGTGTCACGCAAAGATGCGCGGATCCGAAAGCTGATCAATGAAGACGCACTGTTCGAACGCCTACAACCGTTTGGCGCCAAGCGGATCACCCCTGGCACGCTCTCCCATGCCGAGCAGGTCGCAGCGTTTTCAAAGGCAAGTGTGGTGATCGGTACGCATGGCGCTGGGCTCACAAATCTGATTTTCACACCGCCTGCAACACCGGTCATCGAAATCTCTGGCGCGAATTACTCGCAAGGGGCCTATATGTGGCTATGCGCGTTGACCGATCGGCCCCATCATCGGGTGATCACCGAGCTTGAGGGAAGTCACCAGAACATTTCGCTGGACGAACGACACTTGAGCACCATCGAGACGCTTGTTGATCAG
>JBCCWO010000067.1:0-3111 GCA_039193455.1 Pseudomonadota bacterium
CGGCGCCTGCCGCGCTGCCGCGGGCTTTCAGCGCCCGCAGGATCGAGACGAGGTTGTCGTCGCGGAGCGCTTCGAGCGCGCGGATCGAGAGGTGGCCCGACTGCGCGTCCGATTGTCGCGCGATCTCGGCGGTGAGGCGGGGCGTCTTTTCGTTGGTCATAGGTCGCAGATCGGCCGCTTAGGAACGGGCCGGATGATCGTTCGGGATGCCAATGATCTGCGCTTCGCTGAACCGCATTCTCTTCATCGTCTGTCTCGTCACTTGGAGAACAGGCTGACCTCAATTCGAGGACCTTTCGGGGGCAGGTGAATTGGCGTGGCGCGTCACACAACGGGGTCCGCATCCCGATCAAGGATGCGAAACACAGCGTGGTGCGACCACCCTTTAGAATGCATGCCCAAGCTGCGGCTCTGTATCCGTCCCAGGTACATTCGCGAAAGAGCTCTGAGCGCCCGCCGAACCCGCCTGCACTGAAAGCCACAGTGCAAAGATCCGCATAAGTGATGTGCGCACCCAAGATCCCCATCTGCAAAACGCCCGGCAACGCGGTTGCAAGCAGGATGATAACGTAGACGGCCCATGCGAGATACGCGTCGAACGACAGCTTTCTGGAACTTCCGCAAAGCTAAAATGTCACCCGTGAGCAATTCAGGAATGTCACTCTGCCCTCAAAAATCATTGAGGGTGAGCGGACATGGGATGGGTGGTTATGAGCGAGCGCGAGTTGAACCGCTTGGAGGTATTGGCGCAGGTCGATGATGGTCGGCTCAGTGTCGACAACGCGGCGAACATGTTGAGCCTGACACGGCGGCAGGTTTTCCGGCTGTTGAAGCGATACCGTCAGGATGGCGCATCGGCGATCCGGCACAAGGCGCGTGGCAAGCCTCCGAACAATCGCATCCATCACGCCAAGCGCGACTATGCACTCAGCATCATCAAGGAAAGCTACGCGGATTTCGGTCCGACCTTGGCGGCGGAGATGCTGGCTGAGCATCACGGCTTCAAAGTTTCGCGAGAGACAGTGCGTAAGTGGATGCAGGAAGATGGCATCTGGCTGTCTCGCAAACAGCGTCGCACATTCCATCAGCCCAGATTGCGTCGGGAATGCTTCGGAGAGTTGATCCAGATCGACGGGTCTGACCATAGATGGTTCGAGGATCGAGGCGATCCCTGCACCCTGCTCGTCTTCATCGATGATGCCACCAGCACTTTGATGGAACTGCGGTTTGTGACCTCTGAGAGCACCTTCAGCTACTTCGGGGCACTGGAAAGCTACCTGCTCAAACATGGCCGCCCGGTCGCTTTCTACAGCGATAAACACTCAGTGTTCCGCGTTCCCAAGCCCAATGAACATATGACAGGCATGACGCAATTCGGGCGCGCCCTGGCGGAGCTGAACATCGAGATCATCTGCGCCAATTCCTCACAAGCCAAGGGTCGAGTGGAACGCGCGAACCGGACGCTGCAAGATCGTCTGGTGAAGGAACTGCGGATCGCAGGCATCTCGAACATTAAAGATGGCAACGCCTTCCTTGCGGGTTTCGTTGAACGCTACAACGCCAAGTTTGCAAAGGCTCCGGCCAAACCAGACAACCTGCACCGCGCCCTGAACATAGAACCGGATCGCCTCGCCGAGGTCTTTTGCCTTCGGGACAAACGCTATGTCACCAAGGATTTGACCCTGAAGTACGACCGCAAGCGCATCAGGCTTGAGGTGAACGACCTGACGCGCGGTCTCGTCGGCAAATATGTGGACGTTTTTGAGATGCCAGACGGGCGCATCCAAGTCCGTGCCAAAGGCGTCGCCCTACCCTGCAGCATCTTCGATCCGCTCCAACAGCGGGTTACCCATGCCGCTATCACCGAGAACAAACACCTGAGCGCCGTTCTAGCCCACATCAAGGAGGAACAGGAGAAGGCCGCGCCGCCGCCCAAGGTCAAACCTGTCAGCGCGAAGAACGGCTACAAAAAGACCGGACGCCGCTCACCAGGACGACCTTCAAAAATGGAAGCGTACTATGAGCGGCGGCGCGTTGAGAAAGCAGCCGCTATCGAGCACGGCTCGAAATGATGATCATATCCAAGGTGGTATCGTGCACCAAAATCAGATCGTGGCGCACTTCGATGAAGAACCCTGTTCGTTCAGAAGAGTAATAGTCCGACAGCTTACTAAGCCCCGTAATCTGCTGCGCTTCACTTTCAAAGCAATCGTCACCGTTGAACAACGCTTGGGTGGCGAATGAGGTCTCAACGTCAACCTGTCCATCTAAAGGAAGTTCGAGCCACTCCGACGTCGAACGATCCGGCTCTGAGAGCGGCAGATCGTCCTGCTCAATGCCTTCTGGCAGCTGATAAATTGCGACGGCACAGAAAAGAATATCGCGTTCAGAATAGAGCACAGGTGCTTCCGCAATCTCGACGGGAAGATACTTCCGCAACTCTTCACCGTCAAAACTGCATGCGCTTATGCCCATCAAAACAGCGATGATCTGGAAGCGACGTAGCCACATCAATTGCCTACTTACATCCCTACAAAAGAGCTTCGAACAATGAGTATCAGAATCGCTTCAAACCATCAGCCCCGCAAGGCTTTTCAGCCCTTCGATATGTGGGGTCTACGGGCTGCTAAGCCTTGCTACCGTTGCGCATTATGGTGACACTTCTGCTTTGCAAACCCGGTGACATTTCTACTTGGTTGCAACACTTCCGAAAAGACCACCCTCCGGCCCAAGGCGGTCATTGACGCTTAAGGTCCGTGCCGGTGCGACTTGCGCGCGCAACCGACACCGTATCCGGTATCGCGCGCACCAAGGGAACTTGTCGCCGGCAATCCAAGAAACGACCCTAGCCCGATGCAGCGCGGGATGCGAAGGGCTCCGGATCCCGCAGGAACCGGGGAATGCAGGCCTCCAATCCGGCTGGCAGAACCAGCCACGCCCCGGCTGCATAGATGCGCTGGACGAGTTCCGGTCCATCGCTTTGCAAAGTCAATGAAATCGGCGAAGCACCGGTGATCGAGATGTCGTCGGCCAGCGACCCGATCAGATCTTCGGGCGGAAACGGAACGAAAACGGCCGGCGCTTCACCGCCGGCGCGCAGGACAACCGCCA
>JBCCWO010000068.1:0-3009 GCA_039193455.1 Pseudomonadota bacterium
GGCGCCTCTTCGATCACCTTCTGGTGGCGCCGCTGCAGCGAACAGTCGCGTTCAAAGAGATGCACCGCGCGTGTGCCATCCCCAAAGACCTGCACTTCGATATGGCGGGGTTTCTGGATGAACTTTTCGACCAGCACATCCCCATTGCCGAATGCGGTCTGCGCCTCACCCCGGGCGCTGGCAAGTGCGGTGGCAAAATCGCCAGGGCCTTCGACAAGACGCATGCCCTTGCCGCCACCGCCCGCCACGGCCTTGATCAGCACCGGATACCCGATCTGATCTGCCGACGCGGCCAGAACCGCGTTTTCCTGATCGGCGCCGTGATAGCCGGGGACGACAGGTACCCCGGCTTTTTCCATCAGAGACTTGGCCGCGTCCTTGAGCCCCATCGCGCGGATCGCATCCGCCGTCGGTCCGATGAAAGTGAGGCCCGCTTGGGTGACGGCATCGACGAATTCAGGATTCTCGGACAAAAACCCGTAGCCTGGGTGGATCGCCTGAGCGCCGGTGGCCTGCGCCGCATCGATGATCGCGTCGCCGCGCAGGTAGCTGTCGGCGGGCGCCGGGCCGCCGATATGCACCGCCTGATCCGCCATCTCGACATGCAGCGCGCCAGCATCCGCATCGGAATAGATGGCCACGCAACGGATGCCAAAACGCTGCGCGGTGCGCATGATCCGGCAAGCGATTTCGCCCCGGTTGGCGATGAGGATCGTGTCAAACATTCAATCGCTCCCAAAATCTTCAATGAGGCGAAAACGCATGCAGACAAGGTCCATATCGTCGGACCAGCCTCCATTGCGTTCGAAATAGGCGCGATGCCCGGCCCGCCATCCGGCGAGCGTCTCGTCTTCGCCCTCGGCCAGGGCAAACTCTTCGGTCACATCGCGGAATTGCCGGATTGTCATATCCGTCGTCTCGATGACCAAAGCGGGATTACCATCCCAGTCGAGCACGATGTCCGCGCGACCCGGTTCGGGCAGCGGATCACCATCGGCGATGTAGTCGCGCAGCGCCCCGCAGGTCGCCCGTTTGGTGCCTTGCCGAACGAGGGCCAGAAGGGCGTCGCACAGATGCCGGCTGTCGCCAAAGGTAAAGCTCGGCGCCGCTGGGTAGCGTTTCCGCAGGGCGTCCAGGCTGTCACGCGCGGCCATTTTTACATCCGGAACACGCCAAAGCGTGTCTCCTCGATCGGGGCGTTTAACGCAGCTTTGAGCGATAGGGCCAGCACCTCGCGGCTGCGGCGCGGGTCTATGATGCCGTCATCCCAGAGCCGTGCGCTGGCAAAAAGCGGATGCGACTGTTCTTCGAACATCTCGATGGTGGGGCGTTTGAATTCGGCCTCGTCCTCGGCCGACCAGCTGCCGCCGGCGCGTTCGATCCCGTCACGTTTCACCGTGGCCAGAACGCCCGCCGCCTGTTCACCGCCCATGACCGAGATCCGGCTGTTGGGCCAGGTCCAGAGGAACCGCGGCGCATAGGCCCGCCCCGCCATGCCGTAATTGCCGGCCCCGAACGACCCGCCCACAAGCATAGTGATCTTGGGCACCTGCGTTGTGGCCACTGCCGTGACCATCTTTGCCCCATGGCGCGCGATGCCTTCGTTTTCGTATTTCCGCCCGACCATGAAGCCGGTGATGTTCTGCAGGAAGACCAGAGGGGTTTTTCGCTGCGAACAGAGCTCGACAAAATGTGCGCCTTTCTGGGCGCTTTCCGAAAACAGTACACCATTGTTGGCGATGATGCCGACCGGGCAGCCCATCACATGGGCAAACCCGGTCACCAGCGTCTCACCAAAACGCGGTTTGAACTCGTCGAACCGGGAGCCATCCACCATGCGCGCAATCACTTCGCGGATGTCATAGGGCGTGCGCAGGTCGGCGGGCACAACGCCCAAGATCTCATCGGGATCATAGGCGGGATCTTCCGGCGTTTGCCACTGAACCGAGCTGGGCACCGTCCGGTTCAGATGGCTGACCGCCCGGCGCGCCAAGGCCAGCGCGTGGGCATCATCCTCGGCCAGGTAATCCGCTACGCCCGACAGCCGCGTGTGTACGTCGCCGCCGCCCAGATCCTCGGCGCTGACCACCTCTCCGGTGGCTGCCTTGACCAGAGGTGGACCGGCCAGAAATATCGTGCCCTGGTCTCGTACGATGATCGACACGTCCGACATCGCCGGGACATAGGCCCCGCCGGCCGTGCACGAGCCCATGACAACGGCAATCTGCGGGATGCCCTTGGCCGACATATTGGCCTGATTGAAAAAGATCCGTCCGAAATGGTCGCGGTCCGGGAAAACTTCATCCTGATTGGGGAGGTTCGCGCCGCCGCTGTCGACCAGATAGACGCAGGGCAGATGGTTTTCCTCGGCGATCTCCTGCGCGCGCAGATGTTTTTTGACCGACATCGGATAATAGGTGCCACCTTTCACGGTGGCATCGTTGCAGACCACCATGCACAGCGTGCCTTTGATGGTGCCGATGCCCGCAATCACGCCCGCGGCCGGGGCCGCATCGTCATACATCCCATGCGCCGCCGTCGCCCCGATCTCGAGGAAAGGTGATCCGGGATCGAGCAAGTTCGCCACCCGCCGCCGCGGCAACATCTTGCCCCGCGCCTCGTGCCGCGCCCGGGATTTCTCGCCACCTCCCATGCGCGCAGCCTCGGCCGCGGCCGAGATCTGCGCGAGGGCGTCGAGATGGGCGGTTCGGTTGGACTTGAACCCCTCAGAAGCTGGCATTGCCCGGGAGGTAAGTTTCATTCTGCACCCAATCCTTCTGAAACAACCGAAATGCGCGCCAAGTTACGTGCCGTGCTCCAGCGCAGAACATTTTTTAGGGACTCGCACATAAATTCCGTCATCTGCGCACAGTCGGCGTCGATCTCGCTGTTTCGGAACTGTGCCAAATTTCGACGATAGGAATGCTCCCTGAATGTACTCAACCCCTTCGGTCGATCAGGCAGCAATGCCGCGATCTCCTCAGTTTTCTCATGAATGTGCGCGTTCAA
>JBCCWO010000069.1:0-2997 GCA_039193455.1 Pseudomonadota bacterium
CAGCCGCCCGGTCGAGCGGAAAAGATACTGCGTTGTCAGCCCCTTAAGCATCATAGCGGCACCGGTGTCGAAGCTGATCGCATCGGGCAATTTGCAGACCGCCATGGCGTTCATCACCCGCGCCTCGCAGTAAGCGCCCGGAGGGGTCGTGGCATAGGCCGCGCGGTCGCCCTCGACCAAGTGCGTGACGCCGTCGCCCACGGCTTCGACCACGCCCGCGCCCTCCATCCCCAACGGGTGCGGCAGGTTCAGCGGGTAGACGCCAGAGCGTTGGTAGATGTCGATGAAGTTCAGCCCGCACGCTTCGTGGCGGATGCGGATCTCGCCCGGGCCCGGATCGTCCACGTCGCGGTCCGCGATCTGCATCGCGTCCGAGCCGCCGAAGGCTTCGATCATAACGGTTTTGGCCATGGTTAGGATTCTCCTTGATGGTTGGCCACCCGCCACCGCGCGCCCCCACCTGACCCCTTGAGCGTCTCTAGACCAAGGGGATTGGATGGGGGCGCCGGGTGGCGGGCGGGTTGCTCATGTCACGTTCTCAGCACGACGGTCGCTCTGCCGTGATTTACTAAAATTTCATCTTGATTGCGTACATCCATCGCGAATGTCACGCGGCCCCGGTCAGGTCGCGCGGGGTGGGGCGAGGTTTCGGTGACCTCCATGTCCACGCGGATCGTGTCTCCGATGCGGACGGGCGCGGTGAATTCCCAGGTGAGATCCTTCAGCGCAATCGCAGTGCCTTCGATCAGATCGAACTGGGCCAGCAGGCCGAAGGCGATCCCGGGAAACATCGGGCCATGGGCGATGCGCCCGCCGTGCAGAGGTGCGGCGTGCGTTTCGTCGGTGTGCACCGGGTTCCAGTCACCGGTGAACTGGGCGAATTGGTGGATGTCGGCCTCGGTGATGGTGCGCCCGCGGGTCTTGAACCGCTCGCCCACGTGGAAGTCACCGAAGACGCGCCCCATTACACAGCCATCGGGTTGGGCGCGACACAGGACGCGGCCAGGCCGCCATCGACGACCAGCTCGGTCGCCGTGATATAGCGGGCGGCGTCCGAGGCGAGGAACGCCACCGCCTCGGCCACGTCCCAGCCATCGCCCATATGGCCCATGGGCACCTGGGCATGACGGGCCGCGATCACCTTCTCGGCATCCCCGTCACCGCGCTGGTGCACGATGCGGGCCTCGACCAGCGGCGTATGCATTAGGCCGGGCACCACGGTGTTCACGCGGATATGCCGGGGCGCGTATTTGACCGCGGTGACCTGGCCCATCTTGATGAGCCCGGCCTTCGAGGCGGCATAGGCCACGCAGTCCGGGCCAAAGAACCGAAGCGCCGCGATCGAGGCGAGGTTCACGATGGACCCGCCGCCCTGGGCCTCCATGATCGGGATGACCCGCTTCATGGTCTGATAGGCATAGGTGATGTTGTGCTCGAACTGGCCGTGCCAAACCTCGGGCTCCATGGCCACGACATCGCCGGGCATCGAGCCGCCGACATTGTTTACCAGAATGTCGATCCGCCCCATGCGGGCATGCGCCTCGGCGATCAGGGCGTCGATCTCTTGGCTGTTGGTGATGTCGCAGGGTGCGGTGTCGATGGTCTGGCCGGTCTTCTCGGCAATCATCTCGACGCTCAGCGCCAGCGCATCGGCATCGCGGTCGGCACCGAACACCCGGGCGCCTTCGCGTGCCATGACAGCCGCCGTAGCGCGCCCATTGCCCCAGCCCGGCGCCACCGAGCCCGCGCCAATGATCAGCGCGCATTTGTCCTTCAGCCGCATGGAACCTCCCATTTTCAGCGACTTTATCGAGGACGCGATCCTGCCCGCAATGGCTATCCGATCCGGTGGGCGATACTGTGCCGCGAGACAAGGGAGAGCACTGATGTCCGACGCGCAAATCCTGGTATCCCGCGAGGGCGCCGTGATGACGGTGACGTTCAACACGCCTGCCAAGCGCAATGCGATTTCTACGGCGGGCTTGGATCGCTTGGATGCGTTGGCTGACGAGATCACGGCGGACCCAGACGTCCGCGCCGTGATCCTGACCGGGGCAGGGGACAAGGCCTTCACCTCGGGCTTTGATCTGGGCGAGTTGGGCGACTTCAAGCCAGAGAATTTCCTGCGCAGCCGGTTCTCGGATGTCTTTGAAAAGTGGGCGAAAATGCCGGCTCCACTGATCGGGGCGCTGAACGGCCATTGCATGGGCGGGGGCGTCCATGTGGCGGTGGCGTGCGATGCCTTGGTCGCGGCGCCGGGCGTGCGGTTCATGATCCCGGCGGCGCGGTTTGGTTTCGTTTACGTGCCGGCGTCCATCCGCCGGATCGCGGCGGCCTTGGGGCCATCCCGGGCGGCGGGGTTGCTGTACCTGAACCGCGAATATGTCGCCGAAGATCTGGCCCCCCAAGGCTTCATCGACTGCATCACCGAGGACGTGCCGGGCGCGGCACAAGAGATCGCCGCCCGTGCCGCGGCCCTTGCTCCGAAGGCCGTGGCCGCCATGAAAGAGATCGTGCGCGAAGCCCCGGACCCCGCACGGATCGACGCGCTCGTGCGCGGCTGCGCCTATTCCGAGGATGTGGCCGAGGGCCTGTCGGCCATGCGCGAAAAGCGCCAGCCTGTCTTCAAGAACCGCTGAGCGCACCCGCCTGAAACTGCGCCACGTGGCGCAGCAGCACCTCGCGCAGCGCGTCTTCCTTCTCGCTGAGCAGCGAGACGGGCAGCCCGAACCCCACTGCCAGGGTCGTGTGCGCCCGGGGCGGCCGCAACAGCGTCGCGATCGATCCGCCGCCATGGGTGACCAGGTTCGAGGACTTGAACCAGCCCTGGCGGGTCGCATCCGCCGCCATCTGCTGCACCTCCGCAGGTTCGGCGCGGGTTTCGGTGGGATCGGTCATCTCGGAGTTGTAGCGCCGCACCAGACGGCCGATCTCCGCCTCCTGCTTCAGGCTGAGCAGCATGATCCCGAGACCGGAGCGGTGGATCGGCCGCTTCAG
>JBCCWO010000070.1:0-2848 GCA_039193455.1 Pseudomonadota bacterium
GTGCGGCTGCGCAACGTGACATTGGGCATGGCCGACAGAGCCGCGACGGTGTCCGTGACCCAGGCGTCGGGCTCGGCCCCGTCGATCGTGCCGCCATCGACAGGTGTGCGACCACCCCAGTGAGGGGATTGTTCCAGCACCAGAACCCGCGCGCCCGTGGCGGCGGCCGCCCTGGCCGCGGCGAGGCCCGCGACGCCACCACCGATGACCAAAACATCGGTATGGGTATGGAAGTGTTCATAAGTATCGGGGTCGCGCGCCTCGGCATCCGGGGCGCGGCCAAGCCCGGCGGATTGCCGGATGAAGGGTTCGTAGATGTATTTCCAGAACGGCCGGGGATGGATGAACATCTTGTAATAGAACCCCGCCGGCAGAAAGCGGGCGAGCGCGGAATTGACCGCGCCGATGTCAAACTCGAGGCTTGGCCAGTGGTTTTGCGACGTGGCGTAGAGGTCGTCGAAAAGCTCGGTCGTCGTCGCACGCTGGTTGGGTTCAAGCTGGCTGAACTTACCCAGATTGACGAGCGCGTTCGGCTCTTCCGCGCCGCTCGCCACGATCCCGCGCGGACGGTGGTATTTGAAAGACCGGCCCACCAGCATGCGGTCGTTGGCCAGCAGCGCCGAGGCCAGCGTGTCGCCCGGATGGCCGCGCAGCCATTTGTCGTTAAAGCGGAACCGGATCTGTGACGTGCGGTCGATCAGGCGGCCGTGGGATGCAATGCGCGTGCTCATGAGCGGACCTTTTGGCCGGTGGTGCCGGCGCGACATGGGTGAGTGTGATCGGACAGACGCATCAGCCGAACTCCCGCCAGCGCCAGCCCGGGCGCCGTTCGGAAATCAGGTCGATGAGCTCCTGCGGGGGCGCAATCAGCTGCGCGGAATAGGTGCCGAAGACCTCGAGCGTTTGAGTGCACCGGGCGGCATGAAACCATTTCCCGCAGCCGGCGGCATGGCGCCAGCGTTCGAAATGAACGCCCCTGGGGTTTTCACGCTGAAACAGGTAGTCCCGGAAGCTGTCGTCATCCGAGCCCGGCCCGAAGCGCTTCAGATGCGCCTCGCCGCCAGGGACCAGTTCGGTCTCGTCAACATCCACGCCGCAGTAAGGGCATCGCAGGATCAGCATAGGCGGGCTCCATCCCCGGGCGCGGCGTCATGGCCGTAGCCGGGCGCCGGAATTTGGGCTAGGCTGTCAATTGGAGTTGACAGAGAGGTTTTGAGATGAGTGAGCAAGCTCTGGCCGTTCTGGTGTTCGGCGCAATGATCGTGTTGGCCCTGGTGATGTTCGCCCTGGAACGGCGCGGCGTGGCCAAGCGCAAGGAGGCGCGCGGCGGGCGCGAGGTGGACATCAGCGATCTGGTGTTCTTTGGCTCGGAGGCGGGCCAGGGACAAAAGATCAAAGTACCGGGCAAGGATTAAGGTGGGGATCGGCATCACGTCCCCTCTTTCGGTGGCAGGCTGGCGGCATGGGCCAGTGATCGGTGGATCAGCCAGCGGCGCAGATCGCGGTCATCCCATGTGCCGTCATCCAGTTCGACCATCCCGCCCATCTTGCGACCGGTAAAGCTGAGCGGAGCCGCACCTTTTTGCAGCGCGGCGGATTCGTTGCCCTTGCCGACGCGGAACATCGCACCGCCCTTATGCACGCCGCAGACCATGTTGCCGTGCAGCAGGAAACAGAGCCCGCCGAACATCTTTTTCTCGGACAGCCCCGGTTCAACGCCGAGATCGGCGCGCATGGTTTCGGCCATGTCTTCGGAATAAGCCATTAGGAACGCCCCGCAAGAACGCGAGACAGGCGCCCGGCCCGGGGGTGGGCGCAATCGCGCCCGCCCTGGGGGGCGGGTCGGGCGCGATCGGCGATGCAGGCATCGCCGATTTGGGTCAAAGCAGTCGCGGCCATCAATGTGCCACCCCTGCGGCCACGCTTTCGTCGATAAAGCGGCCTTCGGTGAAACGATCCAGTGAGAAAGCATCGCAGAGGGGCGAAGTGCCTTTGGCCATCAATTCGGCAAAGCCCCAGCCAGATCCCGGGATCGCCTTGAAGCCGCCGGTGCCCCAACCGCAATTGATGAAGAGGTTCTCGACGGGTGTTTTCGACAAGATCGGTGAGCGGTCGCCCGTCATGTCGACGATCCCGCCCCACCAGCGCAGCATCTTGAGGCGCGAGATCATCGGGAAAGTCTCGATGAGCGCGCGCACGGTTTCCTCGACATGGTGGAAGCTGCCGCGCTGCGTGTAGTTGTTGTAGCCGTCCGCGCCGCCGCCGATCACCATCTCGCCCTTGTCGGACTGGCTCATGTAACCGTGCACGGTGTTGGCCATCACGACCACATCCATGCAGGGCTTGATCGGCTCGGACACGAGCGCCTGCAGCGCCACGGATTCGATCGGCAGCCGGAACCCGGCCATGTCGGCCAGCACGCCGGAATGCCCCGCGACAACGATGCCCAGCTTGTCACAGTCGATCTCGCCCTTGGTTGTCGTAACCCCGACAACGCGGCCCTGATCGCGGCGGATGCCGGTGACCTCGCATTTCTGGATGATATCCATGCCCATGTCCGAGCAGGCCCTCGCATAGCCCCAGGCCACCGCATCGTGGCGTGCGGTACCGCCGCGCGGCTGCCAGAGCGCGCCCATCACCGGGTAGCGGGGACCGCTGAGTTCAATGATCGGGCAAAGCTCTTTCACACGTTTGGGCGGGATGAATTCGGTCTCGACCCCCTGCAACGCGTTGGCATGGGCGGTGCGCTGATAGCCCCGCACCTCGTGATGGGTCTGGGCCAGCATCATCACGCCACGGGGGCTGAACATGACGTTGTAGTTCAGATCCTGGCTCAGGTCCTCATAAA
>JBCCWO010000071.1:0-2543 GCA_039193455.1 Pseudomonadota bacterium
CATTGAAAAATGCGCGCCGCTTCGGGCGCGATTTTTTCAACGCCCACGCAACCGACTACAGGATTGATACCTTTCGCCGGGGAAAGATGTGGGCGGACGCAATCTGCGACGACACCGCCGTGGCCCTGTGACAGACCCGCCTGATCGCGGAGGACAGACCGGGGCGCCCCCGGCTGCCAGATCAGGCGGTGAGGTCCCTTTGACCGGCAGATGATCCGGGTACTCCATTTCCATCGCCCTGACGTGAAACGCGCGCATCAGCGCCCCCGGCCAAACCAAACCGCGCGTCTGCCTTGCATCCTCATCGATGGACACTTCATACATGTGTCATATGCCGGACCTGCGGTTGAGGCGGCAAAGGAAAACCCCGCCGGGTGAGCGGCGGGGTTTTTGTTTTTGCAGGGGCGTGGCCGCGGCGGGCTGTGCCGGGCCCTGGTCCGCGCGCGGTGGGTCTTGCTGCGGGTGCGCCGCGCCTACCAGTCCTCGCGGATGACCACGCGGGTCTTGATCGGCAGTTTCATCGCCGCCAGGCGCAGGGCCTCGATCGCGATGCCTTCCGACACACCGTCGATTTCGAACATGACGCGTCCGGGTTTGACCTTGCAGGCCCAGTAATCGACCGAGCCCTTGCCCTTGCCCATCCGGACCTCGGTGGGTTTGGAGGTCACCGGCGTGTCTGGAAAAATGCGGATCCAGACCCGGCCCTGACGTTTCATGTGACGCGTCATGGCGCGGCGGGCGGCCTCGATCTGACGCGCGGTCACGCGCTCTGGCTGGGTGGCCTTGAGGCCGTAGCTGCCGAAGGTCAGATCCGATCCGCCCTTCGCCAGACCCTTGATCCGGCCCTTGTGCTGTTTGCGGAATTTCGTGCGTTTGGGTTGTAGCATCTCTTAAATCCTCACGCTCAGTTCCGGCGACCGCCGCCGGCGCCGCGGGGCGCGGGGCCATCCTGCAGTTCCTGGGCCTTGCGGTCGCGGGCGGAGGGATCATGCTCCATGATCTCGCCTTTGTAGATCCAGACCTTGATACCGATGATGCCGTAGGGGGTTTCCGCCTCTACATTGGCATAGTCGATGTCGGCCCGCAGGGTATGAAGCGGCACGCGCCCCTCACGATACCATTCGGTCCGCGCAATCTCTGCCCCGCCGAGACGGCCCGAGACGTTGACCCGGATGCCGAGCGCGCCCATGCGCATGGCGTTCTGCACCGCCCGTTTCATCGCGCGACGGAAGCTGACGCGGCGTTCAAGCTGCTGGGCGATGCTTTCGCCCACAAGAACCGCGTCAAGCTCTGGCTTGCGGACTTCGACGATGTTGAGGTGCAACTCGCTGTCGGTCATGTTCGCCAGCTTCTTGCGCAGGGTTTCGATATCGGCGCCTTTCTTGCCGATGATCACGCCCGGACGCGCGGTGTGCACGGTGACGCGGCACTTCTTGTGCGGCCGTTCGATGATCACCCGGCTGATGCCGGCCTGCTTGCATTCGGTGCTGATGAAATCGCGGATCGCGATGTCTTCGAGCAGAAGATCACCGTAATCCTTGGTGTCGGCGTACCAGCGGCTGTCCCAGGTGCGGTTGACCTGAAGGCGCATGCCGATCGGATTGACTTTGTTTCCCATTAGGCTTGCTCCTCGACTTCACGCACCTTGATGGTGAGTTCGGAAAACGGCTTTATGATCCGCCCGAACCGGCCCCGGGCGCGGGGGCGGCCACGCTTCATCGTCAGGTTCTTGCCGACATAGGCCTCGGCCACGATCAGTTCGTCGACATCGAGATTGTGATTGTTCTCGGCGTTGGCGATGGCGGATTGCAGGCACTTCTTGACATCGAGCGCGATGCGCTTGTTCGAGAACGTCAGATCGTTCAATGCCTTGTCGACCTTCTTGCCCCGGATCATCGCGGCCACGAGGTTGAGTTTCTGCGGACTGGTGCGAAGCATGCGCAGCTTGGCCATTGCTTCGTTGTCAGCCACGCGGCGGGGGTTTTTTTCCTTGCCCATGACTTACCTCCGCTTCGCTTTCTTATCCGCCGCGTGCCCGTAATAGGTGCGGGTCGGAGAATATTCGCCGAATTTCTGGCCGATCATGTCCTCCGAGACGAGCACGGGGATGTGCTTTTGCCCGTTGTAGACCCCGAAGGTGAGGCCCACGAACTGGGGCAGGATCGTCGAACGGCGCGACCAGATCTTGATGACCTCGTTGCGGCCGCTCTCGCGCGCCTTCTCGGCCTTCTTCAGGACATAGCTGTCGACGAAGGGGCCTTTCCAAACGGAACGGGCCATGGGCTCAGCGTCCTTTCTTCTTGGCGTGGCGCGAGCGCAGGATCAGTTTCTGGCTGGCTTTGTTGGTGTCACGGGTCCGCGCGCCCTTGGTCGGCTTGCCCCAGGGGGTCACCGGATGGCGACCGCCGGAGGTGCGGCCTTCACCACCACCGTGCGGGTGGTCGATCGGGTTCATGACGACACCACGGACGCTTGGGCGGATGCCTTTGTGGCGCATGCGGCCGGCTTTACCCATGTTCTGGTTGGAGTTGTCGGGGTTCGAC
>JBCCWO010000072.1:0-2199 GCA_039193455.1 Pseudomonadota bacterium
GAACGCGCTGTGGCCAAGGGGATCTTTGGCACCAAGATGCGGTCGGTGATCGATGCGGCGGATCGCGGCGGGATTGCAACCAATGTGGCCCAGCAATTCGAGATCGGCCGGCAGATCCTCGGTCATGGTCTGGTGCCGATCATCGAGCCCGAGGTCACCATCAGCATCGCCGACAAGGCCGATGCCGAGGCGCTTTTGCGCGACCAGATCCTGATCCAGCTGAAAACTCTGAAAGACGGCCAGAACGTGATGCTCAAGCTCACGCTGCCCGAAGCGGCGAACCACTACAAACCGCTGATCGATCATCCGCGGGTGATGCGTGTGGTGGCCCTTTCCGGCGGCTATAGCCGGGAGGAGGCGAACAGCCGCTTGTCGAAACAGAGCGGCATGATCGCCAGCTTCAGCCGGGCACTGACCGAAGGGCTGAGTGCACAGCAAAGCGATGCCGAGTTCGAAGGCACCATTGCCGAGGCCATCGACGGCATATACGAGGCCTCCCGCGCCGGCTGAGACGGTTTCTGTGCGGTCGTGGCCCCGCCCTTGGACCCGTGGCGCGACAATTCTGCGAGAATAAGCGGATTTCTGCCATGTGAGGGATTCACAGGGCGAATCGCTTGTGCCATAGTGCCCCCAGACGCCCAGAAAGGGTGCGGAACAGGCAGAGCAGCGTGACCCGTAACAACCGGCCGACGTTAGGCACATTGGCATTTTTTGCAGCGGCGTTTGCGCTCTGCATCTATTTCACCTTTGCCGCGGTTCAGGGCGATTATGGTCTTTTTCGCCGCGCGGAAGTCGCCGCCGAGGCCAAGGACCTTCAGATGGATCTGGACCGGTTGCGCGCCGAGGTGAGCCGGATGGAGAACCTCACCCTGCGGCTGTCGGACGGGTATCTGGATCTGGATCTGCTGGACGAACAGGCGCGGTCGGTGCTGGGCCTGATCCGGGCGGACGAGATCGTCATTCGCTGAAGGCCGGGTTTTCCCAATCGGACCTGATCGAAGGATCGGTAGACCGAAGGCGACTTTCCGAACACGGAGTGCATCAGACAGCGCGTCGGTTTCGCGGGGAATCAAGGCCGCAGGCCGCCACGCGAGCGCCCGACCTCCCCCCGGGAGGGCGCTTTTGCGGGCGACACGGGTCGTCGAAAGGTCTCTCCATGACAGA
The DNA here is from genome assembly GCA_039193455.1 of Pseudomonadota bacterium. Classification (GTDB taxonomy): domain Bacteria; phylum Pseudomonadota; class Alphaproteobacteria; order Rhodobacterales; family Rhodobacteraceae; genus JBCBGF01. The sequence continues at coordinate 1,165 of JBCCWO010000072.1, forward strand.
ACCATAATGCGGCCGGGATGCGATGCAGATACGTCCACCCGAGGTCGGGCGCTCGCGCGGCTTCTCGCTTGAAACTGGCGGCATCTGCCAGTGCCGGGCACGTGGCTTCGGGTCCGTCGCACGGTTACCTCTCCCCGCGGCCCCGCAAACCCCCTACACAGGCGCAGCGGAATGCCCTATCACATAGTTTAACGCTAAACTATTCAGCCAAGGGAGGGCTGAGGCCCATGGCCGCGCGCAAATCCTCGAAGAAACCGAATATCTCGGCGGACGCGCTGAAAGCCTATTACCGCGACATGCTGCTGATCCGCCGGTTCGAAGAAAAGGCCGGCCAGCTTTACGGCATGGGGCTCATCGGAGGGTTCTGCCATCTCTATATCGGGCAGGAGGCAGTGGTCGTTGGTCTCGAAGCGGCGGCAGACGAGGGCGACAAGCGCATCACCTCCTATCGGGACCACGGGCACATGCTGGCTTGCGGCATGGATCCCGGCGGCGTGATGGCCGAGCTCACGGGCCGCGTGGGTGGCTATTCCAAGGGCAAGGGCGGCTCGATGCACATGTTCTCGAAAGAGAAGCATTTCTATGGCGGTCACGGGATCGTCGGCGCGCAGGTGCCTTTGGGCGCGGGTCTGGCCTTTGCCGACAAGTATCTGGGCAATGACCGGGTGACATTCACCTATTTCGGCGATGGCGCGGCCAACCAGGGCCAGATCTACGAGACGTTCAACATGGCCGCACTGTGGTCGCTGCCGGTGATCTTCGTGATCGAGAACAACCAGTATGCGATGGGCACGGCGCAGTCGCGATCGACGTCGACCCCGGATCTTTACACGCGCGGCGCGGCGTTTGGCATCCCCGGCGAGATGGTCGACGGGATGGATGTGCTTGCGGTGAAGGACGCGGGCGAGCGGGCGGTTGCGCATTGTCGCGCCGGGGACGGCCCCTTCATCCTTGAGGTCAAGACCTACCGGTATCGCGGGCATTCGATGTCGGATCCTGCCAAGTACCGCACCCGCGAAGAGGTGCAGCGCGTCC
>JBCCWO010000073.1:0-2112 GCA_039193455.1 Pseudomonadota bacterium
CCCGACGCCGCCGTGACGGTGGAGGTGCGGCGGATGGGCGGCGCCTTTGGCGGCAAGGAGACGCAGTCGACCATCATGGCCGCGGCAGCCGCCCTCGCCGCCACACGCACCAACCGTCCGGTCGAATGTCGCCTTGATCGCGATGACGACATGCGTATGACGGGCAAACGGCACGATTTTCTTGCGCGCTACGACGTCGGATATGATGCTGACGGACGGCTGACTGCAGCCCACTTCGCGCTCGCGTCGCGGTGTGGTCATGCCACGGACCTTTCCTTCGCCATCAACGACCGTGCGATGTTCCATGCGGACAATTGCTATTACTACCCCGACGTTCGGATCGCGTCGCGGCGCCTCAGGACCCACACCGTCTCCAACACAGCCTTTCGCGGCTTTGGTGGCCCGCAAGGGATGCTGGCAGCGGAGCGGATGATCGATGAGGTTGCATTTGCGCTCGATAAGGACCCCGTCGATGTGCGGCTGGCCAATCTCTATGCCGATGGTGAGCGTAACCTAACGCCTTATCATCAGACCGTCGATGACTGTGTCGCTAGCATGCTGATCACCGAGCTGATGGAGTCCGCCCGGTACCGTGAACGGCGACAAGGCGTGGACACCCATAATGCCTCAAGCACCGTCATCAAAAAGGGGATCGCCCTCACGCCCGTCAAGTTCGGCATCTCGTTCACGACCAAGCATCTCAACCAAGCGGGCGCTCTGATCCATGTCTACACGGATGGCAGCGTTCACCTGAACCATGGCGGGACGGAGATGGGCCAGGGCCTGATGGTCAAGGTTGCCCAGGTTGTCGCCCATGAGTTCCAGATCGATATCGATCGCATCAAAGTGTCCTCAACGCGTACGGATAAAGTGCCAAACACGTCAGCCACGGCCGCCTCATCGGGCTCCGACCTCAACGGCATGGCCGCGCGCAACGCCGCGCGAACGATCAAAGAGCGCCTGATCGCCTTTGCCGCAGAGACCCATGAGGTGGCGCCCGAGGCAGTTCTTTTCGACGCCAACGACGTGCTGGTTGGCCCGCACCGGCTGTCCTTTGCCGAGCTTGTGAAGAAAGCCTATCTCGGCCGGATCTCTCTGTCGGCGACGGGATACTATCGGACACCGACCATCGATTATGATCGGTCGCAGCATCGCGGGCACCCTTTCTACTACTTCGCCTACGGTGCAGCGGTGTCAGAAGTGGCCATCGACACCTTAACCGGCGAAACACGTGTTCTGCAGACCGATATTCTCCATGATGTGGGCGAGTCGCTGAACCCTGCGATCGATATGGGTCAGGTTGAAGGTGGTTTCATCCAGGGCATGGGGTGGCTGACCAGTGAGGAGCTTGTCTATGACGACAAGGGCGTCCTGCGCACACATGCTCCGTCGACCTATAAAATACCAACGGCCGGCGATCGGCCGCTGACATTCAACGCCGCTTTGTGGGCCTCTGGCCGGAACAAGGTCCAGACGATCCACCGGTCCAAAGCCGTGGGCGAGCCCCCCTTCATGCTGGCGATCTCGGTTTTCTCGGCCATCACCCACGCGGTAACGGCGGCTGCAGGCGGCAAGGTGTTTCCCAAGCTCGACGCGCCAGCGACCCCAGAGCGTGTGCTAATGGCCATAGAAGATGCCAAGGCTCGCGCAGCGGCGCTTGATAGCGTAAACTAAACGGCAATGGCCGACCTTCATGCTCTCACCCAGTTCTGCCTCTCGGCAGTCGAAAGAGGAGAACCCGCGGCGCTAATCACCCAATGCGCCGTGGAAGGATCAACGCCGCGAGAGCGCGGCGTGCGCATGGCGGTGACGCCCACCACCGTCCACGGTACAATTGGCGGGGGCAATCTCGAGCAGGTCGCGATCGATCAAGCGCGTCGGCTTCTTGGCGATCGCGAACGTCATTTTTTGCTGCAAGATCATCCTCTTGGACCGCTCCTGGCGCAGTGCTGCGGCGGCCATGTGCGGCTGTTGATCGAACGCTTGGAGCCCGTCGACACAGACTGGCTTCTAGCTTGCGATGAGGCAGCAGAGCGCGGCGCGCCTGTCACACTGCGAACGACCCTCACGGGTACCGGGCCGCGCAAGGCCGTGGTCGCCGGTGAAACCGCA
>JBCCWO010000074.1:0-1717 GCA_039193455.1 Pseudomonadota bacterium
CAGCATCTCGCCCATGTGGCGCCAATCCATGCAATGGTAGTGGATTGCGCCCTCGTGACTGACAGCGACGAGGTGCTCGAAGACCGTCGTGAGAAAGCCCGTGAAAGCGGTTGCATCCATCTCGCCGCAGCCCATTGCAAACGCCCGATGCTGCGTCTTGCCCAGCCCTGAGACATGACCTCTGATCGGGACGTTGTAAGGCGGATCGGTGAACGCCATTTGGGCCCGCTCGCCATTAACCAGCCGGTCCCAGTTCGCCCGCTCCAACGCGTCGCCGCAGAGCAATCGATGTGGTCCGATCTGCCAAAGATCCCCAGGCCGTGATACAGGAGCAGCATCTGATCCTGGCAAGGCCACCTCCTCGGGCGCATCATCGACCTCCTCGAAGGACAGGAGCCGATCGATCTCGGCGGTTTCGAATCCGGTTATCTCGACCTCAAATCCGAGATCTGTATCGACAAGAAACTGCAGCTCAATTGCCAGCAGTTCCTCGTCCCATCCGGCATTCTCGGCCAGTTTGTTATCGGCCAGGATATACGCGCGCCGCTCGGCCTCGTTCAGATGGTCCAACCGGATAGTCGGCACCTCTGACATGGCGAGCTTACGAGCAGCCGCGACCCGGCCATGCCCGGCCATGATGCGATCTTCCGCATCGATCAGCACAGGATTGGTCCAGCCAAACCGCTTCAGGCTCTCGGCAATCTGGCGGATCTGCCTGGCAGAATGCGTCCGGGGGTTGTTGGCATAGGGGGTCAAGGCATCGATCGGACGGTTCTCGATGCGTAAGTCGGTCAGATTCATTTTGCACTCCACGTTGTTTGACGTGGGCGGCAAGCTTGCAAAGCGCGTTCACGATGGCACGCACGCTATTGGCCGGGGGAACTCCGTGCAGAGATCTTGTTCTGAGCGCTCCGGTAGTGGCCAGAGTTTCCATAAACCATGAAGCTGGTCAGCATCGCCGCCTGCTCGTGTTTGGGATGGTCCGTACCGATGGCTTCAAGTTGGTCTTCGATGAGCCTTGCCAGTTCCGGATCATCGCAAGGATCTCCGTCGAGATGCGCCTTGAAAACTCGATACCAGAAGCGAAGTTCAATCTGTTCGCCTCGCTTTGCGTCAGCAGGCATAGGCTTGGGCCCTGGTTTTCTAGAGTTCCAGTGTTCCAAAATCTCGCAGACCATCTCACGCACCTCCTTCGGTAGCGTGGTGTCATCAAAGGTTCCAATCGCTGCGGCCAGCTCCGGGCCCGATACCCGATCGCCCAACCGGATCCTGCGCGCAACGGCATCCAGTGGGCGCTCACGGTAGTGATCAAAACGAGAAGAAGAATCGCCGTCCGTCATTGCTGATGCTCTCAATAATACCGTCAAGCATCAGACTACCGCACCAACACTGGTTGGGGTAGAACCTTAGAACCTTGGCCGAAACGGGCGGGAAGGAGCCATTAGCTGCTGCGCAACACCGATTTTGGCAGATCTGCCAGAGCAGACATCCGACAGCGTGAGCGTCGGCGCTCAGATTTACAGTTAGCCTTTCTCGAAAGCTGACCTGAGGCGCGCACCGGTTCAACGTCGGCAACGCGCAGGAAGCGGACATGGTCGGGAGCGCGGACGGCCCATTGCATCCATAAACCGTGGTTCGAATCAATGGCCGCTTCGCGTCACCAATTTCGGACGTTCGCTCGTTCAAAGCTTAACCACTGAAGCTGCCGTTTGTCGCC
>JBCCWO010000075.1:0-1613 GCA_039193455.1 Pseudomonadota bacterium
CCGAAGCGTTTCAGATGCGCCTCGCCCCCCGGGGTCAGTTCGGTTTCGTCGACATCCACGCCGCAATAGGGGCATCGCAGGATCAGCATGGGCGGGCTCCGCTGGCGGGGGCGACGTCATGGCCGTAGCCGGACGCCGGAATTTGGGCTAATTTGTCAAGCAGAGTTGACAGAGAGGTTCTGTGATGAGTGAGCAAGCTCTGGCCGTTCTGGTGTTCGGCGCGTTGATCGCGCTGGCCCTTGTAATGTTCGCGCTGGAACGCCGTGGTGTGGCCAAGCGCAAGGCGGCGCGTGGCGGGCGCGAGGTTGATATCAGCGATCTGGTTTTCTTTGGCGCAGAAGCGGGCCAGGGAGAGAAAATCAAGGTGCCGGGCAAAGACTGACATCAGACGCCCCCTTTCGGTGGCAGGCTGGCGGCATGGGCCAGCGCACGCTGGACGAGCCAGCGGCGCAGGTCGGTGTCGTCGTAAGCACCCGGATCCAGTTCGACCATGCCGCCCATTTTGCGTCCCGTAAAACTGAGCGGAGCGGCGCCTTTTTGCAGCGCGACGGATTCGTTGCCCTTGCCGACGCGGAACATCGCACCGTCCTTGTGCAAGCCGCAGACCATGTTGCCATGCAGCAGGAAGCAGAGCCCACCGAACATCTTTCTCTCGGACAGCCCCGGTTCGACGCCGAGATCGGCGCGCATGGTTTCGGCCATGTCTTCGCAATAGGCCATCACCGGCGTCCCATGTCATGCAGGTGCGCGGCCCGAGCACGAGGGCGACCGGCAATGCGAGCATCGCTGTCGGGCCGCATTTCAGGCGCGACCGTCAATGCGCCACCCCCGCCGCCACGCTTTCATCGATGAAGCGGCCCTCGGTGAAGCGGTCGAGCGAGAAGGCGTCGCACAACGGCGAGGTGCCTTTGGCCATCAATTCCGCAAAGCCCCAGCCGGAACCCGGGATCGCCTTGAAGCCACCGGTGCCCCAGCCGCAATTGATGAAGAGGTTCTCGACGGGTGTTTTCGACAGGATCGGCGAGCGGTCGCCCGTCATGTCGACGATCCCGCCCCACCAGCGCAGCATCTTGAGGCGCGAGATCATCGGGAAGGTTTCAATGAGGGCACGCACGGTTTCTTCCACGTGGTGGAATGATCCGCGTTGCGTATAGTTGTTGAACCCGTCCGCGCCACCACCGATCACCATCTCGCCCTTGTCGGACTGGCTCATGTATCCGTGGACGGTGTTGGCCATCACGACCACATCCATGCAGGGTTTGATCGGCTCGGACACGAGCGCCTGCAGGGCCACGGATTCGATCGGCAGACGGAACCCGGCCATGTCGGCCAGAACTCCGGAATGGCCGGCGACCACGATGCCGAGTTTCTCGCAATCGATCTCGCCTTTGTTTGTGGTCACTCCGACGACCTTGCCGCCGTCGCGGCGCACCGCCGTGACCTCGCATTTCTGAATGATATCCATGCCCATGTCCGAGCAGGCCCGCGCATAGCCCCAGGCCACCGCATCGTGGCGTGCGGTACCGCCGCGCGGCTGCCAGAGCGCGCCCATCACCGGGTAGCGGGGACCGCTGAGTTCAATGATCGGGCAAAGCTCTTTCACACGCTTGGGC